>NZ_LSRF01000058.1:0-1333169 GCF_001575195.1 Tsukamurella pseudospumae
CAGGGGCGTCCGCTCGCGGTGGTCGTCACCGGCGGACAGCGCAACGACGGCGCCATGCTCACCGAGGTCCTCGCCGATATTCGGGTACCGAGATGCGGGGCTGGGCGTCCCCGCACTCGCCCGGACGCGGTCGTCGCCGACCGGGCCTACACCAGTGGCGTGAACCGGCGGATGCTCGCCGGCCGGGGTATCAAGGCAGTCATTCCGCAGAAGGTCACCGAGATCGACGCCCGCCGCCGCAAGGGCGCCGCGGGTGGTCGGCCACCGACATTCGACACCGATACCTACAAGGGCCGCAACGTAGTTGAGAGATCATTCAACGACACCAAGCAATGGCGCGGACTGGCCACCCGCTACGACAAACTCGCCATCACCTACCGGGCCGGGGTCGTGCTCCAAGCATGCTTGCGATGGTCACGACTATTGGGAGACACGCCCTAGTAACAATCGCTGCCCTGACGACGCTTGGGGACGCGGAACGCCAGCTGAAGTTCCATACTCGAGCGGCCCTCACCGCTGGTGCATCGCCCCAGGACATCGTGGACGCCGTGATCCACCTCCTCGCCTTCGCCGGGAACCCACGAGTGTTCAACGCGATGCTGGCTATCCGCCAGGTCTTTGCGGAGAGAGAACTCCTGCCCCTGCAACAGCAGTAACGCGGATTTCGACCCAGTGCACGCCTCGCACGGTCGTGTCCCCGGGGACGGTACGGCGCAATGCCCGGAGCACATCGGTTCGGGCGAACAAAACGTGCGGTCGACGTTGTCACCCAGCGACAACCCGCCGCGAGCGGACTACTGCCCGGTGAAGACGGGCGGGCGCTTCTGGAACCGCGCGACCCGCGCCTCGATCGCGTCCTGACTCGACCGCGCCCGCTCGAACATCTCGCGGTGGATCGGCAGCTCGTCGTCGTCGGCACCCTCATCGGGGCCGCCGATGCGGTTGGCCGTGCCGCGCGCGAGAGCATCTGTCGCGGACAGTTTTTCGGCCGTGTGGAAACCCTTTCGTGTGGGTCAGACGGGGACCGAGATCTCCGGGAGGGGCAGCGCGACGATGCGGTCGGCGTCGTCCTTCTCGATCCCCAGCATGAGCAGCACGTGCCGGGCGTAGTCGTCGGAGGCGCGGGCATCGTCGAGATCCGGGTGGGCGTCGAGCAGCTGGACGAGCCCGAGCAGCGCGCCGCCGGACATCATCAGCGCCATCTCGGCATCGGGCACGGTGAACCGGCCCGCCTCGATCCCGCGCCGGAGGTCGGCGAGCGCCCGGGGCCGCAGGCCGCGGTCGGTGAGCAGCACGGACATGCCCTGGTGCAGCATCACGCGCACGAGTTCGGGCAGGTGGCGCTGCATCCGGCCGAGCATGCGGAAGCTCACGGCGAACACCTCGGCCGGGTCCTCGATGCCGTCGACCACCGCGTCGCGGAGCTCGCCCCATTCGTCGAGGACGCTGGCCACGGCCTCGGTGAACAGCTCCTCCTTGGTCTCGAAATGGTTGTAGAAGCTGCCGAAGCCCACGCCGGCCTCGTCGGTGATCTCCTGCACGCTCACCGCAGCCCGCCCGTCGGCGAGCAGGCGGCGGGCGGCGCCGATCAGGGCGTTACGGGTGCGGGCCCGACGGGGATCGGGGCGCCGTGCGGGCGCGTCGGCCGTCTCGGTGGTCATCCGCGGTCTCCCTTCGGTGGGTTTCTTGGATAAATCTATCAGAAACCTCTTGGCATCGCGGATCACGTTTCTGATGATGTAGTCAGAAACGTACCGACCGAGAGGGCCACCGATGACCGCCACCACCCCCACCCGTACCGAACGCACCGTCGAGGTCGGGCGTCGTCGGATCTTCATCACCGAGGCCGGCGAGGGCGCCCCCGTGGTCCTGCTCCACGGTGGCGGCGCCGGGGCGACGGGCGCGTCGAACTACTCGCGCAACATCGACGTCCTCGCGCAGAAGTTCCGCGTGATCGTGCCGGACATGCCGGGGTACGGGCAGTCCAGCAAGGACATCGACCAGAGCGACCCGTTCGGCGACCTCGCCATGGTCCTGCGCGGCCTGCTCGACGAGCTCGGCATCGACAGGGCGCACCTCGTCGGCAACTCCTACGGCGGCGCCGCGGCCCTCCGGCTCGCGATGGACCGGCCCGACAAGGTCGACAAGCTGATCCTCATGGGCCCCGGCGGCATCGGGACCACGCGTGCGCTCCCGACCAAGGGCCTCAACTCACTGCTCGGCTACTACGGCGGCGACGGGCCGAGCAAGGAGAAGCTCAGCGAGTTCATCCGCGAGTACCTCGTCTACGACGCCTCGGCCGTGCCGGAGGAACTCATCGAGCTGCGGTATCGGGCCAGCATCCAGCCCGATGTCGTCGCGAACCCGCCGCTGCGCCGCCCGTCCGGCCCCACCGCGCTGCGCACGCTCCTGCGCATGGACTTCACCCGCGACCGCCGCCTCGCGGACGTCCAGGCACCGACCCTGGTGATCTGGGGCGCCGACGACAAGGTCAACCGCCCGGCCGGCGGGCCGATGCTCGCCAAGACCATGCCGAACTGCGACCTCTACGTCGCGGCGCGCACCGGTCACTGGGTGCAGTGGGAGCGCGCCGACCTGTTCAACGACCTCGCCGCCACCTTCCTCGGCGGCACCGAATGACCGCCGCTGCAACAGAGGTCGCGAAGCAGGGATCCGTCTTCGGCGCCGTCCACCTCGGCTACCTCGCCGTCGAGTCCCGGAAGATGCAGCAGTGGCACCGCTTCGGCGCCGACGCGATCGGCCTGCACGTCGACGAGCTCGACGCCGACACCCTCCGATTCCGGCTCGACGAGAACGAGTGCCGCTTCCTCATCCGCCGCGGCCCCGCCGAGGACCTCATGGCGATCGGCTGGCAGGTCGACGATCACGAGACCTTCGACCGGGTCATCAAGCGAGTCAGTGATCGCGGCGTTCCGATCGTCGAGGGCTCCCCCGAGGACGCCGCGCTGCGCGGCGTGGAACGATTGTGGCGCTTCCCGGGACCGAAAGGCATTGTCCAGGAGGTCTTCACGACCGGCCGGACTACCACCCAGCCGCTGCGCATGCTCACCTCCGGCTACGTGACCGGTGACTCCGGCATGGGGCACGTCGCCATCACCTCGCGGAACCCGGCGAGCATCCACCGCTACTACGGCACCGTCTTCGACTCGCGACTCTCGGACTACATCGACGAGAACGTCAACGGTCTCACGCTCAAGATCCGCTTCCTGCGGGTCAACGAGCGGCACCATTCGATCGCCGTCGCCGGCCTGCATCACCTGCCCGTCGACCCCATCCGCACCCGGGCGCAGCACGTCAACATCCAGGTCGCCGACCTCGACGACATGCTCGCCGCCTACCAGCGGGTCCGCGACCTCGGTTTCCGCATCGCGTGGACGGTGGGCCAGCACACCAACGACCGTGAGCTGTCCTTCTACTGCGTCACGCCCTCGGGGTTCGAACTCGAGGTCGGCTGGAATCCCATCGTCGTCACTCCCGAGCTCGAAGCCGCCTGGCAGCCGACGACCTACCAGGGCATCAGCATCTGGGGCCACGACACCGTCCATATGACCGACAACCTCGCCCAGGTCCGCGAAGCCCTCCGCAACCTCCGCCGCCCGGAGCGGACCGTTCCCGCCCTCAGCACACCGATCGGAATGAAGAAGTGAACGACTACGACGTCGCCGTCGTGGGCCTCGGGCCCACCGGCCTCACCCTCGCCCACCTCCTCGGCCGACGGGGCCTGTCCGTCCTCGTCCTCGAGCGCGAACCGCACTTCTACGGGAACGCTCGCGCCGTCTACACCGACGACGAGGCCCTGCGCGTCTTCCAGACCGCCGGCGTCGCCGACGAGATCCACGAGGACATGAACGTCGATTCGGCGGTCCAGTGGGTCACCTCCGACGGCGAGGTGCTCGTCCAGTTCCGCCAGCCGCAGCGCCCGCTGTGGTGGCCCGTGACGAACTTCTTCTACCAGCCCTACCTGGAGACGAAGCTGGGGGACACCCTCATCCGCTACCCGAACGTCGAGGTCCGACGGGGCCGCGAGGTGGTCGAGTTCGAGCAGGACGCCGACGGCGTGATCGTCGTTCACGCGGCCTCCACCGGCAGCGGGTACGGCAAGCAGGACAACGTGATCGATGATGCCACCCGCGAGGCGGTGCGCGCGTCGTACCTCGTCGGCGCCGACGGTGGCCGCAGCGTCATCCGCACCGGCCTCGGTATCGACATGAGCGGCAAGAGCTTCCCCGAGCGGTGGCTCGTCGTCGACCTGGCCGCCAAGGAGGGCGCGGACCCGTTCCGCCACCTCCCGTACTTCGACTTCGTCTGCGATCCGGATATGCCGACGGTGAGCTGTCCTCAGCCCGGCGGGCATCACCGGTTCGAGTTCAACCTCGCCGACGACGACCAGAAGGACGAGTTCGAGTCCGACGCGACGGTGCAGCGACTCATCGGGCAGTACGTCGACGTCGACGAGGTGACCGTGGAGCGGCGCCTCGTCTACACCTTCAACGCCGTGATCGCCGACCGCTGGCGCGAGGGCCGCATCCTGCTCGCGGGCGACGCCGCGCACATGACCCCGCAGTTCATCGGCCAGGGCATGAACGCCGGCGTTCGCGATGCGGACAACCTGTCCTGGAAGCTCCAGGCCGTCCTGCAGCACGGGGCCGATCCCGCGATCCTCGACACCTACGAGTCCGAGCGCCGGCATCACGCGAAGGCGATGATCGAGCTGTCCGTGTTCAACAAGTCGCTCGTCTCCGTCCAGAGCAGGGCCCTCGCGCGGTCGCGGGACATCGCGCTGCGCTCGGCGCTCCGCGTGCCCGCACTCGGCGCCTGGGTGCGGCGGGCCGGCATGAAGCCCAAGCCGCGGTTCCGTCGCGGCGAGTACCTCGGCCTCGACCGCAAGCCGGTCCGCGGTATCGAGGGCACCCTGCCGCCGCAGCCCGTGGTACGGCGCTACGACGGCCACCGGGTCCGGCTCGACGACGCCCTCGGCATCGGTTGGGCCGTCATCGGATTCGAGACCGACCCGCGCGAGGCGCTCGGCGCGGAGGCGCTCGTGTGGGAGCGTCTCGGCGCGAACTTCGCGACGATCTACCGCTCGGGCGCGCGGCCGCAGGGGCGGATCGGCGACGGCCGCCGCAAGGCCGGTCTCCTCGACCTCGAGGACACCGACGACCTCCTGACCTCGTGGCTGCGGCGCGCCGGGCACCGGCCCGGCACCGTCGTGGTCCTGCGACCTGACAAGTACGTCTTCGGCGCGAGCCGGGACGCCGCGGACCTGACCCGCGCACTGGTCCGGCAGGTCGCACCGTCCGGTACCGACAGCCGCACCACGACCCGCATCGACGCCACCCCCACCCAGACCGGAAGGCCCGCATGAGCGCCGACACCATCACCACCGCCGCGCGCCGACTGTTGACCGCGACAGACCTGCGCAGCCCGTGCCTGCCGATCCGCGACCTCATCGGGCCCACCGATGTCACGGCGGCGTACGCCGTGCAGCAGTTGCTCACCCAGGACCGCGTCGATCGCGGCGCCGTCGTCGTCGGCCGCAAGATCGGGCTGACCAACCCGGTCGTGCAGGCGCAGCTCGGCGTCGACCGCCCCGACTTCGGGGTGCTGTTCGACGACATGGACGTGACCGGGACGCCGATCCCGGGCTCGATGCTCCTGCAGCCCAAGGTCGAGGCGGAGATCGCCTTCGTCCTGGGCGAGGACCTCGACGGTGACCTCACGCTCGAGTCCGTCCGCCGGGCCGTCGCCCGGAGCCACGCCGCCATCGAGGTGGTCGACAGCCGAGTCGCCCAGTGGGACATCAGCTACGCCGACACCGTGGCCGACAACGCGAGCGCCGGCCTGTACGTGATCGGCGACAGGCTCCCCGACGCGATCACCCCGTCGGCGGTGACGATGACGATGACGGTCAACGGCACGATCGCCTCCACCGGATACGGCACGGACTGCCTCGGCGATCCGCTCAACGCGTTGCTGTGGCTCGCCGAGACGGCCCGCGACCTGGGCGATCCATTGCGCGCCGGGCACGTCGTTCTCTCCGGAGCCCTGGGCCCCATGGTTCCGGTCCGCCCCGGTGATCACGTCGAGGCGCGCATCGGCCTGGGCGACGAGACCCTCGCGACGGCCGTGGCCGAGTTCGCGCTCGAGCCCTGACAACCGATACACCCCCAGTGAAGACAACCCTGCCGCAGACCGGAGCCCCCTCGATGATCAACCGCCGCAACTTCTTCGCCGGCGCCGCGACGACCGTCGGCGCGGTCGCCCTCGGCGCTGCAGCCGCAGCACCCGCCGCTGCCAAGCCGGAGCCGGGCTTCGCAGCTCCCACGGGCCAGTACCGCGTGGACCTGCACGCCCACTTCTTGCCGCCGGAGTACCGGGCGGCGCTGCTCTCGCACGGGCACTTCACAATCGGCGGCTACCCGACGCCCACGTGGTCGCCCGAGGCGGACCTCGCCTTCCAGGACTACTACGGCATCTCCGCTCGCGTCCTCGCCGTATCGGACCCCGGCGTCTCCTTCCTCGCCGGTAAGGAGGCGATCGACCTCGCGCGGTACTGCAACACGTACGCGGCGGACCTGATCAAGAAGCACCCCAAGCGCTTCGGCAGTTTCGCGGTCCTGCCCCTGCCCAACCTCATCGCGTCCATCGCCGAGCTCGCGTACGCGCTCGACGTGCTCCACCTCGACGGCGTGACGCTGCTCAGTGCCTACGACGGCGTGTACCTGGGCGATCCGCGGTACGAGCCCCTGATGATGGAGCTCAACCGGCGCTCCGCGTATGTCTTCGTGCACCCGGCGGCGATCCCCGACAACGCGAAGCCGCACCTGCCGCTGCCGGACTTCCTCGCGGAGTTCACCTTCGACACCACGCGCGCGGCGACCATGATGATGATGACCGGCGTGATGGAGCGGTATCCGAACATCCGGTTCCAGCTCGCGCACGCCGGCGGCACCCTGCCCTTCCTCACGCATCGCATCGGCGTCGCCTCGCAGACGGTGCTCGGCCGTCTCGGCCTGCCGAAGATCTCGCTGCTCGACGTCAAGGCACAGGTGGCGGGCATGTACTACGACACTGCCCTCAGTGCGGCGCCCACCGCGATGAACAGCGTGCTGGCCGCGACCAGCCGCGACCACATCGTGTTCGGCAGCGACTGGCCCTTCTCGGCGCTCGTGCTGGACCAGCACGGTGACCGCGACCCCGCGCCCGGCCTCAGCGAGACCTTCACCACCGAGCAGCGTCTCGAGATCGAGCGGCACAACCCGCTGGGGCAACTGCCGCGACTGAAGGCGACGATCGGGAGATGACGGACTGGAGCGACCGCATCGCGCGGGCCTTGGAGACCTTCGTCGGCGCGTACAACCGGCACGAGACCACCATCGCGGCACCGATTCCCGACGAACCCGTGCTCTTCGTCGCCAACCACGGCTTCGGCGGTGTCTTCGACCTCAACGTGGTCGCCTTCGGGATCGGGCACCGCGAGAGCGGCGATGAGCGCCCGGTGATCGTGCTGACCCATCAGGTGGCGTGGCAACTCGGCGTCGGACGGTTCCTGGAACCCTTCGGCTCCCGGCCCGCCGGCCGCGAGACCGCGAAGGAGTCCCTCGCAGAGGGCAATCACGTCCTCGTCTTCCCCGGCGGCGATGTCGACGCCTTCAAGACCTGGAAGGACCGCAACACGGTGCTCTTCGACGGCCGCTCCGGCTTCGCCCGGCTCGCCGTGGAAGCCGGCGTCCCGATCGTGCCCGTGGTCACGAGCGGTGCGGGGGAATCCGTCGTCGTCCTCGACGACGGTGCCTGGCTCGCCAAGGCGACCGGCGTGCGGGAGCGGTTCCGCCTCAACCGCTTGCCGACCACCGTGTCCATCCCCTGGGGCGTCAACATCGGGGCGGTGGGACTGCTGCCCTACATCCCGTTGCCCACCAAGCTCCGCACCACCTTCCTGCCCGCCATGCGCCCCGAGCCCGACGAGGCCGCGGAGGACTACGCCGACCGCGTACGGGCCGCCATGCAGACCGAACTAGACCGCCAGACCCGGTACCGTCGCCCGATCATCGGGTGAGATGAGGAGAAACAGATGCGACGCATCGACAGCGACGATCGCCTGACTCGGGCCGCCCGCGCTCTCATCGCCGTCGCGGCGGCCGCCGCTCTGGCAGCCACCGCCGGCTGCGGGGCGGATGCGACGGACAGCCCCGCCGCCTCGTCCGCTGCGACGGGGACGTCCGGGGCGGCGACGTCCACGGGCGCGGCGACCTCCGCGGGGGCGGCGCACACCGTCGCCGCCGCAGAGGCGGGGGTGTCCTGGGCCCCCGCCGCGCAGGCGACGCTGCACCCGGGTGTGCAGGCCTACACGGGCGACAGCCAGTGCACGACCAACTTCGTCTTCACCGACGCCAAGGGAGAGGTGTACCTGGGCCAGGCCGCGCACTGCGGCTACACGGGCACGGACAAGCTGCCGAATGGCTGCACCGCGCAGACCGTGCCCCTGGGCACCGCCGTCGACCTGCGCACCGGTGGGTCGGTGCGGGCCGAGGGCACGACGAAGGCCACGGGCTCCCTCGCCTACTCCAGCTGGAGGACGATGCAGGAAGCGGGGGAGAAGGGCGCGGACCTGTGCGCCAACAACGATTTCGCGCTGATCCGGCTGCCGAAGAGCGCCGCCGGATCCGTCAATCCGTCGCTCCCCACCTGGGGCGGCCCGGTGGGTCTCGGGGTCGATCGGGTGCACGCGGGGGAGCGGGTCTTCGGCTACGGCGATTCGTCGCTGCGGGGTGGCGTGAACGCGCTGTCACCGCACCGCGGAACCCTGCAGTCCCCGGAGCCCGACGCCGGCGGCTGGGCGCACACGGTCATCGCCGCGCGGCCCGGGGTGCCGGGTGACAGCGGCGCCGCCTACGTGGACTCGGAGGGCTACGCGCTGGGCACGCTGTCCACCCTCAGCCTGGGGGTGCCGCCGCGCAACAGCCTCAGCGACCTCAGCCGAGAGCTGCGCTACGCCCAGGAGCACTCCGGTATCGCCGGGCTCCGGCTCGTCCTCGGCACCGAGCCCTTCCACGCCGGAGGGTAGGCGGCACCGTCCGCGATCCGGACCCGAGCCGGATCGCGGAGCCCGCCGCCGCCACCGATCCACCGTCCCGCCGAACCACGGAGATTCCATGCAGCGCATCGACGTCCACCACCACATGATTCCCGCCTCGTACCGTGAACGGCTCGCCGCCGAGGGCATCGACGCGGCCGGCGGGCGGGACCTGCCCGCGTGGTCCGCCGAGGACTCCCTCGGGGTGATGGACCGCGCGGGGATCGCCACCGCGATCCTGTCGGTCTCGACGCCGGGCACGACCTTCCTGACCGACTCCGCCGAGGCGGCGGGCCTGGCGTGCTCGCTCAACGACGAGGCGGCGGCGGTGGTCGCGGCGAACCCGGGCCGGTTCGGCTTCTTCGCCACCCTGCCGACGCCCGACGTGGCCGCCTCGGCGGCCGAGGCCCGGCGTGCCCTGGACGACCTGCACGCCGACGGCGTGGTCCTGCTCGCCAATGCCCGCGGCACGTATCTCGGTGAGCCGGGGCAGGATCAGCTCCTCAGCCTTCTCGACGAGCGGGCCGCGACGGTGTTCATCCATCCGGCGGATCTCCCGGCACCGGCCGTCGACGGGATTCCGCCCTTCGCGGCCGACTTCCTGCTCGACACCACCCGGGCCGCGTACCTGCTCGTACGCAACGGGATCCGGCGACGGTACCCCCGCATCCGGTTCATCCTCAGCCACGCAGGCGGATTCGTGCCCTACTCGTCGCACCGGATGGCCCTGACCATCGCGGGCGAGACAGGTCGGAGCCCACTGGACGTGCTCGACGACTTCTCGGGCTTCTACTTCGACACCGCGCTGTCCGCCAGCGCGGCGGCGTTGCCGAGCCTGGTGGCCTTCGCGGACCCCGGCCACGTCCTGTTCGGCAGCGACTGGCCCTTCGCGCCCGAGGTGGCCGTGCAGTACTTCGCCGCCGGACTCGACACCTACACCGCGGGTGATGCGGAGCTCGCTCGCCGGATCGAGCGGGAGAACGCCCTCGCGCTGTTCCCGCGCCTGGGGAAGGGAGCACCGGCCCCGGCACCGTCGCTCCCCGATCGCGTGCGCGGGGCGGTCACCCGCTCCGTGCTGCGGGGAATGACCCGCCTGATGGCCGACGCCTGACGCCGTTGCCAGGCCACGAATCGGCCGACTACGACAACACGATGACTCCCTCGACGACCCCGGAGCTGCTGCGCGGGCTACGGATCGCGATCACGCTACTGCTGGCGCTGATCCTGGTGGCGCTCAGTGCTGCCGGCCTGCTCACGCCGCCCTCGGTGCAACGCTACCGGCGCACTCTGCGGGGCGTGACCACGACGATGCTCAACGATCTCGACCGAGACCTCGCCGCCTACGACGGGCCGGTCCCCGTCGAGCTCCGGGAGGCGCACCATGCCGCCCACGAGGCGCACCGGGTTGCGGGCCGTCGGGGCACACAGCGGAACGTCGAGCGGGCGCTGACCGCGGCGTTCGCGGCCCGAGACGTCTACGACGACGTGGTGAGCGGGACCGGCGTCGCAGTCAGGACAGGATCTGCGTGATGCCCTCGCGGTAGGTGGTGACCCGGAAATCGGGGAACCGGGCCGTGAACTTCGAGGTGTCGAAGATGTTGTCCTTGCCGTAGCGGGGCATGAGTTCCGAGGCCTCCTTGGCCTTCTCGCTGAACAGGCCGGCCAGCGTGAACACGAACAGCGGGATCGTGCTGAACGGGATCTTCCGGCCGGCGACCTCGGAGGCGATCGCGATCATCTCGCGATAGGTGAGGCGGTTCTGGTCGATCGGCAGGTGCCAGGTCTGACCGTAGGCGTCGGGGGTGTTGCCGATCAGGCCCATCGCTCGGCTGGCGTCGGGCGTCCAGATCAGGCTGCGCTTGGTGTCGGCGCTCACGGGGACCAGGGGCCGCTCGCCCTTCGTGATCCGGTCGAAGACGGTGGTGTTGGTCAGGCCCTGGGTCTTGCCCGGGCCGTAGAACTCGGGGGCACGCACGATCACGGCCTCGATGCGACCGGCGCCCATCTCCTCCTGCAGCCGGGTCGCGATCTGCGCGCGCACGGCCGCCTTCCGCCCGCGCGGCTCGAAGGGCGTCCTGCCCTCGACCTGCGGGACCGCCGTCCGCGGGTACATGTAGGTGTTGTCGAAGAAGACCAGCTTCGCGCCGTGCCTGCGGACGGCGGCGATGGTGTTCTCCATCATCGGTGGGAAGCGCTCCTCCCACATCGCCGAGTCCATCGGCAGACCGACCGTGAGGTAGACGATGTCGCTGCCCGCGACGGCGCGGTCGGTGGCCTCGGCGTCCATCAGGTCGGCCTTGACCAGTTCGTCCGTCTCGTTGACCTTCTCGGGATTGCGCCCGACCAGCCGGATGTCCTGGGTGACGTTCTCGTGCAGGTAACGCGCCAGCTCCTCGCCGATCTGCCCGTTCGCGCCCAGAATCGTCTGCATGATGTCCCTCACTCGTCGATGTATGCACTGCTTACACGAACGACTGTAGCCCGGCGTGTAAGCAGTGTCAACATCGAGCCGGGTCAGGCGGCCCAGGCGCGCACCAGGCGGTCAATGAGCAGCTGCGCGACGACCTCGACGCTGATCGGCGGGAGCGCGTGGAGCGCGCCGGACCGCACGGCCTTCGCGAGGTCGTCGTCCCGGTCGGCCCCGTAGACGACGGTGGCGTCGACGTTCGCGACGCGCACCGCTCCGGCGCGGAGGAACTCCAGCTCGGCCTTCTTCATGGCGACGAAGTCCTCGAAACCGGGGAGCTCGACGGCGCCAATGCCGACGTTGCCGACGGCCTGCGCGCCGTGCTTCTCGGCGTAGCCGCGGATGTTCTCCAGGACCTCGTTCGAGCCGTAGGTGAAGGTGACGACGTAGTCGGCTGAGGCCGGGAGGGCGCTCTCGAAGGCCGCCGCGTCGGCGGCATCCACCTGCACGTGCTGCACACGCGGGTCCTCGATCTCGTGCCGGTCCTCCCGGCTGGTCACGATGAGCTGCACCGCGGGGTCGCGCTGCAGCCACTGACGGGTCACCTCGCGCCCGATGTAGCCGTTGCCTCCGACGAGAATCGCTGTGGTCATGATGATGTCCTTCCTTCTTCGGATACGTGTTGTCAGATCTTGGTGTCCGCGCCGGACCAGTAGTCCTCGCGCAGAGCGCGTTTGAGCACCTTGCCGGTGCCACTGCGCGGCAGGCTCGGGACGATGTCGATCCGCTTGGGCGTCCGGACGCTGCCCAGTGCCTCTTTGACCAGGGCGATGAGTTCGGCCCCGTCGACCTGCTGGCCCGGGGAGAGCTCGACGACGGCGATCACCTTCTCGCCCCAATCTGGATCGGGGACGCCGATCACGGCGCAGTCCGCCACCGCGGGATGGCCCCAGATCACCTGCTCGATCTCGCTCGGGTACACGTTGAAGCCGCCCGAGATGATCATGTCCTTGGTCCGGTCGGTGATGTAGAGGTAGCCGTCCTCGTCCAAGTGGCCGACGTCGCCGGTGTGCAGCCAGCCGTCGACGATCGTCTCGGCGGTCTTGTCCGGCTGCTTGTAGTAGCCCTTCATCACGAGATCGCCGCGCACGCAGATCTCGCCGCTCTCGCCCACGGACACCGCGGCATCGTTCCGGTCGCGGATCTCGACGGAGATCAGCGGGTAGGGCCGGCCGCAGGAGTCGAGTCGGCTGTCGGGCACCATGATCCCGTTCTTGACCCGCTCGTCGGGCCGCGCGTAGGCGATGGCCGCGAAGGCCTCGGTCTGCCCGTACGCCGCCATCATCACGGGGCCGAACACCTCGATCGCGCGCTTGAGCTTCTCCACCGACATCGGCGCCGCGCCGTGCACGAAGTACCGCAGCGAGGAGAAGTCGCAGTCGCGTCCGGCCACCCAGTCGAGCATCCGGTAGATCACCGTCGGCGGCAGGAACAGGTCCGTCACGTGGTGCTCCTCGATCGCCGCGACCACGGAGGCCGGGTCCGGCCGCTCGATGATGACGACGGTGCCGCCCCGCACCATGGTGGGCAGGGTGACGATGCCGGCGGAGTGCGTCAGCGGAGCCGCCGCGAGGTTCACGACGTGCTCGTCGTCGCCGTACTCGAACGCCATGAGCAGGTGCGCGCACGTGTTCGCCAGGGTGCGATGCGTGTTCATCACGCCCTTGGGCAGGCCCGTGG
Source organism: Tsukamurella pseudospumae (assembly GCF_001575195.1). Taxonomy (NCBI): domain Bacteria; kingdom Bacillati; phylum Actinomycetota; class Actinomycetes; order Mycobacteriales; family Tsukamurellaceae; genus Tsukamurella; species Tsukamurella pseudospumae. The sequence continues at coordinate 13,245 of NZ_LSRF01000058.1, forward strand.
TGCCGCCGGTGGGCGAGATCATCACCACGTCGTCCATGTCGTAGGGCACCGTCGGGCGGGTCGACGGTGCGCCGTCGATCCAGTTCTCGAGCGAGGTGTAGGCCCCGTCGAGGTCGGAGTCGATGCAGATCACCAGGCTCACCTGCGGCAGAGCCGCGCAGAGTTCCTCGGCCTCGGTGCGCATCGAGCTGTGGAAGAACAGTGCCTCGCAATCGAACTGGCGCATGAGCTGCGCCGAGGTGCTCGCCGGCTCGCCCGGATGCAGCGGCACCCAGGTGCGGCCGGCCCGCCAGATGCCGAGCACGCACATCCAGCCGACGGGGTCGTTGGGGGAGAGCACCGCGGCGTTGCCGGTGAGCGCGACCTTCTCGCCGAGCAGCGCGTGGGCGATCCGGCAGGTCAGCTCACCGGCCTCCTGGTACGTCCACCGTCGATCGCCCAGGACGAAGGCGTCACCGCCGGCGTTGCGGGCCCAGCCCTGGTCGAAGTAGTCGATGATCGCCATCAGGGTGCCTTGAGGATCGTGACCACGGCGACGGCCTCCTCGCCGGTGCCGAACGGGCTGAAGCCTCCGCCGTTCTCGGCGAGGGCGATCCGCGCACCGTCGACCTGCCGGGCCCCGGCCTCGCCGCGCAGCTGCGTGACGAGCTCGAAGATCTGGCCGAGCCCGGTCGCCGCCAGTGGATGGCCCTTGGACTCGAGCCCACCGGAGGTGTTGATCGGGATGCGGCCGCCGAGGGTCGTCTCCCCGGCCTCGGCGGCCGCGCCGCCCCCGCCGGGCTCGAAGAAGCCGAGGTGCTCGCTGATCGCGAGCTCGCCGAACGCCGTGGCGTCGTGCACCTCCGCGACGTCCACGTCGCTCGGCGCGATACCCGCGCGCTCGTAGGCGCGCTCGCCGGCGAGCCGCGTGACGTGCTTCGAGTAGTCGGCCGTCTCGCGTTCGACGCTCGTACCGGCGACGGACGCGAGCACCCGGACGTTCCTGTTCCCGGCGATCCGCGCGGCGACCTCCGCGGTGCAGACGATCGCCGCGGCCGCGCCGTCCGTGAGCGGCGAGCACATGGGGACGGTCAGCGGGTAGGCGAGTGCTCGCGCCGAGAGGATCTCCTCGACGCTCATGGCCTTGCGGTAGTGCGACAGGGGGTTGTTCACCGAGTGACCGTGATTCTTCGACGAGACCGCGGCGATCTGCTCCTGCGTGGTGCCGAAGGTCGTCATGTGATTGCGTGCCATCGCGGCATAGATGTCCATGAAGATGCTGCGCTGCCCGGCGTCGCTGGTGTCGACCTCGCCGCCGAGCGCGTCCAGAGTGCGCTGCAGCGCAGCGGGATCGGACAGGTCGTAGGCACCGTCGAAGACGCTCATCGTCTTCGCTTTGTCGCCGGTGTTCATCTTCTCGGCGCCCACCGCGAGCGCGACGGAGGCCTCGCCCGCCCGCACGCTGGTGATCGCGAGATTGAGCGCGGACGAACCGCTCGCGCAGGCGTTCTCGACGTTGAAGATCGGGATGCGCTCGAAACCGACGCCGCGGAGCGCGATCTGACCGGCGATCATCGCCTGCCCCTCCAGCGGTCCCTGGGTGGTGTTGCCGAAGTAGGCGGCTTCCACCTCGGCCGGCGTGATGCCGGCGTCGGCGAGCGCCTCGCGGACCGCGCGTGCGGTCAGGGTCGGCACGGTCTCGGAGGCGTGCACGCCGAAGGGCGTCATGCCGACGCCGATGATGAAGACGTCCTGGCTCATGGAACTCACTCCTGGGTACTGACGGGGCCGAGTGCGGCCGAGAGGGAATCGGTGGGATGGCGGTGCACGGCCTCGGACATGCGCTCGGCGCCGATCGCCTGGAGCGCACCCGCGCCGAAGGTCAGCAGGCCCGGCGGAATGTCGTCGCGGCCGAGGAAGGTCTTGCCGCCGAGGATCTTCGCGACGTCGAAGACGCCGCCCTGCGCGACGATCTGATCCGGGGTCAGGCCCTCGCGATCCCGCTCGCGCGCGGTGTCCAGCGCGCCGAGCAGAGCCAGCCGCCACTCGTGCAGGTCCTCGCGACGCATCGGGTCCATGTGACCCTGCACGTACCAGTCGACGTCCAGCGTCTCCAACAGCGCGATCGTGGTCAGCCACGCGACGGGGTCACCGGACTGGATGGCAGGGGTCGCACCGAGATCGGCGATGAAGGCGACGCGATCGTCGATCGCGTGCACGACCGTCGAACCCATGGTGTGCCCCGGGGCCTCGAACAGCGTGAACCGCTTGCCACCCAGCTCCAGATTGAGGCGCCCGCGGTACGTCAGCGTCGGGTAGGCCATGCGGTAGCCGTCGATGACGGCACTGTCGACATCCGGGTAGGCACCCCAGGTGCGCATGGCCTCCCGGGCCACCTCGTCGGTATCCATGACGCCACGCGTCGTCTCGGACGACACCAGGACCTCCGGCTGCAGGTAGGGCGCGGAGATGGTGTGGTCGGAGTGGTGCTCGCAGTACACCTGGTACCGCAGTGGCCCCTTCGCGTCGATGAACTCCTTCCAGGGTGCGCAGATGTTCGGCGACATGGGGCCGTCGATCGCGATGCAGCCCTCGTCCGTGACGACGAGGCCGCTGTACGGGTAGGTGCCGAAGACGTAGACCTCGTCGGTGAGGCGGATGAGGCGGGGGTCGTCCTCGAGTGCGAGTTGAGTGGACATGGTGGTACTTCTTTCGGGGTGAGTGTTTCAGGCTTGCGGGACGACGTAGTGGGAGAGCTTTCCGATGCCCTCGATCTCGAGCTCGACGAACGCGGGCCGGGGGAGCCGTTTGCCGAGCTCGAAGCTGGAGCCGTCGGGGACGGTGCCCGTGCCCCAGACCTCGCCGGCCTTGATGCCGCCGTTGCGGCTGAAGGCGACGACGGCGTCCTCGAAGGAGTGGATCATCCGTGCGGAACTGCCTGCGCCCCAAACCTCCCCGTTCACGCGGACCGTCATCGCGAGGTTCCGGGGATCGGGGATCTCGTCCTTGGTGACCACGCACGGCCCGAAGGAGTTGGAGTCCGGGAAGTCCTTGGCGTCGCCGTGGACCTCGCCGCTGCGCCGCATGTTCGCCGCCTGGATGTCGCGCAGCGTCCAGTCGTTGTAGACGGTGTAGCCGAAGACGTGGTCCGCGGCGTTCTCCGGCGCGATGTCCGTGCCGGCCTTCCCGATCACCACCGCGAGCTCGAGTTCGTAGTCCATCCACGCGCTCTCGGCCGGCCAGGTGAGCACGGCGCCCGGCGCGCAGGCGGTGGCCGGGTCGCGGTCGACGAAGAGCGGGGGCACCGCAGGGTCGTAGTGCGGGGCGAAGATCGGGTCGAAGGCGGTGTAGAGCTCCATCGCCGACGGTGCGTCGGTGTTCGCCGCGAGCCACTGCGCGCTCTTGAGCATGCTCGGGCGCAGGTGCGCCACGATCAGCCCGCAGTCGCGCAGGCGGCGCGGCCGGAACGGCGAGAGCAGGGTGACGGTGCCCTGCTCGACGAGGAAGGCACCGTCGAGCTTCAGGAATGCCTCCCAGGCCTTCTCGAGAGCGGGCGCGCCGGCGTCGATGAACGCGAGCATGGACCCGAACGCGGGGTCCTCGGGGAATCGCGCCGTGAGGTCGGTGTAGGTGGAGCCGTCCCGGTTGTCCAGGCCGAGTCGCGGGGCGGGGTCGCCCTGCCGGTGGAAGGTCACGACCTTCACGGTGATCCCTCACTTCCGGTCGGTGCCGGCGGCGAGGTCCGCGAGCTCGGGCATGGCGTAGTCGGGACCGAAGCGGGCCGCCGGGAAGTCCAGCGTCAGCCCGTGTTCCGCGCGGTCGAACGCGCCCTCGCGCATGACGGCGAGGAACTCGTTCATGGCCGCCTCGGTGTCCTCGGCGTCGGTGAACTGCAACGGGAGCACGGAGACGAGGGCGTTGTTCTCGGCCATCGCAGCGTCGACCGCGCGGTGCTTGTCCCACAGCATCCAGCGGCGCATGGCTTCGGCGTCGCGCACGGCGTAGAGCGCCGCATCGTCCCAGCGGACGCCGCCGACCTCCGTGCCGAAGAACTTCAGCCGACTGTGGAACCAGAGGATGTCGCCGGTGTCGATCATCTCCTCCTGGAGCGCGGCCTCCAGGGCCTCGGACTCCTTCTGCGCCGGAATCGGGGCGCCCTCCACGTACTTGAAAACGGTGAGTACAACGATCATGATCTTCTTTCCTGTTCGGTGTTGGTGTTTCAGTGGCCGGAGCTGAGGGGGTGGCGGGGAAGCGGGGATCCGACGGTGATGTCCATGCGGCCGATGAGGTCGACCTCGAAGGTGACCACGTCGCCGGGCCGGAGCCAGCCGCGGAAACCCTCGGGGTCGAGGGCGCGCTGCTCGAGCAGGCAACCCTTGCCGACGGTGCCGGAGCCGATCACCGCGCCCGTCCGCAGCGAGGTGCCGCGGGAGGTGAAGGCGACGACATCGTCGAAAGTCCAATTGATCGACGACCAGTTGCCGCTGCTGATCGGCTCGCCGTTGATCGCGACGCGCATACCGATGTCGTGGCCCTTGCCCGCGCGCAGCGGGGCGAACTCGTCCGCCGTCACGAGGACCGGGCCGAGGGTGGTGGCACCGTCCTTGCCCTTGGCCGGGCCGAGCCGGAGCTGCATCTCCTCGAACTGGAGATCCCGTGCGCTCCAGTCGATGTAGGTGGTGTAGCCGATGATGTGCTCGGCCGCCTCGTTCGGAGCGATGTTGGTGCCGGGCCGGCCGATCACCGTCGCCACCTCGAGCTCGTAGTCGAACTGCTCGCAGCCGGGGGAGACGCGGGCCTCGTCGTTCGGGCCGATCACCGCGTCGTGGTTGGTGACGTAGAAGCACGGGAACTCGTGGTGCAACGGATCGACCTCGCCCATGCAGTTGACGATGTGCTCGTGGAAGCTCATCGTGTCGCGCATCGACGGGGGCTGCAGCGGCGCCTCGAGTCGGACCGAGGCGAGCGGAACGGGAGAAGCGGTCTCGCGGGCGGTACGACCGTGCAGCAGAAGCTGATCCAGCCCGTCGCCGATCAGATCGAGCACGCTCGACGCGCCGGATACGGGATACAACATCTCGCCGTCGAGCACCGCGGCACGGGTGGCCCCACCCGGGACGTCGGAGTAGGTCGCGAACTTCATGGCGTCGCCTTTCGGAGAAGTGGATCAGGCCACGGGAGCGATGCCGACGGTGCCGATCGGCGTACCGTCGGACCGCCCGACGGGGGCCGGGGGCCCGGAAGTTGTCGGGAGGTAGGGGATACGGGCCATGCGCAGCAGCAACAGGCTCGCGACGCCGAGGAGGGCGGCTCCCGCCACGAGTGCGGGCGTGTAGCTGCCGGTGCCGTCCTTGACCAGGCCGTACAGGATGGGCGAGACGGCGGTGGTGAGCAGGATCGTGGACCAGAGCATTCCGTACACCCGCCCGTAGGAGGCGAACCCGAAGTACTTCGAGGCGAAGTAGCCGAGCATGTCGATCTCCGCACCGCTCACCAGCCCGATGGCGATCGCGCCGAAGACCGATCCGGCTGTGCCACTGAAGGCGAAGACCAGGACCGAGGCGGCGCCGAGGCCCATGATGATCGCGCACACCCGCTGGGCGGGGAAGGCGTCCAGCAGGTACCCCGAGATCACGCGGGTCACGGTGAGCGCGATGCCCATCGAGCTCGCGTACCAGGCCACCCACTGTGCCGAGAGGCCGGCATCGCCGAGCATCGCCAGGAAATGCATCTGCAGTCCTGCGAACGAGAGCGTGACGAGCGGGAAGATGACGAGCAGCATCCGGAACGGACGGCTCGCGATCGCCTGGCGCACCGTCATCCCGACGGTGGCGAGGTCGGGGCCGGGGGAGAACGCCGCGGCCGCGTCGGCGACCCCCGGCTTCCGCTCGCCCTTGCGGAGGAGCCCGAAGACGATGGGCGCCGCGACGACGGCGACGAGCGCCAGAGCCCGGAACCCGGAGCGCCAGCCGTCGGCGGCGACGAGCGGAACGATGTACAGCGGCAGCAGGACCCCGGAGACCCCGTTGCCGATCATCGCCAGGCCCAATGCCTTACCGCGGTTGCCCGGGAAGGCGATGCTGACGGCGCGGGCGAAGGGAACCGCCGACGCGCCGGCGGCGATGACGGTGGTCACGGCGAACAGGGCCAGGTACAGACCGAGGTTGTTGCCGACGAGGCTGAGCGCAACCCACCCGCCCGCCATCAGCACCATCGAGCCGCCGGCGATCCACGACGTCCGATACCGGTCGACGAGGACGCCGACGAGCGGCGCCATCCCCGCGAGCACCACGCCGAGCACCACCGACGACAGGGAGAGTTCCGTGCGGGTCCAACCGAAGTCGGCCTGGATGGAGCGCATGAACATGGCTCCGGCCGCGGCGGCCAGCGGGATGATGCCGCAGCCGCCGCCGATGATCGACCCGAGCAGGACGTTCCAGTTTCGCGAGAGCTCCTCGCCGAACGATGTGGACATTTCAGGTGCCTTTCGCACCCGGACCGCCGAGGACGGCACCGGGTGGTGATGGGTGGGGAAGAGGAAGGGGCTAATCGTCGAAGAGGGCGACGGCCCGGGTGATGTCGTTGCGGAGATCGACGGAGATGTCCACGAAGCGGCGCACGGTGATCAGTCCCGCGCGACCTTGAGCACGACCTTGCCGACGGTCTTGCCGTTCTCGATGGCGGTCTCGGCGGCGGCGGCCTCTTCCAGCGGCCAGGTCATGGACTCGTTGAGCTCCTCATGGGCGAGCCAGTCGTTGAGGAAGGTCAGAGACTCCTCCCATTCCGGCTGACCGAACCAGGCGACGATCGAGAAGGGCATGATCGTGATGCCGTCGTAGTTGATCTGGTGCGTGTCGATCGTGGCGCCGCGGTCCGCCGCCTGGCGGCCGAACAGCAGCCAGCGGCCGCGCTTGCGGATCACCTTCATGTCGCCCTCGATCGTCGGGCCGGAGACGCCGTTGATCGACAGGTCCACGCCCTGGCCCGCCTGCGCGGCGTTCGAGTAGCCCGTCGCCTTGGTGCCCGCGATGCGGGTCACCTCCTCGACGTAGTCCTGAGTGAGCCGGTTGATCACGTGATCGCAGCCGGCGGCGCGGAGCTTTGCGGCCTTCTCCTCCGAGCTGCAGACGCCGATCACCGTCACGTTCTGGAAGCGGCGCTTGAGGATCTGGAGTACCAGGAAGCCGACGCCGCCGGAGGCCGCATGCAGCAGCACGGTCTCGCCCTCCTGCACCTTGGCCCAGGGGTAGACGATCATGTACGCGACGCGCAGGTTGAGGAAGTAGGCCAGCGCCTTGTCGAGGGCGACGTCGTCGTCGATCTTGGCGAGAAGGTGCTGCGGAGCCACCGCGTACTCGGCGTAGCCGCCCTCGTCGACCATGCTGACCACGCGGTCGCCCACGGCGTACCCCGTGACGCCCTCGCCGATCTCGTCGACGGTGCCGGCGACCTCAAGACCCACGATGAACGGGGGATCGGGGCGCACGAGGGTGCCCCGCCGGTTCATCACGTCGCCCCAGCGGACGCCGGAGTACTCGACCTTGATCCGGACCTCGCCGGGGCCCGCGGAGGGCTCCGGAACGTCGACGAGCCGGTAGTTCTCGACGGGGCCGTACTCGTCCAATTGAATTGCGCGCATGGCGAACTCCTACCTGAGAAGGGGGTCGAACCGCGGAGCCGGGGCATCGGGTGGATGCGTTCGGGCGGTCGATCTCCTTCGACGGTAGTGGTGTGGATCACACAAGTGTTATCGATGCATATCGATATAGTGCATCGATGACGTTGATACTTCGTCAGAGAGCGGCTGCGGACTCCCGGAACTGCCTGCGTAGCCACTGGTGCGCAGGGCTTTCGTCCTGGCGAGGGAGCCAGTGCATCGTGGCGGTGATGGGGTCCAGGGCAACGGGCGGCTCGAGTAGCCGTAGTCGAGCCTGCTCGGTGAGGCTGATCCCGAGGTGCTCATGGACCAGTGTGAACATCGGTGTGTCGCGGAGCATGATGAGTGCGGAGACGAAGCCGTGCGCGGAGACGTCGATCGGGCGGTCGATGCCGAGCGCGCGGAGCTGGCGCTGCGCGGTCGTCTCGAGCGCGGGCCCGCCGGAGAAGGCGACGTACGGCAGGGTTTGGAACTGCTCCAGGGTGAGTCGGTCACCCACTTCGGGGTTCGCGGAATCCACGGCGCACATGACACGGTCGGTGAACAGATCCTCACTGCGCAGAGTGACCTCGGAGCGCTGCGACTCGCGGGGCACGATGCACAGGTCGAACAGACCCTGTCGAAGCACGTCGGCGTAGTCCGCGTCGACCTGGCGCGCATGGATGCGCACGCCCGGAGCCTCGCGCCGGAGCGCGGCGAGGAGGGGGCGGAGCAGCAGGACGAGGAAGTAGTCGCTCGTGAGGACTGTGAAGGTCCGCTCGTCCTTCGCCGGGTCGAAGCCGGACCGCTGGCCGAGAGCGCTCTCCATGAGTGCCAGGGCTTGTCGCACCGGACCGATGAGCGACTCCGCGACGGGGGTCGGCACCAGCGTTCGGCCCTCCCGCACCAGCAGGCGATCGTCGAACAGCCGGCGCAGCCGCGCCAGCGCGGCGCTCATCGCCGGTTGGCCCAGCTGCATGCGCGCCGCCGCCCGGGTGACACTGCGTTCGGACATGAGGACGTCGAACGCGACGAGCAGGTTCAGATCGACCCGCTGTAGATCACGCTCCGTCACGTTCCGCTCCTCGTGGTCGGCGTTCACGTTCATCATGCCGCGCGTGAAGGATCGCACGAAGGCCGTCGGCGCGGGTCCGATCACGCGGACGGCGGTTCGTGCGTGATCGCATCGACCGGACAATGGATGCACCGGAATGGTCGCGAGAAATGGCACGGAAACGGGCGGAATGGGTTGCTGGTACTGAATCCGTTTCCGCGGAGACTTCGAGTGCGTTTATTGTTCCGCGAAGATAACGAACAAGATTGTGGACGTCGTCGGCGATCTTTGCTCCGTTATCGATTCCGTCGAGCGACCGGCGGGAGTACCGCGGACCGTCGGATCCGATGGCGAGCCATCGGACCGAACAGCCCTCACGGAAGGCGCACCATGGCCACGTCGAGCACCGACCCCTCCGAGGGCGGCACCACCCCCGCAGACGGCGAGACCGTTCCCGCGGAAGGGGATTCCGGGCACGCGGTCGGGAAGGCCGTCACCGCCTTCGCGGGTACCGACCGTGAGGTCGCGGGGGAGATCGTCGAGGACTTCGGCGAGTTCACCCCCGTCGCTACAGAGTACGACGGCGAGCGGATCGCCGAGCCCGCCCGACGGTGGGCCGTGCTCAGTGACGCGGGCGACCTCGTCTTCGCGGACACCGCCGACCTGACGGCCCGCCCCGCCTGAGAAACGCGCCCTACTCGGCGATCCCGAACGCCTCGCCGCGCCGGATCACGTACCGCAAGTGGCGGTCCGGCGTCGTGAGCACCCGCACGTCGGTGAGCGGGTCACCGTCGAGCACGAGGACGTCCGCCTCCGCGCCGGGCGCGAGCGTCCCGATCCTGCCCTCCATGTTCAGCAACCGGGCCGCGGTACTGGTGGCGGCCCGGATCACGTCCAGCACGGGCTGGACCCGGGTGCGGATCTCGAACTCGTCGAGCTGGCGAACCTGAAGGCCACCGAGAAGGTCGCTGCCGTAGACGATGTCGACGCCGGCGCGATGCGCGCGGTCCAGGGCGTCGACCGCACCGTCGAGCACCTGGCCCAACTTCTCCAGCGAGCCGGCACTGAGCCCGGATGCCGGACCCGCCTGGAACATCGCCTCGTACGTGATGATGGTGGGAACGAGGAAGGCCTCCTTCTCCAGCATGAGGGCGATGGTCTCGTCGTCGATGAGGTTGCCGTGCTCCACGCACCGCGCGCCCGCCCGGAGGGCCTGATTCACGGAGCGCGGATGGTAGGCGTGCACGGTCACGTACCGGTTGTGGTTCTCGGCCTCGACCACGGCCGCGCGGATCTCCTCCTCCGTGTACTGCACCGCGTCGATCTCGTCGGCGGGCGAGGCCACGCCGCCGGAGACGACCAGTTTGAGGTGGTGTGCGCCCTTGCGGAACTCGTCGCGGGCGGCGGCGCGGACGGCGTCGGCACCGTCGGCGATCCGGGAGAACCCCGGCTGCGACTGGCAGCACGGGTGCGCGTCGTCGCTGAGCGGCCGCAGGTCGCCGTGCCCGCCGGTCTGCGAGATCGCCTTGCCGCCGAAGATCAGCCGCGGGCCGGGGAACAGGCCCTCGTCGAGCGCGCGTGCCATGCCGTGATCCGCGCCGCCCACGTCGCGGACCGTCGTGAACCCGCGCCGCAGCATCGCTCCCGCGGCGCCGAGGGCGCGCACCGTCGCGTAGCCGGGCGTCCAGTTCCCCACCTCCGCTCGGTCGATCGAGCTGAGCAGGACGTGCACGTGCGCGTCGACGAGGCCCGGCATGACGGTGCCGCCGCGGGCGTCGATGACGCGCACATCGCCCGGCACCGTGGGCGGGGCGCCGGTGCCGGTCGCGGCGATGACGCCGTCGGCGAGGTCGAGCCAGGCCCCGTCGACGCGCTCGCCGGTGGCGGCCTCGAGGGTGTGGGCGTTGATGATCAGCGTGCGCATGATGTTCTCCTTCAGACGGTTTCGGTCAGGCTCGGGGAGGCGGCTTCGAGGGCGCGGCCAGAGGTGCGCGGGCCGAAGGCCACGACCACCATGATGCCGACGGCCAGCAGCGCGACCAGGAACAGGAAGATCGCGGAGAAGCTCAGGCCCGCCGCGCTGAGGTAGCCGATGGTGATCGGCGCGAGGATGGCGCCGACCCGGCCCACGGCCGAGGCCGCGCCCATGCCCGTCGCGCGGATCGCGGTGGGGTAGAGCTCGGCGGTGTAGGTGTAGTAGACCGCCGCGGCACCGTTCACGAACGCGGCCAGCAGCGACGCCCCGACCAGCAGCATCGTCTCGCTGGACGACAGCGCGATGATCAGCGCCGACACGGTGGCCCCCGCCGCGTACGCCGCGATCAGCCACTTGCGCTCCATCCGGTCGATGAGCCGGGTCGCGAGGTAGTAGCCCGGTACCTGGGCGATCGCAGTGATGAGCGCGAACAGGAAGGACTTGGTGATGGTGAAGCCCTTCTCCGTGACCAGGAGGGTCGGCAGCCAGCTCGAGAAGCCGTAGTTGACGCCGGTGAGCACGAACCACAGGGTCCAGATCACCAGGGTGGTGCGCGCCATGGGCCCCGCCCAGAGGCCGCTCAGGCGCGCCAGGGCCGACGGCTGCGGGACCGGGGTCGGATCCGTCCCCGCTGTCCCGGGGGTGGTCGTGAGCGCCACCGGCTCGACCCCGCACTCGCTCTCGAACCGCTCGACGACCGCGACGGCCTCCTGCGTGCGCCCCTGTGCCAGCAGGTACCGGGGCGACTCGGGCATGCTGCGCCGCCACCAGAGCAGAAGGAGCACGGGCAGGGCGCAGATCACCGCCGCGATCCGCCACCCGGTCTCCGGACGGGGCGAGATCACCAGGGGCGCGACGACACCCGCGAGGATGTAGCCGAAGGACAGGAACCCGACGGTCCGCGCGACGAACTTCCCGCGCACCCGGGCGGGCAGGAACTCCGCGATGTACGGGGCGATGAGCGCGGTCTCCGCGCCGATGCCCACTCCCGCGAGGACGCGCCAGACGAACAGCTCACCGACCGAGTGCGACGTGCCCATGAGCAGGCTGCACGCGCAGAAGATCAGCAGTGACGTCAGCATGAGGCGGCGGCGGCCGAACCGGTCGGCCAGCACGCCCGCGAGCAGTGCGCCCACCAGGTAGCCGAAGAAGATCGACGACAGCAGCCAGCCCGCGGTGCCCTTCGGGATGTGCCAGACGACGATCAGCGCCGAGAGTGCGTAGCCCATGAGAGCGCCGTCGAAGGAGTCGAAGGTGTAGCCGAGCCCACCCATCACCATGAGGCGGCGGTGCGGCTTCCCGGGTTCCAGGCCGTCCAGTCGGGCGAGCAGGGCCTCGTCGGGCGGAGCGGTGGTGGGGTGTGACTGCGACATGGTTCCTCCGTCGACTGTGATCCGATTCACGCAAAGAGTAGAGGCATTGAAGGGCACATGCAATAGTTGTTGCATGCATACGGTCAGTGTCCTCACCCTCCACGTCCCGGTCGATCGCGTCGCCGCCGTCGTCGCCTACTACCGAGCGGAGCGCGTCATGGAGGTCTCCGGCGCGGCCTCGGCGCAGCTCCTCGTCGACGACGCTCGGCCGGGGTCGATCACCTGCATCGCGCACTGGACGGACGCCGACGGATACGCTCGGTGGCAGCGGGACCCGCGCCGGGACGCCTTCTCGGCGGGCATCGCCGCCGCGGCCGGCGGTGACATCACGGCTCGGGCCGAGAAGCTGCGGGTCGTTCACGCCTGCTGACCGTCGTCCGAATCGGCTGTCGTGCAGAAGGATCGGGTGATCGAACCCGGGGAGGAGACGCGGTGTCGATCGAGGCGTGGCTCGGCGAGCGCACAGCCGGCGTCGGCTTGGGCGGGCAGGCCGAACGGGTCGTTCAGGCCCTCGCGCGGGCGCCGCAGATGGCCTCGTACGCCTCGGCCCGCGAGGTCGCCGAGCGCGCCGGGGTGAACGTGTCCACGGTGGTGCGCACGGCCCAGCAGATCGGCTTCGACGGCTGGCCCGACCTCCGGGTATCGCTCCGGGCCGCCTACCTCGCGTCGTCGGCGGCCGGGGAGTCGGTCGCGCCTGCAACGAATGATGCGGCCGCGCTCATGCTGCACCAGGACGCCGCGAACCTGGCCGGTGTCGCGACGACCGAGAACATCGCCGCGATCCGGGCGATCGCGGCGGCGATCGCGGCGGCGCGGCGCACCGTCGTGATCGCGACCGGGAGCGGCGCCGGCCCGGCGCAGATCCTGGCGTACCTCGCCTCGTTCCACGGCTACGACATCCAGGTCGCCGCCGGGCCGCCCACGACCCAGGCGGTCCAGGTCGCGCCGCTCGGCCCCGAGGACTGTTTGGTGGTCGTCAACGTCTGGCGCCTCACCCGCGCGATCCGCGGTCTCACCCGGATCGCGGCCGAGCAGGGCGTGACAGTGGCGGTGCTCACCGACCTGCGCGCCTCGCCGCTGACGGCCGACGCGGCGCACGCCGTGATCACGCCCATCGAGGGCATCGACCCGGCACCGTCGCTGACGGCGATGGTGGGTGTCGTCCAGGCGATCCTGGCCGAGCTCCGTGCCCTCGCCGAACCGGACCGGCGCGGCACTGCCGGGCGGATCGAACAGGCGTGGAACAGCCTGGATCTCATGGACGACCAGGCCTGACGCCGCCCGCGGACTGATGATAGAAATCAGCCCTTGACATATCACTAGCGCCGCGACAGACTTCGGAGCGAGTTCCTACACGCTTGTATGAATGGCCCGACGGTTGGAGTCGACGATGGTGTCCCTGCGCGGCAAGACGAACGCTTCCACCGAACCGGTGGGTGTCGAGATCCACGCCCGTGACGTGGAGTTCGACTGGGAGAACGTGCCGCTCGAATGGATCCCCGGCGAGCCGGTGGCGAGCGACATCGTCAGCTCCGTGCTGCACGGCATCCTCCCGGAGGGCGAGCGCTGGTTCTGCGAGGTCTACGCCGAGGCGCTGCCGTACGTGAAGGACGAGGACCTGGCGCGGACCATGCGCGGTTTCATCGGCCAGGAGGCGATGCACGCCGAATCGCACGACCGCGCGCTCTCGGAGTACCTCCAGCGGTGCGGCATCGACACCGCGCCGATCGCCCGCCAGGCCGAGTTCATCTTCCGTCGCATCCTCGCGCCGCGCCGCTACCGATCGGACCGCGCGCAGTACAACGACATGGTCCAGCGGCTGTGGCTGATCGCCGGTATCGAGCACTACACCGCGATCCTCGGCGTCTTCGGCTTGAACAACGCGTGGGACGACTACGACGTGAACCCCGTGATGGCGGACATCTGCCGCTGGCACGGGGCGGAGGAGGTCGAACACCGGTCCGTCGCGCACGACGTGGCCACCTACTTCGACCCCAGCTACCTGCACCGTGTGCGGGCGATGCTCACGGTGGTCTTCTTCCTCGGGCTCACCCTCCATCGTTGCTCGGGGTACCTGCTGCGCAAGGACCCGAACTTCGATTACTCCTACCCGCGGCTGTGGTGGGAGTACCTCAAGGCGTCCCACAAGAAGCTGCTCCCGAAGATCCGGCAGGTCATCTGGTTCACGCTGCTCTACTTCAAGCCGAGCTTCGACCCCGCGTCCATCGGCTCCACCGCGCAGGCCGTCGCCTACCTCGCCACCTCCCCGGCCGCGCGCGGCGCGGAGCACTGACCCACGGCGCACCGTCGGGCGTCCATTGACGGCGCCCACCACCCGACGGGTGTGCGCCGGCACAACCGGAAGCGGCCCGGGACGGGGCCTCCCGACGATGACGCGCGCACCGTCGTCGGACAGACTGTGGAGAAAGGCGCACGACGAGAGGACCTCCATGATCAGGACCCGCATCACCGAGATGTTCGGCATCGACCACCCCGTGGTGTGCGGTGGCATGACCGGGCTGGGTACCGCCCCGCTCATCTCGGCGGTCGCAAACGCCGGCGCCCTGGGCTTCCTCACCGCGCTCACCCAGCCCAGCCCGGAGGCGCTCGCGGCGGAGATCAAGCGCACGCAGGAGCTCACCGACAAGCCCTTCGGCGTGAACCTGACCATCCTGCCGACGATCAACCCCGTCCCGTACGACGAGTACCGCGCCGCGATCATCGAGTCCGGCATCAAGGTCGTCGAGACCGCGGGCTCGAGCCCCGCGCCGCACCTGCCCGACTTCCAGGCCGCCGGCGTCAAGGTGATCCACAAGGCGACCAGCGTCCGCCACGCCCTCTCGGCGGAGCGCAAGGGCGTCGACGTCATCAGCATCGACGGCTTCGAGTGCGCCGGTCACCCGGGCGAGGACGACGTGCCCGGCCTGATCCTCATCCCCGCCGCCGTCCGGCAGCTGTCGATCCCGGTGATCGCGTCCGGCGGCATCGCCACCGGCAGCGGCCTCGCCGCCGCGCTCGCCCTCGGTGCCGACGCGGTGAACATGGGCACCCGCTTCATGGCCACCGTCGAGGCCCCCATCCACGAGAACGTGAAGAACCAGCTGGTCGAGAACTCCGAGCGCGACACCGTGCTGGTGTTCCGCAACTTCCACAACACCGCCCGCGTGGTGCGCAACGCCGTCTCCGAGCAGATCGTCGAGATCGGGGAGCGCCCCGGCGCCGTCTTCGACGACGTCGCCGAGCTGGCCTCCGGCGCCCGCGGCCGCGCCAACGTCCTCGCCGAGGGTCGCATGGACGACGGGATGTGGTGGGCCGGCCAGACCCAGGGCCTCATCGAGTCCGTGGACACCGTCGCGGGTGTGGTCGGCACCGTCGTCGCCGAGGCCGAGGAGATCATGGCGCGGCGACTCCCGGGTCTCGTCGTCGGCTGACGGCTCCCCGGGCTCAGCCCACCTGGAACCAGCCGGCCGAGTAGCCGCCGTCCTTGCCGCGCCCGGCCATCGCGAGCTGCATCGGCGGCATCGTCGTCCGGTGGGTACCGCGGGGCTTGTGCTCGTCCCAGGTCACGATCGCGCGCAGCATGTACCGCCCGGGCTGCAGGCCGGGCAGGTCGACGGTGTCCGTCGCCTCCGCCACCGGCGGGGTGGCGGCGAGGTCGCTGTAGGGCTGCGTCGAGACCATGGTCCGCAGCGGCGGCGCACCGTCGACTCGCGCCACCCGGCGGCCCGACTCCGTGACCACCTCGTAGGAGACCTTCCACCCGTCGTAGGTGGGCGCGGAACCGCGGTTGACCCAGTGCACGGCCGCGCGCAGTCCGGACCCGGTCGCGGTGACCTCGACCCGGTCCGCCGCGTAGCGGTAGCCGGTGTACACGGTGGCCCGCCGCCACAGCGAGTACTGCTCGTCGGTGATCCGCTCCGGCCGGCTCTGTGCCGGGAAGCCGGTGCTGGAGACCAGGGAGACGTGGCCGTTCACCACGTCGCGCAGGCCCCGGCGGTAGTAGTCGAGCACGGTGCCGCCGGACAGCAGCTGCGGCGGCCACTCGGTGATGACCGGGGCGGTGCGGAACCGCTCCGCGAGCACCCCGATCAGCGGGTCGCGCTTCTGCACGTACTCCGACCAGCGGTTCTCCGCCCAGGTGGGCAAGATCGGCAGGGCTCCCAGCGAGTCCGACCGGATGCCGACGGGGCGCCGCAGCCCGCGCAGCTCGGGGCTGTCGCGCAGTAGCAGGCCGGCGATCGCGGGGTTGCCCATGGTCGAGACGATCTGCGTGCTGGGGAAGGCCCGCAGGGTCGCGTCGACCAGGCGCTGCGCCGAGGCGTAGGTGAGGTACTGATCCCGGTACTGGCTGAAGTAGCCGAGCTCCTTCCGACTGTTCTCCGGCGACGGTGCCGGGATCTTCAGGGTGTCCCGCGCGAACGCCACGTGGTTCTCACTGAAATCGCCGTAGCCGGACATCTCGTACATCGCGACGCGCTCGTCGCGGTCGTAGCGGCGGCCCAGCGCCGCGATGAGGTCCGTGAACCGGTCCAGGTAGGCGGCGTTGTTCCACTCCGGCAGCACGTAGTGCACGCCGTCGGCGGTGCGGGTGCTGCTCGCGCCAGGCGTCGTGGCCAGCCAGTCCGGTGCCATCGACACCGTCTGGCCCTTGTCCGTCGCGTCGCAGCACGAGTCGAAGGCGGTGATCCGGAAGCCGAACTGCCGGCCCTGGGCCGCGGCGTCCGCGATGGCTCGGTCGAGCCGCGTGAAGTCGTACCGCTCGGTGTCGGGCGCGCCGGCGGCGACGGTGCGCGGGTCCTTGGGTTGCAGGATCCGCCAGGGGATCCGGACGCTCTCGAACCGCGTCCCCGGCCACGCCGGGCGGTCCCGATTCGGCTCGCTGGCCTGGGGGAACAGGTCGGTCAGGATGTTCTGGTACTGGCCGCGCATCGGGTTGACCAGGTCCGGTCCGTCGAAGTCGACGGTGCCGGGCTCGGGCGGGGGCGACGTGCACCCGGCGACGATCGCCAGCGTGAGGAGGAGCGCGACCACGCGCTTCGGCACGACGCCGCAGCGCGCAGCGCTCACCCCGAGGTGCCGAGGCGACGCGTGGCCTCGCCGTCGTCGCCGTCGAACGTGGGGAGCGGGATCTCGGACTCCTCGGAGACGACCTCCACGCGGTCCCGCCAGCGCGTCATCGCGCGCTGCTCTGCGCGGCCGGCGGGACGCGCGGGGCGGGGCGCCGCGGGGCGGGCCGGGGCGTCGGCCTCGTCCGCCGGCGGGCGTGCGATCTCGAGCCGCGACGTGGGGACCGGCGCGGACTCCTCGGTGTCGACGGATGCGGCAGCAGGTTCGACCGGAGCCTCGCCGGCCGCGGGAACGACGCCGCCCAGCGGGCTCGTCTCCTCGGCCTTCGTGCTGATCGCGGCCTCGGCGCTGCGCTTGCGCCGCGTGTCGAGGACGGCCGCGACGAGCAGGCTGACCAACAGGCCCGCCAGCGCGGCGCCCAACGCCAGCCCGCCCGCGTTGCTCAGGGCGGTGCTGCTCACCTGGGCGCCGGCCTGCGGCTCGGTGGTGGTGCGCAGGTCGGCGTAGACGCCCGGGTTGACGCCGGCGTCCTTCTGGATGCTGCGCAGTTGGTCCTGCATGAAGGCGATCAGCGCCTGCGCGCCGGCCTTGGCGGCCTGCGGATCCGTGGCGGGCATCTTGATCGTGATCTGGGGCGAGAGCTGGGAGAAGCTGGAATCACCGGCGACCGAAGCGATCGTGTAGTCCGGCGACGCCCCCGTGCGCTTCACCACTTCCCGGGCCTGCACCGACTGCGCGGAGCTGGCCAGTACCCACGCCAGCTGCGTGGTGCTGCCGGACAGGTTGGTGAAGGGGTTGAGCATTGCGTCCGACGCACCGGGCACCGACGGGATCGACGGCGGGATCACCAGCACGGCCGCCTCTGTCTCGTACTGCACCGTCGCCGAGCGGTAGCCGACCAGGCCACCGGCCACGGCGCAGGCGAGCACCACCACGATGACGAGCGGCTTCGTGAGCACCCAGCGGAGGAAGGCTGCGACATTCATCCGGTCCGACCCCGTTTCGCTCCCCGGCGGGGCGCGGGAGCCCAACCGAATGATGTGTGTGGTTGCATTCCCAGCAATCCGTCGCTTCACCTTACTATGACTTCGTGAGCATCATGGAACGGCCGGAGCCGTGAGCACGCGCAGCGCGATGCTGCTCGACGACGAGCAGGTCGTCTGCGTCACCGGCACCGACGTCCTGGACCGGATCCGGCTCCGGATCGCCGAGGGCGGTGCACGACCGCTGGCGGTGTGCTCGGTCAACGTCGACCACCTGCATCACTTCGGGCGCGGGCGGCGCAGTCTCGGGCCGCGGGTCGAGTGGCTCTCGGTGGCCGACGGTGCGCCCGTCGCCGGTCGCGGCGCGCTCGCCGCGGGGCATCCGTGGCCCCGCGTCACCGGCGCGGACCTCCTGCCCGCGATCATTGCGCTCGCGGCGGAGCTCGGTTGGCGGATCGGATTCGTCGGTGGCACCCCCGCGATGCACGCGCGGCTCGCCCCGGCGCTCGCCGAGCGGTATCCGGCGCTGACGGTGGCCGGCTACTGGGCGCCCGAGCGGGCCGAGATCGACGACCCGGCCGCGGCCGCGCGCCTGGAGGACGAGATCCGGTCGGCCACGCCGACGGTGCTCGTCGTCGGTCTGGGCAAGCCCCGGCAGGAACAGTGGATCGACGAGGCCGGGCCCGGCACCGGGGCGCAGGTGCTACTGCCCTTCGGTGCGGCCGCGGACTTCCTCGCGGGCACCGTGTCGCGGGCACCGTCGGCCTGGCAGCGCGCGGGAGCGGAATGGCTGTACCGGTTGCTGCAGGAGCCGCGCCGGCTGGGGCGTCGGTACCTGCTGCAGGGGCCCAGGGCAGCACTTCGCCTGCGTCGGGTCCGGCTGGACCGGGTCACATGGCCCGAAGCATCTCGGCCAGGTGAGCTGCCATGACCTCCGTCGTGAACCGCTCGCGCGCGGTCGCCGCGGCGCGTCGGCCCATCTCCACGCGCATGTCCTCGTCGAGCAGCAGCGTGCGGATCGCGCCCGCCATCGCGTCGGCGTCGCCGGGCGGCACGAGCAGGCCCGTCACGCCGTGCTGAACGTAATCGGAGACGCCGGGGTTGTCCGTGACCACCAGCGGACGGCCGCTGGCCATCGCCTCGAGCACGACCGTCAGGCCCGAGCCGGTCGCCGTCGGGTGCAGGGCGATCGCCACGACGGCGGCGCGTCGGTACAGCTCGCGGATGCGGCCGTTGAGCCGTTCCGTGTGCACCGTGACGAGGCCCTCGGGTGCGTGCAGGGGCAGGCTGGACGCGAGCTCGAGGGTGGTGTGCGGCACCGTCCGGCGGACCTCCTCGACCGCCGCGACCAGCGTCGGATGATCGCGGAAGCGGTCCTCGCCCGCGCTCATCACCGTGCACCCCGTCTCCGGGGCCGGCTGCTCGGTGTAGAACTCGGTGTCGATCCCCAGGGGGATGAAATGCAGGCGCTCCGGCGCGATCTTCCACTCGCTCCCGATGACGGGGAGCACCGCGGAGCACTGCGCCCACACTGCGGCCGCGCGGGGGAGGGCGCGGGCGGCGAGCGCGCCGTGCACGCGTCCGGCCGCCGCGCGGGTGGTCAGCCAGCCGATCCCCGCCGCCACGGGGGCATCGCTCCGCAGCAGCGCGGGCACGCCGGTCCGCTCGTCGTACGCGAGGACGGCATCGGCGTCGGCGAGCGAGGGCGCGCCGATCAGCTCGTAGCCATCGGTGCGGTGCCGCACGGACCGCGCCACCCGCTGCAGCAGTCGGGACCGCTCGCCCAGTTCCGACGGGGCGAAGCGCACGTCGAGGCCGTGATCGGCCAGCCGATGGAGGCCGTACGGTGAGCGATCCGGAACCTCTCCCGCCCGGTGCCGGGCGGCCCAATCAGCCGGCGACAGTCCCCCCGCCAGCGGAACCACTACTCGCATCCGAACCTCCTCTCGGCGATGAGATTAACGCCGAGGCCGAACCCACGTTGCGTGGGCGTGCCTCGGGCGGCCGGATCGCCCGGGCGTTCAGCATGCAGTTCGTGGCGCGGATCGTCGGGCTGGTGGCGTCGATCGGCACCGTCGCCCTGACGACCCGATCGCTCGGACCCGGGCCCTACGGGCAGCTCTCCGCGGCGATCATGTTCATCGGCCTGTGGAGCAGCCTGACCGAGCTCGGCATCGGCGCGGTGATCGTGCGGCGGGTCACCGGCGGCACCGGCGACCTGTCGCGTCTGGTCCGCGTCAACGCGGGCTTCTCCCTGACCTACTGCCTGCCGCTCGGGGCGGCGTCGTCGCTGTCCGGCTGGCTGCTCTACCGCGACGATCCGCTGGTCGTGGGGATGATCGCGATCATCAGCGGCAGCCTCGTGCTCACGACGCTGAGCAGCTGCGTGCAGCCGGTCTTCGTCACCGACGTGCGCTTCGGCGCGATCGCGCTGTCGGACCTGCTGGGCCGCCTGCTGTCGTTCGGGCTGACCTTCCTGCTCGTGCACGTCGGCGCCGACCTGTACTGGTACGCGCTGGTCCAGTTGATCCCGCCGCTGGTGGTGCTGCTGATCCAGGGCGGCGTCGCGCGCCGGATCGTCGACCTGCGGCCGATCTTCTCGTTCCGCGAGAGCTGGGAGCTCGTGCGCGAGAGCCTGCCGCAGACCGGCGTCCTGGTCATCGCGGCGCTGTACTGGCGTTCGGACGGTGTCCTGCTCTCGGTCCTCAGCAGTAAGGAGGAGACCGGCGCCTACAACCTTGCGTACACGGTCGCCTTCAACGCGACGGTGATCTCCACGGTGTTCCTGGCGTCCACGCTCTCGACGATGACGAACCTGTTCGCCACCGACCGCGCCCGGTTCGCGAGGTTCACCGTGCGCAGTATCCAGCTCATGCTGTTCGTCGCGGTGCCCCTGGCGGTGGCGGGTGCGCTGCTCGCGCCCGAGCTGGTCCGGCTGCTCGGCTCGGAGGACTTCGTCGCGGCGGGCGGGAGCACGCTGGGCCTGCTGTTCGTCGCCGTCGCGATCCGCCTGGTGACCGGCACCCTGAGCCAGGGGCTGTTCGCCGCGCACGACCAGGTCTTCCTGCTGCGGCTCAACATCGTGAGCCTGCTGCTCAACATCGGTCTGAACGTCGTGTTGATCCCGCAGTTCGGCGCGAAGGGCGCCGCGGCGGCCCTGGTGGTGAGCGAGCTGTTCGGCCTGGCCGTCGCGACCCGCCGCCTCGCCGGCCGGACCCCGTACCGCACGCCGTGGCTGTTCCTGGCACGACTGATCCCCGCCGTCGCCGCGGCCGCGACGGTCTGCGTCGTCGGACACGCCCTGCCGGTCCTGCTCACCGGCGCCGCCGCGGCGGTCGCGTACCTGGCCGTGAACCTGGTGCTCGGACCGGTGCGGCTGCGCGACGCCCGCGGCCTGCTCAGCTCCGAGGAAGGAACGCCGGAATGATCGCCGAACGCCCTCAGCTCTCGGGTGGGCTCCGGCTCGCCCCGCCGCCGCAGGACGGGAGCACCCGCGAGCTCGCCGTCCTGATCGTGGCCTACCGGGTACCCGCCGATGTCGCAGCCTGCCTCACCGCGGTCGCCGCGCACCTGCCCGGTGCGCCGGTCCTGGTCTGGGACAACTCGGGCCCCGACTATCCGGGCATGGGCGGGGTGCGCGCGGCGTTCCCGGCGGTCTCCTGGCACGGCGACGGTCGTAACCTCGGCTTCGCCGCGGCGGTGAACCGGTTGGCCGCCCTCGCCCCGGGGCACGACCTGCTGCTGCTCAACCCCGACGCGCTGCTCCGCGGCGGTCTCGACGCGACCCGCGCTGCGCTGCGCCGGCCCGGCGTCGCGGCCGCGGCACCGGTGATCCACGACGACCACGACGCGTCCGGACGGGGCCGCACCTGGGATGTCGCGCACCGTCGACGGGGCCTGGTGCGCGGCCTGGTCTCCCGCGCCGGCTACGCGGAGGCGCTGCGCCGGACGCCGTTCTCGGACCTGTACCCGGCCCCGCCGGAGCGGGTCGAGGGCTACCTCACGGGCGCGTGCCTGGCGATCAGCCGCGATGCGTGGGACGCGCTCGGCCCGTTCGACGAGGAGTTCTTCCTCTACGGCGAGGAGACGGACTGGCAGCGGCGCGCGCTCGACGCGGGCTGGACGCTGGAGCTGACGGGCGATGCGGGCGTGGAGCATTCGGGGCACGGCACCGTGCGCGACGATGCCGTCGCCTGGCGTCGCTCGGCCGACCTCCTGCGCGCGAACATGGCCCTGAACATCGAGCACGCGGCGGGTGCCCGCGCGGCCGGCGCGTTCCTGCTGGGGGATTCGCTCCTGGACCGGGTGCAGCGCAGCAAGCGCGCGAGCCGGCGCGTGGCCCCGCACGGCGGCCGGCCGAACGTGGTGTTCACCGTCAATCGGTTGGTGTTCGGCGGCGCTGAGCGGCACCATCTCGTCCTCGCGGGCGAGCTGCAGCGGCGCGGGTACTCGGTGACGATCGTCTGCCTGCAGCGGTTCGGGCCGCTGATCGCGGAGGCGCCCGCGGGGGTGCGGGTCGTGCGCCAGCCGTGGTGGGGCCCGCTGCTCGACCTGCCGCCCGGCCCGACCGTGCTGATCAGCGGCGACACCAACACCGAGACCGGCTTCGCCACGCTGTGGCGGGCCGGGGGTCGGGACCGGACGTGGCTGGTGGGGGCGCACATCCCGCCGGAGACGGACGGGCCCACCTATTCAGCGCCGCTCGCCGCGGCGATGCGCCGCGCCGACGGCTTCGTGGCCCTCTCGCCCGCGCACCGCGACCTCGTCTCCGCCCACCAGGCGGTGGCGAGCCGGTTCTTCGTGGCGCCCAACGGGGTCGCGGCCCGTTCCGAGCTCGACGGGGTGCCCGTGCGCCGTCCGGTCGGCGCCGTGCCGCGGCTGGTGATGCTGTCGCGGATCGTCGAGCACAAGAACCCGCACCTGTTGGTGGCGGCGCTGGCCGGACTCACCGAATTCGCCTGGGAGCTCGACATCTTCGGCGACGGCCCCGATCGCGAGCGGCTCGAGGCGCTCACCCCGCCCGAGCTCGCGGGCCGGGTCCGCTGGCGCGGCTGGTCGCCCGGCCCGGAGCAGGCCCTCGCCGACGCCGACCTCGTGTGCGTCCCGAGCGGCTCCGAGGCCTTCCCGATGGTGATCCTCGAAGCGATGGCCCTGCGCGTGCCGGTCGCGGCCTCGGCCGTGTGCGCCGTCCCGGACATGCTCGACGACGGTGCCGCCGGCGCCCTGGTGCACGACATCACCGTCGAGGGCTGGCGGGAAGCGCTGCGCGCCCTGCTCTCCCGCACGCAGGAGTGGTCGGCCCTGGGGGATCGTGGCTTCGCGCGGATGCGCGAGCAGTACACGGTCGAGGCGATGGCCGACGCCTACGAGGCCGCCCTCGCCGGGGCGGCGGTGCGCACATGACCGGCCGGGTGCTCTGGCTCTCGCCGTGGATGCGGCCGCTGGCCCGCGTCTACTGCGAGCGGCTGATCGCCGCGGGGTGGGAGGTCGTGCTGGTCACCTCGGACCGGCACCCCGAGTCCGACGGTGCGCGGCCCTACGAGCGGGTCCTCGACCCGCGGCCCAAGACCGCCGGCACGTGGCCGGAGTTCGCGCGGGAGCTGCGGCGCGCCAGGGCCTTCCGCCCGGACGTGGTGGTCACCGAGCTCGTCCGCGACCCGCGGTGGATCGCCCTCGCCGGCACGGCGCCGCGGATGAACCTCGTCCACGACGACCGCCCGCACGGCGCCGACGAGGAGCTGCCCGGCTGGGAGCGGCGGTTGTTCGGGCGGTGGAACGCGCGTGCCGCGTCGACGGTCGCGTTCAGCGACTTCGTCGCCCGCGAGGTCGGAGCGTCGGCCGTCGCGCCGCTCACCAGCGACCTCGACGACGCCCTGGTGCCGCCCGTCGTGCCGGCGGCGGACCGTCGGAACTTCCTGGCGGTGGGCCGGCTCTCCGCCTACAAGAACCTCGACGTGACGCTCGCGGCGTGGGAGCGGCACGTGAACGGGCCCGGTTGGCGCGGTGACGAACTGGTCCTCATCGGCGACGGCCCGGACCGGGACCTCGGGAAGGCTGTGCGGTGGCGCCGCGGCCCGTACTCCTACGCCGAGGTGACCGGCGATCTCGCAGCCGCGAAGGGCTCGGTGGCCCACTACCGGCGTGCCACGCAGAGCGGCGTGCAGGTGCTGGCGATGCAGCTCGGGGTGGTCCCGATCGTCTCCGACGCCGGTGCCCTGCCGGAGTTCCAGCCGCCCGGCGAGGAGCCGATCGGTGTGGACGACGTGGCCGGCCTCGCCCGCGCCTTCGATGCGCTCGCCGACCCGGAGGCCGCCGCGCGGCGCGGTGGCGCGGCCCGCGAGCACTACCTCCGGCGCTGCGCCTCGACGGTGTCCGCTGCGGCGCTCGGAGCCGAACTGGAGCGGGTCATCGCCGCGCGAGCGAGGTCCACAGCGCGCTGAGCCGGTCGTGCCACTCGGCGATATCGAAGTCGGCGGCGCGAGCGCGGGCACCGTCGGACAGCCGTCGCCGCAGAGCGGGATCCTCGACGAGACGGGTCAACGCCGCGGCGAGCGCGGGCACGTCGCCCGGCGGCACGAGCAGCCCGTCGCGGCCGTCGACAACGGCCTCCGGGATGCCGCCGACGGGAGTGGTCAGCGGCACCAGGCCGGCGGCCATCGCCTCGAGCAGGGCCATCGGCAGGCCCTCGTCGTAGCTGGGCAGGGCGAGGACCTCGGCCGCGGCGAGCAGCTCGTCGCGCTCGGCGGGGCCGGCCCAGTCCCGCACCGTCACCGCCGCGCCGAGGGGCTCCGCGGCAGCCCGCACCTGCGTGACCTCGCCGTCGCCGGCGAGCGTGACGTGCAGCAGGTCCCGCACGGCCGGTTCGAGTTCCGCGATCGCGGAGATCAGGTCGTAGCTGCCCTTGCGCACGCCGAGCCGGCCGAGGGCGAGCACCTCGACCCTCGCGGCACCGTCGGGCCCGGGTGCGGAAGCGTCGAGTGCGGCCGGGGGGACGGGGTTGTAGAGCACCTCGACCCGCGCGGGGTCGAGCCGCAGTGCCGCGGCGTACTCGACGGCGAGGCCCGCGCCCAGAACCAGCCAGTGGTCGGCCGGCAGCGCCGCCCGGACGAGGGACCGAGCGGGGGCGGGCAGCCGGGCCATCCAACCGCCGAAATCGAAGCTGTGCCCGTGCACGACCGCCGGAACGCCGCGCAGGCGCGCCGCCCACAGCAGCGGGGCCTTGCGCAGCACGCTGCCCCCGTGTGAGAGGTGCACGTGCAGGACGTCCGCATCGCCGCGCGCGACGGCGACGGTGCCGCGCGCCATGCCCGCCAGTCCCACCCGGATCCGTTTCGCGGTGGGCGCGTCGACGTAGGTGGTGAGCAGTCGTACCTCGATGCCCGGGTCGGTGATCGCGGCCATGTGCCCGATGACGGTGGCCATGCCGCCCCGGCTCGTCGGGCCGGGCGGCGCGGGGCCCACGACGAGGACCCGGATCGGTGGCGTCACCGGGCGGCTCCGCCGGGCAGGCGCCGCGGCGCGGCGGTGCGGCGCAGCGCGGGTGCCACGGGGCGACCCTGGAGGAGCCCGTCGACGGTGCCCGCCTCGAGCGCCTGCCGGTACACCGTCAGCGCGCCGGCGGCCGCGCGGATGGTGTGGTCGATGTCGGCGTCGGTGTGCGCGGCGGAGACGACGAAGGACTGGCCCAGTACGCCGCGGCGCAGCAGTTCCTGCAGGAACAGGGTGCGGAACGCCTGCGACGGTGCGCCGTCGGCGTCGCGTGTGGTGAACACCAGGCACGAGGGCCTGCCGATCGCGGCGACCGCGTCACCCACGCCCGCCGCCGCGGCTGCCGCGTTCACGCCGTCCGCCAGGCGGCGGCCTGCGCGTTCCATCGCACTCACCGGGTCCGTCTCCCGATAAGCGCGGGCCACGGCGCGGAAGGCGGTGAGCGACATCGACTCCGGCCCGTGCGTGGTGGACAGCAGGAACACCCGGTCGGCGTCCGTGTTCAGTCCGCCGAGCTCCATGAACTCGCGCTTGCCGGCGAGCGCGGCGATCGGGAAGCCGTTGCCCATGGCCTTGCCCCAGCAGGACAGGTCGGGAGTGACGCCGTAGACCGACTGCGCCCCGTGCGGCGACCAGCGGAAGCCGGTGATCATCTCGTCGAAGACGAGCAGCGCGCCGTGCTCGTCGCACAGTGCCCGGACCTCCTCCAGGAAACCGGGTTCCGGCTCGGCGAGCGCGGTCGCAGCTTCCAGGAAGACGGCGGCGATGCGTCCCTGGTGCTCCGCGAACCGGGCGCGCAGGGATGCCGCGTCGTTGTAGCCGAAGCGCACTGTGAGATCGCTGGTGGCCGCCGGGATTCCGGCGTTCATGTCGGTGGCGCCGATGAACCAGTCGTCCACCGAGAAGAAGGGCTGCTCGCAGACGGCGACCAGGTCGCGGCCGGTGACGGCGCGCGCCAGGCGCAGGGCGGCGGTGGTGGCGTCGGACCCGTTCTTGGCGAACTTCACCATCTCCGCGGTGGGCACGAGGTCCAGGAAGTCCTCGGCGGCGGCGAGTTCCGTCACCGTCGGGCGGCTGAAGTTGAGGCCGGCGTCGAGGACCGATCGGACGGCGTCGACGACCGGGGCGTAGCCGTGGCCCAGGGTCACGGCGCGCAGGCCCATGCCGTACTCGACGTACTCGTTGCCGTCGGCGTCCCAGACGCGTGCGCCGCTGCCGCGGACGAGCACCGGCGGCATGAACTCGGGGTACTGGTCCGCGCCGCGGGCGTAGGTGTGCGCGCCGCCCGGCACGAGGGCGTGCAGGCGGTCCTGCAGGCGGCGGGACTCGTCGAAGACGGGCTCGGTCACGACAGTTCGTCCTCCGTCACCAGGCGCCCGCGCAGCGCGGGGTACGCCTCGGTGATCTCGTCGTAGAGGTCCGGCAGGGTCAGGAACACGGGGCCCGTGGTTGCGTCGAGCGCCTCGGGCGCGACGATCGGCACGTCGGTGCCGGGCATGCGGCGGCCCTGCTTGGTGGGCGAGGCGTCGGCGATGCAGGACATCCTGCTGCGATCCAACCCGGCCAGGGCGAACAGCGCGACGGCGCGGGAGGCGGCGCCGTACGCCGCAACGGTCTCACCGCCGGCCGCGGCGCGGTCGACCCAGTTCCGCAGGGCGCGAGCCTGTTCGCGCGGCGCGTCGGCCAGTGGGCGGAGGCCCTCGGGTTCCGTCAGGCGTGCGGTGCGTTCGTCCCGCAGGATCCGCTCGACGCCGGCGCTGCGGTGGGTCGGCGCGGCCCCGCTGTGCCGGATGGCGAGCAGTACGGTGCCTCCGTAGAGGTCGAACTCGAAGGCGCGCACCGGCTCCAGACCGGCATCCCCGAGTAGTCGCAGCAGCGCGGAGAGCGTGTAGTAGCCGAAGTGGCCGTGCCGCAGCGCTGTCCACTGCCGGTGCGCGACGATCGATCCGAGGGGCTGATACTGCAGGAGGAGAACGCCGCCGGGTGCGACGGCGGCCGCCCGCGCCGCGAAGGCAGCGCGTTGGTCGGGCTCATGCATGATGCCGAAGCAGTCGAGCACGACATCCGCGGGCGCCTCATCGTCGGTGACGGCGAACCCCCGGTCCGCCAGCAGTGGGAGCCAGGTCCCGCCGTGCGGACTCCCGAACTCGCGCACCGTCGAACCGGCCAACAGCCCGGCGGCCGCCACCCGGTTCACCGCGTCCGCGGCCTGCTCGCGCAGGGCGCGGGGCTCCACGCCCCGCGGCTCGTCGGCGACGGTGTCGTCGTCGGCGAGCTGCGCGAGACCGCAGTCGCCGCACAGGTCCATGGCCGACGGGTGCGCGGACTCGTCCGGGGAGACCGGGGAATCGGCGGGCGGGAACAGGTCCGCCGCGGGCACCCGACCCAGGTCGAGCACCCGGGTCAGGTCGGGGGAGCCGCAGCCGCGGCACGTGCGGGACGAGATCATGGCACAGTACTCCCATGCAGATCCGTGAGACCGAGCTCGCCGATGTGGTCCTGTTCGTCCCCGTGCCGCACGTCGACGACCGGGGCCTGTTCACCCGCACGTTCGACGCGGAGGTCTTCGACGCGCACCTCGGGGAGGACGGTGCCGCAGCGCGATTCGTGCAGGACTCGCAGTCGCGGTCCGTGCGCGGCGTGCTGCGCGGGATGCACGGCCGGTCCGGGCGCGGCGAGGCGAAGCTGGTGCGCAGCGCCCGAGGTGCGGTGCATGACGTGCTGGTGGACGCGCGGCCGCACTCGCCGACCTTCGGTCGATCGCAGGCCTTCCGGCTGGACGACATCGAGTTCCACACCCTGTACGTGCCGCCGGGCTTCCTGCACGGGTTCCAGGCCCTGACCGACGTGGCGGACGTGTGCTACCGGATCGACCGGCCGCACGACCCCGCCGAGGACCTCGCGGTGCACCACTCCGACCCCGACCTGGCGCTCGACTGGCCGCTCACGACGTCGATCGTCTCGCCCCGCGACCGCGCGGCCGGCTCGTGGGCCGACCTGCGGTCGCGGCTGGGCTGAGCGCACCGTCATCGACGGCGCATCGATCCGTCGATCGCACCGCCGGCCTGCAGGCCCTTGAGCACCGCGAGCCGCGTGAAGTCCTGGTGGAAGGAGTGCTCCGTGAGCCCGTACTCGGTGTACGCCTTGTGCAGCTCCGCGGCGCCGTCGGGCACCGTCCACTGCGCCTCGAAGCCCAGTTCGTCACGGGCACGGGAGAAGTCGACGCGGTACGAGCGGGGGTCGTTGCCGGCCTCGCCGGTGATCCGCACAGCTGCGCCGGGGACCACGTCGACCACGGACTGCGCGATCTGCGCGACCGTCACGTTGTTGGCCTCCGTGCCCACGTTGTAGGCGCGCGCCGAGACCGTCTCCTTCGGCGCGGTGAGGCACACCGCGAAGGCCCGCGCGATGTCCTGCGCGTGCACCAGCGGCCGCCACGGGGTGCCGTCGGAGAGCACCAGCACCTCGCCGGTGAGGACGGCGTAGCCCATCAGGTTGTTGAGGACGATGTCCGCGCGCAGGCGGGGCGAGAAGCCGAAGGCGGTGGCGTTGCGCAGGAAGACGGGGGTGAAGTCGGCATCGGCGAGCGCGGCCGCGTCGTCCTCGACCCGCACCTTGCTGATCGCGTAGGGGGTGATCGGGTTGAGCGGCGCTTCCTCGTCGACGAGACCCTCGCCCGCGGCGCCGTACACCGAGCACGTCGAGGCGTACAGGAAGCGGGAGACGCCCGCCTCCTTCGCCAGCCGTGCCAGCCGGCTCGACGCCGCGTGGTTGATGTCGTAGGTGATCTCCGGCGCGAGCGAGCCGAGTGGATCGTTCGACAGGGCCGCGAGGTGGATCACCGCGTCGAAACCCTGGAGCTCCTCGACCGTCACGTCGCGCAGGTCCGTGGTCAGCGTCGGCGGGTCGTCCACCGCCGGGCCGAGCACGCGGTCGGCGAACAGGCCCGAGTCGAGGCCCGTCACCTCGTGCCCCTCGGCGCGCAGGACCGGTGCCATGACCGTGCCCAGATACCCCTGGCTGCCCGTGAGCAGGACCTTCATCGATCTCCTCCGAATCGGATGATTGCTTTCTCCAGCATGAATCCCTCGGCGTAGGTCGCGCGGCACTGGATGCCGCGCAACCGGGCCAGGCCGAGGAAGGCGTCGTCGTCGAACCAGTCGTGCGCGGTCTGCGACGGATAGTGCTCCGCGAGCAGCCGCGCCTTCGCCATCGCCGAGTACGGCGAGAGTGGGTTGAGCAGCGTGGGCCGTGGAGTGTCGGTCTCCCACTTGAGGATCTCGTAGCCCAGCACCAGGTGGTCACGGAACTCGGTGGGGACCAGCTCGGCCAGCTGGCGGTGGTCCTGGTGCGCGTCGCCGCGGTGCGGTGCGAACACGACATCGGGCTCGGTGGAGCGGCGGAACGTCGACAGCAGCGACTTCGCGCGCTCCCAGTGGGCCGGCGCCCGGCCGTCCGGGAGGTCCAGCACCGTCACGTGCAGCTCCGCCTCGGGCGTGAAGGCGGCCAATGCGGACCGCTCCTCCGCCTCGCGGGGCGTGCCGGCGCCGCTACCGATGAACGCGCGGACCCGCAGCCCCGGGTTGGCCTCCGCCAGTTGAAGGAGCGTGCCGCCCATGCCGATCGCGATGTCGTCGCAGTGCGCGCCGAGCACCGCGATCTCGGACAGGCGGCCGGTGAACAGGTCGATCATGGCGCGACGGGGGTCTGCCACACCATCCACGGCCGGTCGCCGCGCGCGTAGCCGGCGTCGAGGTCGGCGCGCTCCTTGAAGGTGTCGGCGGGCTTCCAGAAGCCGCGGTGCTGGTAGCCCAACAGCTTCCCCTCCTTGGCCAGCGCCGTGCACGAGTCGGCGACGAGATCGCCGCCGGGCGGCAGGTGGTCGAAGACCTCCTGGGTGAGCACGAAGTACCCGCCGTTCTCCCAGATCGGGAACTCGGACACGGGCGTGATCCCGGTGACCTTCGAGGCACCGTCGACGTCCACGCAGTGGAACGAGGACTGCGGCGGGACCAGGAGCATCGAGGCGGCCGATCCCGTCTCGCGGACCCGGTCGATGATGTCGTTCATCGGGGCGTCGCTCAGCACGTCGGCGTAGTTCGCGAGGAAGTACTCGTCACCGTCGAGGTACGGGCGGGCGCGCCGGAGCCGTTCTCCGATGGCCGATTCCAGCCCGGTATCGACGAAGGTGATCGACCAGTCGCTCATGTCGGTCGACAGCAGCTCCACCTCGCCGCCGCGCATGACGAAGTCGTTGGACTCGGTCTCGCGGTAGTTCAGGAAGTAGTCCTTGATGTGCTGGGCGCCGTAGCCCAGGCAGAGGACGAAGTCCTTGTGGCCGTAGTGCGCGTAGTAGCGCATGACGTGCCAGATCAGGGGTCGCGGCCCGACGAGCTGCATGGGCTTGGGCACCGCGTCGTCGGCGGCGTTTCGCATGCGCATGCCGTAGCCTCCGCAGAACAGGACGACCTTCATCTCAGACCTCCGTGACTGCGGCGTGCGGCCGCGCGGCGTGCAGGTGGGGCATCGGATAGACCAGCTCGGTGCCGGCATCGACGAGATGCCGTAGCTGCTCGGTGATCTCGGTCTCGAGGTTCCACGGCAGGACCACCACGACGTCCGGGCGATCCGAGTCGAGGCGCTCGGGCTCGTGGATCGGGATCCGCGCGCCGGGCGTGAACCGGCCGTGCTTGTACGGGTTCCGGTCCACGGTGTACTCGAGCAGGTCGGTCCGGATGCCGCAGTAGTTCAGCAGGGTGTTGCCCTTACCGGGCGCGCCGTAGCCCGCGATCCGCTTGCCCTCGGCGCGGCGCTCGAGCAGGAAGCGCAGCAGGTCCTGCCGCGCGCGCTCGGCCAGCGCCTGCACGCCCGCGTACCCGGCGAGGTCGTGCAGGCCCGCCTCCTCCTCGGCGCGCAGCACCGCGCGCACCCGGTCCGACGGTGCCTGCGCCACCCCGTCCGGCCGCGCCCAGACGCGGATCGAGCCGCCGTGCGTGGGGATCGTCTCGACGTCGACGACGGTCAGCCCCGCGGTCGCGAGCGCGCGCTGCGCCGTCAGCACCGAGTAGTACTGGAAGTGCTCGTGATAGATCGTGTCGAACTGGCCCTCGGCGACGAGAGGAAGCGCGTGGTGCACCTCGATGCTCAGCCAGCCGTCGTCGGCCAGGAGCCCGCGCAGGCCCTGCGTGAAGCCCAGCAGGTCCGGGATGTGGGCGTAGACGTTGTTGGCGACCACGAGATCTGCGGGGCCGTGTTCGGCGCGCACCGCCGCGGCGGTCTCCGGGCCGAGGAAGGCGGTCACCGTCGGGACCCCGCGCTCGCGGGCGGCCTCGCCGACGTTGACCGAGGGTTCGATGCCCAAGCACGGGACACCGGCGGCGACCGCGTGCTGCAGCAGGTAGCCGTCGTTGCTGGCGACCTCGACGACGAGGCTGTCGGCGTCGAGCCCCAGCCGGTCGATGGACGTCTCGACGAAGCGCCGTGCGTGGTCGACCCAGCTGGCGGAGAACGACGAGAAGTACGCGTACTCCGAGAAGGTCTCCTCCGGGATGATCAGGGCGGGGATCTGGAGCAGGAGGCACTCCTCGCAGATCCGCAGGTGCAGCGGATAGGTCGGCTCCGGCAGGTCGAGCTCGTCCGCCGTGAGGAACTTCTCACAGGGCGGTGTGGCTCCGAGATCGACCACACTCCGCAGTCGCGACGAACCGCACAAACGGCACTGCATGATGGATTCCGTAACTGTCGACGGGGCGCTTCGGGATCTGAGCATAGTCTCTCAGACTTTTCTGGTTGCAAATGGCTATTGATGTTGCGATCGCAATTCTGAACGTCTACGGTGGCTAACGACAGTCACTCGAATCCGTCTCCGTCCACCGTCGAGAACCGGCGGTCCGGACGCCGGAGGGTCGAGGTCGGTAGGCGGACGCATGCACCGTCAACAGCGGAGTATCAGCGCTTCGGCCTCGTCGCCGCCCTCGTCCTGCGGGTGGAGGGTGCGGCGTCCCCCGGGGCTTCGCGCCTCGTCGCGGCGCACCGAACCCGGTGCGGCGTGAGGGCCGGGTGTCGGCGCGTCCTCGCTGGTAATTCACAGTTGCAATGGCATTGATCGCCGATTGTGATTGCCGACGAGGTATTCGCACCGTGGCGTGCCCCGGCACCTGATTCGGAGAGGCGGGACATGTCGATCGACACCTGGACCGACGCGCGTGCGCCGCGAGCCACCGTGCTCACCACCCTCATCGCCCCCGCGCCCGACGCCGCCCCGCTGCCCGCGCCCTCGACGGTGCCGGAGGTCCCCGAGGCCGTCCGCCCGAGCGCCCCGGCACCGCAGTCCACCGTGGACCCGCTGGTAACGACCCTCGACATCCCGGTCGCACTCGACCCCCCTGCAGCGCTCGACGCCGGCGTGGCGGTCCCCGTCGGCTCGTCGTCGACCCGCGCGGCCGCGGACGCGTATCGCGCGAGGCTCTCCCGCTGGATCCTCGCCGCGGACGGCACGATCGCCTTCATCGCCGCGTGCGCGGGCCTGATCGTCGGACTGCGACAGGGCGCCGACCCGACCCTGCTCGTCGTTCTCGTCATCGTCGTGCATCTGCTCTGGTTCCATCAGCTGACCCGCACGCGGCCGATGGACATTCCGCTGCTCCGTCTGGGGTCGGCCGAACTACGGCGTGTGTTCGGCACCGTCCGGCTCGTGTTCGGCCCGTTGGTCGTGGTCGAGGTGCTGTTCCCCGCCTTCCTGCCGCACTCCCTCGTCGTCGTCTCCGGTCCCGTCGCCCTGGGCGGGATCCTGCTCAGCCGCATCTGGTTCCGCCGCCGCCTCGGTCGCACGGACTCGGGCGCCGTGGGCGCACCCACCCTCATCGTCGGCGGCTACGCGTCGGCCACCGCCTCCGTGCGGAGCATGCTGCGCGCCGAGTACGCGGGCGCCCGGATCGTCGGGGTGTGCCTACCGCCCGGTGACGCGACGGCCGTCGACGCGATCGAAGTGCGCGGTGCCCGGATCCCCGTCGTGGGGACCGACCGCACCGTCCTCGAGGCGGTTCATGAGACCGGAGCGGGCGTCGTCGTGCTCACTGCCACCGACTCGCTCGGCCCGGACGACGTGCGTGATCTGATGTGGCAGCTCGCCGAGGACGGTGTGGAGCTGGTCGTCACCGCAGGCATCGCCGACGTCGCAGGCAGCCGGATCGTCAGCCAGCCGCTCGGGCAGACGCCGATGATGTACATCGCGGCCCCGAAGCCGAGCCGGTCGTTCGGCCTGGGGAAGCGGCTCCTCGACCTCACCGTGGCCGCAGTCGGCCTGGTGCTGACGGCGCCCGTGATGGTCGCGGTCGCCGTTGCGATCAAGATCGACAGCCGCGGGCCGGTCTTCTACCGCGCCACCCGCGTCGGGTCCGGCGGCGCCCTCTTCGACATGATCAAGTTCCGCAGCATGTACATCGACGCCGACGCGCGCCGCGACGTCCTGTCCGGCGAGAACGTCGGTGCGGGACCACTGTTCAAGGTGAAGGACGACCCGCGGGTGACCCGGGTCGGGCGTGTCATCCGCCGGTACAGCCTCGACGAGCTGCCGCAGTTCTTCAACGTGCTGCGCGGCGAGATGGCCGTCGTCGGCCCGCGGCCCGCGCTCGCCCACGAGGTCGAGCAGTACCCGCCCGTGATGCGGCGTCGCCTGCTGGTCAAGCCCGGCGTGACTGGTGCGTGGCAGGTCAGTGGTCGCTCCGACCTCTCCTGGGACGAGTCGATCCGGCTCGACGTGGGGTACGTCGAGAACTGGTCCCTCGGCCAGGACATCAGCATCATCGCCCGCACGGTCAAGACGGTGCTCACCTCCGACGGCGCGTACTGACGGGCCGTATCGTCGTCTCCGTGCAGGACCGATCCCGGGACCGGACCGCGCCCGACGGTGCGCGGTTGCCCACCGACCGTCGAACCCTCCTGGCGGTCGCCGCGGGCGGAGCGTTCGCCGCGGTGTTCGTGAGCGAGCTGTCGTCGGCGCCGGCGTGGCGAGGCACGGAGTTCGACGTCCGCCTCCTCGGCCTCGCCCTCGTCTCGGTCGCCACCGGTGTCCTGTTCGGCCTGCGGGACCGATTGGGCCCCCGAGCCTTCGGCCTGCTCGTGTTCGGTCTGCTCGCCGGCGTCTCCTCGGTGGGGGTCTACGCGCTGGTCGGCCTGCTGGGGATGCCGCCGTCGGCAGGGGTCCGATTCCTGTTCGCGGCGCCAGTCGTCGCCGGGCTCGGAACAGCGGCGGGGCTGTGGTCGGTACGGAGGCTCCGCCGGTGATCGTGCTCGTGGCGCTTGCCGGCGCAGCCGGCTCCGTAGCGGGATACCGCCTGATCGCGGCCGGTCCGGGCTGGACGCGGCTGCTGCTGGTCACGGTTCCGCTGTCAGTGCTGCTGGGTGCGGTGGCCCGTGTCGTCCGGGTCGTCGGCGACACGGGCCTGGCGACGGTGCCGATCGCTCTGCTGGGGCCGATCGTGACCTTCACCGGCATCCTCTGGTGGCTGCAGGCCGCGCCGCGAGGAACCTGGTGGCGGGGGCTCGTCGTGGTGGCGAGCGCCGCCGCCGCCGCGATCCTGGGCTACCTCTCCTTCGACCTGCTCGGCCTGGCGTACCTCAAGCTGCCGCGCATCGGCTGAATCAGACCGCGGGCAGGGCGATGTACTTGGTGTTGAGGTACTCCTCGATGCCCTCGCTGCCGCCCTCGGAGCCGAGGCCGGACTGCTTGATCCCGCCGAACGGTGCCGCCGGGTCGGAGATCACGCCGCGGTTCACGCCGACCATGCCCGCCTGCAGCTTCCGCGCGACGCGCTGCGCCCGGCCGAGGTTCTCCGTGAAGAAGTAGGCGGCGAGGCCGTACTCGGTGTCGTTGGCCATGGCGACGCCCTCCTCCTCGGTGTCGAAGCCGACGATCGCGGCGACGGGACCGAAGATCTCGTCGCGGCGGATGCGGGCACCGTCGGGAATGCCGTCCAGGACGGTGGGCTCGAAGAAGAACCCGGCACCGTCGACCTGCTTGCCGCCGGTGCGCACCGTGGCACCGGCGGCGACGGCCTCGTCGACGAGTGCGGCAATGGAACCGCGCTGCTTGGCGTTGATGATCGGGCCGATGGCGGAGCCCTCCTCCCAGCCCGGCCCGACGCGCATCGCGGCGACGCGCTCGGTGAGCTTCGCGGTGAAGGCCTCGCGGATGCCGCTCTGCACCAGGATGCGGTTGGCGGCGGTGCACGCCTCGCCGCCGTTGCGCATCTTGGCGAGCATGGCGCCGTCGACGGCCTTGTCGAGGTCGGCATCGTCGAAGACGACGAACGGGGCGCTGCCGCCGAGCTCCATCGAGGTGCGCAGCACGTTGTTCGCGGCCTGGGCGAGGAGGATCTTTCCGACGCCGGTGGAGCCGGTGAAGGAGACCTTGCGCAGGCGGTCGTCGGCCATGAGCTCCCCGACGACGGTGGGCGCATCGAGGGTCGGGAGCACCGACAGCACGCCGGCGGGAAGGCCGACCTCGGCGAAGACCTGCGCGAGCAGCAGCATGGTGAGCGGGGTGTCCTCGGCGGGCTTGACGATCATGGTGCAGCCCGCGGCGAGCGCCGGCCCGATCTTGCGGGTTCCCATGGCCAGCGGGAAGTTCCACGGCGTGATCGCCAGGCACGGCCCGACGGGTTCCTTGACGACGGCGATCTCCCCGGTCCCGGCGGGGGCGGTCGCGGTGCGGCCGCCGATGCGGACGGCCTCCTCGGAGAACCAGCGCAGGAACTCGGCGCCGTAGGTCACCTCGCCGCGGCTCTCGGGCAGGATCTTGCCCATCTCGAGGGTCATGAGCAGGGCGAAGTCGTCGGCGCGGGCCGTGACCGCCTCGAATGCCGCGCGCAGGATCTCCGCGCGGGTGCGGGCCGGGGTGGCGGCCCAGTCGTCGGCGACGGCGGTCGCCATGTCCAGGGCGGCGCGGGCGTCGGCGGGAGTGGCGTTCGCGACGGAGGCGAGGACCTCGCCGGTGGCGGGGTTGACCACGTCGAAGGTGCGGCCGGACTCGCTCGGCACGGAGCGGCCCCCCTGCCACAGGCCGGTGGGGACGGAGTTCAGGAGTTCGGTGACGTTCACAGTGACCTCTCGAGTCGGGTGTAGCGGTCAGTCTGGGGTGCGACGGTGCCCGCGCGCATCGGCCGGATGGGACGGTGCGCGCGGGCGGGTTCGCCGGGATGGAGCAGCCGGCTAGGCCGCGGCCTCGCGGAGCGCGGTCTCGAGGACCGTGAGAGCGTCGTCGAGCAGCGCGTCGCCGATCACCAGCGGCGGGAGCAGGCGGATGACATTGCCGTAGGTGCCGCAGGTCAGGATCACGACTCCGGCGGCGAGGGCCTTCGCGGCGACGGCCTTCGTCAGGTCGGCGTCCGGCTCCGAGGTGCCGGGGTGGACCAGCTCGATCGCGATCATCGCGCCGCGGCCGCGGACGTCGCCGATCACACCGATCTCGTCCGCGAGGGCGCGCAGCCGGGTCGTGGCGCTCTCGCCGATGGCCCGGGCGCGCGCCGGGAGGTGGAGGTCCTCCATGGTGTCCAGTGCGGCGAGCGCCGCGGCGCAGGCGACGGGGTTGCCGCCGTAGGTGCCGCCGAGCCCGCCGGCGTGCACCGCGTCGAGCAGGTCGGCGCGGCCGGTGATCGCGGACAGCGGCATGCCGCCCGCGATGCCCTTGGCCATGGTGATGATGTCCGGCACGATGCCCTCGTCCTCGCAGGCGAACCAGGCGCCGGTGCGGGCGAAGCCGGTCTGCACCTCGTCGGCGATGAAGACGACGCCGTTCTCCTTCGCCCAAGCGGCCAGCGCGGGAAGGAATCCCGGTGCGGGAACGATGAAGCCGCCCTCGCCCTGGATCGGCTCGATGATGACGGCGGCTACCGCGTCGCTGCCGATCTGCTTCTCGATCTGCGTGATGGCGCGGGCGGCGGCGGCCTTGCCGTCGGCGTCGAGGCCCGCGGCGGCGTCCCGGTACGGGTACGACATCGGCATCCGGTAGACCTCGGGCGCGAACGGGCCGAAGTTCTTCTTGTAGGGCATGGTCTTCGCGGTCAGCGCCATCGTCAGGTTGGTGCGGCCGTGGTAGGCGTGGTCGAAGGCGACCACCGCATCGCGCCCGGTGGCCAGGCGCGCCACCTTGATCGCGTTCTCCACGGCCTCCGCCCCGGAGTTGAACAGCACGGTGCGCTTGTCGTGATAGCCGGGGGTGAGCGCGTTCAGACGCTCCGCCACGGCCACGTAGCCCTCGTACGGGGTCACCATGAAGCAGGTGTGGGTGAAGTGCTGCGCCTGCGCCGCAACGGCTTCCGCGACGCGCGGGTCGGACGCGCCGACGCTGGTCACGGCGATGCCGGAGCCCAGGTCGATCAGCGAGTTGCCGTCCACGTCCACGATGACGCCGCCGTCGGCGTCCGCGGCGTACACGGGCACCGACGAGCCGACCCCGCCGGCCACGGCGGACCGTCGGCGCTCCGCCAGGCGGGCGGACTCCGGGCCGGGCAGGGCGGTGACGAGGTTGCGGACCTGCGGCAGGCGGTACGTCAGCGAGGTGGTGGATGCGGTCATGTCAGTGTCTCCTTGTCGACGTCGACGGGGGCGATGGTGCGGCGCAGGGTCTCGCCGCGGAAGAAGGCGGGGTGGGTGGCCCGCCGTACGAACATCAGCACGACCCCCAGCAGGAGCAGGCCGAAGCCGATGTAGAACACGAGGCCGATCCCGAACAGCGAGGAGCCGCTGCCGTTCTCGGGGTTGAGGCTCTCCTGCACCGAGATGACGAAGACGACCGCCAGGATCGCGCCGCCGAGCAACGGGAACAGGAACTTGTAGACGATGTTGTGGACGCTGGTGAACAGCTCGCGACGGAAGAACCAGACGCAGGCGAATGCCGTGATGCCGTAGTACCAGCAGATCATGATGCCCAGCGCGGCGATGGTGTCGAGCAGGGCGCGGTCCGAAAGCATCTTGACCACGGCGTAGAAGACGGCGGTGATGATGCCGGAGACGACGGTCGCGTAGGTCGGGACCAGGTAGCGCGGGTGCACCGCCGCCAGCTTCTTCGGGAAGGCGCCGTAGCTGCCCATCGCGAGCATCGTCCGCGCGGCGGGCAGGAAGGTGGTCTGCAGGCTCGCGATCGACGAGGCGAAGATCGCGAGGAACAGCATGAGGCCGCCGAAGCCGCCCAGCACCGGGTTCGCGAGCGGCCGGAAGACGTTCTCGGAGTTGTCCGGGTTGCCCAGGCCCACGCCCTCGGTGCCCACGCCCGCGTACATCATCACGGCGATCGCCACGAGCAGGTAGGTGATGAGGATCGACACCACGGCGAGCAGCCCGGCGCGGCCGGGGACCTTCGTGGGGTCCTTGGACTCCTCACCGAGCGTGAGACAGGTGTCCCAGCCCCAGAACGCGAAGATCGAGCCCGTGAGGCCGACGACGAACGCGGCGATCGTCAGCCCCGTGAACGGGTTGAACCAGTCGATCGAGAAGGACAGTCCGGTGGGCACGCCGTGCGAGCGCACGATCGCCGTGACCGCGAAGGCCACCAGCACCACCATCTGGAAGCCGACCAGCGCGTACTGCACCACGGCGCTGGTGGTGACGCCGCGACCCGAGATGTAGGTCGCGATCACGATGAACACCAGTGTGGTCGCGATGTTGACGAGCTTGTTCGACGCCAGGTCCGCGATCGAGTCGTTGCCCATCACCTGGGCGAGGAACAGGTAGAAGTAGTCGACGGCGATCGCCGCCAGGTTCGACAGCACGATGATGGTGGCGAGCACCATGCCCCATCCGCACATCCAGCCCACGTACGGCCCGAAGGCCTTGGTGGACCAGGTGAACGACGCGCCGCAGTCCGGCACCCGCGAGTTGAGCTCGCGGTAGGCGTACGCGGTGAGGAACATCGGGATGAAACCGGCGATGAAGATCGCGGGCATCTTCAGCCCCACCGAGGCGACGATGAGGCCGATGCTCGCGGTCAGCGTGTAGCCGGGGGCCACCGTCGAGATGCCCAGGACCGCACCGGCGAAGGTGCCGATCCGGCCCTTCGCGAGGCCCTTGTCGACGGTGTCGCCGCTCCCGTCCGCGGACGCGGTGTCGGGACCGCGGCCCGCGTCGGCGGTCATGAGATCCCGGCCCGGGGCACGACGACCATCGGGACGTCGAGGACGCGGAGCATCTTCGCCGCGGTCGAGCCGAGGAACAGGCGGCGGGGCGCGGCGAGGCGGCTCGAGCCGACGAGGATCACGTCGCCCGGGTGCCAGTCGAGGCTGTTGACGGCGTCCTCGACGGTGTCGCCGAGGACGACCGCCGAGGTCACCTCGACCGATCCGGACAGCTTGGCGCGGGCCTCGTCGAGTACCGCGAGCGAGTGGCGGCGGGCCTCGTCGAGCTTGCCGTCGTCGCTCTGCTGCGGGCCGGGCATGAGGTCGACCGCGATGAGCGAGACGAGCCGGAGGGGGACCCCGGCGCGTTCGGCGCCGGCGATCGCGGCGTCCAGCAGCTCCGCGGCGCCCGGCCGGGTGCCGACCGCGCAGGTCACCGAGCGCACCCGCTCCGCCTTGGAGTGGCGCTGCCCGCGCGGGGCCAGCGCCACGGCCATGGGCGCGGAGTGGATGAGGTCGTTGACGACGGGGCCCAGCGAGTGCTTGCCGAGCAGCCCTCCACCGGTGGCGCCCGTCACGACGATCGCGGCGCCGATCCGCTCCGCCTCGGCGATGATGCCGCCGGCGATCGAGTCATGCACGCCCACATGGGTGCTCGTGGTCACGTCGTCCGGCACCAGCGTCCGGGCCTGCGTCAGCCAGGCGTCCGCCTGCTCGGTGAGCACCTGGGAGGTCAGGTCGCCGGAGACGAAGGACCCGGTCTGGTCGGGCGGCACCACCATGCCGAGCGCGAGCTCGGCGCCGAGGGTGCGGGCCAGCTGCACGCCGAGCGCGACGGCGTCACGGCCGCCGTCGGTGGCCAGGTAGGCGACGTAGATCTTCACTTCTCCCCCTCACAACAGGACGATTCGGCACCGTCGGACTCGGTGGAACAGCACGACCCGGACTTGGCGGGCGTGGGCGCCACGTCCAGCGAGGGGTTCCGGTCGAAGAAGCCGAAGGGCTTGAGCCAGAAGTTCACCGTGTCGGCCGGCATGATCGGCCAGTCCTCGGGACGGGTGATGTGGTGGATGCCGAAGGTGTACCAGAGCACCACGTCGGTGTTCTCGATCGAGCGGTTCTGCGCGGTCCACGCCGGCAGGCCCATGCCGCCGCCGCCCTGGTTCACGAATTCACCTGCGGGCCAGCGCTCCTCGCGATCGTTGGGCGTGACCCACAGAGTGTGCTCGATGGCGCGGCAGCGGTCGAGGATGGGGGAGGCCGGGTCGAACATCGCGGGCACGTTCGCGGAGGCGACGAGCTTGTACGACGGGGAGACGCCCAGGCCCGTCTTCACGTTGTCGTTGACCACCTTCCACGATCGCTGCGTGGGGTAGTGCGGGTCCTGTTTGCCCTCCTCCTCGGTGCGCAAGGGGGTGTTCACCTGCTGCAGCGAGAGGCCGTAGGGGTTGTCCGGCCCGGTGGGCACCATGCGCGTCTCGGACTGGTAGACGGTGTTGTCCTCGCCGTCCACGTCGAGGTCCATGCGGGCGACGATGAAGTGCTGGTGGAAGGGCGCGTAGGTGCGGTTGTCCACGAGCGTGCCGTGCGGATGGGATCCGCCCTCGGGGAAGTGGCTGACCACCATGATGCCGGTGGCGCGCACCTCGCACTCGATGTTGCCGTCCTCGTAGAACCGCCAGTACGTGAGGTACTCGTAGTTCGCGACGGTCACGTGGAAGGACACCGTCAGGCGGCGCATGCGGCGGACCTCGGCGCCGTCGTGGTGGTCGACGTGCTTCCACAGGACGGCGTTGTCCTCCTCGTGGATGCAGATCGCGTTGGCGATGTCGTAGGGCTCGCCCTTGCTGTCGTGCAGGACGGCGTCCAGGTACCGGATCTCGCCGAGGCAGTCGCAGCCCAGGGCGAGCGAGGTGGTCATGAAGCCGAGGCCCCACTCGCCGATGTCGAAGGCGGTGCGCCGGTAGTGGTCGTCGCAGTGATCGCGGTAGGGGACCATCATCTCGGAGAACGAGAGGCGGTGCGCGATCTTGCGCACGTTCCCGTTGTCGTTGTAGGTGATCGCGTGCAGGGTCATGCCCTCGCGGTAGTTGAAACCCACGCGCAGTGACCAGTTCTGCCACGTCAGCTTGTTGCCCTCCAGTGTGAAGCCGGGGCCCTCGGGCTGGGTGATCTCCAGCGGCTTGCGCTCCGGGCGGGTCGACGCCTCACGGATCTCCTTGGGCAGCATCCGCGGCACGTACTCGCCCATGATCTCCGGCCGTTCCACGTGGA
The DNA here is from genome assembly GCF_001575195.1 of Tsukamurella pseudospumae. Classification (NCBI taxonomy): domain Bacteria; kingdom Bacillati; phylum Actinomycetota; class Actinomycetes; order Mycobacteriales; family Tsukamurellaceae; genus Tsukamurella; species Tsukamurella pseudospumae. Next base: position 55,188 of record NZ_LSRF01000058.1, read on the forward strand.
ACGTGTCCTCGATCTTGAGCAGCTCCATGGTGTTCAGGTCGATCACGCAGTGGAAGCCGTTGACCGGACCGGCGTAGGGGTTGGCACCGTCGGACGCCCGGACCCACGTATCGGACCAGCCGATGCGCCGGCCGGCGAACTCCTCGGGGATGAGCACCGCGCCGTAGGTCCAGGTGTCCATGAACACCAGCGACATGTCGGTGACGCCCCGCGCCGCGAGCGCGGCGATCACGTCGGGGTGGGCGCGCAGGGCCCGGTCGGCCTCGTCCCACTCGTCGACGGTGACGTTCGCCTGTACGTCCGGGATGTGCTCGAACGTGGTGACGGTGCCGTCCGTCAGGGACACGCGGGCCTTGTAGGTGTGGTTCGCGGTGCGATCGAAGAGCACCGCGACCGCGACGCGCTCGCACGGCGTCCCGTCGGTGTCGAAGGCGGTGATCTCGGCCTTGCTCGGCTCGAACATCTCGATCGACGCGTAGCGCCACGTGGCGCCCACGCCGTGCTCCTGCGCGAGCAGCGCGGTGACGGCGCGGATCTCGTCGGCGGAGAGCGGGTCGAGGGGGTGGGAGTGTGCGGTCATCGCGCGAGGGCCTTTCCGACGGTGCGGGTGGTTAGTCGTTGCTGCTCATGACGTGCTTGATACGGGTGTAGTCCTCCAGGCCGTACGCCGAGAGGTCTTTGCCGTAACCGGAGTGCTTGAATCCGCCGTGCGGCATCTCGGCGACGAGCGGGATGTGGCAGTTGATCCACACCGCGCCCGCGTCGATCCGGATGCTCATCCGGTTCGCGGTGGCGTGGTCGGTGGTCCAGACGCTGGACGCCAGGCCGTAATCGACGCCGTTGGCGAGGGCGACGGCCTCGTCCTCGGTGGCGAAGGGCTGAACCGTGATGATCGGGCCGAAGGTCTCCTCCTGGACGATCGGATCGTCCTGGTGCACACCGGTGATCACGGTCGGCTCGACGTAGAAGCCCGTCTCGCCGACGCGCTTCCCGCCGGTCGCGACGGCGGCGTGCGCGGGCAGGGCGGCGAGCTTGTCGAGCACGGCGCCGAAGTGGCGAGCGTTGTTGAGGGCGCCGTAGAAGGCGTCCGGATCGTCGGGCGCGCCGGGCCGCAAGGACTGCGCCTGCGCGGCGAGCGCGGCGACGAATTCGTCGTGCACCGACTCGTGGACCAGCGCCCGCGTCGCGGCGGTGCAGTCCTGGCCGCCGTTGAAGAAGGCCGCCTGCGCGATGCCCTCGGCGGCGCGAGCGAGGTCCGCGTCGGCGAAGACGACGGCGGGTGCCTTGCCTCCCAGCTCCAGGTGCGCGCGCTTGACGTCCGACGCCGCCGCGGTCGCGACGGCCACGCCCGCGCGGACCGAGCCGGTGATCGCGACCAGGCCGAGCGCGGGGTCGCCGACGAGTCGGGCGCCGACGGCTCCGTCGCCGAGGACCACGTTGAGCACGCCGTCGGGCAGGACGTCCTGGGTGATCCGCGCCAGCACCAGGGTCGACTCGGGCGTCGTGTCCGAGGGCTTGAGCACCACGGTGTTGCCCGCGGCGAGGGCGGGGGCGATCTTCCAGATGGCCATCATGAACGGGTAGTTCCACGGCGTCACCTGGCCGACGACGCCGATCGGCTCGCGCCGCACGTAGGAGGTGTAGCCGTCCATGTACTCGCCCGCGGACCGGCCCTCGAGCATCCGGGCCGCGCCCGCGAAGAACCGCACCTGGTCGGCGCAGACGAGCACCTCCTCCGACTTCACCAGGGCGGCGATCTGACCGGTGTTGCGCACCTGTGCCGCGACGATCTCGTCCGCGTGCTCCTCGATGGCGTCGGCCAGAGCGAGCAGCGCGGCCTGTCGCGCGCTGGGCGTGGTGCGGCCCCAGGTGAGGAAGGCGCGCTCGGCGGCGGCGATCGCCGCCGCCACCTCGGCGTCGGTGGACACGGGGGAGACCGCGACGACCTTCTCGGTCGCGGGATCGACGATGTCGATCGAGGCGCTGGACGTCGAGTCGACGAAGGCTCCGTCGATGTAGTTCTGGAGGCGGTCGGTCATCGCGGCTCTCTCTCGTCGGTGGCGACAGGGCGGGTGAGGTCCTCTCACTGTGCGCTGGATCACTTCTCGCGGCATCTGCCAGAATGGCGAAATCGATCGGATCATCTCGACGGAATGGAGTGGGCATGGCCGTCACGGTGCGCTGGCTGCTCGCGCAGCGGGACCTGGGCCTCGGGCTCCGCGCCGGGGCCGCGGCGACCGATGTCCCCATCACCTTCGTCATCACCACCGAGCTGTCGGATCCCACGCCCTGGTTGGCCGGCGGCGAGATGCTACTGACCACGGGCATCGGCATCCCACCCGGCGACGAGGGCTGTCGGGAGTACGTGCGCCAGCTCACCGAACGCGGTGTCTCGGCCCTGGGGTTCGGTGTCGGCGTCTCGCGGGAGAGCGCACCGTCGGCCCTGGTCGCGGCAGCCGACGAGTACGGCCTGGCCCTCGTGGACGTGCCACTGCCGACCCCTTTCGTGGCCGTCGCGCGCACCGTCATCGACGAGATCGCGCGACGCGCGAACAGGTCCCAGGTGGCCGCGGGGCGTGCCCAGCAGCGGATGACCCGCGCCGCCGTGGCGGGCGGACCGTCGGCCACGTTGCGCGAGCTGGCGGTGGGCTGCGGCGGCACGGCCCTGCTCCTGGACCGGAGCGGCCGGGTGGTGCAGGCCCACCCCGTGGACGTCGACCCGGCCGTGTCGCGCGAGGTCGGGGAGCTGGCGCGGGCACACCGCGCGGCGTCCGCGGTCGGGCCGGTGACGGCGGCGGATGCGGTCGGTCGTGCGACGATCGTGACCCAGCCGATCCGCGTCGGCGACCGCGAGCACGGCCACCTGGGCGTCGTGCTGCCGCACGAGCCGCTGGCCACCGATCACGTCCTCATCGGGCACGCGAACTCGTTGCTGGCGTTGGACTTCGAGCGTCCGCTGCGCCTGCTGCGCGCGCAGTGGCGGATCAACGCGGCGGCCCTGCGCCTGGTGCTGTCCGCGGGCGGGGACTCCGACGAGGCAGCCCGCCTGGTCGACGAGGCCGCCGACCCGGGGGGAGTACGCGCGCTCGTGGTCCGCGGCGGCGAGGCCGTGGCCGTCGTCGCCGCGGTGCGGGCGGCGTTGCACGACGCGGGCCGGCCGGTGTTCGTCGCCGAGGCGTCCCACGGTGTCGTCGTCGCACTGCTCGGCGGCGCCGACGGGCGGACCTTCGCGGACGGTCTGGTCGCGGGCCTCGCGCCCGGCGAGCGGGCGCGGCTGCAGTCGGGTCTCGGAGCGCCGCACGCCGCGGGCGCCGTCGCCGACGCGGTGCGCGCGGCCGAGCTCGCCGCCCGCGCGGCCCGGCCCGGCGGGGGCACCGTCGACGCCTCCGCGCTGGCCGGGCGCACCCTCTTCACAGACCCCGGTACCCGGGGCGCGCTGACCGCGCTCGACCGCGCGCTGCTCGAGCCGCTGCGCGCGCAGGACCGCGATCTGGCGCAGGCGCTCCGCGCGTACCTCGAGAACCACGGGCAGTGGGAGGGGACCGCCGCGGCCCTCGGCGTGCACCGGCACACCGCGCGGGCACGGGTGGCGCGGGCCGAGGAGGTGCTCGGTGTGGACCTGAAGTCGGCGCGGGTGCGCGCCGAGCTCCTACTGGCGCTGTTGCTCGGCGACGAGTAGCGCCCGCAGTCCCTCGATCATCGCCGCGAGCCCCAGGTCGAAGGCCTGCAGCGAGCGTTCCGGGCCCGACGGTGCCGCGGCCAGCGCCCGGCGCAGATCTTCGGCGCCCGGCTCGTCCCCGACGTGGATCGGCTCGTCGGGAGCGGACACGTCGAGCGCCGCACCGAGCAGGAAGTTCTCCACGCCGACGATGATCCCCATGACGCGATCGACGGGGAATCCGGCGCGGAGCAGCGCGGCCGCCGCGGCGGTGTACATGGCCAGGTTCTGGTCGCCGCCGATGGTCTCGGTCGCGAGCAGCCGCACCGCCGACGGGTGCGCGGCGAAGGCGTCGCGGTAGGTGCGGGCCCAGGTGTCGAGGGCCTCGTCCCACGGCAGCGCGTCGAAGCAGGTGGCGTCGATGTCCGCGGTCACGAGGTCGCGGACCAGCCCGACGACGGCGGCGCGCCCGTCCGCGTGGTGGTAGATCGAGGAGACCGTGACGCCGAGCCGCCGCGCGAGTGCGGGGAGGCTGAAGTTGCCGTCCCGATCGACCAGCTCCAGCGCCGCCGCACCGATGGAGGCGCGGTCGAGCTGCGGGGTGGTCGGGCGTCCGGCGCGTCTGCTCACCTGCGTGAACCTACCCGCCGGGGCTGAAAATCGAAAGGTTGTCGATTGGGTCTTGTGGCGGCGGTCGCACCGGGCTATCTTTTAATCGAAAGCCTATCGATTAAATCCTCAGGAGACGAGATGGACCTCATCCTCGCGCCCGGAATCCCCGTGTCGCCCGCCCGCGTCGATCGGCCGGAACGCGCTCCGCTGCGGGTGGGCCTGGTCCAGCACCGCTGGCACGACGATGCCGAGCGACTCGCTGCCGAGCTCACCGACGCCATCGGGCAGGGGGCGGCCGCCGGGGCGCAGGTGGTCTTCCTGTCGGAGATCACGCTCCTGCGCTACCCCGCGTTCGAGCGGGGCGGCGCGCAGCCGAGTGCGCTCGCCGAGGACCTGCTGACCGGGCCCACCTTCACCTTCGCGGCCGCCGCGGCGCGCAAGCACGGCGTGGTCGTGCACGCCTCCCTGTACGAGCGGCACCCCGACGCGGAACCGTTGGGCTACAACACCGCGATCATGGTCTCGCCGTCCGGGGAACTGCTCGCCAAGACCCGCAAGCTGCACATCCCGGTGACCGCCGGCTACTACGAGGACACCTACTTCCTGCGCGGCCCCGGGCCGGACAGCGCCGATCCCTATCCGGTCCACGCACCGTCGGAGCTGGGCGGCGCGCGGTTCGGCCTGCCGACCTGCTGGGACGAGTGGTTCCCCGAGGTCGCGCGGGCCTATTCGCTGGGCGGCGCCGACATCATCGCCTACCCGACGGCGATCGGCTCCGAGCCCGACCACCCCGACTTCGACACCGCGCCCCTGTGGCGGCAGGTGATCGTGGGCAACGGGATCTCGAGCGGCACCTTCATGGTGGTGCCCAACCGCTGGGGCAACGAGGGCTCGATCACCTTCTACGGCAGCTCGTTCATCTCGGACCCGTACGGCCGCGTCCTCGTCGAGGCGCCGCGGGACGCATCCGCCGTGCTCGTCGCGGACCTGGACCTGGACCAGCGCCGCGACTGGCTCACGCTCTTCCCGTTCCTCGCCACCCGCCGGCCGGACACCTACGGGCCGCTGACGGAGCCGGTGTCGGCGCACGGTCTCCTGGGCGGTGCGAAGTGACGTGGCGCATGCCGTCGGAGACGGCGCCCCAGACCCGCACCTGGATGGCCTACCCGTCCGCCGGGTACTCGCTCGGCGACACGGCATCCGAGCAGGAGTCCGCCCGCGCCACGTGGGCGGCGGTGGCGAACGCGATCGTCGACTTCCAGCCCGTCACCGTGGTGGTCGATCCCGACGAGCGGCAGGCCGCGCTGCGCCATCTGGCCGGCGCCGTCGACGTCGTGGAGGCGCCGCTCAACGACGCCTGGATGCGCGACATCGGGCCCACCTTCGTCGTCGACGAGGCCGGGCGGCTGGGCGCCGTGGACTGGGTGTTCAACGGCTGGGGTGGCCAGTCCTGGGCGAGATGGGACCGCGACAGCCGGATCGGGGCATTCGTCGCCGAGCTCGCCGGCGCCGAGTACATCGGGTCCGACCTGGTGGGCGAGGGCGGCGGTATCAACGTCGACGGTGCCGGCACCGTCCTGCTCACCGACACCGTCCAGCTCGATCCGGGCCGGAACCCGGGGCTCTCGAAGGCCGACGTGGAGGCCGAGTTGGCCCGGACGATCGGCGCGACGCATGCGGTGTGGCTGCCCTACGGGCTCGCCCGCGACTCCGACACCTTCGGCACCCGCGGCCACGTCGACATCGTCGCGACCATCCCGTCCGCGGGCACCGTTCTGCTGCACGACCAGCGCGATCCCGCGCACCCGGACCACGAGCGGTGCCGGGTCATCCGGGAGGTCTTCGCCGCGTCGACGGACGCCGCGGGCCTGCCCTGGGAGGTCCGCTCCGTCCCCGCCCCGACGGTGCTCCGCGACGACGAGGGCTTCGTCGACTACAGCTACATCAACCACGTCGTGGTCAACGACGCCGTGGTCGCGTGCTCCTTCGACGACCCGAACGACGCTGTGGCAGTGGAGGTGCTGGCGGCCGCGTATCCCGGTCGGGAGATCCTCACCGTCGATGCGCGGCCGTTGTTCGCGCGTGGCGGCGGCATCCACTGCATCACCCAGCAGCAGCCCGCGGTCTGAGTCCGCTCCGCGCCGCGCGACAATCGCTGCGATTGATGCGCGTCGGAGAGGCGGGGCGATGACGGTGTGGGTGATCGCGGCGATGGTGGCCGCCGGGTTCGCCGCGGGGCTGATCGGCTACATCACCGGGCTGGCCTCGCTGGTCTCGTACCCGGCGCTGCTCGCGATGGGCCTGTCGCCGGTGGCGGCCAATGTCACCAACACGGTCGCGATGGTGGCGGTGGGCGGCGGCTCCATCGCCTCGTCGGCGTCCGAGCTGGTGAAGAACAAGCCGCAGATGCGGCTGCTCGCCGCGCTCGCGGTGGCCGGCGGCGTCGTGGGCTCCGCGCTCCTGATACTGGCTCCGGGGAGCACCTTCGAGGCGGTGGTGCCGGTGCTCATCGCCATCGCGGCGGTGGCGATCCTCCTGCAGCCGCGACTGCGCGAGCGCCCCGAGGTCGCGCGGCTCGCGCGGTACTACCCCGTCGGGGTGTTCCTCGTGGCGATCTACGGCGGATACTTCGGCGCGGGCGCCGGGGTGATGATCCTGGCGCTCACCCTGGTCGCGACGTCCGAGCCGCTGTGGCGCGCGGCGATGCTCAAGGCCTACGTCCTCGGGCTGGCGAACCTGGTGGCGGCCATCGGCTTCGCGGCGTTCGGCCCGGTGCACTGGCCGGCGGCGATCGCGATGGCGATCGGCGGGTTCCTGGGCGGCTGGTGCGGCCCGCCCGTCGTGGCGCGGATCGACGCGGGACGCCTGCGCGTGGTGGTCGCGATCTGCGGGCTGGGGCTCGCGGCGTGGCTGGCGCGCGTGTGGTTCTGACCGCTCAGCAGGAGCCCTGTACGACGGCCTTCGCGGTGCCGAAGAACTGGTAGAGGTAGACGAGTTCCCAGTCGGCGGGGCCGTAGTCGTAGGAGCGCGGGACCGCCCGCAGCACCGTCTCGCCGCTGTAGCACCGGTCGAAGATGTACCGGGCCCGCGTGAGGTGGTAGCCCCAGCTGATGACGATCACCGACTTCCAGCCGTGCTGCTCGGACAGGCGTTGCGTGAACATCGCCTCGCCGCGTGTCGTGCTGGGCGCGGGCCGCTCGCACGTGACGGCGATGTCGTCGATCCTGGTGTCGCACAGGTCCTGCATGGTGCGGTCGGTCGCGGCGTACGGGTTCGAGAGCACGACGTTCTTGGCGTACCCCTCCTGAGCGAGGCGGATCCCGTAGTACTCGCGGGAGTCGTGTTCACCGCCCAGCACGATGATCGCGTCCACCTTGCGGAGCGGATCCTCGTGCGAGACACCGAAGAGCAGGTATCCGACGCCGCCGACCGCCGCGAGCACGGCGACGACGAGCACCGCCGTCACCCACAGGAGCCTTTGCAATCGCCGCACGCGGACACCCTACCGGCGGCGGTTCCGGGACGCCGACCCGAGCCGGTCCGTCGCGCGCCCCCGCGGGCGCGTCACAGCACGCCGAGGCTGCGGCCCAACCGTTCGGCGGCGAACGCGATCTCGGCATCCCACGGCACGCCGAGGAAGTCCTGCCGGGCGGTGGTGTAGTGGTTCGCGAGGCCGGTCACCGTGGACCAGAGCAAGGCCATGGCGGGACGCGGATCGCCCTCGTAACCGAGGTCGACGAGGGCGGCGCCGAGCACGGCGACCAGCCCGCCCGTCGCGTCCCGGAGGTGCTGCTCGACCGCGGGCTGCAGCGTGCCGGGAGCGTGCTCGAGGCCCAGCGCGTCGAACTGGCGCCCGAAGTCCAGGTACTGCTCGCGGTACTCGGTGGCGGCCGCGGTGAACACCGCCGTGAAGTCGGTCGCGCCCTCGATCTGGGGACGTAGCCGCTCGGTGAGACCGACCACCTGCTCGGCGAAGACGCCGATGAACAGGTTCTCCTTGTTCGCGAAGTAGGTGTAGACGGTGCCGAGCGAGATGCCGGCGCCGTCGGCGACATCGCGCATCCGTAGAGCGGAGTAGCCGCCCTCGCGCAACAGTCGCTCCCCGGCGCGGAGGATGTCGATCCGGCGCTGATCGCGATCGCCCCACTGGGTGGCCGGCCTGCTCGTGTTCACCCCCCGATACTGCCCCGCGCCGCATCCGCGTACATCACCGGATCGTGCGCGCACACCAGGGTCACGTTCGAGGCACCGTCGGAGAAGGCCTCCGCGAGCCGGTCCCGTGTGGCCCGGGCCTCGCGGCGTCGTGTCGCGGTGACGAACTGGCCGAGCCGGAGTGTGGCGGGCACGTGCCCGCCGAAGACCGCCGCACGGTGGTAGAAGGCGTCGCCGCAGTGGAGGAGCCAGCCGTCGCCGGTCGGGACCGCGACCCCGGCGTGGCCCGGAGTGTGCCCCGGCAGCGGCACCAGGAGCAGGTCCTCGTCGATCGCGGACAGTGGCGCGCTCGGGAAGCCGAACCAGTCGACCGGGAACCGGTCGTAGGTGACGGTGGCGGGTGCCGGTGACGAGCGCCAGGGCCGGTACCGCAGCGCCGCCGCCGGGCCGCTCGCGAGACCCGCCGAGCGGTACTCCGTGGTGGTCACGTGGACCTTCGCCCCGGGGAAGTCGTCGATCCCGCCGGTGTGGTCCGAGTCGAGGTGGGTGGCCACGATGTGGGTCACGTCCGCGGGGGAGTAGCCGAGGGCGCGGACCTGCGCGACGGCGGTCTCGGCGTCGTCGAAGGCGGGCCGGATGACCGGTGCACTGGCACCGAGCCGTGCGTTCGGGTGCGCGATGTCCGCCGTTCCGAGTCCGGTGTCGACGAGGACCAGGCCCGCGTTCGTCTCCACCAACAGGACGTGACACACCATCGGCACGGTCCCGGGCGGGCGCATCGTGCCGCAGTTGAGGTGATGGACGCGCACCGTCATGCCACGTCTCCCATCGCGAAGCGCGCGTCGAAGAACGCGAACACCCGCGCCCACGCGTCGGCGGACACCGCCTCGTCGTAGTGCATGCCGGCCACGCGGAGCACGGCGTCGGACGCGAGCTCGATCCGGTTCGCGAAGCTGTGTCCCACACCGGGATAGGTCTTGAGGTCGGAGTCGATGCCGTGCCGGTCGAGTACCCGTTGCAGTCGCTGCTCGCCGAGCGGGATGAAGGCGTCGCGGCGGCCGAAGGAGGCGACGACAGGACAGGTGTCGGCGGTGACCATCCGGTACGTGGTGAGCGCGCCGTAGAACGGTGCCGCCGCGACATAGCGGGCGTCGCCCTCGAGGAGGGCGAAGCCGCCACCCATGCAGAACCCGGTGATCGCGACGTCGCCCGTGGACTGTGCGTCGCCCGCCAGCACGGAGCGGGCGCGCTCGAGCACGCCGAACGCGGGGCCCTTCCCGGTGGCGAGGGAGCGCATGGTGGACACGATGCACCCGGCGCGGCTGCTGCCCGCGGTGAACAGCAGCGGCGCCATCGCGAGGTAGCCGTGGCCGGCGACGATGCGGAGGTTGCGCTCGATGTCCGGTTCGGCGCCCGTGATGTCGTGCACGAGCAGCACGGACGGGCGCGGCCCGGCGGGCTCGGAGGGGCGGGCGACGAGGGCCTCGAAGGGTGCCGGTCCCCCGTCGACGGTGATCCGTTCGATCGTGACGGCGGGGGTCATCGGGAACTCCGTTCGGTCGTGTCCGCGAGCGAGATCGGCAGTCGCGGCGGGAAGCGGTGGGACGAGATCGTGTCGACGTCGGGCCGGAGCGCGAGCCGCTCGAGCGTGCGCCAGGTCTGCGCCTGGAGGGCACCGTCGGCCTTGACGACCCGCTCGTAGAGCCCGAGCGGGAAGGACGCGTCGAATCCGGTGAGCGGGTCGCGGTACCAGGCGTCGCCGGTGTGCAGGAGCCACCGGTCGCCGCGCCGTACCGCGACGCCGCAGTGCCCGACGGTGTGCCCCGGCAACGGGACCAGCACCACGTCGTCGGTGACGTACGAGCAGCCCGGCACGCCGAGCCATTCCTCGGCGCCGTCGTGGGGAGCCCAGTTCGGGCCGTGCTCGAAGAAGCGCGACCGGTACGAGATCCGGGCGCGGGGCGAGCGCGAGCGGGACGCGGCCAGTTCGGTCGCCGAGACGTGCACCGTCGCCTCGGGGAAGTCGACGATGCCGGCGGCGTGCTCGCTGTGCAGGTGGGTCAGCACGATGTCGGTGAGATCCTCGCGGCGGACGCCGATCGAGGCCAACCGGTTCACCAGCGCCATCTCGGGAGTGCGGCGCAGGCGCAGGAAGGGGCGCTCGAAACCGATCAGCGAGGTGTCCTCGAACACCGAGACCGGGAAGCCGGCGTCGATGGCGATCACCCGGTCCTCGCCGACGATGACGAGGCACAGCGTGGGGACCTCGCCACCGGCGAGGGGGCGCAGTGTGGCGACGTCGAACAGGTGGATGGTCATGATGAGGCCTCCCGGGAGAGTTGGACGAGGAGGGCGGTGGTCGCGCGCCGGTCGACCTTGCCCGCGGCGTTGCGCGGGACGGCGGAGACGAAGTGGACATCGCGCGGCTGCTCGAACCGCGAGAGCGAATCCTTCAGGTACGAGCGCAGATCCGGTTCGCGCAAGCGCTCGGTGTCGGCGACGATCAGTGCCGCGAGACGTTGTCCGTACTGCTCGTCGGGCACGCCGACCGCGCACGAGTCGACGATGTCCGGGTGCCCGGCGAGGACGTTCTCGAGCGCGCGCGGGTAGACGTTCTCGCCGCCGCTGACGATCATGTCGTCCTCGCGGCCGGTGACGTGCACCAGCCCGTCGCGGTCCATGAATCCCTTGTCGCCCGTGGCGATCAGCCCCGCGACCTCGCCCTTGTGCTGCTCGCTGGTGTACGTGCCGACGGCGGGCGCACCGCCGACGTGGATCCGGCCCGTGCTGCCGGGGGCGACGGCGGCACCGTCGTCTCCCAGGATCGCGACGGTGGCGCCGGCGACGGCCCGACCGACCGTGCCGGGCGAACGCCGGAGGTCCGACGGCGTGGCCAGCGTCGCGAGGGCGACCTCGGAGGAGCCGTAGCCGTTGTAGAGGTGGTCGCCGAAGCGGGCGGTGAAGCGCTGCGCGACCGACGGCAGGAGCGCGGAGCCGCCGCTGAGAACGATGCGCGGCATGGAGGTCTCCGAGCCCTCGGGGACGGCGTCGAGAATGCGGCTGAGCATCACCGGCACTACGAGCAGCGCGTCGGCCTCGTGGACCGCGGCGCGCTCGAGTGCGGAGGCCGGGTCGAACCGGGCGCAGGTCAGCAGGGTCCCGCCGAGGCCCAGCGTGATGAGCAGACCCGCCAACCCGAAGGCGTGGAAGAAGGGCACGGACGCCATGGTCCGCATGCCCGTGCGTGCGCCGGTGCGCAGGATCACGCTGGCGGTCATCCCGAGGACGGTGCGCACGTCGGGGTCGCGCGGGACGCCGCGCGGGGTGCCGGTGGTGCCCGAGGTCAGGAGGATCAGGCGTCCCTCGCGCGGGGACGACGGTGCGCGGTGCCCCTGGTCGCGGGCGCCCGGCGACGCGGTGCGCGTGGCGGGCACGGCGCCGACGATCGCCTCGAACTCGGCGTCGCAGATCACCAGCGAGATGTCGTGCCCCTCCAGCGACGCCGCGAGCGCGCGGTCCCGGAAGTCGGTGTTGAGCAGCACCACGTCGGCGCCGAGAGAGGTGGATGCCAGCAGCGCGACGACGAACTGCCGGCTGTTGCGGCACATGATGCCGACGGTGCCCAACGCGCCCACCCCCTCGCCGTAGTGGAGCGCGGCGGCGGCCGCATCGACCTCGGCGAGCAGCTCCCGGTAGGTGAGCGCGCCCTCGTCGTCGATGATCGCGACCCGGTCGGGGTGTCGCGCCGCGGACAGGCGTACGAGGGAGCCGATGCCCCGCGGGCCCGTGAACAGCGCGTCGAGCACTCCGGGCCAGCGGGCCGGGGGCGGTGGGACGAGCAGCCCGGACCGCGCCGCGGCCAGCGCCGTGGCGATCGCGGCGTTCACCGGAGCACCTCGTGCCGGGCACGCGCCGAGGCGGAGTCGGCCGTGAACCGGAACGCCCGCGTGTACGCGGCGGCGAACACGCCGCCGGCGGCCGCGGAGACGGTGTCGAGGGGCCACGACCACCATGGCGCCAGGACCCGCGGACCGTCGACCACGGCGGCCGCCACGATCTGCGCGGCGTGCTCGGGGTCCAGCCCCGGGAGCTTGCGCATGCTCGGCGTGGGGGCGCTCATGCGCGTGTGGATCAGGGCCATGTAGATCGAGCTCGTGGCGATCTTCCGGGCGTGCAGTTCGGGCGTGACGCTGCGGAACCAGGTGTCGAACGCGCCCTTGGAGGCCTGGTAGGCGCCCCAGCGCGGTCCCGGATACATGCGCACGCCGACGGTGGAGATGTTCACGATGCGGCCGCCGCCGGCCTCGGTCATGGCGGGGATCAGGCGCAGCAGCAGCTGGACCGGGCCGAGGTAGTTCACGTCGATCGTGCGGACGAAGTCCTGCGGCCGGTCGAGCTGGAGGTCCAGCGAACGGCGGATCGACTTGCCCGCGTTGTTGATGACGATGTCCGGGGCGCCGTGCTGCTCGATGATCGCCGTGGCCAGGGCCTCGACGGCGGCGGGCTCGGAGAGATCCGTCGGGAAGGTGTGTGCGGTGCCGCCGTTCCCGTGGATTCGGGAGGCGACCTCGTCGAGCTTGTCGGCGGTGCGGGCGACGAGGAGCACCGTGGCGCCCGCGGCGGCGAACAGTTCGGCCGTGGCCGCGCCGAGGCCGAACGAGGCTCCGGTGATGAGGACGGTGCGTCCCGAGACGGCCTCGGCGAGGCGGCGCGGGTCGGTCTCACGGCGAGGGCTGGACAGGCGCCCGGCGAGCGAGGGAGAGGTCATGGATTGCCCCAATCTGAACGATGTTCATATATGAACCATGTTCAGAATGGCGGGTCCGGACGGCCGTGTCAAGGGCCGGCGCCGGATCGGTATGCGCAGTGACGGATCGGGTCTCCGACGCGCGGGATTCGGCGGGCGACACGACGTGAGGGCCCTGCGTCCGGGCGTGCGGTACCGGGCCCTCCGGTGCCCTGCGTCCGGGCGCCTGTTCGTCAGCTGCGGTCGGCGGACCGTCGGACGTGGAAGTCCGCCTCGTCGGTCTCGGACAGCATGCGCACCATCGTCTTCCGGTCGAAGGGCCACAGGTCGATGGTGCCGCCCTCGGTGAAGTACCAGGAGTTGCAACCGGTGTTCCAGACCGTGGGGCCCATGGCTTCGGCGACCTGCTCGTTGAAGGTGTCGGTCGCGGCCTCGGTGACCTCCGCCGAGGTGACCTCGCCGCGGCGGAACCGGTCCAGCCACTGCGCGATGTACCGCGCGGTGAGATCGGCGGAGAACTGGAGGGAGATCGATCCCGTCGGCGAGTTCGGGCCGAGGACGGTGAACAGGTTGGGGAAACCCGGGATCGCCGTCATCCGGTAGGCCCGCGGGCCGCCGGACCAGGCGTCGTCCAGCTTGACCCCGTCCCGGCCCGTGACCTGCATCGGCCGCATGTAGTCGTGCGCCCGGAAACCCGTGGCGAGCACGATGACGTCGGCCTCGTGCAGCGTCCCGTCCGCGGTGCGGATGCCCTTCGCCTCGATCCGATCGATACCCTCTGAGACGAGGGAGGCGTTGCGCGCCTTGATCGCCGAGTAGTAGGTGCCGGAGACGACCTGACGTTTGCACAGCGGCTCGTCCTCGGGCGTGAGGCCGGGCCGCAGGGTGGACGGCACCTGCGCACGGAGCGACAGCCGGGCGTAGGCCTGCACCGCGCTGCGCCGCCACGACGGCTTCGTCGCGATGTCCGCGAGGATGCCCGAGCCCCAGAGTAGGCCCTGGTGCACCCGGTCGATCAGTCCCGGAACGCGTTCGAACAGGGCGGTGATCGGCGCGATCTGCGGCAGCCGCATCGGCGCCCACAGGACCCACTGCGGCGAGCGGACGAAGTGCGTGAGATGCCTCGCCCTCGGCTGCAACGCCGAGACCACCTGTACGCCCGTCGATCCCGTGCCGATGACGGCGATCCTTCGGCCCTCGGTGGTCAGCGCATCGTCCCAACGGGCGGTGTGCACCACGTCGCCGTCGAAATCCGCGAGGCCCTCGATGTCGGGGATCGCCGGATTGTGCAGGACGCCGGTCGCGCAGATGACGAAGTCGGCCGTCATCGTCTCGCCGGTGTTCAGCGTGAGGGCCCAGGTGGCGGAGGCGTCGTCGAACTCCGCCGCGAGAACCTCGGTGTTGCAGCGGATCCGGTCGGCGATGCCCAGCTGATCCACCACGTCGCGGTGGTACTGCTGGATCTGTGGACCCGTGGCCCAGATCCGTTCCCAGTCGGGCTTCGGCGCGAACGCGAACTGATAGATCTGTGAGGGCACGTCGCACGTGAGTCCGGGGTAGTGGTTCCAGAACCACACGCCGCCCACGTCGGCACCCTTCTCCAGCACGACCCAGTCGGTGAATCCCTGCTCCTGCAGGACGTGTGCGGTCGAGATGCCGGCCACGCCGGCGCCGATGACCACGATGCGCGGCTCGGTCATCGCGCCGCCTCCAGTCCGCGCCGGACGGCGAGCGGGGCGGTCCTCCGCGCGGCCTCGAAGGCCTCCGCGCGACGGCCCCGGGCCATGAAGTTCGCACCCAGCCCGGCCAGGTCGGCACCGTCGGGCGAGATCACGGTGACCTTCTGGCCGCGGGCCCGGGCCACGGCGACCTCGGCCCAGAAGACCTGCGACATAGGCCTTCTCAGCCCGGCGTACTCGATCAGTCCGCCGATTCCGGGACCGCGGACGCCGGGAGCGGAGGCCATGGACACGACCGCGATGATCTCGTCGGCGTCCTCGGGGGTGATGAGGTCGACCGAGGCCGTGGAGGCGGCGCCGCCGTCCACGAACGTGCGACCTTCGACCTCGACGGGCGGCATCCACGCCGGGATGGCCCACGATGCGCGGAGCGCCTCGGAGGCAGTGGCTTTCGGTGCGCCCGGTGCGCCGAACGCGACGCGCTCGCCGGACACCGGCTCGTAGGCCACCATGCGGGCCTTCGCCGGGACCGGCGCGCCGGGCCCGACGGTGGCGTCGGCCAGCTCTGCCAGCCACGTCGCGTCGCCGCGGCCGCGCGGGGCGATGCCCGTGAGCGGCGCGTGCCCGCCGCGCCGGGTCCACAGCGTGGACGGGTCCGAGGGCAGCGAGAACGGAATGCGGGGCAGCGAGGGCGGGGTCGCGGCCAGGTGGTGCTGCAGCACGGGCGATTCCGCGCGTCCCTCCTGCATCGCGACGAGGTCCTGTACCGAGAAGCGCTGGAGCGCGGTGATGATCTCCGAGCCGGCGGAGGTGCCCTGCAGCACGTCGAGCTCGCGGAGATCGGAGCCGAGCTGCTCCTCGAGTGCGGCGAGCGCGGCGATGGTCCACGCGCCGCCGATGGTGCCGCCGCACCCGATCACGAGGGCGCGGGTCATCGGGCGGCCTCCTCGTCGAGGGCGTGATCCGCGGCGTGGCGGTCGATGCGGTCGGTGTACGCCTTCCGCGCGGCTGCGTCGAGGTCGAGTGTGCGCCGGTCGTCGACCAGCCTGCGCGCGAGTCGTTCGATCGGCTCGGGCACGAAGGCCTCGACGAGACTCCAGCCCGGGGCCACCCACTTCGGCACGGAGGTGCGGGCCGCGCGGGTCCGCAGCGTGTCGACGATCGCGGCGGCGACGTCCTCGGGGTCGACGGTCGGCATGCCGCCGCCCAGCTGTGCTCCCGAGCTGAGTTCGGTGCGCACGGCGGACGGGAGGATCGCGCACACGGCGACGCCGGTCCCGTCGTACTCCCGGCGCGCGCCGAGGGACGCGCCGAGCGCCCCGTACTTGCTGGCGTTGTAGGTGACCATGCCGGGGATCGGGATCATCCCGGCCATCGACGCGACGTTGACGACGTGCCCGCGACCGCGCGCCACCATGCCGGGGATCGCGGCGCGCATGCCGTTGAGCATGCCGCGGATGTTGACGTCGAGGATGAGATCGGTGGTCCGCTCCGACTCCTCCTCGAAGTGGCCGAGCGGCATGACGCCCGCGTTGTTGACGAGGACGTCGATGTCGCCGCCGATCTCGGTCAGTGCGCTCCGCCAGGAGTCGCGGTCGGTGACGTCGAGCCGGACGGCGCGTGCGCCCGGGATGGTCGCGGCCGTGGCCTCGGCGACGTCGAGATCGACGTCCGCGAGAACCACGCGGGCGCCGTGCTGCGCGAACAGGCGGCCGGTGGCGGCGCCGATGCCGCGGGCGCCGCCGGTGATCACGACCAGCGCACCGTCGAGCCGCGCGAGATGGCGGTCGGAGGGGCCGAAGAACAGGGCCATGGTGGATCCTTTCGATCAGGTTGGACCAACAGTATCCGAATACTTGAAGTTTTTGAATACCGATGGCGGTATTCTCTCCGCATGGCCAGGCTGACCCGCATCGAGCAGCGCGCGCAGACGCGCGCCGACCTGCTGCTCGCCGCGCGGGACAGGTTCCTCGAGGTGGGCTACGCCGCGGCGAGCCTGGAGGACATCGCGGACCGTGCCGGCTACTCGAAGGGCGCCGTCTACTCGAACTTCGTCGACAAGCCGAATCTGTGCCGCGAGGTGCTGCAGGCGATCCACGAGGAGAAGGTCGGCCAGCTCAGCGCGCTGGTGAGCGGGCCCGGTGACCTGCAGGACCGCATCGACGTGCTCGCGTCCTGGGTCGAGCGGACGGCGGGCGACGTCGGCTGGACGATGCTCGAGCTCGAGTTCGTCACCGTGGCGCGGACCGACCCGAGCCTGCTCGCGATGGTCGTCGAGCTGCGCTCCGCGGCGCACCGCACCGTCGTCGACATGCTGCGGACCATGCTGCGCGGCGACGCCGATGACGACGCCGCCGACGCGGAGGCCGAGCTGTACGCGCTCGATTCCACTGCGGACCTGATGCTGGCCGCGGCGATCGGGTTGGGGATCCAGCGGGCCGTCGATCCGACGATCTCGCCGGAGCCGGTGATCGCATCGCTGCGCAGCACGTTGACGCTGCTCGGGGCGGGTGTGTACTGACGCCGGGGCGCGCCCAGCGTCTACAGGAGGACGACGGCCTCGCGGTGCACCGCCACGGCCCGTCCGTCATCGAGCTTGACCGACACCGCCTCATCATCGGCGCTGAGCACGGTTCCGTAGCTCAGCACCTCGTCGCGCAACTGCACGCGGTCACCTGGGGTCACGTCGTTCACCTCAATCGTTCATTCAGCGAGATGAAGATTAGCCGCTTGCAAAGGCAAGCGGGGCCGGTTCACGCGATGTTCACCGACTCCGTCGAGCGAGCCCTGGGACAGATTCTTCAGATCTGTCCCATATGCGTGTACAGTCGCTCCGAACCCCCGATCAGGAGGACCGACATGACGGCTGTGCAGAACCGCACGGAGCTCGCCGAGCACTGGCCCGCACCCGCGGAGCCGCAGATGGTGGGCGTCGACCCGTTCTTCGAGGCCCCGTCGGGCTTCGAGGACGCACCCGAGGGCACCGTCCTGCGCTACCGCGACGTGTCGATCGGCTTCCTCGGCCGCGTCAAGCAGAAGGTGCGCGCCACCCAGCTGCTGTACCGCACCGTCAACATGCACGGCGTCCCCGAGGTCACCGTCACCACCGTGATCAGCCCGCTGCGCGGCGCGAAGCCGGGCGCCCCGCTGGTGAGCTACCAGTGCGCGATCGACTCGCTGCACCCCAAGACCTTCCCGTCGTACGTGCTGCAGCACGGCGTCAAGACCGAGGACGCGTCGTTCCCGCAGATCGAGTACCTGTTCATCGCGGCCGCGGTGGCCAAGGGTTGGACCGTCTCCGTGCCCGACCACGGCGGCCAGACGGGGCGCTGGGGCATCCCCCGCGAACCCGGCTACATGGTGCTCGACGGTCTGCGCGCCGCCCTCTCGCACGAGCCGCTGGGCCTCGCGGCCGACACCCGCCTCGGCGTCTGGGGCTACTCCGGCGGCGGCCTGGCCACCTCCTGGGCCGCGGAGATCGCACCGTCGTACGCGCCGGAGCTGAACCTGATCGCCGGGGCCGTGGGCGCGCCCGTCTCCGACCCGGGCAATGTCTTCGTCTACCTGAACAACACCCTGTTCACGGGCCTGCCGACGTTGGTCATCGCCGCGCTCGCCCGCGAGTACCCGACGCTGCGCGAGGTGCTCGCCGAGCACGTCGACGACAAGGGCCGCAAGGTGTTCTACGAGGACGCCCTCGAGTGGTCGCCCGAGCGCGCGATCCGCAAGATGGCGCACAAGGACTTCGGCTACTACTGCCCCGATCTGACCTTCGAGGAGGTCGCGCGGCTGCCGAAGTTGCTGGAGATCTTCGACGACATCCGGCCCGGGCAGTCCGCGCCGACGGTGCCGATGCTCGTCGTGCAGTCCACGAAGGACCAGATCTCACCGGTGACGGACGCGGAGGCGCACGTCGCGCGCTACGCCGACGGCGGCACCCACGTCGAGTACCGCACCGACCAGTGGAGCGACCACTTCTCCATGCACTTCCTGTCGGCACCCATGCTGCTCGGCTGGCTGGCCGACCGCCTCGACGGCAAGCCCGTCGCCGACGCCGGACACACGCACAAGCGCACCATCATGGCCTCGCCGCGGCAGGTCGGGCGCACGCTGCGCCTGGTCGGCACGCTGACCCGCGTGGGACTCGCCCGCCGGATCTGACCGCTCGACCGATCGACCCCGAAGCCCGCGCTACTGCGCGGGCTTCGTCGTCGTGGTGGTGACGACCTTCTTCGTGGTGGTCGTGGTCGTGGCCGGCGTGTCCGTCTTCGTCGTCGGCGCCTGAGTCGTCGTGGTCGCGGGCTTCTCGGTGGTGGTGGCCGGCTTCTCCGTCGTGGTCGTCTTCGGGGCCGTCGTCGTGGTCCGCGTGGCCGACGGTGCCGTCGTCGTCGAGCCCGACGGTGCCGTCGTCTTCGGCGTCGTGTTGGTGGTCTTCGTGCTCGTGGTGGTGGTGGTCGCTTCGGAGGTCCGGTCCGCAGTCGTCCCGGACGTGGTCGTGGCCTTCTCCGAGGTGGTGGGCTCGGTGGTCGTCTTCGTCGCGGACCGGGTGGTCGTCGTCGTGCTCGTCGTCGCGTCCGAGGTCCGCGCCGACGCCCGGCCGCTGGTCGGGACCCGCACGTCGACGTCCTCGCCCAGGGCCTGCGCGAGCTGGGTCCGCGTGCCGTTGTAGACCGTCGCCCCGGCGATCGCGGCGGCGGTCGGGGCCAGCACCGTCGAATCCCGGAACGGATTGCCGACGACCTGCGTGCCCGGCACCGCCGTCACGACCTCCGCCCGATCCGACGTGGGCATGGGCGCGAGCACGACGCCGGGGTAGAGGGGCGCGGCGGTGTAGCCGGCGGTCGCCGAGCCGTACGCCGGCAGCCAGGGCGCCACGACGCGACCCTGGTCGTGCACCGCGACCGGGCGGCCCGGCGTGGCGGCCCAGACCGGGTAGTAGGGCTGGTCCCGGTAGCGCGGGTTGGGCCGGGCGTGCGGGTTCTGCGGAACGTCGATGCCGATGGACACGGAGATCAGCGGCTGCGGTCGCGGCTGCGACCAGTCCCGCGGGTACACCCACATCACGGGCACGTCCGCGCGGAAGCTCGCCTCGAACCACGGCTTCGGCCAACTCGGCCGCTCCCACGGCTTCGGCTGTCCGGGGTACCAGGGACGCACGCCCAGCTGCCGGCCGTACACGGTCCAGCAGGTCTGCGACTGCACCTCGACGCCGGCGACCCAGTCGTTCCAGCGGCCCGTCTCGCAGATCTGCCGGTACACGTCGATCTGGTGCGGCGTGTAGTTCCACGGCCGGGTGTTCACGGGGCGGGTGAACTGCGGCGGGGGCGGCGCGACCTCCTGCGGAGTCACGGGCAGACCGGGCACGTCCGGGGCCTTCGGGTAGTAGACGGTGGCGTCTCCGGCCGTCGCGGTGACGGTGCCCTGCTGCAGACCCGCGTTCGCCACGGCCTGCGCCGCGACCGGATCGCCCACCATCGTCACGCCCTTGCCGGGGACGGGCACACCGTCGGTCTGCCAGGCGCCCGGGTTGGAGCCGAAGTCGTCCCCGGTGGTCGGCGAGAAGGCGACCGAGCTGTCCGTGGGCTTGTCGTTCGAGCCGCACGCCGTGAGGCCGGCGACGGTGATGAGGGCGACTGCCAGCGCGCCCACGTGCTTCGCGTTCATGACGGATCCGATCGTTCGGACTGCACAAGCGCTGGTTTCGTAACGCCGATTACCAGCGACCAGTCTGCTGGTGGCGGTCCGTGGCGGTCAAGCGACGTGGGTTGGGCCCCGGGCCGCCGCACGCTAGAGTCGGTTGCGATCGTGAAGACCGACCGAGGGCTGAGGCAACGTGTGGACTGATCTCGCCCGATGGCTCCGCAGCCTGCGGGGCAGGGTGCTCGCAGTGGCGCTGGTCCTGGTGGCGGCCGTCGCCGGAGGATACGTCGGGTACAGCACGACGGACTCGTACTACGCGACGCAGGGCGCGGTCGTGGTGCTGCCGGCGGGGGCGGGCAACCCGGACGCCGGCCAGAATCCGTTCGCGAACCTCTACAACTCCACGCAGTTCACCGCCGTCGTGGCGACCAACGTGCGGTCGGAGGCCACGCGCGACCGGGTGGCCGCGTCCGGCGCCCGGCGCGACTACGTGATCGAGACTGTGGCCCGCGAGGTGCGGGCCAACTTCGCGCAGAACGCGGCGCAGATCGAGTACACGATCAACGCTCCCGATCCCGACGCGGCCAAGCGCGGGGCGGATGCGCTCGTCGCCGCGATCCGCGACGCCATCCGCACCATCCAGAGCGACGCCGGAATCCCCGCGGAGCGGATGGCGCAACTGCAGGTCGCCGTACCCGCACCCGCCGCGCACGAGGTCACCGGCGGACTCGTCATCGCAGCGCTGAAGGACGGTGGGATCGCCGCGGTGATCGTGGTCGCGCTGCTGCTGGTCCGGCGCTTCGTCCGGAACGCGCGTGCAGGTGGTCGCCGGCCCCGGGCGGGATCGTCGCAGTCGTCGCCGACGCCCGCGGCGGACCGGCGCACCGCGGGCGTGGCCTCGGAATGAGCCGGCCGGCCCGGCTATCATTGCGATCGCACAGAACTGGGCACGGGCGCCCGGGCCGGCGGCAGGAAGGACACGAGATGGACATCGCGGGCATGGTTCGCGCCGTTTTCCTCCGGCGCGTCGTGGTGGCCGTGGCGGTCATCGCTGCGGTCGTGTGCGGCGCCGCGGGATGGAAGTCCGTCACGGTCGAGTACGAGTCGGTCGGCGCCGTCGTCGCGATCCCGCCCGGCGCCGGTAACCCCAACCCCACATTGAACCCGTTCACCAATCTGTCCAACACGGCCCAGCTGGCGCACGTGCTCTCGACGGTCGCGCTCAGCGAGGACGCCCGCAAGGTCGTGGAGGCCAAGGGCGGCTCGCCCGACTACGTGGTCTCGACGGTGGCGGGCGAGGGCTCGTCCGCCCTGCTCTCGCCGCAGGTGTTGTTCGCCGTCCGCGCCCCGGACCAGTGGACCTCCCGCGAGGCCGCGGTCGCGCTGATCGACTTCCTGCGCACTCGGTTGAAGACGATGCAGGAGGAGGCCGGTGCGCTCCCGGGCACACTCGCGGACCTGCGCGTCAGCGTGGAACCGCGGCCCGGCGTCCTGAGTGGCGCCGACCCGGTGCGCGCCGCCGTCGGATACGCCATGGGCGGCGTCCTGCTGACGATGTTCGTCTTCGTCATGATCGCGGGCCTGCGGAGCGCCGTCCGCGGAACGCAGGGCGATGGTCCGCCGGACGGGGACGGTGATCCGTCGGGCGGGAACGGCGAGCCGAAGGCACCGCCGGGCACGGGGGACGCACCGGACTCCGCGCCGGAGGCACCGTCGGGCACCCCGACGGGAGCCGACGGCCGAGACCGGGTCCCGCTGTGAGCAGGCTGCGGGAATCGCTGCCGGCGGTCGACCCCGTCGAGGTCGGGTCGACGGTGACGCGGCGGATCGCGCAGACGATCGGCCCGCCCGGCGCGGTGTTCGTCGCGGCCGGCGGATTCGCGCTGCTGTCGATGCGACAGTCGATCCTGGTGCCCGCGACCTACGGCCTCACCCTGGCGCAGACACTGTTCGCGATCGGCGCCGTGGTGTGGGGGGCCGCGGCGTTCACGGGCTACGCCCCCATGGTGCGCGACCGGTCGATCGTGGCCGCGGTGCTCGCCTACGCGTTCGCGTCCTTCGTCTCCTACGGCGGAGCGATGGCGCGCGGCGTACCGAGCGGCATCACCGTCGATGCCATGGATCGCTATGTCATGGTCGACATGCTCCTGGTCGGGATGGTGCTGTTGATCCTCGCGGTGGTGCGGTCGGAGCATGCGCTGCGGGTGGTGCTGGGCGGGCTCGTTCTCGGCGGGACGGTCAGTGCGCTGTTCGCGCTCGTGTACGCGGCCACGGGGCTCGACCTCGCGCCGAACTTCCGGATCCCGGTGATCACCAAGGCCAGTGACTTCGTCCTGATCAAGAACTTCACTCGCGCCGGCCTCAACCGTCCGCAGGGCAGCGCGGGTCACGCGCTCGAGCTGTGCGCGGTGCTCACGGTGCTGGTCCCGCTGGGGGTGGCGCTGATCCTCAGCGCCCGCAGGCGCGGCGCGAAGGTGTGGCCCTGGGCGCTGTGCACGGCGATCATCGTGGCGGCCGACCTGGCCTCGCTGTCCCGATCGGCGATCGTGGGCGGCGCCGCGGCGGTGGCCGTGATGTGCTGGCGCTGGCCGGTGCGTCGCCTCCTGGTAATCGTGACGAGCGCCGTCGGCCTGTTCCTCGTCGGCACCGTCTTCCAGATCAAGGTGATCCTCGCGCTGATCGAGACCTTCGCGGGCTCGGGCAACGACTCCTCGCTGCAGTCGCGGGCCGTGGGCCAGGCGTTCGTCGCGGAGAACGTGTGGAAACGACTCTGGTTCGGCCAGGGCGTGGGCGCGTACCCGACGCTCAAGCAGCCGGTGCTCGACAATCAGTACCTCTCCCGGCTCATGGAGGCGGGGATCTTCGGCCTGGTCACCTTCATCGCCGCGCTGGCGCTCGCCCTCTACCTCGCGATCCGGGCGTCCGCGCGGGCGTCGGGCGCGACGGCCGAGCTCGCCAGTGGCATCAGCGGTGCCGTCGCCGCGCTGATCGTGATCTGCCTGATCCTCGACACCTCCGGATTCATGCAGATCTGGTACCTGACCTGGATCCTCGCCGCGCTCGCGGGGGCGGCGTACCGGCTTTCCGGTGAGCCACCGCCGCAGGAATCCGGTGAAGTGCCCGCCGGGTAGGATCACGGTCGTGAACCACGCGCACGCCGACGCCGCCGGAACGTCCCGAACCGCCCGCATCTGGGGCTGGGTCGGTGCCGCCGTGGCGCTGGCCACGTCGCTCGTGCACCTGCCGATGCTGGGCGAGCACAGCTGGGTGGTGTCCATCCTCGTCGCGGCGATGCTCATCGGGTGCGCGCACTGCTCCGTCTGCCTGTTCCGCAATCCGACGGTGAGCGCCTGGGTGCTGACCGGAGCGATGGGCGCGATCATGATCGCCCTCCACCCGGTCCTGATGTCGGCGATGAGCTCGTCGATGGGCGGCATGGACCACTCGATGCCCGGCATGGACATGGGCTCGATGGGCCATTCCATGGGCTCGATGGAGCCCTGGATGACCCTGATGATCGTGTTCGCGGCAGCCGAGATCGTGGTCGCCGTGGCCGCCCTCGGCATGATCGCCCTGCGCAGGCGGGCCGCACGGTGACCACGGTCACCGTCGACCTGCGTAACGAAGGTTTCGGGACCGGAGATAAGTGGAAGATGAACGCGAAGACTGACCTCAAGCGAGCGGGCCTGCGTCGCGCCGCCACCCTGACCGCCGCGACCGCACTGGTCGTGGGCCTGTCCGGGGGCATCGCCCATGCCGATCCCGACACCACCGCCAAGCCCACCGCGCCGGCGTCCGACCTGCTGGCGAACTCCAGTGACTTCCCCGGCGGCTACATCATCGTGCCCGCACCGCAGCAGCGGCTGGCGAACGAGCTGGGCGCCGACCCGTTGACCCTCGCGTCGTCGGCGAAGGTGAACCCGCCGGAGTGCAAGAACCTGCTGTCCGCGCTGAAGAGCTCCGAGGGCGACGCCAACACGATCGCCGGCGTGAACGACAAGGACCGCAAGAGCCTCAGCGCGTCACTGGTGGCCAAGGACGTCGACGTCGACACGCTCAAGGTCGGCCTGCTCAAGACCTGCTCCGACGTGACCATCGAGACGGGCGACCCGCGCGGCGGCACGATCAAGGCCCGCGCCATCACCAAGGAGGTGGCCTCGGACACGCAGAAGGCCACCTTCGAGATCGCTCTCGACGGCACCCGTACCAAGGGCACCGATTCCTTCCCGATCCACCAGAAGGTGCTGGTCGGCGTGGCCTCGCTGCGCGGCTACACCGTCGCGGTGCAGGGCACCAAGCTCGGCGGCGATCCCGATCGCGGTGAGTTCGATTCGTTCTTCGACAAGTCCGTGAAGAAGATCAAGGACGCGAAGTAGCTTGTCGGCGGTGGCGCAGGAGCAGTCGGGAGCCGCTGCGGAGGCGGAGCAGCAGCGCCCGGTCGCGGCGCCCCGCGGCGGGATCGCCGCACTCTTGATCGGTTCGGCCGCCGCCCTCGCGGTGGTGCTCTGGCTCGTCGCGAGCGAGGGCGAGCTGCGCTACCTCGTCAACGGCAACGCCTACCCGGGCGCGCTCACCGCGTACGGGGCGGCCGTGGGCCGGCTGGTCGGCACCGTCGCCGCGGCCCTGACCTTCGGCTCGATCGGCTACGCCGTGTTCCGTACGCGGGCCCTCGACTCGGGCGAGCTCGGCCTGCGCGGGTACCTCACGCAACTGCAGGCCCGACGGTACGCCGCCGCCTGGGCCGTCGTCTCGGTCCCGATGGTCTTCCTCGCGGCCGCGGAGAGTGCAGCCCAGGACCTCGTGGCCACGTACCGGGTCGGCGGTCTCGGCGTGCTGATCTCGGCGTCGGACACGGCGAAGGGCTGGATCGTCTCGCTGGTCTGCGCGGTGGCCGTGTCCGTGGCGCTGCGCACCGCGTACACCTGGGTCGCGCACCTGTGGATCCTGCTGCCCGCTGTGGTGGGCCTGCTGGCCACGATCGTCACCGCCAACGAGGCGCAGAACTGGAACCACGACTACTCCACCGCGGCCCTGACCACCCTCGCCGTCGTCGCGGCGCTGTGGCTCGGTGGGCTGTGGTCGGCGGTGCGGCTGCCGGCGCGGTCTGAGCGGCGCTGGATCGGTCCGCTGTTCGCCGCGCTCGCGCTCGTCAACGGCGCGGTGATCGCGCTGATCATGGCGCCCGGCTCCGACCTCTGGGTCACCTGGTACGGGCAGCTGCTGCTGGCCACCGGCGTGCTCCTCGTGGCGGCGGGCGCGGCGCACTGGCTGCGCGCCCTACCCGCTGCGGCGGCGCTGCTGACGGCCGCGTTCGGCACCGCGATCGCGGCGTCCGAGCTGACCCCGCCGCCCTTCCTGCGCAGCCGGCCCACGGTGGGCGAGAACTTCCTCGGCTACAACCTGCCGGACCCGCCGAGTGCGATGGCCTTCCTCGGGAACTGGCGTCCCGACCTGAACCTGGCCCCGTTCGCGATCGCCCTCGCCGTCGGCTACCTGATCCTGGTCCGGCGGACGGCGAACTGGCCGTGGTACCGCACCGTGCTGTTCCTGCTGGGCTGCGTCGCGCTGCTCACCCTGACCGGCTCCGGGCTGCGCACCTACTCGAACGCGATGTTCAGCGTGCACATGGTGGTGCACATGCTGATGACCTCGATCGTCCCGGTGT
Source organism: Tsukamurella pseudospumae (assembly GCF_001575195.1). Lineage (NCBI taxonomy): Bacteria > Bacillati > Actinomycetota > Actinomycetes > Mycobacteriales > Tsukamurellaceae > Tsukamurella > Tsukamurella pseudospumae. The sequence continues at coordinate 81,341 of NZ_LSRF01000058.1, forward strand.
TCCTCCTGCTGGGCGCCCCCGTGACGCTGCTGCGCGACACGCTGCGCGGCGCCCCGGCCCGGTGGCTGGCCATGCTGCTCGACTCCCGGTCCTTCGCGGTGCTGATGCGGCCGGTCGTGCAGCTCGCGCTGTTCGCGTTCGTGCTCTACGGCCTGTACTTCACGCCGCTGTTCGACACCATCGGCCGCTACCACTGGGGTCATCTGGCCATCTACGCCGCGTTGCTCTTCACCGGCTTCCTGTTCTACTGGCGGGTCTTCCAGATCGATCCGGTACCGACCGAGCTGCCCTTCATCGGCCGGATCGGCATGCTGCTGGCGATGATGCCGATCACCATGGTGTTCGCCCTCATCGTCATGACGATGGACGGGCTGGTCGGCTCGCGGCTGTACCTGTACCTCGACTTCCCGTGGATGACGGATCTGCATCGCGACCAGTTCGTGGGCGGCGTCGTGGCCTGGGCGACCGACGAGGCGGCCATCGCGCTCGTGACGCTCGGGCTGGTGCTGCACTGGGCCTGGCGCAACCGCGACGAGGACTCCGAGCCCGAGCTGCTCTGAGCTACGCCCGCCCCGAAAGCTCCTGCGCTGGCCTGGTGATGTCATTTCGAGAGCCATGCGTGCCGCGCATGGCTTTCCGATCGGTCATCGCTCCAGCTCGCGTCAGCGCCAGGCCGCTCGCTCGTCCGCCGTCAGCGGCTCGTCGTTCCGCGTGCCCGGCGCCGACTACGGCCGCGTGCCGAACTTCCGCAGGCGCAGGCTGTTCCACACCACGAAGAACGAGCTGAAAGCCATCGCGGCGGCGCCGACGAGAGGGTTGAGCAGGCCCGCGACGGCGACCGGGATCGCGGCCACGTTGTAGCCGAAGGCCCACACGAGGTTCGTCTTGATGGTCTTCAGGGTCGCGCGGGCCAGGCCCAGCGCGTCGGGCACCGCCGACAGCTCCTCGCGCATGAGGACGACATCGGCGGCGCTCTGCGCCACGTCGGTGCCGGTGCCCATCGCCAGGCCCAGGTCCGCGGCGGCCAGGGCGGGGCCGTCGTTCACGCCGTCGCCCACCATCGCGACCTTCCGGCCCGACGCCTGTAGCTCCCGGACGGCTGCGACCTTCCCGTCCGGCAGCACGTCGGCGCGCACGTCGTCGATCCCGACGAGCGCTGCCACCTTCGCGGCGGCGGCGGCGTTGTCGCCGGTGAGCAGGACGGTCCGGATCCCGGCCGCGTGCAGCCGCGCGATGGCGGCAGCGGCGTCCGGCTTGATCGTGTCGGCCACCTCGAGGACGGCGGCGACGGCACCGTCGACCTCCACGACGGCGACGGTGCGCCCGGACTCGGCCGCGGCGGCGACGGCCCCGCCGAGCGCTCCGGGCGCGACGAAGCGGGGCGATCCGACGCGTACCGTCGCACCCCCGACGACGCCCGAGGCCCCGAGCCCGGGCACGGCCCGGAAGTCCTCCACGGCGGGCAGGTCGGCGCCCGCCCGCGCCACGACGGCGCGCGCGACGGCGTGCTCGGACGCGTTCTCGACCGCCCCGGCCAGCCGCAGCACCGCGTCCTCGGTGAACCCCGGCGCGACGCTCACCACGGCGACCGAGAGCACGCCGGTGGTGACGGTGCCCGTCTTGTCGAAGACGACGGTGTCGACGGTCTCGGTGGCCTCCAGGGCCCGGTGGCCGCGGACGTACACGCCGAGCTGCGCGCCCCGACCCGACGCGACCATGAACGCGACCGGCGTCGCGAGCCCGAGCGCGCACGGGCAGGCGATCACCAACACGGCGATCGCGGCCTTCACCGCGTGATCGATGGACCCGCTCCCGATCAGCCATCCCACGAAGGTGAGCGTCGCGATGGCGAAGACGCAGGGAACGAAGACGGCGGACACGCGGTCGGCGAGGCGCTGCATCCGCGCTTTGGTGGCCTGCGCGTCCTCGACGAGCCGCAGCATCGCCGCGAAGGTGGTGTCCTCGCCGACGGCTGTGGCGCGGACCGTCAGGCGGCCGTCCTGACAGACGGTGCCGCCCACGACCCGGTCGCCGGGCCCGGCGGGAACGGGCCGGGACTCGCCCGTCATCGCCGAGTTGTCGATGAACGCCGACCCGGACTCGACGGTGCCGTCCGTCGCGATCGTCTCGCCCGGGCGCACGACGAACAGCTGCTCCTCGCGCAGTTCCCCGACGGGGATGCGCAGCTCGGAGCCGTCGCGGACCAGTACCGACACCTCGCGGGCGCCGCGCGTGGCGAGCTCGCGCAGCGCGGATGCGGCCTTCGCGCGCGCCGACGCCTCGAAGTAGCGGCCGGCCAGCACGAAGACCGTGACGCCCATCGCGACCTCGAGGTAGATCGGGTCGGACTGGAGCACGGCGTTCCAGAAGCCGTGCGGGTCGGGGCGCTGCCGCCCCGGGGTGAGCACGGTGACCACCGACCATGCGGTGGCCGCGGTGATACCGACCGACACCAGCGTGTCCATGGTCGCGGCACCGTGCCGCGCGCCCTGGAGGGCCCGCTTGTGCAGCGGCCAGGCGCCCCACGTCACGACCGGCAGGCTCAGCGCGAGCAGCACCCACTGCCATCCCGTGAACCGCGTGGAAGGGATGGTCGCGAGCACGATCGACAGGTCCGCGGCGGGCACGAACAGCACCAGCGAGACGATCAGCCGGCGCAGCACGTCGCGCCGCTCGCGCTCCTCGGCGAGGATCGCGCGGCGCGGGTTGGGCGACTTCGGGGTCGCGCTGTAGCCGGCGGCCTCGACGGTGTCCGTGAGCTGCCGCACGGTGACCTCGGCCGGATGCTCGACGGTGGCCGTCCGCGTCGCGAGGTTGACGACGGCGCGCACCCCGTCGACCTTGGCGAGCTTGCGCTCGACCCGCCCGACGCACGCGGCGCAGGTCATGCCGTTGACCTCGAGGAAGGTGCGCTGCACACCGCCCGGCTCCGGGGCGGCGGAGGCGGGTGGGGCGGGGGTGGAGAGGTCGGTCACCACTCCAGTATCCGCAGATGCCCCCGAATACGCGAAAGGCCTTGATACCGGCTCCCGGAATGGGGGGAGGAGGGGGAACCGGTATCAAGGCTCAATCACGCAGCCACCGACGTGGGGGGAGACGTCATATGGCGGCCGCAGAACCTACGATACGTGGTGTACGCGTACGCGTGCCACCTTTCCTGCGATGCGCTGCGTCGTGTCGATCCGCAGCAGCTCACGGCCGGTTGTCACGACCGTTTTGCAAGGCCATCGCGCAGCACGTCGAGAGCGGCGTCGACCTCGACGCGGGCGTCGGCGCTCACGCCCACCGAGTTGATGAATCCGTGCAGCGAGCCGGGTGCCAACTGCGTGGTGGCGTCCACTCCGGCGTCCCGGAGGCGCTGCGCGTAGGCGGCGCCCTCGTCGCGCAGTGGGTCGAAACCGGCCACCACGACGTGGGTCCGCCCGATGCCGCCGAGACTGTCGGCGTGCCGCACGTCGAACTTGGGGTCCGTGTCCTGGCCGGGCTCCGGCGTGTAGATCTGCCGGAACCACTCGATGTCGGCCTTGGTGAGGAAGTAGCCCTCGGCGAAGGTGTCGCGGCTGCGGTTCCCCGGATCGGCACCCGTCACGGGGTAGAACAGCAGCGAGAAGGCGGGCTGTGCGCCGCCCTCGAGCGAGAGCTCGCGGGCCGCGACCGCGGCCAGGTTGCCGCCCGCGCTGTCGCCGGACACGGCGACCCGCGCGGGGTCGGCGCCGAGCTGGTCGGCGTGCTCCAGGGCCCACTTCGTCGCCGCGACGGCGTCGTCGGCGGCCGCGGGGAAGATCGCCTCCGGCGCGAGCCGGTAGTCGACCGACAGCACGCGCACACGCGCACGGTCGGCGATGTACCGGCAGGGCGCGTCGTGCGAGTCCAGGTCGCCGAGCACGAAACCGCCGCCGTGGAAGAAGACCACCAGCGGAGACCCGGCCTCCAGCCCCGCGGGCGTGTAGAGCCGCGCCGGGAGCGGGCCGGCGGCACCGTCGACCATGAGGCCCCGGGCACCGACCGTCGGACCGGCACCGGTGCCGACGGCCTGGCCGAGCTTGTTCAGCGATACGCGGGAGAAGGCGACGTCGCGGGCGCCGGACAGCCCGTCGACGCCCTGCAGGCCCAGCAGCAGGAGCGTGATCTGCGAGTCGATGCCGAGTTCGTTGCCCTCGACGGTCTGCGGGGTCCCGAGCCGCTGCTTGACGGACACGGGCAGCCCGAACAGCAGCTTCGCGCCGCCCGCGACGAGCGGAGTAGGGATCTTCTGGGAGAGCGTGTGGAGGAGGTCGGTGAGCGCCATGGACCCGATAGTAGGACGTGCGTCACGTATCACGGCGGGTACGGCGCCTCCCGGTGACTCGTGCGCCCGGGCGCGGGTGCGTCAGTCGTCGTCGCGCGGGCCGTACTTGGCCCGGTAGTCGGCGTGCACGTCCGCTTCCTTCTCCCGCGCGATCACGTCGACGAGCTCGGGGTCGAGGCCGTGATGCCGCAGCCGCCCGCGCCGGTAGATCTTGTTCAGTGCGATCGAGAAGTAGACGAACGGGATGAAGATCGGCAGCGTCATGGTCATCCGGTTGAGCACCGACGTGTCGATGAACCAGAACGGGACGAGGATCAGGAAGCAGGGGATCGCGAACCGCACGACGGTGCGCATCGCGGCGCCGGGCCCGGCGAGGTCGTTGGCGACCCACGGGTGCATCGACGGGGGCAGGACCGTGCGGCCGTAGGCGTACGGAATGAATTGCAGCACGTTCGGCTTGCTCCGGCCTTCGCTCATCGCTCCATGCTCCTCTCGGTTCCGACGCCCGGCTCTCCGGGGCTATTTCTACGAGCGCCACTTGTAATAATAGAAGATCGATGCCGCGGACCGTTAGTGGGAACCCCCGGAACCGACGCACCGCATAGAATCGGCTGCTGTGAGTCCCGGCAGAAACGATCAGACCGCGCAGAGCATCCTGTCTGCGGCGGTGTCCAGCATCGGTAGCGTCGGTATTTCGCGTACGACGATGGAGAACGTCGCGAATCTCGCCGGCATCGGCGTGGCCACCGTCTACCGCCGCTTCAACCGCAAGGACAACCTCGTCCAGCAGGCCATCCGGTACGAGGCCGAGCAACTGCTCAGCGCTGTCGAACAGCAGGTCACGGGCTTGGGCACCGTCGAGGAGGCGCTGACGGAGGGGTTCGTCGCGTTCCTGCGGGAGGCGCACCGTCGGCCCCTGATCCGGGGCATCGGCGACGGCAACGTCGTGGTCGGCCTGCCGATGATCGCGCAGGGCGGCGGCATGCTCATCGAGATCGGCCGCGAGTTCGCCGCGCACATCATCGAGGGCTTCCAGGCCAAGGGAGAGCTGCCCGAGTTCGACGCCAAACCGATCGCGGAGATCTTCGCGCGGGTCGGGCACTCGGTCCTGCTGGCGCCGGACGGCCTGATCAGCTTCGACGACCCCTACACCGCCGGTCGGGTGGTCCGGGAGTGCCTGATGCCCGCGATCGCGGCGCAGGCCGCTGCCGCCGGTGGAGCGGCATCGGGCGGCGCCTCGTGATCCGGCCCGCGACACCGGCGGACGTGCCGGAGATCCTCACCATGATCGCCGAGCTCGCCGCGTACGAGAAGGAGCCCGACGCCGCGGTCGCGACCGCCGAGCAGCTGCAGGCCGCGTTGTTCGGACCCGCGCCGGCGGTCTTCGCCCGTATCGCCGCCGAGGTCGGCGCCGACGGCACCGAGACGGTCGTCGGCATGGCCGTGTACTTCCGCACCTTCTCCACCTGGACCGGCACGCACGGCATCTGGCTCGAGGACCTGTACGTGCGCCCCGGCGTGCGCGGTGGCGGGCACGGCAAGCAGCTGCTGGCGACGCTCGCGCAGGAGTGCCGGGACAACGGCTACGAGCGGCTCGAGTGGACCGTCCTCGACTGGAACGCGCCGGCCATCGGCTTCTACCGGTCCATCGGGGCCGTGCCCATGGACGAGTGGACGACGCAGCGGCTCACCGGTCCGTCCCTCGGGGCCCTGGCCACCGTCGCCGACGGTGCCGCCGGGCCCGGCCCGGCGGGCGCGCGGTCCGGTCCGGGCGACGCCTGATGGACGTCTTCGAGGCGATCCTGCGCCGTCGCGACGTGCGCAACGAGTTCGCGGGCGAGGTCATCGACGACGACCGCCTACTGCGCATCCTCAGCGCCGCGCACAGCGCGCCGAGCGTCGGCAACACGCAGCCCTGGGACTTCGTCGTGGTGCAGGACCCGGGCACGCTCGCCCGGTTCGCGGGGCACGTCGGCGACTGCCGCGAGGACTTCGCGCGCTCCCTGCCCGCGGACCGGAAGGACACCTTCAATCCCATCTCGATCGAGGGGATCGAGTCCTCGCGGACCGGCGTCGTGGTCACCTACGACCCGACCCGCGGCGGCACGCACATCCTGGGCCGGCACACGATCGACGAGACCGGGCACCTGTCGGTGGCGCTGGCCATCCAGAACCTGTGGTTGGCCGCGACGGCGGAGGGCATCGGCGTGGGCTGGGTGTCCTTCTACCGCGAGCCCTTCCTGCGGGAACTGGTCGGCGTGCCGGAACACGTGCACGTCGTCGCATGGCTCTGCGTGGGACCCGTCACCCAGCTCCAGACCGCTCCCGACCTGGAGCGATTCGGGTGGCGGCAGCGTCGGCCCCTGTCCGACGCGGTGCACCGCGAGTGCTACCCGAACGGCGATGTCACTTCCGATCGCTAGACTGCGGGCAAGTGGCGAGGGGAACTCAGTGAGCATGTTCAACGAGCGTGTCGGCCGGCGCGCGGTACTGATCGGTGCCGCGGCCGCGGTGCCCGTGGTGGTCGCGGGCTGCACGATCGGCGATACGGGAGGCTCGGGTGCCAGCGCGGGCCCGTCCGGCCCGCCCCCGGATCCGGCGGAGGTCACGGTCAACCCGGCCGACGGTGCGCAGGCCGTCAGTCCGATCGCCCCGGTCACGGTGTCGATCGCCAAGGCGAAACTGGGCTCGGTCACGCTGACCGACGACAAGGGCGTCGCGGTCGACGGTGAGCTCTCGACGGACCTGCTCTCGTGGAAGCCCACGAAGCCGCTCGCCTACAACGGCGTGTACACGCTCGTCGCGAAGTACGAGACGCTCGGCCAGCCGCGCGAGAAGCGCGCCACCTTCTCCACGGTGAAGGTCGACGAGACGAACAAGACCCAGCCCTACTTCGAGAACACGGGCGGGATGTCGCTCAACGACGGTGCCGTCTACGGCGTGGGGCAGGTCGCGGTCGTCCACTTCGACGAGCCGATCAAGGACCGCGCGATGGCGCAGAAGCTGCTCAAGGTCACGACGACCCCGTCGGTGCCGGGTGCGTGGATGTGGACGACCGACAAGACCGTCGCGTGGCGGCCGAAGGTCTACTACCCGTCCGGCACGAAGGTGTCGATCGAGGCGGGCGTGTTCGGCAAGGAGGTCAGCCCCGGGCTCTGGGGTGAGAAGGACGTCTCCGTCTCGTTCACCATCGGTGAGTCGCACGTGTCCATCGCCGACGACACCACCAAGCAGGTGCAGGTCTTCGTGAACGGTCAGATGGTCCGGTCGATGCCCACGTCGATGGGGCAGGGCGGCGAGCAGGTGATCAACGGCAAGACCTTCCACTTCTGGACGCAGCGCGGCGTCTACACGGTGCTGGACAAGGCGAATCCCGTGATCATGGACTCGTCGACCTACGGCCTGCCGATCAATTCGCGGCTGGGCTACAAGCAGACCATCGGCTGGGCCACCCGCATCAGTAACGACGGCATCTACCTGCACGCGCTCGACAACATCTGGGCGCAGGGCGTGAGCAACCAGTCGCACGGCTGCCTCAACCTGAGCCCGGCCAACGCGCAGTGGTTCTTCGGGCTCTCACAGCCGGGTGACGTGGTGGAGGTCCGCAACACCGGCGGGCCCGCGCTCGAGCAGTGGCAGAACGGCGACTGGTCCGTCCCGTGGTCCACCTGGGTCGCCGGGAGCGCCGTGCCCGTCGACGGTGACGGTGTCCCGCTCGCCCCGACCTCGTCCGCCGCACCCTCCCCGTCGTCGACGGTGCCCTCCACCGGTGAGCCCGGGACGAGTACGCCCGGAGGCTGATCCACGGACTCCGCCGGCGGCGGACTGCGGTCGCGAGGCCGGTGTCGGTGGTCTCCCGCGACCCACGCGATGGCTTCGTGCGCTCTGCGCCGACGACAGAGGGACGCAGCCGATCTCGCGACTCTCGGATCCTGACCGAGATGGACAGCGCCGGTGGGTCGGCACGGGCGGGATCACGCAGTTCGATGTTTCGTCCCCCGCGCGGCGCCGAGAGGAGCGTCGGGCGTTCGTACCCCCATCGGACGCCCGGCGTTTCGCGAGGGAAGCGTCGTCCCCCACGCGGCGCCGTTGTCCCCCGCGCGGCGCCGAAAGGAGCGCCGGGCGTTCGTACCCCTATCGCACGCCAGTCGTTCGGTGGGGGCTCGGCCGTCCCCCGCGCGGCGCCGTGTCCCCCATGAGGCGTCGATCCCCCATATGGCGCTAGATCCCGTGCGGCGCACGACGGTTCGGGAGCGTGTCCATGTCGGTCAGAATCCGAGAGTCAGCGGATCGTCGAGTCCCCGCGTTCGTCCTCCCGCCCATCGAACCCGATCCCATGGTCCGCCAGCCGCCAGCCGCCAGCCGCCAGCCGCCAGCCGCCAGCCGCCGATCGGTGCGGCCGTCGATCTCGACCCGGCCTACGTGAGCACGGCGGACCGTCGGCCGCGGACGCCGATGGCGGCGGCCAGAAGGCAGGCACCGGCGACGGCGGCCGCGAACCACGGGAAGATCGTGGCGGTGCTGTAGGTGGTGGCGAGGTAGCCGGCGATCACCGTCGGCACGCCCATCGCGAGGTAGCCGAGCAGGTAGTACGCGCTCATCACCTGGCCGCGGGCGTGCGCCGGAGCGACGGCGGCGAGGTGCCGCAGCGAACCACCGAAGGCCAGGCCGAAGGTGGCGCCGAGCAGGATGGTGTCGACGACGATGAGCCAGGTGTGGCCGTCGCGCACGGCGAACACCGCGAGCGCGAGGGAGATCGCCAGGCCGATGTCGCCGACGACGGCGGTGGGACGCGCCGGGTAGCGGCCACCGATGTACTGCGAGATCGCGGACGCGAGGGCCATCACCGCGACGAGGCCGCCGGTGAACATCACCGAGTGGTGCCCCGTGACGTGCTGCACGAGAGCGGGGTACAGGCTGAGGAAGACGCCGAGCACCGACCACGCCGTGATGATCCCGATGCCGGAGAACCAGAAGTCGGAGGCGATCTCGCCCGGCACGTTGGGCCGGCTCAGGCGCACGCGGCCTCCGGTGCGACCGGTGTGCGGCTCGATCAGCGCGATGACGCCGAGGAGGATCGCGAGCACCACGACGCCCATCGTCACGAACGGCGTGCGCAGCGGGTGCGGCGCGTACTGGGCCACGGCCGCCGCGCCGAGTGCGGTCGCGGCGATGCCCACGTTGAGCGCGACGCCGGAGAGCATGCCGTTGCGGGCCCCGTCGTCCGGCCGGACGTCGAGGAGGGCGGCCCCGGCGACCACGGTGATCGAGCCGATCGCCGCGCCGTGCAGGAACCGCGCCAGGATCAGCTGCCATTCGGCGCCCGCGAAGAGGAACAGCACCAGCCCGAGCAGGATCGTCGCGACCGCGACCAGTAGTACGGGCTTGCGGCCGATCGCGTCGGAGATCGGCCCGACGGTGAGCGCCGCGCCGAGTGCGCCGATGGCGTAGACCGCGAACACGACCGTGGTCGACAGCGCCGACAGGTGCCATTGCTCCTGGTAGAGCGGGTACAGCGGGGAGGGGAGGCCCGAGACTCCGAGGGCCAGCGCGAGCAGCGTGAGCAGGAGAGCGAAGGCCCAGCGCTGTGGGTGCGCATGAGTCGACGGTGGTGCGATCTGCTCGGTGATGCTCATCGGGGACGCCTCCGGTGTACGGTTGAGTTCGATGATCGTCGAACCATGTCGTACAGTACACCCGGTTCGACGAGGATCAAACCATTATCTCAGGGAACGAGAATCATGATCGACGTCACAGTCGCCTCCGGCATCGAGGTCGCCTCGCTGCACACCGTGCTCAGCGCGCTGGCGGATCCGGTGCGCCTGGAGATGGTCCGGCGCCTGCACCGCGAGCGGGGCCCCATGGCGTGCGCGGACCTCTACGACGGCGTGACCAAGGCGACGGCGAGCCACCACTTCAAGGTGCTCCGCGAGGCCGGGATCACCGGACGTGAGGACGTGGGCGCCCACACCCGGCAGCTGCTGCGGGCCGACGACGTGGAGCGCGCCTACCCCGGCCTGCTCGGCTCGGTGATCAGCGCGGCCGAGCGCGAGGCGGCAGCGCCACCAGCACCAGCCACAGCGTGAGCGCGAGGATCTGCGCCCGCTGCGCCAACCCCAGGTAGAGCGCCGGTTCGAGCATCGCGACGAGCGTCCACGCCGTCGCGAGGAGGAATGCGAGGCCGGCGCCCAGGGGGAGCCGGGCGCCGTCGAACCCGGATCCGCGGCGCCACAGTGCCCAGCCGAGGACGGCGACCACGCCGCCGAAGCCCGCGATCCCGGAGGAGACGGCGTGCCCGACGTGCGTGAACGGCACCAGGCCGGCCGCCTCGCGCGCGGCGCACGCGGCGTCCGCGGTCGGGGTGCACGACAGCGGCATCAGGGCGTCGCACATGGTGGCGGCGCCCAGGACGAGCAGGCCGATCAGCGCCCCTCGGGCCGTCCAGGGCGCCGGGCGTGCAGCGCGCCACGCGAGGGCCCCGGCCACGACGAAGGCGGTGCCGGCCAGGAGATCCGTCGCACGGAAGAGCTTCGCGTAGGGCTGGCCCGAGGCCCCGACCTCGCTGACGAACGAGGTCAGCGGGCTGAGCTCCGAGCCGAGCAGCGACGCGATCAGCCACGTCGAATAGAGCACGGCGCCGCCGATCACGATGAGGCGGGCGCGGCGCATGGGGCCAGGCTACCGTCGGCGAGCGGGTCTCAGCCGCGGCCGAGTTCGCGCAGGTAGGCGTTGTAGGCGTTCGTCTCGTCCGCTTCCCGACGGTCCGCCCCCGCCCGCTCGGCGTCCCGCCGCTCGGCCCGGCGCCAGCGCAGGGCGAACAGGCAGGTCGTGATCATCGCGACGGGCTCGCCGTAGGACCAGGCGAGCGCACCGGCGATGGACTGGTCGCGCAGTGGGTCGATCCCCCACGACGTCGGCGGTGCGGCGAACGCGGCGACCATGGGGGTGGTCGCCATCATGAGGATCACGCCGATGAACACGTGCAGCGGCATCTCGATGAAGATGTCGAAGAAGCGCATGAGCCACGAGTCGCGGCCGGGCAGCGGGCCGATCGACAGGATCGGGATGATGAACAGCAGCCCCGCCCCGAGGAAGAAGACCTGCAGCGCGGTGTGGCCGGCCCGGGTCCCGCCGATCGCGTCCACCACTCCGGCGAGATAGACACCGTAGTAGCTCACCAGGAACAGAGGGATGGTGAACGCCGAGTGCAGCAGGATCCGCGGCGCAGGGCTGCGCAGGAGCCCCAGCGCCGCGCCGAGCACCACTCGTCCGAGCCCGCGGTGCGGCGTCGCGCGGAGCAGCAGCACCCCGGGGGCGCCCCCGATCAGTAGCGGCGGGACCAGGATCGACAGCGTGAGCTGCTGGAACATGAACGCGCTGAACAGGTGCCAGGTGTAGGCCTCGATCCGCAGTCCGGTCACCCCGGCGAGGACCGCGCAGCCGAGCAGGAAGCTCACGAGGCGCGCGACCGGCCACCGTCGGCCCTTCCGGCGCAGCGTGCGGACCCCCGCGACGTACAGCGCGGCCGCCGCGATCGCGGCCAGCGGCAGGATCGGGAGCGCCGGCGGATCCCACGCGAGCATTCCGAGGATCGACGGTGCCTCCACCGGCGGATCAGGAATAGTCACATGCGCATATTACAATGTTCGGCATGGACCTTCACAGAGTGCTGGTGATCGAGGACGAGCCCGCTCTCGCGCGGCTCACCCGGGAGTACCTCGTGCGGGACGGATTCGACGTGACGATCGCGGGTGACGGTGAGCAGGGGCTGGCCCTCGCCCGCGAGCTCGAACCCGCGGTCATCCTGCTGGACATCGGCCTACCGCGCATCGACGGCTTGGAGGTGTGCCGCGCCGTGCGCTCCTTCAGCGACGCCTACGTCATCATGCTCACCGCGCGCGGCGACGAGCTCGACCGGATCGTGGGCCTGTCGGTCGGCGCCGACGACTACCTCGTCAAACCGTTCAGTCCGCGCGAGGTCGTGGCCAGGGTCCGGGCCATGCTCCGCCGCCCGCGCACCATGCCCGACGGTGCCGGCGCGGCCCGGCGGTTCGGCGCGCTGACCGTCGATCCGATCGCCCGGGAGGTCCGGGTGGCCGATGAGGCCGTGGAGCTGACGGCCACCGAGTTCGACGTGCTCGCGACCCTGGCGCGGAGCCCGAACGTGGCCTTCAGCCGGGCGCAGCTCATCGAATCGATCTGGGGTACGGGCTGGGTCGGCGACGAGCGGCTCGTCGACGTCCACGTCGGCCGCGTGCGCCGCAAGCTCGGTGACGATGCCGCCGACCCGCGGTTCGTCCGTACCGTCCGCGGTGTGGGCTACCGGATGGGTCCCGGATGATCCGGCCGCGCAGCCCCGGACCGCTGCTCATGGCGGTGGCGCTGGGGACGCTGGCGGTGACCGCGCTCGTCGACTTCGTGATCTGGCCGCTGGTGCTCAGCCGGGAGTCGGCGGAGCGGGTCAACGTCCTCGCGGCGCTGACCGGCTTCGTCGGCGCCGTCGTGGTGTCGATCTCGGTGAGCGGCGTTCTGGCCAGGCGGCTCGATCGCTCGGTGGCGGCGCGTCTCGAGCACAGTGACCGCGAGCGCCGGCGCCTGCTCACCGACCTCGCACACGAGATCCGCACGCCCGTCAGCGTTCTCGACGGCTACCTGGAGGCCGTCCAGGACGGCGTGGTCGAACCCGACGCTGCGACACTCGCTGTGCTCCGTGCACAGACCACGCGCCTCGCGCGGCTCACCGACGACCTGCAGTCGGTCTCGCACGCGGAGGAGGGCGCACTGGACCTGCGGCCGACGGCCGTCGACGTGCCGGAGCTGCTCGAGGCCGCCGCAGCGGCCGCCCGCCGCGGCTACGCGGACCGGGGCGTGGAGCTGCGCGTGCGGGTCGCGCCGGCGGCTCGCCGCCCCCTCGTCGCCGATCGCCACCGCCTCGATCAGGTGCTCGCCAACCTGCTGTCGAACGCCCTGCGGCACAGCGACCCCGGGGGCACCGTCGAGCTCGGGGCGGACGCCGCACCCCACCGCCGGGTCCGGATCCGCGTGGCCGACAACGGGGACGGCATCGCGCCGCACCACCTCGAATCGATCTTCGAGCGCTTCTACCGCACCGACATCGCGCGCGACCGGGACCACGGAGGCAGCGGCGTCGGCCTGACCATCAGCCGCGCGATCGTGCTCGCGCACGACGGCCACATGTGGGTGGAATCCGAGGGCGAGGGGCGCGGCGCCGTGTTCGCCTTCACCCTCCCCGCCCCCTGATCCCCGGCTTCACGCGATCTTCACGACATCGCGGCGACGCGTCCACACCCCGCCTCCACAGTGGGGTGCATGCAGGAGAAACTCAGAGACATAGCGCGATTCGACGGGCCGTCGTCGATCGTCGTCTTCCTCGTGGCGCTGCCACTGTCCCTCGGCATCGCGCTCGCGTCGGGCGCTCCGCTCATGGCGGGGCTCATCGCGGGCGTCGTCGGTGGCATCGTCGGCGGCCTGATGGGCGGCTCGCCGCTGCTCGTCAGCGGACCCGCGGCGGGTCTCACCGTGGTGGTCGCGGAGCTCATCGCGACCTTCGGCTGGAAGGTGACCACCGCGATCACCGTCGCCGCCGGCCTGGTGCAGATCGGCCTGGGCCTGAGCCGGATCGCCCGCGCCGCACTCGCGATCTCCCCGGTCGTGGTGCACGCCATGCTCGCCGGCATCGGCGTGACGATCGTGATCCAGCAGGCGCACGTGCTGCTCGGCGGATCGTCGCGCAGCTCCGTGCTGCAGAACCTCCTCGACCTCCCCGCGCGGATCGGCGCGCTGCACTGGCCGGACCTCGCCGTGGGCCTCGTCGTGATCGGGGTGATGGTGGTGTGGCCGAAGCTGCCCGCGGCGTGGCGGCGCGTCCCCGGCGCGCTCGTCGCCGTGGCCGCCGCGACCGTCCTGTCGCTCGTGGTGCCGATGAGCGTCGAGCGGATCCGCCTGAACGGCTCCATCATCGACGCGATCGGCCTGCCGTCCATGCCGACCGGGAACTGGGGCGCGGTCGCGCTGGGGGTGCTCACCGTGGCGCTCATCGCGAGCGTCGAATCGCTCCTCTCGGCGGTCGCGACCGACCGCATGCACGACGGCCCGAAGTCGAACCTCGACCGCGAGCTGGTCGGGCAGGGCGCGGCCAACACCCTCTCCGGACTGCTCGGCGGCCTGCCCGTCACGGGCGTCATCGTCCGCAGCGCCACCAATGTCGCCGCCGGGGCGCGCACGCGCTGGTCGGCCGTCCTGCACGGCGTCTGGCTGCTGCTGTTCTCCGTCGCGTTGTCGGGTCTCGTCGAGAAGATCCCCACCTCCGCGCTCGCGGGACTGCTCATCGTGATCGGCGTGCAGCTGGTGAAGATCTCGCACATCCGCAGCGCCCGCCGTACCGGCGACCTCCTGGTCTACGGCGTCACCATCGGCGGCGTCCTGTTCCTGAACCTGCTCGAGGGCGTGCTCGCCGGGCTGGTCGTTGCGCTGGTCCTCGTGCTGTGGCGCGTCGCCCGGGCCCACATCGAGGCCGCGGTCGATGGTGCCGGGCGCTGGCACGTCACCGTCGACGGGACGCTGTCCTTCTTCTCCCTGCCGCGCCTGACGCGAGTGCTCGCCACCGTCCCGCCGGGGCGGGACGTCGCGATCGAGCTGACCGTCGATTTCCTCGATCACGCTGCGGCGGAGGAGATCCTCGAGTGGGCGCGGCGCTACCGGGCCGCGGGCGGCACCGTCACCGTCGACGATCTCGGCGGCGCGGCCCTCGACGCGGCGGCCACGCGCACGCCCCGGCGCACCACGCAGCGCCCGGCCGAACGCGGCCTCCTGCCCTGGCGCGCGCACGCCCGCGGCGGCCTCGCCGACGGCATCGCCCGGTACCACCGGCGGCACGCGGCGCTGCTCAGTGACGACTACGACCAGCTCAGCGGCGGACAGCGGCCGGAGGCGCTGTTCCTGACCTGCGCCGACTCCCGGATCGTCCCGAACGTCATCACCGGGAGCGGCCCGGGCGATCTGTTCACCGTCCGCAACGTGGGCAACCTGGTGCCGCCCGCGGGCACGGACCCGTCGATGGAGGCCTCGCTCGCGTTCGCGGTGGAGGAGCTCGGGGTCCGGCAGGTCATCGTCTGCGGCCACTCGTCGTGCGGGGCGATGGGCGTCGCGCTCTCCTCGCCCCCGGTGCCTCCGACGATCGAGCGCTGGATCGCGCACGCGGCACCGTCGACGAATGCCTTCCGTGCGGGGCATCCCGTGCGCCGCGCGGCGGCGGGCCTGGGCTTCGGCGAGGCGGATCAGCTCTCGCTGGTCAATGTCGCGATGCAGGTGGCGGCGGTGGCGGAGCATCCACTGGTGCGGGACGAGGTCCGGGCGGGGCGGGTCGAGGTGATCGGTCTGTTCTTCGACATCGCGTCCGGCCGGGTCCTGCGCGTGACGGACTCGGCGGTCGTGGAGGCGGACACCCTCACCCACGCCTGACGGCTCGCCGGCGCGGCGCTGCGGAGCTCACCCCCGCGGCGCCGCGCATCTCCGTCCTCGGGTGACCCGACCGGGGCGCAGCGGTCGTGGCCGCCCGGTCGTCAGCGCCGCCGGGCGAGATCGGCGAGCGTGCTCGCGAACTCCTCCGCGATCGCCAACTGCGTTCGAAGCTCCGCGCAGCGCTGCTGCGCGGAGTCCGAGCACTGGTCGACGAAGACCTCCGCGTCGGCGCGCACCGCGTCGGTCGCCGCGTCGTCGGCGAGCGTGTCCAGCGCCGCGAGCAGGTCCCGCATCTGCTCGAGGGTGAAGCCGAGGGGCTTCATCCGGCGGATCACCAGGAGGCGGTCGACGTCGGTGGAGGTGTAGAGCCGGAATCCGCCCGGGCTCCGCTCGGACGGCGTGACCAGCCCGACCTCGTCGTAGTGCCGGATCGTCTTGAGCGAGAGCCCCGTCGCCTCCGCGACCTGTCCGATCTGGAGGAGGCGGCCGATCTCCGCTGCGTCTGCCATGCCGGGAGCCTAGTTCTCGCCGCCGAGGTGCCCGCTGAGACGCCCGTGCCGCTCCGCGGACGCCGCGTCGAGCCCGACGAACTCGACCGTCTTGCCCTTGCCGCGGTACTTGGTCTCGATCGCGTCGAGTGCCGCGACGGTCGACGCGTCCCAGACGTGTGTCGCGGACAGGTCGACGATCACGTGATCCGGGTCGTTCACGTAGTCGAACTGGTGCACCAGGTCGTTGCTGGACGCGAAGAACAACTCGCCCCGCACGCGGTAGGTGCGCACGCCGGGCACGTCGGACTCGGCGGGCGCGACCTCGGTGAAGTGCGCGACGCGCCGCACCAGGAGGAGCGTCGCGACGATGACGCCGCCGACCACGCCGTATGCGAGGTTGTGGGTGGCGACGGTGATCGCGACGGTGACCAGCATGACCGCGGTCTCGCTGCGGGGCATGCGACGCAGGGTCGCCGGGGCGATGCTGTGCCAGTCGAAGGTGCCGACGGCGACCATGACCATCACCGCCACCAGCGCGGCCATCGGGATCCGCGCCACGAGGTCTCCCAGGCCGACGACCAGGATCAGGAGGAACAGCCCGGCGAGGAAGGTCGAGATCCGCGTCCGGGCGCCGGAGCTCTTGACGTTGATCATCGTCTGCCCGATCATCGCGCAGCCGCCCATGCCGCCGAAGAAGCCGGTCACCACGTTCGCCACGCCCTGCCCCCAGCCCTCGCGGGTCTTGTCGGAGTGGGTATCGGTGATGTCGTCGACGAGCTTGGCGGTCATGAGCGATTCGAGCAGACCGACGAGCGCCACAGCGAGGGCGTAGGGCGCGATCAGCCGCAGCGTGCTCAGGTCGTACGGGACGTCGGGGACGAGCCACTGGGGCAGGGTGCTCGGTAGCTCACCCTCGTCGCCGACGTTCGGGACGGTGAGGCCGGCGACCATCGTCACCGCGGTCAGCAGGACGATCGCCACCAGCGGCGCCGGCACCGCGGTGGTGAGGCGCGGGAGGCCGATCATGATGAGCAGGCCTGCCGCGATCATCGGGTACACGAGCCACGGCACGCCGGTCATGTGCGGCACCTGGGCCAGGAAGATCAGGATGGCGAGGGCGTTGACGAATCCGACCATCACCGATCGCGGAATGAATCGCATCAGCTTCGCCACGCCGAGGGCGCTGAGCACGATCTGCAGGACCCCGGCCAGGATCACGGTCGCCAGCAGGTAGTCCAGGCCGTGCTCGCGCGCGATCGGTGCGACGACCAGGGCGACCGCGCCGGTGGCCGCGGAGATCATCGCGGGACGACCGCCCACGACGGCGATCGTCACCGCCATGGTGAACGAGGCGAACAGGCCCACCCGCGGATCGACGCCGGCGATGATCGAGAAGGAGATCGCCTCCGGGATCAGCGCCAGCGCCACCACGAGACCCGCGAGCGTCTCGGTCTTGAGGCGCTTCGGGCTGCGCAGCGCGGCCACGACCTCGCTGTCCCGTAGGGCCCGCGCCGCGCGCGTGTCGATTGCCATCGATCGGATCCTTCGTACATCGGTCGCACCTCGCGGCGACTGCCGAGTGCGGGGGTGAATGACGAGACGGTGCGCGGATGCACCGCGCGAACGGTCGAAACTCTACCCTCCCGTAAGGGGAGGGTTGTGCACGAGGTCGGTGCTTGCGACGCGGATTGCGACACGGCTGTGACATTCGTGGTGCGAAACGGATGAGACCCGACGACCATGGGGCACAATGCTCGGCGTCATGTTCGCAACCACACGCCCCTGGACCGCCGCGACGACGGCCGTCGTCGCCGCGCTGGCCCTCGGCGGGCTCTACCTCGCGGTCGTCGGCACCCCGACGGGGCAGCACGTCGACCACGAACTCATGCGGATCGTCTCCGCGGCGTTCGGGGTCGAGAACCCCGTCGAGGGCGCGCTGGGCCGCTACCAACTGCCGATGCTCGCGGTCGGCGGTCTCCTCGTGGCGGCGGTCGTCGCGAGCCGCCGCTCGAAGACCGTGGCCGTGTCCGCCGCGCTCGTCCTCACCGCGACGGTGGCGGTCGCCTTCGTCCTGAAGGCCCTGTTGGACCGCCCGTCGTTCGGCATCGGCCCGGAACTCAACTCCTTCCCGTCGAACACCGTGGCGGTCGTGGCCGCGCTGGCGGTGATCCTCGTCGGTTCGGCGGCGCGCCCCTATCGCGGCCTCGCGATCCTGATCGCGGGCAGTGTCGGCGCCGTCGTGTCCGTGCTCGTCGTCGCCCAACAGTGGCACCGCCCGGGCGATGTCCTGGGAGCATGGCTGGTGGCGGTGGGAACCGCCGCGACGGTCCGGGTCGGTCAGGCGGCCTGGGCCTGGACGTCCGACGTGGAAGGGAGCCTCACGGGTGGTCAGGCTGCTGCTCATCGAGGATGACCCCTCGATCGTCGACGCCCTCGTGCTGTCGCTCGGCCGGCTCGACCACGTCGTCGAGCACCTGGGCGCCGCGACCGACGATCTCGAGCAGCGCGTCGCCGCCGCCGACGCGGTGATCCTCGACGTGGGCCTACCCGGCGACGACGGCTTCGCCGTGTGCCGCCGGATCCGCCGCTCCAGCACGGTCCCGATCCTCATGCTCACCGCGCGCTCCGACGACATCGACACCGTCGCCGGGCTCGAGGCCGGCGCCGACGACTACGTGGTCAAACCTGTCAGCCCCCGTGTGCTCGACGCCCGGATCAAGGCCGCGCTGCGTCGCTCGGTCCCCTGCGCGCCCCCGGAGGCGGGCCCGGCACCGTCGAACGACGGTCCGCTCGTGATCGACCGGGCCGGCGCGGAGGTGCTGCGCGACGGTGCGCCGCTGCCGCTCACGCCGACCGAGAAGCGGCTGATGTACGCCTTCGCGGACCACCCCGGCCAGGTGCTCAGCCGCGAGCAGCTGCTCGCGCTGGCCTGGAACCAGGACTTCCTCGGCGATTCCCGCCTGGTGGACAACGCGATCCTGCGGCTGCGACCGAAGATCGACCCCGACGACGGCCCGAGCCACATCGAGACGGTGCGGGGCTTCGGCTACCGGTTCCGGGCGTCACCGTGAGGCGTGTGCCATGAGGCGGGTGCCGTGCTGAAGGGCCTGCGCGCCCGGATCCTCGCGATCATCGCGGTTGTGATGTGCCTGACCGCCGGTGTCACGGGGATCGCGGTGACGGTTGTGGTGCGGGACTGGGTGTACCAGGACGCGCAGGACGCGGTGCTCACGGCCTTCCGGCACGACATGCAGAGCTTCGAGAGCCGGCCGACGCGGCCCGTGCCGGGGAGCGGCGGTCAGGAGTGGGCGACGCCCTCCGAGTCCCTCGGGCTGCCGTCGGACTACGCGGTCGAGGTCGACGGCAGGACGGTCCAGGCCGGTACGGTGCGCCCGGAGGACATCCCGGCCGAGATGCGCTCCGAGCTGGAACGGGTGCCCTCGCTGTACCGCTTCCAGCGGCTGTCCGGTGGCCGGGTGCTGGTGGCGCACAGCATGAACCGTCCGAATGCCGCCGACGCCGACACCCTGGTCGTGTACAGCGTCCAGCCCCTCGGCGATGTGCAGCAGCGGCTCGACCGGCTCACGCTGGTGGTGCTCGTCGCAGTGGGCGGCAGTGCGCTGCTGGGCATCCTGGTGGCATTGGTCGTGGCGCGCATCGTGATCCGGCCGCTCGGCCGGATCCAGTCGGTGGCGGCGCGGGTCACGGACGGCGACCCCGAGGCGCGCCTGCCCGCCACGAACGTCACCGAATTACGTGATTTCACAGAGACCTTCAACTCCATGCTGGACCGGCAGAGCGAGTCGATCGACGTGCTGCGCCGCCAGGACGAGCGGTCGCGGCGGTTCGTCGGCGATGTCTCGCACGAGCTGCGCAGCCCGCTCGCCGCGCTGGTCCCCGCCGCCGAGGTGCTGCTCGAGGAGGCCGCCGCGCTGGAACCCGGTGACGACCTGCGGCGCGCGTCCGAGCTCGTCGCCGCCGAGGTCGACACTCTCGCGGGTCTCGTCGACGACCTGCTGGAGATGACCCGCCTCGACGCGGGTGCGGCGGAGGTGCGGAGCGAGCCCTTCGAGCTCGTCGGCGCCCTGCGCGAGGCGCTCACCGCGCGCGGGTGGCGGTCCGTCGAGCTCGACGGTGCGCCGCTCACCGTCGAATCCGACCGGCGCAGGGTGGTCGCGGTGGTGACCAACCTGGTGGGCAACGCGGTCCGGCACGGGGCGCCGCCGGTGGCGGTGACCGTGGCCACCGCCCCGGGAGAGGTCGTCGTCGAGGTGCGCGACGCGGGCCCGGGCGTGCCGGAGTGCGACGCCGAGCGGGTGTTCGGGCGGTTCGCCAAGGGGCAGGAGGCGCGGTCGCGGGGCGGCGGCGGGGGAGCGGGGCTCGGGCTGGCCATCGCCCGCGACAACGCGCGACTGCTGGGCGGCGATGTGGACTACCGCCGCGACGGTGCGACCACCGTCTTCCGGCTGCGGCTCGCCCGGTAAATTCGAGGCATGCGTGTTGCGGTGATCGACTCGGGCTTCGGGATGGTCAACTACGCCGACGCCCTCTCCCGCGTGCGCCCCGACACCGAGCTCGTCCTGGCGCGCGACCCCGACAACATGCCCTACGGCCTGCTCGAACCCGCGCGGATCTCCGAGTGCGTGGTGGCGATGGCCGGCGCAGCGGCGCGGTACGACGTGGACGCCATCATCGTCGCCTGCAACACCGGCTCCATGTACGCGCTGGAAGCGGCCCGCGCCCGGTTCGAACCCGCGATCCCCGTGGTCGGAGTGGTGCCGGCCATCCGCCCGGCGGGGTCGACGGGGCGTCCCTTCGCCGTGTGGGCCACCGCGGCCGCCACCGTGAGCGACTACCAGACCTCGCTCATCGACGCCTTCGCCGACTCGGCGCTCGCGCACCGCATCCCCTGCTACGGCCTGGCCGAGGCGATCGACTCCGGCGAGCCGTCTCGCGTGGCGGAGGCGATCACGGCCGCGGCCGCGGCGACGCCCGCGGACATCGAGTCCGTGGTGCTCGGTTGCACCCATTACGGCCTGGTCAGGGAGCCGATCGTGGCAGCCCTGCGGGAGCGGACGGGGCGCGAGGTGGCCGTCTTCGACTCGCCGGAGCCGGTCGCGCGGCAGACGCTCCGACGGCTCGGTGTCGAGCCCGGCGGGCCGTCGGAGCTGGGCGACGTGGTGGCCGTGCTGGAGTCGGGTCGGGTCGGGACGCTGCCCGTGGCGCTGGCCGCCTACCCCGCGGGCCGGCTGCTGCTCGAGCGTTGCGCGCGCGGTGCGAAAAACACGTGACAGAAATACCGCGACGGGATATATGCATGATCGCAACTGTCCTGTTATCCTGAGAGGGCACTGACCGCAGCTGACTCGCTCGCTGCGGTCAGTAGTCATTTGCAGGGCTTTTGATCTCTCAAGTTAGCCCGGCGTCTCTCAGGTGAAAGTTCAACCGTCTCAGTCGATGAGATTCCGGTCGTCGGCTACGGGCAGGATCGCGGGCAGGAGTGCGACGGGGATGCCCAGGCGCTGTTTCGGCCGCACCGTCAGAACCGCGAGGAACGTGGCGCGCTCGATGCTCAGGACGTTCGCCCGATCGAGCACCGTCGTGCCGATCGGGCTGTCGAACCGGATCCGCGCCGCGTCGCTGCCCGCCGCCCACCGCGCGCCCGGTGCCAGCCCCTTCCGGTTGTGCCGGTAGATGGCGATGAACGCCACGAGCTCCATCTCGACGACCACTCCGACGAAGAACGCCGCGCCGATCGCCAGTCCCAGCGGCCACCCGCTGTCGGTCGCCACACACACCGCAGTGACCACGACGCCGATCGCCAGCCCGATCGCCAGGGGCTTCATCCACGCCCGCCGTTGCCGCAGCGACGCCAGCGTTGCGCGGCGAGGGTCACCGGGCCGGGCGATCCACTCAACGGTGGTCGCGGGGATCGTATCGGGCGTCTCGCTCACGTGGTGCAGTCTGGCACGGACGGGCTGAACGATCGCAACGGCCCGATTCGGAACTACGACGCGAGGTCCCGGCGCGATTCGGAGAACGCGGCGGCGATGAGTCCGGCCGCGGCGATCACGACCAGTGCGAGGGTGGCGCCGGTGAGAACCGTCGCTCCCGGCTGCGTCGCGACGTGCTTGAACGGCGAGACCTTCGCGACCCAGTCGGGCAGCTTGAGCACATCGGCGACCATGGTCATCACGCACAGCGCGAGGACCACCCAGCCGACCGAGGACCAGTGCGCCGAGATCGCGCCGGCCAGGGCGGCGATCGCGGTGATCACCCACACGGCGGGCAGCGCGGCCAGGGCGGGCAGGATCAGCTGGCGCCCCGCGGTGAGCGAGACCCCCACGCCCAGCGCGAAGGTCGCGACGGAGGTCGCGATCACGGCGGCCGTCAGGTGCGAGGCGTACCAGCGCAGGCGCCGGACCGGCGCGGACAGCAGGTACTCGGCCCGGCCCGAGGTCTCCTCGGAGCACGCGGTGTTGACGATGGAGATGCCCAGCGCGGCCGTCGCCATGCCCATGATCGAGAACTCGGCGCCGAAGAAGATGTCGAGCATGCTCGAGCCGGATCCGCCCAGCCGCTCGAGCATCTCGCGCGTGCCGCTGTTGCCGACCAGGGAGTCGATCGCGCTGCCCATGCCGCCGAAGGCGAGGCCGACGGCGAGGAAGCCGACGCTCCAGCCGATCACCTGACCCCGGTGCAGCCGCCAGGTCAGCGCCTCGACGGTGCCGAGCAGGGCTCCGGCACGGGCCTTTCCGCGGCCCACGGGGATGAGTCCGGCGCCCAGGTCGCGCTGAGCGGCGAGGCGCAGCGCCACCGCGATGAACACCGCCGACAGCGCCAGCAGCAGGAGGATCGGCCACGGCCGGTCCTCGGCGAAGGGCCGGATCTGCTGCGCCCACCCCAGTGGGGAGAGCCAGGACTCCCAGCCGGGCTCGGCCGGCAGCGTACCGTCGGTCCGGATGACGGAGACGTCGCCGACGGCCCGGAGCAGGTAGGCGGCGCCGAGGCCCACGGCGAACAGCCCGCGGGCCGCGCGGGCGCCCTCCGTGAGTTGCGCGCAGAGCAGCGCCCATGCCGCGAACACGATGCCCGTGAACGCCCACAGCGCACCGAAGTTCAGGCTGCCGCGCGCGTCCGCACCCATGCCGATCAGGACCAGCGCGCTGAGCACGCCGATCGCCAGGCTCAGCACGACGGACTCGACGAGCGCGGCGATCGGGGGAGCGGTGCGGTCGATCGCGGAGGCGCCCAACATCTCCCGGCGGCCGGACTCCTCGTCGGCGCGGGTGTGCCGGATCACGAGCAGGCCGGTGAGCAGGCCCAGCGCGGCCGCCATCATGACGACCATCTTGATCATGCCGACGGCGCCCACGGTGGACGAGTAGACCGGGCCGAACATCGCGACGAGGGAGGGGTTCTCGCTCGCGGCGCGCGCCGCGGAGTCGAGCGATGCCTGATCGGCGTAGTTGGTCTTCGCCGTCGAGTACGCCGACGCGGCCATGGCCACGTACAGCAGCAGCCAGACGATCAGCTGGATCCGGTCGCGCCGCAGCACCAACCGGAGAGTGGGGGCGAGGCCCGTCATCGCACGGCCCCCGCGGTGTCGTAGTGCCGCAGGAACAGCTCCTCGAGCGTGGGCGGACGGCTCGTCAGCGACGTGGGACCGGCGGCCGCCAGCTCGCCGAGAATCCGCCCCAGGTCACGGGATTCGACGCTGAACGACACGCGGTCACCGTCGGCCTGGAGATCGTGCACGCCCGCGGTACCCGTCAGGTCGACGGGCTGCGCGAGGGTCGCCTCGACGCGCGTGCGGGACAGGTGTCGGAGCGAGGCCAGGGAACCGGTCTCGACGGTCGCACCGTCCTTGATGATGGTCACGGTGTCCGCCACCCGGTCCACCTCGGACAGGATGTGACTGGACAGCAGGATCGAGGTGCCCGCGGCCTTCGCCTCGGTGAGGCACTGCGTGAACACCTCCTCCATGAGCGGGTCGAGGCCGGACGTCGGCTCATCGAGGATCATGAGCTCGGCGCGCGCCGCGAACGCCGCGACGAGCGCGACCTTCTGCCGGTTGCCCTTGCTGTAGGTGCGCGCCTTCTTGGCGGGGTCCAGGGCGAATCGCTCGATGAGCTCGGCGCGACGGGCCTCATCGAGCCCGCCCCGGAGACGGCCCATCAGATCGATGATCTCGCCGCCGGACAGGTTCGGCCACAGGGTGACATCGCCCGGTACGTACGCCAGGCGACGATGCAGTTCGGGGGCCTGGCGCCATGGGTCGCCGCCGAGCAGTTCGACGGTGCCCGCGGTCTTCTTCAGGAGCCCCAACAGGATTCGGATGGTGGTGGACTTGCCGGCGCCGTTGGGTCCGAGGAAGGCGTGCACTTCCCCGGGGGTCACGGTCAGGTCGAGTCCGTTGAGGGCATGTGCGCTGCCGAAGGTCTTGGTGAGGCCCTCGGCGCGGATGACGTCAGTTGTCATGGCGCTGACGCTACGCGCGTTTCACAAATTTGTGAAGTGTTAAAAATTCGTATAATCTGCGCGATATGGACGCGCCGAACTTCGTGGAGAACATGGCAGCCGCGTTCGTGGAGGCGGGGATGCAGCGGATGGCGTCCCGTGTGTTCGCCGCGGTACTGACCTCGCCGGAGGCCGCGCTGACCCCGTCGCAGATCGCCGCGCAGTTGCAGGTGTCCGCAGGGGCGGTGTCCGGCGCGGTGGGGTACCTCGAGCAGACGTCCATGATCCGCCGCACCCATGTCCCGGGTTCGCGGCACAGCCTGATCACGCTCGGCGACGACATCTGGTACGAGGCCTTCGCCTCGCGGAATCC
Organism: Tsukamurella pseudospumae; assembly: GCF_001575195.1. Classification (NCBI taxonomy): domain Bacteria; kingdom Bacillati; phylum Actinomycetota; class Actinomycetes; order Mycobacteriales; family Tsukamurellaceae; genus Tsukamurella; species Tsukamurella pseudospumae. Next base: position 106,434 of record NZ_LSRF01000058.1, read on the forward strand.
GATCCTGGAGCGGTGGCGCGAGGTGGCGATCGAGGGCATCGAGGAACTCCCCGCGGGCGGGCCCGCCGCGGAACGGCTGTCCGTGATGCGGGACTTCTTCGACTTCATGATCACCGAGCTCCCCGAGATGATGGAGCGCTGGCGGCAGGTGCGGCAGGACAAGCACGGGTACTGACGGGTCCCGTCCAGGCGCCGTCGTTCGGCGGCGCGGGCGGGAAACTGGAATCCTGGAGGGGTCGCACGTCCTCGCCACGAAGGAGTCCCCCATGACCGCACCCACCCCGCCCGGCGGAACCTTCGATCTGGGCGGTGACCTGACGGTCACCCGCTTCGGTTACGGCGCGATGCAACTGGCCGGCCCCGGCGTCTTCGGCCCGCCGGCCGACCGTGAGGCCGCGATCGAGGTCCTGCACGACGTGATCGACCTCGGCATCACGCACATCGACACCAGCGACTACTACGGGCCGTTCGTCACCAACGAGATCATCCGCGAGGCACTGCACCCGTACCCGGACTCGCTGCACATCGTCACCAAGGTCGGGGCCCGCCGTGACGCCACGGGCGGCTGGCCGCCGGCCCTCGAGCCCGACGACCTGCGCCGCGCCGTCGACGAGAACCTCGAGCGCCTCGGGCTCGACGCGATCGACGTGGTGAACCTCCGCGTCGGCGATTTCGACACGCCCGCTCCCGGCTCGATCGCCGAGCCCTTCACCGTCCTCGCCGAGCTGCAGCAGCAGGGGCTGATCCGCCACCTCGGCATCAGCACGGTGACCGCCGAGCAGGTGCGCGAGGCGCAGTCGATCGCCCCGGTCGCGTGCGTCCAGAACTTCTACAACATCGCTCACCGCGTGGACGACGAGCTCGTGGATTTGCTGGCGGCGCAGGGGATCGCGTACGTGCCGTACTTCCCGCTGGGCGGGTTCAGCCCGCTGCAGTCCGACAGCCTGAACGCCGTCGCTGCGCGGCTGGAGGCCACCCCGATGGCCGTTGCGCTGGCCTGGCTCCTGCAGCGCTCGCCGAACATCCTGCTCATCCCCGGCACTTCGTCGGTGGTGCACCTGCGCGAGAACATCGCCGGCGCGGCCCTGCAGCTGCCCGCCGACGTCGTCGCTGAGCTGGACGCCATCGCCGGTTCCTAGCGTGGTCGATAGTGCCCGCTCAGCGGGCACTATCGACCACAGGGACTCAGTAGTTGCGCGAGCCCGTCTCGTACCTGCCGTCGGCGACCAGCCACGTGATCGCCACGATCGCGACCGGGGTCACGCAGAGGATCGCGACGAGCACGTAGAGCTGCATGACCGCGGCCGCCACGGGCGAGGCGCCGCCCAACACCATGCCGACGAAGGCGCCGGGGATCGTCACCAGCCCGACGGTCCGTGTCTGGTCCAGCGCGGGGATCAGCGCGGTCGCCGCCGCGGAGCGGGTCAGGTCGAGCCGGATGAACATCGGGTCCAGCCCCAGCGACAGTCCTGCCTCGAGCTCGCCGCGCCGCGCGGTGAGCTCCTCCAGTGCGCGCTTGCCCGCCAACCCCGCCGCGGCCATGGCCGCCCCGATCGCGCTGCCCGCCACGGGGATCACGGCGATCCCGCGCGCCGGTAGCACGCCGGAGAGGATCAGCGCGACCGTCAGGAGCGCTGCCGGGCTGGCGACGGTCACCGTCGTCACCGCGAACTCGGACCAGCGGGGCCGGCGCCCCACGATGCGCCCGGCCGCCGTCCAGCCCGCCGTGCACCCCATCAGCACGGTGAACGCCGCCGTGAACCACAGGCTCCGCACGATCAGGCTCAGCGCCATGCCCAGGACGGCCAGCTGCAGGGTGGCCCGCGCCGCGGCTCCGAGTACCGCCGGCCCGTAGCCGGTGCGGCCGAGCCACGCCACTGCGGCGCCCATCAGCGCGAGGGCGACGAGCGCGACGGCGAGGCCCGGCCCGACGCTCAGCAGCTCGCCCGGATCACTACCTCCGGTCACGTGCAGGAAACCTAGTCGAAACACGCTGCCCGCGGCGACGTGACCGCGGATACCCGCAGGTCACGGTCGGTAAGGATGGCCTTTCATTTTGTGATCCGGGCGGGGGAAACTACAGTTTTGAGTACAGCCAACGATGCCTGAGGCGAGCCGCGTCCCCGGACGCGAGCCGATCGCCGCCCTTGATCCATCCGTTCCGCCGTGAGGCGCTGCGCTAAGGCAGGTATTCGATGAGCCGATTCGTCCCCCCGGGTCCCCAGGGCCTGTACCACCCCGCGAACGAGCACGACGCGTGTGGCGTCGCCTTCGTGGTGGACATGCACGGACGCAAGTCCCGGGACATCGTCGACAAGGCCATCACCGCCCTGGTCAACCTGGAGCACCGCGGCGCCGCCGGCGCCGAGCCCAACACCGGTGACGGCGCAGGCATCCTGATCCAGGTGCCGGACCGCTTCTTCCGCGAGGTCGTGGACTTCGAGCTGCCCCATCAGGGCGCCTACGCCACCGGCATCGCCTTCCTGCCGCAGGCCGCCGCGGAGGCGACCGCCGCCGCGGAGGGCGTGGAGCGGATCGTCGTCGAGGAGGGCCTGACGGTCCTGGGCTGGCGCGATCAGCCCACCGACGACGGCTCGCTGGGCGCGCTGGCCCGCGATGCGATGCCCACCATGCGTCAGATCTTCATCGCCGGAACGGATTCCGACGGTGCGCCGCTCTCCGGTATGGACCTCGAGCGCCGCTGCTTCGTGATCCGCAAGCGGGTCGAGCGCGAGCTCGGAGCCGACGGTGCGGGCGCCGGCTCGCAGGGCGAGGAGTCGGTGTACTTCCCGTCGCTGTCCGGTCAGACCTTCGTCTACAAGGGCATGCTGACCACCCCGCAGCTGCGCGGCTTCTTCGTGGACCTGCAGGACGAGCGCGTCGAATCCGCTCTGGGCCTGGTGCATTCGCGGTTCTCCACGAACACCTTCCCGAGCTGGCCGCTGGCCCACCCGTACCGCCGCGTCGCCCACAACGGCGAGATCAACACCGTCGGCGGCAACGAGAACTGGATGCGGGCCCGCGAGGCGCTCCTCGACGTCTCGGCGTTCGGCGCCGATGCCGAGGACAAGATCTTCCCGATCTGCACCGAGGGCGGTTCCGACACCGCGCGTTTCGACGAGGTGCTCGAGCTGCTGCACCTGGGCGGTCGCAGCCTGCCGCACGCCGTGCTGATGATGATCCCCGAGGCGTGGGAGCGGCACCAGGACATGGACCCGGCCCGCCGGGCGTTCTACGAGTACCACTCCTCGCTGATGGAGCCGTGGGACGGGCCGGCGTCGGTCTGCTTCACCGACGGCACCCTGATCGGCGCCGTGCTGGACCGCAACGGCCTTCGCCCGTCGCGGATCTGGGTCACCAAGGACGGCCTCGTCGTGCTGGGCTCGGAGGTCGGCGTCCTCGATATCGACCACTCCGAGGTGGTCTACAAGACCCGCCTGCAGCCGGGCCGCATGTTCCTGGTGGACACGGCGCAGGGCCGCATCGTCTCCGACGAGGAGATCAAGAGCGACCTGGCCGCGGCCGAGCCCTACCAGCAGTGGCTCGACGAGGGCCTGCTGCGCCTCAAGGAGCTTCCGGACCGCCCGCACCCCGTGATGCCGCACGACCGGGTCACCCAGCGGCAGCAGATGTTCGGTTACACCACCGAGGAACTGGACCTGCTGCTCACGCCGATGGCGAAGACGGGTGCCGAGGCGATCGGTTCCATGGGCACCGACACCCCGGTCGCCGTGCTGTCGCTGCGCCCCCGGCTGCTGTTCGACTACTTCCAGCAGCTGTTCGCGCAGGTCACCAACCCGCCGCTGGACGCCATCCGTGAGGAGATCGTCACCAGCCTCGGCGGCACCATCGGCGGCGAGGGCGACCTGCTGCACCCGGAGCCGGGCAGCTGCCGCCAGATCCACCTGGACCAGCCGATCCTCAACAACGACGAGCTGATCAAGCTGGTCAAGGTCAACGACGACGGCACGCTGCCCGAGTTCCGGTCCGTGGTCATCCCGGGCCTGTACCACGTGGCCGAGGGCGGCAAGGGCCTGCGCGAGGCGCTCGACACCGTGCGCACCCAGGTCTCCGAGGCGATCGCCGGGGGCGCGCGCCTGATCATCCTGTCGGACCGCAACTCCGACCGGCTGCTGGCGCCGATCCCGTCGCTGCTGCTGACCTCCGCTGTGCACCATCACCTGGTGCGCGAGCGCAGCCGCACCAAGGTCGGCCTCATCGTCGAGTCCGGCGACGCGCGCGAGGTGCACCACATGGCCGCGCTCATCGGCTGCGGTGCGGCGGCGGTGAACCCGTACATGGCCTTCGCGACCATCGAGGACATGCACATCCGCGGTGAGCTCAACGGCACCCCGCTGGAGAAGCTCAACGCCAACTACGTCAAGGCCGCCGGCAAGGGCGTGCTCAAGGTGATGTCCAAGATGGGCATCTCCACGCTCGCCTCGTACACCGGCGCGCAGCTGTTCCAGGTCATCGGCCTGTCGCAGGAGATCGTCGACGAGTTCTTCACCGGCCTGCAGAGCCAGCTCGACGGCATCGGCCTGGACGAGATCGCCGCCGACGTGGCCGCGCGGCACAAGCGCGCCATGAACGACCGCCCCGAGGAGCTGGCGCACCGCGAGCTCGAGGTGGGCGGCGAGTACCAGTGGCGTCGTGAGGGCGAGTACCACCTGTTCAACCCGGACACCGTCTTCAAGCTCCAGCACGCGACGCGCACCGGGCAGTACAAGGTGTTCAAGGAGTACACCGCGCTGGTCAACGACCAGAGCGCGCGGCTCGCGTCGCTGCGCGGCCTGTTCCGGTTCGCCTCCGACCGCCCGTCGATCTCCATCGACGAGGTGGAGCCCGCGAGCGAGATCGTCAAGCGGTTCTCGACGGGCGCCATGAGCTACGGCTCGATCTCGGCGGAGGCCCACGAGACCCTGGCGATCGCCATGAACCGCCTCGGCGGCCGCAGCAACTCCGGTGAGGGCGGCGAGGATCCGGCGCGCTTCACGCCCGACGAGAACGGCGATCTGCGCCGCTCGGCGATCAAGCAGGTCGCCTCGGGCCGGTTCGGCGTGACCTCGCACTACCTGAGCAACTGCACCGACATCCAGATCAAGATGGCGCAGGGAGCGAAGCCCGGCGAGGGCGGCCAGCTGCCCCCGCACAAGGTGTACCCGTGGGTCGCCGAGGTCCGCGGCTCGACGCCGGGCGTCGGCCTGATCTCGCCGCCCCCGCACCACGACATCTACTCGATCGAGGACCTCGCGCAGCTGATCCACGACCTGAAGAACGCGAACCCGCAGGCGCGGATTCACGTGAAACTGGTCTCGGAGATCGGCGTCGGCACCGTCGCGGCCGGCGTCTCGAAGGCGCACGCCGACGTGGTGCTCATCTCGGGCCACGACGGCGGCACCGGCGCGACCCCGCTGACCTCGGTCAAGCACGCCGGCGCGCCCTGGGAGATCGGCCTCGCCGAGACCCAGCAGACGCTGCTGCTCAACGGTCTGCGCGACCGCATCGTCGTGCAGGTCGACGGTCAGCTCAAGACCGGCCGGGACGTCATCGTCGCCGCGCTGCTCGGCGGCGAGGAGTTCGGCTTCGCGACCGCCCCCCTGGTGGTCTCGGGCTGCATCATGATGCGGGTGTGCCACCTGGACACCTGCCCGGTGGGCGTTGCCACCCAGAACCCGGTGCTGCGCCGCCGTTTCAACGGCAAGCCCGAGTTCGTGGAGAACTTCTTCCTCTACATCGCCGAGGAGGTGCGCGAGCTGCTCGCCGAGCTGGGCTTCCGCACCCTGCAGGAGGCCGTCGGCCAGTCGCAGATCCTCGACACCGAGGCGGCGCAGGCCCACTGGGCGAATGCCAAGGCGGGCAAGCTCGACCTCTCGCCGATCCTGGCGCAGGTCGACTCGCCGTTCATGAAGCAGGACCCGTTCTGCAGCCAGCCGCAGGACCACGGCCTCGAGAAGGCCCTGGACCAGCAGCTGATCTCGCAGGCGCGGGTCGCGGTGGAGACCGGTGCCCCGGTCACGATCGAGACGCCGATCTCCAACGTCAACCGCACCGTCGGCACGATGCTGGGCCACGAGGTGACCAAGGCGCACGGCGCCGACGGCCTCCCCGAGGACACGATCGACATCACGTTCAAGGGCAGCGCGGGCAACAGCTTCGGCGCCTTCGTGCCCAAGGGCATCACGCTGCGCCTCGAGGGCGACGCCAACGACTTCGTGGGCAAGGGTCTCTCCGGCGGCAAGATCATCGTCCGGCCGGCGCGCAACGCCCCCGAGGGCTTCGTCGCCGCGGAGAACATCATTGCGGGCAACGTGATCCTGTTCGGCGCGACCGGCGGCGAGGCGTACCTCAGCGGCAAGGCCGGCGAGCGCTTCGCCGTGCGCAACTCGGGCGCCGTCGCGGTGGTCGAGGGCGTGGGCGACCACGGCTGCGAGTACATGACCGGTGGCCGCGTGGTGGTCCTCGGCGACACGGGACGCAACTTCGGCGCCGGCATGTCCGGCGGCGTCGCGTACGTCTACAACGCCGACGGCCAGTTCGAGCGCGACCTCAACACCGAGCTGGTGGAGCTGGAGTCGCTGGGCGAGGACGACATCGAGTTCGTCCTCGAGGCCGTGACCAAGCACTACGAGTACACCGACTCCGCCATCGCGGAACGGATCCTGGCCAACTGGGGCCGGGAGCGCCAGCTCTTCGCCAAGGTGATGCCGCGTGACTACAAGCGCGTGCTCACCGCCATCAAGCGTGCCGAACTGGACGGCCGCGACATCGACGACGCAGTGATGGAGGCCGCTCGTGGCTGATCCGCAAGGCTTTCTCAAGCACAACTCCCGTGAACTGCCGGTCCGCCGGCCGGTCCCGCTCCGTCTGCTGGACTGGAACGAGGTCTACAAGCCCTTCGACGGTGCCACCCTGCGCAAGCAGGCGTCCCGGTGCATGGACTGCGGTATCCCGTTCTGCCACAACGGCTGCCCGCTGGGGAACCTGATCCCCGAGTGGAACACGTTGGCGTACAAGGACCGCTGGCACGACGGCATCGAGCGGCTGCACGCCACGAACAACTTCCCGGAGTTCACCGGGCGGCTGTGCCCGGCGCCCTGCGAGGCGTCGTGCGTGCTCGGCATCAACCAGGATCCCGTCACCATCAAGCAGGTCGAGGTCGAGCTCATCGACAAGGCCTTCGACGAGGGCTGGGTCTCCCCGCAGCACCCGACCAAGCTGACCGGCAAGAAGATCGCCGTCGTCGGCTCGGGCCCCGCGGGTCTGGCCACCGCGCAGCAGCTCACTCGCGGCGGGCACACCGTGACCGTGTTCGAGCGCGCCGACCGCATCGGCGGCCTCCTGCGCTACGGCATCCCCGAGTTCAAGATGGAGAAGCGGCACATCGACCGTCGCCTCGCCCAGATGAACGCCGAGGGAACAGTTTTCAAGACCGGGGTCAACGTGGGCGTGGACGTCACCGTCGAGCAGCTCCGCGAGGACTTCGACGCGGTCGTGCTCGCCAACGGCGCCACCGTCTGGCGCGACCTGCCGATCCCCGGCCGTGAGCTGGACGGCATCCACCAGGCGATGGAGTTCCTGCCGTGGGCCAACCGCGCCGCGGTCGGCGATGACGTCCTCGACGAGAACGGCCTGCCGCCGCTGCACGCCAAGGACAAGAAGGTCGTCATCATCGGCGGCGGCGACACCGGCGCCGACTGCCTGGGCACGTCGCTGCGCCAGGGCGCGGAGATCGTGCACCAGTTCGAGATCATGCCGACCCCGCCGCGCGAGCGCGCCGAGTCGACCCCGTGGCCGACCTACCCGCTCATGTACCGCATCAGCTCGGCGCACGAGGAGGGCGGCGAGCGGAAGTTCTCCGTCAGCACCGAGGAGTTCGTCGGCGAGGACGGCAAGGTCACCGGCCTCAAGGCTTACGAGGTCAAGATGGAGGGCGGCCGGTTCGAGAAGGTCGAGGGCACCGACTTCACCCTCGAGGCCGACCTCGTCCTCCTCGCGATGGGCTTCGTCGGCCCGCAGCGCGACGACCTGCTCGACAAGCTGGGCGTCGAGTACAACGAGCGCGGCAATGTCGCGCGCGGCGACGACTTCCAGTCCACCGTGCCGGGCGTGTTCGTGGCCGGCGACGCGGGCCGCGGCCAGTCGCTGATCGTGTGGGCGATCGCGGAGGGCCGCAGCGCCGCGGCCGCCGTCGACCGCTTCCTCATGGGCGACACGGCGCTTCCCGCGCCGATCGTGCCCACCGCCGCCCCGCAGCGGTAGTCGCACGCCCGACGGTGCCGCGCGCACCGTCGGGCCCCGCGAACGGAAAGGCCGGGCTCCCTGGGGAGCCCGGCCTTCTGCGTGGTGTCGCGGTGCGGCTACTTGCCCTTGAGCAGGCCGCCGAGGATGCTCCCGAGCACGTTGCCCGCGGCGTTGCCGCCGGCGCCCGCGCCCGAGTTGCCGCCGCCGAGCATGTTGCCCAGGATGCTGCCGAGCAGGTCGCCGCCGCCCTGCTGCGGGGCCGGGGCCTGCGGCTGCTCGGGGGCCGCTGCACCGCCGCTGGTGAGCTTCTTCATGACGAAGCTGATCACGATCGGCGCGAGGATCGGGAGCAGCTGCTTGACCAGGCCGTCGGTCACGCCCGACGACAGCGGAGCGGCCGCGGCGGCCGCCACGTCGTCGGTCTTGTCACCGAACAGGCTGGCCACGATCTCCTGGCCGTCGCCGTTGTCGGCGGCGTCGATGAGCTGGGCGGGGGCCTCGGTGGTGTCCTGCGCCTGGAGACCGGCGAGGAGGGTCGGAACGGTCTGGTTCACGGCCTCCGAGGCGACGTCCTCCGAGACGCCGAGCTGGGCCGCGATGTCGGCGAGCGGGATGGACTTGAGCAGGTCGTCGAGATCGGACACGGTTCTCCTTGGAGGATGTGTGGGGACGCAAAACTGCGGTCGAACAATGACAGATTAGCGGCGCGGTCGGGAAGGTCTTCGCCGAACCCGGCTGTGAGGAGGGACACGCTCGCGGTCCGAGCGCTGGACCCCGCCCTCAGGAAGCAATACAGTATCTGTAACCAACCGTTCCGCATCGAGATCGCACCCTCGGAGATCCCCGTGAAGCTGACCCGCCGCCCCGCCATCCTGGGCTCACGCACCCTCACCCGCCTGCGGAACCGGCGCCTCGCGCTCCTGCTCACGGAGGACGGCGAACGCCTCGTCACCGCGTCCGATCTGCGGAGCCTCCGCGTCAGCTGACCGTGTCGAGCACCAGCGCCGCCACCTGGGCGGGCTGGTCGACCATCGCCTGGTGTCCGCTGGGCGAGATCACCGCGTAGCGGGCGCGCAGCAGGTCCGCGAGACCCCGCTGTTCCTTCAGCCACGACGCCGACAGGGGAGTGCGGTGCCCCCCGTACGCCGCCGCTACCGTGGTCGGGATCCCCGGCGGCAGCTCCCGGCGTCCGCGCAGCGCCGCCAGCTCGCGCGCCAGCACCGGGTACCGCCCGTTCTCCAGGAACGCGGCCTTGAAGTAGGCGTCCGACTTCAGGATGTCCGCGTACTCCGGCGGAGGGGTCGCGCCGCCGAGCATCCGGTGCGCCGCCGGGCCCACGCGGTTCATGCCCACCGCGGCCCCCACGTCGGCCGATCGCAGCAGCAGTTCGTCGCGCAGGTCGCCCGGCAGGACCCACCGCGGCGAGGACTCGACGCTGCCGTCGAGGATCACCGCGCCCGCCGTGCGCGCGGGGTGTTCGCGCGCGAAGGCCTCCACGTAGAAGCTCGCCATCGAGTGCCCCACCATGACCGCGGACTCCAGCTCCAGCGCGTCCAGCAGGTCCCGCAGCCGCGCGACCTCGGAGCCCAGGGTGGGCACGGCACCGTCGGGCCAGGGATCGGAGAGGCCGTAACCGGGCCGGTCCAGGCGGACGACGGTGCGGCCCACCGTCAGGAGCTCGGTGACGGCGTCCCAGTCGAACCAGTTGCCGGCCAGGCCGGAGTTGAGCACGACGGGCGGCCCGGAGGCTGGGCCGCGCGGACCGTCGACCACCACGTGGGTGCGGGTACCCGCGAGTTCGAGCAGCACACCGGCGAGAGTAGTACCGTCGGGGAATTCCGGCCGGGGGAGGGAACATGAGGTACGGACGCGCCCTCGCGCTCGTCGCGCTTCTGGCGGTGGCGGCGTGCGACCCGGGGTCGGACGGCGACGGTTCCGCCGCGTCCAGTGGTGCGGCGGCACCGTCGTCGGCGCGCAGCTATCCGGGCCTGTTCGCCGAATACCAGGGGCGGTTCCATCCGAACCACGCGGGCCTCGGCGCGCGGAGCAACGCCGAACTGGCGGCGTTGCTCCCCGGTGCCGGGGACTTCCCGGGCGGCGCGGCACCGTCGACGAACATCGCGGACGAGGACGGTTCGGGTCTCGGCCTGCACGGGCAGACCGACGGACAGACGCGGCCCGCGCAGTGCCTCTACACGCCGTTCGGCAAGAGCTTCTCCCGCAACCCCGACGGGTCCGACTGGAACCTCTACTACGCGGCGTCCACGACATCGCAGGGCGACGCCGGCTGGGTCAGCGTCACGATCGAGCGGGAACGCGAGGGCGCCGATGTCTTCGCCCTGACCACCTCATGGATCGCCGGATGCGGGACCTACGAGCGGGCCTTCCCCGACTTCGCGGCGCCGTCGACCCGCAACCGCGGGGTGACCGACACCTTCGGGCCGGGCGCGGCGGTCTCCGGACTCCCGTCCTACGTCTACACCTCGACGTCCGTGGACCTCGATGACGAATCGGCGTCGAAGCCGGCACTGTCGAAGCTCGCGAAGGAGCGGCGGATCCTGCTGGCGCGGGTGCGGTCGGTGGTGGTCGTCGTCGAGGCGGACGGCGTCGCGGATCCCGCACTGCTGGACCGGCTGCTCGTCACCACGTTGGAGCGGGCACGTCGTGCGGCATGATGGTCGGCGTGAACAACGCGATCGACGTGACCATCTCCGACGACGTGATTCGGCTCGGGCAGTTCCTCAAGCTGGCGGGCCTCATCGACTCCGGGGCGGAGGCGAAGGGAGTGATCGCGGACGGTGAGGTGACCGTGAACGGCGAGGTCGACACGCGCCGCGGCCGACAGCTCGCGGTCGGCGACGTGGTCGAGGTGTTCGGGCGGTCGGCGCGCGTCGCGCGCTGACCCGGCTCGCCGGGTGAGGCGCCCTACCGGAGGACGATGCCGTCCCGGCGCTGGAAGAGGGTGGCACCGGGGTGGGGCCCTACCGGAGGACGATGCCGTCCCGGCGCTGGAAGAGGGTGGCACCGGGGTGGGGGCCCTACCGGAGGACGATGCCGTCCCGGCGCTGGAAGAGGGTGGCACCGGGGTGGGGGCCCTACCGGAGGACGATGCCGTCCTCGTCGCTGAACAAGGTGTCTCCCGGCGTGAAGGTGACGCCGCCGAAGGTGAGCGGCACGTCGCGCTGCCCCTCCGCGGTCTTCGTCGACTTGCGGGGGTTGGTGCCCAGGGCCTTGACGCCGATGTCGAGAGTGCCGATCACGGCGGCGTCGCGCACGGCGCCGTACGCGACGATGCCGGCCCAGCCGTTGGAGCGGCCGAGCTCGGCGATGAGGTCGCCGACCAGGGCGGTGTGCAGCGAGGGCACGCCGCTGGAGTCGGAGCCGTCGATGACCAGCACGCGGCCCTCGCCGGGCTCGCCGAGGACGGACTTGAGCAGCGCGTTGTCCTGGAAGCACTTCACCGTGACGACCTCGCCGGCGAACTGCTTGCGGCCGCCGAACTGGCGGAACTGCGTGTCGCAGCTGCGCACGTCGGGGCCGATCTCGTCGACCAGGTCCGCGGTGGGGGTGAACTGCACGTTGCTCATGTTCGCCAGGGTATCCGGCTCGAGGAATCGGAGGATTTCTAGGTGGCGCTCGGCATATCCGCCCCCGCGTCGAAATCGTCGGATTCCACGATCCGGACGGGTCCGCGGTGGCGACCGGTGCGAACGATGTCGAGAATGTCGGCGAGGATCCGCGGCCACGCGCCGATCACCTCGGAGTAGCGCGATGCGCATCACACGGTAATCGCCGCGAGTCGCGACCCGGTCTCGCCGGTTGTCCTCCAGACGCTGCGCGCCGCTGTGGTACTCAGTGCTGTCGCACTCGATGATGAGCCGGTCGCCGACGAGCAGATCGACACGTCCGATGCCGGGGATGGATTGCTGGCTCCGCACCCTGATCCGCGCGTACTGCAGGCGGAATCGGACGAGCGACTCGGTTCCGGAACCTGCCACCGGATCGAGGAAGTCCAGTAGCCGAGTGATGTGCTGCGAGGCACCGTCGAAGATCTCGCGGAGATCGGCGACCGAGTAACGGTCATGGTCGAGGCGGAGCGTCGAATCGAGGACTGCGACGAACTCGTCGGCGGCCAGACAGTTCGCTGCGCACCGGAGAGCATCCGGGAGCGAGTCGACCGCGCGAACAGGAGAGCTCATGGGGTGTCCGGCGTCGCAGTCCTGGTGCGCCGGCTTGCGTCGATGCCGGGCCCGTCGCAGGTGGGTCTTGCTCCGATCCGGCGGGATCCACACGCCGGGGTGATACCGCAGAGCGGACACGCAGGCCAGAACCGCTCCGCCTTTGACTGCGGCGACCACGAGCGCGTCGGCGCCGCCGAGTCGGTACCAGCCCCGACGTACTGCCACGATGTCTCCGCTGTGGCGCAGCCGCTCGATTCCAGCAGCATCGGCTCCTGCCGTCAGTGCCGCTCGGCGTGAGAAAACTCCTCCGTCGGGCCCGGCGAGAGTCTCGAGGATCTCGATCGTGTCCATGAGAGCATCCTCTCGGGGCTCGGCCGCCGGATCGCCCGATGATGTGCCAGCTGTGGAGGAACGAAGTTTCATAACCTCATCTGTGGAGAGAGGCGGTTGGGGAATCCGCAGATTTCCTGCTCAGAGCGCATATATCCAGTTCCGCGGGGGATCCGGCCGAATCTCCGAGGCCGCGGCCGGGCCGGTTGCCACCGTCTATTGAGTGACCATCAACAAGCGGGTAATCTGGGGTCATGCCAGCACCCACCCAGGCCACGTTCGACCGTCTGCGCGCTCTGTCCGCGATCGACCACCCCGAGGAGCGCACCTCGCGCGACGTCCTCGAGGCGTTCTCCGGTGAGAAGGTCACCACGATCCCCGTCGGCACCGCCGAGGACGTGACCAAGGCCTTCGAGCGCGCCCGCCTCGCCCAGAAGCAGTGGGCGGCGCGCACCCCGCAGGACCGCGCGAAGGTGCTGCTGAAGTTCGCGGAGCTGGTGGGGGAGAACCGCGCCGAGCTCATGGACATGGTGCAGCTGGAGACGGGCAAGGCCCGCCAGTATGCGCAGGAGGAGGCGCTGGACGTCGCGATGACGGCCCGCTGGTACGGCAAGAACGCGCCGAAGATCCTGGCGGAGAAGAGCACCGACGGCATGCTGCCGGTGTTCACCAAGACCCGCGTGCGGTACCAGCCCAAGGGTGTCGTCGGTGTGATCGCGCCGTGGAACTACCCCATCACCCTGGCCGTATCGGACGGCATCGCCGCGCTGGCCGCGGGCAACGCCGTGGTGCTCAAGCCGGATTCGCAGACCCCGTACTGTGCGCTCGCCGCCGTCGAGCTGCTGTACAAGGCCGGCCTGCCGCGCGACCTGTTCGCCGTGGTGCCGGGCCCCGGCGGCGTCGTCGGCACCGCGATCGTCGAGGCCGCGGACTACCTCATGTTCACCGGCTCCTCCGCCACCGGGGCCACGCTCGCCGAGCAGTGCGGCAAGCGGCTCATCGGCTTCTCCGCCGAGCTGGGCGGCAAGAACCCCATGGTGGTCACCAAGGACGCCGACATCGCCCACACGGCCGACGGTGCCGCCCGCGCCGCGTTCTCGAACTCGGGCCAGCTGTGCATCTCGATCGAGCGGATCTACGTCGAGCGGGAGATCGCCGACGAGTTCGCCCGCGCCTTCGCCGAGCGCACCGCGACGCTCGCGCTGGGCGCCGGTTACGACTTCGCCAACGAGATGGGCTCGCTGGCGTCGAAGTCGCAGATCGACACCGTGGCCGCGCACGTCGACGATGCGGTCGCCAAGGGCGCGACGGTGCTCGCCGGCGGCAAGGCCCGCCCGGACCTCGGCCCGTACTTCTACGAGCCGACGGTGCTCAAGGACGTGCCGGAGGAGGCCGTCTGCTTCAAGTCGGAGACCTTCGGCCCGCTCGTGTCCATCTACCCGGTGGACTCGGTGGACGAGGCGATCGAGAAGGCCAACGACACCGAGTACGGCCTCAACGCCAGCGTCTTCGCCGGCACCACGAAGCAGGCGCAGCAGATCGCCGAGCGGATCAACGCCGGCACCGTCAACATCAACGAGGGCTACGCCGCCGCATGGGGTTCCACTGCGGCGCCGATGGGCGGCATGGGCATATCGGGTGTGGGCCGTCGCCACGGTACGGAGGGCCTGCTCAAGTACTGCGAGTCGAAGACCATTGCGCAGCAGCGGATCATCGGCATCGGCGGCATCAAGGGTGTTCCGCGCAACGTCTTCCTCAATGTCGTTCCGTCGGCGATCAAGGCGCTCAAGCTGATCGGCCGGTAGGTGGCGCATGCGATGGCCCTCTCCCGCGCGGAGGGGGCCATCGCCGTCTTCACGGTCAGGCGGGTACGCGGTCCAGGAACCCGGCGACGGTGACGATCCGCCGGTCCGCGTCGACGGTCACCACGTCGAAACCGATCACGGGCGGCTCGCTGCCCGCGGGGCCGAGGCCCCACTGGAAGCGCACCTGGTCGTGGTGCGCGTCCGGCTCCCCGACGAGCGTGAACTCGAAGCCGGGGAACTGCTCGTGCACGCCCTCGACGACGGCACCGATGGCCTCGGTCCCGGCGACTGCGGCCATCGGGTCCACGTAGGTGGCGTCGGGGGTCCAGTGCGCGTCGAGCAGCGCGCGACGGGTCTCCGGATCGACCGCGTTCCACGTGCTCAGGTAGGCGGTGACGATGTCGTTCATGATGTCCTCCAGTGTTTTTCGGATCCTGCTGATCGTTCGACGCCGAGTCTGCCGGCGGCGGGATCCGGTGACGATTACCTCCGAGGTCATGGTGGCGCTTCCCCCGCGCGACTAGATTCGCGTCCATGACGACGATCGAGGTCGGCCCGCTCCTGCGCACCTGGCGGCAGCGCCGACGGCTCAGTCAGCTCGAGCTCGCGAGCCGCGCCGAGGTCAGCGGGCGGCACCTGAGCTTCGTGGAGACCGGACGTTCGCACCCGAGCGCGGAGATGATCCTGCGGCTCGCCGAACACCTCGACGTGCCGCCGCGCGAACGCGATGCGCTCCTCGTCGCCGGCGGTTTCGCGCCGCGCCACGACAGCCCCGTCGACGCGGCGGGGGTACTCGCGTCGTTCCGCACGCTTCTGGACGCGCACGCGCCCTATCCCGCGGTGCTGCTCGACCGGTACTGGGATCTCGTGGACGCCAACGACGCGGTGCCGCCGCTCCTCGACGGCTGCGCGGCGCACCTGCTGGAGCCGCCGATCAACGTCGTCCGGCTGAGCCTGCACCCCGACGGGCTCGCGCCGCGCATCGTCGAGCTCGGGGCGTGGCGTGCGCACGTGCTGCACCAACTGTCCGCGCGCGCCGACCGGACCGCCGACCCGCGACTGGCGGCGCTGCTCGCGGAGTGCCGGGAGTACCCGGCCGGCGCACCGGCGCCGGAGCCCTCGGGCCCCGTCGTCGAGCTCGTGCTCCGCATGCCCGACGGTGCGCCGCACCTGCGGCTGTTCAGCGTGGTCAGCGCTGTGCTCACGCCCCACGACGCCACCGTCGACGAGCTGCATCTCGAAACCTTCCTGCCCGCCGACGAGGCGACCCGGGAACGGCTACAGGCGCGGCCCTGACGCCCGCAGCGCGGCGGTGATCGCCGCCGCGACGGCGCGCCCCTCCTCGGGGAACGGGTGCATCTCCGCGGCGCGGGGATCGTCGTCGACGCCGTTGATCCACGGTCGGGCGCTGCACAATTCGTGGCCCTTCGACGCGGGTTCCATGTCGATGTACTCCGCCTGAGTGCTCGCAGCGGCCTGCCGGACGGCGCGGTTGAGCCGCTCTGTGAGGATGCTCCGCATCCACGGGATCGACGCGGTGCGGAAGAACCGGATGGCCGCGCAGGAGCGGTCACCGTCGAGCACGGACGGATAGCCCACCACCAGGATCCGCGCCCGCGGCGCCCGCTCGCGGACCGCGCGGACGATGCGCTCGTTCGCCGCGGTGATCCGGGCGAGCCGGGCGGTGACGGCCCCGTCGGACAGGCGGGCGGGGCGGGTGCGCTCGTCCGCGGTGCAGCGCACCGTCTTCGAGGCCGACGGTGCCGCGCACGCCTCGAGGATGTTCGCGAACAGATCGCCGTCGTTGCCGCCGAGGGAGATCGTCACCAGCTTCGTCTCCGCGCCGATGCCGGTCAATTGCGGTGCGGCGGAGTAGTACCCGAGCTTCGGCGATCCGGCCCGCTGGCGGGTGAAGGCGTCGTCGGTCTTCGCGCCGCCGCAGGTGTTGTCCCGCAGTGCGTTCGGCGCGAGGCCCAGCGAGGCGGCGACGAGCTTCGGGTAGTTCTGCGTGGATCGCCCGCACGAACGCTCCTGTTGCGAAGTGCCGACGGTGGCGTCGGCGGGCAGCGACGAGTAGGAATCTCCGAGCGCGACATAGGCCGGCGCGGGCGGGGCCGCCGCCGCCGGTGCGGCGCCGAGCACCGCCGTCGTGACGAGAACCGCCGCGTCGAGCAGGGACAGGGACGGGCGGGTGCGCATCGACATGCCGTCACTGTATTGCGCGCGGTCGACGGCCGCAGCCCGTCGAAATCCCGTTGCGGCGCGGAGCCGGATGCTGGAACCTGGAGGCATGGAGGTCACGTTCGTCAAGCGCCGGAACGGGTACGACGTGCGGATCACTCGTGCGAAGGGCCCGGAGCTCGCGCCGCGCGGCGGCCCGGGCGGCCGCCCGCCGGTGCCGCACGATATCGCGCATCTCATCGTGGAGGCCGAGGCGGGCCTGCGCGGCGGTGTGTTCGGGCGGCTCGCCGACGCCAACGGCCTCGACGGGCTGTTCTGGCCGGCCGATCCGACGGAGCGCCGAAAGGCCTCCCGGCGCAATCGGCAGCCGACCCCGGCGCAGTCCGCGGACATGGCGCGGTCTGAGTACCTGGCGTCGCTGACCGCGGCGCTGTGGGAGGTCGAGCGCGGGCACCGGAAGCCGGAGCCCGCCTGGCCCGGCGCGCTCGAGGACGCTGATGTCGAGCCCGCCCTGCGGGAGCGGATCTTCGCCCGCTACGACGACATCGCACCGCGCTGGGCCGCCCTTCCGGACGGCGGTGAACTCGTACTGCGGTGGTGAGACCGGATCGGGGCACGACCGGGACGGGACGGCGGACCGTCGGCGACGGTACCGGGACGTGAGCGGCCCACCGTGGGCACATGGCTCATGTGTTCACGAAATCCACTGCGGCACTGGTGATCGTGATGACGGTCGCCGCGTGCTCGGAGACGCTTCCGGGGATACCGGGCGGGACGGGCGCCGGCACCGTCGGGCCGCTGGGGGAGGCGGACGGCGTCGTTGCGGACCACGTGGCCGTCGATGCCGACGTGCCCGCGGTGACGAACCTCGATCCGCGCCTGCGGCAGGCGGTGCGGAAGGCGGCGCTCGCCGCCGAGCGCGAGGGGGTGAGCACCTATCTCACGTCGGGCTGGCGCTCGCAGCGCTACCAGCGGTTCCTCTACGACGAGGCCGTGCGGCGCGACGGCGCGCAGGAGGCGGCGCGGCTCGTCGCGAGCCCGACGGACTCGGAGCACGTGACGGGTGACGCCGTCGACATCGGACCCGACGAGGCCGCCCGATGGATGAGTCGCAACGGCGAGCGGTACGGGCTGTGCCGGATCTACGAGAACGAGATCTGGCACTACGAACGCAGGTCCGGGCGCATGTGCCCGGACCTGGTCGCCGACGCCTCGGAGCGGCAGCGGTGAACTACGAGCTGACGCCCAGGCGGTTGAGCAGGTCGGCGTCGATGCCGTCGAGCTCGCGGGCGATGGCCTGGTGCGCCGGGCGACGCCGAGCCGGCGGCATCGACTCGGACGCGGTGACCGCGGTGCCCAGGTCGTCGAGGCGCTGCGCCACGGAGGCCGTGAAGGACTTGGTCTCCGCGTCGGGATGCGTGGCCGCGAGCTGGTCCAGCGAGCGCCGCGCCGCCGCGACGCGGGCGGAGAGCCCGCCGCCGTAGCCGGCGAACGCCGCGACCTCGTCGACGGGCACGCCCAGGCGCGAGGCCTTCGCCGCGTCCAACTGGTTCCGGCCGGCCTGCGCCGCCCGGTACGCGATCGGCACCACGACGGGCGCCAGCAGGCGCGCGGTGGAGATGTACCGCTTGAGCCGCGCCTCGGAGAGCAGCTTGCCCTCGACCGCCGCGCGAGCATTGGTCTCCGCGATCTTGAGGTTCGCCGCGTCCGCCTTGCCCTGCGCCTTCGCCACGATCTTCGAGCGCTGCAGGTCTGCTTTGAGGGCCTTGCGCTCACTCTTCGACGCACTCTTGACGACGCGCTTGGCGTCGCGATCGGCGTTCTTGGCGGCGAGCTTCGCCTCGAGGCGCGCCTTGGACTTGAGCGCCTTGGCCTGCGCGCGGCGCTCCGCGCGGGAGGACTTCTTCTTCTTGCCGAACAAACCCATCAGTGCACGTCCTTGTAGGTCAGTACTGCCGTCCGGTACAGCATTGCACAGCGCGGCTCCGCGAGTTGTCGGTGCCGCCCGCCATACTGCTAGGGAAGTGAACATCAACGAGGCAACCACGACGAATCCGGTGAGCGCACGGTCGCTCACCGGTTGCCGGCACCGTCTGGCTCTCGAGGCCCGCGCCCCGCAGGGCGAGCCGGACCCGGGCATGGAGTTGCGGGTCGAGGCGGCCGCCGTGTTCCGCGCGTCGGTCCGGGACGGTCTGCCGGGACTCACCGTCATCGCGCCGGGTGAGGGAGCGGTCCGCCGCACCCTCGCGGCGATGGAGGCGGGCGCCGATCGGATCTGGAACGCCGTGCTGCCCACCGCGCACGACCGCCGCGGTCACAGCGAACTCCTGGTCCGGCTCGGCGACGGCTACATCCCCGTCATCGTCGTCAACCACAAGACCTGCGATCCCGTCTCCGGTTCGCGCCCGGCCCCCGGACCGGACGGCGCGCCCCGCGGGCCCGTGGCCTCGCCGCTGGAGCGCTGGGAGCCCCGCGAGGACCAGACGGTGCGGGTCCGCCAGCACCGCGGCGACCAGATGCGCCTCGCCCACATCACTCGCATGCTGCAGGACACGGGGTTCGCGTCGCGCACGCTGCTCGGCGGGAGCATCGGGGTCGACGGTGCGCGGATCGTCGTGCACGAGGTAGGCCCGCTCCTGGCCGCCTACGACGAGCGGTTCGCGGACCGTCGGGCCGTGCTCGCGGGCGTCGTGGAGACGGAGCCCGTGCGCGTGGCCGAATGCCGGAGGTGCCCCTGGTGGCCCCAGTGCGCGCAGACCCTGACCCTGGCCCGGGACGTGAGCCTGGTGGCCGACGGCCGCTCCGCACCCGGCTTGCGCGAGGCGGGCATCGTCACCGTCGACCAGCTGGCCGAGTACGAGGGGCCCCAGCCCGAGGACGTGCCCGTCCCGATCGCCGACCTGCGCGCGATGGCGCGCGCCTGGCGCGACGGGCAGGTGCTCGTGCGGCGGCGCCCGGAGGTGACGGTGCGCCGGGCCGATGTCGAGGTGGACGTCGA
Organism: Tsukamurella pseudospumae; assembly: GCF_001575195.1. NCBI lineage: Bacteria > Bacillati > Actinomycetota > Actinomycetes > Mycobacteriales > Tsukamurellaceae > Tsukamurella > Tsukamurella pseudospumae. The sequence continues at coordinate 126,173 of NZ_LSRF01000058.1, forward strand.
CATGGAGAGCTACCAGGAGTACGGCGCGTACCTCTGGGGCACGTGGCTGCGGCGCGACGGCGTCGAGCTGGGCTACCGGCCCTTCGTCACCTGGGACCCGGTGCCCACGCGTGACGAGGCGCGCTCCTTCGCGGAGTTCTGGGCCTTCCTCATGGACCGTCGCGCGGAGGCGCACGCCACGGGCAGGACCTTCGCGGCGTACTGCTACTCGCAGAACGCCGAGAACAAGTGGCTCCTGGCGTCGGCGGACAGGTTCGTGGGCGAGCCCGGCGTCCCGGTGCGGCGCGCGGTCGAGGAGTTCATCGCGTCACCGGAATGGGTCGACATGTTCGACGCGGTCGGCGATTCCTTCCTCTCACTGGAGGGCCGGGGCCTGAAGAAGGTCGCGCCCGTCGCCGGATTCCACTGGCGCGACGCCGAAGCCGGCGGCGAGGCCTCGATGCTCTGGTATCGCGTGGGCGTCGGGATCGACGGGGGATTCGGCGACGCCGAGCGCGCGGTGCAGCGGCAGCGGATCCTCGAGTACAACGAGGACGACGTGAAGGCCACGGCCGCGCTCCGCGCGTTCATGTCGAGCGACCGCGTACTCGCGCTGCCGGTGGTGGGCGCTTAGGCCTGCGCCTGGCGGAGGTGCGCGCGCCGCAATGCGTCAGCGAAGCTGCCGCTGCCGAGCAGTGCGATGCCGCCGAGGATCGCGATCATGGCGGGGGAGAGCTGGCGCGCCGTCTCCGCGGCGACCGGCGCCACGCGCTGCGCGGACGTGACCGCCGATGCGAACACCGTGGTCTCCTGGGGGCGGGTGCTCTGGTTGCTCGTCGGGCGGTCCGTGTCCGACGGTGCCGGCTTCGGCGCGGCCGGAGCCGGTGCGGGAACCGGCTTCGGGACGGCCGGTGCCGGCGCAGCGGCGACGGGACCCACCACGAGGGGAGGGACCACGACCGGTGCGGGCGCTGCGGCGGCGGGCGCCGCGGGAGCGGCGGCCGGAGCGCTGGGCTCGTCGGCCGACGGGGAGGTTTCGCGCTCGTTTCCGGCCGGGCCCTGCGGGGCCGGACTGCCGGTTCGGACGCCGATGCCGGAGGACGGTGCGCCGCCCGAGCCGGTGCCGGGGGTCTCGATCTGCGCCGGGCCGGTGGCTCCGCCGGTCGAGCCGGAGGGGATCGACGGTGCCGTGGCGCCGCCGGACGAGCCGCTGCCCGAGCCGCCGAAAATGCCACCCAGGATTCCGCCGATGATGCCGCCCCCGTGGTGGCTGCCCCCGTGGTGGCTGCCGCCGGTGCCGCCCGTTCCGGTCGTGCCGCCGGTCCCGGTCGTGCCGCCGGTTCCACCACCCTCGGTGCCGGTGCCGGTGGTGCCGGTTCCAGTGCCGCCGTTGCCGTTGCCGCCGTTGCCCTCGTTGCCCTCGTTGCCCTCGTTGCCGGAGTTCGAGGGGTTGACGCCCCGCCCGTAGCTACCGCCCGAGCCGGACGCCGAGCTGTCGCCGCCGCGGACACCGCCGCCGGAGTTGCCGTCGTTGGAGTTGCTGTCGTCGTTGCTCGACGAGGACGAACTCTCGCTCTGCGAGGTCGACTGGCCTCCATCGGAGGAGCCGGAGGAGGTGTCGGAATCGGGGTCGGCCCACGCCGGCGCGGATGCGATTGCACCGACTGCCAGGGCCGTTACGACGACGGCCCGAATGCGGCGGGAAAGATGCGCAGGGCGAGACACAACGCACCCCTTCCGCAGTTGTCGCACAGTTATGAGTAAGAATACAGCATGGATGCACTGATTCGATAGGCGATCACGAAGAGGTCGTGGCCGATGGCAAAGTGCGCTATAGTGTGATCAAGCTTGGTGGACTCGCAACAGACGAGGTGGGGCCACAGGCGGCAGGTCGTGCCGGTGATAGAGAGGGATGGCACAAAGTGGACACAGGTAATAAGTACGACAGCGACGCCCTGGTGGGTCAGGGTCTGTTCGCGAGTCGGCTCGAGGAGCTGTTCCGCACGGTGCCCGGCCCCAACGGTCGCGCATTCACCGCGAAGGCGATCGCCCAGCGGTCGACGGCCCTGGGCTTCCGCCTGGGCGAGTCCTACCTGAGCCAGCTGCGCTCGGGCAAGGCGAAGTCGCCGTCGTTCCGCACCGTCGAGGGCATCTCCGCGGCATTCGGTGTGGACGTGCACTACTTCCTCGAGGACGAGGCGGCGCAGCGCACGCGTGACCAGATCCACCTCATGCGGCTCCAGGCCGACACCAAGGTGCAGATGGCCGCGTTCCGCCTGGCAGGCCTCTCGCCGGACTCGGTGAACATGGTCAACGAGCTCATCAAGGTGCTCCGGGTGCAGCAGGGCCTCCCCGCCGATCCGCCGGAACTTCCCGTAGACTCGCGCGAAACTGAGGGACTGTAACCTTCTCCGGTTGACCTCGCCGCTCAGCGGCCCGTAGTACGGGCCGCGAGCGCGCGCCTGCCGGTCCGCGCCGTCCCTCCTGGATCCGTCGAAGGAGGGGCGTGCGTGCGTTCCGTCAAGGCCCTTCGCCGCCTCTGTGAGAACGAGGTGCGCAGTCTCGACCTCGACCTGCCCTTCGACGCGGTGCAGCTGTGCGAGAAGTACGGCAAGCGCCGCGGTCGGGACATCCTGGTGATCTCGCAGCCGCTTCCCGTCGGAATGCCGAACGGGCTGTGGCTCGTCGGTGACGACGCGGACTACTTCTTCTACCAGGCGAACACGTCGCGCACCCATCGCGACCAGATCATCATCCATGAGTTCGGCCACCTCATCGCCGGTCATCAGAACGCCGGCCCCTCGGTGCACGCGGAGCAGATGCCCGCCGAGGAGGCCGACGCCGCCCTGCACCGGACCTGTTACGACGACGCGAACGAGTGGGAGGCGGAGATGATCGCCTCCATCATCCTCGGCTGGGCGTCCGAGGCCGGTGCCCTCGCCGGCCGCACCGCGAAACACGACAGCCTGCGCGGCATCCAACGCGCGTTGGGAGGACATTCCCGGTGGCTGTGAAGATCGTGAACGTACTCGGCGTCGCGTTCTTCACCCTGGTGTTGTGCTACCGCGTCGACCGGCTCTACCGCGCCAAGGCCGGCATCCAGGCCGTGGCCGTGACCGTCGCCATCGCGGCGCTCACCCTGGCGGTGCTCCTGCTGAACTCGCCCCTCGCCTCGAGCATCGACGGTGCGCTGTGGCGCGGCTCCAGCCGCCTCGGCGGCTACGCGGCGCTGGCGCTGGGCGTGGCCGCGCTCGCCGTCGCCTTCTTCTACGGCCCCACCGAGTCCGCGCGGCAGCGTCGCGCCGGCATGGAGGCGGTCCCGCTCCTCGCGTCCGTCATCGGCCTGTCCGTCGCGATGACGGTGATGCCGCCGTCGCTGCGCGATGCCACCCTGGACACGCTCACCGTGCAGGAGCTCGGCTTCGCCGTGTTCTTCGCGATCGCGGGCGGCTACCTCATGTACGGCCTCGCGGACTGCGTCCTGTCCCTCACGCGACTCATGCCCTTCGCGGACGGCTACCTGGTGACCTCGCTGCGGCTCATGGCCGCCGGCCTCGCGCTGACGGCGATCGGCTCCCTCACGCAGGTCGTCTTCGTGCTCACCAGCATCGTGCACGCCGTGTCCTGGCCGGTCCTGCTCACGGTCTCGCGCGGGTGTACCGCGGTGGGGATCGTGCTGTTCGTCATCGGGCTCAGCTACCCCGGTGCGCGGGGCTTCTTCGTGCAGCTCGACTACCGCAAGCGGCACCGCCGGGACTACAAGCGGCTGGAGCCGCTGTGGCAGCTCCTGACCACCGCGGTGCCCGAGGTCGTGCTCGACGCGAAATCGGCCGGCAAGGACCCGCACCTGCGGTTCCAGCGACGTGTCGTCGAGATCCGGGACGTACTGGTCCAGCTCAGCCCCTACCTGCCGGACGACTTCGGCGACGGGGTTCCCGAGGAGAACGTGCACAACCTGCTCGTCGCGATCGACCTGCGCAACGAGGCCGGGGCGGCCCCGGCACCGTCGAGCATGGTGCTGCCGCCCGAGGGCACCTCGATAGACGACGACGCCGCCCCGCTCCTCGTCCTGTCGGACGCGGTCGGGGCGACGCCGGCGGAGGAACTGCAGATCTAGCGCGGAGCCATCCGAATGGCCCCATCCATGCGCACCGTCTCGCCGTTGAGGTAGTCGTGCTGCGACATGAAGTACGCGAGGTCCGCGTACTCGGACGGCTCGCCGAGGCGCTGCGGGAAGGGCACGCCCGCCTCGAGGGTCTGCTTGAACTCGGGGGTCACGCCGGCGAGCATCGGGGTGTTGATGATGCCGGGGGCGATGGTGTTGACGCGGATGCCGAACTGCGCCAGGTCGCGCGCCGCGGTGATGGTCATCGCGTGCACGCCGCCCTTGGAGGCGGTGTAGGCGATCTGGCCGATCTGGCCCTCGAAGGCGGCGACGGACGCGGTGTTGACGATGAGGCCGCGGGAGCCCTGCGCGTCGGCCGTCTCCTGCTTGCTCATCTGGTCGGCGGCCAGGCGCATGACGTTGAACGTGCCGACCAGGTTGATGTTGATGACGGTCTGGAACAGGTCCAGGGCGTGCGGGCCGTTCTTGGAGAGGATGCGGCCGGCCCAGCCGACGCCGGCGCAGTTGACGGCCACGTGCAGCGGGCCGGCCTTGACGGCCTCGGCGATCGCGGCGAGGACCTCGTCCTCCTTGGTCACATCGGTGGCGATGAGGTGCACGTTCTCGACGGGGGTGGCCTTGTCGATCGACGGCTGCAGGTCGAGCCCGAAGACGGTGGCGCCCGCCTCGGCGAAGCGCTTGGCGGTGGCGGCGCCGAGGCCGGAGGCGGCGCCGGTGACGATGACGGAGGAGCCGGACACGTCCATGGCTGTTTCCCTTCTGTGGTGACATGCGCCCTCGCCGGTGGGCGGGGCGACCCGTCTCACAGTAGTGAGCGGCCGTTCTTCAGGGCGCGGGGGTGCCGGACAGCTCATCGGCCGGGGCGAGGGCGGACCGTCGGGCCACATGCGCGCGCCGGACCGCGTACAGGCCCAGGGCGGTGACGGCCGTCGTCAGCGCGAGGGTCACGGCCACCGCGGTACCGCTGGTCAGCCCGACGATCGCGTCGACGAGCATCCACCCGGCGAAGCCGAAGAACAGCACCGTCGCGATGACGTGCACCGCGCGCTCGGGGATGCGGTGCCCGAACAGTGCGCCGACCGCGATCGCCATGCCGCCGGCCAGGATCATGCCGATCGTCGAGCCGATCCAGATACCCAGCGCGTTGTGGCCGGTGGAGAGGGTGATCGTGGCGAGCATGGTGCGGTCGCCGAGCTCGGCGAGGACGAACGCCGAGGTCACGGCCAGGAACACCGCCCAGTTGGAGCGCGCGGACGCCGCGGTGTCGGGCTGCTCCTCGTCGTCGGGGCCCTCGCCACGCCAGGTCCAGAACGCGAACGCGAGCATCGTGAGCGCCGCGCCGACCGCCAGGACGTGCGTCGGGAGTGCCGCGCCGACCGTCGCCCCGATGACCACCGATGCGGCCTGGATCGCGACGGTGGCCACGGTGATGCCGGCGAGGACGGTGGCCCAGTGGTGCTTCATGGCGAACGTGAGCGCCATCAGCTGGGACTTGTCCCCCAGCTCGGCGAGGAAGACGACCAGGAAGCCGACGATCAAGGCGTTGAACACGGTGGAACCTCCGAAAAGACCTGTGCCACACGGATCCGCGTTCGCAGACCGCGCAAGTGGCACAAAGGTCTCGCCCACCGCGACGTGCGGTTCGCGGGGCCGGGCGCCATCGGGGTGCCAGTGTGTCGACCGCGCGATTGGGGGCTACTCCCCTTCGTGCATAGTCCAGCGTAGTCACGCCTCAGCGGAATCGCAAGTAACGCAAGAGTTTTAACGACCGGTCGCAGTTCTTCAGGCGTCCTGTGCGAGGGTTTCGGCTCCCCGTATCCGACGGTGCCGGTGCCCCGTTCAACGCCGGTGGGCCAGCAACTGCGCCATCGGGAAGCGGTAGCCCTTGTCGCGGTACACGATCCGCCAGGCCTCGTCGAAACCTGCCTCGGCGAGGACCTCGCCGAACCCGTCCGGGTGCCATCGCCAGGCCGGCGCGACGGCGTGATCGAAGGGGATCGGCGGGCCCGGCTCGTCGGCCGCTTGGAACGCGACGAGCACCGGCGAGCCGGGGGACAGGAGCGCGGCCCAAGCCCCCAACGCCCGGCGGACCTTGGACGGTTCCACGTGAATCAGGCTGAACCGGGCGAGGATCGCGGCGATCGGGCCGTCGGGCAGGGCGCTGAGGGAGGCGTCACCGTCGACGAAGGGAACGTGGAGGTGCAGCCTGCGGGCGTGGGCGAGCATGCCGGGGCTCGGATCGACACCGATCACGTCGAGGCCCCGCGCGGTCAGATCGGCGGCGACGTGCCCGACACCGCACCCGACGTCCACGGTGCGACCGGGCCGACCCGCGGCCGCCTCCGCGAACGCAGCAGCGGCGTGCGCCTCGATCGGGAACTCGTACGGGTCCGGAAAGGTCTCCGCGTAGAGATCGGCCATCGCGTCGTACCCCGGCTGCGTCATGCGATCACTGTGGCACGGGGCACCGACATCTCAGCGCGCGGCGGGATCCCCCTCGATGTCCGTGATCTGCCAGTTGCGCTTCTTGTCGAGGGTGACGTTGTAGACCGAGACCGTGGACGCCCCGGCCGGCGCCTTCACAGAGGTCGTGCGGATCCGTACGAAGCACGTCGCGCGCCACGTGTCATTGCCCAGCGACGTGATCTCCGCACCCGCGAGGCCGGCGGTCGAGACCCACTGGAGATCCCGGTAGAGGGACTCCATACCGACGGAGGCGTCGGTCAGTGTCCGGGCGAGTTCGGGTGTGGTGCCTCGGGTCAGCCTCGCGCGCCACTGGCCGAACTCGCGGTAGTCGACGGTGGCGGCGCCGACCGCGTACTGCTCGCAGGCGATCCGACGGGCAGTGGCCTCGTCGCCGGGGGCCGGCGCGGCGTGTGCGACGGCGGGGCCGAGGGCGGCGAGGGGGACGGTGGACATGAGCACTGCTGCGGAGCCGCGCGAGATCATGGAGATCCTTCCGATGACGTGAATACCGTAATCACGATAACGAAAAACGGTACTCCTGTCGCGCGGGAGGTGCCCCGACGACGAAACCCCGCCGGCGCAGTGCGCTGGACGGGGTTCCGAGGCTGAGGGGATGAGGACTCAGGCGGTGGCGGCGGCGTAGCGCGCGGCGACGTCGTCCCAGTTCACGACGTTCCACCAGGCCTTCACGTAATCGCCCTTGACGTTCTTGTACTGCAGGTAGAAGGCGTGCTCCCACATGTCGAGCTGCAGCAGCGGGGTGAGGGCCTCCGAGATGTTGCCCTGCTGGTCGGTCAACTGCTGGATGACGAGGCGCTGCCCGATGTGGTCGTACGCGAGCACGGACCAGCCGGAGCCCTGCAGCGTCATCGCGACGGCGTTGAAGTGCGCCTGGAACTTGTCGAAGCCGCCGAACTGGTCGTCGATGGCCGCGGCCAGGTCGCCGACCGGCTTGTCGCCGCCGTTGGGCGACATGTTCTTCCAGAAGATGGAGTGGTTGGTGTGGCCACCCAGGTGGAAGGCGAGGTTCTTCGAGAGCAGCGGCGCCTTGGTGGCGATCGAGCCGTCCTCGCGGGCCTCGGCGAGCTGCTCGAGGGCCTGGTTGGCGCCGGCGACGTACGCGGCGTGGTGCTTGCTGTGGTGCAGCTCCATGATCTCGGCCGAGATGTAGGGCTCGAGAGCGCTGTAGTCGTAGTCGAGGTCCGGCAGAGTGTAGACGGCCACGTCTTTCCCTTCGATTGCGAGGACGATCGTCCTCTGATTGGTCCTACGTACTCGTCCAGCTTTTCTTATCTGGAATGGTTCCGCAATAAGGACGGCCGAATGCGCATGAAGTGCTGTTGAGGTTCGTGCGGGGCTTCAGCCGCCCGCCGGGGCTTCAGCCCAGGGCGATGATGAGCACGAGTGCGAGCGCGAGCGCGGCGACGGTCAGGCCGGTGCGGGTCAGCGAACGCGAGAAGTGCACGGTGCACGAGCTGCGGGCCGCCGCATCGGCGCCCGTCGCGATGGATCGAGTGTGCTTGACCGCCATCGCGCCCTCCCGTGATTGCAACTGTGAATTCTGTCACAGCTGTGGTGTGGACCACCATAGCCGACCTACACGGACGTAGGAAATCGGATCTGATATCGCGCCCCGATAATCCGCACCCGAAGTCCGCGTCGCCGGATTGTCCGATGTTTGTTGTTCACGCGAGTGAATGTGACCTATTAGACCGCCGGATTGCTTTACGGCGCTCACCTGCGTCGCGACCGACGCGGTCGATAGAATCGGTCGCAGTTCCTATCGCAAACGCTTGGAATCCGCCGTGCGCGGACGGATCATGGTTGTCATGACCGGATTCAGCATCGGGGTGCGCACCCAGCACCCGCACGCTGGTCGGGCCGGCCGCATTCGCACCCTCGTCGGCGGCCGCCAGACCCGCGCCGACATCGTCGTGTCGATGACACTGCTCGTCGCCTCGTTCACCGCGACCATCGCGAACCTCGTGCTCGCGGTGCGCGCGCTGCCCTCGTTCCGCGACTGCGCGGCGATGGCCTGCAGCTACGGCGGCGACCTCGACGTCCTGGCGATCACGTTCCTGACCTCGATGCTGCTCGGCACCACCTTCGGCGCCCACGCGGTGCTCAACCTGCTCAACCGCCGCAACGCCTGGGGCTACGCGGCGCTGGACGCGCTCGTCTCGGTGGGTTGCCTGTTCGGCGGCCTGGCCTGGATCGCCGCAGCCTGATCGGCCCGGGCCTCGTCGACCGCGGGACGCTAGCCTGGACCCCATGACGGCCACCACCTCACCCGCCCGGTGGAGCCTGCGCGCCGCGGCCGGTCCCCTCGCCACGGCGGCGGCGGTGGGCGCGACCGCTCTCGCCCTGCACCTGCGCGACCCACACCAACAGGGCAGCTGGGGCGTCTGCCCGCTGTACGCGGTGACCGGCCTGTACTGCCCGGGCTGTGGCGGCCTCCGCGCGATCAACGACATCACCAACGGTTCGTTCGGCGCCGCTCTCGGGTCGAACGCGCTCGTCTACCCCGCCGCGGCGATCGTGGTGTGGCTGTGGATCGGCTGGCTCGGCAGGAAGGTCGGCTTCCGGGTCCCGTCCCTACCGACGAACACCTACCTGTGGGTCACCGTCGGCGTCCTGATCGCGGTGTGGACCGTCGCCCGCAACCTCCCGGGCTCACCACTGGCGCCCTGACCTGCGCCGACGCCGAGATGTCGGGGTGGCCCGCTACCGTCGGGGCCATGAGTCCTCTCGTGACCGATCTGCAGGACGCGGCCAAGGCCGCGAGCCACCGCGTACGCGCCGCCCTGGGCCAGGCCGGCGGAGTCGTCCCCGTCGTCCGCCTGGAGGGCCCGATCGCCGCGCCCGCGATGTCCGGCGGGCTCGGCCGCGGCGCGCTCAACCTGGCCGGTGTCGAGCCGGTGCTGCGCCGCGCCTTCGAGACCGACGACGCCGTCGCCGTCGCGCTCGCGCTGAACAGTCCCGGCGGCTCGCCCGCCCAGTCCGAGCTCATCGGCACCCGCATCCGGCAGCTCGCGGAGAAGCACGACCTGCCGGTGCTGGCGTTCTGCGAGGACGTCGCCGCGTCGGGTGGCTACTGGCTGGCCTGCGCCGCCGACGAGATCTTCGTGACCAGCACGTCCATCGTCGGATCGATCGGCGTCATCTCCGCGAGCTTCGGCGCGAAGGAGCTCATCGGCAAGATCGGCCTCGAGCGGCGCGTGTTCACCGAGGGGGACGCCAAGCATCGCCTCGACATGTTCGAGGACGTCCGCGAGGGCGATCTCGAGTGGCTGCACGGCATTCAGGGCGACATCCACACCGCCTTCCGCGAGTGGGTCCGGTCCCGCCGCGGCGATCGCCTGGGCGAGGATCCCGCCCTGTTCACGGGCGAGGTGTGGATCGGCCGCAAGGCCGTCGACCTGGGCCTCGCCGACGGCATCGGCACCCTGCGCGGCGTCCTCGCCGACCGCTTCCCCGACGCGGAGATCGAGGCGATGCACACTCCGAAGCCGCTGCTCGCCCGGCTGCTCGGCGGCAGCACCGCGATCGACGGTGCCGGGCTCGCCGCGTCGCTCACCGCCGGGGTGCTCGACGGTGCGCTGTCCGGTCTCCAGCGCCGCGGCCTGTGGGCGAATTACGGATCCTGACGTGATCGATCCACAGGGCGAAGGATCCGCGCTGGTGAAGCGTGCACAACACAACCCTCAACCTGTGGATGAGCCTGTGGAAACTGTGGATGAAGCCGCTCGGAGGCATCGCCTTCGCGCTGATATCTCCGGGGAATCCACCCCCGCGCGTGGAAGACTGGTGCTATGACGGACTACTCCGGCGACGGCCCGATCCCCGTCGACGCGCTGCCGGCCGATGTGGCGGCCGCCGCGGCGATCACCCTGCTCGACGTCCGTGAGCAGGACGAATGGGACTTGGGCCACGCGCCCGGCGCGCTGCACATCCCGCTGGCCGAGCTGCCGGTCCGGTTCGAGGAGCTCGACCTCGACTCCGAGGTACTGGTGATCTGCCGCGGCGGTGGCCGCTCGGAGCAGGCCGTGCGCTATCTCGAGACCGTGGGTGTCGAGGCGGTGGTCGTGGACGGCGGGATGATCGCGTGGGCGTCGTCCGAACGGCCCGTCGTGCGCCCGGACGGCACCCCGGGGGCCGTCTGATGCACCCGACCTCGGCGCGCACCGAGGCCCCGCGCCGGCGCATCCGCTGGCTGGCGCGCCGCCCGCCCGAGACGCTCCCGGTGCCGAGGCGGGCACCGTCGGGCCCGAAGCCGACCCCGCGCTACCCGGCCGTCCCGCGCTGGGGGCTGCGGCAGGACTTCACGCCCGTGCCGGCCGCGCCGCTGAGCGCGGCGGAGGCCGCGGCGGACGTGACGCCCTTCGTGCTCCGCCTGACCACGGTGATCGTCTTCGTCGCCGCCGCGGCCGAGGCGCTGGCCTACCTGCTGCTGGTGATCAACCGGGCGGGCCCGGTGCCCGGCTGGCTCGCGATCGTGGCGACGGTCGCCGTGTTCGCGACGGGATGGCTCGCCGTGCTCGCGGTACTCGCGCTGATCGCGGTGCTCGCGCTGTGGCTGCAGGCGGCCCGCGCCCGCGCCTTCGCCGAGCTGGGCACCCGTGAGCCACGGCCCGTCTGGCAGCTCTGGGTGTACTGCCTCGTCCCGGTGGTGAACCTGGTGGCGGCGCCGGTGCTGGTCCTCGAGCTGGTCGACGCGCAGCGGCGCGCGGACGGCGCGCGGACGGATCGTCGCGCGATGTTCATCCGGCGCTGGTGGGCTGCGTGGATCGCGCTGACTATCGTCACCGTGGCGTGCATGGCGTACTCGTTCGCGGCAGGCGGCCTGCAGCACGGCGCCGACGCGATGGTGTACACCGCGCTGACCTATCTGCTGTCCGGCGCGTTCCTGCTGGTGACGGTGCGATCGGTGCGCATGATCGACGGGGGGCCGACGGCCCGCGAACGGGAGGAGACGCGATGGCTGGCGGCGTAGCGGGGGTCGTGGCGCACCGGGGAGCGAGCGGCGAGTACCCCGAGCACACGATGAGCGCGTTCGAGGCGGCCGTCGCCGAGGGCGCCGACGCCATCGAGTGCGACGTGCGGCTCACCAAGGACCAGCACCTCGTCTGCCTGCACGACCGCACCGTCGAGCGCACCTCCGACGGCACGGGCGCCGTCTCCGAGCTCGACCTGGCCGACCTCAAGGCCATGGACTTCGGCTCCTGGAAGCGGCCCGGGCACCCCGAGCCCGTCGTCACCCTCGACGAGTTGATCGAGCTGGCCCGCACGTCCGAGCGGAAGCTGTTCGTGGAGACCAAGCACCCCGTGCGGTTCGGCGGCATGGTCGAGCAGAAGCTCGTCGCCGCACTGCAGCGGCACGGATTGGCCAAGCCCGCCGACCTGCGGGACGCGCCGGTCACCGTCATCTCGTTCTCCGGCTCCGCGGTCTGGCGCGTGCGGCGCAACGCCCCCGGGGTGCCCGCGGTTCTGCTCGGCGAGGCCTCGCGGCTGCTGGGCGGCGGCGCGGCCACAGCGGTCCGGGCGCAGGGCATCGGCCCGTCGGTGGAATCCCTGCGCGAGCGTCCGGACACCGTCGCCAAGGCACGGGCCGCCGGCCGCTTCACCTACTGCTGGACCGTGGACTCCGAGGTCGACGTCGCGCTGTGCAACGGACTCGGCGTCGAGTGGATCGCGACCAACCACCCGGCGCGTACGCGCTCCTGGCTGCGCGGATAGGCTTCCCGCATGGGTAGACGCGAACGCAATGCCACTCCCCGCGAGGGATCCAACCGTGCCGAGAAGCTGGCCGCGCAGCGCGCCCGCACCGAGGCCGCCGAGGCCGTCACGGCCCGCCCGTTCGAGGGCCTGGCCGCCGAGTGCGACATCGTCGCGCTGCGCCAGTTCGTCCCCAGCGCCACGGCGCCACTGAAGGTCGCGGGCGCGAACCGCGAGGTCCGCCTCGCGACGGTGCTCCCGGGCGCCGCGTACGCGCTGGTCCGCGAGGAGGCCGACGGTGTCGTCGGCTACGCCGCGCTGCAGACCGCCACCCGCCCCGAGGCGCCCGGCGCCGCGCTCGCGGGTGCCGCCCGGTTCGCCGCGGACGCGTCCGTCGGCGAGGCGCTGTCCGAGACGCCCGACGGTGCGCTGCTCGAGGTCCTCGACGCAGCCGCGCCGCTCGAGATCACCGTGCACAAGGACTTCGACTGGTGGCTCGCGGGGACCGCCGGAACGGACGCGCAGACCCAGCAGCTCGTCGAGCACGCCAACTCCCTGATCACGCCCGCCGCCCGCCTGGACCTGGGCGCCGACGGGATCGGTGCGCCGTGGTGGGCCGACACGGGGTCGAAGGCGCACCTGCGCTGGGTGCACCCCGCGCCCGAGGACGAGCTCATGGCCGCGCTGGCCCGCGTGCACGCCGCCGGCGGCCTGACAGTGGGCGAGGGCTCCCGGTTCGCCGGCTCGTTCCGGTCCGACGGCCTGCTGGTCCCCGTCTTCGACCTCGACCGCGAGTCGCACCCCGACGAGTGGGTGCCGGGCACCGTCGAACTGGCCAAGCGGCTGGCCGAGGCCCTGGCCGACGACAGCGAGCTCACCGCCGCGCAGCGGCGCTCCCGCGACGGCCTGCGCGGCCGTCAGGTGTCGCTGTAGGGCTCAGCCCGGGAAGCGGTCGCCGAGGGCGCCGTGGAGGTACGCGGTGATCGTGCCGCGGATGTCGTAGGTCGCCGTGCTCGGATCGAGGGCGCCGAGCGTGCGGGCGAGCCGCGGCCGGTCGATCACGTGCTGCGGGATCTCGCGCTCGTACCAGGCGCTGGACGTCGGGCGGGCGTCCCGCAGCGCGTGGTTCGTCCGGACGGTCACCTCGCCGATCACGATGCGCCACAGGCCCAGCAGCAGGTGCAGTGACTCGTCCTCGGGGATGTCGAGGCGGTCGGTGGTCTGCAGGAACTCGTCGAAGGACCACGCCGAGTAGGCGTCGATGATCTCGTCGCCGGCGAGGACGTCGATCACCCACGGGTGCTGGGTGAGGTGCTCGATGACCGCGAGCGGCAGTTGGATCAGGCGCTCGCGCGGGTCGTCGGACAGGTCGGGGATCGGCGTGTTCCACGACTGGTGCTCGAGGACGGCGCCCAGGAGGTCGTTCTTCGAGTCGAAGTAGTGGTAGATGCCCATCGCGCTGATGTCGAGGCGCGCGGCGAGGGTCCGCATCGAGAACTTCAGCGGCCCGTCGTTGGTGAGGATGTCCGCGGCAGCGGCCACCACCTGCTCGCGATTCACCTTCGGCGGACGGCCGATGCGGCCGCGTTCAGTCATGACGTCACCTTATCCGGTTCCGGGGGTCCCACTGAGGAGACGTGCGGGAATGGGCTGGTCGGCGGCGATCAGGCCGAAGAACTCGGTGGTGTTCTTCCCCCACGCGAGCGAGTCGCCGTCGCTGGTGTACTCGCTGCCGGCGGTCGGGGTGGTCGTCGTGACGGTGCCGCCGCGCAGTGCCCACGCGAGTCGGCCCAGGTCCCACAGGTGCGTATCGGAGTCGACGGTGAGCGCGTCGGCGACCGCGTTCGACAGGCCCCACAGCTCGAACTGGTTGAGCAGCGTGGTGGGCGAGGTCGTCTCCTTGAACAGCGCTGACATGAACTCGCGCTGGTGCACCACCCGGTCGAGGTCGGCGTTGGGGGTCGCGCGGGTGCGGACGTAGCCGAGCGCCTGCGCGCCGTCGAGCTCCTGGCAGCCCGCCTTGAGCCGGATCCCGGCCTTCGGGTCGTTGATCGGGTACTTCGGGCACATCTCGACGCCGCCGACCGCGTCGACCATGTTCGCGAAGCCGCCGAAGCCGATCTCCGCGTAGTGGTCGATGTGGACGCCGGCGGCCTTCTCGAAGGTCTGGACCAGCAGCTGCGCGCCGCCCGCATCGCCCGCACCGGACGTGCTCCCGAGGAAGTACGCGGCGTTGATCTTGTGGCCGCCCTGGCCGGGGATCTGCACGTACAGGTCGCGGGGGATCGAGATCAGCGTCGCATCGCCCGACTCCGGGATGTGCACCAGCATGATCGTGTCGGTGCGCGCGCCGCCGAGGTCGCCGCCCGTGGCCAGCGCCTTCTGCTGCGCGGGCGTGAGCCCCTCGCGCGCATCGGTGCCGACGAGCAGCCAGTTGGTGCCCGGTGTGTCGGCGATCCGCCCGGAGTAGGCGGCGAGCGCGTCGATCCGCTTGAGCTTGCCGTCGAAGTAGAACGTGCCCGCGACCGTGCCGACGAGGAGGAGCACGACGATCACCACGAGCCAGCGGAAGGGGTGCAGCTTGCGCTTGCGGCGCACCTTCTTGGGCGCCGGTGCCTGCGGTTCGGGGGCGGCGGCGGACCGTCGGCCCCGGTCCTTGTTGCGGGGTGGGCGCGGGGGCGGCGGGACGCGTCCGCCACTGCTGCCCCGGGCCCCGACGGTGCGCTGGACCTCGTCCGCGGGGAGCGGCTCGGGGGCCTGGCGGGGCGCCCAGTCCTGTCGGGGCTGCGGAGCCGGTCGCTCGACGCGGGTGGCGCGGGGTTGGGCCGACGGTGCGCCCTGCCCGGGGCGACTGTGCGGCTGCTGACCCTGTTGCGGCGGCGGTACGGGCCGTCCGCCCTGCGGTGGGCGGGGGATGCCCTGGGGGTGCCGGGGCGCGCGGGAGCGCGGGTCGCCCTCGGGCACCTGCGACCAGGCGAGGTTCGGCTGGTGCCGGTCCCGGCCGCGCGGTCGTTCGTCGTTCACGTCGTCCGACTGTACGGGCCGTGACTGAGAATTCAGCGTAGGAAGCCGAGGTGCGGCCGCAGGAGCGCGTACCCGACGAAGGCGACCACATCGAGCAGGAAGTGCGCGATGACCAGCGGCCACAGCCTGCGCCAGCGGTCGTAGGCGGCGCCGAAGACCAGGCCCATCACCAGGTTCCCGAGGCCGGCGCCGAAGCCCTGGTAGAGGTGGTAGCTGCCGCGGAGCACCGCGGACGACGCGAGGGTGCCCGCGCGACCCATCCCGAGCTGCCGCAGCCGCGTCATGAGGTAGCCCACCACCACGACCTCCTCGGCCACGGCGTTGCCGGCCGCGAGCAGGACGTAGGTGAGGATCCGCCACCACTGCACGTCGCCCGACGCGGGCACCACGCTCGCGGTCACGCTCAACGCCCGCCCGGCGGCGTAGAGCGCCAGGCCGGGGATCCCGATGAGCGCGGCCAGGCCCGTGCCCAACCCGATGTTGCGCATGAGCGCGGCGCGCGGGCCGCGCAGCGCGAGGCCGATGTCCGCGAACCCGATGCCCGACCGGATCAGCAGGTAGAGCGCCAGTGCGGCCCATCCGAACAACTGGACCGCGCCCAGGACCTGCAGGAGGAAGTCGATGACCGCGTGCGGGCTGCGGACGGGGTTGAGGGTCACCGTCGTCGATCCGACCCCGGCCCCGAGCTGGTAACCGATCAACCGGACCAGCGAATACAGCCCCGACCAGGCGAAGGTCACCGTCAGGACGATCGCGACCTCGGCGCGCAGCAGGCGGCGCTCGCGCGGCGCGGCTTCGGGGACGGTCACGGGGCCACCCTAGCGGGGGCGTTGTACGATTCGCGCGATCGAAGCCCACCGCCCGAAGGGGAACACGCGTGTCCGCTCCCACCGAGTCCCGCCTGGGACCGCTCGACCGGTTCTTCCGCATCTCCGAGCGCGGTTCGACGGTGCCCCGCGAGCTCCGCGGCGGCCTCGTCACGTTCTTCACGATGGCCTACATCGTGGTGCTCAACCCGATCATCATCGGCGGCGTCGTCGGGCAGACGAAGAACGTCGACGTGCTCGGCCACGTGCTGCCGACCGCGCAGGTCGCCGCCGTGACCGCCCTCGCCGCGGGCGTCATGAGCATCGCCTTCGGCCTGATCGTCAACTACCCCTTCGGCATCGCCGCGGGCCTGGGCGTCAACAGCCTGCTCGCGGTGACCATCGCGCCGCAGGTCACCTGGCCCGAGGCGATGGGCCTGGTGGTGATCGACGGCGTCATCATCGTCATCCTCGGTGTCACGGGCTTCCGCACCGCGGTGTTCCGCGCCATTCCCGCCGAGCTCAAGGCGGCCATCGCCGCCGGCATCGGCTGCTTCATCGCGTTCATCGGCCTGGTCGACGCAGGGTTCGTCCGGCGCATCCCCGACGCCGCCGGGACGACGGTGCCCGTCGGCCTCGGCATCGGCAACTCCGTGGCCGCGTGGCCGACGGCCGTGTTCGTCTTCGGCGTCCTGCTCATCGGGATCCTCGTGGTCCGCAAGGTGCCGGGCGCGATCCTGCTGGGCATCGTCGTCACCACGATCGTCGCCCTGATCGTGCAGAAGGTGGCGGGCCTGGGACCGTCGTTCAAGGACCCGCACGGCTGGAGCCTGAACATCCCCGAGCTCCCGTCCTCGTTGGGCGGCGCGCCGGACCTGTCACTGGTCGGCGAGGTGGACCTGTTCGGTGCGTTCACCCGGATCGGCGTGCTCGCGGCGTCGGTGCTGGTGTTCGCGCTGGTGCTGTCGAACTTCTTCGACGCCATGGGCACCATCACCGGCCTGACCAAGGAGGCCGGGCTGATGAAGGACGACGGATCCGTCCCGAACATCGGCAAGGCCCTGGCGGTCGAGGGCGCGGGCGCGATCGTCGGTGGTGGGGCCTCGGCGTCGTCGAACACCGTGTTCGTGGAGTCGGCGTCCGGCATCGCCGAGGGCGCGCGGACGGGCCTGGCGAACATCGTGACCGGCGTGCTGTTCCTGCTCGCCATGTTCTTCACCCCGCTCTACGAGGTGGTGCCGTCCGAGGCCGCCGCGCCGGCGCTGGTGATCGTGGGCGCCATGATGATCGGCCAGCTGCGCGACATCGACTGGTCGCGGTTCGACATCGCCCTGCCGGTGTTCCTCACCGTGGTCTCGATGCCCTTCACCTACTCCATCGCGAACGGCATCGGCATCGGCTTCATCACCTGGGTGATCATGGCCGTGGCACGCGGCAAGTGGCGGACGATCCACCCGCTGCTGTGGATCGTGGCCGCACTGTTCCTGCTGTACTTCGCGAAGACGCCGATCGAGACCCTGTTCGGGATCTGATCTCCCGGAACGCTGTTCGACGGTGCGGTCGGTCTAGCGGGGGATCACCGCCTGTTTCGCGGCGCCGCCGGCGATCCGGCCGATCGCCCGCGCGAGAGTGAGCGCTCCCGGATGCTTCTGCGGGGTCCTGCCGGCCGCGATGCGGTGCAACTGGTCGTTGTGCCAGGCCAGTTCGAGGTAGCCGTCGGCCGGTCGATAGCCGAGCCGCGGGGCGCCCGGCGGGAGCGTGGGGGTGTCACCGGCGAGGATTCGGCGGGGGTAGTCGGGGACGAAGGCGAGCGGCCGTCCGAGTCCGACGACGTCGACGACACCGTCGCCGATCAGTGATTCCATCGCGGAGGTGTCGCGGAGGCCGCCGGTCAGCATGATGGGAACGGTGGAGGCCGCGCGGATCCGGCGGGCGAAGTCGACGAAGTAGCCCTCTCCGCTCGTCTCCTGGCCCGCTGCGACGCCCGTCATCGCCGGCTGCTCGTACCCGCCCCCACTGATCTCCAGCAGGTCGATTCCGGCCTCGCCCAGCGCGACCGCCACGGCGAGCGCCTCCTCGCCGGTGAAGCCGCCGTGCACGAAGTCGGCGGAGTTGAGCTTCACCGAGACGGGGATCGACTCGCCCACCGCCGCGCGCACGGCGGCGACGGTCTCGAGAAGGATCCGGCTCCGGCACCTGGGGTCTCCACCCCACTCGTCGGTGCGGGTGTTCGCCAGGGGCGAGAGGAACTGGGAGAGCAGGTAGCCGTGCGCGGCGTGCACCTGGACGCCGTGGAAGCCGCCGGCCACGGCGAGCTGTGCGGTGCGGGCGAATCGCGCGATCACCGTGTGGATCTCGGCGTTCGAGAGCGTATGGGGCCGGCGCAAGTTGTATCCGGGAACGGTGCTCCGGGACGCCGACGGTGCCACCGGCCGCCGGTTGAAGGGCGAGACCGCGACTCTGCCGGGGTGGTTGATCTGGGCCCAGATCGCCGCGTCGGTCCCCCGGTCGCGTCGGTCCAACTGCGGACGGCGTCGAGGCAGCGGCTGTCGTCGAGGATCACGTTGCCCGGCTCGGTGAGCGCGGCACGGTCGATCATGATGTTGCCGGACAACAGGAGTCCCGCGCCGCCCCGGGCCCACACGGCGTACAGCCGGCGGAGGCCGTCGCCGGGTACGCCGTCGCGGTGCGCGAGCTGTTCACTCATCGCGGCCTTGGCGATCCGGTTCGACAGGACACTGCCGCACGGCAGGCGGAACGGTTCGGACAGGAGGGTGGCGGTCATGTCAGAGCACTCTCGGTCGGAGGTGGGCGATCGAATGGAGGGGGGTGAGTGGGCGCAGCGGGATCGGCGGGCTGCCGGCGGACAGGTTCACGCGGTGCAGACGGGCGTCGACGACGCGCCCGATTCCCATGAGGTGGAGTGGATCCCGCTCGGAACCCGACACCGTGAACTCGTCGAGGTGCACCCGTCGGGTCTCGATGGGATGCTCGCCCGGGGTGAAGCCGATGATCCGGGGCAGCGCGAGGCCGAGCGTGCCGGTCACGTTGCGGTGCGGGCGGCCGAGGATCGGAGGTGCGTCGGGCACCGTCGCACCGAGCTCCCCGCGCATCGCGATGAGGTCGTGGCCGCGGCGGGAGGCGCTCGCGCTGATCGCGGTTCCGTCGAGGTTCCAGCCGATCTCGCCCATCTTCTTCGGGTAGCCGAGGAGCTCGCGGCCGAGGATGAGCGCGGTGTCGTCGTCGAGGATCATCCACGGGCAGTGGATCCCGGTGCGCCCGCCGAGGGTTCTGATGTGCACGAAGATCCCGGCCTCGTGGTAGACCGATCCGTACGTGCAGTGCGGGAACCATGCTGTGAAGACCTCGGCGCGGTACGGCTGCGCGAGCCGGACGCCGGTGGGCAGCCACGGCCGCATCGCGGCCGGATCGAGTTCGACGGTCGCGGTGAAGTAGTGGGCGTCGCAGTAGAGCAGGCCGCGCGGCGGTGCGAGCCGCAGTGTCTCGCGGATCCCGCCGAGGAGTCCGTACTCACTCATCGCAGGTCCCCGTAGACGCGGCGCAGGACGGGGTTGAGGATGCTCCGCGGCGTGTGCATTCCGCCGAAGCCCTGGAGCTTGGCGATCGGGCCGGGCACGACGCGCCGCCGGCCGGTCACGAGTCCGCGGACGGCGGCCTCGGCGGCGCGTTCCGCAGTGACCCAGGCGATGCCGGGGAGGCGGTGCTCGATCGCGCCGAGGTCCGACACGGACGCGAACTCGGTGCGAACGGGTCCCGGCGCGAGCAGCGTGCACGTGACCCCGGTGCCGGCGAGCTCGCCGTGCAGCGACTCGGCGAGCGTGTTCGCGAAGGCCTTGGTGGCCGCGTAGGTCGCGTTGTTGGGGCTGGGCTGGTTTCCCGCGGTGGAACCGGTGATGAGAACGCCGCCCCGTCCGCGGGCGACCATCGACGGCAGGAGTGCGAGGGCGAGGTCGTGGACCGCGACGGCGTTGAGCACGACCTGCTCCCGTTCCCGTGCCGGGTCCAGTTCCAGCACGGAGCCGTAGGTCGCGAAGCCGGCGTTGAGGCCCACCGCGGCGAGCTCGACCGTCTCGAGACGCGTCAGCAGCTGCGCCCGGGCGGCGCCGTCGGCGAGATCGCAGGCGAGGACATCGGCATCGACGACGTGGTCGGCACGTAGCCGGGCCGCGAGCGTGTGCAGCCGATCCTCCCGCCGAGCGACGAGGATCAGCGAATGTCCGCGGCGCGCGAAGGATTCGGCGAGGGCGGCGCCGATGCCGCTGGAGGCGCCCGTGATGAGGACACGGGCATCGGGGGTGGGGGACGGGATACTCATGATCCGATCGGCTCCTTCGAGAGGTTGTTCCGGGGGCGGAGGACGGCGCGGGCGCGCTGGAGGCGGAGTGCGCTGCGCAGCAACCTGATCCGGCAGAGG
Organism: Tsukamurella pseudospumae; assembly: GCF_001575195.1. Lineage (NCBI taxonomy): Bacteria > Bacillati > Actinomycetota > Actinomycetes > Mycobacteriales > Tsukamurellaceae > Tsukamurella > Tsukamurella pseudospumae. Next base: position 146,724 of record NZ_LSRF01000058.1, read on the forward strand.
ATCTCGGCGGATCCCGCGAGCATCGAGGATCGTGCGGGGAACCGTCGGGCCAGCATGTCCGACAGCGGTTCGGTGACCCCGTCCTGGGCCGGGATGGCCTCGGCGAGGAAGTCGGCGCCGAAGGAGATGATGCGTCCGGCGCCGGACCGCGGCGCGACGAGTCCCCACAGGTAGAGGTTCGCGTACCTCGGCACCAGGACGTGCTCGACGAGGAGCGGATCGCCGTTCTCCCAGACGAACATCGACTCGTCGAGCATGGGGAACCGGGTGTGGAACCCGGTGGCCCAGACGATCGTGTCGTACTCGGCGCTCGTGCCGTCCGTGAAACGGACCCGGGCACCGTCGAACCGCTCGATCTCGGGTCGGACGGAGACCTTGCCGTGTTGGAGCGCGTACATGAGGGACGTGTTGACCGTGACATCGCGGGTGAAGAGCCGGTGGTCGGGTCGCTGCAAGCCGTATCGGCGGTAGTCGCCGTAGCTCAGTCGAAGCGCCTGTTTGAAGACGGTGCGCTGCAACGGTATCGGCCACCAGATCCGGTCCCATTCGGAGGACGGGACGCCGAACAGGGTCTTGGGGATGAACCAGTAGCCGCGGCGCATCGAGACGTCCGCCGTGCCGACCGCGGCCGAGGCCTCGACCGCGATGTCGCTCGCGGAGTTGCCCGCGCCCACGACGAGGACCCGGCGGCCGGAGAGGTCCGCCGGATTCTTGTAGTCCTTGGAATGCAGTTGGGTGCCGGTGAACTCACCGGGGTACCACGGGAGGTTGCGCTCCCAGTAGTGACCGTTCGCGACGACCACTGCGCGGTAGTGGCGGACCTCGCCGGAGGCGAGCTCGACGAGCCATCCGGCGGTGCCGTTCGCGTCGACGGGCCGGACCGAACGGACCTCCGTGTCGAACTCGAGGTTCTCCGCGAGGCCGGAACGGTCGACGTACGACTGGAGGTACTCGAGCATCTGCGCGGCGCTCGGGAACGTGGGGTAGTGCTCCGGCATCGGGAAGTCCGCGTACTGCGTGGACTTCTTGGAGCTGATGAGATGCGTGGAGTCGTAGACGCCGTGCGACCAGTTGCCCCCGATCCGATCGGTGGCCTCCAGGTGGTCGTAGGGGATGCCGGCGCCCCGCAGTGCCCGCGCGAGCCCGATTCCGGCGTAGCCCGCACCGATGACGCACACGCGCCCACGGTGGTCGTCGATCATGGCGCCTCCTCAATTGTTACATCCACTGTAGCTTCAGTCGATGTAACATTCCCGATATGGCTGGGAGAGTCAAGACGGTGATCGACGATGTGACGGCGGAGGCTACGGGCCGCCGCCGCCCCGCCAAACGTCCCTACGCCGCCCGTATGACGCCCGCGGACCGTCGGGAACAGCTCCTGGACGCTGTGCTCCGGGTGATCGCGACGCGCGGCGTCGGCAAGGTGTCGATCGACGCCGTCGCCAAGGAGGCGGGCGTCACCCGGCCCGTCGTCTACAAGCTGTTCGACGACTCGAACGCCCTATTGCGCGCATCCCTCGTGCGGGAGGAGCGCAGGGCGACGGAGCAGTACCTCGCAGCGTTCCCGTCGGCCGCCGCCGGGCGTGCGCTCCCCGAGCTGGTCGCGGAGCTCTACGCGGGCCTGCTGCTCACCTTCGAGCGATCGCCCGACCTGTGGCGCGCCGTGTTCGAGCTCTCCGACAGCACGACGACGGTGTTTCGGGCTCGGCTCGAACGCGGCCGCGCCGCGGCGGCGGGGCGGATCGAGCGCATGCTGACCGAGCATCCGGATGCGGACGTCGAAGATCCGTCGCTGGCGGCGCGGATGGTGTTCGCGGTGATCGTCGAGTCGGGCAGGTTGCTGCTCGCGGAGGACGATCGCTACCCGCGCGAGAGGTTGATCGCGAGTGCGGACCGGATCGCCGCCCTGGTGGGCGGGACGACGCCGGCGTAGCGGACGGCGCCGGATCGGGCACCGTCACGCGGCGGAGAGTCAGAGGTCGCCGGACTCGTGATCGGTCCGCGCGGCGGCCTTCTCGGCCCGTGCCTCTTCCTTGGCGGCGATCTTGGCCTGCTTCACCGCGGCCTTGTCGGCCGCCTTCTGGAGCTTGCGCGCCTCCCGACGCTTCCCGTAGATCCTGACGGCGATCGGGATGGCGATCGCGAGTACCAGGCCGATGATCGCGCCCCACAACGTGGCGCCACGGAACATCGGTGCGTCCACGTTCATCACGTCCCGCCCGGCCTTCGCGGCGTTGCTGATGCCGGCGGCGATGCTCGCCGTCATGAGGTTCGGAACGGCGACGACCACCGCGAGGACGGCGGCCGCCGTCGCCAGTTTCGGTGACCGGCGGATCCGCTTGACCGCGAACACGAGCAGCAGGAGCGGGATCAGGGTGCAGAGGATGCCGAACGTGAGGCCGAGTCCGGTGCCGGTGAGCATGCTCTTGTTCACCCATTCGCCGACCCGCTGGGCCCACCACCGCGGGATGACCGCTGCGGCGATCGAATAGACGATCACCGCGACGACGGCGACGCCGACCCAGATCGCGACCTGCTGCGCGCCCTTCTTAGCCATCTCACCTGCGCGTTCGCCGACCGGCTTCTTCTCCGCGGACGCCGGTACGGGTTCGGGTGTCGTCATGATCACAATCTAGTCCCTTTCGTCCCGTTCCATCTGATGTACATTTGTACATGTACAGACGTACATGAGGAGCTGAAGCAATGACCGACATCCCCCGTCGCCGCGACCCCGAGCGCCGCCGCCGCGAGATCATCGCCGCCGCCGCGGAGATCGTCCTCGAAGACGGGCCCGACGCGCTGACCCACCGGAAGGTCGCGGCCCGGGCGGGCGTACCCCTCGGCTCGACCACGCAGTACTTCGCCACGCTCGACGACCTGCGCGCGGCCGCCCTGACGTCGCTGGTGGTGGACGCGGAGCGCTGGCTCGGCGAGTTGGAGGCCGAGTTCGTCCGGGAGGGGGCATCGCCCGCCGCCTACACGGCGTCGCTGCACCGCTACCTCGAGGACACGCGTCTCGTCGGTGCCGACTTCGCCGTGACCTGTTCGGCGCCCCTGCATCCGGACCTCCGGATGCTCGCCGTCCGGTGGGAAGCGGACTTCCTCACGATGCTGGAGCGCTACATCACCACCGAGAGCGCGGCGGCCGTGTCGATGCTCACGGACGGCGCGATCATGCAGACGGCGCTCTCCGAAAAACCCTCGGAGCGAACGCTCCTCGACCGCGCGATCGCTGCGCTCTGGACCCCTCGACAGGAGACGACGCCATGACCGACCTCTCGACCGCGCCCGCGATGTCCGCGACGCGGCGCTGGGCCGCGGCCCTGCTGCTCTCGGCGAGCCTGCTCGTGATCACCGTGGACATGACGATCCTCAACATCGCCGTCCCGGACCTGGCGGCCGACCTGCGACCCAGTGCCGCGCAACAACTCTGGATCATCGACGTCTACTCGCTCGTGCTGGCCGGGCTCCTGGTCTCCACCAGCTCTCTGGGGGACCGGTTCGGCCGCAAGCGCATGCTGCTCCTCGGCTACGTCGTCTTCGGCGTCGCCTCGGCGCTCGTCCTGTGGGCGGAGACTCCCGGCCAGGTGATCGCCCTGCGGGCGGCGCTCGGCGTGGGCGGCGCGATGATCATGCCCACCACGCTGACCATGCTGCGCGTGATCTTCACCGACCCCGCGGAGCGGGCGAAGGCCCTCGGCCTGTGGGCCGCGGTGTCCGGCGTGGGCGCGGCGATCGGGCCGATCGTGGGCGGTGTTCTGCTGGAGAACTTCTCGTGGCGCGCGGCGTTCATGGTGAACGTCCCGGTGATGGCGATCGTGCTCGTCATCGGGTTCTTCCTGCTGCCCGAGTCGACAGTGCCCGCCCGCGGCGCCTGGGATTGGCTCGGTGCGCTCATGTCGATCACCGGCATGGTGGCTCTGGTCTGGTCGATCAAGCGGTTCGCGAAGGACCACACGCTGCTGTCGGGGCCGGCGCTCGTCGCGCTGCTGATCGCCGTGGTGGTGCTCGGCTCGTTCGTCCGGCGCTCGCTGGGTCGCGAGTACCCGCTGCTCGACGTGCGGCTCTTCGGTCGGCGCCAGTTCTCGGCCGGGATCATCGCGGCGCTGGGTGTCATGTTCGCCATGGCCGCCGCGCTGCTGCTGCTCGCGCAGTGGATGCAGCTGGTGGCGGGCTACGGGCCGATCGAGACCGGTGTCCGGCTGCTCCCCGTCGCCGTCGCCGCGGTGGTGGCCTCGCTCGCTGCCCCGTGGCTCGCGAACGTCCTGGGCGCCCGCGTCGTCCTGGCCGGTGGCCTGGTGGCGGCATCGGTCGGCATGGTTCTCCTCGCGGCTCCCGCACACCTGGACTACGCGCGACTGGTGGCCCCGCTGATCCTGGTCGGCGTCGGGATGGGCGCGATGACGGTGGCCTCGGCGATGATCATGTCGGGGACGCCGGAGGACAAAGCGGGCAACGCAGCCGCGCTCGAGGAGACCTCGTACGACCTGGGCAACGTGTTGGGCGTCGCGATCCTCGGCAGTGTCGCCGCGATGCTCTACACCGCCGACGCCGCCTTCGGAGCGATCCCCGGTGTCGACGGGGCGACGGCCGACGCCGCGGGTGAATCCCTCGGCGCCGCGATGGCCATCGCGGAGCAGGTCGGCAACCCCGAGATCGCGCGGCACGCGGCGGAGGGATTCACCGCGTCACTGCAGACCACGGGCCTGGTCGGCGGGGTGATCCTGCTCGCCGTCGCGGTCGGCGCATACGTACTGACCCCGAAGGGCACCGACATCACGGTGCAGGCGCACTGACGACGGTCGCTTCAGGAATTCGAGTTCGGCGGCACTGGAGACGTCACGAGATGACCTTCGGTGCCGCAGAACTCGAATACGTGAACTAGTGCCGCCCGGGCACGCGGGGCCGTCCACGGATGATCGCGACGACGTCCGCGAGCACGGTGTTCCACGAGAACATCACGTCCTCGTACTCGATACGGAGCACGCTGTAGCCGCTGACGGTGGCCCGGCGGTCTCGGCGGTTGTCCTCCCTGCGCTGTTCGTCGTTGTGGTGAGCCCTGCTGTCGCACTCGACGATCAACCGTTCGCCGACCAGCAGGTCGACATGTCCGACGTCCTCGATCTCGACCTGACTGCGCACCGCGAAGCGCGCGTTCTGGAGTCGGAACCGCGCCACGGATTCGGTGCCGGAGCCGGCCTCCGCATCGAGGCGATCGAGCAGACGCAGCACCCGATGCGGCGCGCCGGCGAAGATCACGCGCAGATCCTCCTGCGTGTAGGCCGGCTGCCTTCGCAGCGTCGAATCCAAGACCGCGACCAGGTAGTCGGGCGAGAGGCGGTTCGCCGCGCACTGCAGGGCGATCGGTAGCGGGTCCACGGCGCGGTCGGACGTACTCGGCGGTCGGTGCGAGTGACAATAGGCGGAGAGGGCCGTCGAGCCAGGAGAACTCTTCGACCACGCGCGCATCTTCGACCACGGCCCGTCCCGTGTCCGTCTCGCGCGACGTGCCCCGTCTGCGCAGCCGATGTCGTCCGTGCCGGCACGCCGTGGGTTCCGCCCGCCGTCCCGCTGGCGCCGCGCGGCCATGGCCGCGCGCGCAGTCCGCTGCTGGGCGACTTTGCCGGAGCCCCTCAGCTCGGCGCGATGCACCGGCCAACGAATGTGAGTGCGCTGCACTCCGGGCGGGACCCACACCTCGGGGTGGAAGGCGAGCGCCGACACGCAGGTCACCGTTCCGCCTGCGCGGACGGCAGTGATCACCGCAGGATCCGCACCGGCGATCGCGTACCACCCGCGGCGGATCACGAGCAGGACTCCGGCGTGGCGGAGCTTGCTGATCTCGCGCGGTTCCGCTCCGAGCGCGATGAGCCGCGCCCGGGAGATGACGCCGGCGTCGGCGTTCTCGGCGATCAGCGTCACGAGGTCCATGTCGCTCAGCGTGACCGTAGGCGCCGAGGCCTGCCCCGGAGCGGAGGAGGTTCATCCCCAGTAAGCGTATGAAACTTTCGCTGCCCGCGGTTGTTCACAGAATCGAGTTCTGCGGCACTGTCAGGTACCTGAGAACGCTCACGATGCCGCGGAACTCCACATTGTGAGGAGAAGTCAGCCGGCGCGCAGGCCGTTGAGGAACGGGCAGCCGAGCAGGATGCGGATGCCGCGCTGCAACGCGGCCATGTCGCCGGCGGGCTGCTGGAAGTTCAGGCGCACGTCCACATCGGAGAGCTCGTGGTGCTCGGCGCGCAAGCGGATGCCGAACCGGTCGATACCGAGCAGGCGGACCCGGTGGTTGCGGAGCTTGCCAGGCAGTCGGCGCGCGAGCTGCCCGACCATCTCGGGGTGCCCGGACTCGACGTGCGCCAGCCACGCGGACTCGTAGCCCGCGAACGGATCCGGCTGCGCCTCCGCCAGTTCCGAGCCCGACACGGACGCCGCGCCGGCCGTGTCGGCGAGTACGGCCGACTCGATCGGCATGACCAGTAGGCGGGCGCCGTTGCCCACGTCGAGCAGTGCCTCGAGCGGGTTCTCGACAGCGACCCGCGCGGCGAGGGCGGCGCCGTCGGCCACCTCGGACAGCCGGCCGGAGAGCCAGACGAGGGAGCGGGTGCGCTCGCGCAGCGCCAGCGGCGAGATGTCGTTGATCTCGACCATGGCGCGGGCGCCCTCGAGCCAGGGCGCGTCGTCGGGGACGGACACGACGAGCCGATCGCCGAGCACGTGGTGCAGGGCCAGCGTGATCGGCTCGTAGCCGTCGGCGACGAGGACGGCGGCGTGGGGGACGGCCGCGACGGTGCGGACGCGCTCAGCCGGGGTCGGCTCGATGATGGTGGGGGCACTCATGACGGCTCCTCTCGCTCGGTGGTGTCCATGAAGGTAACCCTAACCTAATGCGTGGAGCAACCCCGGGCAAGGGTTAGGGTCGAGGAGATGGCAATCGAACTGGAGTTGCTGGCGCCCCCGCGCGAGCCGATGTCCCTGGTCGACGGGCTGGCCGTGGCGGCACCGTCGGGCCTGCAGAGCTGCGCCTACGTGCCCGAGGACCCCACTGCGCTCGCGGAGTTCCTGGTGTGGGGCGTGCACGACGACGGGCCGGGATTCGAGATCGCCGTGGCCGACGCGGAGCAGGCGATCGCGGTGCTGTGCGCCACGGTCGCGGCGCTGACGGGTGCCGACATCGAGGCCGCCGCGACCACTCCGGACGAGGCGCGACTGGCCGCCCTCAACCCGATGGCGCAGGACGCCGTCCGCGAGCGGCTGCGGCACATCGTCGCGCCCGACTCGCAGGCCGTGACCGACCGCCTGCACGGGCTGGGGTTGCGCTAGGAGATCTGGTCGACGGGGACCGTCCACGCGGTCCGGCAGACCTCCTGCGTCGGCGACAGGCTGCCGCGGTCGAACCACTGCTGCGCGGTCGCGGCCTGGACCTTCGGGCCGCCCGTGCCGTCGCCGAGCAGGGTCCAGGTCCGGGACTGGGCCGATGCCTGGCCGATGTCCGCCCGGGTGATGCCGTGGTCCACCAGGCGCTGCATCGTCGCGCCGGCGAGGCACAGTGTCTGCGCGTGGCTGCGCTTGCGGTACTCGATGCCGAGCGGGCTCGCGCCGTCCACGGAGCGGATCAGCGCGGCGGCGTCGGCCGCGGCTCCGGCCCGGTTCTCGGCGCGGTCGGCGACGGCCATGGAGAGCCACTGCAGCAGGTGCGGCGCCTGGTTGCCGGCGCCCTCGATCGCGGCATCGACGTTGAGGTAGATGTCGTCGTTGCAGGTCCCGAAGGTGGTGATCGGCTCGCCGGCGAAGCAGCCGGGGCCGGGCGGTACATCGTCGGGGGAGCTGAACGGGCGGACCGTCGCGGCCCGCAGGCCCCACACCGCCTCGAGGCAGACGGTGCCGGACCGCGCGAACGCCTCCACCGACTCGCGGGTCGCGGCGAGCGGCGGGAGCGCGCACCCGGGCGGCGAGACGAGCGCGGTCGTGAAAACGGCGCTACCGGTCACCTGGCCGACGCTCGGGGGCCGGGGTGGGGACGTCGCCGTGCCGATCGGCGAGGCGAAATCAGACCGGTCCGGCTTCGACACGGCGGCCCAGGCCACGGCGCCGGCGATGAGAGCGACCGCGACGATGAGGGTGATCCACCCGGAACGGCCGAGGCGCCGCGGGCTCCGGACCTCGCCCGTGCCGTACAGCCCGTTCGCGTACGGGCTCCCGGTCGGCAGCCGGTTCGACCGCCACGGGCTCGGTCCCGTCGGCGCCGGCCCGGAACTGATCCGGTCCAGCGGGTTCTCGTCGTGCGACATCTCGCCCCCATTTCTGCAAGAACGGAATGACTATACTGAATCGTGGACGGGTCGACCACCGCGGACGGTGGACGCTCTCGGCTAGGCTCGTGGCGTGACCCGCATCGCCTACTTCGGACCCGAGGGAACCTTCACCGAGATGGCGCTGCTCCAGTGCCAGGACCTCGCAGCGCGGGGGGCGATGTCGGTGCCCGGGTTCGATCTCGTGGGGGCCGAGCGGATCAGTGCCCCCAGTCAGGTGGCCGCCCTCCAGATGGTTTCCGACGGTGCCGCCGACCTCGCCTGCGTGCCCATCGAGTCGTCCGTCGAGGGACCCGTGACGCCCACGCTGGACGCGCTGGGCTTCGGTGCGCCGCTACAGATCTTCGCCGAGACCGACCTCGCGGTCGCCTTCTCGATCGCCTCGCGGGTGCCGCTCGCGCAGGCGCGCACGGTGGGCGCCTACCCCGTGGCCGCCGCGCAGGTCCGGGCCTGGCTGGCGGTGAACATGCCGCAGGCGCAGGTGGTTCCGGCCGCCTCCAACGCCGCCGCCGCTCTCGACGTCGCCGAGGATCGCGTCGACGCGGGCGTGACCACCGCGCTCGCCGCGCGGATGTACGACGTACCCGAGGTCGCGACGGGCGTGGCGGACGTGGCGGACGCCCGCACCCGGTTCGTGTTGTGCGGCAAGCCCGGTCCGGCGCCGGCGCGCACCGGGAGCGACTGCACGGCCGTGGTGATCGACGTGCCCAGCAGGCCCGGTTCGCTCGCGCTCGCGATGGCCGAGTTCGCCCTGCGCGGTGTCGATCTCACCCGCATCGAGTCGAGACCGAAGCGGACCGTGTTCGGTAGCTACGTCTTCCACTTCGACTGCGTCGGCCACATCGACGACCCCGCGGTGGGGGAGGCGCTGCGCGCCCTGCACCGGGTGTGCGACGAGCTCCGATTCCTGGGGTCCTGGCCCCGGCCGGGCGGGCCGGGGACGGCCCCCGTCGACCCGGGCGACTCCGAGGTCTGGTTCGACGGGCTGCGCAGGGGTGAGCGATGACGGGGTTGTTGCACCTGGTCCGGCACGGCCAGACCACCGCGAACGTGGCACGGATCCTCGACACCCGCCCGCCGGGCGCCCCGCTGACGCCCGAGGGTGTGGACCAGGCGCGGGCGTTCGGCGCCGCGCGGCCGAGCGCGCGCGGCACAGGCGCGCGGCCCGTTCTGCTGAGCTCCGTCGCACGGCGCGCGCAGCAGACCGCCGGGCACATCGCCGAGGCGTGGGGCGTGCCGACGGCAGTGGTCGACGGGGTGCACGAGGTGCAGGCCGGCGACCTGGAGGGGTTCAACGACGAGGACTCGATCGCGGTCTTCCAGGACGTCGTGAAGCGCTGGTACACGGGCGAATCCACGGCGGCGATGCCCGGCGGCGAGTCCGCCGACGATCTGCTCGCCCGCTACCTGCCCGCCGTGGACGCCATCCGCACCGAGCATCTTCCGCACGGCGACGCCTACCTGGTCAGCCACGGCGCCGCCATCCGGCTCGTCGGCTTCCGCCTGTCCGGGGTCGACGGTGCCTACGCGCACAAGCACCACCTGCCGAACACCGGCGAGATCGTGCTCCGGCCGGTCGACGACGGCGCTTGGGAGCTCGTCAGCTGGGCCGACGCACCGTCGCATCTGGACCCGATGGGCTAGAGCCCATCAGCTGAACGCGGCCTCGATCGCGATGGCTGCTGCGGCGGCGAAGCCGTTCTCGCGGTCCTCGGGCGGCAGCGCCTCGTCGCGGAACATGTGATCGGTCACCGTCAGGACGGTCAGCGCCTCGCGGCCCTCCGCGGCGGCGACGGCGTACAACGCGGCCGTCTCCATGTCGACGCCGAGCACACCGTGATCGCGCAGGCCCTCATGCAGGCCCGGGCGAGCCAGGTAGAAGTGGTCCGAGGAGTAGACCGGGCCCACGCGCACCGTCGTGCCGGCGCGTTCGGCGGCGTCCGCGGCGGCGCGGAGCAGCGGGTACGACGCCGCGGGCGCGAAGCGCACGCCGGGGATGCGAGGGTCGTTGATCGCCGAATCCGTGTGCGCAGCAGTCGCGATGATCACGTCGCCGAGCGATATGTCGTCCTGGTAGCCGCCGGAGGTTCCCACCCGGATGATGCGCCGCACGCCGTACTCGCGGTACAACTCCGTCGCGTAGATCGTCATGGTGGGCAGGCCCATGCCCGAGCCCATCACCGAGATCGGCCGCCCGCCCACGGTTCCCGTGTAGGCCTCCATACCGCGGACCTCGTTGACGAGGCGGGCGTCGTCGAAGAGGGTCTCCGCGATCCGGCGGGCGCGGCGCGGGTCGCCGGGCATGAGGACGGCGGAGGCGTAGTCGCCCGGGGCGGCGGAGTTGTGCGGGGTCGGCATGTCAGGCCCAGCCCAGCTCGTGGAGTCGGTGGTCGTCGATACCGAAATGATGGCCGATCTCGTGCAGTACCGTCACGCGGATCTCGCGCCGGAGCTGCTCCTCGGTGTCGCAGATGTCCATCAGTGCCTCACGGTAGATCGTGATGGTGTCCGGCAGGGTGCCGACGTAATTCCAGTCCCGCTCGGTGAGCGCGATGCCCTCGTACAGGCCGAGCAGCGTCGGCTCGTCCTCGTTGCGGTCGCGGACCAGCACCACCACGTTGTCCATCGCCGTCGCGAGCTCGGGCGGAACGTCGTCGAGGGCGTCGGACACCCACTCCTGGAACGCACGGCGCGAGACGTGCACGGCTACCTCGGTCCGGTCGAGGGCTCGGCCGGCTTCGCGCCGGGGAAGGTCGGCATGACGGGCGGCTTGCCGTCGATGAGCAGGCCGGGGGACTTCGCCGAGCCGGTGATCGGCGTGTACGTCACGGTGTCCTTCGACGACGCCAGGAAGCAGATCACCGAGCGGGAACCCGCGGTCCACGACGGCTGCGACAGCGTGTTCCACGCCAGCTGCAGCCCGGACTTGCGCAGCCCGTCCTGCGACCCGAACCACCCCGTCGTGCGCGACGGGCAGATCCGGCCCAGGTAGTCCTCCTGCTGCTGCTTCGTGGGCCACGACGCGTCCGGGAAGGCCTGCCGCAGGTCGATCACGGACGTGACCTCGAGGGCGTGCGGCTTCGTGCACTCGACGGGGCCGGTCGGCTTTCCGCGATCGCTCAGGCCGATGCACGTGCCGGGCGGCCAGGTCAGCGACTGGTCCTGGTTGACCACCTTGCCCTTGGTCTCGAGCGCGTTACCGGCACCGTCGGCCACCTGGATGCCGCAGCGCATCGTGCGATCGCCCGACTCCCACGCCTTCTGGCCGGCGGTGAGCAGATTCGTCTGGAACCGGCCCATCGGGTCGAGCCGCTTGCCCAGGTACTCGGTGACCACGGGCGGGCAGAGCTGGTCGCGCTGCGCCGCAATCGCCGATTCCGTGGGATACGGCGCATTCTCGGGCAGCGTGCGCGCGGGCTCACCCGCGACCTCGAACTTGTGCGACTCGAGGCAGTCGACGGGCGCCATCGTCGTCGGGTCCTTGTCCCAGGTCAGGCACGTACCCGGCTTCGACCGGGCGAGGACCGTACCGCTCGCCGCGAGCCGCGGCGCCTTCTCCTCGTTCTTCGGTTCGAATGCGCCGGTGAGGAACAGCACGCCGCCGATCGCGACGGCGCCCACGATCAGCGCGGCCAGAACGGCGCGCACGGTCCACGCGCCCGCACGGCTCTTCTGCGCAGGGGCGGTCTCGGGCTGGGGATCGGTGTCGTCGGCCATCACCTCCCATCATGCCTGGCCCGGGCCGGGCCGGGCGCGCGGATATCAATTGGGGTGGGGCGACGGTGCCGTAATAGGCTGGCCCTCGTGATCGACGTCAAGCTGGTACGCGAGAACCCCGACCGTGTACGCGCCTCGCAGCGCGCCCGTGGAGAGGATCCGGCGCTGGTCGACGCCCTGCTGTCCGCGGACGCGGACCGTCGGGCCGCGGTGCTGGCGGCCGACACCCTGCGGGCCGAGCACAAGGCCTCGTCGAAATCGATCGGCAAGGCGGCCCCCGAGGATCGCAAGGCCCTCGTCGCCGCGGCCGGCGAGCTCGCCGCGCGCGTCAAGGAGGCCGAGGCCGAGCAGACCCGCGCGGACGAGGCCTTCGACGAGGTTGCGCGCAAGATCGGCAACATCATCATCGACGGCGTGCCCGCCGGCGGCGAGGACGACTTCGTGGTGCTCGAGCACGTGGGCGAGATCCCGGAGATCGAGAACCCGAAGGACCACCTCGAGCTCGCCGAGGGGCTGGGCCTGCTCGACATGGAGCGCGGCGCCAAGGTCTCGGGCTCACGGTTCTACTTCATGAAGGGCCACGGCGCGCTGTTCCAGATGGCGCTGCTGCAGCTCGCGGTGCAGAAGGCCGTGGCGAACGGCTTCACGCTGATGATCCCGCCCGTGCTGGTCAAGCCCGAGGTCATGGCCGGCACCGGCTTCCTCGGCGCGCACGCCGACGAGATCTACCGCCTCGAGGCCGACGACCTGTACCTGGTCGGCACCTCGGAGGTGCCCCTGGCCGGGTACCACATGGACGAGATCCTCGACCTGTCCGACGGTCCCGTCCGCTACGCCGCGCAGTCGAGCTGCTTCCGGCGCGAGGCCGGCTCGTACGGCAAGGACACGCGCGGCATCATCCGTGTGCACCAGTTCGACAAGATCGAGATGTTCGTCTATTGCAAGCCGGAGGACGCGGAGGCCGAGCACCAGCGCCTGCTGAACTGGGAGAAGGAGATGCTCGCGGCCGTCGAGGTGCCCTACCGGGTGATCGACGTGGCCGCGGGCGACCTGGGCTCGTCGGCGGCGCGGAAGTTCGACAGCGAGGCCTGGGTGCCGTCGCAGGGCCGCTACCGCGAGCTCACGTCGACGTCGAACTGCACCACCTTCCAGGCCCGTCGCCTGGGCATTCGGTACCGCGATTCCGACGGTAGGCCGCAGATCGCGGCCACGTTGAACGGCACTCTGGCCACCACGCGCTGGCTCGTCGCGATCTGGGAGAACCACCAGCAGCCCGACGGTTCGGTGCGCGTCCCCGCAGCGCTGCAGCCGTTCATCGGGACGGACGTGCTGCGCCCGTAGTGCCTTCGTGGGTGGCTAGATCTGCTGTGCCACTCCGACTGCCATCGCGAGCACGCCGAGGACGACGACCACGGTCGGGGCGACGACGTACCAGACGCTCACAGTCCGTTGGGCGAGGAGCACGACGCAGCGGACGAGCCACGCGCCGAACGTCGAACCGCCCAGCGCGAGGCCGACCGTCATGAACAGTCCGGCGCTCATCGACAGTCGGTTCATGTCCTGCGCAGTGAGTAGTGGTACCCAGATCGCGATCTGACCCACGATCGTCGCGATCGCGATCGCCAGATCAAGACCCCACAGCCGGTGGCGGACGATGGAGGCCGGTGGCGCCGGGGGTATCGGCGACGCGGGCGGGAGATCCGGGTGCGGCAGGGCGTTGTACGTGTACGTCACTCTTGAATGTTAGATCGCGAATGCCGGCGCGTCATGTGGGTCGGCTCGCGCTGTCGACTCTCGATTCCTGTCCGATTCGGACGTGGTGTCCATTGTGGACAGGATCCGAGTGTCGCTGGAAAGGGTTGATGACAAGCGACGCTGGGTCATCCCGATCACCTTGATATAAATGAATGTTCTCAAACTCTTGCTATCGCGTGTGATGTGGTTCACGATAGGTTCATGACGAAGATCTATCGCATGCGGCGGCGGACGCCGGAGACCCTGGACGATCTCGTGACCCTGGCGGGGCTGTCGAACAACGCGGCCAATGTCGTGATGCAGCTCGCGATCCCGGGAGTCGGGCACGGGGTCGAGGAGAGTCGAGTGGCGTCGGGCCGGGTGGTCGACCGGCCGCTCAAGCGGGCCCGGACGACGACGCAGTACCTGGCCGTCGCGCTGTACGGCTCGGAGCGGGATCGGTCGGTGTATCGCCGGGCCATCGCGGAGGTGCATTCGCACGTCTACTCCACGGACGACAGCCCCGTCCGCTACAGCGGCAACTCCCGGAAACTGCAGCTCTGGGTCGCGGCGTGCCTGTTCTACTACTACGTCGACCAGTACGAGCTGGTGCACGGCCCGCTCGACGAGCCCGTGTTGGACCGGCTCACCGTCGAGGCCTCCGTGCTCGCGACGGGCGTGAACGTGACCGCCGAGGAGTGGCCGCAGACCTGGGTGGATTTCACCGCCTACTGGGAGAAGTCGCTCGACGACGTCGAGATCGCCCCCGAGGTCCGCGACTACCTCGACGACCTCGCCACGCTGCGGTTCGTCCGCGAGCCGTGGGGCCCGATCGGCGTCGCGCTCGCCGCGCTGCTCGGCCGGCCGTACAACTTCTTCACCCGCGGCACCGTCCACCCCCGCATCCGGGAGGCGATGGGCTGGTCGTGGAGCGACGCCGAGCAGCGCCGACTCGAGCGGCTCATGCGCCTCGTCGGCGTGGCGGATCGGGTGTTCCCGGGCAGCCTGCTCTACCGCGCCTACCTCGTCGACCTGCGGGCACGGGTGGCGCTGGGGCGTAACCCGCTCGGCACGACCCGCCTCGACGACGCCCGCGCGGCCTGACCGGCAGGCCCTTGGGGGCCGCGCCCGACCCACGGACCGACGGGCCGCGCCGGATCAGACCTCGATCTGCTCCGCGAGCTTGGTCAGGCGGAAGCGGGCCATCGCGAGGTTCGCGCGCGAGCGGTCCAGCACCAGGTAGAGGAACAGGTCGTCGGAGCCCTGGTTGATAGGGCGAACGATCTGGTACTGCGTGCCGAGCGTGATGAGGATGTCCTCGATGTGATCGTCGAGGTCCATGTCGCCGAGCGTGCGACCCATGGCCTGGACCAGCGCGGAGTTGCCCGCAGCAGCCACCTCGAGATTGAAACTCGACGGTTCGCCCGCCGTGGCCAGCGCCATGCCGCTCTGCGCGTCGACCAGCGCGACGCCCAGCGCGCCGTCGATGTTCATCGCTTCGGTCAGGGACTCGTTGAATTCGGTCATGTCACCGGGTTCCTTCGGCTCGTGCTGGGCCTGCAGCGTGTGCAGGGTTTCGGCGTCGACGTAGGTCTCATCGATCTGGGTGTACGGGAACGGATCGATCGCGAGCGGCTCGCGGAACACCGGCTGCGCCGGCTCCTCGGCAGTTGCAGCCTCCTCAGCCGCAGCCGCAGCCTCGGCCGCGACGGACTCCTCGTCGGCGTCCGCGTCCCCCGTGTCGTCCGCGTCGGACTCGTCCGCGTCGTGCTCATGATCCACGAACTCCGCGTGCTGCACCTCCGCTTCGGGCACCTCGCCGTCCCGGATCTCCGACTCGTACGCCGGGACCGGCTCCTCGTCGATGTCGGCCACGGCGTCCTCGTCGAGATCAGCCGCAGCATCCGCAGGTACGTCCGCCGCCACATCCGCAGCAGATTCCGGCGCCTCGTGCGCGTGCACTTCCACGTCGACCACCTCGACGTCGATGTACGAATCGTCCGGCTCGTCGAGAGTCTCGGCCACAGGCTCGTCGTGCGGGGCGAACGTGGCCTCGAAGGTCTGGTCGGCACCGTCGGGCGAGGACGCGACGGGCTCGGCCCAGAGGTCCTCCGTGCGGCCCTCGGCGCGCGGCTCGAACCGGGGCGGCGCGAACTGATCGAAGCCCCCGTCGAAGGCGGTCGCGGAGGTGTTCGACGCCGTCTGCGGGCCGGTGGTGGCGCTGTAGCCGAAGCCGCCCACGACACCCGTGTCGAAGGTGTCCGACGCCTGCTGCACGCCCTGGAAGGTTTCGGAGGTCAGCGGGTCCGTCAGTGGGTCGGGCTTGCCGGCTCTCGCCTCGGGCGCCTGACCGCCGGGCTGCGGGGCCGACGGCGCCCCCGTGGGCGGGACCGACGGCGAACCCGGTGCCTGCGGCGGTGCGCCCGCCGCGGCGCGCGCAGCCTCCTGCGCGGCGACCTGGACCTCCGGCGGCGGGATCACCCGCGGACGCCGCGGCGCCGGCGGGACCTGGCCCTGCGGGGGTGTGCCGGACGGGCGGGGCGGCACCGTCGGGGGAGTGGGCGGGACCGTCGGGCCACTCGGAGCGGGAGGGGGTGCCGGGCGCGAGCCCATGCCCGTGTCGTGGACGCCGTAGTAGTCCTCGACGCGCTGCCGGTTGCTCGGCGGCCGCCGGTTCGGATTCTGCCCGCTCATGTCAGCTTCTTCGCGCGGATCTCGTGGCCGCTGGAGGTCAGGCAGCGGCCCGACTCGAGGTCCCACTGCCAGCCGTGCAGGTTGCAGGTGAGCTTGCCGCCGTCGACCACACCGAAGGTCGACAGGTCCGCTTTGAGGTGCGGGCAGCGGCGCTGCACCTCCCAGCCGTCCAGCTCGGTCGACGCGGTGTCGTCGTGCGCCTCGGAGAACCAGCCGTCGGCGTAGGCGATCCGCTCGTCGGTGAGGCACTTGAAGAAGGTGTAGAGGAACTCGTTGTAGCCGCCGATGCGCCACGTGGTGAACCGCGTCGACAGGAAGATCGTGTTCACCCAGTCCGGCTCGTCGTCGCGGAGCACGGTGCGCACCAGCTCGGCGGCGATGCGGAAGCCGTAGCGGTACTTGCCGTCGCCCTCCTGCGGGGCCCGGACGGTGCGCGTCGGGAAGTCGAGCACCACGGTCTCAACGGCACCGTCGGGCGAGGCCATCTCCAGCCCGACCGCGTAGCCGATCCCGTCGCTGATCAGCGCCGACGCCTGCATGATCGGCTCGAACTTGGCTTTGAGCGCGCCCAGCAGCGGCACCCCGTCGTCGGGTGCCCAGGTGGCCTTCTCGGCCTCCAGGACCGGGGCCTGGCGCGCCGCGAAGGCGTCGAGGTAGGCCGTCTTGTTCTCGAAGATGTCCATCACCTCGGCCTCGGAGACCGGGTGGGTCAGTGCAACGAGTTCCTTGCCGCGGAACTCGCCGACGGTACCGGGGATGAACAGCAGTCCGCCATCGTTCCCGTTGCTCTTCATCTGCTCGAGGAAGGTGATCTGGTCCGGGAAGATGTTCGACGGGTCGCCGCCGATGCTCTCGCGGTCCACCCGGCCCTCGTCGTTGAGGTAGCGCAGCTCCGGGTCGAGGAAGGCGGGCGGGCCGGCCGAGGGCACGACCCAGGTGCCGGCCACCTGGTCGACGTAGCTGCGGGCGCGGTCCATGCCGCGCTGGCGCTTCTGCTCGGCGAAGCGGCGCTTGGAGCCCTTGGGCATGTCGTAGACCATCGGGTACCAGATGGCACCCGAGTACTGCAGCAGGTGCACGTCGATGCCGCCGAACTCGTCGAGCACCTCCATGTCGACGGGGCGGGCGTCGTTCATGTTGAACAGCACCGTCTCGCCGTCGGAGACGACGAGGCCGGAGTCGCCGATGGGGCCGTCCGCGGGTGCTCGCAGCGCGATGATCATCACGTCCAGGTCGCCCTTGGGCCCGCTGATCGTGTGCTTCACCGAGTCCTGCGTCTCGAAGAACTTCGTGAAGCCCAGCTTCTCCAGCTCGCGCCGCAGGTCCGGCACGGGGTAGTCCGGTAGCAGGACGGTGGCGTCCTTGCTGACGTTCTCGGCCAGGTTCTTCGCGTCGAAGTGGTCGCGGTGCAGGTGGGAGACGTAGAGGTAGTCGACGTCGCCGAGTGTCTTCCAGTCCAGCTGCGTGTTGTCCGGGAACGGGAACCACGACCCGAAGTACGCGGGGTTCACCCACGGGTCACACAGGATGGTGCCTGCGGCGGTGGAGATGTGGAAACCCGCGTGCCCGACGCTGGTGACCTGCACGGTGAAGCCTTTCGCCTGTTTCACTGACCAGTACAGCGTAATGGGAGCGCCGACTCCTCGGCTGCGGCACCGCGCAGACGTGGCCACGGTTACTCTTGCCGTGTGGAACCCGTCTACGGAACGATTCTCGAAGTTGCCCGCGGTATGTGGGCCTTCCAAGGCATCAAGTTCACCGAGGTGGACTTCCATAAGTTCCCCCGCACGGGCGGGGCTGTGGTCGCCATCAATCACACCGGCTACCTCGACTTCCCCTTCGCCGGGAAGCCCGCCTACGCCGCCGGCCGGCGCAAGGTGCGGTTCATGGCGAAGAAGGAGGTCTTCGACAACTCCACGTCGGGGCCGATCATGCGGGCGCTGCGCCACATCCCCGTCGACCGCGAGGCCGGTGCCGACGCGTACGCCGCGGCGGTCGCGGCGCTGAAGTCCGGCGAGCTCGTCGGCGTGTACCCCGAGGCCACCCACAGTCGCAGCTTCGAGCTCAAGGGCTTCAAGTCCGGCGCGGCCCGGATGGCGATCGAGGCCGGCGTGCCGGTCATCCCCGTCGTGGTCTGGGGAGCCCAGCAGATCTGGACCAAGGGCCTGCCCAAGAAGCTCGGTCGCAACAAGTTCCGCATCGTCATCGGCGTGTGCGATCCGCTCGACCCCGTCGGGCCGCCCGAGGAGCTGACCGCGCGGCTCAAGGAGTCGATGCAGGCCATGCTGCTGCAGTTGCAGGACCTGTACGGCCCGCATCCGCAGGGTGAGCCCTGGGTGCCCGCGCGCCTCGGCGGCACCGCGCCGACGTTGGAGGAGGCCGACGCGATGGACGCCGCCGACCTCGACGAGCGTCGCCGTCTCCGGGAGGACCGGCAGGCCGACGGTGCCTGACGGCGCCCGGAGCGAGTTCGGCGTCCGGGATTCGACGGTCCGCCCGACGGTGCCGGGCGTGCCCGTGCCCGAGGCGCCGGGGCTGGACGTCCTCGGCCCGGCCCCGCTTCTGGTCGCGAGCGACGTCGACGGGACCCTGGTCGACGACGACGAGCGGATCAGCCTGCGCACGCACGTCGCACTGAACGCCGTGCAGGCGTCGGGCGGGCACTTCGTGCTGGCCACCGGGCGGCCGCCGCGCGCCGTCGACCCGATCGCCGCGCAGCTCGACTTCGCGCCGCTCGCGGTGTGCGCGAACGGTGCGGTGCTCTACGACACCGCGACCTCGCAGGTCGTCTCGGCGTCGCTGATGTCGCCGGAGCTGCTGGACACCGTCGCAGAGCTGATCCGCCGCTACCTCCCCGGCGCGGGTTTCGCCGCCGAGCGTGTGGCCCGCGGCGAGCACGACTCCGCGACCCCGCGGTTCGCGGCGTCCACCGGGTACCAGCACGCCTGGCTCGAGCCGGACACGGTCGCCGCGGCCGACGCGGAGGTGCTCGCGCACCCGGCCGTGAAGCTCCTGGTCCGGCAGCCGGGGATGACCTCCGACGAGATGTCCGCCCGGATCGTCCCGCACCTCGACGGTGTCGCCGATGTCACCTACGCCACCAACAACGGCCTCATCGAGTTCCACGTGCCGGGGGTCACCAAGGCCACGGGCATCCGCGCCGCGATGGAGCACCTCGGTCTCGCCGCCGACGTCCGCACCGCCGCTTTCGGCGACATGCCGAACGACTCGGAGATGCTCCGCTGGGCCGGGGTCGGCGTCGCGATGGCGAACGCGCACCCCGTCGCCCTCGACGCCGCGAACCTCGTCACCGCCACCAACCTCGACGACGGGGTGGCCCGGGTCCTGGAGCGCTGGTTCTAAGGAGTCCGACGGTGCGAAGTCCGGCCGGGCCGGTTGGGGGCGCCGGCGCGGCCGCCGATGATTGCTAGTCGTTTCTGTGATCGCGACGTGCGATCCTTCCGCCGAAACCGCTAGCAATCGGCTCCCGCACCCGATTCGCCCCAGCCGTCTGCTCTCCTGGTGTGACTTGTGTGACTTATGTTGCTTACGTGACGAATGTTGTTGATGGTGTTAGTCTCGACCTCACGTTGAGCTTTGTCCCGTCCGGGCACGGCTCACCTGCGTCGAGCTAAGGAGAAACCATGCCCGTATGGATCGACGGTGGCCCGCGTCGCCGCCGCGTACGGCGTACCGTCGCCCTGGCGATGCTCCCGGCACTGGCCGTGGGCGGCGCGGCGGCACTGCTCAGCACCACGAACATCGTCCGCGACCCGCAGCTCACGGCGGGGAGCGAGGTCACCTTCACCGGTCAGGGCAACGGCCACGGCCGGGGACTCGGCCAGTGGGGCGCCTTCGGCTACGCGAAGTCCGGATGGACGGCCGAGCAGATCGTCGCGCACTACTACGGCGGCTCCCAGCTCTCCCGTGCGGACACGAACCTGCCCGTGCGCGTGCAGCTCACCACGCAGAAGACCGCGAACGTCCTCGCCCCGGCAGGCGCCAAGATCGGCGATCAGCAGGTCGCGCCCGGCCAGGCCGTGCGCATCGACGGCGACAAGGCCGTCATCACGACCGGCTGCGGCGGCCCCGTCGTCAAGACCGTCCCGGCCGGGGACGCCACGATCAACCCGTTGAACGCGGCCGCGAACCGCCCGACGGCCGAGCTCCTGAAGTTCTGCGGCACCAACGCCACCTACCGCGGCGCGGTCGCCGCGAAGGACGGCAAGGTCTTCAACGTCGTCAACATCGAGGACTACCTGCGCGGTGTGGTCCCGGTCGAGAGCAAGGTCGAGTGGGCGGATCAGGGCGGCTACGAGGCCCTGCGCGCCCAGGCCATCGCCGCCCGGTCCTACGCGCTCGCCGAGGGCGCCAAGCGCGGCGACACGTACAACGACACCCAGGACTCCCAGGTCTACGGCGGCGCCTCGAAGGAGGACCCGCGCACCGACAAGGCCGTCGCGAGCACCGCCGGCCTGGTCATGGCGAAGAACGGCTACGCCGTGTCCACCGAGTTCTCCAGCTCCACCGGCGGCTTCACCGCGGGCGGCGACTTCACGGCCGTCAAGGACGACGGCGACGTCGTCTCGCCCTACCGGAACTGGACGCAGAAGGTCCCGACGGCGAAGATCGCGCAGGAGTTCGGCGTCGGCACGTTCAAGTCCATCCGCGTGACGAAGACGCAGTCGGCGCAGGCCGCCCGCGTCGAGGCCGTCGAGATCGTCGGTGCCGGCAAGACCGTCACCGCGACCGGCGCGGACGTCCGCAAGAAGCTGGGCCTGCGCTCGGACTGGTTCACCATCGACGGCCAGGCTCCGGCCGCGGCGCCCGCCTCCGGCGCCCCGAGCACTCCCGGCGCGGCTCCCGCGCCCGTCGCTCCCGGCGCGGGCACCGCACCGTCGGGCTCCACCCCGGCACCGGTCCCCGGGCAGGTCGTGGACCGGCAGATCGTGGCGGCCCCCGTCGACCCCTTCAACCCGGTCCCAACCGCGCCGAACGCCGCGCAGTCCGCGCCTGTGGCCGCCAGTTCGGCGACCGCAGCGGCGTCCGCCGTCACAGCGGCACCCGCCGTACCGGCCGTCCCGACGGTGCCCGGCGCGGCCCCGGCCGCACCCGCGACGCCCGCTGCTCCGGCGGCCCCCGCCGCTGCGGCGGCCCCGACCGCGCCCGCCGCGCCGGTGATCCCGGGGATCCCCGGGCCGCCGGCCGCCTCCGCGGTCGCGCCCGTGGCGCAGGCCGTGACCGGTAAGGCCGCGGTCGAAGCCGCGTACGCCGGTGCGGGCGGCGAGGCCGGCACGCTGGGCAAGGCGGTCTCGAACCCGATCACCTTCCCCGACGGGTCGATGTTCCAGTCGTATCAGAACGGCACGATCTACTACACGCAGGCGAACGGCGCCCAGGTGGTGCCCTCGGGCGTCGCGGCGCCCACGACGCTGCTCAACTGGGTCACCGCCTTCGCGTCCGGCGGCGCCCCGAGCCTGCCGCCGCTACCGCTGCTCAACCTGATCCCCGGCTGGGGCGACCTGCTGGGAGTCAACCCGGCGTCCACCGGTGCCGCGTCCGGCGTGCCCGCCGTGCCGGTGACGCCCGGCGCACCGTCGAGCGCGGCGGCGACCCCGGCCGTCCCGTCCGCGCCCGCGGCCCCGTCGGCGCCCGCGGCCGCTGCCACCCCGGCGGTGCCGACCACCCCGGCCGCCCCCGCCGCTCCGGCTCCGGCCGCGGGCTCGACCCCGTTGGCCGTCCCGACGGTGCCGGGCGCGCCGCAGTGACGAGGGCCGTGGCGGCCGGCTCCGGGGAACCGGCGCCGGCCGGCCTCGGTCACAGCGCCGGGCCGGGTGGCGTCATGGACGCCGTCCGGCCGGTACCCTGAACGTCCGTGGCAACCTCCTCTCCCCAGTCCTATGACCTCATCGTCGTCGGCTCCGGCTTCTTCGGCCTGACCATCGCCGAGCGCACGGCCGCTGAGCTGGGCAAGCGGGTCCTCGTCGTCGAGCGCCGGCACCACCTCGGCGGCAACGCCTACTCCGAGGCGGAGCCCGAGACCGGCATCGAGATCCACAAGTACGGCGCGCACCTCTTCCACACGTCCAACGAGCGGGTGTGGGAGTACGTCAACAAGTTCACCGACTTCACCGGCTACCAGCACCGCGTCTTCGCGATGCACAAGGGCCAGGCCTACCAGTTCCCGCTGGGCCTCGGCCTCGTCAGCCAGTTCTTCGGCCGCTACTTCACGCCCGACGAGGCGAAGGCGCTGATCCAGGAGCAGGCCGCCGAGTTCGACTCCAAGGACGCCGCGAACTTCGAGGAGAAGGCGATCAGCCTGATCGGCCGACCCCTCTACGAGGCCTTCATCAAGCACTACACGGCCAAGCAGTGGGAGACCGACCCGAAGAACCTGCCCGCGGGCAACATCACGCGCCTGCCCGTGCGCTACAACTTCGACAACCGGTACTTCAACGACACGCACGAGGGCCTGCCCGTCGAGGGGTACACCGCGTGGCTTGAGAACATGGCCGCGTCGGACCTCATCGACGTGCGCCTGGACACCGACTGGTTCGACGTCCGCGACGAGCTCACCGCCGCCTCCCCGGACGCCCCGATCGTCTACACCGGCCCGCTGGACCGCTACTTCGACTACTCCGCCGGCCGCCTCGGCTGGCGCACGCTGGACTTCGAGACCGAGGTCCTGCCCACCGGCGACTTCCAGGGCACCCCGGTGATGAACTACAACGACGCGGACGTGCAGTACACCCGCATCCACGAGTTCCGCCACTTCCACCCCGAGCGGGACTACCCCACGGACAAGACCGTGATCATGCGCGAGTTCGGCCGCTTCGCGAACGACGACGACGAGCCCTACTACCCGATCAACACCCCGTCGGACCGCGAGATGCTCGCGGCCTACCGGGCGCTGGCCAAGGCCGAGGCCGCGGACCGCAAGGTGCTCTTCGGCGGCCGCCTCGGCACCTACCAGTACCTCGACATGCACATGGCCATCGCCAGCGCGCTGTCGATGTTCGACAACACCCTGCGTCCGCATCTCGAAACCGGTGCCGCGCTCACCGAGGAGACGGCACAGTGACGAACCAGGCGAAAACCCTTCTGCAGCGCGTGATCCTGCCACGCCCGGGCGAGCCCCTCGACGTGCGCTCGCTGTACATCGAGGAGGCCGAGACCAACTCGCGCCGCTCGCACGCGCCCACCCGCACCCAGCTGAACGTCGCCGGCGAGTCCGAGGTCAGCTTCGCCACCTACTTCAACGCCTTCCCCGCGTCCTACTGGCGCCGCTGGACCGTGCTCACCGACGTGGTCCTGCGGATCGAGCTCAAGGGCACGGCCCGCGTCGACCTCTACCGCTCCAAGGTCGACGGTGCCCGCATCGCCCTGGGCGGTGGGCTCGTTCAGACCGACGCCACCGGCTACGGCGTCGCCGAGTTCGCCACCGACCTCGGCCCGTTCGAGGACGGCGGGTGGATCTGGTTCGACGTGACCGCCGACAGCGACACCGAGATCATCTCCGCCGCCTGGTACGCCACCGTCGGCGAGGAGGGCCTGCCGGCCAAGCGCGTCACCGTCGGCATCCCCACCTTCAACCGGCCCGACGACGCCGTCGCCGCGATCGCCGCCCTGACCAGCGATCCGCTGGTCGACGAAGTGATCGACGCGGTCCTCATGCCCGACCAGGGCAACAAGAAGGTCATCGACCACCCGGACTACGAGGCCGCGATCGCCCCGCTGGGCGAGCGCTACCACCGCTTCGAGCAGGGCAACCTCGGCGGCTCCGGCGGCTACGGACGCATCATGTACGAGGCGCTCCGGCTGACCGACAGCCCGTACGTGCTGTACATGGACGACGACATCGCGATCGAGCCGGACTCGATCCTGCGGGCCCTGGCGTTCGCCCGGTTCGCGAAGTCCCCGATGCTGGTCGGCGGGCAGATGCTCAACCTGCAGGACCGCAGTCACCTGCACTGCATGGGCGAGGTCATCGACCGGAACGCCTTCATGTGGACCGCGGCGCCCTTCGTCGAGTACGACCACGACTTCTCCGAGTACCCCCTGAAGGACAAGGAGAACAGCAAGAACCTGCATCGCCGCATCGACGTCGACGGCAACGGCTGGTGGATGTGTCTGATCCCGCGCGTCGTCGCGGAGGAGATCGGCCTGCCGATGCCGTTGTTCATCAAGTGGGACGACTGGGACTACGGTCTGCGCGCCGCCCGGGCGGGCTACCCGACGGCGACGGTGCCCGGCATCGCGATCTGGCACATGGCCTGGTCCGACAAGGACGACGCCATCGACTGGCAGGCGTACTTCCACCTGCGCAACCGACTGGTCGTCGCCGCGATCCATCACGAGGGCAGTACCCGCGGCATCATGACCAGCTCGATCAAGGCGCTGATGAAGCACCTGCTGTGCCTCGAGTACTCGACCGTCGCGATCCAGATCGAGGCGATGCGCGACTTCCTGCGCGGTCCCGAGGCGCTCCACGAACTGCTGCCCACCGCGCTGCCGAAGATCGCCGCGATGCGCAAGGAGTACCCGGACGCCGTGGTGCTGCCCAGCGCCACCGAGCTGCCCCGCACGTCCGGCTCGGCGACCGCGTTCGGCACCCGGATCCCGACCAACCCGCTGACCAAGGTCTCGACGCTGGCCAAGGCCGTGCGCAACAACCTGCGTCCTGCTGATCCCCGGAGTCACGAGGTGCCGCAGGCCAACTACCCGCCGCTCGAGGCGCGCTGGTTCAGCCTGGGCAGGGTCGACGGGGTGACCGTCACCACCGCCGACGGCCGCGGCGTGGTCTACCGGCAGCGCGACCGGGAGAAGATGTTCGCGCTCATGCGCGAGAGCCTGGCAGTGCACCGCGAGGTGGACCGCCGCTTCGACGAGATGAAGCAGCGCTACCGCGCCGCGTACCCCGAACTGACCAGCCGGGAGGCGTGGTCGACGATCTTCGAGCCCGAGGAGACGAAGTGACCGACAACCCGGAGCAGGCGCTGAAGCCGGAGGAGATGATCCTCGTCGGCGTGCAGGCGCAGCTGGCCGGCCGTCCCGGGGTGCTCCCGGCGGCCCGCGGCCTCAGCCACTTCGGCGAGCACTCACTCGGCTGGCTCGGCCTCGCCGCGCTCGGTGCGGTGCTGCAGCCGAAGCGCCGCCGGGAGTACGTGACCGCCGGCGTGGGCGCCTTCGTCGCGCACGCGGCGTCCGTGGTGATCAAGCGGATCGTCCGGCGCAAGCGCCCCGACCATCCGTACATCACCGTCGGCGTGGGGACCCCGAGCAAGCTGAGCTTCCCGTCCTCGCACGCCACGTCCTCGACGGCCGGCGCGATCCTGCTGGGCCGCGCGTCCGGCGTGCCCGGCGGAGCCGTGCTCGCGCCGGCGGCGGTCGTGCCGCCGATGCTGGCCTCGCGCATGGTGCTCGG
Organism: Tsukamurella pseudospumae; assembly: GCF_001575195.1. NCBI lineage: Bacteria > Bacillati > Actinomycetota > Actinomycetes > Mycobacteriales > Tsukamurellaceae > Tsukamurella > Tsukamurella pseudospumae. Next base: position 172,605 of record NZ_LSRF01000058.1, read on the forward strand.
GGTGCACTACCCGACCGACGTCGCCGCCGGCGCCGCGATCGGTGCCGTGACCGCGCTCGCCGCGATCGAGGGTGAGAGACTGTGGGCTGACCGAGCGGCGCGCTGCTCCGCGAAGGACCGGAAGAACCAGACGAAGGGGTCGGACGACTGATGAGCGAGGAGCCGATCGAGCACGGCGAGCCGAAGGCACCGTCGAACCTCGCCAGCGGACTGGTCAAGGCGATCCGGCCCCGGCAGTGGGTCAAGAACGTCCTGGTCGTGGTGGCCCCGCTGGCCGCCGGGCGCGACCAGCTGGAGTTCGTCAAGTTCGGAAACGTCGGCATCGCGTTCATCGCGTTCTGCCTGGCCGCGTCGTCGATCTACCTGATCAACGACGCCCTCGACGTCGAGGCCGACCGCGCGCACCCGACCAAGCGGTTCCGGCCCATCGCGGCCGGCGTGGTGCCGGTGAACCTGGCCTACGTCCTGTCGTTCCTGTTCGGCGCCGGTGCCATCGCGGTGTCGTTCCTCGCGAACTGGCATCTCGCCGTGGTCATCGCGGTGTACATCGTGATCCAGCTCGGGTACTGCTTCGGCCTCAAGCACCAGGCCGTGCTCGACATCTGCATCGTCAGCTCCGGCTTCCTGCTCCGCGCCGTCGCCGGTGGCGTGGCCGCCGAGCTGCCCAAGGGCCTGTCGCAGTGGTTCCTGCTCGTGATGGCCTTCGGTTCGCTGTTCATGGCGGCCGGTAAGCGCTACGCCGAGCTGCAGCTCGCGGAGCGCACCGGCGCGAAGATCCGCAAGTCGCTCGAGTACTACACCACCACCTACCTGCGCTTCGTCTGGACGCTGGCCGCGACGGCCGTCGTCCTCTGCTACGGGCTGTGGGCCTTCGACAAGACCGCGCACCCGAACAACATCTGGTACGGCCTGTCGATGGTGCCCTTCACCATCGCCATCCTTCGGTACGCCGTCGACGTCGACGGTGGCGAGGCGGGCGAGCCCGAGGAGATCGCCCTCGGTGACCGCGTGCTGCAGGTGCTCGCGATCGCGTGGATTGGAACCGTCGTTGCCGCGGTCTACTTCGCCTGACGACACGGCCCCGTCGAGCTCGACCGACGCCGGGGCCCCGTCGAGGTTCTCCGCACCCCGGGTCAGTCTCTGGCTCGGGGTCGCGGTCTGTGCGGTGGCGTTCGCGTACGGCGCCTGGCAGCGCCGGTGGATCGCCGACGACGGGCTGATCGTCCTGCGCACCGTCCGGAACCTGCTGGCCGGCAACGGCCCCGTCTTCAACGTGGGCGAGCGCGTCGAGGTGAACACCTCCGCGGCCTGGACCTACCTCATCTGGTTCTTCTCCTGGATCAGCGGTGTGCAGACCGAGTACGTGGTGCTCACCGTCGCGCTGGTGCTCTCGGTCGCCGCGATCCCGCTGGCGATGCTCGGCACGGCCCGCCTGTACAAGGGGGGCGCGGGCTGGTCCCGGCTGCGCGGCTCGGGGCTGCTGCTCCTCCCCGCGGGCGGCCTGGTCTACATGGCGCTGCCGCCGGCGCGCGACTTCGCGACCTCCGGGCTCGAGGTGTCGCTGACCATCTTCTGGGTCGCGCTGCTCTGGTGGCTGGCCGTCGCCTGGTCGCAGGCCGACCGCGATCCGGTCGAGCGGCGCGATGTCATCCGGTACTGGACCCTGACGCTCTCCACCGCGTTCGTCGCGGGTCTGTCCTGGCTGGTGCGCCCCGAGATGGCGCTGGTCGGCGGCCTGGTGCTGCTGGTGATGTTCGCGGCGCCCATCGGCTGGCGGCTGCGGCTGGGGATCACCGCGGCCGGCGGCTTCCTGCCCGTCGCGTACCAGATCTTCCGGATGGGCTACTACGGCCTGCCGGTACCGAACACGGCCGTCGCGAAGGACGCCACGGGATCCAAGTGGGGCCAGGGCTTCACGTACCTGATGAACCTCGTGGAGCCGTATTCGCTGTGGTTGCCCGTGCTGGCGCTGCTCCTGGCGATGCCGCTGCTGCTCCTGCCCGCGCGCGGCGCCCGCGCCCCGTTGACCGGCCGGTTCCGCCTGCCCCACGGCGGTGCTCGCGGCCTGCGCGATCAGCTGCAGCGGCCCGCGGTGATCGTGGCCGTGATGTTCCTCGGCGGCGTCGCCGAGACCCTGTACTGGCTGCGCCAGGGCGGCGACTTCATGTCCGGCCGCGTCCTGCTCGCACCGCTGTTCCTGCTGCTCCTGCCCGTGATGGTGATCCCACTGCGGATCCCCGCGCGGCAGCCGGGCGACTCGAAGGTCCGCGGCTTCGCGCGGCTCGCCGGAGGCACCGCGGGCGCCGCGATCGCGGCGGTCCTGTGGGTCCTCGTCATCGGCTGGGCCCTGCACGCCACGACGCTGCGCGGCCAGCCCGACGGGACCTCCATCGGCCGGACCGGCATCGTCGACGAGCGGGCGTTCTACTCCCTGCAGACGGGCCACGCGCACCCGATCACCGCCGACGACTACCTGGACTACCCGCGCATGCAGGCGCTGCAGGAGATCCTCCGGCAGACCCCGCGGGGCGGCGTCTACCTGCCGTCGATCGACTACGACTGGTGGTTCATCGATCCGCTGCCGTACCCGCGGCCGGACGACGTGCCGTTGCGGCAGACGGTCTTCTTCACCAACCTCGGCATGACCGGGATGAACCTGCCGCTCGACGTGCGCGTGTGGGACCAGATCGGCCTCGCCTGGCCGATGGCCTCGCACACCGCGCGGCTCGAGGACGGCCGGATCGGGCACGACAAGGACATGTTCCCGGACTGGGCCGTGGCGGAGGCGAAGGCCTACCCGAAGCGTCCCGCGCTGCCGGGTTTCATCGATCCGGACTGGGTGAACCAGTCCCGCGTCGCGCTGACCTGCCCGCAGATCCAGCAGCTGCAGGCCTCGTACTCGGCGCCGCTGACCTTCGACCTGTTCAAGCGGAACCTCAAGCTGTCGTACGCGAACTACAAGCTGCGCATCGACCGCGTGCCCGAGTACACGTTGCGCATGTGCCGCCTCGACGTGCCGCCGCCGCTCACCGACGACCAGAAGTCGATGCCGAAGCCCTGATGGGCGCGGTTGACGACCTGCGCGTGTGTTCGCCCTGACCAGCGCCGATCAGAGCTCGTGGCGGTCGAGGAAGTCCTCGATCGCGGCGGCGAAGACCTGGTTGTCGTCGCCCGCCACCATGTGCCCGGCACCGCTGACGTCGGCGACCTCGGCCTGCGGCACGCGCTGCAGCATCTTCTGCACGCCCTCGTCGCTGACCACGTCGGACTTGCCGCCGCGCACGATGAGCGTGGGCACGGTGACCCGCGCGGCCGCGGCCCCGAGCCGGTCCTTGTCCTGGATGCGGGCCTCCCCGCGGTCGTCGCCGCGGATGAACGCCGGGTCCCAGTGCCAGTACCAGCGGCCGTCGGCGCGCTGCCGCACGTTCTTCTTCAGGCCCTCGAGGTTGCGGGCGCGCTTGCGGGCGGGGTTGTAGGCGGCAACGGCGTCGGCCACCTCCTCGAGGTCCGCGAAACCGTCGGTGTGCGCGGAGAGGAACTCGGTCACGCGGTCGATGCCCTTGGGCTCCACGTCGACCACCACGTCCACGAGAACGAGTGCCGACGCGATGCCTGGGTTCTCGCCGACCGCGCACAGGCTGGTGATCCCGCCGAGCGAGGCCCCGATCAGCACGGGCGGCGGACCGTCGAGCGTGCCCAGGACGGCCAGGAGGTCGCCGACGAAGTCGCCCAGGGCGTAGGAGCCGTCCGCGGCCCAGGCGGTGTCGCCGTGACCGCGCGCGTCGAGAGTGAGGACCGTGTGGCCCCTGCCCGCCAGCGCCGCGGCGGTCCGGTCCCACGAATGCCGGGTCTGTCCGCCGCCGTGCAGGAGCAGGAGCGTCGTGCCGCCCTCGCCCCAGCGATCGCCAGCGATCGTCAGGCCGCCCGCGGCGACGGTGAAGGGCTGCGCGGAGGCGTGCATTTCGGTCATCGAACAGTCCTATCACGGGTGCGACGGCCGGTGACCCCGACCACCCTCCGCGCGGCACCGGGACGCGAAACAACACCCGTGTAACACTGGTCGCATGTCATCGATGGGCCGACTCGGAACGCTGCTCGTCGCCGGTGCCGTGGCGGCGGGGACCGTCGTGGCGGCACCGTCGACCCTGAACACCGCACCCGCCCATGCGGACCCGGCGCCGGCGAAGTCCAGGATCGTGGGCGCGCAGTGGCAGGGCGACCACCAGGTGGACCTGAGCGTCTACTCCGCGGCGATGAACGACACGATCAAGGTCCAGCTGCTGCTCGCCCGCGACTGGCACGCGGATCCGAAGGCGCGCTTCCCCACGCTGTACCTGCTCGACGGGATGCGGGCGCGCGAGGACCGCAACGGCTGGCTGATCGAGACCGATGTCGCGAACTTCTACCGCGACAAGAACGTGACGGTCGTGCTGCCCGTCGGCGGCCAATCCAGCTGGTACACCGACTGGAAGCGACCCGACAACGGCAAGAACTACCAGTGGGAGACCTTCCTCGCGAAGGAACTGCCGCCGCTGCTGCAGCAGGGCTGGCGCGCCACGGATGTCCGCGCCGCGGCGGGCGTCTCGATGGGCGGCACCGCCGCGTTCACCCTGGCGGCCCGCAACAAGGGCCTCTACCGGTTCGCGGGCTCCTACTCCGGCATCCTCTCGACGAGCACGCCCGGCACGCCGGAATCGATCGCGCTCGCCATGCGCGACGCCGGCGGCTTCAACGCCGACGCCATGTACGGCCCGCCGACGGATCCCGCGTGGGCGCAGCACGATCCGCTCAAGCTCGCGGACAAGCTGCGCGGCGTCAGCCTGTACTTCAGCTCCGGCAACGGATCCGGCGGTACCGGCGCGCCCACCGACCTGCAGGCGTTGGCGCTCGAGGTGCTCTCGCGCTCCTCGAACCAGGCCTTCGCGGTCGAGCTCAACCGCCTCGGCATCCCCGCGAACGCGCTCTACCGGCCGTCGGGCAACCACAGCTGGCCGTACTGGCAGTTCGAGAACGGCCAGGCGTGGCCGCAGGTGCAGTCGGCGCTGGGGATCGCGAACCCGAAGCCGTGCGGCATCGGCGGGGCGATCGCCGAGGCCGCGCCGAAGGCTCCGGCACTCGGATCGTGCGTCACCGTCGAATATCCCGTTCCCGGCGGCCGGGCGCAGGACTTCCGCGGCGGACAGGTGTTCTGGTCGGCCGACACCGGCGCTCAGGTGGTGGGCGGCGCGATCGGCGGCGCCTACCTGGGCGCGGGCGGCCCCGGCGGCGCGCTCGGCTACCCGACCGCGGGGGAGCGGGCCCTGCCCGACAAGAACGGCCGCTACCAGCAGTTCCAGCACGGCACCGTGTACTGGACGCCGCAGACGGGGGCACGGGCGGTGCGCGGCAAGATCGGCGAGAAGTACGCCGCACTGAACTTCGAGCGCTCGGCGCTGGGGCTTCCGGCGTCCGACGAGACGAAGCTCGCCGGTGGCGCCTTCCAGCGCTTCCAGGGCGGGCAGATCTACTGGTCGCCGAAGACGGAGGCGGCGGTCGTGAGCGGCCCGATCTACGCGGAATGGGGTCGTCAGGGCTACGAGGCGGGCCGACTCGGCTACCCGCTCGCCGACGGTACGCCGATCCCCGGCGGCTGGGAGCAGCGCTTCGAGCACGGTGTGATCGCCCTGGTGAACGGCGTCGCCACCACGCGCTGACGCCCGTCCGGGGGTTGTGGTTCACCGCTGCCGGTAGCCTTGCAGCGTTGCGTGCGGACGTACTTCAAGGAGAGAAGACATGGCTGGACTTCGGGAAGCCCTTGTGGCCGCAGTGTTGACGGGCGGCGTGCTGCTGGGCGCCGTCGCGTGCGGCGGCAGTTCGACGGTCGAGGCGCCCACCACCGCGGCGGACGGCGGCGGCACCTCGTCGGGCCCGACGACGCTCCCGGCCACCGCGCCCGCGTCGTCCTCGGCGGCGTCGACGAATCCCAAGGACGCGGCCTTCGTCGCGAAGATGAAGTCGCAGGGCCTCGTGGCCTCCGACTCGGACATCCTGGGCGCCGCGGGCTACGTGTGCTCCGCGCTGTCGCAGAACCCGAACAAGCAGTACCAGGAGAAGACCCTGCCGACGCTGGTCAAGGCGATGATCGGCACCTCGCGCACGGGCGGCGGCGTCAGTGCCGAGCAGGCCGACAAGCTCGCCACCGCCGACGCGACCAAGCTGATCGCCGAGGCCAAGACCTCGTACTGCAAGGCCTAGTCGGGTGACGCACCAGCAGCCCGGAAAGCCCGACGGTACGCCGTCGGGACGCAGGTTCTCGCCGCTCGTCATCGTCGTGGGTGTCGTCGTCGTGATCGCGCTGGTGCTGCTGGCGATCCTCGTCGGGACGTGGCTGCGGCCGGGGCCCTCGATTCCGCCACCGTCGGAATCGCAGAGCTCGGCGCCGAGCACCTCCGGGTTCCCGCCGCGCCCGAAGTCGCAGCCGGCGGACTGCCCGGACGTGCAGGTGATCTCCGTGCCCGGCACGTGGGAGTCGAAGAGCACCGACGACCCGTACCGGCCCACGTTCAACCCGAACTCGTTGATGCTCAAGGTGACCGGGCCGCTCGCGTCCTCGATCCCGGGCTCGCGCGCCGACATCTGGACCACGCCGTACGTGGCGCAGCTGTCGAACCCCGTCGCGATCCCGCCGGACGGGCAGGCGTCCTACGAGAAGTCCCGCACCGAGGGCTACGACAAGTCGGTCGCGCAGATCAAGAAGGTCTACGAGCGGTGCAAACTCACCGGCTTCGTGCTGATGGGCTTCTCACAGGGCGCCGTGATCGCGGGCGACATCGCCGCCGAGATCGGTGCCGGCAAGCTCATCCCCGCCGAGAACGTGCTCGGCGTGGGGCTGATCTCCGACCCGCGGCGCGAGCCGGGGGACGCGCGCACCGTCGGCCCGAACCCGCCCGGCGTCGGCGTCGAGGTCGCGTACGGCGGCTTCAGCTTCGGCAGCCTGTCGCTGCGCGGTAAGCGTGAGGGCGGCTTCGGTTCGGTCCGGGACCGCACCGTCTCGCTGTGCGGCACCAAGGACCCGATCTGCAACCAGCCCAAGGACATCTTCCAGGTGGACGAGCTGACGAAGACGCTGCCCGAGCTGCAGAAGGTGCTCACGGGCAACTCGCACGCGCTGTACGCGACCACCGCCGACTGGAACCTGAACGGCCAGACCGCGACGCAGTGGCTGCAGGGCTGGGCGCGCGGTGTGATCGACAAGGCGCCTAAGCCTCCGCACAGCTGACCCTGGTATCCACAGAGGAATGGCAGGCAAGAGCAAGCGCGTCCTGAACGTGTTCGGCATCGCGGTGATCATCGCCGCGATCATCGCGCTCATCGTGGTGGGCACCCTCCTCTGGTCGATCTGGAACAGGACGGGGCCCACCCCGCCCGGCGAGCCCACCGGCCCGCAGGCGGCGGGGTGCCCGGACGTGCAGGTGCTGTCCTTCCCCGGCACGTGGGAATCCTCGGCGACCGACAGCCCGGAGCGCCCGACCTTCAACCCGCGCTCGCTCATGCTGCAGGTGACGAATCCGCTGGACAAGCGGTACGACGACGGCCGCGCCGATATCTGGACCGTGAACTACGCGGCGCAGTTCCACAACCCGATCGCGGTCCCGCCGGACGGCCAGATGACCTACCAGGCCTCGCGCCAGCAGGGCACCGACCGCGCGATCGCGAAGATGAAGGCGGTCACGGCGACGTGCCCGCGCACGGGCTTCGTGCTGGTCGGCTTCTCGCAGGGCGCCACGATCGCGGGCAACATCGCCGCGCAGATCGGCGCGGGCAAGGGGCCGATCGTCGCGCAGCGGCTGCTCGGGGTCGGCCTGATCTCGGACAGTCGCCGTGTGCAGGGGCAGGGCCGCGCGATCGGCGTCGACCCCGAGGGCGAGGGTGTCGAGGTCACGTTCTCCGGCTTCAACTTCTCGGGCGTGGACCTGCAGGGCAAGCGCGGCGGTGGCTTCGGTGCGGTGAACGACAAGGTCGTCACCATCTGCGGCTCCAACGACCCGATCTGCAACCAGCCCAAGGGCGGACTGCTCGGTCTCGCCACCGGCCTGCCGCAGGTGATCTCGACGATCACCCAGAACTCGCACGCCGCCTACGGCACCACCGCCAACTGGTCGCTCGACGGTAAGACCGCGACCCAGTGGATGACCGGCTGGGCCACCGGCGTCATCGACAAGGCGCCGAAGACGAAGTGATCGTGTGCCGTTGACCCCTCACAGGGTGGTCAAGGGCACACGATTCGTCGGCTCACCGGGCGGGTTGCTGCTGGGTGGCGCAGTGGATCCCGCCGCCGCCCCCGGCGATGGGGTCGATGTCCAGCTGGACGACCTCGCGGCCGGGGAAGAGCCGCTGCAGCGTCGCGCGAGCCGCACCGTCGGTCTCCGCGTCGCCGAACTGCGGGCAGATCACGGCGCCGTTGCACAGGTAGAAGTTGATGTACCCGGCGGCGAAGTCGTCGTCCTGCGCGTACGCCTCGCGCACCGTCGAGGGCGTGCGTAGCACCTCCACCTGCAGCCTCCGGCCGCGCGCGTCGGTGGCGCCGCGGAGGATCTCGAGGTGCCGGCGGGTCACGTCGTGGTCGAAGGAGCCGGGGTCGTCGTCCTGCGCCGCGACCACCGTGCCGGGGGAGGCGAAGCGGGCGTAGAAGTCGGTGTGGCCGTCGGTGATGTCCTTGCCCTTGATGCCGGGCAGCCAGATCACCTTCTCGATCCCGAGTAGGTCGTTCAGCTCGGTCTCGACCTGCTGCTTCGTCCACCCCGGGTTCCGGTTGTCGTTCAGGACGCAGCTCTCCGTGATGATCGCGGTGCCCTCCCCGTCGACCTCCAGTGCGCCGCCCTCGAGCACCAGGTCGGTCCGCACCGCCTCGGCCCGCGCCTGCCCGGTGACGAACCCGGCGACCTTCGCGTCGGACGCGTGGGTCTGCTTGTTCCCCCAGCCGTTGAAGGTGAAGTCCACGCCCGCGAGCCCCTTGTCGCCGGTCACGAAGGTCGGACCGGTGTCGCGGATCCACAGGTCGTCGAGGTCGGCCGGGACCAGCGTCACGCCCGGCGCGGCGCCGAGCAGTGCGCGGGCGCGGTCCACCTGGTCGGGGCGCACCAGCATCGACACCGGCTCGAACCGGCCGATCGTGGTCGCGACCAGCATCAGCGACCTCTGCACGTCGGGCAGCAGCTTCTTGCCCCACACGTCCTCGCGCGCGGCGAGCGCCATCCACGTCCGCTCGTGCCGATCGCCCTCGTCCGGCATCCGCCACCGCCGCCCGCCCCGGTCCACCGGGGACCTCTCGGTCGGGCTGTTCGACGGTGCGCCGCACGCCGCCAGTACCGCTCCCACCGCCGCCATCAGGAAGTTCCGTCGTCGCATCGCATTCCCTCTCTCGACGGTGCCGGCTCCTCCAGCCCCGTCCGCCCATTCTCGCGCGAGGGGGCGCTTCGCGGGGATCCGGCGCAGCGCGGGGGACGACGGTGCCCGCCGCGGTCCGGAACGGGGCGCACCGTCGAACCGTTAGGCTGTGCGCAACCATGTCAGACCGCACCACCGTCGACCAGGAGTATCCACACGTGAGCACTGAGCCCCGCAAGTTCCGGTTCGCGGCGGGTGGCGCCGGCAACGCCGACGAGGGCGGCGTGCGCAAGTTCGTCAAGCTCGCGCAGGAGGCCGAGGAGCTGGGGTTCGACACCTTCGCGATCCCGGACCGGCTGGACGCGCAGGTGGGTCCGCTGGCGGCGCTCGGCGCGCTCGCCGTGAGCACCTCCACGATCCGCCTCGCCACCTCGATGCTCGCGATGCCCTTCCGACACCCGGCGGTCCTGGCCAAGGAGCTGACCACCATCGACGTGCTGTCCAAGGGTCGCCTCGAGATCGGCCTCGGCCTGGGCGCGTTCAAGGACGACTTCGACCAGTCGGGCATCGAGTTCGAGTCGCCCGCCCGCCGGCTGCAGCGCCTGGACGAGGGCCTGACGGTGCTCGACTCGCTGCTCCGTGGCCAGGAGGCGGAGTTCGAGGGCGAGATCTTCCGGGTCAAGGACCTCAAGGGCTACCCGCGGCCGCGGCAGGGCCCGCGTCCGCCCATCGCGATCGGCGCCGGCGCGCGCCGCACGCTGGAGCTGGCCGCGCGCCGCGCGGACGTGGTCTCGATCAATCCGCGCAGCTCCGCCGAGGGCAAGCTCAAGATCTCGGACATGTCGCTGGACGCGGTGAAGAACAAGGTCGAGATCGTCAAGGCCGCCGCGGGCGAGCGTTTCGCGGACCTCGAGCTGTCCTGGTCGATCGCCACGATCGTGGTCACCGACGACCGGGAGCAGGTCGCGGACTTCGCGCTCAAGGCCATCGAGCGGGGGCTCTCGGCGAACATCGAGGTCGACAAGGAGGTGACGATCGACGACGTGCTGGGCTCGCCCTACCTCGCGATCGGCACCTTCGACGAGATCGCGGACCAGGTCCGTGCGACCCGCGAGGCCACCGGCATGTCGTACGTCGGCGTCGTCCCCACCCAGATGGAGGCGTTCGCGCCCGTGCTGGAGCAGCTGAAGGGCGAGTGACCCCGACCTCACGGTTTTCGCACCCGCCGTTACCGCGCGGTACGATAGTCGGGTTTGCGGATTTTTCTGCGCGTGTCACCTGACCAAACAGGTGAAACGCGTTACGGATATCGAGCACTATGAGGTGGCGCACAGGCCCGCAACGGGTCCGCGCCGCCACGCGATGTACCACTGTATGACCGGCGCTGCCCGGCACCGGTTACGAGGAGCGATGCATGAACAACGAGTTTGACCAGTTTCTGGATGAAGACGGCAACATCTTCTTCCGCCCCGGAACCACGCTGGTCGACTTCGTCGAGAGGAACGCACGGGAGCGTGCCGACACCCTCGCGTACCGCTTCATCGACTACAGCCGCGAGCGCGACGGCGTCGTCCACGAGCTGACCTGGTCGCAGTTCGGCGCCCGCCTGCGCGCCATCGGCGCCCGGCTGCAGCACATCACCAAGCGCGAGGACCGCGTCGCGATCCTCGCCCCGCAGGGCCTGGACTACGTGACCGCCTTCTTCGGCGCCCTCTACGCGGGCAACATCGCGGTGCCGCTGTTCAGCCCGGACGAGCCGGGCCACACGGATCGCCTGCGCATCGTCCTCGAGGACTGCAAGCCGACGGCGATCCTCACCAGCTCGGGCTCCGCCGAGGCGTGCCGCAACTTCTTCCGCCACCTCCCGGCGAAGGAGCGGCCGCGCATCATCGCCGTGGACGCGATCCCGGACTCGGTCGGCTCCACCCTCAAGCCCTTCCCGATCTACCGTGACACCATCGCGTACCTGCAGTACACCTCGGGTTCCACGCGCAACCCGGCCGGCGTGCAGATCACCTACGAGGCCGTCGGCACGAACGTGATCCAGATGATCCACGCGCTGGACCTCAACGAGAACTCCCGCGGCGTGACCTGGCTGCCGATGTTCCACGACATGGGCCTGCTCACGGTGATCCTGCCCGCCCTCGGCGGCAAGTTCATCACCATCATGAGCCCGTCGGCGTTCGTGCGCCGCCCGGGCCGCTGGATCAACGAGCTCGCGGCCGTCGAGGACGGTGCCGAGACCTTCGCCGCGGCCCCGAACTTCGCCTACGAGCACGCCGCCGCCCGCGGCCTGCCCAAGGAGGGCGAGACCCTCGACCTGTCCAACGTCAAGGGCCTGATCAACGGCTCCGAGCCGGTCACGGTCTCGTCGATGAAGAAGTTCAACGACGCGTTCGCCCCGTACGGCCTCTCGCCGAAGGCCATCAAGCCCTGCTTCGGCATGGCCGAGGCCACGCTGTTCGTCAGCTCGACCCCCGTCGAGAACGAGGCCCGCGTGGTCTACGTCGACCGCGACCAGCTGGCCGCCGGCACCTTCGTCGTCTCCGACGAGGGCGCCGAGGGCGCGGTCCCGCAGGTCTCCTGCGGCGACGTGGCGCTGAGCCAGTGGGCGTGCATCGTCGACCCAGAGACGGGCAAGGAGGTCCCGGACGATTCCGTGGGCGAGATCTGGCTGCACGGCATGAACATCGGCTCGGGCTACTGGGAGCGCGACGAGGAGTCCCGCGAGACCTTCCAGAACTACGTGACCCCGCTCTCCGAGGGCAGCCACTCCGAGGGTGTGAAGAACCTCGAGAAGGCGAAGTGGATGCGCACGGGCGATTTCGGCGTCTACCACGGCGGTGAGCTCTACATCACCGGCCGCGTGAAGGACCTCGTCATCGTCGACGGCCGCAACCACTACCCGCAGGACATCGAGTTCACGGCGCAGGAGTCGGACACCAAGTACATCCGCACCGGCTACGTCGCGGCGTTCTCGGTGCCGGCGAACGAGCTGCCGCAGGCCGTCTTCGACAGCGCGCACTCGGGCATCACCTACGACGTGAACGACCAGTCGGAGCAGCTCGTGATCGTCGCCGAGCTCGGTGCCGGTGGCGCCAAGCAGGACCAGCAGGCCCTCGCCGACGGCATCCGCTCGGCCGTGGGCGCGGCGCACGGCGTGCTCGCCCGCGACGTCCTGCTCGTGCCCGGCGGCTCGCTGCCCCGCACCAGCTCCGGCAAGATCGCCCGGCGCGCGGGGCGCGCCGCTTACATCGACGGCACGTTGCGCGGCGGCTACACGCAGACCGCGTTCCCCGACGCCGAGGCGAACGACGTCCAGTAGCGCCCACCGGCGCTCTCCACAACTTCATCACACGCGACCCAGGCAACACCCACGGTCTCGACGCGAAGGGTAGAAACACCATGGCTGAGAACGAGCACACCCCCCATGAAGGCCCGACCGGCAAGGCCCGCGAGGATCTGAGCCTCGAGGATCTGCGCGCGTGGATGCGGCAGTGGATCGCGGATGCGACCAAGCAGCCGCTGGAGAACATCACCGACGACAAGTCGCTGGACGAGTTCGGCCTGGGCTCGCGCGACGCGGTGTCGATGGCCTCGGACATCGAGGACTTCACGGGCGTACAGCTGACGGCCACCGTCGCCTTCCAGCACCCCACGATCGCCCTGCTCAGCCAGCGCATCATCGACGGTGACCCGGTGGTCTCCGACGACGACCTCGCGGCCGAGGCGGCCCAGTACGACCGGGGCGAGGACTTCGAGGCGGACCGCGGTCGGCACGACGTGGCCGTGGTCGGCCTCGCGACCCGCTTCCCGAAGGCCGGCGAGACCCCCGAGTCGACGTGGGAGTTCCTCATCGGGGGCGGCGACGCCACGACCGATCTCCCCGAGGACCGCTGGCTGGAGTTCAAGCAGGACCCGCGCCTGAAGGCCGTCCTCGACGATGCCAACACCTTCGGCGGCTACCTCGACGACGTCGCGTCGTTCGACGCCGAGTTCTTCCAGATGACCCCGCGCGAGGTCGAGATGGTCGATCCGCAGCAGCGGCTCGCGCTCGAGCTCACCTGGGAGGCGCTGGAGCAGGCCAACATTCCCGCCAGCTCCGTCAAGGGCACGCGCACCGGTGTGTGGATGGGCAGCTCCGCCAACGACTATCAGATGCTGGCCGTCGCCGATCCGACGAAGGCCAATCCCTATGCGCTGACCGGTACCTCGACCTCCATCGTCGCGAACCGCGTCTCGTACTTCTACGACTTCCACGGACCGTCGGTCACCGTGGACACCGCCTGCAGCTCCTCGCTGGTCGCGATGCACCAGGCCATCCGCAGCCTCCGCGACGGCGAGACCGACATGGCCGTCGCCGGCGGCGTGAACATGCTCATCGTCCCGGCGGCCACGCTCGGCTTCGACACCATCGGTGCGCAGGCGCCCGACGGCAAGATCAAGGCCTTCAGCTCCGATGCGAACGGCATGATCCGCGCCGAGGGCGGCGGCGTCGTGCTGCTCAAGCGCCTGGCCGACGCGGAGCGCGACGGTGACGAGATCCTCGGCGTCATCGCGGGTTCCGCGGTCACCTCCGACGGCAAGTCCAACGGCATCTTCGCGCCGAACCCCGAGGCGCAGGTCATGAACCTGCGCGATGCGTACATCGACGCCGGCATCGACCCGCGTACCGTCGACTACCTCGAGGCGCACGGCACCGGCACGATCCTGGGCGACCCGCTCGAGGCCGACGCCATCGGGCGCGTGCTGGGTCGCGGCCGCGAGGCGGAGAAGCCGCTGCTCCTCGGTTCGGCGAAGACCAACTTCGGCCACCTCGAGGCGGCCGCCGGCATCGCGGGCGTCGCCAAGGTGCTGCTCGGCATGCGCAACGGGCAGATCCCCGCCTCGCTGAACTTCGCGGGCCCCAACCCGTACATCCAGTTCGAGGCCAACCGCCTGCTCATGGCGGCGCGGAACACGGAGTGGCCCAAGTACTCCGGCGCGAAGCTCGCCGGTGTCACCGGTAACGGCTTCGGCGGCACCAACGCCCACGTGGTGGTCAAGGAGTACATCGCTCCGGAGGTCGTGGAAGGCGCTGCGGATGCGTCCGATTCCACGGAGGCCCCGTCGAACGCCGTGCCGGACTTCTACGCCGCCACCGCCGACGGTGCCGCGGTCCCGCTCGTGCTGACGGCCTACGTCCCGTCCCGCCGACGGGCCGCCGCCGCAGAGCTGCTCGCGTGGCTCGAGTCCGACGAGGCGAAGGAGTACACACTCGCCGAGATCGGCCGCACCCTCGCGCACCGCAACCACGGCCGCGTCCGGTCCGTGGTCATGGCCAAGGACCTCGACGAGGCGATCAAGGGCTTCCGTGCGATCGCCGAGGGCAAGAACGCGCCGAACGTCATCTCCGCCAACCAGCCCGACGGCGTGGGCCCGGCGTTCATCTTCTCCGGCTTCGGCAGCCATCACCGCAAGATGGCCAAGCAGCTCTACCTCGAGAACCCCGTGTTCAAGCACTTCTTCGACGAGGTCAACGAGCTGATCATCGACGAGTCGGGCAACGACTACGCCGACATGATCACCGACGACGAGCAGACCTTCCACATCGAGACCGGCCAGGTGGGCATCTTCGCCATCCAGGTCGCGCTCGTCGGCCTGTTCCGCCACCACGGCATCGAACCCGGTGTGGTGCTGCCCCATTCGATGGGCGAGGCCACGGCGGCCTGGGTCACCGGCGGTCTTTCGCTGGAGGACGCCGTCCGCGTCATCTGCAACCGCTCGCGCCTCATGGGCGAGGGCGAGGAGATGCTCCCGGAGGAGATGGAGCGCTTCATGGCGCTCGTCGAGTACAGCGCGGCTGAGATCGACACGGTGCTGGGCGATTACGAGGGTCTGGAGATCTGCGTCTACGCCGCGCCCACGCACACCGTGCTCGGCGGCCCCGGCAAGGTCATCGACAAGATCGTCGAGGAGACCGAGGCCAAGGGGCTGATGGCCCGGAAGCTGGTGACCCGCGGAGCATCCCACACCTCGCAGATGGATCCGCTGCTGGGCGAGCTGCAGGCCGAGCTCATGGGCATCGAGCCGCACGTGCTGCAGTACCCGATGTACTCCACCGTGAACAAGGACGAGTTCTACAAGGCCGGCCACGCGCCGGTGCACGACGTGGACTACTGGATCAAGGGCCTGCGCCACAGCGTGTGGTTCACCCAGGCCGTGGAGAAATCCGTCGAGGCCGGCTACCGCACCTTCATCGAGTTCTCGCCGAACCCGATCACCCTGATCTCCGTCGCCGCTGTCACCTTCGGCTCGGGTATCCAGGACGCCGCGCTGGTGCAGACGCTCAAGCGCAAGGAGGACGAGCCCGGCACGATCATGACGGCGCTCGCGACCGTCTTCGCGCGGGGCCACCATGTGGACGTGGCGTCGCTGTTCGGCCCCGGCCGGTACGCGCCGGTGCCGCGGACGAGCTTCCAGCGCAAGCACATCTGGATCCAGACCAAGCTGCCCGACGGCGGCTCGGGCGTCGTGCCCGGCGGCCACGTGGCACTGCCCGACGGCCGGCACGTGTGGCAGCTCGACGCGGGTGCCCTCACCCTCGGCGATCAGACCGAGATCTCGCTCGTCGAGCTCGCGCGGCTGGCCGCCGTCCAGGTGCTGGACGGCGCCGCGGTCACCGCTGCTGTCGAGCACGGCACCGTCGGCAAGGGCCAGACCCTGACCACCACGCTGACCCCGCACCCCGGCGGCGCGTCGATCCAGGTCCACGAGAACCTGGGCACCGGCTTCCGGCTGCTGCTGGACGCGGTCGTCGTGGCCGGCGAGGCCTCCGGCACCGCGGCCGCGCCGCTCATCACGAGGGCCGCCGCACCGGTGGAGGAGATGGACGAGCTCGACGAGTCCGAGCCCGAGATCACCGTCTCGGAGGAGACCGAGGCCCCCGCGCCGGAGGGCAGCACCGAGCGCTGGTCGCCGGAGTCCGGTGAGACGGTGGAACACCGCCTGGGCCTGATCATCTCGGAGACCATGGGCTTCGAGATCGAGGATCTCCCCAAGGAGATCCCGCTCATCGATCTCGGCATGGACTCGCTCCTCGCGATGCGCATCAAGAACCGCACCGAGTACGAGTTCGACATCCCGCCGATCCAGATCCAGGCCGTGCGCGACGCGTCCTTCAACGACGTCGTGCAGTTCGTCGAGTACGCGGTCGAGCACCGCGATCAGGTGGACGCGCTGGCCGAGCACCAGTCCGGCACCGGCGAACTCGCCGACGCCGGCCAGCTGGCCGAGATGATGAAGGCCGCCAAGGCGGAGGCCGCGGCGAAGGCCGAAGCCGCCGCCGAGGCTCCCGCGGAGGCCCCGGCCGCCGAGGCCGCGCCGGCAGCACCGTCGGACCCGGTGGCGGAGGCCGAGACCCCGGACCTGCACGACGCGGCCGCCATCGCGGAAGCCGTCGGCGACGGCGTCCCCCCGCGCGACGCCGCGGAGCGGCTGACCTTCGCGACCTACGCGATCGTGGTCGGCGCGTCCCCCGGCGGCGTCTTCAACGAGCTCGACGTGCTGTCCGAGGAGGTCGCGGAGAAGCTGACCGCGCGCCTCTCCGAGCGGGCCGGCGGCGAGATCGACATCGAGGACGTCATCGACTCGAAGAACATCGAGGAGATGGCCACCTACGTGGGCGCGGTCATGAACGAGGCCACGCCGGTCGACGGATTCGTCCGCACCCTGCGTAAGCCGGAGGGCTCGGATCGCCGGCCGCTCTTCCTCTTCCACCCCGCCGGCGGTAACACCACCGCCTACGAGGCGCTGCTGCGCAAGCTGCCCGAGGACCTGCCGATCTACGGTTTCGAGCGCATCGAGGGCGAGATCGAGGAGCGGGTCGCCGAGTACCTGCCGAAGCTCAAGGAGATCCAGCCGGAGGGGCCGTACCGGCTCGCGGGCTGGAGCCTCGGCGGCGCCTTCGCCTACGGCCTCGCGCGCGCCCTCGAGGACGAGGGCCAGGAGGTCGAGTACGTGGGTCTGCTGGACGTGGTCGCGCCGACGGTGCCGCTCACCGACGAGCCCGCGGAGAAGCGGGCCCGCCTGGAGCGCTGGGAGAAGTTCGCGCGCAAGAACTACGACATCGGCGACGAGATCGAGTTGCCGATCGATCGCCTCGCGGCGGCCGACGACGAGGGCCAGTTCCGGATCATCATGGAGCTGGTGCAGTTGTCCGACAAGAAGATCCCGACCTCGATGATCGAGCACCAGCGGACGTCCTTCGTGGACAACCGCATGCTGATCAAGGTGAACCCCGCCGACTACGACCGGTTCGGTGGCACGGTCACGTTGTACCGCGCGGATCGCATGCACGACGGCGCGGTGGAGCTGGAGCCGAACTTCGCGGACATCGCGCCGGACGGCGGCTGGGCGCCGGTGGTCGAGGACCTGCGGATCGTCAAGATCGGCGGCGATCACCTGCAGATCATCGACGAGCCGTACGTCGGGAAGATCGCGACGCACATGACCACGGAGCTCGACGCCGCAGACGGCGTCGCGTGATCGACGGCAGGGGATAGGGTGACTGACGTGACGGACGTATCGGACCAGGTCGACCTGACCACCACCGCGGGCAAGCTCGACGATCTCTACCGCCGCCTGGACGCGGCGAAGGATCCGGGCAGCGAGCGGGCCCGTGCCCGCCGCGACGCGAAGGGCCTGCCCAGCGCGCGTGCGCGCATGCGCATGCTGTTCGACGAGGGCACCTTCGTTGAGCTGGACCAGCTCGCCAAGTCGCCCGGCGACGACAAGATCAAGGACGGCGTGGTCATCGGCTACGGCACCGTGAACGGCCGGAAGGTCGCGGCGTTCAGCCACGACCAGACGGTGGGCGCGGGCACCGTCGGCGAGATGTTCGGCCGCAAGATGGTCAAGCTGTACGACTTCGCGGCGGCCGCGGGCCTGCCCGTCGTCGGCATCAACGACTCGGGCGGCGCCCGGATCCAGGACGCCGCGACGTCGATCGCCTGGTACGCGGAGCTCGGTCGGCACCAGGACGGCCTCTGCGGCCAGGTGCCGCAGATCTCGATGATCCTCGGCACCTGCGTGGGTGGCGCGGTGTACGCGCCCGCGAACACCGACGTCCTCGTCGGCGTGCAGGACAACACCTACATGTTCGTCACCGGCCCCGAGGTGATCCGCCCGACCACGGGTGAGACCACCTCCGCGGAGGACCTCGGCGGCGCGATCAAGCAGGCCCAGTGGGGCAACCTGCACCACATCGCGGTCGACGAGCAGGCCGCCTTCGACTGGGTCAAGCGCTACCTGTCCTTCATGCCGGACTCGGTGCACCAGCGCCCGCCGCTGGTCAACCCGGGCCTGGAGCCCGAGCTGACGGAGACGGACCTCTCGCTCGAGTCGATCATCCCGGACGCCGACACGGCCGGGTACGACATCCACGACGTGATCCTGCGCGTCTTCGACGACGGTGACTTCCTCGAGTACGCGGAGCTGTGGGCGCCGAACATCGTGACCGGCTTCGCCCGCGTCGACGGCCAGCCCGTCGGCGTCGTGGCGAACCAGCCGATGCACATGGCCGGCACGCTCGACACGCAGGCGTCGGAGAAGGCCGCGCGGTTCGTGCGGCTGTGCAACTCCTTCAACATCCCGCTCGTCTTCCTCGTGGACGTGCCCGGCATCCTGCCCGGTGTCGAGGAGGAGAAGATCGGCACCATCCGCCGGTCGGGCAAGTTCATCTTCAGCTACGTCGAGGCGGCCGTTCCGAAGGTCACCATCATCCTGCGCAAGTCCTACGGCGGCGCGTGGGCCGTGATGGGCTCCAAGCAGCTGGGCGCCGACTTCGTGTTCGCATGGCCGACGGCGCGCCTGGCCGTGATGGGTGCCGAGGGCGCCGCGGCGATCATCAAGCGGCGCGAGATCGAGGAGGCCGGCGAGAACGGCCCCGCGATCCGCCAGGCCTTCATCGACTTCTACAACCAGTTCATGGCCACGCCGTGGCTGGCGGCCGAGCGCGGCTACATCGACGGCGTCATCGAGCCGAAGGACACGCGCCTGCTGATCCGCAAGTCGATCGCGCAGCTGCGCGACAAGGAGCTGCAGCGCGTGCCGCGCCGCACCTACCTCATGCCGATGTAGGACGGTGCCCGTCATGGCCTCGATGGACACCTTCCCGGAGATCACGGGGTCGGTTCTGACCGACCCCGACGTGACGGCGGCCTACGCCGTTGACCACTGCTCGCCCGTGCACGGCGCAGTGCCGTTGGCGGTGGTGCTCGCCGAGACCACCGAGGACGTCGCCGCGGCGGCGGCCTGGTGCTACGCCAACGACGTGGTGATCGTGCCGCGCGGCGCGGGTAGCGGCCTCGCCGGCGGCGCCAGCGCCATCGAGGGCTGCGTGATCATCTCGCTCGCGAAGATGAACGCGATGCTCGAGATCAATGTGGCCGATCAGTACGCGCGCGCGGAGGCGGGGGTCATCAACGCGGACCTCGATCGCGCGGTCCGCGAGCACGGGCTGATGTATCCGCCGGATCCGTCGTCGTTCGAGATCTGTTCCATCGGCGGGAATGTCGCGACCAATGCGGGCGGCCTGCGCTGCGTCATGTACGGCGTCACGCGCGAGTACGTCCTCGGGCTCACCGTCGTGCTGCCCGACGGGCGGATCATCACGACCGGTCGGCGCACCGTCAAGGGCGTCACCGGCTACGACCTGACCCAGCTGCTGGTCGGCAGCGAGGGCACGCTCGGCATCGTCACCGAGGTCACCGTCAAACTCCGTCCCGCGCCGGTGATCCCGCCGACGACCGTCGCCGCGTCGTTCCCGGACGTGGTGAGCGCGGCGGCCGCCGTGGCCGCGGTGGTGGGCACCGGCGTCGTGCCGGCGCTGATGGAGCTCATGGACCGTCGCACGCTCGAATGCGTGGAGGCGCTGCGCCCCTTCGGCCTCGAGGACGAGACCCGCGCGATGCTCATCGGCCAGGGGAGCACCCCGGCGGACGCCGCCGTGCTGGAACGCGAGTTCGACGCCGCCGGAGCGCATTACACGGTCGTCTCCGACGATCCGACCGAGGCCGCGGAGCTGTTGGCGGTCCGGCGTGCTGCGTTTCACGCCTACGAGCACGCGGGCAACATCTTCTCCGAGGACGTGGGCGTGCCGCGTTCGCAGCTGCCCGAGATGTTCGCGCGGATCGAGGCGATCGCCGCGAAGTACGACGTGGACATCCCCACCTGCGCGCACGCCGGCGACGGCAACCTGCACCCCACGCTGATCTACTCGAAGGACGATCGCGAGGTGCCCCAGGCCATCTGGGACGCCGCCGACGAGGTCTTCCAGGCCGCGCTGGAGCTCGGCGGCACGCTCACCGGCGAGCACGGCGTCGGTGTGCTCAAGGCCCGCTGGGTGGGCGAGGAGCTCTCCGAGGACGTCCTCGACCTGCACCGCGGCATCAAGGCCGTCTGGGACCCGAAGAACCTGCTCAACCCCGGCCGCGGTTTCTAGCCCGCTCGCCGCGCCGTCCGTTCGGACCACATGGAACGGCGCAGATCGGGTGCGGATGGCCATCCGCACCCGTTTCACCCAGCCGCACCCGGCATGCCGGGTGCGCTCGCGCGTTCCGGGTGCGGATGGCTTCCCACACCCGAATCGCCCACTGCGGGCCGGGCGAATCGCCGGGTCAGCGCAGCGAGGCGACGAACACCGCGGCGACGGCCTCGAGGCCGCGCTGATCGTCGTCGCTGAACCGCGCGGGCCTCTCGCTGTCCAGATCGAAGACCCCGATCAGCTCGCCGTCGCGCTCGAGGGGCACGACGAGCTCGGAACGAGTGGCTCCGTCGCAGGCGATGTGGTCCGCGACCGCGTGCACGTCGGCGACCCGCTGCGTCTCCCGCGTGCGCGCCGCGGCCCCGCACACGCCGCGGTCGAGCGGGATGCGGATGCACGCGGGCAGCCCCTGGAAGGGGCCCACGACGAGCTCGGCACCGTCGAAGAAGTAGAAGCCCACCCAGTTGAGGTCGGGCACCGTCGCCTTCACGAGAGCCGACAGGTTCGCGGCGTTGGCGACCCGGTCGGGCTCACCGTCGATCAGGGCCCGGGCGTGTTCGGCGAGCTGGGCGTAGCGCTCGGCGGGGGACTCGGAGAGTTCGGGAAGGGAGAACGACACGCCCCGACGGTACGGGGTCCGACGGTGCGCCGACACCTTCCGTCGGCCCTGATTCTGGGCGGAAGCTGAGAGCGTGACGGGTTGAATGCGGCGTGGTCCGAGGCGGAAAAGTACCGGTTGTCCAGCGCTGACCACTCGGTATGGACGATCTTTGCGTTCGGGAGTAACGGACTTCGACGCGCCCCCGACTAAGAGTTTGTCAGGAACTGATATCTCGCATACAGTGCCTGATGAGCACTGCTCCGCTTGTCCTGCCGTGCCATGGGGGTCACCTGTGGTACCGGACGGTCCCGGTTCCCCGGGGCCGCGCAGGCGGTAGGACGCGCCCACCGGGCGACCGAACAAGGAAGAGAGTTACGAATGCGTATGCGTAACGGCTTGGCCAAGAAGGCTGTCGCCGCCGCCGTCACCGTGGCTGCCATTCCGGCCCTCACGATCGCCGGCACGGGCGCCGCGAACGCGTGGGGTCCGGGTAGCGCCAAGAACCCGCCGAAGGGCTTCAAGCAGGCCTTCGTCAACGGCGCCGGCATGCCGAACGTGAAGGTCCGCACCTGGGCGTCCACGACGACCAACCCGAAGACCGCCCCCACCGTGGTCTTCCTCGACGGCCTGCGCGCCACCTGGGACGTCTCAGGCTGGGAGCGCGACGCCAACGTGGCCTTCCTGTCGCAGAAGGGCATCAACGTCGTGATGCCGGTCGGCGGCACCTCGAGCTGGTTCACCGACTGGCAGGCGCCGTCGTCGACGAACCGTCAGCCCTACCGCTACACCTGGGCCTCGTTCCTGAAGACCAGCCTGCCGCAGTACATCAAGAGCCTCGGCTTCAGCGACAACGTCTCGCTGGTCGGCCTCTCGATGTCCGGTAGCGCCGCGATCATCAACACCCTCGATTCGAACGGCTACTACAAGCGCGCCGCATCGCTGTCGGGCCTGAACAACATCTCGGCGCCGGGCATCCCGATCGCCGTCGGCATCGCCTCCCTCGATTCGGGCGGCTACAACGCCGGCCTCGACATGTGGGGCGGCCCGTTCGACTCGCGCTGGGCCAAGAACGACCCGACCGTTCAGGTGAACCGCCTGAAGAACGTCCCGCTGTGGATCTCGGCCGGCAACGGCGTCTTCGGCAAGTACACCCCGAACCCGGGCCCCGCCGATGTCATCCAGGGCGTGCCGCTCGAGTGGCTCGCGCTGTCGCAGTCGCGCGCCTTCCAGGGTGCCGCGCAGCGCGCCGGCCTGAACAAGGTGCACTACGACTTCCCGCCGGCCGGCACCCATACGTGGGGCTACTGGCAGGACCAGGTGTGGCAGATGCAGCGCACCGGTTGGTTCTCGAAGTAGACTTCGCGAACGCACGAACAGATCACACGACAGACGGCCTCGTTCGGACGAATGGGGTCGTCTGTCGTATTGTGATGTGGATGACTTTCCTGAGGAATACGGGAGCGTCTGTAACGACTTACCCTGTGATTTCGATGAGATCCAGGGAGAGTGTCGCCCATGTGACGAATGTGAAACATGTGACATGTGTGACGAACGATGTTAGAGTGACGGCTGTGACTAGGCTTGGTCGGAGACGACAGGCTGTCCGGTCCACCAGCAAATGCGCGGCAACGCGTGAAAAAGGAGAGGTCAGCAATGCGAGCAGCCTGGGGTAAGCGAGCGGGTGCAGCGGTTCTCACCGCGGCCATGGTGCCCGCCCTCGCCGGCATGGGTGCCGGCGTCGCCGGTGCCTGGGGTCCGGGTAGCGCCAAGAACCCGCCCAAGGGATTCAAGTCCGAGAAGGTCGACGGTGCCGGCATGCCGGCCGTCACGGTGCGTTCGTGGGCTTCCACCACGACCGACCCGGCCAAGGCCCCGACCGTCGTCCTGCTCGACGGCCTGCGCGCGACGCAGGACGTCTCGGGCTGGGAGCGCGACTCCAACGTCGCCTTCCTGTCGGAGAAGGGCATCAACGTCGTCATGCCCGTCGGCGGCACGGCCAGCTTCTACACGAACTGGGCGAACTCGTCGAAGCAGGGCAACGGCACCTACAAGCCCACCTGGGGCAACTTCCTCGCCACGAGCCTGCCGGCGTACATCAAGTCGCGCGGCTTCTCGAGCAACCTGTCGCTCGTCGGCATCTCGATGGGTGGCGGCGCCGCCCTCATCAACGCTGCCAACAACCCCGGCGTGTACAAGCGCGCCGCGGCTCTGTCGGGCTTCCTGAACACCTCGGCCCCGGGCATGCCCGTCGCCGTGGGTGTCGCGATGCTGGACGCGGGCGGCTACAACGTGCTCGACATGTGGGGCGGCCCGTTCGACGCCAACTGGGCGAAGAACGACCCGACCGTGCAGGCCGCGCGCCTCAAGGGCATCAAGCTGTGGATCACCGCCTCGACCGGTGAGCCCGGCAAGTACACCCCGAACCCGTCGCCCGCCGACATCGTTCAGGGCGTGCCGCTGGAGATCCTGGCCAAGTCGCAGTCGGAGGCCTTCAAGGCCGCCGCCGACAAGGCCGGCGTGCCCGCTCACTACGACTTCTCGTCGGTGGGCACCCACACGTGGGGCTACTGGAGCGACCAGGTGTGGCAGATGCAGCGCACCGGTTGGTTCAACTGACCCCGCGCTGACACAGCGATCGCAAGGAAGGCCCCGGGCACTCGCCCGGGGCCTTCCCGCATATCGGTACCCTCTTCATCGAACCCACAGCAGAAACCTGAGGCCACCGACGATGACGCCGCGCTCCACCACCACCACCGACGCCGACGAGCCCATCGGCTTCCGGATCGACCCCGTGCTCGCCCGGAGCTGGCTCCTGGTGAACGCGGCGCAGCCCGAGCGGTTCGACGATGCCGCCCGCTCGCGTGCCGACATCGTGGTGTTGGACATCGAGGATGCGGTGGCGCCCAAGGACAAGGCCGTCGCCCGGGCGAACGTGGTCGACTGGCTGGGGCGTGAGAACGACGGTGTGCCCCCGGGCGCCTGGGTGCGCGTGAACGGCTTCGGCACGCAGTGGTGGGCCGACGACCTGGAGGCGCTGCGCGGTGCGAAGCACCTGGGTGGCGTGATGCTCGCGATGGTCGAGTCGATGGACCACGTGACCGAGACCGCGAAGCGGCTGCCGGACACGCTCATCGTCGCGCTGGTCGAGACGGCCCGGGGGCTGGAGCGGATCGGCGAGATCGCGTCCGCCAAGGGGACCTTCCGGCTCGCCTTCGGCATCGGCGACTTCCGCCGGGACACCGGCTTCGGCGGCGACCCGATGACCCTGGCGTACGCCCGGTCTCGGTTCACCATCGCCGCGAAGGCGGCGCACCTGCCCGGCGCCATCGACGGCCCGACGGTGGGTTCGAAGGGGTTGTTGCTCAGCGAGGCCACCGCTGTCTCGGCCGAGTTCGGCATGACCGGCAAGATCTGCCTCACGCCGGATCAGTGCCACCCGGTGAACGAGGGGCTGAGCCCCTCGCCCGAGGACATCCGCTGGTCGCGGGAGTTCTTCGCGGAGTTCGACCGCGATGGCGGCGAGATCCGCAACGGCTCCGATCTGCCGCGCATCGCGCGGGCCACGAAGATCCTCGACCTCGCCCGCGCCTACGGCATCGTGGTCTCGGACGGGATCGAGGGCGAGCACGCCCCGGCACCGTCGGACACCTTCCACTACTGACCCTCCGGCCCCTCCAGCGCGGCGGCCGCCGCCCGGAGGGGCAGGATCAGGTGCAAGGGATCGATCGGCGATTCGAGCAGATCGATGTGGCGGAGATCGAACTCGCGCGCGGCATCGTCCCTGCAATGGATGATCAGCGCGGCCGCCCCGAGGCCGGTGCTCACGGACAGTGCTCGTGCGACGGCGTCCCGGACCATGCCGGCGCCGACACCACGCCCCTGTGCCCGCCTGTCGACGGCCAGGCGTGCCAGGAGTACGACGGGGATGGGGTTCGGCCGTCGACGGGTGAAACCCTCCGGCGCATCGTCGTGCCCGATGGCAGCCGCGCAGATCGCGTAGTACCCGACCACGATGTCATCGACGGCAGCGACGTAGACCACGGAGTTCTTGGCCTGTTGGTTCTGCCAGGCGAACCGCCGGAACCAGTCGTCGAGTTCCTCGGCGCCGCTCGTGAACGACGACCGGTCGTCGGACTTCGTGAGTCGTCGTGGCGCACGAAGTACGCCGGACATCAGTCGGCCAGGTGGAACGGGCGGTCGAAGACCGATTCGCGAGCGAACAGGGCGGCCAGTTTCGCGGTGGGAAGCGGCGCATCGAGCAGACGGGTGAACTCGACGAACTGCGCCTCCGACGCGGCGAACCATCGACGATCGGCCAGCACGCGCTCGGCCTCCGAGACCGCCGTTTCCAGCACGAACTCCGTGAGCGACTCGCCTGACGCCTCTGCGGCACGCCGCAGCAGTTGTTCCTGACGACTCGTGGTGCGCAGATTGATCCGCCGGTCTTTGGCTTCGAGTGCCACTGCCCTCTCCTTCGTCGTCTCGTACGTACAAAGTATGTACGAGATGACGGAGGAGGGCAAGGGCTCCAGGATCAGGCCTGGCGCAGGGCCTCGATGTCGAGTGTCAGGGTGATCTTGTCGCCGATGACCTTGCCGCCGGTCTCCAGCGGCATGTCGATGGTGATGCCGAAGTCCTGGCGGGTGATCACGGTCTTCGCCTCGAACGCGGCCACCTCGCCCTGACCCATGCCGGGGTTGGTGCCGAGGAACTCGAGGTCGAACTGCACGGGCTTGGTGACGCCGCGCAGCGTCAGCTCGCCGGACAGGACGTAGTCCGAGCCCTTCGTCGCGACACCCGTGGACACGAAGGTCGCCTTCGGGTGGTTCTCGGCGTCGAAGAAGTCGGCGGTGCGGATGTGGGCGTCGCGCTGCTCGTTGCGGGTGCTCACCGAGGTCACGTCGACCTCAGCGCTGAGCGACGCGGACCCGTCCTCGGCGACCGTGATCGTGCCGGAGAACTCGTCGAAGCGGCCCTTGACCTTGCTCACCATGAGGTGGCGCACGGAGAACTCGACGGACGAGTGGACGGGATCGACGACGTAGGTGCCGGCGGGGAGGACGTTGCTCATGGGGTGCTCCTTCGATGGTTGAACTCTCAAGACTCATCAACCATAACCGGACCGTAGTCCGATGTATTCCGGATGCGGTGAACACGCCCTGAACGTCCCCTGAAGACCGCCTACTGGGCGGCCCCGTGGAACACGGCCTCCACGTTGTTGCCATCCGGATCGCGAACGAAGGCGCCGTAGTAGCCGGGGTGGTACTCGGGCCAGAGGCGCGGGGCGTGCAGCGACTCCGCGCCCAGCTCCAGCGCCGCCGCGTGGAAGGCGTCGACGGTGGCGGTGTCCGGCGCGCTGAAGGCGATGTGCGCCTCCCGGTTCGACGCCCCCTCGGCGGCGCCCGAGATCCAGAACACCGGCTGCTCGGAGCCGTAGCCCACGGCCACCTCGAAGTCCATGACGCGGCGCGAGCCGAGGACGGCCAGCACCCCGTCGTAGAACCGCTTGGCGGCGTCCAGGTCGGCGCAGTTGATCCCGAAGTGGTCGATCATGACGGCTCCTCGTTTCCGCCGGGCGCGGGCCGCGCCCGGAACACTCCCAGGTGTATCAGTGACCACCGACAGGTTTCGCGGATCCGATCCGATCCGCTCAGGCCAGCGCCGCCCGCGCCGCCTCGCGCGCGGCCTGCGGGTCCGTCGCCGCCACCGCCGCCTCGGCCGCCCAGCGACACTGCTGCAGGGTCACGCCCCCGACCCGGGAACCCACGGCCGCCGCGGCGCCGGCTGCGCAGGACAGCGAGGTCACGCCGAGGCCGACCAGGACGCACGCGAGCAGCGGGTCGGCCGCGGCCTCGCCGCACACGCCCACGGGCTTGCCCGCTGCCGTGCCGGCGCGGCCGGTGAGCTCGATCAGCCGCAGCACCGCGGGCTGCCACGGGTCGGTGAGGGAGGCCAGCTCGGTGCTCATCCGGTCCGCCGCCATCGCGTACTGCGTGAGGTCGTTGGTGCCGATCGACACGAAGTCGACCTCGGCCAGCACGGCGTCGGCGCACAGGGCCACCGCAGGTACCTCGACCATCACACCGGCGACCAGCCCGCGGGAACGGCACTGCGCGGCGAAGTCCCGGGCCTCGGCGGGGGTGGCGATCATCGGCGCCATCACCCAGGGCTGTGCCTGGGCGCCCTCGGCGGCGGCCGCGATCGCGTCCAGCTGCCGCTCGAGCAGGCCGGGATCGCCCTCGGCGATGCGGATCCCGCGCACGCCGAGCGCCGGGTTCTCCTCCTCGCCGTGGTCGACGAACTTCAGCGGCTTGTCCGAGCCCGCGTCCAGCGTCCGGATCACGACCTTCTGCCCGGGGAAAGCGTCGATCACCTCGCGGTACAGCGTCGCCTGCTCCTCGACGGAGGGCTCGTCGGCGCGGTCCAGGAAGGCGAGCTCGGTCCGGAACAGGCCCACGCCCTCGACCTGTCGCTCGGCGGCGCCCCGTGCGGTGGCCCCGTCCTGGACGTTCGCGAGGATCGCGACGGCGGCACCGTCGGACGTGTGCCCGGGGCCGCGCCACCGGGCGACCTCCGCCGCCCGCCGGGCCGACTCGGCCACCAGTGCCCTCGCCCCGCCCTCGTCGGGGGCGACGGTGACGGTGCCCGCCCCGCCGTCGAGCAGCACGGGCGTCCCGGCGTCGACGGTGCCGGCCTCCGCCAGGCCGACGATGCACGGGATGCCCAGCTGCCGGGCGATGATCGCGGTGTGACTGGTGGGGCCGCCGAGCCGGGTGCCGATGCCCACGATCAGTGCGGGATCGAGGCCGGCGGTGTCGGCGGGGGCGAGATCGTCGGCCAACAGGATCGACGGTGCGTCCGGCACCGGCACGCCGGGCTCCGGGCCGCCGAGCAACTCGGCGACGACCCGGTCCCGCACGTCGCGCAGGTCGGTGACGCGCTCGGCCATGAGGCCGCCGATCTTGGTGAACATGTCCGCGAACTGCTCGGTCGCGGCGGCGACGGCGTTCGCGGCGGGCGTGCCCGCCTGGATCAGCTTCTCGGTGGTGCCGATCCACGCCTTGTCGGAGGCCAGGCCCGCGTTCGCGCCGAGGACCTCGGCCGCCGCGCCCTGGGCCTGTGCGGCGCGGAGGCGCAGACGATCGGCCACGGCCTGCGCCGCGGTGGAGAACCGCGCGGCTTCGGCGGCGCGGTCGTCCTCGGGCAGATCGACGGGCGGCGGCACCTCCGGCCGGGCGCCGGGCCACATCACGGGGGCGTAGGCGACTCCGGGCACCACGGGGGTTCCGGTGAGGACGTGCGGTTCGGTCGTCTGCTGCGAACTCATGTGACCTAGATTACGAAATCCTCTTGACTTGTCAACACAAACAGGCGTAAAAACAGAAAAAGCAAAAGGAAAA
Organism: Tsukamurella pseudospumae; assembly: GCF_001575195.1. NCBI lineage: Bacteria > Bacillati > Actinomycetota > Actinomycetes > Mycobacteriales > Tsukamurellaceae > Tsukamurella > Tsukamurella pseudospumae. The sequence goes on from NZ_LSRF01000058.1 coordinate 201,496, forward strand.
CCACAGAATCCCACTAACTCGGAGGGGCGATGTACGCGGAAGAACGACAGCGCGCGATCAGTGAGCTGGTCGGTGGGCGCGGCCGCGCGTCGGTGATCGAGCTGGCGGAGCGGTTCGACGTCACGCCGGAGACGGTGCGCCGCGACCTGGACGCGCTCGAGCGGCTCGGCGGCGTGCGCCGCGTGCACGGGGGCGCCGTCGCGGCGGGCGTCCTGGCCGGCGCCGAATCGGGCCTGGGGGAGCGCGAGGGCACCAACTCCGAGGCGAAGCGGTCCATCGGCGTCGCCGCTCGACGCTTCCTGCCCCCCGCGGGCGGCTCGGTCCTGTTCGACGCGGGTACCACCACGATCGCCGCGGCCCGGGAGGTGCCGACGAACCTGCACATCACCGCGATCACCAACTCGGTACCCGTCGCCGCCGCGCTGTCCATCCGCGAGACGGTGGAGCTCCGGCTGCTCGGCGGGCGCGTCCGCGGCCTCACCCAGGCCGCCGTCGGCGCCGGCACCGTCGCCGAGATCGCGGGCCTGCGCACGGATGTCGCCATCATCGGCGCCAACGGCCTCAGCGCCGAGCGCGGGCTCTCCACGCCCGACGCCGACGAGGCGGCGGTCAAGACCGCGATGGTCCGTGCCGCCGACATCGTGGTCCTCGTCGTCGACTCGACCAAGTTCGCCCGCGAGAGCCTCGTCGCCTTCGCTCCGCTCGATGCGATCGACGTCCTCGTCACCGATGCGCCGGTGCCGTCGGACCTGGCCGCGGCGCTCGCCGAGCACGGTGTGGACGTGGAGGTCGCCCGATGATCGTCACCGTCACCGCGAACCCCAGCCTCGACCGGCTCGTGGTGCTCGGCGCACCCCTCCGGCGCGGCGCCGTGCAACGCGCGCAGGGCGCCGCCGCCGATCCGGGGGGCAAGGGCGTCAACGTCTCCCGTGTGGTCCACGCCGCCGGTGCGGGCACCGTCGCGGTCCTGCCCGCCGATCAGGGCGACCCCCTGCTCGTCGCCCTCGCCCGCCTCGACGTGCCCGCCATTCCGGTGCCCGTCGGCCACGAGGTCCGCAGCAACATCACCGTCACCGAGCCGGACGGCACCACTACCAAGCTCAACGCCCCCGGGCCGCACCTTGCGTCGGAGACGGTGCAGGCGCTGGAGGACGCCGTCGTCGCGGCGGCCGACGGTGCCTCCTGGCTCGCGCTCTGCGGTTCGCTCCCGCCCGGCCTGCCCGACGACTGGTACGCACGTCTCATGGCGCGCCTCGGCGCGGGGCCCGACGGTCCGCGGATCGCCGTCGACACCTCGGGGGCGGCGCTCGCCGCGTCCGCGGTGCGCGGCGTCGCACTGCTCAAGCCCAACGCCGAGGAGCTCGCCGAGCTCGTGGGGCGCGATCCCGTCGCGGGCGCCGAGTTCGAATCGCGGGCCGCCGCGGGCGATCCCGGTCCCGTCCTGGACGCCGCGCGCGAACTGCACCGCGCCACCGGCGCCGCCGTCCTCGCCACCCTCGGCGGTGCGGGTGCGCTGCTCGTGACGGCCGACGGTGCCTGGGTCGCGACGCCCCCGCGCATCACGGTGCGCAGCACCGTCGGCGCCGGCGACAGCTCCCTGGCCGGATACCTCATCGCGCACGAGCGCGGCGCCCAGCCGCCCGAGTGCCTGTCCCTCGCGGTCGCTTACGGCGCCGCGGCCGCCGCACTGCCGGGCACCCAGGCGCCCCGACCGGAGGAGCTCGCCGTCGCCGACGTGCGGGTCACGGCCCTCTGACTCCCTCCCGACGATCCACCTGCAGAACCGGAGAACACCCCATGACCGCATCGATCATCGCGACCGACCTGGTCGCGCTCGACGTATCGGCCGGCGCCGACAAGACCGAGGTGATCGGCTACCTCGCCGGGCGCATCACCGACGCCGGTCGGTCGACCTCCGTGGACGGCCTCGTCGAGGCAGCCCTCGCTCGAGAGGCGCAGTCCGCCACCGGTCTTCCCGGCGGGATCGCCATCCCGCACTGCCGCTCCGCGGCGGTCACCGCGGCGAGCCTGGGCTTCGCGCGGCTCGATCCGAAGGTCGACTTCGGCGCCCCCGACGGTCCTGCCGACCTGGTCTTCCTCATCGCAGCGCCGGAATCCGGCGGCTCGCAACACATGAAGCTGCTGAGCGCACTGGCCCGCGCGCTCGTGCGCCCCGAGTTCACCGCGTCGCTGCGCGCCGCCGCGACCCCGGACGAGGTGGTCGCCCTCGTCGAGGAGGTCATCGCGCCGAAGCCCGCCGCCGCGACGCCGGCGGCCCCCGCAGCGGCGGCCGCCGCGCCGGAGCCGGCGAAGGCACCGTCGGGCAAGCCCGACCTGGTGGCGATCACGGCCTGCCCCACGGGAATCGCGCACACCTACATGGCGGCCGACGCGCTCAAGCTGGCCGCGGAGCGCGCGGGCGTCGAGCTCACGGTCGAGACCCAGGGCTCGTCCGGCTCCACACCCCTCTCCGCGGAGACCATCGCGAACGCCGGCGCCGTCATCTTCGCCACCGACGTGGGCGTCAAGGGCCGGGACCGGTTCGCGGGCAAGCCCGTGGTCGCGTCCGGCGTCAAGCGCGGCATCAACGAGCCCGACGCGATGATCGCCGAGGCGCTCACCGCCGCAGCGGATCCGAACGCCGCACGGGTCGACGGTGCCGCCGCCGCGAGCACCGAGTCCGCCTCCTCACAGGTCGGGATCGGCGGCCGGCTCAAGCAGGCCCTGCTCACCGGCGTCAGCTACATGATCCCGTTCGTCGCCGCCGGCGGCCTGCTGATCGCGCTCGGTTTCCTGCTGGCGGGCTACGAGATCGGCAGCGACCACGGCGACAGCGGGATGTCGAACGCCCAGTACATCGCCCTGCACAACTCGCTCTGGAATCTGCCGGACGGCGGACTCCTCACGTACATCGGCGCGGTCAGCAATGCGACCGGCGGCGCCGCGATGAACCTCATGGTCGCTGTGCTGGCGGGCTACATCGCCTACGCGATCGCCGACCGTCCCGGCCTCGCACCGGGATTCGTGGCAGGCGTGCTCGCGGTGACCGTCAACGCCGGCTTCATCGGCGGCGTGGTCGGAGGCCTGCTCGCGGGTGTCGTCGCGCTGTGGATCGGCAAGCTGCGACTGCCGCAGTGGGCGCGCGGTCTCATGCCGGTGGTGATCATTCCTCTGTTCGCCACCCTCATCACGGGCGGCCTGATGTACATGATCCTCGCCGGCCCGCTGCGCTGGGTGAACGAGGAGATGACGAGTGCCCTCAACGGCATGAGCGGCAGCTCCAAGATCGCGCTCGGCGTGGTGCTGGGCCTGATGATGTGCTTCGACCTCGGCGGCCCGGTCAACAAGGCGGCCTACGCCTTCGGCGTCGCGGGCATCGGCCTGGCCGATGCCGGTCCGGCCCAGTGGGAGATGATGGCCGCCGTGATGGCGGCGGGCATGGTGCCCCCGCTGGCGCTCGCGCTGGCCTCGACGGTGCTGCGCCCGAAGCTGTTCACCGAGCCCGAGCGGGAGAACGGCAAGGCCGCCTGGTTCCTCGGCGCCTCGTTCATCTCCGAGGGTGCCATCCCGTTCGCGGCGGCGGACCCGCTGCGGGTGATCCCGTCGATGATGCTCGGCGGCGCGGTCACCGGCGGCCTGTCGATGGCGCTCGGCGCGCAGCTGCGCGCGCCGCACGGCGGCGTCTTCGTCCTGTTCGCCATGAACGGCACGTGGTGGAAGTTCCTCATCGCGCTCGCCGTCGGCGTGGTCGTCAGCGCGGTGACGGTCGTCGCCGCCAAGTCCCTCGCCGGTCGCGGTGCCGCTGCCGTCGAATCCGCTGAGCCCGCGGCCGTCGCCGCGTAATACTGGACCCGAGCGCTCCCGTGGCCGACCGGCCGCGCCGAGCAGAACCCCACCCCACGAGGAGAGACATGCCCAGCACCACCGTCACCGTCGGATCGGCCGTCGGCCTGCACGCCCGCCCCGCCGCCGTGATCGCCAATGCCGTCAACGAGTCGGGCCACGAGGTCACCCTCGCGGTCGCCGGCGGCGAGCCGGTGGACGCCGGCTCGGCGCTGATGATCATGACCCTGGGCGCCGAGCAGGGCGTGGAGGTCACCGTCGAATCCGCGGATCAGGGCACGGTCGACGCGATCGCGGCCCTGGTCGCTCAGGACCTCGACGCCTGAGCGGACCCACGTACGCGGGAGGGGCGGCCGGATGGATCCGGCCGCCCCTCCTGTGCGTCGTGCCTAGTTCACCGGTGCGATGCAGTAGCTCACGCGCTGCGGTGCGGCGTAATTGAGCGCGGCCGAGCCCCGGCAGGTCAGCGGGGCGCCGCCCGCGCGCTCGGTCACGCGGATCACGTTCGACGGTGCACTGCCCAGTGCGGTCGGGCAGGTGACGGGCCGGATGTCGGTGGTCGCGGCGGTATCGGGCTTGACCTGGTAGCAGCTGCCCAGTGTGAGCCGCGGGACCACGCACAGCGTCGCGCCCGCGGATTCGACGCGGGCGTAGCTCGGCACACTGCACGCGGTCTTCGCGGCGAGCTTCTCCGCGACGGCGAAACTGAAGCCGTCACCGTCGCAGCCCGTCCGCACGGCGTTCCCGCCGGACACCGTCACGCAGTCCCCGACCTCGACCGCGCTGACCGGCGCGACCTCGGGGTTCGCGGGCTTGACGCCCAGGAGCAGGACCGCGACGCCCATCACGGCGACGGCGATGATGCCCGAGTAGACGACCGAACTGGCCACCTTCCAGGTCGCGGTGGGCCGCACCTCGTCGAGTCGTCGGCCCATCGTCGTCGCTGCGAGGCGACGACGGAGCGCGGCGAGACGGGGCTGCGCGTGGTCGAGGAAGGGCATGGCCATAGTCTCAATCTTAACTTGAGACTCATGGGTTAACACAAGTCTCAGTTTTAACACGGCGCGTCGGCGCGGTCAGCCACGCGACCACCGCCCGCTCACTAGGCTTTCGTGCATGTCACAGGACGCGCCCGTCATCGCCGTGGGGCCGAAGCCCGATTCCGACTTCGACGCCGCGATCACCGCGGGCGGCGGTGTGCCGGGCCCGCTCTCGCGCGCCTCGGGTCTAGTGTGGACCGATTCCCGGTCGCCGCTCCCGCAGCTGCCCGCCGGGGTGCGCTGGGTGCAGCTCCCGTTCGCCGGCATCGAGGGGTTCCTCGGCAGCGGCGCCCTCGCGCGCCACCCGGAGGTCGTCTTCACCTCCGCGGCCGGTGCGTATTCCGCCACCGTAGCCGAGCAGGCCCTGGCCCTGCTCCTCGCCGGCGTCCGCGGACTCTGGCGTCGGGAGGGCTCATGGGACCCCGCGTCGGCCGCCGCGCGCACGGGCCGTCTCGGCGGTTCGACGGTGGCCGTGGTCGGCGCGGGCGGCATCGGTCGCGACCTCATCCCCGCGCTGCGCGCGCTGGGGGTCAAGGTCGTCGCGGTCAATCGCTCGGGGCGGCCCGTCGACGATGCCGTGGTCGTCCCCGCGGACCGGATCGACGAGGTGTGGCCGAGCGTCGATCACGTCGTGGTGGCGGCACCGTCGACCCCCGAGACCCGTGCCCTGGTGAACGCCGAGGTCCTCGCGCAGCTGCAGCCGCACTCCTGGATCGTCAACGTCGCGCGCGGATCGCTGATCGACACGGACGCACTGGTCGCCGCGCTGCGAGCGGGCACGATCGGCGGCGTCGGCCTCGACGTGACCGATCCCGAGCCGCTCCCGGACGGCCACCCGCTGTGGTCCATCCCGAACGCGATCATCACCCCGCACGTCGCGAACCCGCCGCAGCACCTGCGCCCGGCGCTGCTCGAGCGCGTCGAGGTGAACGTGCGCCGCGTCGCGAACGGCATGGAGCCGCTCGCCGTGATCGATCGGGACCGGGGCTACTGATGACCGGGGCCGCGCGCGGGGCGCCACCGCGTTCCCCCGACGACGTGGATCTCATCGTCCGGGGCATCGTCGGTTTGGCCAAGCGGATCCGTGCCGACGCCAGGTTCGTCGGCGCCGAGGTCTCGTACGTCGACTTCACCCTGCTGTTCGTGTTGAACGAGTCGCCGGGCATCCGCGCCGTCGATCTCGCGGAGGCCGTGTCGATCGACAAGTCCACCGCCAGTCGTCAGCTCGCGGGCCTCGAACGACGGGGCCTCATCCGCCGCGACGCCGATCCGGCGAATCCCAGGTCGCGGCAGCTGCGCCTCACCGAGCGCGCCGAGCGCGTGCTGGCCGACACCGACCGCGAGTGGCGGCGCAGGATCGCCGCCCGGACCGCAGACTGGTCGGTGGACGAATTGCGCACATTCGCGACACTCATCGACCGCTACATGAGCGTCGATCTGCCGGGAGATACCCGCCCCGACCAGGAGATTGTCGACGCTAAGGACCCTACTTTCGAGTAAGTTTGGGTGTGTTATGGTCAGCCCACTGTTCTGAGCATCAGGCGGGCCATGGAGTTCTCCTCCTAGCCTGGCGATCCCAGGCACCGCACGAATCCTCGTCCCCGCTCACACCGCGGCGGGGACTGTCTTCGTGTGGATTCGCCCTGCTGCCGGAGCTCTGGGCCCGTGTCCGCGTGGCCCGGTAGGGACGACAGGAACGAATCAATGAACGTCGGTGAACCGACCATGTCCCCGTTCGGGGGACAGCAGTGGGAGTGCTGCGCATGATCATCGGAGCTTTGAAAGAGGCGCGCCCGGGCGAGACCCGCGTCGCCGCCACCCCCGCCACCGTCGCCCAGCTGATCAAGCTCGGCTACGAGGTCGTCGTGGACTCGGGCGCCGGTGCGGCGTCCTCGTTCTCGGACGAGGCCTATGTCGAGGCGGGTGCGTCGATCGGTGATGCGCGGAACGCGGACATCGTGCTGGGCGTCAACGCACCGTCGGGCGCGCAGCTCGACGGTATGCGCCCCGGCGCGACCCTCGCGGGCCTCCTGGCCCCCGCGCAGAACCCCGACCTGCTCGAGGACCTTCGCCGCCGTGAGCTGACCGCGCTGGCCATGGAGTCCGTGCCGCGCATCTCGCGCGCGCAGTCGATGGACGTCCTGTCGTCGATGGCGAACATCGCCGGCTACCGCGCCGTCGTCGAAGCCGCGCACGTCTTCGGCCGGTTCTTCACCGGGCAGGTCACCGCCGCGGGCAAGGTCCCGCCGGCCAAGGTGCTCGTGGTGGGCGCCGGCGTCGCCGGCCTCGCCGCGATCGGTGCCGCCGGCTCGCTCGGCGCGATCGTCCGCGCCACCGACCCGCGTCCCGAGGTGGCCGATCAGGTCGCCTCGCTGGGCGGCGAGTACCTCTCCGTGGCCAACGAGAAGGCCGAGGTCTCGGCCACCGGGTACGCCAAGGAGATGGACGACGACTACAAGGCACGCGAGGCGCAGCTCTACGCCGAGCAGTGCAAAGACGTCGACATCATCATCACCACGGCACTGATCCCCGGGCGCCCCGCGCCGCGGATCATCACCGAGGAGATGGTCGCCTCGATGAAGCCGGGCAGTGTCATCGTCGATATGGCAGCGCAGAACGGCGGCAACGTCGCGGGCGCGGTCAAGGACGAGGCGATCGTGACGCCGAACGGCGTCACCATCATCGGCTACACGGACCTCGCGGGCCGCCTGCCCGCGCAGGCCTCGCAGCTGTACGGCACGAACCTCGTCAACCTGCTCAAGCTGGTGACGCCCGAGAAGGACGGGCAGCTCGTGCTCGACTTCGAGGATCCCGTCCAGCGGTCGATCACCGTGACCCGCGCGGGTGAGCTGCTGTTCCCGCCGCCGCCGGTGCAGGTCTCGGCCGCGCCGAAGGCGGAGCCCGCCGCCGCGGTGGAGCCGAAGCCGGTCAAGGAGCCGATGTCGGCGTCCAAGAAGGTCTCGCTCACCCTGATCGGCGTCGTGCTCTTCGGCCTGCTGATCAGCTTCGCGCCGAACCCGCTGCCGCAGCACTTCACCGTGCTCATGCTGGCGATCGTCATCGGCTACTACGTCATCGGCAACGTGGCGCACGCGCTGCACACGCCGCTGATGTCGGTGACGAACGCCATCTCCGGCGTGGTCGTGGTCGGTGCGCTACTGCAGATCGCCAGCGACAACACGACGGTGCTCGTGCTGTCGACGATCGCGATCCTGGTCGCCTCGATCAACATCTTCGGTGGATTCGCGGTCACGCGCCGCATGCTCGCCATGTTCAGCAAGGGGGCGTGATCCATGACCATCACCGCAATCGCCACCGCGGCGTACATCGTCGCGTCGCTTCTGTTCATCCTCTCGCTGGCCGGGCTGTCCAAGCACGAGTCCAGCAAGAGCGGCCTGACCTACGGCATCACCGGCATGGGCATCGCGCTCGTCGCGACCATCGCGCTGGTGCTCAAGAAGGTCTTCGATCTCGACAGCCTCGACCTGAAGTGGCTGCCGGTCGTGCTCATGGCCGGTGCCATCGTCGTCGGCGCCCTGATCGGCTTCTGGCGCGCGCGCATCGTCGAGATGACGGGCATGCCCGAGCTGATCGCTCTGCTCCACTCCTTCGTCGGCCTCGCCGCCGTGCTCATCGGTTGGAACGGCGCCCTCGAGGGTTTCGACACCACGGGTGTGAACCCCGGTGACATCCGGTCGCTGACCAACATCCACGAGGCCGAGATCGCCATCGGCATCTTCATCGGTGCGGTCACCCTGACCGGCTCGATCGTCGCCAACCGGAAGCTCTCCGGGAAGATGAAGTCGGCGCCGCTCATGCTGCCCGGCAAGAACTTCATCAACGTCGGCTCGCTGGTGCTGTTCGTCGTTCTGACCGCGGTGTACGTCGCGCGCGACACGCACCACGACACCACGTCGCTGATCCTGCTCGGGGTCATCACCGCGCTGGCGCTGTTCCTCGGCTGGCACCTGGTGGCGTCGATCGGCGGCGGCGACATGCCCGTCGTCATCTCGATGCTCAACAGCTACTCCGGCTGGGCCGCGGCCGCGTCGGGCTTCCTGCTGAGCAACGACCTGCTGATCGTCACCGGCGCGCTCGTCGGCTCCTCGGGTGCGTACCTGAGCTACATCATGTGCAAGGCGATGAACCGGTCGTTCATCTCCGTCATCGCGGGTGGCTTCGGCATCGAGGCCGGCCCGGCCGAGGACAAGGACTACGGCGAGCACCGCGAGGTCAACGCCGAGCAGGTCGCCGAGCTCCTGTCCGGTGCCAAGTCCGTCGTCATCACCCCGGGTTACGGCATGGCCGTGGCGCAGGCGCAGTACGGCGTGGCCGAGCTCACCAGCGAGCTGCGCAAGAAGGGCGTCGACGTCCGGTTCGGCATCCACCCGGTCGCCGGCCGCCTGCCCGGGCACATGAACGTGCTCCTCGCCGAGGCGAAGGTCCCGTACGACATCGTGCTCGAGATGGACGAGATCAACGACGACCTCGCGGGCACCGACGTGGTTCTGGTCATCGGTGCCAACGACACGGTCAACCCGGCCGCGTCCGAGGACCCGAGCAGCCCCATCGCGGGCATGCCCGTGCTCACCGTGTGGGAGGCCGAGAACGTGATCGTGTTCAAGCGGTCCATGGCCGCCGGTTACGCCGGCGTCCAGAACCCGCTGTTCTTCCGCGACAACTCGGCGATGCTCTTCGGTGACGCCAAGGACCGCGTGCAGGACATCCTCTCCGCCATGCGCTGATCTCCACAGCACTCGGGCCCGGCACCGTCTTCTCGACGGTGCCGGGCCCTTCTGCATCCCGCCTCCCGAATTGAACACCGTTATGGAGAATCCGACCTGGGGATTTACCCTCCATAACGGTGTTCAATTGCGTTGTGGTCAGGCCCAGGCGTTCTCGATGGCCGTGTCCCCGTCGGTGAAGGGCAGGTCCTTTCCGACGGTGTCCGGCCGGTCCAGCACGGAGGCGGCGACCAGCGCGACGTTGGCGCGTGACGTGCCGGGGTTGTCCGCGGACCGCGTCGCGTCCGGATCGACGCGGCCGGTGGGCTCGTCGAGCGTGAGCCGGCCGGGCATGAGCACCGTCCAGTCCAGGTCGGACGCGCGCAGCGCGACGTCGGCGGCGGCCTTGGCCTCCGCGTACGGGAAGAACGGATCGGACTCCGGGACGCCGTGATCGGGTGCGGCCCCGAGGTAGGAGACCATGACGTAGCGCTTCACCCCGGCTTGCTCGGCCGCCTGGATCGAGCGGATCGCGGCGTCGCGGTCGACGGCGTAGGTCCGTTCGGGATTCCCACCGCCGGCGCCCGCGGAGAAGACGACCGCGTCCGACCCGGCAAGGGCGGCCGCGATCTCCTCGCGGGAGGCGTTCTCGACATCGAGTACCCGCGGTGTCGCTCCCGTTGCGGCGACCTCCTCCGACTGCCCCGGGTCGCGGATCCAGGAGGTGACCGCATCGCCCCGGGAGCTGAGGATGCGCGCCAGAATCAGCGCGATCTTGCCGTGTCCACCGATGATCGTGACAGCTGCCATGCGTTCCAACGTACGCGCTTCGCCGTGTGGTCGATCCTGCCCGCTGCACGGGAAGAATCGACCACGGTGGTCGGGCCGGAACCGTGGTCCGGTCCCATGCGTCCAATTGATATGGGGGACGGATCGAAGCGAGCGGCCGAGTCGTCGGCGCGACGCGAACAGCGGGAGCTCGCGGAGTACCTCGCCGACCACGACGGTGTGATCACGCGGTCGGCGGCGCTGGGCCTCGGGCTCAGCTCGTCGGCGATCGGCAGGCTGGTCGAGGCGAAGCTGTGGATCGCACTCGGTGGCGGCGCGTACCTGTCCGCCACGCACACATTCACGGACGAGGCCCGATTGCGCGCTGCGACGGGCGCTACGGGCGGGGCTGTCGACGGTGCGGCCGCGGCGTGGTGGCACGGCATCGCGCAGTCGCCGCCGGACTCGATCTCGCTGACAGTGCCCCGCAGCCATCGGAGGGCGCCGAAAGTCCCGTACGACCTGGAGGTGCACCGCCGCGACCTGCTGCCGGCCGATCTCGACGTGGTTCGCGGGCTGTCGGTGACCGCGGCCCCGCTGACGGCGCTCGAGTCGGCGGCGGTCGGGGGAAGCGCGCTGCTCGATCGCTCGCTCCAGGAGGGGATCGTCACGGTGGACGGACTCGCCGCTGCGACGAAGCGGAACGCCGGGCGGCACGGCATGGCGGAGGCCCGCCGACTGTTGGCCGTGATCGTCGGCGATGCCGAGTCGGAGGCGGAGCGCCTGTTCCAGACGATGCTCGAACTGCATCACCTCACCGGGTGGCGCGCGCAGTTCCCTTTCGGGGTGTACTCGATCGACTTCGCGTTCCCCGCGCAGAGGCTCGCGATCGAGGTCGACGGCTGGGCCTTCCACCGCACCCCGGATCGTGCGATGAACGACGCACGCAAGCAGAACCGCCTCGTGCTCGCCGGGTGGCGGGTCCTCCGCTTCGGCTGGCATCAGCTCGACGGTGACGGTGAAGCGGTGATGACGGACGTCATCACCGCCGTGAACGCCATCGCCGCGTGAGCCCGTGGCCGCGAGCCGGTGGTCCCGCGCGACATCGCGAGGCAGGGCTCGAAGCCCGATCCGGTGCGGGCGGTGTGGTCGATAGTGCTCGCTCCGCGGGAGGAATCGACCGCAGGGCTAGCCCCCGAGCGGCATCGTCGCGAGGCGCATCGCGAGTACCAGCAGGAGCACGCCGATCCCGAGGTTGATCGCGCGCCACACGCCCGGCCGGCCCAGCACTCCCGCCATCCGTCGGGCACCGAACCCGAGCAGGCAGAACCACAGGACGCTGGCGACGCAGGCGCCGAGTGCGAACCACCAACGGTCACCGGCGTACCGCGTGGACGCCGACCCGAGCAGCAGCACGGTGTCGAGGTAGACGTGCGGATTGAGCCAGGTCAGTGCCAGCACGCCGGCCACGATCGCGGCGACCGACGCCGCTCCGTCGCCGCCCGCGACGAGGCCGGCCGAGGTCCGTGCCGACCACAGCGACCGAAGGCCGTACCCGGCGAGCACCACGACGCCGGCCCACTTCACCGTCTCGAGCAGCACCGGTCGCCCGGACACCGCCGCCCCGAGCCCTGCGACCCCCGCGACGATCAGGACGACGTCCGAGACGATGCACACGGCGACGACCGCCGCCAGTCCGCGGCCCCGCACACCCACATGCAGGACGTAGGCGTTCTGCGCGCCGATGGCGACGATGAGCGACAGGCCGAGGCCCATGCCGGCGAGGAGTGCTGAGGTCATGACCACGACGCTAGGTCCAGACCCGACATAAGTGCCAATACGAGAAGGAGATTACCCATTAGAATTACTTCATGCTGAGCGGGCATCATCTCGAGACCCTCGTCGCCGTGGTGGAGGAGGAGAGCTTCGGTGCCGCGGCGGCGCGACTACGGATCACGCAGTCGGCGGTCAGCCAGCGGATCCGGGCCCTCGAACAGCAGGTCGGGCACGTCGTCGTCACCCGCGAGGGACCGTGCCGCCCGACCTCCCAGGGCGAGGTGCTGCTGGGCCTCGCCCGCGGCGTCGCCTCGCTCGAGGCCGACGCGCTGGGCCGGTTGGCGGGCGGCGCACCGTCGACCGTGCTGGACGTGGGCGTCAATGCGGACTCCCTCGCCACCTGGTTCCGCGACGTGATCGTCTCGATCGCCGCGCAGCCCGACGGTCCGCTGTTGCGACTGGTCGTGGACGACGAGCACCACACCGCGGACCTGCTGCGCGCGGGCTCGGTGCTGGGCGCGATCACCACCGACCCGGAGCCGGTGCAGGGCTGCTCGGTGGAGTACCTGGGCACCATGCGCTACCTCCCGGTGTGCACGCCGGCGTATGCGGAGCGGTGGCGTGCGGGCGGTCGCTGGCGCTGGCGCGAGATGCCGATCGTCCAGTACGACCTGCGCAAGGACGAGCTGCAGACCCGGGTGCTGCGCCGGCGCGGGATCGAGGAGGGGCCGCCGATGCACCGGATCCCGTCGTCGGAGGCCTTCGCGCACGCGGTGCGGGCCGGGCTCGGCTGGGGCAGCCTCCCGGAGGCCGACGTCGGCGACGCGATCGACCGCGGCACCCTGCTCCGCCTCACGGACGACACCGTCGACGTGAAGCTGTACTGGCAGTCCTGGCGGCTGCACACCCGCGCCGTCGAGCGCCTCACCGATGCCATCCACGCCGCGGCGGCGATCCACCTGCGCTGATCGCCGACGTGGTCCGGTCCGCAGCGGACCGGGGTACTTTCGGGTCATGTCGGATCCCGCGCCGCACCCCCTCCGCACCCTTCACGAGGGGCTGAGCGATCTCGACCGCCGACTGTTCGACGCCGTCGCCGATTCGCCGAGTCCCCTCCTCGACCTCACGATGCGCCCGCTCTCCGCGGCGGCGGATCACTCCAAGCTGTGGCTGGTGATCGCGGCCGGGCTCGGCGGCTTGGGCGGCCTGTCGTCGCGCCGCGGCGCCGTCCGCGGGATCGTCTCGCTCGCGGTCACGAGTCTCATCGTCAACCAGGGGCTCAAACGGATCTACCCCCGTCGCCGCCCGGTGTTCGACGGTGTGCCGCTCCGCCGCGCCCGGCGCCAGCCCACCTCGACGTCGTTCCCGTCCGGGCACTCGGCGGCCGCAGCGGCCTTCGCGATCGGCGTGGGGCTCGAGAACCGTACCGCCGGTTACGCACTGGCGGGACTCGCCGGCGCCGTCGGCCTGTCCCGGGTCGCCACCGGCGCACACTATCCGGGCGACGTCCTGGCGGGGTTCGCGGTGGGAGCGGGCGTCGCGATCGCGGGCGCCCGGCTCGTGCCGCCCGTGGACGACAGCCGCACGATGACGCCGGAGCCCACGGTCGAGCGCGTCGAGACCGAGCATGACGGTGCGGGCCTGGTCGTGGTGCTCAACCCCGCATCCGGCGATGGGACCGGCACCCGCGTGGCGGAGGAGATCCGCTCGGCATTGCCCCGGGCCGAGATCGTTGAGCTCAGTGCGGATTCCGATATCGAGACGGTCGCCGCGGACGCCGCGGAGCGGGCTGAATTCCTCGGTGTGGCGGGCGGCGACGGCACCGTGGCCACGCTGGCCGCGCACGCCGTCGCGACGGGCAAGCCGCTCGCGGTCTTCCCGGCGGGTACCTTCAACCATTTCGCCCTGGACATCGGTTCGGAAACCGTTGCCGCCGTCGTCGATTCGATCCGCAACGGCAGGGTCGCCAAGGTCGACGTGGTGTGGCTCAACGACGAGAAGCTTCTGCTCAACACCGCGAGCATCGGCGCGTACCCGGACTTCGTCGAGGCGCGCACCCGCTATCAGAAGCGTCGCATCGGTCGCGCCACGGCCACCGTCCGTGCGATGCGCCACGTGCTGCGTCACTCCTCACCCGTGACGGTGCGGATCGAGGGCCGCCCGGCCGCCGTCTCCTTCTTCTTCCTCGGCAATTCCATGTACGGCGCACCGAGTTTCGTGCCCGGCCGGCGCTCCCGCCTCGACGACGGTGTGCTCGACGTGCGGTACCTCGAGGACGGGCACCGGTACGCCTGGTCACGGCTGTTGCTGTCCTGGATCAGCGGCCGGATCCGCAACTCGCAGGTCTACCGCGAGCTGCAGGCCCCCGTCGTCACGATCGACGCCGACGAGCCCTTCCGCGTGGCCCACGACGGCGAGGCGGGCGATCTGCACACCCGCGCGACGTTCCGCGTGGCCTACCGCGAACTACGCGTGTTCGGCACCAGCCTCACCCGCTAGGCGCGTGACCACCCGGCGGACTCCTTTCGCGTGCCTGAGGATGATCTCCGCGCCGACGGTCCCGGCGCTCGCGCTCTGCGGCGGACGAGTGCATCGACGTTTCGTAGCGGCGCGCGTCGATCGCATGCCATGATTTACCCATGGTGATTCGATCTGCACGATTGGCGATCGTAGGGCTCGTCGCGGTCATCGCGGTCGCGCTTGCGGGGCCGCTGGTCCACGGCGTCGGTGCGGCGCAGGCTGAGCCGCGCTATCCCGCACTGTCCGACTTTCACGCGCTTCGGGCCGGCGAGGCCCCGACGCGCACCGGACGGGTGCCGGTCACCGTCCGCGACCTCGGACAGCTCGTCGTCCGATCGGGGCTGGTCGAAGCGTCGGATCCCTATGTCAGCCTGGGGCAGGCGGGCAGGTTCGCCGTCCCCAACGGTACGTACCGCGTCGTGCAGACCGTTGCGGACATGTCCAAGAACCGTGATGGCTCCAACCGGCGCATCGCCTACCTCAGTCTCGTGCTCTCCGATCGGCCCACGACGCGCGTCGAGCTGGCGGTTCCGCCGGGCAAGCCGGCGCCCACCGGTGACAAGGTGTACGGCGTCGCGGTCGATGCCGGAATGGTGGCGTTCGCGGACGGCGCCGCGATTCGCGCATACCTGCCCACCGATGACGACCCGAGTGCCTTCATCAAGGGCTCCGGGATGTTTCCGATCCCGGGAGCTCAACACGGGGAGAACATCGCTGTCAGCGATTCGGGCTGGGGTGACGGCTTCTACCCCGTCCTCGTCACCCGCGCGGCCGACGGCTCGCCCACCGGACTGCACATCGATACCCAGGTGCTGGGCGTGCTCTAGACGGTCCCCAGCAGCGTCATGTCGTTCGCCTCGATGTCGGCGGCGATGAGTGTGCCCGTACCGCTTCCGGTTCCGGTGCCGTCGGCCCGGGTGTGCACGGAGTTGACCACGCCGACGGCGGTGAAGGTCCCGTCGGGCCACTTCGCGTACACCGGCCCGCCCGAGTCGCCCTCGACGGCGGGGATCCCGGCCCACGTCACGCGGGTGCCGGAGGCGTCCTCGAGAACCCCGCAGTGCCGGCCCGTGCGGGCGCCGACGATGCAGATCTCGGGCCGCTCCGCGCGCAACCGGTCCGGGGTGCTGAACCCGGTCACGGGCCCGATCGCCGGGGCGACCGGCGCGACATCCCGGCCCGCCACCTGGATGATCGCGATGTCCTGTCCGCGTGCGCTGCGGGTCGCCTTGATGTACTCGCCGAAGGGGACGCTGCTGTCCGCGGAGGTCAGGTAACGCGCCACGGGGTTGCGGTCCGGCCGCACCTGCCGCGCGGCCTCGGCGCAGTGCCCGGCGGTGAACGCCACGATCTGCCCGTTCGGGTAGCGGGCGAGGAATCCCAGCGTGCAGATGCTCGAGTACACCCCGAACGGGTCGGCGTAGGTGGCGATCCCCGCGCCGGTGGTGGGCCGCGTCGCGACCGCGGCCGGGACACCCGGCGCGACCACGTTGTACGGGGCCACGCTCGGCGTCGTGATCACCACCGCCGGGGTCGACGGTGCCTCCGGCGCCGGGCCCGGATCCTCGGGCAGCACGGCGCAGGCGGAGGCCAGCACCAGGAAGCACGCCGCCAGGCCGGCGCGGTGGAGGGGGATCATCGGCTCGGTCCGGACGTCAGGCGCGGGACCGGATGGCCTCGGCGACCGCGGTGATCGCGAGCGCGCGCACCAGGTCCACCTTGGCCTCCACCGCACCGGTGGCGGCGGAGATGAAGGCGTCACCGTCGAACCGGGTGTGCGGCGGGTCGATCGCGCGGGCGAGGCCGTCGTGCGCGCCCTGCGCGAGGATCAGGCACTCGACCTTGCTGAGCCGGGCGTTGGTGATCACCACGCCGATGGTGGTGTTCTCGCGGTTCCCGCCGCGCTCGAAGGGCTCGTAGCCGAAGTCCGCGGTGGCCGTCGACTCACCGGTCAGGATGTCGCCGAAGGCGTTCACGGCGCACAGTGCGCCCACGATCACCTCGCCGGCGCGTACCTCGGCGTACCCCAGCCCGGCGTCGTGGAGATTCTCCAGGCCGCGGGCCTTGCCCGTGGTGGCGCCGGTGCCGGCGCCGATCGGACCGTGCAGTTCGGCATCGGCGGACGCGGAAGCCGCTGCGGCGTAACCGTCCTCGGCGCTGGGACGTACCGTCGGGTCTCCGACCATGAGGTCGAACAGCCCCAGGGTGGGCACGATCGGCACCCGTCCGGCGACGGTCTCGACGCCGCGCCCCTCCTCCTCGAGGCGGCGCATCACCCCGTCGGCGCTGGCGAGCCCGAACGCGGAGCCCCCGGTGAGCACGGCGGCGTGGATCTCATCCACGGAGCGTTCGGGGGAGAGCAGGTCGAACTCGCGGGAGGCGGGAGCGCCGCCGCGCACCTCGCCGGACCCGACGGTGCCGTCCGGGAAGGTCACGACGGTGCAGCCGGTGCGGGCCGCGGTGTCGGTGGTGTGGCCGACGCGGACGCCGGGGATGGTGACGATCGCACTGACGGGCATGTCCTCAGGCTACGACGGTGCGCCGTACCGCGGGCGGGACGGTCAGGAGCGGGTGGGCGCGTACGCGGCCTCGTAGGCGCGGCGCGTCTCGGCGCGGCGGCGGATCACGGCGGGGTTCTCGAGCTCGGGGTCGAGGCCGTTCTTCTGCAGGCGGCGGACGCGGTTGGGGACGATGTAGACGGCGTTGTAGAAGAGCGCGAGCAGGGCGCCGAGTAGCACCGTCGCGCCGCGCAGCCACAGTGATCCGGGAAGCAGCAGTACGAGCAGCGCGTACACGGGCACGAAGGCCAACTGGCCGCGCAGCAGGTGCCGGGCGATCCACGTGCGGCGGGTCAGGTTGTGGCGCACCCACTCCCGGTTCCGCTCCGGTAGGGAGCCGGTGTAGACCCAGGCGAGGTAGTGCAGCGGATCGGGGCGGTGGACGGCGTTCATGGGGTCTCCTCGAGGGCGCCCGCGGCGAGCGCCTTGGCGTTGACGGTGGTGAGGACGCGGTGCAGGTCCTCCAGCTCGGCCAGGCTCGCGCCGAGCCTCTCGATGACGGCGGGCGGCACCGCGAGGGCCTGCTGGCGCAGGTCGCGACCGGCCTCGGTGAGTTCGACGTCGATCCGCCGCTCGTCGTCCGCGGCGCGGCCGCGGGTGAGCAGCCCCTGCGCCTCGAGCCGCTTGAGCAGCGGACTCAGCGTCGGCGAGTCGAGCTGCAGGGTCGCGGCCAGCGCCTTCACCGACCGCGGCGACGAGTCCCACAGCGCGAGCATCACCAGGTACTGCGGGTGCGTGAGCCCCATGGGCGCCAGGATCGGCCGGTAGACCGAGAGCACGGCGCGGTTGGCGAGCGCGAGTGCGAAGCACACCTGGCGTTCCAGGGCGAGGGGATCCGCGTCGGTCGTCGTCTCGGTCATGACGTCGACGGTATCAGTCGAGTAGTGCACTAATCAATAGTGCACTAACTATTCCTCCGGGCCCTCCCACGGCGCCTCGCCGGCGGTCGGCAGGTCGCCGGGCAGCAGGTCGCGCCGGAAGCCGCGCCACGTGGGCTGCCGAAGGTGGCCGCCGCGGCGGAGCGACGAGTACCGGACATCGCCGATCACCTTCGGCAGCACCCACACCGCGTCGCGGGCGTCAGGATCGTCGAGCGGCGCGGTGAACGGCGAGCGCCGCATCCGCAGCGGCTCCAGCTCCTCCTGCAGCGCCGCGAGGTCGCGGTCCGAGAAGCCGGAACCCACCGACCCCAGGTACACCAGCCCGGTCTCGGCGGGCAGGCCGACGAGGACCGAGCCGATCCCGTTGGCCCGCGAGCCCTTTCCGGGCTTCCAGCCGCCGATGGCGACCTGCAGGTCGCGCCAGTTCTTGTGCTTGAGCCAGGCCCGCACGCGCTGCCCCGGCAGGTACGGGGAGTCGCGACGCTTCGCGATGATCCCCTCCCAGCCGAGCTCGGCGCTCAGCGCCGCGGCCTGTGCACCGTCGGCGGCGTCCACGAGTCCGGGAAGGGTCACCGAGGTGTCCGCTTCGAGCAGCGGCGCAAGGCCTTCCAGTACCTGCCGGCGCACCGTCCACGGGCGTGTGGTGAGGTCGACGCCGTTCAGTGCGAGCACGTCGAACAGGAACAGCTGTACGGCGCCGGCCCGGGTGTCGCCCCCCGCCATCAGGTGGAACGACGGTACGCCGTTCGCGTCGAGCACCACGGCCTCGCCGTCGAGCACGACATCCATGCCATCGAGATCGTGTGCGAGCGATTCGAATTCGGGGAACTCTCCGGTCACCACGCGCCCGGACCGGGTGCGCAGCGCGACGGTGCCGCCGCGCACCGTTGCGATGATCCGATAACCGTCCCACTTGCCCTCGAAGGCCCAGTCCGCGCCGGACAGCCGGTCGATGGGGGATTCGGTGGGCAGCATGGGATCCGGTGCTGACGTGGTCGCCGGGGCCTGCGCGCTCGCGGTCTTGTCCTTGGTGAGGTGCGCCAGCCAGTTCTTCTCGCCGGTGCGGATCAGCGCGTACCGCTTGCCCCGCAGGCGATTCCCGTACAGGGTGACGATGACCTCGCCGCTGCGCCACTTCTCCAGCTCGTAGGTGCCGTGGTCCCAGATGGTCACGTCGCCGCCGCCGTACTCGCCCTTCGGGATGCTGCCCTCGAACGCGGCGTAGTCCATCGGGTGGTCCTCGGTGCGCACCGCCAGGTGGTTGATCTCGGGGTCGTCGGGCAGGTTCTTCGGGACCGCCCAGGAGGCGAGCACTCCGTCGTGTTCCAGGCGGAAGTCGTAGTGCAGGCGGCGCGCGTGATGCTCCTGGATGACGAAGATCGGATCCCCCTGCGACGGTGCGCCGCCGAACGGCTCCGGCGTCTTGCGCGCGTCCCGTTTGGCTCGGTACGCGCCCAGGTCCACGGGCTCGGCCGGGGGCGTCGACGGTGCCGCGGGCGCGACCCCGGAGCCTGCCGGCCCGGGGCGTGCCGGCCCGGAGTCGTCGGCACGGTCGAGCCCGGCCAGGAGGTCACCGTCGGACAGGGCGCGCGCGAGGACCTCCCCGAACTCGAGCTGGCGCAGGCCGGGCCGGGCGAGCTCGTCCCAGGTGCGCGGCGCGGCGACCCACGGGTGGTCGCGTCCGCGCAGCGAATAGGGCGAGACGGTGGTCTTGGACGCGCTGTTCTGCGACCAGTCGACGAAGATCCGTCCACCGCGCTGGTCCTTCGCCATCGATGCGGTGACCAGCTCGGGCGACTCGGACTCGAGCTGGGCGGCGATCGCGTGGGCGACCTTCCGTGCGCCCTGTGACGAGATCCCGCCCGGGGGCAGCGGCGCGTAGACGTGCAGTCCCTTCGAGCCGCTGGTCACGGGGTAGGCGTCCATGCCCATCGCGGCCAGGAGATCGCGGATGCGCAGCGCGAGGGCCGCGCAATCGTCGAGGGTGACCGCCGGACCCGGGTCGAGGTCGAGGACGAGGCGGTCGGGCGGGCCGGGGACCTCCGGGACGAGTAGCTGCGCTCCGGGCGGTGGCGCGTCGAGCGGCTCCGGGCCAGGGGCGGCACCGTCGGACACGAAGGTCCACTGCGGCACGTGGAGTTCGAGGGCGGCCTGCTGCCCGAGCCAGACCATGCCGGCGGCGTTGTCGATGACGGGGTAGAGGGACTCGCCGTCGGAGTGGTGCTGGCTGCCGCGGCGGATCCACACGGGTGCGTGACCGGGCAGCCGCTTCTCGAAGAAGGCCGTCTTGTCGACGCCGTTGGGCCAGCGTTTGCGGGTCAGCGGGCGGTCCCGCAGGTGGTGGAGCGCGAACGGGGCGATGGCCTGGTAGTAGTCGATGATCTCGGCCTTGGTGGTGCCAGTGGCGGGGTAGATCACCTTGTCCAGATTGGTCAGCTGCACGGCGATGCCGTCGACCTCGCGGTTCTCCCGGATCTGCGCCACGGTCCCATTATCGGGTGCTGGCGCCGGCCGGGAAGGGATCGGTGGTCGGCGCCACGGCCATGCGTCGGACGCATGCCCGTTGACCTGCAGAAACGGGGTCGGTTTATGCGGTTGGCGCATATCCTTCAACTCCGGTCGGTCGGCGCCGGGCCGGTCAGCCTCGGTCGCGAATCGACCTGGTGCCGGAGCGGATCGACCCGCGCCGGGCCGGAGTGCCGAACCCGGTTATGCGCGAACTGCATACCCGGCCGTGATCTCGCAGGTCAGTGCCCATGCGCCTGACGCATGCCTCGTCGCGACGGACATGCGTGCCGAATCGTGGGGATCGTTGCCGGCCTCGTACGCCCGGCGAGCGCAGGGCCGAGAGTTGGTCTCGCATTCCGCACTCACACCAGTCACAATGGTCACATGCGCGCGATATGGACGGGTGAGCTGTCGTTCGGGCTGGTCAACGTGCCCGTGAAGGTGTACTCCGCGATCGAGAGTCATGACGCGAAGTCGCACCAGGTGGATGCGAAGGACGGGGTCCGGATCCGGTACAAGCGCGTCCGCGAGGGCACCGACGACGAGATCGAGTTCGCGAACATCGCCAACGCCTACGAGTCCGAGGGCGGCGACACCGTGGTGCTGTCCAAGGAGGACGTGAAGTCGATGCCGGTGGAGAAGCACCGGGAGATCGCGGTGACGGAGTTCGTGCCTCGCGAGGAGGTCGACCCGATCATGTTCGACAAGCCCTACTACCTCGAGCCCTCGTCGAAGTCGCCGAAGGCCTACGTGCTGCTGCGGCAGGCGCTGCAGGAGACGGACCGCCTCGCCATCTGCACCTTCACCCTGCGCAACCGCACCCGGCTCTGCGCACTGCGGGTCGTGGACGAGGTCATGGTGTTGCAGACCCTGCTCTGGCCCGACGAGATCCGTCAGGCGGACTTCCCCGCGCTCAGCGAGGAGGTGAAGATCCGGCCGCAGGAACTCGCGATGGCCGCCTCGCTCATCGACTCGATGGCCACGGACTTCGACCCCGAGCAGTACGAGGACGACTACCAGGTGCAGCTGCGCCAGCTCATCGAGGCCAAGGCCACCGGCGGCACGGCCTTCCCCGAGGCACCCGAGGAGGAGGCCGAGGACGACGAGGTCGCCGACCTGCTCGCCGCGCTCAAGGCCTCGGTGAAGAACCGGGAGGCGCAGGCCGAGCGGCCCGCCCGCAAGCGCGCCGCCGGCTGATCGGACTCACGCGCGGGCGCGGGCCTGCAGCTCGCCGACCACGGAGTCGAGCCAACTGCCGACGTTCGCGCGGGCCTCGAGGGTGTCCGGGTAGCGGCAGCGCAGGTGCAGGCCGGCCTCGTCGAGGATGAACCAGAGCATCACGCCGTCGGTCCGGATGGTCGCGCCGACGTACTGGGCGTCGAGGCGGGCGGCGTCGATGCGGACCGGGAGCCGCCGCAGGTCGAGCCACGAGATGGCGAACATGCCGGGCGCCTCGGGCATCCCGCCCCACTCGGCGAGCACGTCCTCGAGCGGCCACGAGCCCAGGCCCACCGCCTCGCGCACGGCGTCGGCGGCGGCGCGCGGCTCCGCCGACGGCGAGTCCAGCACCGAATTGGTGATGAACCAGCCCACCGAGTCGTGCCACCGCTCGTCGTAGCGACTGTGCACCGGGAACACAGCGCGCAACGGGGCGCCCGCGCGATCCAGCGTCACCCGCGTCATCGCGGCGACGGTCGCCGACAGCGTCGACACGCCCGCCGCGCGCGCCGCGTCGGCGAAGGCGGCCACCTCGTCGGTGCCCAGCACGTCCCGCACCTCGACCCGTTCGACGTACGGCTCGGGCGCGCCGAGCGGCAGCGGGAACACGGGCATGACACCGCCGCTCGCGGTCAGGATCTCCCGCCACCGCCCGCGCACCTCCGCGGGGGCGCGGGGGCGTTCGCGCAGGGCCCGGGTGTGGTCGACGAAGGGCGGCACCGGGTCCGACGACGGTGCGCGGTCCGCACCGATCTCGTCGAGCGCGGTGAGGAGGTCGCGCGCGATCACCAGCATCGACCACATGTCGGTGTGCGCGTGGTCGGCCGCGACGATGACCGTCGGCCCGGCGGCGGTCTCCAGCACGCACAGCCGGTGCGCCGGACGCCGGTACGGGGAACAGGCATCGTCGAGCACGTCCCGCAGCGCGTCGCCCACTGCCTGCCCCGGCCCGATGGGGTGCTCCACCCACGCTCCCGGTCCGACGGTGACCTCGTGCAGGGTCGGGCCGTCGGGCCCGGGGAGGAAGGCGGTGCGCAGTGCGCCGTGGCGCGCGATCACGGCGAGCCACGCCTGCGCGAGCCGATCGCGCGGTACGGGTCCGGGAAGCCGGAAGGACAGCGCCATCCACGATCCGGGCCGATCCCCGCCGCCGACGTGCCGCGCCTGGTCGAACGACACCGGCAGCGCGGCGCCAGGCTCCGACGCGGTGACGTCGTATCCGTACAGCCGGCCGAAGGGCAGTCGCAGGTGCGCGACATTGGTCAGTCGCATGGCCGGTACCCTAGCCCTTCCACGCACCGTTCGCCCGGCGAGAGAAGGCCGATGACCAGCTTCGACGTCCCCGGTGCCCGTCTCGCCGTCGAGTACAGCGACGAGGGCGGCCGCCCCGTGGTCCAACTGCACGGGCTGACCTCGAGCCGGGCCCGGGACCGGGTGCTCGACCTCGATCTCGGGCGCGGCCTCAGCGGAACCCGGTTGCTGCGTTACGACGCCCGTGGTCACGGCCGCTCGACGGGCCGTCCCGTCCCCGCCGACTACCGTTGGCCGAACCTCGCCGACGATCTCCTCCGGCTCCTCGACGCGTGGTTCCCGGGCGAGCGGGTGCACGGCGTCGGCCCGTCCATGGGGACCGGCACGCTGCTGCACGCCGCGGTGCGCGATCCCGACAGGTTCGGTGGCCTCACTCTCATGGTGCCGCCCACCGCCTGGGCGACGCGCCCCGCGAAGTCGATCGAGTACCGCTCCGCCGCAACGTTCCTCGAAGAGCGGGGCCTGCAGGCCTTCCTCGCCGCGGGGGAGGACGCGCCGGTGCCGCCGGCCACCGTCGGGCATCCTGCGACGGTGCCCGACGTGCCGGAGGAACTCCTGCCGGTCCTGTTCCGGGGCGCAGCCGACAGCGACCTCCCGGCCCCGGAAGTGCTGGCGCGGATCGACATCCCCGTGACGCTGCTCGCGTGGATCGACGATCCGGCGCATCCGGTGTCGACGGCGGAGGAGCTCAGCAGGATGCTGCCGCGGGCGTCGCTGTCGGTCGCCCGGACTCCGCAGGACGTGCGGGCGTGGCCGGAGGTGCTGTGCGCCGACGTCGCGGGGTGATCCGCGAGACTGCCACGCCCGCAAGGCAGAGCGCGCCGCCGAACAGGCCCCACCCGGTGGGCGTCTCGGCCAGGAAGGCCCAGCTGAGCAGGATCGACAGGCCCGGCACGGCGTACGACGACGAGGCCGTGACCCCGGCGGGGGTGTGCGCCAGCGCGTAGGCCCACAGCAGGAAGGCGAGCGCGGTCGGGACGAGCCCGAGGTAGAGCACACCGACGGTGCTGCTCGTCGGCGCGACCGCCAGTTCGCGGAACAGCCGGGGCGCCCACGGCAGCAGGACGAGCGCACCGACGCCCGCGCCCAGCGCAGTGGCGGTGAGCGGATCGACGGTGCGCAGCACCAGCTTCTGGGCGACCACGCTGATGCCGTAGAGCAGCGCCGCGGCGACTGCGAGGGCGACTCCGGCACCGTCGCGCCTGCCGTCCCCCGTGAAGGCGATGACGGCCGCACCGGCGAAGCTGATCGAGATCCCGACGACGAGCAGCGGCGGGAAGCCCTCGTGGAGGACGGCCCCCGCGAGGACCGCCACGATGATCGGTGCGATGTTCACCAGCAGGGCGGTGGTGCCGGCGTCCAGGTGTCGCTCCGCGGCGTTGACCAGCACCGTGTACAGCGCGAACCAGAGCGCGCCGTAGCCGACGGTCAGCGCGAGCGTACGCCCGCGGGGCAGTCGGAGACCGCCGTCGTACAGCGCCTTCATCGCCCAGACGACGCCGAGCGCAGTAGCGCCCACGAGCAGGCGGCCCTCGGCTATGGCGATCGGCGAGACGTGCGGGCCGATCGCGCGGATCACCACGAACGCGGAAGCCCACGCGAACATCACGGCGACGAGTGCCAGGGCGGGGAGTCGTTTCGTCATGCCTCAACTCTGCGACCCAGTCGGAATAAGCACAAGCGAACGTTTCTATATTATCATTCAGTAATACTGAATGGAGACGCCTCATGCTCGACGCACACCGGCTCATGATCTTCCGCTCCGTCGCGGCCACGGGCTCCGTCGCCGCGGCGGCGGCCAGCCTCGGTTACACGCCGTCGGCCGTCTCGCAGCACGTCGCCGCCCTGCAGCGCGAGACCGGACTCAAGCTCCTGGAACGGGTCGGGCGGGGCGTGGAGCTCACCCCCGCGGGGCGGGTGCTGGCCACGGAGGCCGACGGTGTCCTCGCTCGCCTCAACGACCTCGGCGCGACGGTCGACGATCTGCGGGCCGGTAAGGCCAATCGGATCACCATGAACGTCTTCGCCACGGCGGGAACGCACTGGATGCCCGCGGTCGTGCAGACCCTCAGCGCGGAGTTCCCCGACACCCGCCTGCGTCTGCGGATCGAGGACGAGGTGACCGAGATCGCCGCCCGCCGTCCCGATCTCGCCGTCGCGGTGCGGCAGGAGCACGGGCAGACCACCGCCGTCGCCGGGTTCTCGCACGAGGATCTGGTGGTCGAGTCCTACGTCGCCGTCGTGCCCGAGGGGCACGGGTTCGCGGGCCGCGATCTGGTGGACATGGCCGAACTCGAGCACGAGCGATGGATCGACAACGACGTGCGCCGCGGCGCCTGCCGCCAGGCGGTGCTCGACGCCTGCGCCGCAGCCGGATTCACGCCCCGGTTCGTGGTGGAGACCACCGACTACCCGTCCGCGCTCCGGTTCGTGGCCCGTGGCGTGGGGGTCACGGTGCTGCCCCGTCTGGGTGCCACCGAACTGCCGCCCGGCACCGTCGCCGTCGACGTCTGCAATCCGGCACCGCGCCGCACCATCGTCGCGTACGTCAAGGATTCGGAGTGCAGGAATCCTGTGGTGCGCCGGGCGATGCACCTGCTCCGGGAGGCAGCGGCGCTCGGAGAATCGGTCGAATACTGATCGGCGATCGCCCGGTGGGATCGCCGATCAGGAGTCCGCTGACTTCTCGATCGTCAGGCCGGCGGCGACGAGCACCGTCGCCACTCCGGCGGCGAGTGGGATCAGCATCGTGACGGCGAATCCGGTGTGGCCCCACGCCAGTACCTGTGCGAACACGGCTCCGGCGCAGGCGATGGCCAGCGCCGTGCCCACGGAATCGGCCAGCTTGAGGGCGCTGGAGTTCGTGCCCTGTTCGTCGGCGGCGCTGGCGCCGAGTACGAGCACCGACAGCGTCGGATAGGTCAGGCCCATGCCGAGGCCGCCGATCGCCCACGCCACGAAGATCACCGGCCACGGGGCGTCGGCGGCGAAGCAGGCGGCCACGCCGGCCACCGAGGCGAGGACGAGTGCGGCTCCGAGGAGCGGAAGCCGCCGACGCACCGGCCCGGACGCGGGGATCCGTGCCTGCACCTGTGCGGCGCCGGCCCACAGCAGCGCGGCACCCGTCATCACGGAGCCGGCGGCGAAGGGCGACATCGCGTCGACGTGCACCAGATACAGCGGCACGTAGATCTCGGCCGCGAAGAAGGCGCCCGCCAGAAGCAGATTGGTGAGTACCAGTCGCGGAATCCCGCTGCGCCCCAGCAGGGTCCCAGCGGGCAGCATGCGCCGCGTCGCGCCGACGGCCACCGCCAGGCACGCACCCGCCAGCACCAGGAATCCCGCCCCGCCGCGGGGCGCCGCGAACTGCGCCACCGCCGTCGACGCACCCGCCACCAGGGCGGCGAACAGAACCGCACGGTCCGGCGGACCGTCGGAGACGAAACCGGACTCGTCCAGCCCGACGGTGGCCCGTAGCGTCGCGGCCAGGGCTGCGACGGCCGGGAGCGCGATGCCGAGGAACACCCAGCGCCAGCCCACCGTGTCGGCGGTCAGGCCCGCGATCGCGGGGCCGACGAGTGAGGGCACCACCCACGCGGTGGAGAACGCGGCGAAGATCCGCGGCCGGTCGTCGGCGGGGATCAGGCGGCCGACCATGGCGTAGAGGACCACGCTGAGCAGACCGCTGCCGAGGCCCTGCACCGCGCGGCCCAGGGCCAGCACGTTCATGCCCTGCGCGGAGCCGACGACGATCAGCCCGAGGACGAACAGGATCCCGCCCACGACCAGCGGCGGACGGACCCCGCTGCGGTCCACCCACGGCCCGGCCCAGGCGATCGCCACGATCATGGCCGCGAACGCGGAGCCGAAAGCCACCGAGTACTCGGCCGTGGCGCCGAACTGCTCGGCGGCGCGCGGCAGCACCGTGCCGACGGCGAGGGACTCGAAGGCGAGGAACGAGATCAGCGCGACCGAGCCCACCTGGAACCACCGCAGGCCGCTCGTGCGGCGCTGTGGTTCGGTCCCGGTCTCGGTGGTCATTCCAGGCACGCTAATACCTCGACCGCGGTTGATGGCAAGTGGGAAAATCAGTTGATTCCGGACGCGTGAATCGGCAACGTGGAGGGGTGTTCACCGACCTCGGCACGCGCTGGAACGTGCCCCGCATGCTGCGCCCGCTGTTGCGCAGGAACTACCGGTTCCTGTTCGTGACGCTGCTGTGCGCGCTCATCGCGGACGGCATGTGGATGATCGCGATGGTCTGGCAGGTCATCCGCATGGGCGGCTCGCCCACCAGCGTCTCCGTCGTGTCCGGCGGCGCCGCCGCGGGCCTACTCGTCTCGACCCTCGCCGGCGGCGTGCTCGCGGATCGGCTGCCGCAGCAGCGCATCCTGTTCGTGCTGGAGATCGCCAACGCGATCACGATCGGCGGCGTGGGCGTGCTCGTGCTCACCGACGCGGTGACCGTGCCGATGATGCTGGTCGTCACCTTCGCGCTGGGCCTGGTGTCCGGCTTCTACTTCCCGGCCTACTCGGCACTGGTGCCGCGGCTCGTCTCGCCCGGTGAACTGCTCGCCGTCAACGGCTACGAGTCGGCGGTGCGGCCGGCGGCGTCCATGGCCGCGGGGCCGGCGATCGCGGGCGCCCTCATCGCGCTGCACTCGCCCGGCCTGGCCCTCGTGGTCGCCGGGTGCCTCCCCGTCCTCGGTGCGGTGTCCGTCTCCCGGATCCGTCTCGAGCCCGACGGCGCCGTCGCCGACGGTGCCGACGGGCTCGAGCCGGGACATCCGTTGCGTGAGCTGTGGGAGGGCGTGCAGTACGTGCGGCGCACCCCGTGGCTGCTGGCGACGCTGCTGTTCGCGAGCATCCAGGTGCTGGTCGTCGTCGGCCCGCTCGATGTGCTGCTGCCCTTCGCGATCAAGGACCACGCCGGCGGCGGACCGTCGGACCACTCGATGATCCTCGCGGCCTACGGTTTCGGCGGCGTGGCGGGCGCCCTGCTCATGGCCTCGCGGAAGCTGCCCCGCCGCTACCTCACGGTGATGATGTGCCTCTGGGGCGTCGGCGCCCTGCCTCTCGCGGTGTACGGAACCGCGACGAACGTCCTGGTCATGGTCGCGGCGGGCTTCGTGCTGGGGGTGGTCTTCGAGGCTCCCGTGGTGATCTGGGGCACGCTGCTGCAGCGCCGTGTGCCGCGCCGCCTGCTCGGCCGGGTCTCCAGCCTGGACTTCTTCGTCTCGCTGGTGTTCATGCCGCTGTCGCTGGCCCTGGCGGGTCCGGTCAGCCACGCGATCGGCCTCACCGCGACCTTCGTGCTCGCGGCGGTGCTGCCGATCCCGCTCGCGGCGATCGCGATCCTCGCCGCCCGGATGCCGCGCGACGAGCTGGAGCACCCGCTGCCCGAGGACGACGCGCCGGTTTCGCCGACCGTGAACGCTCCGCCCGGCGAGCGCACCGTCGGATAGGGTGAAACGTATGACGAGCGGGGTGGCGAGCATCGAGACGCACGAGTCGGCGGAGGCTGCGCGCCCGCCGCTGCTGCGTGAGGTGTTCGGCCGCGTGCTGCGGCAGGAGCGCACGCGGCAGGGCCGCACCCTCGCCGAGGTCGCGGGCGAGGCGGGTGTCTCCACGCAGTACCTCTCCGAGGTCGAGCGCGGCCGCAAGGAGGCCTCGTCGGAGGTTCTGAGCAGCGTGTGCGACGCGCTGGGCGGCTCGATGATCGAGTTCGTCGGCGGCGTGCACCGCGAGCTGCTCGGCTCGCGCCCGCGTCCCGTGGCGCTCGCCGCCGCCTGAGCTACTCCTCGATGGTTCCCTCGGCCTCGGCGGCCGCTGCTTCGGCGGCTTCCGCCTCCTTCGCGGCGACGGCGTCCTTGCTGTACCGCAGCAGGTGCGGGTGCACCGCGCGGAAGCCGCGGGCGCGGTAGGCGCGCAGGCTCTTGGTGTCGATCCCGGGCTCATCGACGATGGCCTGCGTGAAGTTGTCGTCGACGAGCACGGTCCCGGGCCGAGCGGCGCTGGTCAGGCGGGCGGCCAGGTTGACCACGCTGCCGAACAGGTCGCCGTAGCGCTGCAGCACCTCGCCGTAGGCCAGGCCCACGCGCAGCTGCGGGAACTCGATCTCGATCGCGTCCAGCTCCGGGTACTCGTGCGGCTCCTGCAGTTCGAGGCCGATTCGGGCGGCGTCCGCCGGGTTCTCCGCGGCGAACATGACCTCGTCGCCGACGCCCTTGATGATCCACCCGCCACCGCCGTAGATCACCGCCTGCATGCGCGCCTCGAAGGTCGCGACGAGCGTGTTCAGCTCCTCGATCGCGAGGCCGCGGCTCAGCCGCGTGTAGCCGACCATGTCGGCGAAGCCGACGGCCATGCGCGCCGTGAGCGCGTCGGTCGAGTCGAGGGTCACCAGGCGCTGCGTCGCGGACGACAGGTGCCGGCGCCACACATGCGCCTGCAGGTTCTCCATCCGATCGATGACCCGTGCCACGCCGTCCGAGGGATCCTTCACGCCGGCGGCCGCGGCATCGTCGAGGTACTGCCGGACCATGCCGGCCTGCCACTCCGCGAGTCGGTACATCGCCTGGCCCAGTGACTGCGCCGCCGGTACCACGGCCTCGCGGTCGACGACGCCGCCGCTGAACAGCTCGCCGAGGTCCTTGACGATGGCCACGTCGTCGCGCGTGAACGCCTTCTGGTCGTCGTCGCGGAGGTCGGCGAAGCCCGCGGAGGTCCACCAGAGACGCAGGTCCTCCACGTCGATACCCGCCTGCTCCGCGAGTTCCCGGAAGGTGTACTTGCGTTTGCCCGGGAGGAGCAGAGCGTCGATGTCCAGATCTGCGGCGTCGCCCATACGACCACTGTATGGGGCCTACGCTGGAGGACGTGACTATCAGTGTCTTCGAGCTGTTCTCGGTGGGTATCGGCCCGTCGAGTTCGCACACCGTCGGGCCGATGCGCGCAGGGGCCGATTTCGCCGATGAGCTGCGCTCACTGCCGTCGACGGTGCGCGCCCTGCACGTCGATCTCTACGGCTCGCTCGCCGCGACGGGGCGCGGGCACGGGACCTTCGCCGCGGTGCTGCTGGGGCTCGAGGGCAACCGCCCGGAGACGGTGGATCCGGATTACGTCGAGAAGCGCGGCGCGGAGATCGAGGCGACCCGGATGGTGCGGATCGCGGGCCGGGACGAGGTGTCCCTGTGCGCCGAGCAGATCGTGCTGCACCCGCTGACCGTGCTGCCCCGGCACACCAACGGCATCCGGTTCCGCGCGGAGTTCGACGGTGGCCCCAACGACCGCGGGGAGCTCGCGAGCCACGAGGCCGTGTACTACTCGGTGGGCGGCGGCTTCGTCGAGCGTGATTCCGGCGCGGAGACGGTGAATCCGTTGGCGGGAACGTCCGGTGTTCCGCACGACTTCGACACCGCGGCGGCGCTGCTCGAGACCTGTCCGCGCGCGGGCCTGACGGTGCCGCAGCTGATGCTCGAGAACGAGATCGCGCTGCACGGCGGACCGTCGGACGTGGCCGAGCGCGAGGTGCGCGCCGGGCTGCTGCACATCTGGTCGGTCATGGAGGCGTGCATCGAGCGGGGCTTCCGGTCCGAGGGCATGCTGCCCGGCGGGCTCGGGGTGAAGCGGCGCGCGCCGGGCCTGTACCGACGGCTCGTCGAATCCGACGGTGCCGACGCCATGGACTGGCTCAACGTGGCGGCCATGGCCGTGAACGAGGAGAACGCGTGCGGCGGTCGGATCGTGACCGCGCCGACCAACGGTGCCGCCGGCATCGTGCCGTCGGTGCTGTACTACGCGCTGAAGTTCCGCTCCTCGCTGGCGGCGCGGCGCGAGCAGGTCGTGTGCGACTACCTACTGACGGCCGCGGCGATCGCGGTGCTCTACAAGCGGCGGGCGTCGATCTCCGGTGCCGAGGTCGGGTGTCAGGGCGAGGTCGGCTCCGCGTGCTCGATGGCCGCGGGTGCGTTGGCGCAGGTCATGGGTGCCACGCCGGCGCAGGTGGAGAACGCCGCGGAGATCGGGATCGAGCACAACCTGGGGCTCACGTGCGACCCGATCGGCGGGCTCGTCCAGATCCCGTGCATCGAGCGCAACGCCATCGCGTCGGTGAAGGCCGTCAACGCCGCCCGGATCGCCCTGCACGGCGACGGCACGCACCGCGTCTCGCTCGATCAGGCCATCGAGACCATGCGCCAGACCGGCGCCGACATGCTGTCGAAGTACAAGGAGACCTCCCTCGGCGGCCTCGCCGTGAACGTGCCGGAGTGCTGACGCGCGGGGCGTGGCAGCGGTGGCCGGGTGCGGGGCGTGGGATGAGTCCGCGGGACGACTCTCCGATCCTGACCGGATCGGACAGCGTGTCCGGCGCGGACCGAATCCGAGGGTGTTGAGCAGTCACGGTGTCCCGGTGGACGCGGCGTCGGGAACAACGCCTGCCGCGGAGCGAAAAGATGTCGGAGGTCGTCGCTAGGGTGGCGGGCATGGATCTGCTGACGGTGGCCGCGGTGTGTTTCCGGGATGAGGCCGGGCGGGTGCTCACGGTGCGCAAACGGGGGACGGACGCGTTCATGCTGCCCGGCGGCAAGCTGGAGCCGGGGGAGGCGCCGATCGACTGCGCGGTCCGCGAGATCGACGAGGAGCTGGGCGTTCGCCTCACCACGGCGGATCTGACGCACCTGGTGTCGTGGCGCGGCCCCGCCGCGAACGAGGCGAACACCGATATCGAGTCCACCGTCTTCGCCACCGCGCTGCGGGTCGAGCCGCGGGCGGCGGCGGAGATCGCGGAGGCGCGCTGGCTGGACCCGGCCGACCACGGCGGCGTGACCATCGCGCCGATGCTCGCGCAGTACCTGTTCCCGCGCCTCGCCGGCGCATGAGGATCTCGCAGCCGCAGGCCCGCCGGATCGCGCTCGCGGCGCAGGGTTTCGAGTCGGGGTTCGCGGGCAACGCCGCCCCGACGATGCGGCAGGTCCAGAAGACGATCGACCGGCTCAAGCTGATCCAGATCGACAGCGTCAACGTGGTCGCCCGCAGCCAGTACCTACCGGTCTTCGCGCGGCTCGGCGACTACGACACCGCGCTGCTCGATCGCGCCCGCGACCGGAATCCGCGGCGGCTCGTCGAGGCGTGGGCACACGAGGCCTCGCTGGTGCCGCCCGAGACCTGGCCGCTGCTGCGGCACCGTCGGACCGCGGACCGGGTGGCGCAGCGGTTCGCGAGCTACGACGCCCGGCACCCCGGCCAGCTGGACCGGCTGCGCGGCGCACTGGCCGAGCTGCCGCCGCTCACCGCCCGCGCGCTCGAGGCGCACCTCGAGCACGAGCAGGTGGTGGAGAAGACGCACTGGGGGTGGAACTGGTCGTCGGTGAAGGAGGGGCTGGAGGTGCTCTTCCACGCCGGCGAGGTCACCAGCGCCGGCCGCACCAGCCAGTTCGAGCGCCTCTACGCGCCCACCACGTCCGTGCTGGGTGAGCTCGCCGAGCACGAGGTGTCCGACGAGGACGCGTTCGTTGAGTTGCTGCGCCAGTCGGCCAAGGCGCACGGCATCGGGACGCTGCGCTGCCTGCGCGACTACTTCCGGCTGTCCGCGGCGCAGGCGGCACCCGCCGTCGAGAAGCTCGTTGCCACCGGCGAACTCCTGCCGGTGGAGGCGGACTGGTGGCCGGGCACCGTCTACCTGCACGCGGAGGCCAAGCGGCCCCGGGCGATCGCGGCGCGGGCGCTGCTCTCGCCCTTCGACCCGGTGGTGTGGCAGCGCGAGCGGGCGGAGGCGCTGTTCGACTTCTTCTACCGCATCGAGATCTACACCCCCAAGGAGAAGCGGGTGCACGGCTACTACGTGTTGCCCTTCGTCCTCGGTGACCGGATCGTGGCGCGCTGCGATGTCAAGGCCGATCGTGCGGCGGGGGAGCTGCTGGTGCACGCCACGACCTGGGAGCCCGGCGAGCGCGATGCCGATTCCGAAGCCGCGCTGGAGCAGACGGTCGCGGAGATGGCCGGCTGGCTGGGACTGGAGTCCTATCGGCTCTGAGCCGGGGCGTCGCGGCTGGGCTCCCGCGGCGGTGCGGCCTCGGCGTCGGTGTGCCCGACGCCGTCGATCAGCAGCTCGCAGCCCGTGGTCAGGAGGACCTCCAGTTCGGAATCGGGCTGTTCGAGCCACTGGTCGTAGGCGGCGAGGGCGACGCCGAGCGCCATCCACGCGATCGTCTGCGGCGCGTGGGCGGAGACCGCGACTCCGAGGTGACGGGCGACGTGCTCCGCGATGACCTGTCGCCAATCGGCGTACATGATCATCGAATGCGCCTGGAGCGCGGGCACGGACAGGAGCAGGCGCATGCGCCGGCGGTGGTGCTCGCGTTCCGATTCCGGCACCTGATTGAAGGCGACGATCGCGTCGCGGAGCTGGGTGCCGAGCGTCCCGGTGCCGGCCGCCTCATCGAGGAGACCGCGCAGGCCCTCCAGATGATCGTCGAACTCGCCCCAGGCGAGTGAGTTCTTCGACGGGTAGTAGCGAAAGAGGGTCCGCCGGGCTATTCCCGCGGCGGCGGCGATCTCGTCGATGCTGGTCTCGTCGAAGCCGTTCTCGATGAACAGGTCCACGGCGATGGCGCTGAGCCGGCCCCGGGTGGTCGCGGAAGGACGGCCGCCGAGCGGTCCGCTGCGTCCACCACTGGCCATCGTCGCCATCCTTTTTCTGCGCGTTCCCGCCGGTCGGGGACTGTTCGCGATCGTACGGCAGGACGAATTCCGACGAACCCCTATGATTTTGCACTGAGTGCCATTACTGTGTGACGGGAACCACAACAATCACGATGAGGAGGTTGGTTCATATGTCCGACAAGGAAACTACGACGCACGACGAGCTCGTGACGGAATCGTTGGTGGAGGAAGTGTCCATCGACGGCATGTGCGGCGTGTACTGATGCCCGTCGCGCACGCGTCGGCTCCCGGCGGCCCTGTGGCCGCCGGGGCTGACGCCCCCTTCGATCCCGATCTGGGCTGGACGATCAACCCGCGCGTCGCGGTGCGGCCCGAGCCCTTCGGTGCGCTGCTCTACCACTTCGGCACCCGGAAGCTGTCCTTCCTCAAGAACCTCGTCGTCGTCGACGTGGTGCAGCGCCTCCATCTGCAGCCGAGCGCCTCAGCAGCGCTCGACGCCGCGGGCGTGGCCGTCGACGATCGCGCACCGTACCTCGATGCGCTCGACGCACTCGCCCGGTCCGGGATGATCATCCCGGCCTTCCCTCAGGAGTGAGACCATGACCACCCTCGAACGGCCCAGCCCCGCCCCGGTCGGGCGACTCGTCGATCAGTTCGAACGCGGACTCGACGCCCCCATCTGCCTCACCTGGGAGCTCACCTACGCCTGCAACCTGGCGTGCGTGCACTGCCTCTCCAGCTCCGGTAAGCGCGATCCGCGTGAGCTGAGCACCGAACAGTGCAAGGCCATCATCGACGAACTGCAGCGCATGCAGGTCTTCTACGTCAACATCGGCGGCGGCGAGCCGACGGTGCGCCCGGACTTCTGGGAGCTCGTCGACTACGCGACCGATCACCAGGTCGGTGTGAAGTTCTCCACCAACGGGCTGCGGATCACGCCCGAGGCGGCGCAGCGGCTCGCCGCGTCCGACTACGTCGACGTGCAGATCTCCCTCGACGGTGCCACCGCCGAGGTCAACGACGCGGTCCGCGGCCCCGGCTCCTTCGCCATGGCGGTCCGAGCCCTGGACAATCTCGCCGCTGCGGGCTTCAAGGACGCCAAGATCAGCGTCGTCATGACCCGCCAGAACGTGGACCAGCTCGACGAGTTCAAGGCCCTGGCCGACCGCTACGGTGCCACCCTTCGGATCACCCGGCTGCGGCCGTCGGGACGCGGCGCCGATGTCTGGGACGATCTGCATCCGCTGCCCGAGCAGCAGCGCCAGCTCTACGACTGGTTGGTGGCGCACGGCGACGGCGTGCTCACCGGCGACTCCTTCTTCCACCTGTCCGCATTCGGCGGCGCCGGCGGTGGCGGAGCCCTGCCCGGACTGAACCTGTGCGGCGCCGGCCGCGTGGTCTGCCTGATCGATCCGGTCGGCGACGTCTACGCCTGCCCGTTCGCGATCCACGAGAACTTCCTCGCGGGCAATGTCACGTCCGACGGCGGCTTCCAGGAGGTCTGGCAGAGTTCGGACCTGTTCCGCTCGCTGCGTGAACCGCAGAGCGCCGGGGCCTGCTCGCAGTGCAGCTTCTTCGACTCCTGCCGCGGTGGCTGCATGGCGGCCAAGTTCTTCACGGGCCTGCCCTTGGACGGGCCGGATCCGGAGTGCGTGCAGGGCTACGGCGAATCGCTGCTCGCCGGGGAGCGCAGCAAGCCCACCGCGAACAAGGACCATTCCCGCGGTGTGCCCCTCACGCTCATGACGCGGCCCCCCAGCCGTAGTTGCGACGAGAACCCCCTGACCGGCCTCACGCCGACCCCCTGAACGATCACACGGAAAGAGCGTTTCCATGGCACTCCTCAGCGACCTGCTGGAGAAGAATCCGTGGCGGCCGAACCCCTGGTTCGAGACCGTCCATGAGGCGCAGCGCCGCGCACAAAAGCGCCTGCCCCGCACCGTCTACTCGTCGCTCGTGGCGGGTACGCAAGGCGGAATCACCCTGACGGACAACACGGCCGCGTTCGACGAGCTGGGCTTCGCCCCGCATGTCGTGGGCGTGGCTCCCGAGCGCAACCTCGCCACCAGGGTCATGGGTCAGGACCTGTCCTTCCCGGTGATGATCTCCCCCACCGGTGTTCAGGCGGTCGACCCGGACGGCGAGGTCGCGGTGGCCCGCGCCGCCGCGGCGCGTGGCACCGCGATGGGCTTGTCCAGCTTCGCCAGCAAGCCGGTCGAGGAGGTGACGGCGGTCAACGGCCAGATCTTCTTCCAGATCTATTGGCTCGGCGATCGTGAGAGCATCCTCAAGCGGGTCCAGCGGGCCAAGGAGGCCGGGTGCAAGGGCCTGATCGTCACCACCGACTGGGTCTTCAACATCGGCCGCGACTGGGGCAGCCCGGAGATCCCCGAGCGCGTCGGCGTGAAGGCCCTCGCCCGGCTCGCCCCGGAGATCGCGGTGCGGCCGCGCTACGCCCTCGACTGGATCCGCGGTGGCAAGATCATCGTGCCCGATCTCAGCGCCCCGAACCTGGTCGACCGCAACGAGAGCGGCCCCACCTTCTTCGGCGCCTACGGCCAGTGGATGAGCACCCCGCCCCCCACGTGGGAGGACCTGCTGTGGCTGCGTGAGCAGTGGGACGGTGAGTTCATGGTCAAGGGGATCTCGCGTCTCGACGACGCGAAGCGCGCCGTCGACATCGGCGCCACCGCCATCTCCGTCTCGAACCACGGTGGCAACAACCTCGACGGCACCCCCGCCACCATCCGCGTGCTCGGCCCGATCGCCGACGCCGTCGGCGATGATCTGGACGTGCTGCTCGACGGCGGGATCCGACGCGGCAGCGACGTGGTCAAGGCGCTCGCCTTCGGCGCCAAGGCCGTCATGATCGGTCGCGCGTACCTCTGGGGCCTGGCCGCCAACGGCCAGGCCGGCGTGGAGAACGTGCTCGATCTGCTGCGGATGGGCATCGATTCGACCCTGATGGGGCTGGGCCGCTCCGACATCGACGAGCTCAGCCGCGACGACCTCATCATTCCGCCGGACTTCGAGCGCACCTTCGGCGGCTGAGGCCCGATGAGCCGTCGACTCGCCGACCTGACCTGGCCGGACCTCGTGGACGACCGGCCGGTGCTCGTGGTGCCCATCGGTTCGACCGAGCAGCACGGCCCGCACCTACCGGTGGACACCGACACCCGGATCGCCGTCGCGGTGGCGCGCAGCGCCGTCGCCGCCGCGTCCGACGGTGAGGGCGGGGCGGAACCGACGGACCTCGTGCTGGCGCCCGCCCTGCCCTACGGCGCGTCGGGCGAGCACGAGGGCTTCCCCGGCACGGTGTCGATCGGTCAGGAGGCCCTGCGGCTGGTCCTGATCGAGTTGGCGCGCAGTGCGACTCGATGGGCGGGTCGGATCGCGTTCGTCAACGGGCACGGCGGCAACCTCGAGCCCCTGGTCGCGGCGGTCCGGCTGCTGCGCACCGAGGGGCGCGACGTGACCTGGTTCCCGTGCGCCTTCCCCGGTGCCGACGCCCACGCCGGTGCGACCGAGACCTCGGTACTGCTGGCGCTCGATCCGGACCGCGTGCAGCGCAGCCGGATCGAGCCCGGCACCACCGCGCCGCTGGCCACGATTCTCGACCGGATGCGAAGCGGTGGCGTCGGCGCGGTGTCCCGCAACGGGGTGCTGGGCGACCCGACCGCGGCGACCGCCGAGCTCGGCGGCCGGCTCGTCGAAGCGCTCGGCGCGGACCTGGCGAGGGCTCTGGCGCAGTGGAATCCCGATGAGACCGGACGACTCCGGTGAACGGCCCCGTCGCCCGGGATCTTCCCGACGGCTTCCGTATCCGGCTCGGTCGGGAATGCGCCCGCCGGGGGCGCCACCTGATCGGGGGTTCACCGCTACGGGTGCTCACCCTGTCCCACGCCGCGGCCGCGATGATCGACGCCGGGGGCGTCCTCCGGGTCACCGACGACGGTGCGCGGCAGGTGGCCCGCAGGCTTCTCGACGCGGGGGTCGCCGATCCCGTACCCCCGGAAGCGGGCCCCGCAGCTGACGAGGCGGTGACGGTCGTGATCCCGGTGCGCGGCAATCAGTCCGGGGTCGACCGGCTGTTGCGTGCTCTCCCCGGACTGCCGGTGATCGTCGTCGACGATGCCTCCCCCGAGCCGATCACGGTGCCGGACTCGCCCCTGATCCGGGTGGTGCGCCTGGAGCGCAACGAGGGGCCCGCCGCCGCCCGCAATCACGGTGCGGCCCTGGCGGACACCGAGGTGGTCGCCTTCCTCGACTCCGATACCGTGCCCTGCTCGGGGTGGCTTCGAGACGCGGCCTGGCACTTCGCGGATCCGACGGTGGCCCTGGTCGCCCCCCGGATCGTCGGCCTGAGCCGGCCCGGGCGGTACGCGCCCATCGCCGTCTACGCCAACCGCCACTCCAGCCTCGACATGGGCCCACGGCCGGCCGCCGCGGCGCCGGGGCGGCCCCTCTCGTACGTCCCGTCGGCGGCGCTGCTCGCGCGGCGCGCGGCGCTCGACGCGGTCGGCGGCTTCGACGCGGCGCTGCGCGTGGCCGAGGACGTGGACCTGTGCTGGCGGCTCGCCGCCGCGGGCTGGACGGTGCGGTACGAGCCCGACTCGCGGGTGGCGCACGAGCACCGGAGCGATCTGCGGGAACTACTGGGGCGCCGCCGGTTCTACGGCACCGGCGCTGCGGAACTGGCTCGCCGGCACGGTGGGGCCGCCGCCCCCGTGGTCGCCACTCCGATCGGGATCGCCGCGACCGTCGGACTGCTCTCCCGCACCCGGTCCGGCACCGTTCTCGCGCTCGGCGTGTACCTGTGGATGTTCTCGCGCCTGCGCACGGCGCTGCGCTCAGTGCCCGGGGGAGACGGACTCGCGGCCCGGAACGTGGCCCGTGCCGCGTGGTTCGGGACGCTGCAGGGCTGGTCGTCGATGCTCCGGCACCATTGGCCGATCACCCTCGTGGCGGCCCTCGCGGTACCCCGGTTCCGGCGTCGCCTCCTCGCGGCCGCCGTGGCCGAGGCCGCCGCCACCTGGGTGGCGCAGGTGATCGCGGAACCGGGTGCGCGCCATCCGGATCCCCTGTCCTGGGCGGTGCTGCACAGACTCGACGACCTGGCCTACGGCCTGGGGGTGTGGCAGGGCGTCGCAGCCCGTCGAGACCTTGCGGCGCTGCGTCCGGTGGTCACGCGTCGATGACCGCGCCCGACGTGGTGGTGATCGGCGCGGGGAGCGCCGGCTGCCTCGTCGCGGCGCAGCTCGCGCGCGATCGGACGCGCAGGGTACTACTCCTCGAGCGGGGCGCGCTGACCGCAGCCGATCGGCCGACCACCGCACTCACCACGCTGCCGATCCATCCGGGCGCCGGGCGGGTACTGCGTCATCCGGAGTCGCGCGGTAGGGACGTGGTGCGCGGCAGCGGAATCGGTGGGTCGTCCGTCGTGAACGGCGGCTATTTCCTACGCGGTCACCGTGACGACTACGCGCCGTGGCCGTGGCGGCTCGGCGAGATCTCGGCGGCCTTCGACCGACTCGAACCACGGATGCGGGCGACGCCCTTCGCGGACGACGAGCTGGGCGAGACCGCCACCGCCTTCGAGGCGTACTGGGGGGCTCGCCTGCCCCGGTCGCCCATCGGCGGCGCGGGGGCGGAGCCGGAGGCCGGGTCCTGGCCGATGGTGGGGCTCAACCGGGTTCGGTCGAATCGTGCGGACGGTCACCGGTGGACCGCGGCCGATGCCTTCCTCGGATCGCCCACCCGCCGCCCGCGACTGGAGCGCGGCGTCGCCCGCGCGCTGACGGCGACGGCAGGAAGGGTGACCGGCGTCCTCACCGACGGTGGCCGGATCGATTGCGGCGAGGTGATCCTCGCCGCCGGCACCCTCGGCTCCGGGGCGCTGCTGGCGCCGCTCCTCGGGCCGCTCGTCACGCAGGAGCATCCGGAGCTGCTGGTGCGGTTCTCCCCGTCTGTGCCGCTGCGCCGCAGCCCGCTGCTGCAGACCGTGCTGCACACCGTCGAGGGGCTCGAGATCCGGTGCTACTCGGACGACTTCGCGAACTACATCGAGGGACTGCCCGCGGGCGGGGTGGCCATCGGGATCGCCGATATGACGCGTCCGACGACCGGCGCGATCCGTCCGCTCGGCGCCGGCGCGGGGGTCGAGCTCGACCTGGGTGATCCGGACGGGACCTCGCGGGCACGCATGGCCGACGGTGCCGCGCAGGTGGTCGAGATGCTCGAATCCGCCGAGTTCGCGCACCTGGTCCGGCCGGGCACCGTCACCGTCGATGCGGTTCCTGGAATGTCCTCGCACGCATGGGGAACCGTGCCGCTCGGGTCCCGCACCGCCGCCGACGGGTCGGTGCACGGAATCGCCGGTCTGCGGGTGGTCGACGGCTCGGTGCTGCCCGGTCCGCTGCGGAGCGGCCCGCACGCGAGCGTGCTCATGACGGCGGGGCTGATCGCGGAGCGCCTGTCCTCCTGACCGTCCAGGGCAGGGCCGGCCCTGCCCGATCGGGTGGGATGCGGTGGTCGACCGTACGGTTGATGCGGCTCCCTGTTCCCGGCGGCGGTTCGGCAGGCCAGAGTGTCTTTGTGAGGCGTATCACAACCCTCTGAACCCCGACTCAAGGAGCCACGTCATGGCCATCGAACTGAACCAGATCTGGGACTTCCCGATCAAGGAGTTCCACCCCTTCCCCCGTGCGCTGATGGGCGTCGGCGCTCACGACATCATCGGCGTGGAGGCGAAGAACCTCGGCTTCAAGCGCGCGCTGCTGGTGACCACCGGACTGCGCGGCTCCGGCATCATCGAGGAGCTCATCGGCAAGATCGAGTACCAGGGCGTCGAGGTGGTCCTGTTCGACAAGGTCGAGTCGAACCCCAAGGACTACAACGTCATGGAGGCCGCGGCGACCTACCAGCGGGAGAAGTGCGACAGCATCATCTCCGTGGGTGGCGGCTCGAGCCACGACGCCGCCAAGGGCGCCCGCGTGGTGATCGCTCACGACGGCCGCAACATCAACGAGTTCGAGGGCTTCGCCAAGTCGACGAACCGGGAGAACCCGCCCCACATCGCCGTCTCGACGACCGCCGGTACCGGCTCCGAGACCTCCTGGGCGTATGTCATCACCGACACCTCCGACATGGAGAAGCCGCACAAGTGGGTGGCCTTCGACGAGGCCTCCATCGTGACGCTCGCCATCGACGATCCGCTGCTGTACTACACCTGCCCCCAGCACTTCACCGCGTACTGCGGCTTCGACGTCCTCGCCCACGGCAGTGAGCCCTTCGTCTCCCGCCTGGACTTCGCCCCGTCGCTGGGCAACGCCCTGTACTCGATCGAGCTCGTCGCGAAGAACCTGCGCGAGGCCACCTTCGAGCCGCGCAACCTCAAGGCTCGCGAGGGGATGATGAACGCGCAGTACATCTCCGCGCAGGCGTTCAACTCGGGTGGCCTGGGCATCGTGCACTCGATCTCGCACGCGGTGTCGGCGTTCTTCGACAGCCACCACGGCCTCAACAACGCCATCGCGCTGCCCCGCGTGTGGGAGTACAACCTGCCCTCGCGCTACGAGCGCTACGCGCAGATCGCCACCGCCATGGGCGTGGACACGCGCAACATGACCACGGTGCAGGCCGCCGATGCCGCCGTCGAGGCCGCGATCCGACTCGCGAAGGA
The DNA here is from genome assembly GCF_001575195.1 of Tsukamurella pseudospumae. Classification (NCBI taxonomy): domain Bacteria; kingdom Bacillati; phylum Actinomycetota; class Actinomycetes; order Mycobacteriales; family Tsukamurellaceae; genus Tsukamurella; species Tsukamurella pseudospumae. The sequence goes on from NZ_LSRF01000058.1 coordinate 242,989, forward strand.
TGTCGGCATTCCCGACAACTTCGGCGAGATCCGCACGGACTCGTACGAGAAGAACCAGATGAACACGAAGAAGTACGCCGGCCGCGGCGAGCGGATCCCCGGTGACGACAAGACCATCCTGGCGATCTCCGAGCACATCCAGGACGACTGGTGCACGCCGGGCAACCCGCGTGAGGTGACGGTCGCGTCGATGCTGCCGGTCGTCGACCACGCCATCAACGGCAAGTACTGACCGAGGAGTAGAGGAGAGATGACTACCGTGGCCACCGAACGGACGAACACACCGCAATTCGCGGACGGTGCCGCCCTGCGCGACGCCCTCCGCGGGAGCGACTACATCGCGGACGACGACCTGGCCACGGTGGTCCATCTCGCAACGGTGCTCGACCGCCCGTTGCTCCTGGAGGGGCCGGCGGGCGTCGGGAAGACGGAGCTGGCCAAGACTCTGGCGGAGGTATCGGGGCGGCGGCTGATCCGGCTGCAGTGCCACGAGGGACTCGACGACAGCCGGGCCCTGTACGAGTGGGACTACGCCCGCCAGCTCCTGCACGTGCAGATGCTGCGGGACCGGATCGGTGTCGAACTCGCGGACTTCGACACCCTCGCCGAGGCCTCCGCCCACCTGGCGACGCAGGATTTCGGCCTGTACTCCGAGGCCTTCCTCGCCGCCCGGCCGCTGCTCGCCGCGATCCTCTCCGAGGAGCCGGTGGTGCTGCTGGTCGACGAGGTGGACCGTACCGAGGAGTCGATGGAGGCCCTGCTGCTCGAGGTGCTCGCGGAGAACCAGGTGACGGTTCCCGAGGTGGGAACCTTCACCGCCCGCACTCGGCCGTGGGTCATCCTGACCTCCAACGACACCCGTGAGTTGAGCGCCGCCCTCAAGAGGCGGTGCCTGCACTACCACCTGGGCTACCCCAGTCCGGAACGCGAGCGGGAGATCGTGGGCGCCCGGGCACCCGAGGTCGAGTCCGCGGCGGTCGCGGAGGTGGTGGAGCTCGCGGGCCACCTGCGCACGCTTCCGCTGCGCAAGAGCCCGTCGACCTCGGAGGTGATCGACGCGGCGCGGATCGCGGCCGTGCTCGCGGCCACGGGGCGCAGCACCGCCGACTCGTCGGAGCTGCTGTACGCGGCGCTGCTCAAGTACTCCTCCGATGTCGACCTCGTCCACGGCCGCGGGGCGCCGGCGCGGGCGCCGGAGGACGACCGCGCCGTACCCCGCCCGACGGTGGCCGCGAGCCCGGCCAACACCACCACCAATGTCTTTCGGGGACACGGCGGTAAGGGCCATGGCCGGAGCTGAGCTCCCGCGCACCGGTGGGGCCGGCGTCCTCGATGTGGTCGCCGCGGCCTTCGGCATGCTCCTGCGGGTGCACGGCGTGAGCGCCTCGCCGGCGGAGGTGATCGAGGTACGCCGGGTGCTGGGAATGCTCGGTGCGCGCGACAAGCCCCGGCTCGCCGCGGGACTGCGCGCCACCTGCGTGAAGTACTCCCATGAGAACGCCGGGTTCGACAGCGCGTTCGCCGCGCTCTTCGACAGAGTCGCCGGACCTGCCGAGGACGAGGAGCGCGACCCGGCGCGCGCGGGGCTCACCGGTGCCCTGCCCGAGGACCTGGAGCTCGCGGAGGACGCGGAACTGGGCCGCTACGCCGACTACAACGAGCGCGCCGCCGAGGTCGGCGAACTGTTCGACACGCCGGACGCGGAGAAGGGCTTCAACCCGCACAAGGACGACGACGACTTCTCCGTCACGGCCGCCGACGAGAGCCTGTCGGTCAACGGCTCCGACGACAGCGGACGGCGCGGGGTGAGCTACACCCTGGACGTCGACCGCGCGGGTGCCTCCGAGGTCGGCGGCCTGTCCGACGGTGCCACCGTCTCCGCCTCGGGGACGCTCACGTGGGACGATCCCGCGTCGATCCTGGCCTGGCTCGACGCCTACGACCCGAACAGCCTCTACTCCGACAGCGGCGCCGAGGAACTCACCCAGGCGCAGGCCGAGCGGCTCGCCGCCGCGCTCGCGTCCTTCGTCGGTGCGCTCGCCGAGGTCGGCACCCCGGCACCCGGCGCGCCGGGCAGCGCGGAGTCCCGCTCGCATGCGGAGCTGGAGCTGGCTGTGCACGAGGTCCTGCGCCGGATGCGCGGGGCACCGCGGGAACGGGTGCGCTATCACGGGCACGGTCGGCTGGACATGCGCGCCACCTCGCGCGCGGCCCTGGGCACGGACGGGGTGCCCTTCCGGCTGGCGACCCGGGTGCCGCGGCCCGATCGGCTGCGGGTGCTGATCCTGGCCGATGTCTCGTTGTCCGTGCGGCCGGTCACCGCCTTCGCCCTGCGCATGGCGCAGGCGATCCGGCGCCGCACCAGTCGGTGCGAGGTGTTCGCGTTCGTCGACCATCCCGTCGACGTGACCGACGCGCTGCTCGCCGGGACCGGGGACGAGGCCCTGGCCCGGGTGCTCGCCGATCCCGAGATCGATCTGGAGGCGTCGAGCGACTACGGGCAGGTGTTCTCCGAGCTCCTCGCAGCGCCCACGGCACTGGGCAAGCGGACCTCGGTGCTCATCGTCGGCGACGGCCGCTCGGGCGGTCGGCCCGACGGTGCCGAGGACCTCGCCGAGCTGCGCCGGCGCGTGCACCGTCTGGCCTGGGTCACCCCGGAATCCGAGCGGTACTGGGCCCAGGCCACCTGCGCGATGACGCAGTACCGCGAACACTGCGACGGTGTGGTGGTCGCCCGCGACGCCGATCAGCTGATCGAGCGCGCCCGCGACCTCGGCAACGCACTTCGGTGAGGCCCGCACGAGCGGGCGCCTGCCTGATCGGGCAGGTGCCCGCCCGTGCCGACGGGCAGCCCTGAAACTCCTCCGTGCTTGTAGCATGAGTCGCAACGTTCTCGTTGAGGAGCAGCCCGTGACATACCTCGACAGCCGCACGTCCGGCGACCGCTCCGTGCCGCTGATCGGCCGCGAGGTACCGCGCACCGTGAAGTTCCACGCTCCCGAGATCGTCTTCGGCGTCGGCGCGCTCGGTGAGGCGGCGCACGCGGCCGCCCGGTTGGGGGCCGTGCGACCGCTCCTGGTCACCGACCCCGGCCTGATCGAAGCGGGTTGGGTGGCCGAACTCGCCGAGCACCTGCGCGAGGCCGGCCTGCGTCCGCACGTCTTCAGCGAGGTCACGCCGAACCCCAAGGACCACGAGGTGGCCGCTGGCTTCGAGCAGTACGCCGCCGAGCGGTGCGATGTGATCATCGGGATCGGCGGGGGCTCGGCGATGGACGCGGCGAAGGGCGTCGCCATCCTGGCCAGCAACGGGGGCGACATCCTCGACTACATCGGCGTCGACCGGGTGACCCGCCCGATACCGCCGACGGTGATGGTGCCCACTACCGCGGGCACCGGCGCGGACGTCTCCCAGTTCTGCATCGTCACCGATACCGCGCGGGCCGTGAAGGTGACCATCCTCGGCCGGACCCTGGTCCCGGACGTCACCGTGATCGACCCGCGACTGCTCACCACCATGCCGCGGTGGCTCGCCGCCGCCAGTGGGCTCGATGCGCTCACCCACGGGGTCGAGGCGTACGTCTCGCTCGCGCACAACCCGCTCACCGACCACCACGCGTTGCGCGCCGTCGGCCTGGTCTCCGAGTCGCTCGCGGAGAGCATGGCGCACCCCACCCGCATGTCCGACCGGCTCGTCATGGCCCAGGCCAGCCTGGAGGCGGGCATGGCCTTCACCAATGCCATCCTCGGTGCGGCGCATGCGATGAGTCATCAGGTCGGTGGGCTGCTGGACAAGCCGCACGGCGTGATCAACGGCATCCTGCTGCCGCACGTGATCCGGTTCAACGCCGAGATCGACCCCCACCCGTACGTCGCGATCGCCGCCGGAATGGGGTTGCCCGAGCAACACGCGCCGGCCGCTGAGGCGGCGGCAGCCGTCGCCGACCGCGTCGAGGCGCTCGCCCGTGAGGTCGGCGGGCCCCGCGGCCTGTCCGAGCTGGGGGTCCCCGAGGAGGTCCTGTCGCGCCTGGCGGCGCAGAGCCTGCGGGACTCGTGCATGGCCACCAACCCGCGGTCGGCCACCGTCGACGAGATGACCGCGCTGTTCCGGGCGGCGATGTGACCGCGGAATCGGACCTGGCCGCGCTCACCGGACTCCGGTCGGGCAAGAGCTCCTTCTACCCGCAGTACCGCGGGGCGCAGGAGCGGGCCGAGCGGGTCCTGCACGCCCTGGACCTGATCGCCGGTGCGCTGGTGCGCACGGTCGACGGTCCGGAGACGGTGGTCAGCTCCGCTGCGCAGGCCGCCCGCGAACACCTGCAGGCCGACTGGGTGGTCTTCGCGCTCACCGAGGGCAGCCTCGCCGCGGCCGGCCTGCGGCGCTTGGTACTGGGTCCGGACGGCATCCCGTTCCTGGTGGGCCGGGTGACGGGGCCGCCGCTGCCCTACGAGGTGACCGAATGCCTCGAGCGGATCCGCAACGCGGACACGGTGACCGGGGAGTCGGTGCTGCAGGGCCGGCACGCGTACGTTCCGCTGGTGCTCGACGGCACGGTGGTCGGGGCGATCGCCGCCTGGACCCCGGTGGGGCGTGAGCTCGACGGGACCGATGCCGCGGTCCTGAACATCCTGGCCAGTCAGACGGCCGTGGCACTGCACAACGCCTCGCTGTACGAGGGCATCACCACGCTGCTCGATCGGTCCGAGCAGGCCCACGCGCAGCTGCGCCGCACGGCCGCGGACCTCGCGGTGCGCAACGCCGAGCTCACGGGGATGCAACGCGAACTCGGGGCGGTGCAACGGCACCGTGCGCTCGACGACGAGCGGCACCGGATCGCCCGGGAGCTGCACGACAGTGTGACCCAGGCGGTGCTGTCGGCGGGCATGCAGATCGAGGTGTGTCGCAGTGAGATCCCCGACGCCGAGCGCGCCGAGCGGCTGGATCTGGCGAAGGAGATGACCCGCCGGGCCGTGGAGCAGTTGCGCTCCGCCATCTACACCCTCAACAACAGCTCGGACCGGCACACGGACGGACTGCCCGAGATGCTGCGCCAGCTGGGCGTGGTGCACGAACCGGACGAGCTGAAGGTCGCCGTACGGGTGCGGGGCGAGATCAGGGAGCTGTCGGCGGCGGTCGAGCACGCGCTGCTGCGGATCGCGGGCGAGGCCCTGTTCAACGTGGCCGTGCACGCGGGCGCCGAGCGCGCCACGGTGACGCTGCGCTACGGAAGCGGGCACGTCGACCTCGCGGTGGACGACGACGGTGCCGGCGACCCCGCCGTGCTCCGGGAGCGGTTGCGCACGAGCCTCGGGCGGGACGTCGATGGGCACGGCCGGGGGCTGGCGAACATGGCCGATCGGGCGGCGGAATGCGGCGGGAGCCTTGCCATCCGGCGCTCGCGGCTGCACGGGATCCGCATCCAGGTGACACTGCCGGTCGAGGAGGCCTCGTGAATGGGGAAACGATGAGGACATCCGTCGACTCGCGCATCGTGCTGGTGGACGATCACGCGATCCTCCGGCAGGGGCTGCGTTCGATCCTCGAACGCGAACCCGATCTGGAGGTGGTGGGCGAGGCCGCCACCCCGGCCGAGGCCCGGGTGGTGGCGGACTCGATCCGCCCGAACGTGATGGTGATCGATCTCAAGCTCTCGGGCGGATCCGAGCTGGAGGGCCTCTCGCTCTGTCGGGAGCTCTCGGCGGCGCACCCCGAGATCGGGCTGCTGGTGCTCACCACCTTCCTGGACGAGCGGCTGGTGGTCGAGGCGGTGCACGCCGGTGCACGCGGCTACGTGGTCAAGGACGTCGACACCCGGGAGTTGGTGAGCGCCATCCGGTCCGTGACCCGCGGACAGAGCGCCTTCGACTCCCGCACCGCCGTCGCGGTGGTGCAGACCCTGGCGAACGGGCGGCCGACCGACGACGAACTCACCGCTCGGGAGCTCGAGGTGCTGCGGCTGCTGGCGAAGGGCAACTCCAACAACGGAATCGGGGAGCAACTCTTCATCTCGCCGACGACGGTGAAGTTCCACGTGAGCAATGTGCTGCGCAAGCTGGGCGCCAGTCGTCGCGCCGAGGCGGCGTACGAGGCGAGCAAGCGGGGCATCATCTAGAGGCATCTAGAGGTCGATGACGAGCCACGCCCCGTGGTGTTCGAAGCTGCGGCAGCGCAGTCCACGGTCCGCGACCAGGGCGTGCAGGCCGTCGACGGTGAACGTGCTCACATGCCCGAAGCGGGTGTCCGGCTCCTCCTCGATCGGGACCGCGATGATCACCCGTTCGCGGGCTAGGCGCAGGGCCTCGTCGACCACGGCGGTACCGGCCTCGGGTGACACGTGCTCGAGCAGGTGCAGGACGGAGACGGTGTCGGCGTAGCGGTCCGGCAGCCCGGTGTTGGTCGCGTCGGCCACACGCGTGCACAGCGGGATCTCGATCTCCCGCGCGACAGTGTCAAGGAGCGTCATGGTCCCGGCGCACAGATCGGTGGCCGTCACCTGCATCCCTGATCGCGCGGCCCGCAGCGCGAAGAATCCGAAGCAACTACCGAGGTCCAGCAGCGAATCCCCCACCAGGAGTTCGGCGGCGGTCGCGTGCACCGGCGCGAAGTCGGCGGCGCCGGACTCCAGGTCGGCCATCGAGTTGCGGTAGTACTGGACCCACGCTCGGGTTGCGTCGGGAACGGTGGTGCGGACCACGCCGACCAACATGCGCTCGAACTCCTCGACCGCGCACGGCCCGGCCTCCGCGGCGATGCGCAACGCCAGGGAGTCCCGCAGGTCGTTCGGGGCGAGACGGTGCTGCACGGCCCAGCCGCGCTCGTTGCGACGGACCGAGAGGGCCCGGCCGCGTCGGACGCGGGAGACGTGGACCCCGCCGTCCGACCACCGGCGGCCCGAACCCGCTGCGAGAGCATCGATCATGCTCATCAACTCTATGGATGCCGGGAGCCGGCCGGATCCGCCGGACGGGGTGGGTCCTGCCCACCCGATCGGACGGGTACCCCGGGACTCGGGTCCGTTGACCAGCGTTGATGTGGACGGTGGTGCTGGCAGCGAAGAGCTCGCCTGTGACAAGATGCTCGGCATGATCGATACGTGGCACGTCTGGTCGCGTTGCGCCGTGACCTGCGACGTCGCCCGATAGGACGCGACGGTTGCAGCGCTTCCGTCGATGGGCGGGCCGGGTGGAGCGCCCGCACGCCGATGAACAGGACTCCCGCCGCGATAGCCGGTACTTTTACGACACCGAATTCCATTGGGACGGTGTCAGTATCCGGCTGGTGTCGATCGCCGTGGTGTCCGACACCGGCCGCGAGTTCTACGAGCACTCGGACCAGTACGACCGGGTGCGGGCGGCTGCCGACCCCTTTCTGGCCGAGCACGTGCTACCGGCCGTCGCAGGGATGCCACGTCGCAGCGATGCCGAACTACGCGCGCGCCTGGACGAGTTCCTCCTGCCGCGCCCCACGGTGCTCTGGGCGGATTTCGGCGCGTGGGATCAGGTGGCGCTCATGCAGATCTGGGGCAATATGGCGCAGCAGCCGGGGTGGCTGCCGATGAGCACACGCAATGTGCGGGAGTACGCGCTCCTGCTCGGTCAACGGCTACCCGGCTACCCGGCACGACGACACGACGCCCTGGTGGACGCGCGCCACGTGAGAAGGATGTTCCACCTCATCGAGGGTCGCCTCGACGAGGTGGAGGAGGCGGCCCGCAGAGGTGGTTCCTGAGCCCTCCCCCGCGACCTTCAGCGCCCGATCTCGACCTCGCGAGTCTGGTTCAGTAGGTCCAGGAAGGCCCGGTCGTGCGAGACGATCACGAGCGCGCCCGCCCACGCCCGCAACGCCTCCACCAGCAGTTCCACCGACGGGACATCGAGGTTGTTAGTGGGCTCGTCCAGTGCCAGGAGCGACGGTGCCGGATCCCCCAGCAGGGCGATCGCCAGCGCGAGCCGCAGCCGCTCGCCGCCGCTGAGCGTGTTCACGATCCGCTCCGACTGCCTACCGCGGAACAGCATCCGGGCCAGCGCGGCGTGCGCGTGCTGCGCGTCGAGGTCCGGGTGCGCGTCGCGGACCGCGTCGAGCAGCGAGCCCTCCTCGGTCGGGCCGAACCGCACGTCCTGCGGGACGTAGCCGATCACCGTCGGCGGCTCGGCCTCGCGGGCGGCGGCGATGGCGCGCCGCAGCACCGTCGTCTTGCCCGCCCCGTTGGGACCGATCAGCGCGATCCGCTCCGGGCCGGTGACCTGCAGCGGACCGTCGGACAGCTGGGTGCGGTGCAGACCCGGACCGGGCTCGGGCATGGCGATCCGGACGGCGCGGTCGTCGCGGACGCCCTCCCGCGCGGAGTCCAGGGCGTCCCGGGCTGAGTCGACGCGGCCCTCGTGCAGGACGCGGTGCTTGCCCGCCGATACCTCCGCCTTCTGCTTGAGCAGACCCGCGAGGATCGGCGGCACGCGCTTCTCGGCTTCGGCCTTGTCGGCGTAGCGCTTGCGGCGATCGAGCTTCGTCCGCGCCTCGATCAGGTCCCGCTGCTGCGCCTTGAGATCGCCCTTGGCGGTAGTCACAGCCTGCTCCGCGGACGCCTGCTCGGCGTCGAGCACCTCGCGGTAGTGCGAGTAGGGCCCGCCGAACACGCGGACGGAGCCGCGGTACAGCTCGACGGTGCTGTCCATCTTCTCGAGCAGCGTGAGGTCGTGGCTGACCACGACCGCGGTGCCGCCGAACCGATCGAGCGCGTCGGTGAGCAGGCCGCGGGCCCGCTGGTCGAGGTTGTTGGTCGGCTCGTCGAGGAGCAGGGTGTCGGGCCGGCGCAGCAGCTGCCCGGCGATGGCCAGGAGGGTGGCCTCGCCGCCGGACAGCGTCCCGACGGTGCGGTCCAGGGCCCCGAGCCGCAGGCTCAGGCCGTCGAGGACGGCGGTCGCGCGCTCTTCGACGTCCCAGTCGTCTCCGAGGGCGTCGAAGTCCTCGGGCTCGGCCGAGCCGCCCTCGATACGGCGCAGCGCGGCGACGGTGCCGCCGATGCCGAGTGCGTCGGCGAGCGTGTCCTCCGGCTGCGCCTGCGGGTGCTGGGGCACGTACCCGACGACCCCGGTGCCGCTCACCGAACCGGCGGTCGGGGTGATCCGGCCTGCGAGGATGCGCAGCATCGTGCTCTTGCCGGCGCCGTTGGCACCGACCAGGGCGGCGTGACCTGCGGGGATGGTGAAGCTGAGGTCGTCGAACACTTTCGTGCCGTCGGGCCAGCGCAGGGAGAGTGCGGAGACAGCGAGAGAGGTAGCCATGAATGCTCCTTGAGGTCCATCGGGGCGCGGCACGGCGGGTGAGGCGGGTGCGCGAAGAACAGGTCCGGGGACGTCTCAGGAGAGCATGGCGTCGAGTGTAGACAACAGTGCGTGCGCTTCGCATCCTGTTTTCGAGGTCCCGGAGATGTGATCTGCGTCCCATTGGCGGTCGTGGCGCTTGTGCGGCGCGAGGTGTGTGGTGCTAGTTTCAAGGCATGTCCGGGAGTCTTGAGGCCCATCTGCGCGTCGGTTATGAGACCGTCGCGCTGGGTTGCCGTCTCCCCATGGTTCGCGTGCACTGTCGAATGTGTTGCTGCTGAGCGTTTCCGCTCGCACTCCCTCCGACCCGTCGATCGGGTCGAGTCGTTCGACAACTCCATCTTCACGTCTGCGCCCGGGGTGAATCCCGGAGGTCGCGGCGTACGCACACCTTCGAGGAACCATGACCGTCGTTGATCTTCCCCCCGTTTCCCCTGTTTCGACCCGCACCGCGCCGGCGCGCGCCCCCCAGGTCCGCCCGGCGGCGGCTCGCACGACACGGCCCCGCAACCCCCTCGCCCGTCCGGCCGGGATCGAACGGCAGGCGCGACCGGCCGCCCCGGCGCGCGTCTTCGCCCCGCAGCTGCGGGTCTCGGAGAAGCCGGCGGCGGCGGTGCTACGAGTGATCCGTCGCGGCGGCCTCGTGCTGCGCGATGAGATCGCCCGCGAGACCCAGCTCTCCGCCGCCACCGTGAACCGTCAGGTCACCGCGCTGATCGAGGCCGGCCTGGTGCGCGAGCGCGCCGACCGTGCTGCGAGCGGCGTCGTCGGCCGTCCGCGTCTCCCGCTCGAGGTGGACCCGAACGGCCCTCTCGCCCTGGGCATCCACATCGGGTTCCGGGTGAGCACGGTGACGATGCACGACGTGGCGGGCAAGGTCGTGGGTGCCATTCAGATCCCGACGCCCGAGAGCGGCGAGCCGGGTGAGGTGCTGTCGGTGATCGCCACGAGTGCCCGACGGTTCCTGGCTCGCTGGGACGGACGTACCGTTCTGGGTGCCGGTATCGCGATCGGCGGTCGCGTCGACGATCGCGGCGTGGTCGCCGACCACCCGCGCCTCGGCTGGAAGGACGTCGCACTGGGAGAGCGTCTTTCGGGCGCGATCGGTCTGCCGGTGACGGTGGCCCCGCACGTGGAGGCGATGGCCGCCGCCGAGTTGCACCTCTCGGAGGAGTACGAGTCGCAGGGGTCGACGCTGTACGTCTACGGTCGCGAGACCGTGGGTGTGGCGCTGGCGCTGCACGGCGCGGTGCACTCGCCGAAGTCGGGGCCGCACACCATCGGCCACCTGCCGACCCGCAACGTGGAGCTGCTGGATCCTCAGCGCACCGGCCGGCTCGAGGACGCCGTCACCGACACCGCCGTCGTGGATGCCGCACGGGCGCAGAAGCTTCCGGTCCGCACGATCGCCGATCTGCACAAGCTCGCCGAGGCCGGCGATGAGACGGCGCGGGCGATCGTCGCCGAGCGCGGCCGTGTTCTGGGTGAGGCGGCGGCTCTCGTCGCGGACATCTTCAACCCCGACCGCCTGATCCTGGGCGGCCAGGCGTTCACCGACCACACCGCGATCCTGCCGCACGTCTCGGCCGCGTTGAAGGCCACCTCGGCCGAGCCCGGCCGGGCGGTGCGGGTCAGTGGTGCGGGTGGTCGCGTCCAGCAGCAGGCCGCCGGCGCCGCTGCGCTCGACGGTGTCTACACGGATCCGCTCGGTGCCGTGTCGCGCGTGACGGCGTAGCCAGCTACTTCGCGTCCTTCGCCATGAGGTAGCTCGCGGCGGCCTGCTGGTGGGCTTGGGTCAGTGTGCTGACCGCGTCCGTCGTGATGAAGTAGCGTCCTCGTGCGAGACTGCACGCGTAGGCCTTCCGCGCGTCCCCGGTGGCCCGCGTGACGAAGGATGTGCAGGACGCGTCTTTGACGCCGGCCGGTGGGGCTTCTCTGGCCGAGCCGCCCTCGGTCTGCGGCTCGGCGGACGCGTCGTTCGACTGGTCCAGGAGGTAGCGCGCGTCCGCGGCGCTGCGGGTTCGATGCACGACGCTTCCGGCGGCGCCGATGAGGTCGACACCGGCGCGCTCGTACTTCGTCATCGACGAGGTCCACCGGCCGTTGGCGGAGTTCGCGTAGGCGCGGGGCGTCAGGTATCCCACGCTCGGACGCTCACCGTCCGGCATCGTCGGCGTGCCGTCGATGGTCAGGGACATGATCCCGTCGCGGTCCGGCGGGAGCCCGAGCATATCGGTCGCCGACACGGTGATCTTCGCGAGCTCGGGCACCTGGAGAGCGAGCCACCGCTCCGCCAACTGCTGTGCGGTTCCGACGGGTACTGAGGACGTGAACCCGACGCCGAGCAGGTAGTCGTTCACCGGCACCCACCACACCGTGGGAAGAGCCACGGTGGTGATCGGTGGACCGGTGAACGCATCGGGATGGTTGTCCAACGCGTGCTGGGGGCCCACCGCACCCGGGTCGTTCCGAAGCCCGTCGGCCGCTTTCCGCGCGTTGTCGGTTGTTCGATACCGCAGAACGATCGTGGACATTCCGGAGGTCGAATCGCTCGTCCGACCGACTGCGTCGGTTTGCCGGGCCGAGATCGCGCCGCCGACGAACGTATCCCCGCCCGACTGGAGTGCGATCGCCTGAGAGATGCCGAACTGAAAGGTCAGCGCGGTGATCGAGGCGAAGACGGGAGTCCGGGCGTTGTTGGACAGCCAGTCGTAGGACTTGTCGACCTCGGCCGGGGAGATGAGGTGGGCCGAGAGCTCGTAGCTGCTCTGCACCCGGCGATCGTCCCGCTCGGTCCGAGACGAGACGAGACGGGGGCTCGTCGGGTAGCCGCCGGTGTCGAGCCGGACGGCCGCGCTCGGGTCGGGCTGTGCGGTCCCGGCGATCGTCGACGAGCACCCGGTGACCGCGAGGACGGTCGCCGTGCCCACCCCGATGAGCGTGCCTCGAATTCCCCTCATGTCGGACAGCATCGCACGGGCCCGGGTCGTGTTCGCCACGGAGTCATCGGCGGTTCGGCGCTGCAGCGATCCCGAATGGATTGCCAACGTGAATTCATCAGACTCGGTGCGGTGGAAAACAAAAGAGAGTCCGCGTGTGTGGGCGTTGTTGTCCGTCGCGGGGGAGCGTAGCGGGAAATGTCTTTTCCGACAGCGTCTTACCGTGGGCTCCTGTCCGCATCGATTCGCTCCGGCGATCGTTGGTCGGGTGAATTGCGAAGGTTGCCGTGGGTTGGGTCGGGATCGGTTACCGCCTGCGTGGTCGACCAGGGCGCATTGTCCGACAACCAGCATTGTCGCGAGCTGTCGTGCAGGGCCTGACCAGGCGATCTTGCGGTAGCAAAAGCGATAGTTCAGAAAAGTGCAGTTGCAATGCGAGTGGTACATTCTTTTGCGACAACGAATTCGGACGGCGCTTCGGTGCCGTCTGTGCTGGCAGGACGGGAGGGTGGCATGGGTTCCGAACAGGACGGCGATGCGAACCTCGGCCAGAGCGCTGGAGCCCGCGCCATCGAAGCGCGCGCGGCCATCGCGACGGCTCAGTTGCGATCGACGGTGAAGTCGATCAGTTCCTCTGTGGGCTCCACCAGTGCACACGGAGAACGGATCGTCGAGACCATCGACGACCTCATCGACGATGTCGTACCCGAGCTCGAGGCCGCTGAGGCGCTGACCGCTGCGCAGGCGTCGGGTCGAGCCACGGCGTCGCGCCCGTCGGTGTGGGTGTCCGCCCAGCAGAAGGTCGGTGCTCCGTCGTGAGCATCCGGTTCGCTGCGGCCTCCGCGCCGCGCACGACCTGAATGAGGATTCGTTGTGATCGATCGCCCTGATACCCCCCACGCCGATGTCCTCCTCGAAGGCATCTGGGAAGACGAGGTGACCCCGGACGACCTGGCGTCGCGGGCGTTGTCCGCTGCGCAGGCGTCCTCCTACGCCTTCCGCGTCGCGAGCGAGGGGACCACGGCGACCGCTCAGCTCGGCGAGGTCGACGTCTCGGAGTTCCTCGAGTCCGAGACTGGCAAGTGGGCGCAGGGCTTCATCGGGATCGTCAGGGTCGGCGAGTCGCTCGTGCACGTCTCGCACGCGCTCGGCGAGTTGGCGCGCAGCCTGCAGCAGGTGAACCTGGAGCAGTCCGAGATCGTCTACCAGGTCGAGGCCGACATCGAGGCCGCACAGCGGCAGTCCGCCGTCGCCGGGATCGACCCCGCCGAGCGGATCGCCGAGCTCATCGCGATCGCCCGGGCGCGCGCCAGCGAGGTCGCCGACAAGATGCCGACCCCGGAGCAGTCCACCACGAAGAAGAAGCCCGCCGTCGGTCTGGTCAGCGGGTTCATGGCCTTCGGTCGCGTGCCCGGCACCAGCACCGAGTCCGTCGAACGCAACGGGCGCGTCGCGCGCAACGGGCACGCCCGGAACGGCGAGGCACGCAACGGTTACGCGGTGCGCGACGCCCGCGCCGGACAGAACGGACACACTGAGCGGAACGGTCACGCGGAGTCCGCGGAGACGCCCCCGATCAACGGCCATGCGGCTGCAGAGACCTCCCGCATCAACGGGACCAACGGCCACGACGCGACGGTCGACGAAGCGCCGATGACGGCCGCAGTAGCCGCCGTCGAGCAGGAGGCCGTGGTCACCGTCGAAGAGGACGCCGCCGCCGCGGCGCAGGACGCCTTCGCGAACTCGGGCGACGAGACCACGATGGTCTACGGCTTCATGGCCTTCGGTCGGACGCCGTCGACCACGGTGCACCAGGAGCCGAGTGCCGCTGAGCCTGCCGAGAGCGCTGAGGCCGAGGAGTTCGACGCTCCGCCGGTCTCGGATCCCGCATCCCCGGAGGCCGCCGATGCGACCGACGCCGATGGTGACGCGCCCGATTCCGAGGTCGCCGCACTGGCCGACGATGAGCCCGATGCCGACGTTCGCGACGAGGCCCCGGTCTCCGAGCTCGCCGCGCCGGCTTCGGTCAACGGTTTCATCGACCTCGGCCGGGTGCCCACGGTCGGAGCGCTGCCGTCGGCGGACGGCGCGGTCGTGCCGCAGCCACTGATGAACGGCTTCCTGGCCTTCGGTCGAACGCCCGCGGTGAACGGGAACGCCACCGCATCCGTGCCCGCGGAGCCGTCGGCGGCGTCCAGCGGTCCGATCCCGATCATGCCGCAGGCGCAGTTCGTGCCGATTCCGGCACCGAGCCCCGTCGTGGACGAGGTAGCGGGACAGACGGTTGCCGAGACCGCCTCCATGCTTCCCCTGGCCGACGAGGCCGGGTCCGTTCCGGTGCCCGCAGTCGACGACGACTTCCTCTCGTTCGGGCGTGTGCCGTCCGCCGGGGCGTGGCCGGGAGCGGGCGCGGTCCCGACGGTGCCGTCGTCGCGCGATCCCGAGGTGACGGCGGCCGCCGGCGCGGCCGTGGAGATCGAGGCGGAGGCGGTTGAGATGGACGTCGAACCCCCGCAGGATGTCGACGATGCGCGCGATCTCGGTGAGGATGCTGCGGACAGGTCCGTCGATGCTGACGACGTGACCGCGGACGTCGAGCCGGAGGCTGATGACGAGCCCGTCGCTGCCGAGACCGAGGTGGACGAGGAGACCGACGCCGCTGACGTCGTGGACGGCTCCGTTGATGCTGACGACGTGACCGCAGCCGTCGAGCCCGAGGTCGGCGGCGAGTCCGTGACAGAGATCGAAGACTCCGAGGGCGACGGGGAGCCCGACGAGGGCGAGTCCGCTGATCCTGTGGAGGGTCCCGCCGAGGCTGATGACGAGATCGCGGACGTGGCCGAGATCGACGATGAGCCCGAGGTTGCCGAGGTCGAGGCGGACGAGGTTGAGCCCGTCGCTGCCGAGGCCGAGGTGGACGACGAGACCGATGTCGCCGAGGTCGTGGACGAGTCTGTCGAGGCTGATGACGACATCGCGGACGACCTGCCCGAGGCTGATGATGAGCCCGACGCTGCCCAGGCCGAGGTCGACGACGAGCCCGGACCGGACGACGAGCCTGTGGCGGACAGCGACGACGCGGCGGACGAGGACGGCCCCGTCGACGATGCGGCCGGTGCCTCTGACACGGATGTCGATTCCGCTGAGGACGACCAGGCCGAAGCCGGCGACGTGGCCCCCGCGGCCGAGCCCGATGTCGCTCCCGAGCCCGACCCCGAAGCCGTCCGGCCGCAGCGCCCGGTGCGGCAGACGGTCAAGGCGGTCAAGTTCTCCGACCTGATGAAGGCTGCGGGCAGGAGCCCCGTCGCCGCTGAGCCGGTGCCGTTCGCCGTTGCGGCGGCCGCGGATCGGCTCGCGGCACCGGAACCGCAGGCGGAGCCCGAGGAACCCGCCGCGCCCAAGGCCCCGCCGGTGCTCGCCACCGGACCGGCGATCCTGGGACGCACGGAGCCGCTGGTGCTGAAGAAGCGGTCGTCCCCCGCGGTGCAGCAGGTCCACGACGCGGTCGCCTCGATCCTCGGCTCGCTGCGCGGCTCGCCGCACGGCCCCGGTTCGGGGTTCCATTGGGCCGCAGGGCTGCTCGAGAACGACACGGAGACGATCATGGTCGTCACCACGTCGGACGCGGGTTGGCTGCCCCCGGGCGTGGTGATCCCCGCGGGCGCGCGCGTCGTCTGGAACATGCCCACCGGCTACCGCTGGGCGTCCATCGACGACCCGGTGCGCCAGCTCATGGAGTACGCCACGTTCGAGGACTACTCGCTGACGGCCGTCGCCACCACGCACCCGAGCCGGGCCTACAGCGAGGTCCTGGGCGTCGAGAACGTCGTCGGCGTCGATCGGCCGGGCAAGCTGCTCGCGGGGGGCCGTGGCAGGCTCGAGGCCACCGTCTCGCCGGCTCGGCTGCAGCACATCCGCTCGTTGAACTCGGAAGAGGCGGGCCGTCAGGCCCGGGCCCTGGTCCGCGACCTGGAGTCGGTGGCGATCGCCCCCGAACACGCGATCGGGATCGAGGCCGCCCGCCTGGATGCGCGGTGCTTCCTCGAGGCGAAGGGGGAGGTGCCGCCTCCGGTGCTCGACCAATTGCACAGGGACGAGCAGGCGCTCAGTGATGTCCTCCGCCTCGACCGCACCCCGGCTTCGGCCGAGGACCTGTTCCGCAGTGCGCCCGATGCCCGCAGGCTGCGGGACCGCATGGTGGAGCGCGCGATCGTGGTGGCCACTCTTGCCGCGGCGTACGGCGACGTCGACTCCGCTCTCTACGCATGGACGTTCGCCCGGTTCCTCGCCGGCCAGGATCAGGACTCGACTCAGGCACGATGACGACATCGAATCCCACTGCCCAGCGGTACTTCTCGCTCGGGCTGCGATCGCTCGCGGCGCGGGCGGATACGAAGGAACCGGCTCAGGCCTTCCGGCTCGCCGTCGAGGCCGACCCCACGATGTGCGATGCGTGGATGGGCCTCATGGCCGTCGACCGGACCCGACTCGGCGATCCCGCCGCCGCGCGAGGACTGCTCGATTCCGCCCGCAACTTCGGTGCGGAGCTGCGCCGCAACGGCATGGTCGTGGATCCCGCCGAGGGTGCCCTCGGGCTCAAGATCCCCGTGCAGATGGGGGTCGTCGAGCTCGGGATGCCGGTCACGGATGTGATCTACGCCCGTGCCGGTGCTGCGGTGATCCTCGCCCAGGCCGGCTTCCTCGCCGAGGCCGCGGAGGAGCTCACGCGCCTGCAGCGCGAGGTGACCGCCGACTCGCCGGCACAGCGGAACTACCTTCGCTACCTGTGGATCTGCCTACTGGGCCTCGCGCATCGCTGGCCCGAGGTCCTCTCGACGGTGTCCGACGGCCGTGAGCCGCTCTGGGTCTCTCCGGAGTCCGACGGTGCCGTCCGCTTCTGGCAGCTCGGGGTCACGGCTCTGACGGCGCGCGCCCTGGTGGGCACCGGCGACGCACATCAGGCGCTGTCCGCGACCAGGACCGCGCTCGCGTCGGAGGACTTCAAACTCGTGCAGGCCAGCCTGATCGTCACGCAGGCGTACGCCCTGCGTGCCACGGGCGACGAGGAGGGCGCCGTAAAACTGGTGCGCGACGCCCGCGCCTGGATCTCCCACCGCGCAGACCTGGACCACGCGGCCGCCGGGCTGTCGCTGGAAGTGGTCACCGCGCAGTCGATGAAGACCCGCAGTGACCCGTGGAACCCGTCGTCCGGCACCACCGCGCAGGAGATCGAGCAGGAGACACTGGACCGGCAGCGCGATGTGGTCCTCGCCGACGCGTGGCGTGAGCTGGACGGGCTCGTGGGCAGCCCCGACGTGAAGTCGCAGATCCGTCGTCTCGCGTCGAAGGTCGAGATGGACCGGGAGCGCAAGCTGCTCAGCGAGGAGCTCGGGGAGGAGTACAGCGAGGAGGAGATGCGCCTGTCGGCGATCATCACCGGCCCGCCCGGCACCGGCAAGACGACCGGCGTGCGGATCCTCGCGAAGCTGTACTACGGCCTCGGCGTGATCGCCCGTCCCGAGGTGTTCGAGCACCAGCCGAGCGACATGATGACGGGCTACGTGGGCCAGGCGGGTATCCGCACGAACAAGCTCATCGACGAGTCCCGGGGCGGCCTGTTCTTCCTCGACGAGGCGTACGGGCTCGTCGCCGGCGACGGCGAGGACCAGGCCTCGCGCTTCGGTCGTGAGGCGCTCGAGGTGCTGCTGGCCCGGATCGAGAACGAGGGCGACAAGCCGCTGCGCGAGAAGGTGGTCGTGGTGCTGGCCGGGTACGACGACGACATGAACCGCCTGCTGCAGGTGAACCCCGGACTGCCGCTGCGCTTCCCGACGCGGATCTCGTTCAGCTCGTTCACCCCGGACGAGCTGGTGGCGATCGCGGAGTCGGTCGCGGCCAGGAGCCGCGAGGAACTGG
Organism: Tsukamurella pseudospumae; assembly: GCF_001575195.1. Lineage (NCBI taxonomy): Bacteria > Bacillati > Actinomycetota > Actinomycetes > Mycobacteriales > Tsukamurellaceae > Tsukamurella > Tsukamurella pseudospumae. Next base: position 261,164 of record NZ_LSRF01000058.1, read on the forward strand.
GGGAGGGCGTGCGCGCCTACCTCGAGGAGCACAACAAGCGGCTCGCGGAGGTCAGCGCACTGGACCTCAAGGGGCGCATGTGCTCCGGCGTGGACCTCATGTCGAACGCGCGCTTCATGCGCACCGTGATCTCGGGCGCACGGGGTTTCCGCGACTTCCGGGTGAGCGCCGTCGATCGTTCGATGCTCTCGACCGAGGAGAAGCGCGCCCTGCTGCGCACCGTAGAACTGGAGGACGTCCGGCTCGCGTACGAGGAGACCCTCCGCGTATCACCGAACTTCCCGTGGTCGGAGTGGCACTTGTTGGCGGATTGGCAGGCGGAGGCGAATGGCTGAGACGACCCCGGACCCGTCGAGCGCGAAATCTGGCCTGCAGGAGCGGGTCCGCGGTTTCCGGCTCACCTCGAAGTACCAGAAGTCGGGTGAGGCCTACCTGCAGCGCCGTAACGAGGAGGCGCTCGTCCGCCGCGACACGCGGTGGATCGACGACGTCAAGAAGTACCAGGGATCGCCCCTGTACATCGCCCTCGCCGCCGGCCTGATCGGTGTGCTGGGCTGCGTCATCGGCGCGGTGATCTTCCCCGCGGGCAAGGTCAAGGACGGCGACATCATCCAGGACAGCCAGACCGGTGCGCTGTACGTGAAGGTGGGCGACGCGCTCAGCCCGATCCCGAACGTGGTCTCGGGGCAGCTGATCATCGGCTCTCCGGCCAAGCCGGTGCAGGCGAAGTCGTCCGAGATCGAAAAGCTGCCGCGCGGACCGATGGTCGGGATTCCATACGCCCCCACGGTGATCCGCAACTCCGACAGCACCTCGTCGCGGTGGGCCGTGTGTGACACCACGGCGACCGGATCGGCCGTGCCGTTGGACCCGTCGACGGGCCTCCCGACGACCGCCACGTCGGCGGTGAAGGTCACCGTCATCGGTGGGGAACCGACGCCCGCCGACGGCACCGACGAATTGACCGGCGACCGCGCCCGACTCGTGACCTTCGACGGCCAGACCTGGCTCGTCTACGAACACGACGGCGTGGTCGGCCGTGCGCGGCTGGACCTCGGCAACTCCGCGATCCGGGAGACCCTGGGGATCTCGATCGACCAGCGCGTGATCCCCATGTCCGCGGGCCTGTTCAACGCCCTCGCGGCGCGCGAGCCCATCGACGTCCCGCCGATCAGTGACCTCGGGAAGCCGGTGCGGTTCCCCAACACCGACAAGCTGCTCGTGGGTACGACGCTGCGGGTCCCGACCGTCGACGGCGGCTGGACCTACTACGTCGCCGCGGCCGACGGCATCCAGCAGATCGGGCAGACCGCCGCCGCCGTCCTGCAGACGGTCTCGCCCGTCAAGAGCGGAGTCGTGGAGACCGAGGCGGCCAAGGCGAACCAGTGGCCCAAGGTCGGCGGCCGGATCGCGGTGGATCACTTCCCCGCCGGCAAGGTGCGGATCGAGGACACCACCGCCGACCCGGTGACGTGCCTGGCCTGGTCGCACGACGGCGACAAACCGACCGCTTCCCTGCGGGTCCTGGTCTCCAGCGGGCTGCCGCTGACCCCCGAGCAGAACGCCGCGCGGATCCCGCTGATCGGGTCCGCGGGGTCGGCGGGCACCGTCGCCGACGACGTCTACATGCCGGCGAACAGCGGCCGGTACGTGTACGCCACGGGGTCCGCGAAGGACTCGCGCGAGCACAGCGGCGAGTTCTGGATCGCCGACACCGGGATCCGCTTCGGCATCGACGATCAGGGCTCGAACGAGGTCGGGTCCACCGCCAAGGCGCTGGGCCTGCGCAACCCCGTTCCGGCGCCGTGGACCATCGTCAGCCTGCTGGCGCAGGGGCCGACGCTCTCGCAGGCGAGTGCATCCATCAAGCACGACGGCGGCGCGCAGGACCCGGTCGTCGCGAAGTTCGATCCGCGCGGCACGAAGTGAGGGACAGACGATGAGCAGGCAGGTCTTCGAGCCCCCGCTGCACCCGAAGAAGGAGCCGCGGGTCATCAAGAAGGAGGTGGAGGTCCGGACCCCGGACACCATCGACGAGGTGGACCCGCCCGGCAAGTGGCGCACGGTGATGATGCCGGTGGTCATGGTGGTCGCCGTGCTCGGGATGCTGTTCATGATGATCCGCATGAACCGCGGCTTCAACCCGGTGATGCTGCTCATGCCGATGATGTTGCTGTTCGGCATGTTCGCGTACATGGGCGGAGGCCCCGGCGGCAGCGGCAGCAAGTCCAAAGGGCAGTTGCTGCACGACCGCAAGCAGGCGAGTCGTTCGATCGGCACCTCACGGGAGAAGGCGCTCGCGCGCGGCCGCAACTACTACGACGCGCTCGCGCACGCCTACCCCGATCCGGCCGTGGTGGCCTCGCTCATCGGCACCGAGCGGATGTGGGAGGTCGGCGACGGTGACCAGGAGCGCCGGAGTCGCTTCACCGCGGCCCGGTACGGGCGGGGACGCATCGTGCCCAAGGCCAAGCTGCTGACCCCCGAGGCGCCGGACGGCGAGTTCCTGGACCCGGTGCAGTGGACCGAGACCGTGAAGTTCCTGCACACGCACTCCACCGTCGCCGACATGCCGGTCGCGTTCACCCTGCGCAACCTGCCCGTGCTCGGCGTCGGTGGCGACCGGGAGCGCAGCGCGGGCATGGTGCGCGCGATGCTGAACCACCTCGCGATCACCCATGGTCCCGACCGACTCCGCATCGCCGTCGTCGCCGACGCCCCGGACGGCGGTCGCTGGGAGTACCTGAAATGGCTACCGCAGGTGCAGCATCCGACGCTCATCGACGCGCTCGGTTCCCGCCGCATGATCTACGGCAACTGGACCGACTTCCTCGAGGACCTCGCCGGCGGCGATGAGCAGCCGGTCGCCGAGGGCGACCGCATCGTCGATTACGCCCGCCCCTTCACCACCGAGTCGGAGGTCACCGGACGCACCCGGCACACCGTCGTCATCGTCGAATCCGCGGAGCGGGCCCGGATGACGGACCAGGCGATCGCCTCCCTCGCGGACGTCACGTGGATCCTCATCGCCCCGCCGGACGGGGTCATCGACGCCTTCCCGCACGCCGTGCTCCTGAACGTCGACGAGGCGGGCATCGTCACCCGCTGGGACTCCGACCTCCCGCTGGAGGCGCCCAAGGAGATCGCCCGCGCCGACCACGTCGACCTCGTGGATGCGCACACCACCGCCCGAAAGCTGGCCAGGTGGGAACTCGAGACCACCGCCTCACTGCTCTCCAAGGAGCGGCACGACACCGGTCGCGACTGGGCGAACCTCGTGCAGGTCGACGATCCCGGGGCCATCGACGTCGTGGACTTCTGGCAGCGCATCAAGCGATTCGACGACCCCCGTCGGCTCAACTTCCCGATCGGCTTCGCGCCCGACGGGGCCCGGATCTTCCTCAACATGCGCGAGGCGAGCCAGGGCGGCACCGGACCGCACGGCGAGATGATCGGCACCTCGGGCTCGGGCAAGTCGGAGTTCCTGCGCTGCCTCGTGCTCGACGCGTGCCTGTTCCACCCGCCGTCGATGCTGAACCTGCTCCTGGTGGACTTCAAGGGCGGCGCGACCTACCAGGGCATGGAGGACATCCCGCACGTCGCGGCCGTGGTCACCAACCTCGAGAAGTCCGAGAGCATGGTCGACCGCATGATGGAGGTCATCACCGGCGAGCTCAAGCGGCGCCAGCAGCTCTTCGACAGCGCCGCCGCGAAGTACCCGTCGTTCAACATCATCGGGCTCACCGAGTACGAGAAGGCCCGCGAATCGGGGCACTGCCCCGACCTCGAGCCGATGCCCGCACTGCTCGTGCTCATCGACGAGTACACCGAGCTCCTCGAGGCCAAGCCCGAGTTCGTCAACATCTTCAGCCAGATCGGGCGCGTCGGCCGGTCCGTGGGTGTGCACCTGCTGCTCGCGTCGCAGAACGCGGAGATGGCCCGCTCCCGCGGTCTCGAGTCGAACATCCACTACCACATCGCACTTCGCACCGGCACCGCCGGCGATTCGCGTGCGGTGATCGGCGTCCCCGACGCGAAGAACCTTCCCGGCAAGCCCGGCAACGGCCTGATCAAGACGCTCCACGAGGACGACCTGATCCGGTTCTACGCCGGCTTCACCGGCAAGCCCTACTTCGCGCCGGAGGCGGCTCCCGAGCCGGTGGTCCGCGAGGTGGTCCAGCCGACCGCCGACGACCTGTCCTCGCGCGGGTTCACGGCCCGCCGCGTGGACATCCCGGACCTCGAGGTCGAGATCGTCGAAGACGACGAGATCGTGCGGACCGAGGAGGAACTGCTCGCGGCGCCGACGGTGTTCACGGTGGTCAAGGAGCTGCTGACGCAGGCCCCCGCGCGCCCGGCCTACAAGCCGTGGCTGCCGGAGCTGACCTCGACCACGCTGGACGCGGTGGCACCGTCGTTGAGCGCGGACGAATGGGTGGCGCCGAAGGTGACCACGCCCGCCACCCTCAAGGCGCCCTTCGGCGTCTTCGACGACCCCGCCAAGCACCAGCAGCCCGTGTGGGAGCTGGATCTGTCGGGCGGCCAGGGCAACGTGCTCATCTACGGTGCGCCGCAGAAGGGCAAGACCACGGCGGCGATGACGCTGGTGACCTCGCTGGCGCTGACCCACTCCCCGGAGCAGGTGCAGTTCTTCGTGGTCGACTACACCGGCGGCGGTTGGATGCGGCTCGAGGACCTGCCGCACGTCTCCCGAATCGCGACCCGCGCCGAGGAGGACGCGATCAACCGGATCGTGTCCCAGATGTCGGACCTGATCGACCAGCGCGTCAAGCTCTTCCGCAAGTACCGGGTCAATTCGATGGCCGAGTACCGCCGGCTGCGCAGTGACCCCGAGTCGGCGGTGACGGCCGAGGACGCCTTCGGCGACGTCTTCATCGTGATCGACGGTTTCGACGCCGCGGTCACCGAGGGCGGCGTGTTCGAGGACAAGGTCGCGGTGCTGGAGGCGCTGGCCTCCGGCGCGCTGAACTACGGCGTCCACTTCGTGGTGACCACCGCGCGGAACACGGTGCTGCGCGGCCTCGCGAGCCACATGCACACGATCATCGAGGGCCGGGTGTCCACCGCGAGCTACGACATGTCCGTGGTGAACTCGCAGCGCAACAAGGTGGTCCCGGACCGGGCCGGCCACGTGATCACCACCGATCGCGAGCTGCTCGCGCTGGTGGCACTCCCGCGCGCCGACGGCGACAGCTCACCCGAGACGCTCAGCGCCGGCATCGAGGAGGTCGTCGAGCGGATCCGCCGGGCCAACACCTCCGGCGCGACGGCGCCGAAGCTCCTCGCGCTCCCCGAGGTCGTGCTCCAGGACGACCTGTTCTCCGTGCTTCCCACCGCCGCGAGCGAGCGCGAACGGGTGCGCCTGCCCTTCGGCGTGCGCGAGACGGACGGCGGCCTCGCCGTCGCGGACTTCGGGCGCGAGGCGCACATGTACGTGGTGGGCGAGAGCGGTTCGGGCCGATCGGCCCTCGTGCACACGCTCATCGAGGCGATCAGCCGCCGGTACCCCACGATCGACGACGGTGCCATCGCGCTGCTCGACCCCAAGCGCGTGCACCGCGGCGCCTTCGCACCGAACCCGAAGAACCTCGGGCTGCACGGCTCCGACCTCTACGACTTCCTGCGCAGGTGGCAGGACAAGCTCGTGGACTGGATGGGAGAGGGCGAGACCGACCCGAACGAGGTCACCTACCGGCGCGTCCCCGACGCCGCCGACAGCGCGGCCCTCGCGCGACGGGACTGGTGGACCGGGCCCGAGGTCTTCCTCATCATCGACGACTACGACGCCGTCGTCGCGCGCGGCGACCGCACCAACCCCCTGACCCAGACCGTGAAGCTGATGAACGACGGTGTGATTCGCGGCTTCCACGTGATCGTCGTCCTCACCGACACCGAGTTCCTCTACAAGGCCAGCTCCGACCCGTTGATCCAGTTCCTGGACACGCACAGCTCCATGGCGCTGGCCCTCTCGGCGGACAAGTTCAACCTCAACATCGCAGGTGAGCGGGGGCAGCGCTTCGGCATCCCGGGCCGTGGGCGGTTCCATCCGGGCCGCGGCGCACCGTCGGACATCGTCCAGGTCGCCTGGAACGGGGTGCGGCGGGACGAGTCGGTCGCCGCCGAGGATGTTTGGGGATGACAATTTTGGACAACCAGGGATTGACGAAGTTTGACAATTCTGTTTTAGTTGCAACTTGAAAATCAAGTAAAGGGGATAGCAGGTGGGCCTGAACGTGGCGCCTATACAGCTCTTGGCAGGAACCAACGAGGTCCTGGCGAATGTCGCCACCACCTCGGGCTTGATCGGTGGTGCCGCGGGCACCATCGGTGCGGTGGTGCCCGCGGGCGCCGACGACGTGTCGCTGCTGGTCTCGGCGGGTTCCGCTGCGCACGCGGCGAACTTCCTCGCGACCTCCGTGGTCGATCACGCGGAGGTGGCGCAGTACGGCGTCAGCCTGTCGGCCGTCGCGTCGACGTACATCATGGCCGACAACGCCGTCCAGTTCTGACGCGAGTGTGATGTCGTGACGTTCCCCGCGCTCCCCCCTGAGGTCAATGTGGGCCGCCTGATGTCCGGGGCCGGTCCGGCACCCGCCACGGCCGCAGCTGCGGGATGGGCATCGGTCGCGGCGTCGGTGAGCGCCCGTTCCGTCTTCCTCAGTTCCCTGCTTCCGCGCCTGGCGGCGTCGTGGCAGGCGCCGGAGACCGCGCTGATGACGCGCAATGTCGCGATGTACATGGCGCACAACGAGGCCCTGCGGGTGCAGGCGCTGCTCGCCTCCACTCGGCACACCAAGCAGGCGGCGGACTACTCGGCGGCGCTCGCCGGGATGGCCCAGTTGCCCGAGATCGCGCAGAACCACATCACCAACGGGGTGCTCAACGCGACGAACTTCCTCGGCGTGAACACCGCGGCCATCGCCGCGAACGAGGCGCAGTACGCGGCCATGTGGGCGCAGAACGCGTCGATGATGGCGGTGTACCTCGCCAACTCGGTCGCGAACATGACCTTCGAGCCCTTCGTGCCGCCGAAGCCCATGGCCACGGCCATCGGCGTGCCGATCCCCGCCGCCGCGGCCGGCGCCGCGTCGGTCGGCGACGCGGTGGTCACGAAGATGACCCTCGCGGCGCAGGGCGCGCAGGCCACGGCCAGCATGCTCGCGATGCGCATCGCCGGTGGCGTGCTCACCGGCACCAAACTCGCCCAGACCGTCGCGGTCAACGCGCAGCGGTTCGAACAGGTCGCGTCGAACGCGGCCACCGCGGAGTCGCAGTCGCGCGACACCCCGGGCGCGGTGCGCACCACCACCGGACAGCAGCTGGGCGGTTCGCTCGTGCAGCAGCTCGGCGGTGCCGTGCCGCAGGCCGCGGGTGTGGCCGGCGGCGTCGCTGCCACCGGGGCCCAGCAGGTCCTGCAGGGCGCGGGCGGTGGCGCTCAGGCCGCCGGCGGCGGCGTGGCCGGCGGTGTCGTGTACCAGCCGATGAGCGCGCTCATCGGAGGCGTCAACGCCGAGAACCGCACCAGCACAGTCGGGTACTTCGGAGCCCGGCCCGGGTCGCCCACGCTCGAGCGGATGTCCCGCGGCGAGCGGTCCACGAGTTCGGCGGCGGCCCTGCGGGCCGTGCCGGGCGCGACGGCGGCGCTGCCGCAGGTGGCGGCACCGTCGAACTGGATGACGGACGGCTTGACGGTGGCGCCCCCGCCTCCGCCCGTCCCGCGGGTGGCGGTCGAGCCGCTGCGGCCCATCCTTCCCACCGGGACCAGCGCGCCCGTCGCGAGGTCGAAGGGCAAGCAGCGCGAGCGGATCGTGGTGCCGGACACCGCGGCCGTCCCGATCTATCAGGACTCGGTGCCCGAGTTCGAGTCCGTCCCCGTCGACGTGCCGTCGAGTGGGGAGGCGCGCTGATCCCCGCCGTAGCGAACATCGACCGACACCATCTCTGAACTGGAGGAATCATGCCCCCGCAGATCTACGAGCTGAACACCGTCACGCACGCCGCCGGTACCGCGAAGACCCACGACGTGGCCGCGACGACCCTCGCGAACATCAAGTTCGTGCGCACCACCGCCGAGGCCTACCGCGCCGCCAACGCCGGTGACACCACGAACAAGGCCTCCGCGCACATGGAGGAGCTCATCGCCGTGTGCAACGCCGAGCAGCAGAAGCTCGAGGCCGTGGCCGAGGCCCTGGGCCGCAACGGCGGTCTCATCTCCAGCACCGACGGCGACGCCGGCGGCCTGTTCACCGGCTACGTCGTCTAGACTGCCGCTACCCCGAAGGACAACGACGATGACCTCACCACTGATCAAGGTCGACTACACCAGCTACGACGTGACCTCCCTGTCGCTGAACAAGGCGGCGGCGGTGGCCGACGCCAACATCGCCGAGCTGACGGCGAACAACACCGCGAACCTCAACGCGGGCAACTGGGTCGGTGTGGACCAGGAGAGCTACCAGCACGTGCACGAGGTGTGCCTCAAGGCCAACGAGAACCTCGCCATGGCGATCCGCAAGACCGGTGTCAACATCCAGACCGCCGCCACGATCCACCAGGCCGGCCAGGCGCAGGCCGCAGGTCTCTACGGCGTCTAGAACGATCGGGGCCGGTCGCGTACCGGCCCCGTAGCGAAAGAGAGGGCGGGTAGCTGTGCTGCGCGAGGAACAGGCGGCGAAGCTGTCCGCCTTCGCCGTCGACGTCGACGAACTGCTGCTGTTGATGCGGCTGTCGGACGTCACGGAGTTGGCGCCGATCGTCCTGGCGATCCACCCCACCGTGTACCGGCCGGACGATCAGCTGATGGTCGACCTCGCCGTGATGCCGGGCCTGATCGCCGCGGGTCTGGTCGATGACGCCGGTCGCGTGGACTCACAGGTGGCGCGGTGGCTGCACGTGCTGCAGGCGCCGTCCGCCGAGCTCGCGATCCGCGTCTTCGACGGTGACGCGGTGCTCCGCGGGGCCGCTGTGCGCCGGGACGATCAGGTGGTCGTCGCGTTCCGCAACGACGATCAGCTCACGGTCCAGGGGTTCTCGACCGACCGCGAGGACTTCGACGCGACGGTCGTGGAACCCCTCTGGCGGGTGCTCGGCGCCCGGGAGCCGGCCGAGTTCGACTCGCTCACCGTCGACGCCGCCGAGCTCGCGGAGATCGTCGCGACCTTCGATCCCTCGGTGGGCGACGCCCGCAGTGAACGGGCCATCCGCGGCAGGCTGCGGGAGCACGATCTCCCGCCGCAGACCATCGACCTCCTCGTGGAGGCCGCGCGGTACTCCGGTCGACGCGCCGAAATCGTCTACCACCGTGCGGATTCCGGTGGCGTCCGGGCGCAGGCGCGATGGGCGGTGGGTGTGATGGACACCGATTCCGGCCGCGTGCTGTCGACCACGAAGCGGGGATCCGGCGGATTGCTCGACGTGACGATCAGCCCCGGGACCCGGCGGAGATTCGCCGAGGGACTCGTGGAACTGGTCGAGCGCGGCGGTTCCGCCGGGTGGTTCGATACCGCGAACTGAGAGCCACCCCCTCTGGCCCTCTGACCTGCCCGTGTATTAATCTGCAAACATACTGATGAGTAAGAGAGGTGCAGTCCATGAGCGACGCAGCTACGAACGTTCGGGTGCCTTTTGTGCCGCAAAACGGCCATGGTGAGAACACCGCGGCCCCGGTGCTGCCCTCGACCGACACCGCCGCCGCGCCGGTGATCCGCCCGGCCGTCCCCACCGGACCGGTGTCCGAGCCGGTGAGCGGTGAATGGGAGGAGCCCGCGCTGCCCGAGGTCGACGACCTCGACGTGGCGGGTGTCGTCCCGACCGTGGCGCCCACCTCGCCCCTCGTGGTTCCCGCAGACGAGCGGCCCACCGCGGAGCAGCCCGTCGTCGACGACGAGCCGGTGGGCCCGTCGAAGCCGGGCGCGTCCGCCGATGCCGACGGTGCGCCGAAGGCCGACGTGAAGGACGAGGCCGCGAAGGCCGACGAGGCGGTCTCGGAACGGTCCGATGCCGCGCCGTCCGACGAGCCCGCGCTCCCCGCGCCCGCGGCTCCCGCCGAGAAGGCCGTGCCGAAGCCCGTCGCCGCGCAGGCGCCCACGCAGCAGGGCGCCACCGGGGCACCGTCGCCCGTGCCGGTCCCGCAGCAGCAGTGGCAGGGCCAGAACGGGTTCTCGGGTCCCCAGGCCCCGCAGGCGCCCGCCGCGCAGACCGGTCCGGCCCAGCAGGCACCCTTCCAGCCCGCGCCGCCCACCGGTCAGTTCCAGGCGCCCCAGGCGTCCGGACAGATCCAACGCCCGGCGTCGCCGCAGCCCTTCGGGCAGCAGGGCGCGCCGGTGCACAACGGCCAGGCGCCGATCGCTCCGCCGCAGCACCAGCAGGCCCCGATGCGTCCGATGGGCGAGTCGGTCTCGGCTCCGATGTCGACGGCGTCCTCCTCGTTCAACCAGCAGATCCGGTTCTCGGACGCGGCGGTGCGCGTGTCCGGTTGGCGTGCCTTCCTGCGCCGGATGGGCCTCGACATCGGCCCCAGCGCGAACGACCAGGAACACGCCGAGCTGGTGCACCGCATCCGCGTCCCGAAGAACAAGTTCCACGTCACCAGCGTGTTCGCCGATAACGCCGGCGGCACTCTCATCGTCGGTGTTCTGGGCCAGATCCTCGAGCGCACCCGCGCCGACAACGTCGTCGCCCTCGACCTCGATCCCGACGGTGGCGACCTCGACCAGGTGACCGCGTGGCACCAGGGTGGGTCGACGGCGCGCACCCTCATCCAGCAGAGCGACCTGTCGGACCGCAACCAGGTGGACAAGCACCTCGCCGTCACCTCGACCAACCTGCACGTGCTCCCGAGCCCGTGGCGGTTCAACGGTCGCGACGTCACCGACTACGACGACGTGCTGGACCTGTACTCGATCTTCCGCCCGCACTACAGCCTCGCGCTGGCCGACGCGGGCCGCGGCCTGCAGACGCACACGGGTACCGGTGTCCTCGAGATCTCCTCGGCGCTGATCCTGCCCGCCTCGGCCACGACCCGCGGCGTGCGCAAGGTGGCCGCGACGATCGACTGGCTGCGGCACCACGGCTGGCACGGCCTGCTCGCGAACACGATCGTGGTGATCAACCACACGAAGCGGCGCAGCAGCGTCTCGGTCGAGCAGTTCGACGAGTTGTTCCGCGCCGGCCAGAAGCTGCGCGTCCACGAGATCCCGTACGACCCGCACCTGGACTCGGATCAGCCGATCGACCTGGACCTGCTGCGCAAGCGCACGGTTCGGGCCTTCGAGGAGCTGGCCGCGGACCTGGCCGACGGGTTCAACTCGGGCTACGAGCCGCCGGCCGCGCAGAAGCTCGCGGAGCTGCAGCAGGTGCGCACGAGCGAGGGACGCTAGCAAGAGATGGTCTTCCCGATCACCCCGGAGCCCGCCGCCGGTACGCAGCAGGCGGGCCCCGGGCGGTCCGCCGTCCCCGAGCAGGTGCGCGTCCTGGTCGAGGTGGGGGAGAACTCCGTCGAGCGGAGCCTGTTGGCCCGCCGGCGGCTGTCCGTCGTGATGGATTCCGTGATCCCCGGGTTGGAGCAGATCTTCCCGGACCACGATTTCTCGACGACCGGTGCGTGGACCTTCGCCCGCGAGGGCGGAACCCCGTTGGCGCGCGACAAGTCGCTCGGCGACGCCGGCGTGCTCGACGGTGACCGGCTGATCCTCGCGGAGACCTTCTCGACGCAGACCTTCCGGCCGCTCATCGAGAGCACCGCCGACGCGATCCAGGAGTTCTGCCGGCAGCGGTTCCGCCGGTTCGAGTCGACGACGGCCCGGGTGCTGGGCCTCGTCGCGCTGGTGCTCGGCGCGGGGGTGTTCTCGGCGCTGGTGCTCACCGCGTGGTTCGCGCACTCCAGTGCGCTGTGGTGGTTCCCGGTCGCGGCCCTCGCCGCGATCGCGGTGGTCCTGGCCGCCGTCTCGGCGGACCGTCAGTACGGCGCGCGCCAGGTGGCGTACGCCCTGCAGATCGCCGCGGCCCCGGTACTCTTCACGGCCGGGTTCGTCCTCATCCCGCCGGACGGCGGCGCCGACGGTGCCTTCACCGCGGCCAACGTCCTGGTCGGCGCGCTGTTCGCACTGATCGGTGTGATCGTGCTGGGCCGTGCGAGCGGGCTCGGCGCCGCGGTCCTCGCGGGCCTCGGCCTCGTGGCCGCCGTGACGGTGGTGGCGAGCGCACTGTTCGCGTACACGCCGCTGGAACGCCCGGCGATCCCCGCGATCGGCGTGATCGGAGCTCTCCTGCTGGCCAACTGGGCGCAGGGTTGGGCCCTGATGCTGGCCCGCGTGCGGCCGGATACGCTGCCGCCGCCCGGCGAGGACATCGATCGCAACGAACTCGACGCGGCGTACCACGTCGACACCTTCGACGACGAGACCACCACGGAACTGGCCCGCGCGCAGGAGAACACCGGCCTCGAGCGCAAGGCGCGCACCGCGGCGAAGCTCCTCACCGGCTTCTACGTGGCGATCGCGGGCGTGCTCGTGGTGTCCGCGCTCACCGTTCTGGTGCCGCACAGCCACTACTTCTGGGGCGAGGTCGTGATCGCGGCGCTGGTCTCGGTGGTCTGCGTGCTGCGGGGCCGCACCCTCGACGACCGCGTGCACGCGACCGTCTTCTTCGTCGCCGGATTCCTGGTGGCCGCGGGCCTCGCGGTGATCCTGGTGACCGCGGTCGATTCCGATCTCGCGCGCCTCGCCGTGATCGTGGTGAGCGCGATCGCGCTCGCCGCGTTCGGAACCGGTGCGCTGCTGCTCGCCGATCGCGTGTCCACCGACCCGGCCGGGCACGGCCGCCCGCTGTCCGCGCGCCTGATGGGCCGCATCGAGTTCGGCGAGAAGTTCGCGATCTTCGCCGTGGTCATGCTCGCGCTGTGGACCACCCGGGTGTTCGCGTTCATGCGTGAACTCGACCTGTCGTTCCTGAAGTAGAGGGTCCGTGCGCGCAATCCCACAGACGGCCGTCGCCCTGGCCGCCACCGTCACCGTCGTCATCGCCGGGAGCTGGGCACCCGCCGTGTCCGGCGCCGTGGTGCCGCCCGTCGCCGACATCGGTGGCGCTCCGCCCGATTCCGACGGTCCGGAACGCCCGCTGCGGTACAACAACCCCCGCTGCGTGGAGCCCGGCGTGCTGCCGAACTCGAACCTGGCGGCGGCGCCGGCACCGTCGAACACCCTGCGGATCGACGAGGCGCACAAGTTCTCCACCGGCGCGGGCGTGACGGTGGCGGTGCTCAGTACCGGCGTGCGGCCGCAGGCGCGGCTACGCGGCCTCGACGGTGCGGGCGACAACATGGTGGCCGCGGATCGCGGTCTGGTGGACTGCGATTCGACCGGAACGCTCGTGGCGGGCATCGTCGCCGCGCAGCCCGCGACGGGCGACGCCTTCGTGGGTGTGGCGCCCGATGCCCGGGTCATGTCGATCCGGGTCGACTCCGCGGCCTTCTCCCTGCAGAACACGCCCGCCGACGACGCGGACCCCAACCAGAGCCGAGCGGCGGTCACCACCCGCAGCATCGCTCGTGCGATCGTGCGCGCCGCCAACCGCGGCGCCAAGGTGATCGTGGTGCCGGAGCCGGTGTGCATGGCCGCGGACAACCAGTTCCGCCAACGCGAGATCGGTGGCGCGGTCGCGTACGCGCTGCGCGCCAAGGACGCGCTGGTCGTCGTGGGCGCCGGCGCAACGGACCGCAAGGGCGGCACCGTCGGGGCGAACGACTGCAAGGCCAATCCCGACCCGGACCCGGGACAGCCCGACGATCCCCGCGGCTGGCGGACGGTGACGACGGTCGCCACCCCGAACTGGTTCGACGGGCAGGTCCTGTCGGTGGGCGCGACCGACGCGCAGGGCACGCCGCTGGCGGGCTCGCTGAACGGCCCGTGGCTCGACGTGTCCGCACCCGGTGCGGGGCTGGTCTCGCTGAGCTCGCGCGGCGGCGACGGCGTGGTGAACGGCGTCCCGTCGGAGCGGACGCTGGTGCCCTTCGCGGGGCCGGAGTTCGCGGCCGCCTACGCCGCCGGTACCGCGGCGCTGGTCCGCTCCCGGTATCCGCAGCTCAAGGCGACCGAGGTCGCGGCCCGGATGGTCGCGACCGCGCACGCCCCGGGCCGGGGCACCGACAACAAGGTGGGCCGCGGCCTGATCGACCCGGTCGCGGCGCTGACCGCGAACGTGCCGGCCACGGACGCCGACATCGACCCGCGATCGGTGGAGAAGTTGCTCGTGCCGCCGCCCCCACCCGAGCCGGACACGCGGCCGCGGCGCACCGCCGCGATCGTGGCCGGCGCGGGCGTGATCGCGCTGGTGGTGCTCGGCGGGGTCGTCGCGCTGACCCGCCCCGGCCGGAAGCGGAGGGCGTGATGGACACGACGATTCCCACACATCCCGAGATCGCCCGGCGGCGAAGGCTGCTCGGCATCCGGGTCACCCTCCGCCGCGCGCTGGTATGGGCCGTGCTGTCGGCGCTGCTGGCGGCGGTCCTCGTGGCGCGCTGGCCCCTGTGGGCCGTCGTCGCGCTGGTCGTGCTCGGTGCGCTCGTGGCCTTCGTGACCGTGCGGGGCATCGTGCTCACCGAGAGGATCGGCGCCCGGTACCGCTACCTGCGTCGCCGGCGCCGCGCGTCCGGCGGCATCCCCGGCCGGGTGATCGACGTCGACGGGTGCGGTGTCCGGCAGGGTGACGGCTACGAGCTGGTCTCGGCGATCGAGCTCACGGCGGATCCGTCGGAGACCCGACTGCGCGAGGGGCGCGCGTACGCCGCCGACACGGTCCCGTTGGATCTGTTGGCGACCATGATGACCCAGTACGGCCTCGACGTGGACATCGACGTCGCGTCCGTCGGCCGTCGCGTGCCGCCCGGCCCCGCGTACCGCGCGTCGTACGCGCAGGGCGTCCGGTTCTACTCCGCGATGGCCGAGCGCTCCACGTGGCTCATCCTGCGGGTGAACACGCAGCGCAATCTCGCCGGCATCGTGCGCCGCGGGCCCTCCCGCACCGCCGGCCCCAAGGCACTCATGGCCGCGACCCGCCGCCTGGAGCAGCGCCTGCAGGAGCGGCTGATCCGCGCCCGCGTGCTGCCCGCCGCCGAGCTCGCGCGGCTGGACGCGCGCATGACCTTCGGCGCGGATCCCCTGGACGGCACCGAGAACTGGCACAACATCGAGCACGGCACGGAGTTCGCCACCACCTACCTCGTCGACCCGGTCCGCACCTCCACGGAGAAGCTCGATCGCTGGTGGGGCCTGGACAGCGACAGCACCGCCGTCGTGCTGCGCCTGCGCAAGGCCACCGCGCAGTCGCCCGTGGAGATCAGCGGCCTCGTGCGCTACGACACCGGCGTACCGATCGTGGACAACCTCGATGACGCCCTCGTCGCCGTGCCCGGCCGGCAGATGGAGCTGGCCCGGGGCACGCTGCCCGGCGGCGGGTCCAGCATCGTCGACCTGCCGTCCGCGGCGCTCACCGACCTCGGCGCCGTCGAGATCCCCGTCGGCCCCGCCGGTCCCGTGTGGGGAATCTCCGGCAACGATGCCGTCGCGCTGCCCCTGTTCGACGGATCGCCCGTCCCCGAGACCCTGCGCGTCGAGTTCGCGACCGAGCTGATCGCGCTGCAGCTGGTGCTGCTGCGCTCGGTGGGTGCCGGCGCGTCGGTCGCGGTGCACACGAACCGTCCGGAGCAGTGGGCCACGCTCGCCAGCACTCTCGCCGATCCGGCGCGATTCCGCATCGCCGATGGCCCCGCCGGACGACCGTCGGACATCACCGTGCTCGACGGTGTCCCCGCCACCGCGGTGCCCGAGCGCACCATGCTGACCCTCCGCGCTCCCGGCGCGGTGGTCGTCGACAGCAAGGCCGACCTCGTCGTCGAGCAGGTCACGCCGTCGAAGCTGCGGGTCGTGATCGGCGACCGCGGCGCCTTCGAGGTGGTCCTCAACCCGACTGATGAGGAGCTGCGGTACTGCGACGTACAGGCGCAGCAGGCCGTGCCCGTGGTGCCCCTCCCGCCGCCGCCTCGGATGCCGCGGCAGGCGCCGTCGCAGCCGCGCCTCGCGCCGTCGCCGTCCATCCCGCAAGCGCCGGTCACCCCGCAGGCACCGGTCGCCCAACAGGTGCCTGGTCCCCAGCAGGTGCCGGCGGCTCAGCGGGCTCCGCTTCCGGCACCGCAGGCTCCGGCACCGCAGGTGCCCGCGGCGCAGGCTCCGGGTCCACAGGCGCCGGCGGTGCAGGCCCCCGGCGGTGCACCCGCCGGGCCGGCCCGGCACCCGGAACAGGTGGCGCCGCAGCACGTAGCGCAGCCCGTGTCCCAGGAGCCCGTCGCTCCCCAGCCCGAGCAGGCCCGGCCGGGGACGGGTGCCCCGTCGACGCCGCCCGCGCCGCCGGTCCGGGCGCCGCGCCCCGTCCGGCCGCTCCCGCCGCCGCCCTACGAACGCGGCAGCGGCGCACCCCGCAAGCAGGGTGGGAACCGATGGGTGCGTCCTACGCAGGACCAGGGCGCCGACGGTCCCGTCCGCCGTCCGGTGCGTCCGCCGACCGCGCCGCGCTGGGGCCAGTCCGGCGAGCGTCCCCCCTCCGGCGAGCCGCCAACCTCGCGTTAAGCGGTGCGCAACCTGCAGCGCGGTAGATTCATCACGCTGTAGACGTGCGTGAGTGGAGGTGTTCGTGGTCGCCCAACCTGGTGAATCGATCGCGGGATACGTGATCGAGTCGGTGCTCGGTACCGGTGGCATGGGCACGGTCTACCGGGTCCGGCACCGTACGCTGCCCCGGTCGGTCGCGCTGAAGGTGCTGCAGAGCCAGCTGTCGGCCGATCCCGCGGTGCGGGCGCGGTTCGATCGCGAGGCGGACCTCATCGCCGGCCTCAAGCACCCGCACATCGTGGACGTCTACGACCGCGGGGAGTCCGACGGGCACCTGTGGATCGCGATGGAGCTGGTCGAGGGCGGCAACCTCGCCGAGACCGTGCAGCGCGAAGGGCCGTTCAGCCTGGACCGCGCTGTCGCCGCGATCGAGCAGGTCGCCGACGCGCTGGACTACGCGCACCAGCACGGGATCCTGCACCGCGACGTCAAACCCGCCAACTTCCTGGTGGACCGGGGCCGCCGCGGCGAGCAGGTCAAGCTCGCCGACTTCGGCATCGGCGCCGCGCAGACCGAGGTCGGGCAGCACACGCAGGCCGGCACCGTCGTCGGCACGCTCGCCTACACCGCCCCCGAGGCGCTGCTCGGCAATCCCATCGACCACCGCGCCGATGTCTACTCGCTGGCGTGCGCGGCCGTGGTCCTGCTGACCGGCGCTCCGCCGTTCACCACCACCGTCTCCGGGCAACTCATGCTGGCGCACATCAGCCAGAACCCGCCGAGCATCCGGCTCAAGCGGCCCGACCTCTCGCCCGAGATCGACCATGTGCTGGGCCGGGCGATGGCGAAGAACCCGGCGGACCGGTACTCCACCGCCGGTGAGTTCGCCGATGCGCTGGCGGCCGCCGCGCGCCGCATGTCCGGCGCCTCGGGCATGGCGCCGCCCACCGCGCCGGTGGGCACGAACTGGCAGGGCACGCCGTCGAATCCGGCGCTGGCGACCGGCTTCAACCAGGCCGGTGTGGCACCCGGCACGCTGCCCGGGTTCGCGGGGCCTCCCGGTTACGGGCCCGGCGGGCCGCCGCCGGGCGCCCTGGGCGGGCCGAGCAGTCCGTCGATGCCGGGGATGCCCGGCGCGCCGAAGCCGAAGAGCCGTAAGCCACTGCTGATCGGCGGCGCGGCGGCCCTCGTCGTGGTCCTCGTCGCCGTCCTGGCGTTCGTGTTCATCGGCGGCGACAAGGACACCGGGCCGGCGCTCGACGCGTGGAGCGCCCGGACCGTGACCGATGTCAACGGCGAGACAAAGCTCGACAGCCGGCCGCAGCGCATCGTCGCCCTCGGCGCGGGCGACGCGGAACTGGTGTCGGCGTTGGGCTTCGACGTCGTCGCGGGCGCGAACGGCCCGAGGTCGGAGCTGCCCTCCTGGGTGCCCGCACTGGCGAAGGTGCAGACGGCCGGTACCTCGGCGAACCCGGACAAGTCGGTGATCGAGAAGGCCAAGCCGGACCTCATCATCGACACGGACCCCGCAGCCGCGAACACGGTCAAGGACCTCAAGTCCCTGGCGGGTGGCCGCGCCATCGCCGTCCCCGAACAGGGCAAGTCGGGTTGGACCTGGCAGGAGCAGCTCGCGTTCATCGCCGAGGCGCTCGGTGCCAAGGGGCGCGCGGACGCGGTGAAGAAGACCTACGAGGCCAAGATCACCGAGCTGCGCTCCGCGCACCCGGATTTCAACGGCAAGAAGCTGGACGTGGTGCACTACGACGGCTCGTCGACGCGGATCGCGACCAGCTCCAGCAATCCCTTCCAGCTGCTCGGGCTGCTCGGCTTCTCGATGCAGACGCCCGTCTCGGGGTCGGGGTCCGGGTGGATCACGCTCGGCTCGTCGGACCTCTACAAGGCGGTCAACTCCAGCGACGTCGACCGCACGATCGTGGCCCGTACCGACCCGTCCGCGGGCAACGGCGGCTTCGACGGGGTCCCCTCGTCACTGATCTACGGCGTGCCGATCATCATCGTGGACAAGACGAACGGTGTCGACGCACTGCTCTACGGCGGGCCGCTCGCGATCGATACGGTGGAGTCGACGGTACTTCCGGCGATTTCGAAGGGGATCAAGTAGATGGCCGAGCAGACGCTCACGGACGACGACCTCACCCGCTACGCGGCGGCGCTCGCCGAAGGTAGGAAGCCCCTGGTCTATCTTGTCGAGGCCGTCCCCAGCCTCGGCCTCGCCGCCGGTGCGTCGGCCCGGATCGTCGAGGTGGACGGTGCCACCGTGACGGTCAAGCCGACCGGCGTGGACGACCAGTTGCCCTACGAGGCAAGGGAGCTGCGTTCGACCAAGCAGCCGAAGCCGGTCAAGCGGGCGCCGAAGAAGGCGGCCGCACCGGCGCCCGTGAGTCCCGCGCCCGCGGGGCCGGCACCGTCGGGCACGGCGGCGGGTGGCGCACCGTCGGGCAAACGCCCCGGGACGCCCGCGCCCAAGGCGGAGCGCCCCGGGACGCCCGCGCCCAAGGCGGCGCGGTCCGTGACGATCACGCTGCACGTCGGCGCCGACAACTCCGCCTCGCTCAAGGTGACGCGGAACGCGCAGAAGCCGGCCGGTGCGTCGGAGATCGCCCTGCCCGCCGTGCACAAGGCCCTCGCGGGCCTCGGCGACAAGGAGGCGCGGGCCGCCGTCGACGAGGTGCTGTCCGCGGCCCGTGACGCCGCGGCGGACAAGGTCGCGGCGCTCCAGGCCGAACTGGCGGCCGCCAAGAAGTCGCTGGCCACGCTCGACCGCGCCAAGCGGGGGAATACGACGCCGGGGCGCGCTCGTTAGAGTGGGGCATGGCCCTCGACTTCCCGCATCTCGACCTGTCCGCCGATGAGGTACTGGCCACCACCCGGTCCGTGTGCAAGCGTCTCGACCTGGAGCGGGAGGTCCCGCTCGGCGTGATCACCGACGCGCTCGAGGTGGCGTTGCAGGCGCCGTCGGGCAGCAATGCGCAGGGCTGGCATTGGATCGTGCTGACCGACCCCGAGCCCAAGAAGATCGTCGCCGAGTACTACCGCAAGTCCTACTTCGCGTACGCCGAGGCCGGCGCGGCCGCGCGGGCCGCGAAGCCGCCGAAGGACCTCGAGACGGCCGAGAAGGTGGCCTCGTCGGCCACCTACCTGGCGGAGATCATGGAGCAGGTGCCGGCACTGGTGATCGGCGCGATCCACGTGCCCGGCGGCGAACTGCCCGCCGGCAACCAGGCCGGGCTGTGGGGCTCGCTGCTCCCGGCGGCCTGGAGCCTCGCACTCGCTCTGCGCGAACGCGGCCTCGGATCCGCATGGACCTCACTGCATCTCGAGTACGAGCGGGAGATCGCCGAGGCGCTGGGCATCCCGGCGAGCGTCCGGCAGGGCGTGCTCATGCCCGTCGCGTACACCCAGGGCACCGACTTCAAGCGCGCCAAGCGAGCCCCGCTGGACACGGTGCTGCACGTCAACGGGTGGTGATTCCGCGGGCGCGGCCCGGCGTCGAAATGTGCGGTCACTCGTTCTCGTGATCATTGAGACCGATGACCGCACATTCCGGCACCCGACGGTCAAGGCACGTCCCATCGCACACGCGCACCGGAGATCGGCGGGTTCGGCGGGTCAGAGGCCGAGCGCGGCGTCGACGAGGAAGACCAGCTCGTCGTAGAACCGGGGGCGCCGGCGGAGGCGGCGGGTGCGGGCGAAGTCGTTGGCGATCGTCATCGCGGCGCCCACGGCGATGCGGGCACCCGCGGGGTCGAGCGCACCCTCGGCCCCGTCGGACCGGGCGGCGTCGGCCGCCGCGGAGAGGAGCGCCACCCAGCGCGCGACGTACGCCTTCTGCGCGGCGAGAAGCGCCTCGCCTCCCGACTCGATGACCACCTCGCGCCCGACGGTGAACGCGACGGCGAGGTCGGTGGAACTGACCAGGTTCGCGGCGTAGGACCGGACCAGCGAGCGCAACTCGACGGCGGGGTCACCGTCGGACGCCCCGGCCGCGCCGATGACGCCGATCTCGAGCGCGGCACGTGCGCGGCCGACGACGCCCACCAGGATGGACCCCTTCGAGGGGAAGTGCCCGTACACGCTCGGGCCCGAAATGCCCACGGCCGCACCGATGTCGTCCATGCTCACGGTGCTGTAGCCGCGCGAGAAGAAGAGCTCGGACGCGGCGTCGAGGATCTCGTCGCTGCGCAGCACGGGCGCGCGGCGCGCGGGCGGCGCGGGCAGGACCGGGGCCTTCGACGGTGCTGCGCGCAGCACGCGCCGTGCGATCGTCTCGAGGTCGGCGCGGTAGCGGCGGATGCCGATGCGGCCGCGGCTCGGAGGCACGGATCCGCCGACGGCGAGCACGGCCCAGGAGAGGACGCGGGCGTCGTCGTCGGTGATCTCGGGGTGGTCGCGACGCAGCGCCTCGGTCCAGGAGCCGAGGACGGACTCGCTCGCGGCGATCATCTCGTGCGCCTGCTCCGCGGTGAGGTGGCGCCGATTCCACCGCCACAGTGCGAGCGGCCCGGGGGTCGAGACCGCCATGGCGAAGACCGCCGCGGCGAGGTCGTCGAAGCTCGCTCCGCGCCGGGCCAGGACCCGCGCGGTGGTGGCGGACATCTCGTCCACCGCCGAGCGCATCGCTGCGGCGAGGATCGACTCCTTGTCCGGGAAGTGCCGGTAGAAGCTGGGGCCGCTGATCCCTGCGGCGCGCGCGATGTCGGACACCGAGACGTTCCCGTACCCGCGGTCCAGGAACAGGCCGGTGGAGACGTCGACCAGTTGGCGACGCCGCTCGGCGGGGCGCAGGCGCGATCCGGGGCCGGATCCGCGAGATGAAGGTGCAGCCATGATTAACGTCACGATAGCCCATGGATCACGTTCTAGGTATCGTTCTACCTGCCACTCTTTCCAAATAAGCTACAGACGGTTAGCCTGTAGGAGTGACAGGTCCCGTGGCATCCACGAGCCCTGAGAACACCTTCTTCGAAAGGACGGGAAGACCCAGTGTCTGACGCATTCATCTACGAGGCGATCCGTACGCCCCGTGGCAAGCTCAAGAACGGCTCGCTGACCGCGATCAAGCCCACCGACCTCGTGGTCGGCCTGATCGACGAGATCAAGGACCGCAACGAGAATCTCGATCCCGCGTCGATCGACGACATCGTGCTCGGCGTGGTCTCGCCCGTGGGCGAGCAGGGCGCCGACATCGCCCGCACCGCCTCCATCGTGGCCGGCCTGCCGGACACCGTCGCGGGCGTGCAGATCAACCGCTTCTGCGCCTCGGGCCTCGAGGCCACCAACATCGCCGGCCAGAAGGTCGGCTCCGGCCTCGGTGACGACCTGGTCCTCGCCGGTGGTGTCGAGTCGATGTCGCGCGTCCCGATGGGCTCCGACTTCGGCGCCCTGTTCTACGACGCGCAGTACAGCTACGACAACTACATCGCCCCGCAGGGCATCGGCGCCGACCTGATCGCCACCATCGAGGGCTTCTCCCGCGACGATGTCGACGAGTACTCGGCGCAGTCGCAGGACCTCGCCGCGAAGGCGTGGGACGAGGGCCGCTTCGCGAAGTCCGTTGTCCCGGTCAAGGATCAGAACGGCCTCGTCGTGCTCGACAACGACGAGCACCGTCGTCCCGGCACCACCGCCGCCGACCTCGGCAAGCTGCGCCCCGCCTTCACCGTCGTCGGTGAGATGGGCGGTTTCGACGCCGTCGCGCTGCAGCGCTACAACACGGTCGAGAAGATCAACCACGTCCACACCGGTGGCAACAGCTCGGGCATCGTCGACGGTGCCGCGCTCGTCCTGGTGGGCAACGAGGCCGGCGGCAAGAAGGCCGGCCTGACCCCCCGCGGCCGCATCGTCGCCACCGCGTCGACCGGTGCCGACCCCACGATCATGCTGACCGGCCCGACGCCGGCCACCGAGAAGGTCCTGGCGAAGGCCGGCCTGACGAAGGACGACATCGACGTGTGGGAGCTGAACGAGGCCTTCGCCTCGGTCGTCCTCAAGTGGATGAAGGACTTCAAGCTCGATCGCGAGCAGGTCAACGTCAACGGCGGCGCCATCGCGCTGGGCCACCCCCTCGGCGCCACCGGCGCCATGCTGGTGGGCACCGTGCTCGACGAGCTGGAGCGCACGGGCGGCCGCTACGGCCTCATCACGCTGTGCATCGCCGGCGGCATGGGCTCGGCCACCATCATCGAGCGCATCTGACGCCCGCCGGAACAACAGGAGACTGAAAAACACATGTCTGACAACATGATCCGCTGGGAGCAGGATGCCGACGGCATCGTCGTCCTGACGATGGACGATCCCACCAGCTCGGCGAACACCATGAACGAGCTGTACGGCACGTCCATGCGCGCCACCGTCGACCGCCTCGAGGCCGAGGTCGAGTCGATCACCGGAATCGTGCTCACCTCCGCGAAGAAGACCTTCTTCGCCGGTGGCAACCTGACCGAGATCCGCAAGGCCACGAAGGCCGACGCGCAGAAGGTCTTCGACGAGGTGCAGGAGATCAAGAAGGATCTCCGCCGCCTCGAGAAGCTGCCCAAGCCCGTGGTCGCCGCGATCAACGGTGCCGCGCTCGGCGGCGGCCTCGAGATCGCCCTCGCGACCAACCACCGCATCGCGGCGGACGTGCGCGGCAGCAAGATCGGCCTCCCCGAGGTCAGCCTCGGCCTGCTCCCCGGCGGCGGCGGCGTGGTCCGCACCGTCCGGATGCTGGGGCTGCAGGGCGCGCTCATGGGCGTGCTGCTCCAGGGCCAGCAGATGGCTCCGGCCAAGGCCCAGGCGACGGGCCTGGTCAACGAGCTGGTCGGCACCGTCGACGAGCTGATCCCCGCCGCGAAGGCGTGGATCAAGGCCAACCCCGAGGCCTCGGCGCAGCCGTGGGACGTCAAGGGCCACCGCATTCCCGGCGGCTCCCCGATCGACAAGACCCTGGCACCGAACGCCCCCGCGTTCCCGGCCAACCTGCGCAAGCAGCTCAAGGGTGCGCCGATGCCGGCGCCGGAGGCCATCATGGCCGCCGCGTTCGAGGGCACCTACGTCGACTTCGACACCGCCCTCGAGATCGAGTCGCGCTACTTCACCAAGCTGGCCACCGGCCAGGTGTCGAAGAACATGATCAAGGCGTTCTTCTTCGACCTGCAGCACATCAACGGCGGCGGCTCGCGGCCCGACGGCTTCGAGAAGTACCAGGCCAAGAAGGTCGGCGTCATCGGCGCCGGCATGATGGGCGCGGCCATCGCGTACGTCTCGGCCAAGGCCGGCATCGAGGTCGTCCTCAAGGACATCGACATCGACGCGGCCAAGCGCGGCAAGGCGTACTCGGAGCAGCTCGAGGCGAAGGCGCTGGCCAAGGGCCGCACCACGCAGGAGAAGTCCGACGCGCTGCTCGCCCGCATCACGCCGACCGTCGACCCGCAGGACTTCGCGGGCGTCGACCTCGTGATCGAGGCCGCGTTCGAGTCGGTCGAGGTGAAGAACAAGGTGTTCCAGGAGATCGAGGACATCGTCGAGCCCGACGCCATCCTCGGCTCCAACACCTCGACGCTGCCGATCACCATCCTCGCCGAGGGCGTCAAGCGCTCCGAGGACTTCATCGGCATCCACTTCTTCAGCCCCGTCGACAAGATGCCGCTGGTGGAGATCATCAAGGGCGAGAAGACCTCCGACGCCGTGCTGGCCAAGGTGATCGACTACACCCTGCAGATCAAGAAGACCCCGATCGTCGTCCACGACAGCCGCGGCTTCTTCACCTCGCGCGTCATCGGCACGTTCATCAACGAGGCCCTCGCGGCCATCGGTGAGGGCGTCGACCCGGTGTACCTGGAGCAGGCGGGCCAGCAGGCCGGCTACCCGGCCGCGCCGCTGCAGCTGACGGACGAGCTGACGCTCACCCTGATGCAGAAGATCCGCCTCGCCACCGAGTCGGCTCTCAAGGCCGAGGGCAAGGACGTCCCGCAGCACGGCGCATTCGCCGTCGTGGACTGGATGGTCGAGAACGGTCGCACCTCCAAGAAGGACGGCGCGGGCTTCTACGACTACGCCGAGGGTAAGCGGACCGGCCTCTGGCAGGGCTTCCAGGAGCACTTCAAGTCGGGCTCCGTGAAGCCGGACTTCGCAGAGCTCCAGGAGCGCATGCTCTTCATCGAGTCCATCGAGACCGTGCGTTGCTTCGACGAGGGCGTGCTCACGTCCGTCGCCGACGCCAACATCGGCTCGATCTTCGGCATCGGCTTCCCCGCGTGGACCGGTGGCGTCATGCAGTACATCAACGGCTACGAGGGCCGCCCGGGCACGCCCGCCGAGGGCCTCACCGGTCCGAAGGCCTTCGTCGAGCAGGCGAAGTTCCTGGCCGGCAAGTACGGCGAGCAGTTCACGCCGCCCGCCTCGCTGGTCGCCAAGGCCGAGGCCGGCGAGACCTACGAGTAGGTCCGCGTCGAGCACTCGCTCCAATTGAGAGGTCCGGCATCACCCCACAGGTGATGCCGGACCTTTCGTTTCCGGGGTCGACGGTGCGCCGTGCCCGGTTGGCGGCGGTGCGGCGCGGTGTCCGGGTTCGACGGTGCGGGCCGCGTTGAGAAGGCGGGTGCCCGTTCGCCAAGCCATGCGTGCGGCGCATGGTTGCATATTTTGCAGGTCAGAGCGATATTTTCGGTCGAAGCCATGCGTCCGGCGCATGGGTCGCGGCTCGGCGTGGCCTTGGGGGCGGCCGCGTGGCGCGCGGGACGGCGGCGTGGCGTGGGGGGCGACGGCGTGGCGTGGGGGACGGCTGACCCCTCGTCGGACGACCGGCGTTCGGTGGGGGAGCGGACGTTTGGGTCGCGGCTCGGTGTGGCGCGGGGGACGAACCGGAATCGGGGGTCCCTGCGGTGGCCGCGAGGTCGGGGACCGAAGCGCACGGTGATTCCCCATGGATCAGCAGCGGCAGGCGCGAGCCATGCGTGCGGCGCATGGCTCGGTCGCATGAAAAGCCCTTTGACCTGCGGTGATGTGAGGTATGCGTGTCACGCATGGCTTTGCGGATCGGCATGGCACCTCTGGGTCCCCCGGCCACCTCGGCGTTCCCGGGTCGACGTCCACGCGGTACGTCCGGCCGATGGGTCTCCGGGCGCGCTCCCGTAGCGGCCGCCCGCAGCCCGGAGTGCCAGCGCCAGCCGCCGGCGCGCCAGCCGTCGGAGCTCAGCCCGTAGCCCGCGGAGCGCCCGCCGCCGGAGCGTGCGCTCCGGAACGGGCGGGCGCACCGTCGGGTCCGCTACTCCGGACCGGCCTCGATGACCTGCTCCGCGACCTCCGCGAGCCGAACGTTGCTGTCCTGCGAGAGCCGGGCCAACAACCTGAAGGCTGCGTCGGAGTCGAGCTTGTAGCGCTCCATGATCATGCCCTTGGCCTGGCCGATCACGTCGCGGGTGGTGAGGGCGGCGCGGATCTGCTCCTTCTCGCGCACGGCGGAGAAGGCGACCGCCGCGTGCACCGCGAACAGCGAGCCGATCGAGACGGACTCCGCGTCGAAGGCGTGCGGCTCGCGGGCCATCAGATCCAGGGTGCCGTAGGCGTCGTTCTGCACGTACAGGCAGAAACTGAGGATCGACCCCACGCCCGCGTCGCGAGCGGCGGCGGCGAACCGCGGCCAGCGGTCGTCGGCGGAGGTGTCGTCGATCAGGATCGTGGTCGACTCGAAGGTGGCGCCCACGCTGGGGCCCTCCTGCAGATCGCGCTGGACGTCGGCGACCCGCTGCGCCTCGTCGCCGATCACCACCGGATGGGAGATCCCGCCCTTGGGATCGACGAGGGTCACGCTCGCGAAATCCGCTCCCGGCACCTGCTCCACGGCGAACTGGGTGGCCGCCGTGAGAAGGGACTCCGAATCACCGGACTGTTCGCGCAGCAGCCTCGCGATCTCGCCCATGCGCTCGCTGAGCGTGAGCTCCTCGAGGGGCACCTCCTCGGCGGGCGGTGCCTCGTGCACGATGCCGAGAACCGAGGGGAGTTGTTCAGTGGTCTGTTTGCGATGAGGCACGGCCGCCCGTTCTCCGTGCCGGATCGACACGGGGCTCACAACTGGGTATCCGCCGGCTGCTCGACGGGACGTCGGTAGAACTTTACTGATCGACAGTCACCATATCGAGACACGCTGCTCGGGGTCCAGAAACAGGCGGTCCCCGGCGGCGACGCCGAACGCGGTGTAGAACGCATCGAGGTTGGAGACAATGGCATTGCAACGGAACTCGGCCGGCGAGTGCGGGTCGATGGCGAGCCGCCGGATCGCCTCCTCGGGCCGTGACTTGCCCCGCCAGATCTCGCCCCAGCTGTAGAACACGCGCTGCAGGCCGGTCAGGTCGTCGATCGTCGTCGAGGCATCGTCGACGGTGCCGCCCGCGCGTTCGCGCGCGATCCCGTACGCCACGAGGGCGATCCCGAGACCACCGAGGTCGCCGATGTTCTCGCCGACCGTGAAACCGCCGTTGACGTGGTGCTCCGAGCCGCCGGCCTCGTCGGCCAGCTCGCGCGGCACGAACGTGTCGTACTGCGCGATGAGGGCTTCCGTGCGCTTGCCGAACTCCGCGCGGTCGGAGTCGGTCCACCAGTCCTCGAGGTTGCCGTCACCGTCGTACTTGGCACCCTGATCATCGAAGCCGTGGCCGATCTCGTGCCCGATCACCGCGCCGATACCGCCGTAGTTGACGGCGTCGTCGGCGTCCGGGGCGAAGAACGGCGGCTGCAGAATCGCTGCGGGGAAGACGATCTCGTTCATGCCGGGGTTGTAGTAGGCGTTCACGGTCTGCGGGGTCATGAACCACTCGTCGCGATCCACGGGCGCGCCGATCTTCGCGAACTCCCGGTCGTGCTCGAAGGCCTCGCCGCGGCGCAGGTTGCCGATGAGGTCGTCGCGGCGGATCTCCAGTGTCGCGTAGTCGCGCGGCGCGTCCGGGTAGCCGACCTTCGGGGTGAACTTGCCGAGCTTCTCCAGCGCCCGCTCGCGCGTGGCGGGGGTCATCCACGGCAGCTCGGAGATCCGGCGACGGTACGCCTCGACCAGATCCGCCACGAGCGCCCGCATCCGCTCCTTCGAATCGGCGGGGAAGTGCTGCGCGGTGTACAGCTCGCCGACCGCGAAGCCCAGGTACTGCTCGACCAGCGTGACGCCGCGCTTCCAGCGCTCGCGGATCTCGGGCGTGCCGGTGAGCGCGGTGCCGTAGAAGGCGAAGTGCTCGTCGACCAGGTCGTCCGTGAGGAACGGGCTGCGCGCGTGCAGCAGGCTCCACGCGAGCCAGACGCGCCACTGCTCGACCGGCCGGTCGGTGATCAGGTCGGCCACGTGCGCGGCGTACGAGGGCTGGCGCACGTTCACCTCCGCGAACACCGAGGAATCGGCGGAGCCCGCGACCGCCGCGACCCACTCCGTGAGACGCAGGCCGGGCGCCTCGGCGTCGAGCTCGGCGAAGGTGCGCAGGTTGTAGCCCTTGTCCGCGTCGCGGCGGTCCACGACGTTCCAGTGCCCGGCGGCGATCGCCGTCTCGAGGTCGAGCACCTGCGCGGCGGCCGCGTCCTCCGCACCCGCGGCGACGACGCCCTCCAGTGCGCCGGCGGCCAACCGGAAGGTCGCCGCGACGTGGGCGACGAACTTCTCCCGCACCGGCGCGTACTGCTCCTCGCGGTAATAGGCCTCGTCGGGCAGCGAGATGCCGGATTGCACCAGGTTGACCAGGTAGCGGTCGGAGCGCTTGGCGTCGGTGTCCACGTAGTAGCCGAGCACGCCGCGCAGTCCCGTGCGCTGCAGGCGCCCGAGCACCGTGACCAGGTCCGACGGTGACTGCACCCACCGGATCTCGGTCAGCTCGTCGGTCAGCGGCGTCAGTCCGGCCGCGGCGATCGCCGCGGTGTCCATGAAGCTCGCGTAGAGGTCGCCGATCTTGCGGGCGTCGCGTCCGGCGTCGGCCGGGGCGGCGGCGCACTCCTCGACGATGTCGCGCACGTGCCGCTCCGCGGCGTCGCGGAGGGCGTAGAAGGCACCGTCGGTCGAGCGGTCCGCGGGGATCTCGTGGCTGTCCAACCACTTGCCGTTGACGTGGCCGAACAGATCGTCCTGCACGCGGACGGCGGGGTCGACGTGGCTGAGGTCCAGAGCGGGAGTAGAGGTCACCTTGCCATCCTGCCAGCTCCTCCTCAGTGATCTCACATGGTGGGAGAACTGACTCGTCAGTATTCCGTGTGAGGCCGCACAGCGATACGGTGCCGTGTGATGCATACCGCAAACGGGGTTGGCCTGTGCGGTGGAGCTATGTTCAAGGAGATTCTCGTATGAGGCTGACGCGTCCGCGCCTGCGACTGGTCCTCGCCGCCCTCCTCACCGCGTTCGTCCTCGTGGCGACCGTGGTGACCGTCCCCGGGCTGAACGCGAAGGCGACTGCGGAGCCGTGGAAGCCCGGCCCCGGAGTCGCCGGGATGATCAACCCCGAGTGGAGCGCCGACCACGACGGCCCCACGAAGTACCCCAAGATGGCCATCGAGTGGGACGTGCCGGTCACGATGTCCGACGGCACCGTGCTCAAGGCGAACGTCTTCCGCCCCGCCGATGCCTCGGGCCGGGCGATCGACACGAAGACCCCGACGATCGTCAACATGACGCCCTACACCAAATTCGTCAGCGCCATCGCGACGCTCGCGATGAACGTCCCGGTGCTCTCTCCCGCGCTGATCCAGCTGCTGAACCTGTTCAACTTCGCCGGCACCCCGATCGCCGGCGTCAACGACCTGCGCGACGTGCTCAATGGCGGCATGGTCAGCTCCTTCACCGGCCTCGACCCGAAGCTCGTGCAGAACGGCTACACCCAGGTGGTCGTCGACGTGCGCGGCACCGGCAACTCGCAGGGCGTGTGGCAGGTGTTCGCCGAGCGCGAGCAGCAGGACACCGTCGAGGTCCTCGACTGGGTCCGCAATCAGAAGTGGGCCAACGGCCGAATGGGCATGACCGGCGTGTCGTACTCGGGCATCAACCAGCTCCAGGTCGCATCGAAGAACCCGAAGGGCCTGCAGGCGCTCTTCCCGGTGGTGCCGGGCGCGGACCTGACCGCGGACATCATCGCGCCCGGCGGCGGCCTGGGCGTGGGCTTCCTCGGCCCCTGGCTCGCGCTGGTGAACATCCTCAAGTTCATCCCCGACATCCGCTCGCTGCTCAACGGCACCTTCGACTGGAAATGGCTGCAGCAGCGCATCGAGAACCCCGCGGTGTTCGTGCCGCAGCTACTCTCGGGCGTCTTCTCGCCGACCGCCGAGGGACTGGACCCGAAGACCAAGGAGCTGATCGACAAGAACTCGCCGCTGCGGCAGGCCTTCCGGACGCCGCTGAACAAGATCACCACGCCCACCTTCGCGTTCGGCGGATGGCACGACCTGTTCACCAACACCGAATGGCGCCTGCCGTCCGAGCTCAGCAGCCTGCCGCTGTCGAAGAAGAAGGTGATCATCGGCGACGCGTACCACGTCACCGTCACCCACGACCTGGGCGGCGTGAACCAGCCGACCCGCGCCGACGTGCTCCAGAAGGCCTGGTTCGACAAGTGGCTCAAGGACGCCGACAACGGCATCGACAACTACGCGCCGGTCACGGTGCACCGCAAGGGTGGTGGTTGGTGGCAGGGCGACGGCTTCCCCGAGCCCAACCAGCAGTACCAGCGCATGTACCTCTCGAG
Organism: Tsukamurella pseudospumae; assembly: GCF_001575195.1. Lineage (NCBI taxonomy): Bacteria > Bacillati > Actinomycetota > Actinomycetes > Mycobacteriales > Tsukamurellaceae > Tsukamurella > Tsukamurella pseudospumae. The sequence continues at coordinate 291,489 of NZ_LSRF01000058.1, forward strand.
CCTCACCTCCGGCACGGCGCCGGGCTCGCTGTCCGACAACAGCCTGCAGACCGCGAAACCGAAGCTCGCGGCGCGGCGCACCGTCGGCCCCGGCCTCAGCACGTTGTGCTCGAACGACACCGGGCAGGCGATGTTCGGCCTGCTGGTCTTCCAGGGCTGCGCCGCCGACAACCGCGTCGCGGAGATGAACGGGCTGACCTTCACGAGCAAGCCCGTCGGGAAGTCGACGGTGATCTCCGGGCCGATCAACCTGCACCTGACCACCACGCAGGACCAGCGGGACGCGTACTGGTCGGTGAACGTCACCGATGTCTCGCCCGACGGCCGGTCCGAGGTGATCAGCTCCGGGCAGCTCACCACCTCGCTGCGGCAGATCGACCAGTCGCGCAGCCTCAAGACCGCCGCCGGCGACTACACCGCGCCCTACTACGAGCTCGACATCAACCAGCGGCAGCTGGTCAAGCCCGGGCAGGTCGTGGAGCTCGACATCGCCACGCACGCGGTCAGCGCGATCCTCAAGCCCGGGCACCGCCTGCGGGTGGACGTGTTCGCACTGAACCTCATCAAGGCCATCACGCTGGGCCCGGTCACCTCGGAGACCAGGTTCTCGCCGCAGCACGTGATCATCGACCCGAACCGGCCCAGCTACCTCGTGGTGCCCTCGGATCGCCCGCTGCCGTAGGTCCCGCGACGGCCTCGGCGGACCGTCGGGGCCGGATCAGCCGCCCAGGCGGGTGAGCATGCGCCAGAACAGGAGCTCGGCACCGTCGGGCCCGGCGGTCACGCGTCGTCCGTCCCCGGCGGTGCGCAGCGAGTCACCGTCGGACAGCCCGACGGGGCCCTGCGCGGCCTCGGTGACCACGGCACCGTCGGCCAGATAGAGGTGCCCGAAGGGCGCGTCCGGCAGGTCGACGGTGCCGCCGGGCGCCAGCCGCGCCGCGAACAGCGTGGCGCCGCGGTTCCCGATCCGGACGGCCGCGTCCTGTGCGGGGTCGCCCGACGCGACCGGAACCAGCGCGCCCGCGGCCAGTTCGGCAGTCGTGTCGCGCTGCTCGTACGACGGTGCGCCGCCCGGCTCGTCCGGCAGGACCCACATCTGGACGAACCGGACGTCGGCACCCTCGACGGCGCGGTCGTTGCGCTCGGAGTGCAGCACCCCGGTCCCGGCGCTCATGCGCTGCGCGAGGCCCGGGTGGACCAGCCCGGCGTGTCCCTCACTGTCCTGGTGGACCAGCGACCCGGACAGCACCCAGGTGACGATCTCGACGGCGCGGTGGGGGTGCGTGTCGAAGCCCGTGCCCGCCGCGACCTGCTCCGCGTTGCAGGCCAGCAGGATTCCGTGGTGGGTATTGTCGGGATCGTAGTGGTCTCCGAAGGAGAAGCAGTGACGTGACCGGACGCCGGGCATCGACGACGCGGCCCGGTCCGCGGAACGCACCACCAGATCCATATCCCAAGGATGCCATGGTCGGAAAGGTAAGCTCCGCCGTCAGGGACGGCGCAGGGCCGTTCACCACGAGGGAGGCGACGTGAGACGGAGCGGTCGGGCACGCCACGGCACCGCCGCGCTGGTCTCCGTCCTGCTCCTCGGCGTCGGCGGTGGGCTGTCCGCGTGCGGCGACAGCGCCGTGGCAGAGGTGCAGAAGATGCTCGACAGCTACACCTCGGCGATCGGGGAGGGCAAGGCCGTCGCCGCGGCGGCCGTCACGTCGTCGCCCGACGCGGCGGGTGGCGTCATCGGCCGTACCCTGCGCGACATGAACGCGCAGTCGGTGAAGGTCACCACGGCCAACGTGCAGCGCTACTCCGGCGGCAGCGCGACCTTCGACGTCAAGACGCACTGGAACTTCGGTGACGGCCGGGACTGGGACTACACCACCAAGGGCAGCGCCTCGCAGCTGTCCATCGGCTGGCGGATCTCCTGGGACCCGGCGGTGCTCGCGCCCGGGCTCACCCCGGACACCTCGATCCGGCAGATCCGCACCGACGCCAAGGCGCCCAAGGTGTTCGCCGCCGACAAGTCGGACCTGATGTTCGCCGGCATCGTCCATCGCCTCACCGTCGACCCGAACAAGACGAAGAACCTCACCGACAGTCTGACCCGGGTCGCGAAGATCGTCTCGCCCGTCGCGCCGCTGGTCACCCCCGAATCGCTCGCCGCGAAGGCCAAGGCGGACCCGGGCAAGCCGGTGCCCGTCCTCGACCTGCGCGACGACGATTTCGGCGTGCTCGGAGACAAGCTGACCGCCGTGCCCGGCCTGCAGGACACCCCGGCCCAGGACCTGCTCATCTCGAACCGACAGTTGTTCTCGCCGCTGTTCGACGGGATCAAGGGCGCCTGGCAGGCGAACCGCGACGCGACCGCGGGCTGGGAGGTGCAACTGCTCACGAACGGCAAGCCGCCCACCAAGATCGTCGGTTACCAGGGGCCGCCCGGACCGGACCTGCGCACCGCCATGGATCCCAAGGTCCAGCTCGACGTCGAGAACGCGGTCGTGCAGCTGGGCCAGCCCGCCGCGATGGTCGTGGTCTCGATCTCGACGGGGGCCGTGCTCGCCGCCGCGCAGAACACGCAGGCCAGCGCCGTCTCACCCGACTGGGCCCTCACCGGGCTGTCGACCACGGGGCCTGTCCTCGAGCCGCTGTACAGCGAGGTCAACGCCGCTGCGGGCAAGGACGCGGGCAAGCAGGGAAAGCTGCTCGCGCCGCTCGGCATGGGCACCGACTTCGCCATGACGGGCGTGAAGACGGTGACCGCGGAACTGCCGGGGGTCGGCGGGCGCGGACCCGCGGAGCTCGGCGGCGACACCGTCAAGGCCACACCGTTCGGCATGGCGATCTTCGCCGCGGCCATCGCCAAGGGGAAGACCACGGCGCCGTTCGTGGTACAGGGCCAGACCGCGAAGCCCAGCGTCCCCATCGGCGACGTGGACGAGAAGATCCTCAGAGCCGTGCGCGCCAAGATGGACGCCACCGTCTCGCCGTCCGGTGACGGCAGTGACCTCGTCGCGACCAAGGCGAAGGGCCTCGTCGGCACCAACGGGCCGGAGGGCCCCGGTTGGTTCATCGGCTACCGCGGCGATCAGTCGTTCGCGATCATGGTGACGGGCGACCGTTCCGGCAGCGGATCGCTGCAGGTCGCGGGGGCGTACCTGAAGTAGTTCAGGCCTTCGCGCGACGGGCGATCACGAGCTGCGCGACGGCGCGCCAGCCCAGCAGGAACAGGCCGAGCGCGATGGTGGCGACGATGACGAAGCTGACCTCGACGCCCTTGGAGGTGAGCAGGCCCCGGGCGGTCATGCCGAAGGCCACCGTCGAGATCCAGATGATGACGCCCGCGGGGAAGACGCGCCCCGGGTAGAAGGTCTGCGCGCGCCCGGGCTCGTGGCCGCGCAGGGCGGCCAGCACATAGGTGAAGGCCCAGCCCACGGCGAGGGCCAGCAGGAAGGGCCACGCGGTCTCGGCGAACCCGGCCGGCGAGAACGCCTCGTTGTGGTTGAACCGGCCGATCACGACGAACAGCAGCACGAAGACGACGTCGAGGACGGCGATGGCCGGAATACGCATGTGACCACGGTAGACGGTGCTCGGCACGCGGCCGGGGCGCGGTCCTCCCAGACGCGCCCCGACCGGGCCTGACCCCCCGCCCCCCTCCACTCCGGGGCGATGTGAGCGTGCGGGTCGTCCGCTCACAGGGACGACGATGCCCCGTCGCCCTTGAGAGCCGGTTGCGGCGCGCTAAAAGGGCAGGTGGGGGTGCTAACTCGGGCTGGTCGACGGTCCGCTGTCGCCCTCGGGGGCTTCGACCGTGCGATCGGCGTCCTGCGCGGGCCGGGTGCTGCCGGGCTTGCCGCTGCCGCCGGCCGCGTCGGGGTCGACGTCCAGGGTGGCGCGGTAGCTGCGGTATCCGACGACGATCACGATCCAGCCGACCACCACGACGAGGACGTAGCTGACCAGCCGGTACAGCAGGGTCGCCGTCAGCGCCGAGCTGGCGGGCATCCCCGCCAGCACGAGCGCGGGGACCAGCGCCGCCTCGACCAGCCCGAGGCCGCCCGGGATGGGGCTGACGGTGTTGACCAGCTTCGACGCGGCGTAGGCGCCGGCGAGCGCGGCGAGGCCGGGCGCGTCGCCGACGGCGTAGCAGGCGAACGCGAGGCAGGCCACGTCGGCGACCCAGTTGAACAGCGACCACCCGAAGGCCTCGGCGCCGTAGCGGCGGCTCAGCTTCACGGCCTGCAGCTGGTCGAGGATCTCCTTCCAGCGGGCGAGCCAGGTGTCCTCCGGCTTGTTGCGCAGGTCGTTGATCCAGCGGATGAGCCGCGCCCCGACGACGTAGAGGCCGTCCGGGTGCGAGGCCACGTACTGCACCAGCACGATGAAGACCACGAGCATCGCGACGGAGAACACCACGGAGTAGGGGCTGGTCTTGGCGCCGGCCAGCAGGCCGCCCGCGAGTCCGAGGACGGCGAGCCCCGCCGACATGAGCAGGCCGCTCATCACGATCTGCCAGGTCGCGATCACCGGCGAGGCGCCCCACATGCGGGTGCGCCGGTAGACCAGCGTCGGCGCGAGCACCTGCCCACCGGGCAGCGACTGCGAGACCGAGTTGGACGCCATCTGCAGGCTCAGCGCCTGCCGCTGCGTCACGGGCACGCCCGCGGACCGCAGGAGGGTGCGCGTGACCTGGGCGAACGAGTCCATCGAGAAGAACACCGCGATGACGCAGGCGACGACCCACTCCCACCGGATGTGCTTGAGCTCGCGGACCGACTTCGACACCGTCGGCCAGAACAGATACGCCTCGACGCCGAGGACGATCGCGAGGATCACCAGCAGGGTGCGCCGCGCCCACTTCCAGCGCCGCCGGTTCAGCACCGGCCGTTTGCCGCCTTCGGCATCGGCCGTGATCGCCGCTGCGGCGTCGTCGGGCGTGTCCGCCCCGGTCGGACCGTCGACGTCCGCTCCCGGCGCCGCGGCCGGGTCCGGGCGATCCGCCCGGTCGGCCGATTCACCTTCGCTCATCGGCGCCAGCCTACTCACCGGTTAACGTGGGCACATGCAAGGCCTCGCTACCCGTCTACGGCGCGCCGAGTCCGCCGACGGGGCCACGTCCGACGGCGGGGATCCCCGCGCGCCGCTGTGGCGCGGCGCGCAGTGGTTCCGGGCACTGTCGGTGCTCTACGCCGTCGGCCGGCAGATCGACGAGGCGGACCGGTACCGGCACGTGGGCTGGAGCTGGGTGATGATCGGCGCCGTCGTAGTGGTGAGCCTGGTCGCCGGATTCGGCTACGTGCGTGGATTCGGGCGGCACCGGTGGTTCGTGCTCGCCGAGTTCGCGGTCGCCGCGGTCCTGGCGCTGGGCACCGTCTGGGTGGCATCGCCGGCGTTCACCGCGCACAACCAGACCCTCCCGACCACACTGTGGCTCACCAATCCCGTGGTCTCCGCAGCGATCCTGTCCGGGCCGGTCGCGGGCGTGATCGGCGGCATCGTCATCGCCGCGATCAACGCGATCTACCGCGGCACCTTCCCCGAGACGATCCTCCGCGACGCCAACTATCCCGTCTTCATGGCGGTGGGCCTGGGGATCGGCGTGGCCGCGCGCGTGGCCATTCGCTCGCAGGAGCAGCTGCGCGAGGCCGAGCGCGTCGCCGCGGAGGCCCGCGCCCGGGAGCGCCTCGCCCGGGAGGTGCACGACGGGGTGCTGCAGGCCCTCGCCTTCCTGGCCCGACGGTGCGCCGCCCTCGGCGGCCCCGGGACGGAGCTGGGCGCGCTGGGCGAGCTCGCGGCGCAGCAGGAGCGGGCGCTGCGCCGCCTGATCGCCGAGACGCCGGGCGGCACCGTCGAACCGGGGACAGCCGGCGACGGCGACCTGGTGGACCTGCGGGAGCTGCTGCGGCCGCTGGCGTCGTCGACCGTGACCCTCGCCGAGCCCGGCGGGGCGGTGACGCTGCCCGCCTCGACCGCGGCGGAGGTGACCGCGGCGGTCCGGAACGCTCTGGAGAACACCCTCCGGCACGCCGGTCCCGGGGCGCGGTCCTTCCTGCTGCTCGAGGATGTGGGCGACGCGGTCCTGGTGACCGTGCGCGACGACGGTGCAGGCATCGCGCCGGGGCGCCTCGACGCCGCGCGCGCCGAGGGCAGACTGGGGGTGGCGGAGTCGATCGTCGGACGGATGCGTGAGCTGGGTGGGCGCGCGGAGTTGACGACCGGCGTGGACGAGGGAGTGGAATGGGAGCTATGGATACCCCGGACGTAGCCGCGAACGCGGACATCTCCGTACTGGTGGTGGACGACCACCCGATGTGGCGCGACGCGGTCGCGCGCGACCTCGAGGCCCGCGGATTCGTCGTCGCGGGGACGGCGGACTCGGTGGCCGCCGCGGGGCGGATCGCCGGTGCGGTGCAGCCGCGGGTCGTGCTGATGGACATGTCACTGCCCGACGGCGACGGCGCCGCGGGTACCGCGCTGGTGCTGGCCGCGGCACCGAAGGCCCAGGTGCTGATCCTGTCCGCGTCGGACGAGCGCGACGACGTTGTCGAGGCCGTGAAGGCCGGGGCCTGCGGCTACCTCGTCAAGAGCGCCTCCGCCGACGAGCTGGTCGCAGCCGTGCACGCCACTGCGGCCGGGCAACCGGTCTTCACGCCCGGCCTCGCGGGGCTGGTGCTGGGGGAGTTCCGGCGGATGGCCGCGGCGCCGGAGCCGACGCCCGCCGCGGCGCTCACGCCGCGCGAGACGGAGGTGCTGCGCCTGGTGGCGAAGGGCCTGTCCGCCAAGCAGATCGCCACCCGGCTGCACCTGAGCCACCGCACCGTCGAGAACCACGTGCAGGCCACGCTCCGCAAGCTCCAGCTGGGTAACCGTGTGGAGCTGGCCCGCTACGCGTTGGAGAACGGGCTGGATTGAAGCGGGTGCGGCGGCGCGGCGGCGCGCGAGCGGGTGCGCAGAGGCGGGATGTGCTGGCGCGCAAAGCAACGGCCCATCGCGATCATCGGACTCTCCGATCTTGACCGGTTCGGACAATGACGGCAGAGGCGCCGATCAGGCCGTCCAGCAAGATGTTCGGCGTCCAGCGTCTCGGTCATCTGGGGGCTGTGAGACCTCCGAGTCTGCACGGATCGATCCGTGCTCGATTCCGTGGGTGGCTACCTCCAGGAGGGATTCCTCAGGGGCAGAAGCCGCCGGATCTGTAGGTGATGTGCGTCGGTCGCGGATGTGGCGGCCGGGTACCGACGCGCGGTTGTCCGAATCGGTCAGGAACCGAGAGTCGCGTGGTCGAGGTGCCGCGCCTGGTGACGAAGGGCCTGTCCGCCACGCAGATTGCGACCCTTCTGCATCTGACGCCGGTTCATCACCGCAACTGCTCGACCGCCAGAGCACTCATCCGTTCCAGGGTCGGAACGATCGCGCGGTTGAGGAAGGCGATCGCCGGGCGGGCGAAGGGTCTGCCCAGCGCGGTGAAGTCGATGCCGGCGCGGTAGTGGATCCGGCAGCGGGTTTCGTCCACCGCCTCGAACGTGACCCGCTCCATGAAGCTGGAGAAGAAGCGCGGCCGGAACGAGGTGGCGGTGAACGACCACAGGCGGTTCTCCTCCCAGGCCACGAATCGTTCCTCGAGGCTGCCGAGGCCGTAGAGGAAGGTGACGGTGCGCGTCGACCCCACGCCGTGCTCGGGGTCCGACGTGGGCGTGACCGCCGTGACGAACCAGCCCAGCCAGCGGGTGCCGCCGCGGTTGTCCTTGAAGACCTCGAACGCCGCCTCCACCGGCGCAGGGCAGTCGTGCACGTAGTCGACCGTGTAGGGCGCCGTGTCCGCGAACTCAGGTGGTTGCTGCGTCGTCTTGGCCACGATCGGCCCTTTCACGTCGGTGCCCGCGGTGCGGGGCGTTGCCGCCACCATAGCGATCGTCTCGCGTGTGCACCGGCGTCACGGCCGAGCGGGTCGGGTCCCCACGAGCTTCGCGGTCACAGCCTGCGGACGCAGGTCCAGGCGGCGGAGGAGCTGCGCGTTGAGCGCCACCACCACCGTCGAGAGCGACATCAGGATCGCGCCCACCGACATGGGCAGCACGAAACCGATCGGTGCGAGCACTCCGGCGGCGAGCGGGACCGAGATCAGGTTGTATCCCGCCGCCCACCACAGGTTCTGCTGCATCTTGCGGTACGAGGCCCGCGACAGCTCGATCACCGACAGCACGGACCGGGGGTCGTCGCTCGCGAGGATGACGCCCGCGGAGGCGATCGCCACGTCGGTGCCCGCGCCGATGGCCAGGCCCACGTCCGCCTGCGCCAGCGCCGGCGCGTCGTTGACGCCGTCGCCGACCATCGCGACCCGCCGGCCCTCGTGCTGCAGCTCGGCGACCGTGGCCGCCTTGTCCTCCGGGCGCACGCCGGCGAAGACGCGGTCGATCCCGAGGTCGTCGGCGACGGTGCGGGCCACGGCTTCCGCGTCGCCGGTGATCATGACCACCTGGATCCCGAGGGCGTGCAGCGCGTCGACGGCCTCGCGGGACTCCGGCCGCACCTCGTCCGCCAACGCCAGCGCGCCGAGCACGTCGCCGTCGCGGAGCACGTGCAGGATGATCGCGCCGTGCGCGCGCCAGGCGTTCGCGACCGGAAGTTCCTGCGCGCCTTCCTCGGCGAGCAGGTGCGGGCCGCCGACGCGGATCGTCGCACGGTCGACCGTCGCCGTGACGCCCACGGCCGGAGAGCTGCTGAAGTCGGTGGCGGCGGGCACCGTCAGGCCGCGGTCCGCGGCGGCGCGGATGATCGCGCGGGCCAGCGGGTGCTCGCTATCGGCCTCCGCCGCGGCGGCGAGGGTGAGGACGGCGTCGTCGTCGCCCGACACCGCACTGATCTCGGTGACGGTCGGCTCGCCCCGCGTGAGGGTGCCGGTCTTGTCGAACAGCACGGCGTCGACGGTGCGCATGCTCTCGAGTGCCAGCCGATCCTTCACCAGCACACCGCCCTTCGCCGCGCGCTCGGTGGCGATGCTGACCACCAGCGGAATCGCCAGACCCAGTGCGTGGGGGCACGCGATCACCAGCACCGTGATGGTGCGGACCACGGCGTCGTCGGGCATCCCCAGCGCCGACCACACGGCCGCCGTGATCGCGGCCGCGCCCAGCGCGAACCAGAACAGCCAGCCCGCGGCGCGGTCGGCCAGCCGCTGGGCGCGGGAGGTCGAGTTCTGCGCCTGGGCGACCAGCCGGCCGATGCCGGCGAGGGCGGTGTCGTCGCCGATCGCCGTGACCCGCACGCGCAGACCGGAATCGGTGGCGACGGTGCCCGCCGTAACGGGATCGCCGAGGGTCCGCTCGACGGTGCGCGACTCGCCGGTGATCATCGACTCGTCCAGCGCCGCAGTACCGTCCACGACGACGCCGTCCGCGGGGACCGAGCCGCCCGGGCGCACCACCACGACATCGCCCACGCGCAGCTCCGACGGTGCGACGGTGACGATGGTGGCCCCGTCGACCCGCTCCGCCTCGTCCGGCAGGAGCGCGGCGAGCGAGTCCAGCGCGGAGGTGGTCTGCGCGAGCGAGCGCATCTCGATCCAGTGGCCCAGCAGCATGATCACAATGAGAAGCGCCAGCTCCCACCAGAAGTCGAGCTGGTGGTCGAGGATGCTCAGCGAGGCGCCCCAGGACGCGACGAAGGCGACGGTGATCGCCAGCCCGATCAGCAGCATCATGCCGGGCTTGCGGGCCTTGATCTCCGAGACGGCCCCCGTCAGGAAGGGCTTGCCGCCCCACACGTACATGACGGTGCCGAGCGCCGGCGAGACCCACCGCAGACCGGGTACGTCCGGGAGTGAGTAGCCCAGGATCATCGCGAACATGTCCGACAGCGCGACCGTCGGAACGGCGAGCACCAACATGATCCAGAACAGTCGCCGGAACTGCGCGACGTGGTCGCCGTGGCCTGCATGGCCACCGTGGCCGGAGTGGTCCATCCCGGGCATGGCTGCCATGTCGTGCCCGGGCATGTCGTGCCCCGTGTGCGCCGTCATGTCGTGTGCGGCGTGCGTGGTGCCGGCGCCGTGGTCGTGTTCCATGACGCCGACGATATACCCCTAGGGGGTATAGATCAAGGGCGGTCTCGCACAGCCGACTACTGGATCGCGGGCGGCCACTCGGATTCGGAACCCACCGGACGGACGGGTGCTCGGGCATCGAGAATGGGCGTGATGAGCTCCGCAACAGCATGCGCGAGGTCGTCGAACTCGGGGCATCGGTCCGCGCGGCGGCCGGGCAGGGGAGCCTGGTCGCGGGAGCTGGCGCCGTCGATGCGCGCTGCCGCGAGTTGCTGCTCGGCGAGCTCGGTGTACAGGCCGTTCCGCGCCATGAGCTCGGTGTGCGTGCCGGATTCGACGATCCGGCCGGCGTCGACGACGAGGATGACGTCCGAGTCGACGATGGTGGAAAGGCGGTGCGCGACAGTAATCGTCGTGCGGCCGTGGGCGACGGTGTCGAGCGCCTCCTGGACCACGCGTTCCGACACCGTGTCCAGCGCGGACGTCGCCTCGTCGAGCAGCAAGACCGGGGGATCCTTGAGGAGTACCCGTGCGATCGCGATGCGTTGTTTCTCGCCACCGGAGAGCCGGTACCCGCGTTCCCCGACCATGGTGTCGTAGCCCTGCTCGAAGCCGGTGATGATGTGGTCGATGTTGGCGGCGATGCACGCCTGCCGGAGTTCCTCGTCGGTGGCATCGGGCTTCGCGTAGCGCAGGTTGTCGGCGATGGTGGCGTGGAACAGGTAGGTCTCCTGAGCGACGATGCCGACCTCGTCGATGATCGACGCCGCAGTGAGCGTGGTGACGTCCGCGCCGTCGAATCGGACCGCCCCCGACGTGGCGTCGTAGAGACGTGGGATCAGGTAGAGGATCGTGGACTTACCGGATCCCGACGGTCCCACCAGCGCGACGTGCTGCCCGGGCTCGACCCGGAAGCTGATGTCGTCCAAGGTGGGTCGGCTGTCGTCCGCAGCGTCCGGGAACCGGAAGGTGACCTCCTCGAGGGCGATGCTCCCGCGGGGCCCGGGCGCGTTCGAGGCGTCGATCGCGTCCGGGTCGTCTTCGATCTGGGGGACCAGGTCGAGATACTCGAAGATCCGCGCGAACAGTGCCCGGGAGGTCTGGACATCGAGCGCGACGCGCATCAGTGATACCAGGGGTTGCAGCAAGCGCGCCTGGACAGTCGTGAAGGCGACGATCGCGCCCGCCGTGATCCCGCCACCCTGATCGCCGGTGAGCAGGAATCCCGCGATCAGGTAGATCACCGCGGGCACGGACGACATGAGCACCTGAACGACCGCGAAGAAGGTCTGACCGCTCATCGCCTGCTGTACCTGCAGGTCGATCTGGTTGGCGTTCTCCCGCTGGTAGCGAACGGATTCGGTGCGCTGCCGGTTGAACGATTTGGACAGCAGGACGCCGGAGATGCTCAGCGTCTCCTGCGTGATCGCCGTCAGCTCCGACAGCGATTCCTGCGTTCGGCCGGCGATCTTCGCGCGGACCCGCCCGACGCGCCGCTGCACCAGGGTCAGGATCGGCATGATCGCGACGGACACGAGCGTCAGTCGCCAGTCGATGAGCACCATGGCCACCAGCGACGCGATCACCGTCACCACGTTGCCGAGAATCGATGTGACGGTGGAGGTCAGCACTCCGGACACGCCACCCACGTCGTTCTGCAGACGTGACTGGATGACCCCGGTCTTGGTGCGGGTGAAGAACCCCAGCTCCATCGACTGGAGGTGCTCGAAGAGCTGAACCCGCAGATCGCCGGTGATGCGATTGCCGATGGTCGCGGTGAACCACGCTTGGAGGACGTTGAGGAGCGCTGCGACGAGGTACAGGCCGATCATGCCCAGCACCAGCCACATCAGCAGGGACATCGACGGGGTGCCGGCCTTCGGGAAGAGGGCGTCGTCGAACACCCGCTCCACCAACAGCGGGGGAACGACGCCGATCGCGGCGGTGATCATCACGAGCGCGCACGTGATGATGATCTGCGCTCTGTACGGCGCGAACAGGGCGACGATCCGCCGTCCGAGGTGGGCCACATCGGGAGCCGCGGCGTTCTGCACCCGCACCGCATCCTCGTCGATAGCCCGCATACCGCCCCGGCCACCCGGACCTGGTCCCGTCATGCCCCGGACCCTACGCCGCGACGAACATCGTGCAGTGGCGGACAGAGCCGATGGTGCGGTCCGTCGACTGATGCGACCATGGACGTGGTCCGCTCGTCGGGCCGCGGTTCGGCTCCCGGAGAGGTGGTTGTGCGTGAGGTTGCGCCGAAGGAGATCCGCCCCGGACCACGCCGTCGTGTCCGGTGACGCGGGTGGCCCGACCCAGCGGCTGGCACTGGCATCGCCGCCCGGCCGGTGGCTGGTGGCCGCCGCGGTCCTCGGCTCCGGCGTCGCCTTCCTCGACGGCTCGGTGGTCAACGTGGCGCTGCCCGCGATCGGGCGGGACCTCGGCGGCGGACTGTCGATGCTGCAGTGGGTGCTCGACGGGTACCTGCTCACCCTCAGTGCGTTGCTCCTGCTGGGCGGCGCACTCGGCGACAGGTACGACCGGCGCACCGTCTTCCTGTCCGGCCTGGCGGTGTTCACGCTCGCGTCGATCGCGTGCGGGTTCGCCCCCACCGGCGAGATCCTGATCGCGGCGCGCGTGGTGCAGGGCATCGGCGGCGCGCTCCTGGTGCCCAACAGCCTCGCGCTGATCGACACCGTGATCCGCGCCGAGGACCGGGGGCGGGCGATCGGCGTGTGGGCCGGGCTGAGCGGCGTCTCGTCCGCGATCGGGCCGTTCGTCGGGGGATGGCTCGTCGACTCGGCGTCGTGGCGCTGGGTGTTCCTGATCAACGTGCCGCTCGCAGCGGCGGCCCTGGCCCTGACCGTTCGCCACGTGCCGCGGATCCGTCCGACGCGGGTGCGGGGCGGGCTCGACGTGGCCGGCGCGACCTGCATCACGATCGGCCTGGGCGGCGCGACCTTCGCGATGATCGAGGCCCCGGTGCAGGGCTGGACGCCGATCGTCCTGCTCGCCCTCGCCATCGGGGTGTCGGCCCTCGCCGCGTTCCCCGTCGTCGAACACCGCGCGGCGGACCCGCTCGTTCCGATGCACCTGTTCCGATCGGCGCGGTTCAGCGGAACGAACATCGTCACCCTCGCCGTCTACACCGGGCTGGGCGGCGCGCTGTTCCTGCTGTCGCTGCACCTGCAGACGAACCTCGGCTACTCAGCCCTGGAGGCCGGTCTCGCGTTCGTTCCCTTCACCGCCGTCATGGCGCTCCTGTCGGGGCGGATCGGCGCGCTCGCGCAGCGGACCGGCCCCCGCGCGCTGATGACCGTCGGACCGATGGTCGCCGGGGCCGGCCTCGCCCTCCTGGTGCGGGTCGTGCCGGGCGCGGGCTACTGGGGCGGGGTGCTGCCCGGCGTCCTGGTGTTCGGGTCGGGCATGGCGATGACGGTCGCGCCGCTCACGTCGACGGTGCTCGACGCGGTGCCCGCCGAGTACGTCGGGGCCGCTTCCGGTGCCAACAACGCGATCTCGCGGTTCGCCGGCCTGCTCGCCGTGGCCGTCCTGCCGCTCGCGGTGGGCATCACCGACCCGAGCGGAGCCTCCCTCGCGAGCGGCTTCGCCCGGGCGATGCTGGTCTCCGCCGCGCTCTGTGTGATCGGGGGGATCGTCGCGTTCGTGTCGCTACGACCGCCCCCGGGCCGCGCGGATCGGGCCGGTGGGGCCGGCTGAGAAAGCGGCACCCGCCGGCGGCGCGTGCCGGACCGGACCGTCAGGCGCCGTCGGACTGCGGGGAGAGTGCGAGCGGCGGATGGCCCGTGAGGTACTCGGGGGTGAGCAGGGAGTCGAGCACGGCATCGTCGAGCAGGCCGCGCTCGCGGACGATCTCGACGACTCCCCGCCCGGACTCGAGGGCCTCGGCGGCGACGGAGGTCGCGGCGGCGTAGCCGATCGTGGGGCTCAGCGCCGTGACCACACCGATGGACTCGGCGACCATCCGCTCGAGCCGGTCGCGGTTGGCGGTGATGCCGGCGACGCAGCGCTCGCCGAGCACCCGCGCCCCGCGCGTGAGGTGCGAGATCGACTCCACGAGCGACCGGGCGATGATCGGCTCGAAGGCGTTGAGCTGCAATTGCCCGCCCTCGGCGGCCATGGTGATCGTGACGTCGTGGCCGATCACCTCGTACGCGATCTGGTTCACCACCTCAGGGATCACGGGATTGACCTTGCCGGGCATGATCGACGACCCGGCCTGCACGGCCGGCAGGTGGATCTCGTTGAGCCCGGCGCGCGGACCCGAGGACAGCAGCCGCAGGTCGTTGCAGGTCTTCGACAGTTTCACCGCGATCCGCTTGAGCACGCCGCTCAGTTGGACGAAGACGCCGACATCGGCCGTCGCCTCGATGAGGTCGGTGGCGCCGATCAGTTCGTAGACACCCGTGACCTCGCGCAGCCGCTCGATCACCCGCGCCCGGTAGCCCGGATGGGAGTTCAGCGCGGTGCCGATGGCGGTGCCGCCGATGTTGAGCTCGTGCAGCAGCCGCGTGGCCTCCTGCAGGCGCACGATGTCCTCGCCGAGGGTGGTCGCGAAGGCGCCGAACTCCTGCCCGAGCGTCATGGGGACCGCGTCCTGCAGCTGGGTCCGGCCCATCTTCACGATCCCCGCGAACTCCCCGGACTTGGCGCCGAACGCGCCGCGCAGCTCGGTGAGCGCCTCCTGGAGCTCGCGCAACTGCGTGATCAGGGCGATCTTGACGGCGGTCGGGTAGACGTCGTTGGTGCTCTGGCCGAGGTTCACGTGGTCGAGCGGGTGCAGGGTCGTGTACTCGCCGCGGGGCCGGCCCAGGTGCTCGAGGGCGGCGTTGGCGATCACCTCGTTGGCGTTCATGTTGGTCGAGGTGCCGGCGCCGCCCGCGATGGTGTCGACCAGGAACCACTCGTGCAGCTCGCCGCCGCGGATCCGCTCGCACGCGGCGACGATCGCCCGTGCCTTCTCCTCGTCGAGCAGCCCGAGCTCGCGATTCGCCGACGCCGCAGCCTGTTTCACCGCAGCCAACGCGTTCACCAGGTGGGTGTGGGTGGCGATGGGGATACCGGTGATCGGGAAGTTCAGCAGTGCCCGGGCGGTGTGGGCGCCGTAGTACGCGTCGGCCGGAACGTCGATGTCGCCGAGCAGGTCGTGCTCGCTGCGCGTCTGGGGAGAGGTCATGCTTCGATCGTCGCGCACCGTCGGCGATTTCTGAGCGATTTGAGCCCCCCGATTCGTCGTAACCCCACCCGAACGACCGGTGTTCCGGTGGGGTTACGACGAATCAGGGGGAGCGGTCGACCAAGGGGTGGGGGTGTGACGAATCGGGGGGCGCCCGGAACGCAGCGCGACGGTGCGCTACCGCTCGGCCGGGTGGTACGAGGCCAGGCCCAGGGCCACGACGGTGAGCTGCCGGGACGTCCGGTCGATGAGCTCGGCCTCGTCGCGGTTGTTGCGCGCGTCGATGCGCACGAGCTCGGCGACGAAACCCAGCATGATCGTCACGTAGAGGTCCGCCACCATGTCGAGGTCCTCGACGCTCCACTCGCTGAGCGGCGGGATCCGCGACAGGTCGTGCGTGAGCTCCTTGGCGAACAGCCGCAGCTCGACGTCGATCGCCCGCTGCAGCTCGGGGGAACCGCCGTAACGCTCACGCACCAGGAACTGGAACTCCGCGTCGTTGGCGCGGGCCTGCTTCGCGACGATCCGGACGGCCTCGGCGCCGCTCGGCGCGACGCCCTCGCGCCGGCCCTCGCGGAGCATACGACGCAACACGCGCATGGCGTCCTCGACCAGGGTGACGCCGAGATCGTCCATGGAGGCGAAGTGACGGTAGAAGGCAGTGGGCACCACGCCCGCGGCCTTCGCCACCTCGCGCAGCGACAGGCTCGCGAACGAGCGTTCACCGGCCAGGGCCAGCGCCTCGTCGAGAAGGGCCTGCCGCGTGCGTTCCTTGGCCTCCGCCCGCGACGGCCCCGGGGTGTGCCGTTCGACGGCGCGCGGGGTCGGTCTGGGCATGGGTTCGAGTCTATCGCCCCTGCGTCGGGACGGTGTCGCGGAGGCTGTGGCCGAGGTCACGGAACAACTCCTTGACGGGGAGCGGACGTCTGCGTGCATACTGTGAGTGTACAAGCGTGCACTGAACGGAGAAACACAGCCATGAGCCGCTTCACCCGATTCGCCGGCAACGTCATCGAGGCCGTGCTGACCCCGCACGCCGTGGATCGCTACCTCGAGCTCGTCGACCCGATGGTCACCTGGACGGAGATCCGCGGTCGCGTCACGGCCGTCAGTCGCCGCACCGACCGCACCGTCACCTTCAGTGTGACCCCCACTCGCCAGTTCGAGGGCTTCCAGGCCGGCCAGTTCATCCAGGTCAGCGCCGTGATCGACGGCGTCCGTCAGACACGCTGCTTCTCGCCCGCGAGCTCGCAGCACCACGACGGCGACCTCGAGTTCACCGTGACCGCCGACGCCGACGGGCACGTCAGCAAGCACCTCCGCGAGAACCTCGCCGTGGGCGACGTGCTCGGCCTCACGCCGGCCGGCGGCACCTTCGTCCTGCCCGGAACACCCGGCGACCGCCCCGCAAGCATCCGCCTCATCAGCGGCGGCAGCGGCATCACACCCGTACTCTCGATCCTGCGCACGCTCATCGACGAGAACTACGACGGCGAGGTCGCGCTCCTGCACTTCTGCCGCGACTCGGCGGACAACCCGTACCGCGCGGAACTGGAGCGGCTCGCCCGGTTCGGCAACGTGTCGGTGACCTACGTGTACACCCGCGCGGGCGGCCGGCACCTCGGTGCCGAACACATCGGGCAGCTCGAGGGCTACGGCGACGTCGGCCTCGCGTGCGGTCCCGCGTCGTTGCTGGACGCCGCGAAACAGCTGTACACCGACGCCGGCGTCGACCTCCGCGTCGAGGAGTTCACCCCGCCGGTGGTGTCGGCACCGTCGGGCGAGGCGACCGGAACCCTGCGCTTCACGGAAGCGGGCACCGAGGTCGACAACGACGGCCGCACCATCCTCGACCAGGCCGAGTCCTCCGGCCTGTTCCCCGAGAGCGGCTGCCGGATGGGCATCTGCTTCTCCTGCACCGCCGTGCGCAAGTCCGGCTGCACCACCAACGTCCTCACCGGTGAGACCGACACCGAACCCGACCAGCACATCCAGCTCTGCATCAGCGCGCCCGTCGGCGACGTCGAGATCGCGCTCTAGCCACCGCACCACAGACCCAGGGGAGAAATCATGACCGAACAGATCACCCTCACCGCCGAGCAGGTCGAGATCATCGGCGAGCGCTTCGACGCCATCCGTGCCCGCGTCCTCGCCGACCTCGGCGAGAAGGACCGCGAGTACATCTACAAGATCGTCCGCTACCAGCGCGGGCTCGAGATCGCCGGCCGCGCGATGATGTACCTGCCGCCGCTGTGGCCGGTCGCCGTCGGCGCGCTGGGCGTGTCGAAGATCCTGGACAACATGGAGATCGGCCACAACGTCATGCACGGCCAGTACGACTGGATGCGTGAGCCGGGCCTGAACTCGCGCGAGTTCGAGTGGGACAACGTGTGCCCGGGCGATCAGTGGAAGCACAGCCACAACTACCTGCACCACACCTTCACCAACGTCCTCGACATGGACCGCGACATCGGTTACGGCATCCTGCGGATGGCGCCCGAGCAGAAGTGGCACCCCTACTACCTCGGCAACCTCGCCTACGCGAGTGCGTTGATGGTGCTGTTCCAGTGGGGCGTCATGCTGCACGACCTCGAGGCCGAGAACATCGTCAAGGGCAACCGCAAGTGGTCCGACATCAAGGAACTCGTGGCGGGCATGCGCCGCAAGGCCGGCAAGCAGGTGCTCAAGGACTACGTGATCTTCCCGCTGCTCACCGGCCCGCTGTTCCCGCTCACCTTCCTGGGCAACGCCTCGGCGAACCTGATCCGCAACATCTGGTCGTACTCGATCATCTTCTGCGGCCACTTCCCGTCGGGCGTGCAGACCTTCACCAAGGAGGAGACGGCCGAGGAGACCCGCGGCGAGTGGTACGTGCGGCAGATGCTCGGTTCCGCGAACATCGACGGCGGCAAGCTCTTCCACGTCATGAGCGGCAACCTCAGCTTCCAGATCGAGCACCACCTCTTCCCCGACATCCCCGCGAACCGCTACCCGGAGGTCGCCGCCGAGGTGCGCGCGACGTGCGAGGAGTTCGGCCTGCCCTACAACACGGGTTCGCTGCGCAGCCAGCTCACGTCGACGTGGAAGAAGATCGCCAAGCTCTCGCTGCCGAACAGCTGGACCAAGCAGGAGCCGGACCTGGCCGTGACCATCGAGCGCGCCCGTCACGAGGACGCCGCGTCGAAGGCGCTGGCCGCGGCGGGCTGGCAGCGCGCCGTCGAGCGTGAGATGGTGTCGGTCTAGGCCGGACGCACCGGACCGCAACGGAGGAGTCGCAGTGGGCAAGATCGAGCGGCGCAAGGACGCGGCGCAGGAGGCCGTCGAGTCGACCTCCATCCGCGTCGGCCGCATCGCGACCATCATCACCACCGCCGTCGCGGACGTCGCTCGGGAGATCGGCGACGCCGTCGGAGACGCCCTCGAGATGCGCCAGGCCGCCAAGCGTGCCGCCGCGGACGAGGCCCGGCAGGCGGAGCCCCGGCAGGCCGGTTCAGTACCCCGGGCCGACGGTGCCGCCGGACGGGCGCCCACGGGGTCGGAGCCGAAGGCCGATCCGGACTCGGATCAGCCCTCGTCGACCTCGACGCCGTAGCTCCGGACAAGAGCCGCCACCCCGTCGGTCCACCCCTGCGCCACGGCGCGCAGCCGGAGCACCCGGTCTCCGGACGGGGTGTCGCGGTGGTACACCTCGAACAGGACGGACGCGCGCAGCCCCGGTTCGCCGGCCGCCGGCACCGTCCACGTCCCGTCGGCGCACCCGACGGTGACGGCCGGCACCGTCGGGCGGGTGGGTTCGGGCGCGTCGGTGGCGACGGCGACCACGATCCGCGCACCCGGAGGGAGCGCGTGCGGAGCGAGGGCGAGGCCGGCCTCGTCGCCGGGCGCGAGCGCCGCGATGCCGTCGGGGTCGCGCGGATTGTTGTAGAACACCATGTGCTGCTCGCTGAGGACCCGCTCGTCGCGGTCCACGATCAGTGCGAACAGATCGCTGCCGGCTCGGACGCGCGGCGTCTCGACGCGTAGCAGCAGCTCCGCGGCGTGCGGCAGGTCCACGGTCTCGCCGCGCCGCAGCTCGACCGGTGCGCGACCCGACGGTGCCGTGGGTGCGGCCGACGGGGCGACGGTGGTCGGGGCGTCGTCGGCGGCGGGTTCGGCGGGGCGGAGCATCGTCGCGGCGTAGCCCGGGTCGTCGTCCGCGACGGTCGGGGCCGCGGCGCGCGCCGCGGGGGAGGCGGCGGCGATCGCGGCGAGCGCCTCGGCGAACTCGCCGCTCGTCGCGAACCGGTCGCCGGGGTCCTTGGCGAGCGCGCGCTGGAAGACGGCGTCCAGCTCCGGCGGGAGGCCCGGTCCGCGCTCCTGCACCGCCGGCACCGGCTGGTAGAGGTGGGCGCCCATGACGGCGGCGATGGTCGTGCCGGTGAACGGCGCTGCGCCCGTGAGCAGTTCGAACGCGGCGGTCGCCAGCGAGTACAGGTCGGTGCGGTTGTCCAGGTCGAGGCCGCCGATCGCCTCGGGGGACAGGTAGCCCAGCGTCCCGACGGTCGTGCCGGTCACCGTCAACGAGGTGGCCTCCGTGGAGGCCTTGGCGATCCCGAAGTCCACGAGCTTGACCGCGGCGGCCCGCCCCGCCCGTAGCCGCACCAGGACGTTGGCGGGTTTGACGTCGCGGTGGGTGATGGCGAAATCCTGATAGGCGTAGTCGAGCGCGCCCGCGACGCCGCTCACGATCTCCGAGACCAGGCCCAGCGCCAGCGGTCCCTGCTCGCGCAGCAGCTGTTTGGCGTCGGTGCCCTGGAGGTACTCCATGGTCAGCCACAGCCGGCCGTCGTCGAGCTGCCCGCGGTCGTAGAGGTGCACGATGTTGGGGTGCGACAGCGGCGCCAGTAGGTCCGCCTCGTGGATGAACCGCGCCTGGAACTCCGGGCTGGCGGAGACGGCACCGTCGAGCAGCTTGAGCGCGTCGCTCCGGGGGAGCCGCGGGTGGGCGACGAGGTAGACCTCGCCCATGCCGCCGGCGCCCAGCCGCTCGATCACCCGGTACCCGGCGATCTCCAGGTCCTGGTCGCTCCCCGCCATGGACACGGAGCCTACTCGTGCACGGCGCTCCATCACCATGCCGTTCTCGGACCTCCGGCCCGAAGGGAACGACGGTGCGCCGACATCGCGCGCCTCGCGGCCCCGGATACGACGGTGCCCCGCAGGATCGAGTCCTGCGGGGCACCGTCGAACCAGGGGCGGGTCTAGCGCTCCTGGTCCCGGCCGGGCTGGGGCCCGGTGTCGCGGGGGCCGCCGGGGCGCGGGCCCTGCGGCCCACCCGGCCCCTGCGGGAGAGGCGGGTACGGCGGGCGTTGGCCCTGCGGGCCACCCGGGGGCGGACCGCCCGGGCGCTGGCCCTGCGGTCGCGGCATCTGGCCGCTGGGCCGCGGGCCACCGGGGCCGTACTGTCCGGGCGGCGGGCCCTGACGGCGCCCGGGGAGCGGCTGCTGGTAGCTGCGCGGGTCCTGCGGCGGCCGCTGCGTGGGCGCCGAGGGGCGCGGTGGCAGCTCGATCCGGCCGGAGAAACCGGGCGGCGGTCCGGGACGCCGGGGGCCGGGGCCCATCGGGGTCGGGCGGGCCGGCCGGTCGGTCGGCGGCATGCCCGCGCCGGGCGGGATCGCGTGCTCGGCCGGGCTCGATGCGGAGCCGGCCACGACCGGCACACCCGCCGCCACGACCTGCGGTGCGGCCTTCCCGGGCCCCGCGGTCGCGGGCCGGACCGACGACAGCGGACGGCCGTCGCGGGTCTCGGCGGGCAGGGAGGTCTCGCCCAGGCCGACGGCCTCCTGGATCTTGCGCATCCAGTTCGGCGCCCACCAGGAGTCGTCGCCGAGCAGCTTCATCACGGCCGGGACGAGCACCATGCGGACCACGGTCGCGTCGACGAGCAGCGCGAACATCAGGCCGAACGACACGTACTTGAGCATCACCAGGTCGGACGTGGCGAACGCCGCGGCGACGCAGGCGAGGAGGATGGCCGCCGCCGTGATGATCCGTCCGGTGTTCGCGGTGCCGGCGCGGATCGCCTGCTTCGTCGTGGCGCCGGCCGCGCGTTCCTCGATCATCCGGGAGATCACGAAGACCTCGTAGTCGGTACTGAGGCCGAAGACCACCGCGATCACCAGCACCAGCACGGGCGCCATCATGGGCCCGCCGGTGAAGTTGAAGATGTCGCCGCCGTGACCGTCCACGAACATCCAGGTCAGGAAGCCGAGCGTCGAGCCCAGCGACAGCAGCGACATGAGCACGGCCTTGATCGGCAGCGTCAGCGAGCCGAAGGCCAGGAACATCGCGATCGTGGTGACCAGGACCAGCAGCAGCATCAGGGCCGGCAGGAGGTCCAACATCGAGTTGATCGAGTCCTGCTGCAGGATCGGCATGCCGCCCACCAGGAACCCGACGCCCTTGCTCGCGTCGGCCCCGTCCATCGTGATGCCGCGCAACGCGGTCAGGGCCTCGCCGACCGCTGCGGTGTCGTTGGGGTCCTGCATGCTGCCGCTCGACGTCCGGATCGAGACCTCGTGGCCGCGGACGACCAGCTTGTTCGAGGTGCCCTTGGCGGTGGACACGGCATCTCCGGCGGCGCCGAACCGCGCGGAGTTCGGGTCCGCGGGGTTCGAGCGGGTGAAGCCCGGGATCTTGTTCGCCTCGTCGAGGACCTGCTTGATCTGGGCGTCGCTGGCGTTGGTGAAGACGATCTTGACGGGCTGACCGGTGTTGTCCGGGAACAGCTCCTGGAACTGATCCTGAGCCATGCGGGTCTTGTTGTCCGGCGGCAGGTAGGTCTGCGAGATGCCGCCGAACTGGAGGCCGACGATCGGGATGCAGATCGCGAGCAGCAGCGTGACGACCCCGACGATGGCGGTCTTCGGGCGCTTCATGACCGCATCGGTCACCTTGCCCCACATGCCGGCCTCGATGTTGGCCTTCGTCTTCGCGCGGCCCGTCTTCTCCGCGGCCCAATGGATGACGCCGCCGATGAGCGGCAGGTTCCACTTGTCGAAGATGGTGAGGAACCAGTGGAAGCTGAGCGCGAAGACCTTCGGGCCGAGCACCGCGAGCATCGCGGGGAGCAGCGTCAGCGAGAGCAGCGCGGCGATGAACACGCCGAGCAGCGCGCCGGTGGCCATCGAGGTGAGCAGGCCCAGCGGCGAGATGTACAGACAGGCGAGCGCGGCCACGATGAGCAGCGACGACATGATGACCGTTCTGCCGGCCGTCATCACCGTGCGTTTGACCGCCGTCGGTGTGTCGTAGCCCTCGTCCAGTTCCTCTCTGAATCTGGACACCATGAACAGGCCGTAGTCGTGGGCGATGCCCAGGCCGATCAGCGAGATGATGGGCCCGACGAACAGGTTGACGTCGGTGAAGTCCGCCATCACCGAGGCGACGGCCATCGCCGCGCCGATGGTCAGCACGCCGATGATCATCGGCAGCACCGCCGCGACGACGCCGCCGTAGACGAAGAACAGCACGATCGCGACCAGCGGCAGGGCGATGATCTCGGCCTTCTTCTGGTCCTTCTGGACGCCCTCCGTGACCTCCGAGGTCACCGGGACCAGGCCGCCGACCTGCGCGGTGAAGACCGCCTTGTTGGCGTCGGACTGCAGCATCCGCATCAACGGCTGCTGGATCGCCACCCAGTCCTTGCCGCGCTGCGTGTCGTCCGCCGAGCGCATGGGCAGCGTGAAGAAGCCCCACGTGCCGCCCTTGGCGTCGGTGCGGCTGAACTTCTTGAACAGCGCGTCGTTCGCCTGCGGCCCTCCGGGGGCGAACATCGTGTAGCTCAGCGAGCTCGCCTGCGGTTCCTTCTCGTTCGTCGGGTTCAGCTTCGAGTCGTCACCGGTGGCGTACTTCGCGAGGATGTCCTGGCGGGTCTGCTCGACGGCCTTCTCGACGTCCGGGTCGGTGATCTTCTTGCCCTCGGCGGGCTTGATCAGCACCAGGATGTCGGGCTGCATCTCGCGACCGTTGGCCAGGTCGGTGACCTGTGCCGCCGCCACCGAGTCGCTGTTCTCGTCGTAGAGACCGTTCATCTTGGTCTTCGCCCCGAGTCCGAGGAAGCCCCAGACGCCGGTGGTGGCGATGGTCACGAACAGGACCGCGATGATCGTGTATCGGAACGCGTAACTGAAGCGTCCTATCGCTGCGAACAAGCGAAAAATCCTTTCCGGTGGCCGGTTCTAGGGCTAGGCCCGGCTCGAAAGTAGCGAAGACAGGGGGCGGAACGGCTGCAGCCACGCACCCTCGTCGGGCAGCGCGTCGAGGCTCACGCGTGGCAGCGGCTCCCGGAACACCCCGGCGATGTCTTCGAGATCGACGAAGTCCAGAGTAGGGGAAGCCAACGCCCAGGCGGCGTGCTCGCGGAACCCGAGTACCTTGACCGGGACCCCGGTTGCGGCGATCTCCTCGAGCGGCTCGCGGAAGGCCTGGCCGTCCGCGGAGGCGACGACGAGCCCACCGAGTCCCGGCGAGTACCGCCGGACGTCGATGTGATCGAGCATGTCGTCGTCGACATCGCTGTCGTCATCGACCTTCGGCTTGGCGAACACCGCGTAGCCGACGTTCCGCAGGGCCTCGACCCACGGGCGGACCACGTCGGCGGTGCCGGGTGCGATGTTGGTGAAGACGGTGGCCTCGGGCTCGAGCCGGAGTGCGGTGCCGGATTCACGGCTCGCCGCGCCGTCCGACTCCAGGGTGGCCGTGAACTCCAGCAACCAGCGCCCGAGCGCGTCGAAGCGCGGGCGGTGCGCCGCGGTGGGCCGGCCGCCCAGGATGGAGCCGAGCCCCATGTCCAGGTTGGGCGCGTCCCACACCAGCAGGACGCGCCGGGCCGGATCGGCGGTCACGACGGACTCGTCGGTCGGACTCGTCACGACACCTCTCCTTCCTCCACGCGCTCCCAGACGAACTCGTGGATCTCGCGGCCCACCTGCGCGGCCTTGTCCTGGAACTTGGTCACCGGGCGGTCGACGGAGATCGGCAGGCCGGCGTCGGCGAGGCGCGGGGGCAGTGCCACGGGCCGCAGGAGCGGCTCCGAGGGTGCGGTCTCCGCAATCGCCTCTGCATAGTCTGCATGATCAGTGGCCACGTGCAGAATCCCTCCGACACGCAGGCGATCCGCGATGAGCGCGAACATGCGCTCGGAGAGCAGCCGGCGCTTGTGATGACGGGCCTTGGGCCAGGGGTCCGGGAAGTACACGCGCACGCCCGTGAGCGAGCCCGGGGCGACCATGTCCTCGAGCATCGCGACACCGTCGCCCCGCACGACCCGCACGTTCGTCAGATCCGCGCGTTGCACGGCTCCCACCAGCTGGGCGATACCGGGCAGGTAGACCTCGACCGCGACCACGTCCAGGTCGGGCTCGGCCTGTGCCATGGCCCAGGTCGACGTGCCGGTGCCCGACCCGATCTCGACGACGAGCGGGGCCTCACGCCCGAACCACGCCGCCGCGTCCAAGGGGTGCGACGGTGCCGGGAAGGCGCCGTCGGGCTGCTCGTCGGAGAGGGGGGAGGCGAGGGTGGCGCCGGGCCGTGCGTCCGGGTTCTCCGCCGGGAACGCTTCGACGGGCCGAGGAGGAGGGATGTCCCGGCCCAGGGTGTCCCAGCCGGTGTCCATCGCCAGCTGTTGAGCGGGAGTGAGCGAGGCGCGGCGGGAGCGGAAACTGGTTACTCGCGGGTACAGCCGACGGTGCTCGGCGCGGGGATCCTGAGACTGGGGCACGCTCTCCATCGTCCCAGCTTTGCGGATGTGACCTAGCATTGGCCGCATGATCGTGCGTAACACTCGCCACACGGCGCTCCGTCTGGCCACCCTGATGGTGGCCCTCCTCGCCGCGTTCGGCCTCGTCGCCGCGTGCTCGAAGAGCAGCGACGCGAAGCAGTCCGACGCCCCGCTGCCGGACGCGAAGACCATCATCGACGCGTCGGCGGCGTCCGCCCGCGCCCTGCACGACGTGCAGCTGGACCTCTCGGTCGACGGCACGGTGCCGAACCTGCCCGTCAAGAGCGTCGCCGCGTACCTCACCAACGAGCCCAAGGTGTCCGGCCAGGGCGATGCCGAGGTCACCTTCAACGGCACCCAGGTCAAGGCCAAGTTCGTCGTGGTCGACGCGCATCTGTGGGCGCAGTTCGGTTCGGGGCAGGCGTATCAGGACATGGGCCTGGCCGCCGACATCTACGACGCCTCGGCCATCCTGGACCCCGAGAAGGGCATCGCGAAGCTCCTGTCGTCGGTCCGTGAGCCCAAGGTCGAGGGCCGCGAGCAGATCGGCGGCACCGACGCCATCCGGATCTCCGGCATCATCCCGGGCACGGCACTCGCCGGCATCGTCCCGAAGGCCGCCCTCGGCGACCGGCCGCTGACCTTCTGGGTCCAGGAAGCCGCGCCGAACAACCTCGTGCGCGCCAACGTGGGCTTCGACAACGGGACGCTCATCGTGACGCTCTCGGACTGGGGCAAGAGGGTCACCCTGCTGGACCCGAAGACCGCGAAGTGACGCTCACGGCGCCGTCGGAGGCGTCCGGCGCGGTCCGGGGGCGCGGCGTGGCCATCGGCGCCGCGGGCCTCGCGGTGCTCCTCGGTGCGCTGGACACCTACGTGGTGGTCTCGGTGCTCGAGGACATCATGCGCAGCGTCGAGATCCCGATCAACAAGATCCAGCTCGCCACGCCGATCATCACCTGGTACCTCCTGGGGTACATCGCGGCCATGCCGCTGCTCGGACGACTCTCCGACCGCTTCGGGCGTCGCCTGGTGCTGCAGGCGAGCCTCGCGCTGTTCATCGTCGGGTCGATCGTGACCGCGTTCGCGGACACCGTTCCCGAGGTCCTCGTGGGCCGCGTGGTCCAGGGCGTCGCGAGCGGCGCGCTGCTCCCCGTGACCCTGGCCCTGGCGGCCGACCTCTGGTCCGCGCGCCGACGGGCCGCCGTGCTCGGCTGGGTGGGCGCGGCACAGGAGCTCGGCAGCGTGCTCGGCCCCGTCGTCGGCGTGGGCGTGGTGACGCTGGTGCACAACCACTTCGCGTCGGTGCCCCATGACGACGCCTGGCGCGTGGTGTTCTGGGTGAACGTGCCGCTGGCGCTCATCGCGATGCTGCTCCTGCAGGTCACGGTGCCCAAGCGCGCCGTGTCGAAGGAGAAGGTCGACGTCGTCGGCGGGCTGCTGCTGGCCGTCGCGCTGGGCCTGTCGGTGATCGGTCTGTACAACCCCGAGCCCGATGGCGAGCACGTCCTGCCGCCGAACGGGCTCTGGCTGCTCCTGGGTGCCGCGGTGGCCTTCGTGCTGTTCGGCCTGTGGGAGAAGTTCGCGCTCACCAAACTCATCGCGACCGCCGGCATGCGGGTGCGCCCGTTCCTGGCCTCGTGCGCCGCGTCGGTGTGCGCGGGCGCGGCGCTCATGGTCACGCTGGTCGACGTCGAGATCTACGCGCGCGCGGTCCTGGAGCGCGACGGGGTGGCCGCGGTGCTCACCCTGGTGCGGTTCCTGCTGGCGCTGCCCGTGGGTGCCGTCCTCGGCGGCTTCCTCGCGACGCGCGTGGGCGACCGCCTCGTGTCGGTGGTCGGGCTGCTCGTCGCGACGGGCGGCTACCTGCTCATCGCGACCTGGCCCACCGACGTGCTCTCCGCCCACTACCTGGGCTTCCTGCCCGCGCTGGACACCTCGCTGGCGATCGCCGGCTTCGGGCTCGGCGTGGTGATCGGCCCGCTGTCGTCGGCGGCGCTGCGCGCGGTGCCGCTCTCGCAGGCCGGTATCGCGTCCGCCCTGCTCGTGGTCGCCCGGATGAGCGGCATGCTCATCGGCGTCGCCGCGCTGACCACCTTCGGCTTCTACCGCCTGAACTCGATCGTCAACGCCATGCCGCCGATCGTCCCGCAGGGCGACTTCACGGAGACGGTGCGGGCGGTCGCCCGGCAGACGCAGGAGGCGTACGCGCACATGTTCGGCGAGGTCTTCCTGGTGACCGCGGGGATCTGCGTGGTCGGTGCGGTGTTCGCGGCGTTCGTGGCCGGCGGACACCAATCGGGTGATTCGCCCGCCGCGGACGACGACGCGCTCGTACCCTCCCGATAGGGACCGGCGCGGGGGCGCCGGCCGGGAGTGGGGGCTCTCATGGGGGAATCGGCTGTCCGGAGCGCGCTCGAAGACCTGTCGGTGCGCACGGGTCCGCCGTGCGTCCGCGTGCTCGGCCGCGAGGGCGTCGGGAAGACGGTGCTGGGTGCGGCCCTGCGCGCCCGCTCGGTCGGGCTGTCCGACGGTGCCGCCGACGCGGTCCTGTACTGCTTCGCGGGCGGCCTGCGCGCCACCGACCGGGCCGCGCTCGACGATCTCGCCGCGGGATCGCCCGGCCCGCCGCCGGTCGTGGCCTGGACGCGGGCCGACGCTGCGGGTTCGTGGCGCGCCGCCGACGCCTACGCCGAACGCCTCGGTGACGTGCTGGGCCGCCCGGTGATCCCCGTGATGGCGCTGCTCGACGATGTCGACCCCGTCGACCTGCCCGCCGTGCGCCGCCTCGCGGAGTCCGACCTGGCGCTGCCGGAGTCCGCCGTCGCGGCCCGGGAGGCGCTCGGCACGGACGTCGGGCTGCTCTCCAGGCTCGGCGGCTACGGCCTGGCCTGCGCGATCGGTGCGCTGCGCGGGTCACCGTCGATGCCCGACGACGAGCTCCTCGCGGGCCTGCGCGACCTGAGCGGCGTCGACGCCCTGCTGGCGCCGCTCGCTGCCGCCTTCGACGGCCATGAGGAGCGCCGGGAGGCCGAGTTCGAGGACCTGCTGCGCATCGTCGCCGTGACGGACTGCGCTCGACGTGACGACGCCGAGCGGATCCTGCTCGACCGGCTCGGGCGCGCGTCGTGACGATCCTGGTCGCGGGACAGGACCCGGCGGGCGCGGTCGCCGTGGCGGCCCGGCTGGGCGGCGACGCGGCGGCCGTCGGCGCCGACGGTGCGCTGACCCCGCTCGGCGAGTACCGCGACCCGCACGACGTGGCCGTGTACGTGCTGGACGCCTGTGTCCCGGCCGACGCCGTCGATCTCGCCGCGCTCGGCCGGCTGCGGGCCGGCCTGTCGACGGTGCTCGTCGCGACCGGCGCCGAGGTCTACCCGGACGCGGCGGAGACGACGGCCGCCTCGGCGCGTCGCCTCGGGGCCGACGTGCTCGCGGTCCAACCGGACTCGGGCGCCGGCTTCGACGCGCTGCACGAGGCGTTGGTGCACCCCGCGCCGCCGGCGCCCCGTCCGCCCCGGATGGGGGCGGCACCGTCGAACCCGGCCCTGGAGCGCGCCGACCGGTCCGCGTACCTGCGTGCGGCGGTGGCCCGGCTGCGGGCGACCCTGCTCGCGGCGTCGGCGGAGGGCTTCCGCCTGCGCCAGGACGTCGACGAGCGTCTCGACGACGACGGTGATGTCCGCGCGCGGCTCGACGGCGTGGTCGTGGAGCTGGAGCGGTCGTTGCGCGAGCAGCTGCGCGCGGTCTACCGCGGGACCTTCGCGGGCTGGCCCGCGGTGCCGGAGCCCGCTGCCCCGTCGCTGCCCCGCGCCGATCCGCCGGCCGCGCCCGCGCGGCGCCGCGGCCCCGAGGACGCGGCGGTCCTCGTGCTGGGTGCTTCCGCGGGGCTCGGGATCGGCCGGGCCGTGGCCGCACCCTTGGAGGCGCTGGGCGGGGTGCGCTGGCTGGCGCTGCCGATCAGCCTCGCGGTGGGGCTCGCGGCGGCGGTGTGGCTGCTGCGAGTGCGTCGTCGGACGGCCGCGCGGGCGGAGCGCCGGAACCGGGCGGACGCGGCGTCGGCGGTGTTCCGGCAGCGGGTCGAGGTGGAGCTGGCGGCGGCCCTCGTGGCCGCGGAGGCCGACGCCGCCCTGCGGATCGCGCGCGGTCCGGCGACCGATCCCGGCGGGGGACGCGGATCGGGAACCGATCCCGGGGCCGGTGCGTCTAATTCATATGGACCATGATTTCGGTCTGTTCGGGCCCTCGGGCGGGGGAGCGTTCGGGCCCGAGCTGTTCGACGGTGCCGTCCCCGCCGAGGGGCCCTCGCCCGGCGGGCTGTGGGTGCACGCCGAGGGCGGGTGGTTCGACGTGCACGCCCTCGATACCGACGGTGACGGGCTGGTCGACACGGGCACGTTGACGGACGCGTCCGGCACCGCGGTCTTCACCGATCTCGACGCGGACGGCGTCGCGGACGTCTACCACCGGATCCGGCCGAACGGCACCTTCGAGACGTGGCGGTTCTCCGGCGGCGCCTGGCGCCTGATGGACCGCGGCGACGTGGGGTGAGGCGGGAGCGGCCGTCGGCGCGGTGGCACCGGGCGTGTGGTGTGAGATGAAGCACGTCACCCTCGGTGCTGTGACCTTGTCCGATGTGTGACACTGGTCCAAAGGTTCGGATTGCGACTCTCGGAGATGACACATATGACGTCAGCCACCATTCCCGGTCTCGAGGGGGATCTCCCCACGAAGCACGCGCAGCTCATCGAGTGGGTGCGCGAGGTCGCCGAGCTCACGCAGCCCGACCGCGTCGTGTGGGCCGACGGCTCGGACGAGGAGTGGGACCGTCTCACGTCCGAGATGGTCGCGGCCGGTACGTTCACCAAGCTGAACGAGGACAAGAAGCCCAACTCGTTCCTCGCGCTCTCCGATCCGGCCGATGTCGCGCGCGTCGAGTCGCGCACCTACATCTGTTCGGAGACCAAGGAGGCCGCGGGCCCCACGAACAACTGGATGCGCCCCGCCGAGATGCGGGCCACCATGACGGACCTGTACCGCGGCTGCATGCAGGGCCGCACCATGTACGTGGTGCCCTTCTGCATGGGCCCGCTGGGCGCCGAGGACCCGAAGCTGGGCGTGGAGCTCACCGACAGTGCGTACGTCGTGGTCTCGATGAAGATCATGACCCGCATGGGCCAGGCCGTCCTCGACAAGCTGGGCGACGAGGGCTTCTTCGTCAAGGGCATCCACTCCGTGGGTGCGCCGCTCGCGCCGGGTGAGGCCGACGTGCCGTGGCCCTGCAGCGAGACCAAGTACATCACCCACTTCCCGGAGACCCGCGAGATCTGGTCGTACGGATCGGGTTACGGCGGCAACGCGCTGCTCGGCAAGAAGTGCTACGCGCTGCGCATCGCCTCCGCGATGGCGCACGACGAGGGCTGGCTCGCAGAGCACATGCTCATCCTCAAGCTGATCTCGCCGGAGGACAAGGTCTACTACGTCGCGGCCGCGTTCCCGTCGGCCTGCGGCAAGACCAACCTCGCGATGATCCAGCCCACTCTGCCGGGCTGGCGCGCCGAGACCGTCGGTGACGACATCGCCTGGATGCGCTTCGGCAAGGACGGGCGCCTCTACGCGGTGAACCCCGAGTTCGGCTTCTTCGGCGTCGCCCCCGGCACGTCGAACGACTCGAACCCGAACGCCATGAAGACGATCGAGGCCGGCAACACCATCTTCACCAACGTCGCCAAGACCGACGGTGGCGACGTCTGGTGGGAGGGCATGTCCGCCGCTCCGCAGCACCTCACCGACTGGAAGGGCCAGGACTGGGAGTCCAGCTCGGCCGAGAACGAGGACGGTGCGGTCACCGTCGCGGCGCACCCGAACTCGCGCTACACCACCCCGATGTCGCAGTGCCCGTCGATCGCCCCGGAGTGGGACGACCCGCAGGGCGTGCCCATCTCGGCCATCCTCTTCGGTGGCCGCCGCAAGACGACGGTGCCCCTGGTCACCCAGGCCCGCGACTGGAAGCACGGCGTGTTCATGGGTGCCACCGTGGGCTCCGAGCAGACCGCCGCCGCCGAGGGCAGGGTGGGCACCGTCCGCCGCGATCCGATGGCGATGCTGCCCTTCCTGGGCTACAACGTGGGCGACTACTTCGAGCACTGGCTCGAGATCGGCAAGCAGGCCGACGAGTCCAAGCTGCCGAAGGTGTTCTACGTCAACTGGTTCCGTCGCGGTGAGGACAAGCGCTTCCTGTGGCCCGGATTCGGTGAGAACAGCCGCGTGCTCAAGTGGATCGTCGATCGCATCGAGGGCAACGCCGCGGGCAAGGAGACGCCGATCGGTATCGTCGCGACGCCGGAGGAGCTGGACCTCACCGGTCTGGACGCGCCGGTCGAGGATGTCGCCGAGGCCCTCGCCGTCAACGTCGACGAGTGGCGCGGTGAGCTGCCGTCGATCGACGAGTGGTTCGGCTTCGTCGGTGAGAAGCTACCCACCGGGCTGAAGGACGAGCTGGACGCGCTCAAGCAGCGTCTGGGCTGAGCCCCCGGTCGCTCCGCGACACGCACTGCGCCCTCGCCGTTCTCGGCGGGGGCGCAGTGCTGTCCGGCGGGCGGCCGCGATCGGTGCGGCGATGGCAAAGGACACTGCGCCCGGGTGCGGTCGCGACGGCTGCGGCAAGCGGTCGATCCGGTGTTCGCAACCGCGTGATGAGCGCGGTTGTCCGATGTGATCGAAAAATTACTGATGCGAAATAGATCGCACTTCACGGTGCGGAACAACGTTGCAGAACGTGCCCTTTCCGGGTTGTGGTCGCGTTCGCATCGTGTCGTTATCGTTACCCCGGTTTCCTGGATAACCTCCTGTGACTCGTGTTTCCTCAGAGGTGGGTCGAGTTCTGTAGGCGGAGAAAGCACCTCCGAGTTCCGTTTGTCTTCAAGGCATCTCAAGCATGCGCCGCGCTCCGCGGGGAGTTGCGGCGATCGGTCGTGTCCGCATTCCGATACTCGCCCGCCCGAAGGAATGGTCGTTGCGCGAATGGAGAACGGGAGAGTTCATGTCCAGGTATCAAGGGCGGCATCGTAGGAACAATCGGACCGCGGTATCGGTGACGCGGATGACCGCGTCGGCGGCCGCCGCCGTGGCGGTGGGCTCGATCTGGCTCGGTGCGGGCGCCGCGCAGGCCGGTGGCGACCCGGCGAAGCCCCCCGCTCCGGTGCAGCCGGGTGTACCGGGCGCCGGGAACGCGAACGGCGGCACGGCCGCCGGCAGCGGTACCGCGGGCGCGGGGCGCACCACGGGTGCCGGACGTGCGACCGGAGCCGGAGCCGGGGCCGGGGCCGGTGTCGCGGGCCGTGGCGGCGGAGCGGGCATTGCCGGCGGCGGAAACATCGCGCCGCAAGGCGGTTCCGGCGCGCCGGGCGCAGGCACGCCGAGGGGTGCCGGCCAGGGCGGCGCCCCGGCACAGGCCGCTCCGGCCCGCGTCGGCGGCCCGACCGCCGGAGGCCCGAACGGCGGCGGTGCGAACGGCGGCGGTGCGAACGGCGGCGGTGCGAACGGCGGCGGTGCGAACCGTGTGGGCGGTTCGGCAGGCGCGAACTCCGCGAACGGGACCGGTTCCGGCTCGGGCGGTGCGGGTTCGGCGGACGGCCGCGGGACGGGTGCCGTAGCACCACGCGTTGCCGGCGTGAACGGCGCTGGTGGCACGAACGCGACCGGTGGCACGAACGGGACCGGCGGCGCGCCCGGCGCGAACGCGGGTGGAACGGGCCGGGCGACGGCACCGTCGGGCGGAGCGAACAGGGCGGTTCCCGCCGGCACCGCGGGCGCCGCCGAGGGCGCACCGTCGGGCTCCGGTTCCGCACCGGACGCGACCGTCCGGACCACCGCAGGAGCGGACGCGGCGAGCGGGGCGGCGTCGTCGCCCGGCTCGGACCGCGAGACGTCCGGAGCGTCGGTCGGTGCGCGAACCGCCGGTGCGGCCACGGAATCCGGCACGGGAACGGCGGGCGGCGGCGCGTCCACCTCGGGCTCGGGCTCGACCTCCGGCTCCGGTTCGACGTCCGGCGCGGGAGCGGCATCACCCTCGATCCCGAGCGTGTCCGCGGGCTCGGAGTCGGGCGGCTCGTCCGGTGGTGGCCTGGTCGGCTCGCTGCTGGACGCGCTCCCGATCCTCTGACCGACGGTGCCCCGGGCCCCGTCAGGACGCCCGGGGCGCGGTGAGCTCGGAGAGGATGTCGCGCAAGGTGTCCGCCACCGTCATCACCGATCGGCGGCGCAGCGCTTCGGGGCGGGCGAGCACGTCGATCGTGCGGACGGCGGCGACGCCGCGCAGCGGCCGCAGCACCAGGCCGGGCGCGAGCGCCTGCCGCGCGGTGTACCGGGGCAGCAGCCCGATCACGCCGCCGGCGGCCACGAGCGCGGCGACGGCGGAGTAGTCGTTGATCCGGTGCACCACCTGCGCCGGACGGCCGGTCACAGCGACCACCGCGGCCAGCACGTCGGCGGGGGAGTAGCCGGCGCGGCTGGTGACCCACGGCTCGTCCGCGACATCCGCGGGCAGCAGGGCGTCGCGGGCGGCGAGCGGGTGCTCGGCGGGGAGCGCCACGTCGAGCGCCTCTTCGATCATCGGGAGCACCGACACCCGATCCTGCGGCCACGCGGGCCCGTTCGCCATCCGATGGGCGAGCACGAGGTCGTACCGTGCGGTGAGCGCAGGGAACTCCTGCTGGGAGACGTCCTCGTCCGACAGGCGCAGGTGCGGCACTCCGTCGGTGCCCGGCGGCAGGCGGTCGACGAGCCGTGAGAACACCGCGTGGCCGGCGCTGTGGAAGGCACTGAGCGCGACCGTGCCCGCCGGGTCGTCGTGGAAGGCGCCGATGGCGGCGCGCGCGTCGGCCATCGCTCGGATCACGGACGCGCCCGCGTCGGCGAGGACCCGCCCGGCGTCGGTGAGCACGAGGTTGCGGCCCTCGCGGCGCGTCAGAGGCACGTCCACGCTGCGTTGCAGTAGCGCGAGCTGCTGCGACACCGCCGACGGGGTGATCAGCATGGCATCGGCCACCGCGCGCACGCTCCCGAGATCGCCCAGCTCGCGCAGCACCCGCAGCTGCCGAATATCCATGAAGTGAATCCTTAACTATCGGATCAGTAGATGGTCATTGTTCTTCATCCTCGCTCGCTGTGCAATGGAACCCATGAAGGCACTGTTCAAGTCCGCGCGCGGCCCCGGACTGGAATTCGTCGACCGTCCGGAGCCGGAGGCCGGTCCGGACGAGGTCAAGATCCGCGTCATGGCGACGGGAATCTGCGGGACGGATCTGCACATCCTCGGCTGGGACGCCTGGGCCGACGGTGCCGTTGCCGCGCCGCTCATCCCGGGGCACGAGTTCTACGGCGAGGTCGTCGCCGTGGGCGCCGGAGTCCGGGAGGTCCTCGTCGGGGACCGGGTGTCCGGGGAGGGACACGTCGTCTGCGGCGTGTGCCGCAACTGTCGCGCCGGTCGGCGGCAGATGTGCATCCGCACCCGGTCCGTCGGCGTGCAGCGCGACGGTGCCTTCGCCGAGTACGTGGTGATCCCCGAGACCAACGTGTGGGTGCACCGCGATCCCGCGATCACGCCCGAGCTGGGCGCGGTCTTCGACCCACTCGGCAACGCCGTGCACACGGCGCTGAGCTTCCCGCTCGTGGGCGAGGACGTGCTCATCACCGGCGCCGGGCCGATCGGTCTGATGGCGATCGGTGTGGCGCGGCACGCCGGCGCGAACCGGATCGCGATCACCGATGTCTCCGAACCCCGCCTGGCACTGGCCCGCTCGCTGGGTGCCGATCTGGCGGTGGACGTCTCGCGGCAGCGGATCGCCGATGCGCAGCGCGAGCTCGGGCTCACCGAGGGCTTCGACGTCGGGTTCGAGATGTCCGGGCATCCCACGGCGCTCCCGGAGATGATCGACAACATGAACCACGGCGGCCGGATCGCGATGCTGGGGCTGCCCAGCGGCGCGATCGACATCGACTGGGGCAAGGTGGTCACGCACATGCTCACGCTCACCGGGATCTACGGCCGCGAGATGTACGAGACCTGGTACGCGATGAGCGCGATGCTCTCGTCGAACCACGCCCTCCGCGCCGGGATCGAATCGCTGGTCACCGACGTGCTGCCCGCCGCGCAGTGGGAGCGCGCCTTCGAGACCGCCCGCGCCGGCACCGGCGGCAAGGTGGTGCTCGACTGGACCGGGGTCTGACCGCGTCGCCCTGATCTCCGATCCGTACCGACCAGCCCGCACCATGATCCGATCCGGAAGGACCCCACATGTATTCGACGATGCGTGATCAGCTCCGCAGTGAGCTCGACGAGATCCGCGCCGCGGGCACGTTCAAGAACGAGCGGCACATCGACTCGCCGCAGTCGGGCCGCATCGCCGCGGGTCGCCTCGGCGAGCCCGCCGTGGACGTGCTCAACTTCTGCGCCAACAACTACCTCGGCCTCGCGGACCACCCGGACGTGATCGCCGCCGCCAAGCAGGCGATGGACGACCGCGGCTTCGGCATGGCCTCCGTGCGGTTCATCTGCGGCACACAGGATCTGCACCTCGAGCTGGAGGCCGCGGTCTCCGCGTTCCTCGGCACCGAGGACACGATCCTCTTCTCCAGCTGCTTCGACGCCAACGGCGGCGTCTTCGAGTCGCTGTTCGGTCCCGAGGACGCGATCGTCTCGGACGCGCTCAACCACGCGTCGATCATCGACGGGATCCGGCTGTCCAAGGCGCGGCGTTATCGCTACGCCAATCGCGACATGGCGGACCTCGAGGCCAAGCTGACTGAGGCCACCACCGGCGACGCGCCCGCGCGGAGGATCATCGTGGTCACCGACGGCGTCTTCTCCATGGACGGCTACCTCGCGCCGTTGCGTGAGATCTGCGACCTGGCGGAGCGTTTCGGCGCGCTCGTGATGGTCGACGACTCGCACGCCGTCGGGTTCATGGGCGGCACCGGCGCCGGCACTCCCGAGCACGCCGGCGTGGGCGACCGCGTCGACGTCTACACCGGCACCTTCGGCAAAGCGCTCGGCGGCGCGTCCGGTGGCTACGTCTCCGGCCGCTCCGAGATCGTGGCGATGCTGCGGCAGAAGGCCCGGCCCTACCTGTTCTCGAACTCGCTCGCGCCCGCGATCGTCGCGGCCACGCTGCGGGCGCTGGAGCTGGTCCGCGACTCGGCTGAACTGCGGAACCGGCTCGTGGACAACGCCTCCCTGTTCCGCCGCCGGATGACGGAGGAGGGCTTCGAGCTGCTCGACGGCGAGCACGCCATCATCCCCGTCATGTTCGGCGACGCCGCCCTCGCGGCGCGGGTGGCTGATGCGATGCTCGAGCACGGCGTGTACGTCACCGCGTTCAGCTACCCGGTGGTGCCGCAGGGCGCGGCCCGGATCCGCGTCCAGCTCTCCGCTGCCCACACCGCCGACGACATCGAGCGGTGCGTGCAGGCCTTCGTCGCGGGACGCGCCGCCGCCTGATCGCGCCGGCGACTCAGAGCCGGGCGTCGCGGCCGTAACGGCCGAACTCGAGCAGGATCAGCGCCGCCGCAACCCGTGCGACCTGGTGCGGGCGGAGCATGACGGCGCGCTCCTGGTCGAACGAGCGGTATTTACGCAGGTACCGGTAGAGCCGCTCGACGTGGAGCAGCGGGTCGAAGGCGTGCACCGCGCGCCGCGCGGCGGCCTTGAGCCGCGGGTGGTTCCGCAGCGTCGCGGAGTCGTCGGCGAACAGGTCGGGGAACGGTGCGAAGGCCAGCGAGACCCGCTTGTAGCCGTGATCCCGCGCCCACGCGACGGTCTCCAGCGTGAGCCGCTCGTCCACCCCGTTCGGCGAATTCCGGGCTCGCAGAGGCAGGTCCAGCGACAGGTCCTCCGGCCCGGCGGGGAGGTACCGGTGCGCGGCGCAGACGGTGCCGTCCGGCCTCCGGGCGAGCGCGAACACGCCGTCGGGACGGGCACCGTCGAGCATGCGCCCGAGGATCATCGAGAAGCCCCGGCTCGGGTCGTGCCCGGCGAGGGCCTCCATCCGGCGGACGGCCTGCCGGTCCAGGTCGGTCACGTCGCCCTCCCGCACGATCTCGACGGTGACCCCCGCGTTGCGGGTGCGCGAGACCGCTTGGCGCAGGTTGCGGAACCGTCGACCGACGAGGTCGAAGGAGCACGCGTCGATGACCACGTCCCGTCCGATGGGTACGGCCCGCAGGCCGTTCGCCTCCCAGCGTGGACGGTAGGCCTCGCCGGCGCCCAGCACCGCGATCGGGCGGTGCCCGGCGCGGCGCACGAACTCGTCGATCGCCGCCGCGCGGGCCTCCGCAGTGAGGCCGACGGGGTCGCCGCCGGCGACGACCACGCCGAGCCGGATCGCGTACGCCACGAACGCATCTCCGCGCGGAGCGAACACGTGGTGCTTCTCGGGTCGCAGAGCGAACGGCGCGAGGGGGTCGCCGACCGCGCGGCCGACCAGCGATTCGACACTTCGATCATCGAATGACATACGGACATTATGCGCCTCGACGGCGATATGCACCGATCGAGGAGAGGGACGTCACGCCGTGCGGTGGATGCCAAATGGCGTGCGCTCGTTCAGTCCGGGGGCGACCAGCGTTGGGGCAGGCGGAAGGCGCGGTCGAGCAGGCGATCGGGGGCCAGGCGCAGGGCCAGGTCCCGCGCGAAAGCCACACCTGGGGAATCCCATTGGCCGGCGGCGCCCAGCAGGTGGGCTTGCCGCGCGATGCGCTGGGTGCGGGGCCGTCGCGCCTTGTCGTAGGCGCTCAGCCGCGCGGGGACCTCGCGGGGATCGGGGTCGCTCGCCAGCGGCCGCAACAGTGATACCAGCACCGCGGCATCCTCGAGCGCGAGGTTCGCGCCCTGTCCGAGGGTGGGAGGCATGGCGTGTGCCGCGTCGCCGACCAGCGTCGCCTGGCCGCGCGAGTAGGTGCGCAGCGGGTGCGCGAGCCGCTCGGTGGGCTGGTACCCGGCCCGCGAGAGATCCGTGGCGGCGAGGATCTCGGGAATCGGATCGTGCCACGCGCCGTAGCGTTCGTGCAGCTCGCCGGGCTCGGGCAGGTCGTCAGCCTGCGAGGGCCGCACGGCGAACCAGTAGACCCTGCCGTCGCGCAGTGGCATGTACCCGAATCGTTCGCCCCGGCCGAAGGTCTCGCCACCGTCGGGCAGCACGACGGGGGTGTCGGTGATTCCGCGCCACGCCCCGTACCCGCAGTAGGCCGCGCCGGGGTCGCCCGCGTGGCTGCCCCGGACGCGGCTGCGGATGCCGTCCGCGCCGACGATGACGTGCGCGTCCTCCAGGAGGCCGCTCGGTCCGAGGTCGAGGGTGCCGGAGCTGAGCCCTTCCACGCGGATACCGGGCCGCACGGTGTCGGGGGCCAGGCCGCTGAGCAGGGCCCGGTGCAGGTCCGTGCGGTCGATCACGCGAAGGTCGGCGACGGTGGCGGGCGCGAACGCGGCGAGCATCGTCCCGTCCGCCCGCATGGTGCCGATCGGGACGGACGGCGGACCCTCGGCCAGGACGGCCCGCACGGGCTCCTCCAGGCCGAGCGAGCGCAGAGCCGCGAAACCGTTCGAGAACAGCGACAGCCCGGACCCGCGGGGGAGGAAGCGCGCGGCCTGCTCGAGGACGATCACCTCCGCGCCGGCGCGCTGGAGGCCCGAGGCCGCCGCCAGGCCGCCGATGCCCGCGCCGACGACGGCGACGCGCAGCGAGTTCGTCCTCCACATGACCTCGACGCTAGTAGTCCGGACGCCTCCTGTCACCGAGGCGTGGGCCACGTGACACGCCGTGTTGTCATAAGGGTGTCGTTGGTTTGAGATAGCACGTAGGCGCAGGCTATTCTGATACGTCCCTCCAAGGTTGAAACGAGGGCTGGCGTTCAAGGAGAGAGACGTGGCCGTCGCCGACGAGTGGGAGATCTGGTTCCCCGATGCCTATGAGATCGGCGCGGAATCGGTGCGGTCGTTCGCGCGCGCCATCCGCAGCTGGGACGTCCCGTACGCCGCCAGTCGCGTGCTGCCCGACGATGTTGCGGTGCCGGCCACGATGCTCGGCGCGCCCATGCTGCAGGGCGCCTCGGCGCTCGTCGCCAAGGTGATACCCGGGTGCAACCTGTCGGCGATCATGCACGCCGGCCAGTCCTTCCGGTACCTGCGTCCGCTGCACGTCGGCGACGTCCTCAGCCTCGGCCTGCGTCTGACCTCGCACATCGTCAAGGCCGAGACGGACCTCGTCGTGGTCGAGTGCATGGTCTACGCCGACGGTGAGCCCTCGCTCGACGCGGAGATCTTCATCGTCCACAGCCAGCGCGAGACCGGTATCGACCTGGAGGCCGCCGACAGGCTGGCCGACGAGGTCATGATGACCGGCACCGGGCCGTCCAGCAGCGACGAGTACGCGGCGAACGTCGCGAGCTCGAGCTAGGAGATCGCCGGGGCGCCCGCGCCCAGCACGCCGTCGAGGGCGCGCGCCATGTCCGTGGCCTCGATCCGCATGAGCGCAGCCTCGTCGATGTCGGCCAGGTCGATCCCTGAATCGGCGAGCCGCAGCTCCCGCTCCTCCTCGGCCGCCTCGATCACGTTGCGCACGAACCGACCGTTGCCCAGGCGGTCCAATCGGTCGACGACGCCCGCGCAGCAGGCTTCGAGGACGGCCGCCGCGTCGCCCGTGAGCACGGCGTCGCGGGAGCGCGCCAGCGCCGCGCCGATCTCCGCGAGCTCGCCGGGCGTGTAGCCGGGGAACCGGATGCGGCGCGCGAACCGCGACGCCAGGCCCTCGTTCGAGCCCAGGAACCGGTCGATCTCCGCGTCGTAGCCCGCCACGATGACTACCAACCGGTCCCGGTCGTTCTCCATCCGGGCGAGCAGGGTGTCGATGGCCTCCTGGCCGAACGCGTCGCCACCGGTGAGCCCCTCCTGCACGAGCGTGTACGCCTCGTCGATGAACAGGACGCCGTCGAGCGCGGAGTCGATCACCGCGGAGGTCTTCTGCGCCGTGGCGCCCAGGTACTGGCCGACGAGGTCGCGCCGCGAGCACTCGACCACGGTGTCGCTCGCGAGCAGGCCCAGTCCTCGGTACATCCGGGCGACGATCCGCGCCACCGTCGTCTTGCCCGTGCCGGGCGGTCCGGTGAACGCGAGGTGCAGCGACCGGCTGCCGCTGGCGAGCCCGCGATCCGCGCGGACGCGGGCCAGCTGCATCGTGGTGCGCAGGCGCGCGACCTGCTCCTTGACCTCCCGCAGCCCCACCTGCCGGTCCAGTTCGGCCGCCGCCTCGGCGAGCAGGTCGGCGCCGTCGTCCGGCGCGGCGCCGGCGGCGTCCTCGGGTGCGGCCGGGGTCTCCAGGACCAGGCGGTGGCCCGGGTCGCGGAGCGCCGCCTCCGCGGGCGGGTACGACGGTGCCGCCCGCTCCAGCAGCTCCCGGGCGCGGTCCTCCTCGCCCTGCTCGCGCAGGACCAGGGCGTGGCAGTAGCGGGCCGCGGCGGCGGCGCCGGGCACCGGCCCCTCGGCCGCGACGGTGAGCAGCCGGGTGGCCTCCGCGAACCGGCCCAGTTGCGCCGCAGCGGATCCCGCGATGGTGGCCGCCGCGGCGCCGAGCACGGGGTCGCCCCAGCCGGCGTGCCCGTCGAGTGCGGTCAGGACGTCGGGCCACCGTCGGGTCCGGGCCGCCGTCACGGCGCGCTGATACCGCTCGACGGGGCACCGCGGCGCGGCGTCGAGGACCCGGACGGCCTCGTCGGGCGCGCCGTCGGCGAGGAGCCGCGCGGCGTACGCGACGTGCGCGGTCGCGGCGTCGCGCAGCGGATGATCCACGTACAGGCCGGTACTGAAGACGGTGGACAGTGCGCCCGGTGGCAGGCCGACCCGCCGCGCCGCGGCGCCGATCGCGTCGGCGGTTCGGTGCAGGGCAGCGAGCACCTCCGCGGTGGACTCGCCCGCGGCCGCGCGGCCGAGCCAGGCGTCGGCCATCGCGGGGTCGGCGGTGGTGGCGGCCTCGAAGGCGCGCCGGGCCAGCGCCGTGTCGCGCGCGGCGGCCTCGAACTCGCCGAACCGGATGCCGAGCGCGGAGATCCCCGCCCGGAACGCCTGCAGTGCGTGCAGCGACGGTTGCGTCGTCGACGCGGATCTGGTCATGGTCCCCCCGAACCACGAGGATCCCCCGATCCCCGTGCCGACCACGGTAGCGGCGGTCAGCGCGCGAGGAGCGCGATCTCGCGGATCTCCTTGAGGTCGGGGCCGTACTCGTCGGAGGACCAGAACCGCAGTCGCCACGTGTCGGCGCCCTCGCCGGCGTGCCGCGCCGCGGCCTCGACCTCGTAGAAGCCGCGCGCCATGGGGAACTCGATCACGTCGTCCGGGGCGGCACCGTCGTGCTCGGGGCCGGGGGAGAACCACTCGACCGACCCCGAGGTGTCGACGCAGAGCTGCGTGCGCAGCACCGTGTCCCAGACGCCGTCGTCGGGCGGCACGCCGTCCCAGTGCTCGAGCTCCACGGGCATCGCCGACTGCGACCGCGAGGGCGAGGCAAACCCGGCGGTCGCTCGGTTGGTCGCGGCGCCGTGCACCGTGACGGCGGCGAGCAGGTCGTCGGGCACGCGGTGGCCGAAGCAGCTGCCGAAGAACTTCCCGTCGCGCAGGTCGAGGACGCCGGACAGGTGCATGAGGATGCGGGGTTCGAGACGCATCGGTCCATCATCCCCGAAGGTCAGGCGCCCGTGTCCTCGGGAGCGGTCCGGCCCGCGGCGGGCGGGGTGAACAGGTTCACCAGGTTGCCGTCCGGGTCGCGGAGCAGGAGGGACTTGTTGCCCCACGGCATCACCGTGGGCGGCAGGACCACCGCGTCGGCGAGGTCCGTGAGGGTGCCGTACAGGGCGTCGACGTCCTCGACATGGAAGTCGAGGGCGACGCTGCGGTTCTGGCGGGCCGCGGCGACGCCCTCGCCCAGCGCGGGGACGGTGCGGGTGCTGGCGATCGCGAGCGTGCCGGACGGCGTGCGCAGTTCGGCGAACAGCGGGTGCACGCGGGCGACATCGAGGCCGGTGACGCGCTCGTAGAACGTGACGAGTGCGTCGACGTCGTCGGTGAAGATACGGGTGGCGGCGAGTTGCATGGGTGTCTCCTCGTGGTGAGTGATCCGGCGGGCGCCCGGTGGCGCCCGAGGCCACGGTAGGGGGATCACAGGACGGATTCCGTCCGCAATCGGACGGATGGATCCAGGGGTTCTTCCCGATGTCACAGGTGACACATTTCTGGCATTCTCGTCTGTATGACACAGATTCCCGGTGCCCAGGAGATCCCGACGGCGAACATCCCCGTCACCGGGGTCGCGGCGCGGGCCGCGAATCTCACCAAGGTGTACGGCGAGGGCGACAACGTGGTGCACGCCCTCGCCGGCGTCACCGTCGACTTCCTGGCCGGAGAGTTCACCGCGATCATGGGGCCCTCGGGCTCCGGCAAGTCCACGCTCATGCACTGCCTCGCGGGCCTGGACGCGGCG
Source organism: Tsukamurella pseudospumae (assembly GCF_001575195.1). NCBI lineage: Bacteria > Bacillati > Actinomycetota > Actinomycetes > Mycobacteriales > Tsukamurellaceae > Tsukamurella > Tsukamurella pseudospumae. Next base: position 334,013 of record NZ_LSRF01000058.1, read on the forward strand.
ACCGGCGGATCGGTGCTGGTGGGCGGCACCGAGCTCACGTCGCTGAACGACAAGCAGATCACCCAGCTGCGTCGCGACCGGATCGGCTTCGTCTTCCAGGCGTTCAACCTGGTGCCCACGCTCACGGCGATCGAGAACATCACGCTGCCGCTGGACATCGCGGGCCGCAAGCCGGACCAGCAGTGGCTGGACACCGTCGTCGATCGGCTGGGCCTGCGTCCGCGGCTGGGGCACCGCCCCACCGAGCTGTCCGGCGGGCAGCAGCAGCGCGTCGCCTGCGCCCGCGCTCTGGTGGGCCGGCCGGAGATCATCTTCGGCGACGAGCCCACGGGCAACCTCGACTCGCGCTCCGGCGCCGAGGTGCTCTCGATCCTGCGCGCCGCGGTGAACGACTTCGGCCAGACCGTGGTGATCGTGACCCACGACCCGCGCGCCGCGGCCTACGCGGACCGGGTGGTCTTCCTCGCCGACGGCCGGATCGTCGATGAGGTGCGTCGTCCGACGGCGGAACGCGTGGCGGAGAAGCTGATCCACCTCGACGAGCTCGTCGCCCGCTGATGGCGAATCCGATGCGGCGCGTCGCGCTGCGGAACCTCATGGCGAACAAGGGGCGCCTGGTCCTGACGGTGCTCTCCGTGCTGCTCGGCACGTCGTTCATCGCCGGGTCGATGGTGTTCACGGGCACGCTGTCGAAGGCCTTCGACGGGATCTCCGACAAGATCGCCGTCGGCGTCGATGCGCGCGTGTCGCCGAAGAACGCCCAGGGACAGGGCGGGTTCGGACCCGCCGGGCCGGGCGTGCCGCTGTCGGTCGTCGACCAGATCAAGGCGGTCCCCGGTGTGCGTGTGGTGGTCCCGGCGATCACCGGCACCATCGCCCTGCGCGACGGCAAGGGTGAGGTCGTCTCGCCCACCGGCGCCCCGCAGGTCGGCGGCGCCTACCTGCCGCCCGGCGAGAACCTCGACCCGGACGGCCTGAAGCTCACCTCGGGCAGGGCACCGTCGGGCCCGAACGAGATGGTGCTCAACGAGTCCGCCTCCGAGCGGCTCGACCTGCCGGTGGGCGCGAAGACCACGGTGGTCGCCCCGCACTCGCCCGGCCCGATCGACGTGACGATCGTCGGGGTGTACACGATCTCCACCGACTCCGGCGGCTACCTCGGGGCGCTGTTCGCGAAGGACGAGGCGCAGAAGCTGTTCGGCGACGGCGCCACCGCCCCGTACATCGAGGTCGGCGCCGCGTCCGGGACGACGCCCGAGCAGCTGCGCGACGCGCTCGCCCAGCGCCTACCCGACCTGAACGTGCAGACCGGCGCGGAGGTGCGGCAGCAGTTCGAGGACACGATCAACCAGGGGCTCAGCTTCCTCAACTACTTCCTCGTCGCGTTCGGTCTGATCGGCCTGCTCGTCGGCGTCTTCATCATCTACAACACCTTCTCGATGCTGGTCGCGCAGCGCCTCAAGGAACTGGCGCTGCTCCGCGCGATCGGCGCCGGCCGCAGCCAGGTGCGCAACTCCGTGGTGCTCGAGGCGCTCGTCGTCGGCATCGTCGGCAGCGCTCTCGGCCTGGCCGTGGGTATCGGCCTCGCGCTGCTGCTGCGGGCCGGCGTGACGGCTGCGGGCGCGGGCTTCCCCGACGGCGGTCTCGCCGTCAGCCCCGCGGTGGTGATCACGGTGATGGTCGTCGGCACCGTCGTGACGGTGGTCTCCGCCCTGATCCCCGCGGTGCGCGCCTCCCGCGTGCCGCCCGTCGCCGCCATGCGTGCGCAGGACGGCGGCTCCGCGCAATCGGTCATGGTGCGCGGCGCGATCGGCGCGGCACTGCTGCTCTGCTCGATGGCGCTGTTGTTCGTCGCGACCACCGAGGTGGGCGCGGGCGCCGCGATCGTCGTCGGCATCGCCGGCTTCGGCCTGATCCTCGCCGTGGTCATCGGCGGCCCCGCGTTGGTCGCACCGCTGCTCGGCGGCATCGGCAAGGTGATCGCCGCGCCCTTCGGCCCGGCGGGACGACTCGGCCGCACCAACGTGATGCGGAACCCGCAGCGCACCACGGCGACGGCCTTCGCGCTGGTGATCGGCGTCGCGCTGGTCGGCGTCATCGGCACGCTCGGCGCGTCGATGCAGAAGTCGATCGACGCGCAGGTGGACCAGGGCATCCGCTCAGACCTCGTGCTGCAGGCGCCGCAGCTGGGCATGCCGCCCGCCGCGCTGTCCGCGATCAAGGACGTTCCGGGGATCGGCGAGAAGACGGTGCTGTACGGGGTGCCGGTGCGGATCGGGGGCGATCGGGAGAGCACCCTCGCGGTCGACGGTGCCGTGACCTCCGTCTTCAACCTGACCCGCGTGTCGGGCGACATGACGCTCAAGGCGGGCGGGATCCTCGTCGACGACAAGACGGCCCGCGAGCGGGGCTGGGAGGTCGGCGCGAAGGTCGAGCCGATGTCCGCGGTCGGCGGCGCGAAGACCACCCTCACCGTCACCGGGATCTACGAGGCGAAGGGCGGCATGCTGTCCGGTCCCGTGATCACCGCGGCGGACATGAACACGCTGTACCCGCCCGCGAGTGGGGCCACGGCGCCGATCGTCACCCCGCAGTCGGTGTTCGTCAACGCCGCCGACGGTACGTCCGTGAGCGACCTCAAGGAGCGGTTGCGGGAGGCGGTCAAGCCGCTGCTGGTGGTCAACGTCGACGACCAGCAGGACCTCAAGGATCAAGCGGGGCAGGCGATCACGGCGTTGATGGGCGTGCTGTACGGGCTTCTCGGGCTGGCCGTGGTGATCGCGATCCTGGGTATCGTCAACACGCTCGCGCTGTCCGTGGTGGAGCGGCGCCGGGAGATCGGCATGCTCCGCGCGATCGGTCTGATCCGTGCACAGGTGCGCCGGTCGATCTATCTCGAGTCGATGCTGATCGCGATCTTCGGCGCGGCCCTCGGGCTGGTGCTCGGGGTGCTGCTGGGCGTCTCGCTCGTGCACGCCCTCCGCGACCAGGGGCTCGGCTCGGTCGTGGTGCCGTGGTCGACGGTGATCGTGATGCTCGTGGCGTCGGCGTTCGTCGGCGTCGGTGCCGCGATCCTGCCCGCCATCCGCGCGGCCCGCACCCCGCCGCTCGCGGCCATCGCCGAGGGCTGATCCGGGAGCGCTGTCACAGATCCCGGGCGGCCGGTGTCCCATATGCGGAAGATGAGTTCATCGCATGAGGAGGCAATCATGAAGGTCGTCGTGATCGGCGCGGGCTACGCGGGCACCATCGCCGCCAACCGGCTGACCAGGAAGTCGGATGTCGATGTGACAGTGGTCAACCCACGCGCCGACTTCGTCGATCGGGTGCGGCTGCACGAGCACGTCGCAGGCAGCGGGACGGCCCTCACGCCGCTCGCCGAGATGCTCGATCCACGCATTCGGCTGATCGTGGGATCGGTCGACACGATCGGAGACGGCACCGTCGTTCTGGCCGACGGAACGTCGCTGCCCTTCGACCGCCTCGTCTACGCCGCGGGCGGGGCGCCGACGGCACCGTCGGGCACGTACGCCGTGGGCGCGCTCGAGACCGCGGAACAGGCGCGCTCGGCTCTCGCCGCGTTGCCCGACGGTGCCGCCGTCACCGTCGTGGGCGGTGGCCTGACCGGGATCGAGACCGCGGCCGAGGTCGCCGAATCCCGGCCCGGCCTGCGGGTCCGGCTGCTCAGTGAGGGCGAGGTCGGGGCGTCGCTCGGTCCCGGCGCGCGGGCCCGCGTCCGGCGCGAGCTGGACCGGCTGGGCGTCGTGATCGAACGGGGCAGGTTCGACGGTGCCGTCGACGGCCTCGTGCTGTGGGCGATCGCGACGCAGGTCAGCGACCTGGCGGCGCGTAGCGGGGTCGCCGTGGACGACGCCGGCAGGGTGCTCGTCGACGAGTTCCTGCGCAGCGTCTCGGATCCACGGATCGTCGCGGTCGGCGACGGCGCCGCGGTTCCCGGGCAGCGGCTCAGCTGTCAGACGGCGCTGCCCCAGGGCGCGCACGGTGCGGACAACCTGGCGCGTGAGCTCGCCGGGAAGTCCGCCCGGCGGTACTCGATGGGATACACCGGCCAGAACGTCTCGATCGGCCGGAAGCGTGCGGTGATCCAGGCGGCCCGGCGCGACGACACCCCCACGCGCATCCACTTCGGCGGCGCCGCTGCCGCCGTCGTCAAGGAGCAGGTCTGCCGGATGGCGCGCGGCGCCGCGCACACCGCTCGCTACGCGTGGCTGCCGGCGCCGCGATGACCGGTGAGACCACCGACGGGGGCGACGCGTCCGCCGCGGATCTGTTCGCCGAGCACCGACCGCTGTTGTTCTCGGTGGCGTACGAGATCCTCGGCAGTGTCGCCGATTCGGAGGACGTGCTGCAGGAGAGCTATCTGCGGTGGCGGGAGGTCGACATCGCGGGTATCGAGAATCCGCGGGCCTACCTGGCGCGGATCGTGACGCGGCAGGCGCTCAACGCGTTGCGTGCCGCGTCGCGGCGGCGTGAGGAGTACGTCGGGCCGTGGCTGCCGGAGCCCCTGGAGGCACCGTCGGGCGACGGGCCCGCGGAGCACGTGCTGACGGGGGAGGCGGTGACCACGGCCATGCTGCTCGTGCTCGAATCGCTCACGCCCGTCGAGCGCGCGGTGTTCGTGCTGCGGGAGGTGTTCGACTTCGGCTATCCGGAGATCGCCGCGGCGGTGGACCGGTCGGAGGCGGCGGCGCGCCAGATCGCGCACCGCGCCCGCGGGCACGTGCAGGCGCGGCGCCCGCGTGCGGTGGCGGAACCGGCGCTCGCGCAGGGCGTCGCGGAGCGCTTCCTCGTCGCGGCGGCGACCGGTGACGTCCAGGGGCTCATGGACGTGCTCGCGCCGGAGGTGGTCTTCCTCGGCGACGGCGGCGGCGTGGTGTCGGCGGCGCGCCGGCCGGTGCACGGTGCGGATCGAGTCGCGCGGCTCGTGACCGGGCTGCTCCGCAAGGGCACGACGATGGGCGAGATGGGCATGCGGTTCGGGGTCTTCAACGGCATGCCGGCGATCGTCGTGGCGTTCGACGGGGCGGTCGACCTCGTCCTCTGCGTGGAGGTCGTCGGCGACACCGTGACGGGCGTCTACATCATCCGCAACCCTGAGAAGCTGGGCGAAATTCGCCTTCCTGGGTGAAAACGAGCGAACCCTCCTCCTTCTGCAGCAAGTGGTACAGGTCACATCGTTCACTTGTTCAGATGACACGGATACAGCGCCTGTTGTGGCCTGGGGAGATCGGTCGCATGCCGGGAAACGGTGTTAATCGGACTGACGCGCCGCTCTCTTTATGTGGTGTGACCTGCGCATTTAGTCGGCCAACCGGCTCTGTCACGGTTCGGTCTCGGTTGAATCTCAAAACGAAGTAACTACCCATCGGTAGCTAGTTCCTGTGGCTAGCCTTCGCGGTGGCTGAAGACAACGTAAGTTCCATTGTCGATGGGCGATCGCTCCTCAGCCACGCCGCGGCGCCCCACCCTCAAGGCGTGCGGCCGTTACGACTGAGACCTCCCCAGGAGAAGAACCATGCGTGAAGCAGCCCTGCGCGACAGCGCCCTCATGCGCCCCGGCGCGACATTCAGCTGGAGCCGGACGGGGGTGGTGACCAAAGCGATGGCGGCCACCGTGCTCGCCGGTTCAGTGGCACTGACCACCCTCCCCGCCGGGAGCCTGACCCTGCCGCACGCGGTGAGCCCGGCGCAGGTGCTCGCCGTGCCCGCCGCCGCAGCGCCGCTGCGCGTGGACATCGAGACGGTCGGCCTGATCGATCTCCTGCCCGACGCGCTCCTCGTCTCCGAGCTGTCGTCCGCGGACCCGAACAAGCTGGCGCGCGTGCTCGCGCAGGTGCCGCCCGACAAGGTCGCCGCCATCATGGAGCGGATCCCGGCGGACAAGACGGCGCGGATCCTCGAGGCGATGCCGTCGTCCGCCGTCGTGGCGATCATGAACAACCTCAACGAGGCGAAGCTCACCGAGATCGTCAACGGCCTTCCGCAGGGCAAGCTCAACACCATCGTCTCGGGGCTGTCGCAGGACAAGCTCAACGCCGTGGTGAAGAGCATCCCGCAGGACAAACTCATCAACGTCGTCAAGAGCCTCGATGACGCCACGCTCACGAAGATCGTCGGCGCGCTGCCGACCGATCGCCTCGTCACGATCGTCTCGGGGCTCGATCAGCAGAAGCTCAAGGACCTCGTCGGCGGCATCCCCAACGAGATCCTCGGCCCCGTGGTCGCGAGCCTGCCCGCCGACAAGCTGACCGAGCTCGTCAAGCAGATCCCCGTCGACAAGCTGACGACCGTCGTCAAGGGCCTGCCGACCGACACCATCGCCAAGCTGGTCGAGGGACTTGATCCCGCCGTACTGACCGAGGTCATCGGCAAGGTGGACCCCGCGAAGATCGGCCCCGCGGTGGCCGCGCTGGACACGGAGAAGCTGACCAAGCTCGTCGGCTACATCTCGGACGAGAAGCTCGCCGAGGTCGTCTCCGGCCTCGGTGCCGACCGGCTCGGCAAGATCGTCGACCTCATCCCGCTCGACGTTCTCGGCCCCGTGGTCGCGGGCCTGTCCGCCGATAAGCTCACCAAGCTGGTCGCCGGCATCCCGACCGACAAGCTGATCAAGGTCGTCTCCGGCCTCGACGACAAGACGCTCGGCGAGATCGTCAACGGCATCCCCGTCGAGAAGCTCGGCCCCATCGTCGCGGGCCTGCCCACCGAGAAGCTGATCCAGCTGGTGAGCGCGATCCCGACGGGCAAGCTCAAGGACATCGTCAACGGCCTGCCGGACGAGAAGCTGCTCGGCATCATGGACGGCCAGCTGATCGGTCGCGTCGTATCGCTCGTCATCGCCAGCCTCGGCACGCCGGGCGGCCTGGCGAAGCTGCCCGACCTGCTCACCGGCATCGTCGGCGGCGTGGTCTCCGGTGGCGCGCAGCTGATCCCGACTCTGGTGGCGAACATCCCGTTCGTCGGTCCGCTCATCGCCGGGCCGATCTCGCTCGTGACCAACACCATCGTCTCGCCCGTGGTGAACCTGGGGCTCGGCCTGCTCAAGCCGGTGATCTCGCTCATCACCACGGTGATCTCGCTGCCGGTGTCGCTGGCCTCCTCCGTCATCAACGGCGGCGGGCTGACCGACCTGTTCGGCAACCTGACCAAGGGGTTGGCCGGTCTCGCCGGTACCGATACCGCGAAGTCGCTCGCCGATACCGCGAAGGGCAAGGACGCGCCTGCGGCGCAGGTCGCCTCGCTCCTCGCCGCCCCCGCCGTGGCGGACGCCGCCGCCGGTGCCGCGACCGAGGACGAGGCCGCTGCCGCGAAGGCGAAGGACGCCGATGCTGCTGCCGCCAAGGCTAAGGATGCCGATGCGGCCGCTGCCAAGGCGAAAGACGCCGACGCCGCGAAGGCCGCGGACGGCTACGTCGGCAAGCACCGTGTCGACGAGCCCAAGGTCGAGGACACCGCGAAGACGGATCCGAAGACCGAGGACGCTGCGAAGACGGATCCGAAGACCGAGGATGCCGCGAAGACGGATCCGAAGACCGAGGACGCCGCGAAGACGGATCCGAAGACGGAGGACGCCGCGAAGACGGATCCGAAGACCGAGGATGCCGCGAAGACGGATCCGAAGTCGGACGATGCCACCACGAGCACCGCCGCGGAGTCGACCGACTCCTCGTCGACCGCGTCGACGGACACGGCGGACGCCGCCTGATCCGTTTCTTCACCGGTCCGGCCCCCTCCCGCGCGATCCGCGGTCGGGGGCCGGACCCGTTGCGGCGCACCGTCGAACAGGTGTCAGGGCCTGCGGAACACCAGCACCAGGTTCGAGACGAGCAGTTCGCGCAGGACCGGCACCCGGACCATCCACCACGCCCACGACGGGTGGTACCGCGGGAAGGCGGCCACGAGCTCGGCACCGTCGACGGTGCGGGCCCAGGCGAGGCCGTCTGCGGCGCCGACCTTGAACAGCGATGTGCCGTAGAGGTTCTTGGGCGGGTGCCCGTGCCGACGCGTGTACCTGCGAGCGGCGCGCTGGCCGCCGAGGTAGTGGCTCAGCCCCATCTCGTGGCCGCCGAAGGGCCCGTACCAGACCGTGTAGCTCAGGATCACCATGCCGCCCGGACGGGTCACCCGGAGCATCTCGTCGCCCATCGTCCGCCAATCGCGCACGTGCTCTGCGACGTTCGACGAGAGGCAGACGTCGACGGCACCGTCGGCGATCGGGAGCGCGAGCCCGGAGCCCCGGACGCCCCGCGAGGAGGTGATGCCGGCGGCGTGGGCCTCGGACGGGTCGGGTTCGACGGGGACGTAGACGGCGCCGTGCTCGGCGAACGCGTCCTCGAAGTAGCCGGGGCCGCCGCCCACGTCGAGGACGAGAGCGCCGTCGAGGTCCCCGAACAGGTCGCCGGTCAGGTCGACGGTGTCGCGGGCGAGCGAGCCGTAGAAGCGCGCGGGCTCCGACTGCTCGAACCGGAAGTCCGAGAGCAGCCCGACGGAGCGGCGCAGGGTGGCGCGCCGCCGCAGCCGTGCCGTGGCGTTCTTCCAGGTAGCGGGGTACACGTGACCGGACGGTACCCTAGAACGCGTGCGTGAGGTCCTCCTGCTGTGTTGGCGTGACACCCGCCACCCCCAGGGCGGCGGCAGTGAGCTGTACCTCGAGCGCGTCGGCGAGGAGTTGGCCGCGCGCGGCGTGCGGGTCACGCTCCGGACGGCGATGTACCCGGGGGCGGCGCGGTCCGAGTCGGTGCGCGGCGTGCGCATCTCCCGCGGCGGCGGCCGGTTCACGGTGTACCCGCTGGCGCTGGTGGCGATCGTGGCGGCGCGGTTCGGGCGCGGCCCGCTGCGCGGCATCCGCCCCGACGCGGTGATCGACACCCAGAACGGCATTCCCTTCTTCGCGCGGATCGTGGCCGGCGTGCCCGTGACGGTGCTCGTGCACCACTGCCATCGCGAGCAGTGGCCGGTGGCGGGTCGGCTCGTCGCGCGGGTCGGCTGGTTCATCGAGTCGCGGCTCGCGCCGTGGGTGCATCGCGCGTCGCAGTACCTCACCGTGTCGCTGCCGTCGGCGGAGGAGCTGGCGCTGCTCGGCGTGGGTGCGGATCGGGTCGCCGTGGTGCGCAACGGGATCGACGCTGTCGCGCCCGGTGTCTCTGACCTGCGGGCGCCGTCGCCCCGGATCGTGGTGCTGTCACGGCTGGTGCCGCACAAGCAGATCGAGGACGCCCTCGATGTGCTAGCCCGCCTGCGCCATCGCGTCCCCGACCTGCATCTCGACGTGATCGGTAGCGGCTGGTGGGATTCCGAGCTCTACGAGCACGCCGCGAAGCTCGGCGTGCTGGATCGTGTGACCTTCCATGGCCACGTCACCGAGGAGCGCAAGCACCGGCTGCTGTCGCGGGCCTGGGTGCACGTCATGCCCTCCCGTAAGGAGGGCTGGGGCATCACGGTGATCGAGGCGGCGCAGCACGCGGTCCCCACGGTGGGGTACACGTCGTCGCGCGGGCTCACCGATTCGGTGGTCGACGGTGCCACCGGCCTCCTGGTCCGCGACCTCGCCGGGCTGACGGAGTCGGTGCACCTGCTGCTCAGCGATGCGCTGCTCCGCGAGAAGCTCGGGGCGAAGGCGCAGGAGCGGGCGGGCGAGTTCTCCTGGCCCGCCACCGCCGACGGTGTCGCCCGGGTGCTGTCCGCGTCCATGGCGGGAGAGCGTGTGGGCGGGTTGGTCTGAGGCTCGCGCTCGCTGGATCGGCGGGCTGCCGTCGCGGCGTGGGCGTGCGCAGCTCGGGTGAGTAGACGCGGGCCGGATCAGCCGGCGGTGGTAGTCGATCGCGAAAGCCATGCGTGCGGCGCATGGCTGAATATCTGCAGGTCACGGGCATTTCTGAGGCGGATGCCATGCGTCGCACGCATACCCCTCGGCCGTCGTTGCCGCGTTGACGTCGGATTCTTCGAGCTTTGGTGGAAGACTGCGCCGGCTGATCGGCGTGTCCTCGCCGACACGCACCGAAGATCGGAGGGGATCGGTATCGCGGGGATCGTCGTCGATGGGGTCGTCCCCCCCAATCCGTTCGCTCCCCACCACAACGCCGGGCGTTCTGGTGGGGACCGAACGATTCGGGGGTGTGGCGTTTCGGTGGGGTCGAAACGAATCGGGCGGGGACAGCGGGACAGCGTATCCGCTAGCGTGAATCGATGGTGAAGCAGGACGTGTCGCCCTCGTGGATACGGACCGGACGCGATGTGTTCGCTCACAGCTGCACTCACCGACGCGGAGGCGGCCACCGTCGTAATCTGAAACGGTGACCGAACCCGAGAAACGGCGCCCCGCGATCCTGACCGTCGACGACGATCCCAGCGTGTCCCGCGCCGTGGCCCGTGACCTGCGGCGCAAGTACGGCGGCGACTACCGGATCGTGCGCGCGGAGAGCGGGCAGCAGGCGCTCGACGCGCTGCGCGAGCTCAAGCTGCGCGGCGACGTCGTGGCGGCGATCCTCGCCGACTACCGCATGCCTGGAATGACGGGGCTGGAGTTCCTGGAGTCCGCGATGGACGTCTACCCGGGCGCGCGGCGCCTGCTGCTCACCGCGTACGCGGACACGGGTGCGGCGATCGAGGCCATCAACGTCGTCGACCTGGACCACTACCTGCTCAAGCCGTGGGACCCGCCGGAGGAGAAGCTGTACCCGGTGATCGACGCCGAACTGGAGGCGTGGGCGCGCAGCGACTACCGGCCCGTGCCGGAGACGAAGGTCGTCGGCCACCGGTGGTCCTCGCGTTCCTCCGAGGTGCGGGAGTTCCTCGCGCGCAACCAGATCCCCTACCGGTGGTACACCTCCGAATCGCCGGAGGGGCAGCGGCTGCTGGCCGCCGCGGGCAGCGACGGGCAGGACCTGCCGTTGGTGGCGGCGGCGGACGGGACGGTGCTGACGGCACCGTCGGACAGCGAACTGGCGCAGCACGTGGGACTGTCCACGGCACCGTCGGAGGACTTCTACGACCTCGTCATCGTGGGCGGCGGCCCCGCCGGCCTGGGCGCGGCCGTGTACGGCGCGTCGGAGGGGCTGCGGACGGTGCTCGTCGAGCGGCACTCCACCGGCGGGCAGGCCGGGCAGAGCTCGCGGATCGAGAACTACCTGGGCTTCCCCGACGGGGTGTCCGGCGGGCAGCTCACTGAGCGCGCGCGCCTGCAGGCGGGCAAGTTCGGCGCCGAGGTGATCACCACCTCCGATGTCACCGCGCTGGAGATCGCGGGAGCGGGGCGCACGGTGCGGTTCGCCGACGGGACGTCCGTGGGGGCGCACACCGTCATCCTCGCGACGGGCGTGTCGTACCGGCGGCTCGACGCGCCCGGCCTGGACCGGCTCACGGGCGCCGGCGTCTACTACGGGTCGGCGCTCACAGAGGCCCCCGCGTGCGCCGACCAGCACGTCTTCATCGTCGGCGGGGCGAACTCCGCCGGCCAGGCCGCGGCCTACCTTTCGCGCAACGCCTGCTCGGTGACGCTGCTGGTGCGCGGGGCCTCGCTCGAGGCGTCCATGTCCTACTACCTGATCCAGCAGCTCGCGGCGATCGAGAACGTGCACGTGCGCACCGGCGTCGAGGTGATCGAGGCGCAGGGAGAGGAGCACCTGGAGACTCTGACACTGCGAGATCGCGCAGCCGGCACCGAGGAGACGGTGCCCGCGGACTTCCTGTTCGTGTTCATCGGTGCCGAGCCGCGCACGGACTGGCTCGACGGCATCGTCGAGCGGGACGGCAAGGGCTTCGTCCTGACGGGGCCCGACCTGCGTCCCGAGGACGCCCCGTCGGTCTGGGAACTGGACCGGCCCCCGTTCCATCTCGAATCCAGTGTGCCGGGCGTGTTCGTGGCGGGCGATGTCCGGTCCGAATCCGCCAAGCGCGTCGCCTCAGCGGTGGGCGAGGGCGCGATGGCGGTCATGTTCGTCCACCGCTATCTGGAGGGCATCGACTCATGACCGAGACCAGTGGGAACACACCGGCGGGCCTGACCGCGCGGGTGGGCGGCGCCCCGAGCGATCACCCCTGCCTGGTGGACGAGCTGCGCACGCTGTTCCTCTTCGAGAAGCTCTCCGACGAGCAGCTCGAATGGCTCTGCGAGCGGGGCCGTATCGAGGACTACCCGCAGGGCGTGGTGTACGGCGAGGGAGACACCGCTGAGCTGCTGTTCGTCCTGCTCTCCGGCACGATCGCCCTGAGCCAGACGGTGGGCGGCCTGCCGGTGGAGACGACCCGCACGGACCAGCGCGGCGTGTACGCCGGGGCCTGGGCCAGCTTCCTCGGCGAGAAGATGGGCGGCAAGTACAACGCGTCGATGCGGGCGATCACGCCCGTGCGCTTCTTCGTGCTGCCCTCCGCCGACTTCAACGAGCTGATGCACCAGTGGTTCCCGATGGCGCTGCACCTGCTGGAGGGCGTGTTCTACGGCGGCAAGCGGCAGCAGCAGATGATCGGCGAGCGGGAGCGGCTGCTCGCGCTCGGCTCGCTCTCCGCGGGGCTCACCCACGAGCTGAACAACCCCGCCGGTGCGGCGGTCCGTGCGGCCGACGAGCTGCGGCAACGGATCGCCGGCATGCGGGACAAGTTGGCGCACATCGCGAACGGCACCTGGCGGCACGAGCAGCTGGTCGACCTCGTCGACCTGCAGCGGCAGGCCGTCGAACTGGTGGCGAAGTCCCCGTCGCTCAGCCCGCTCGAGGCCTCGGACCGGGAGGACGAGATCACCGACTGGCTCGAGGACCACGACGTCGCGGACGCCTTCACGCTCGCGCCCGCGTTCGTGGCCGCCGGGGCCGACGAGGACTGGTTCGAGGGCGTGCTCGCCGAGGTGGGGCCCGAGATGCTGCCGGGCGCGCTGAAGTGGCTGTTCTACACGGTGGAGACGGAGCAGCTGCTCAACGAGATCACCGACTCCACGACCCGGATCTCCACGCTGGTCGCCGCCGCGAAGCAGTACTCGCAGATGGATCGTGCGCCCTTCCAGGAGTTGAACCTGCACGAGCTGCTCGACAGCACGCTGGTGATCATGGGCAAGAAACTGGGCAAGGGCATCACCGTGGTCAAGGAGTACGACTGCACGCTGCCGGAGGTCAGCGGGTACGGCGCCGAGCTGAACCAGGTGTGGACCAACCTCATCGACAACGCGATCCAGGCCATGGACGGCAACGGAACCCTGACGATCCGCACCCGGCGGGAGGACGAGTGCGCCGTGGTGGAGATCGGTGACACCGGCTCCGGCATCCCGCGCGACGTGGTGGGACGCATCTTCGAGCCCTTCTTCACCACCAAGGGCATCGGCGAGGGAACCGGTCTGGGACTGGACATCTCATGGCGCATCGTGGTCAACAAGCACCAGGGGAACCTCTCGGTGACGTCCGAGCCGGGCGCCACCGTGTTCACCGTGAAACTGCCCATCGCCGGTCCGCAACGCGCGCCGGCCGACCCCGAGGAGAAGGACGAGTCATGAGCGATCCCATCGATCCGAGCGTTCCGCCCAGCGGCACCGGCTGCGTCGAGTGCGATGCCACCGGCGGCTGGTGGTTCCACTTGCGCCGCTGCGCCCAATGCGGGCACGTCGGGTGTTGCGACTCGTCGCCGTCGCAGCACGGCAGCGCCCACGCCCGCGAGGCAGGGCACCCGATCGTGCAGAGCTTCGAGCCCGGTGAGGACTGGTTCTGGGACTACGCCACGCAGGGCTACTACGACGGTCCGCGGTTGGCCGATCCGCAGGCCCATCCCGCGTCCCAGCCCGTACCCGGGCCCGAGGGTCGCGTCCCGGACGACTGGATGGATAAGGTGCACTGATGCCGCAGACCGTCAGAGGAATCATCGCCCGCACCCAGGGGAAGCCCGTTGAGCTCGTCCCGATCGTGATTCCGGACCCGGGGCCCGGCGAGGTGGTGGTCGCGATCCAGGCATGCGGCGTCTGCCACACCGACCTGCACTACCGCGAGGGCGGCATCAACGACGAGTTCCCCTTCCTGCTGGGGCACGAGGCGGCGGGTGTCGTCGAAACCGTCGGTGCGGGTGTCGATCACGTCGCGCCCGGCGATTTCGTGGTCCTCAACTGGCGGGCCGTGTGCGGGCAGTGCCGCGCCTGCAAGCGCGGGAAACCGCAGTACTGCTTCGACACCTTCAACGCCACGCAGAAGATGACCCTCGAGGACGGCACCGAGCTCTCGCCGGCCCTCGGTATCGGCGCGTTCGCGGACAAGACGCTCGTGCATCAGGGACAGTGCACCAAGGTCGATCCCGAGGCCGACCCGGCCGTGGTGGGCCTGCTCGGGTGCGGTGTCATGGCGGGCCTCGGCGCCGCAGTGAACACCGGAGCCGTCTCCCGCGGCGACACCGTGTCCGTGATCGGTTGCGGCGGTGTGGGAGACGCGGCGATCGCGGGTGCCCGGCTGGTGGGGGCGCGCACGATCATCGCCGTCGACCGCGATCCGCGCAAGCTCGAACTGGCCCGCGAGCTCGGCGCCACCCACACTGTGAACGCCGCGGAGGTCGATGCCGTGGAGGCGATCCAGGAACTCACCGACGGCTTCGGCGCCGACGTGGTGATCGATGCCGTGGGCCGCCCCGAGACCTGGAAGCAGGCCTTCTACGCCCGCGACCTGGCGGGCACCGTCGTCCTGGTGGGCGTGCCGACGCCGGACATGACCCTGGACATGCCCCTCATCGACTTCTTCTCGCGCGGTGGGGCGTTGAAGTCGTCGTGGTACGGCGACTGCCTGCCGGAGCGGGACTTCCCGCAGCTGGTGGACCTCTACCGGCAGGGACGTCTCCCGTTGGAGAAGTTCGTCACCGAGCGGATCGCGCTCGACGAGGTGGAGCTGGCCTTCGAGACCATGCACCGCGGCGAGGTGCTGCGCTCGGTGGTGGTGCTGTGACGCTGCGGGTCGAACGGGTCGTCACCTCCGGCACGTTCAGCCTCGACGGCGGGAACTGGGACGTCGACAACAACGTGTGGCTCGTCGGCGACGACAGCGAGGTCGTCGTGATCGACGCCGCGCACTCGGCGGACCCGATCGTGGGCGCCGTCGACGGTCGGACGGTGCGCGGAATCGTCTGCACCCATGGGCACAACGACCACGTGACCGTCGCGCCGGAGCTCTCGGAGCGGCTCGACGCGCCGATCCTGCTGCACCCCGGCGACGACGTGCTGTGGGCCATGACCCACCCGGGCGTCGGCCACCAGGACCTCGCGGACGACACCCGGATCGCTGTGGGCGGCACCGAGATCCAGGTGATCCACGCACCGGGGCATTCGCCCGGATCGGTGTGCCTGTACCTGCCCGAGGCGGGGCGGCTGTTCAGCGGCGACACGCTGTTCGCGGGCGGTCCGGGCGCCACCGGCCGGTCCTTCAGCGACTTCTCGGTGATCATCGAGTCGATCCGCGACCGCCTGTTCGCGTTGCCGCCGGAGACGGTCGTGAACACCGGCCACGGCGACGGCACGACACTGGGTGCGGAATCCCCACAGCTCGAGGAGTGGATCCGCCGCGGGCACTGATCCGTATCCACAGCCAAACCTGGGTTGTATCGTCTTTGCATGACCAGAGTGGTGATGGGCCCGCGGGCGAGCGGATGGTGGATCGCCTACCTGCTCGTCTTCGGCGCTGGCCTGCTCGTAGCACTGTCGGTCCGCCGGTGGGACATGGCCGCGCTCGCGCTGGCGATCCTGCTCGTGGGCCTCGTCACGATCGCGCGGTCGCTCCAGCAGCAGCTCGCGATGCACCTCCTGGCCTGCGGATTCGCCGCGGCGTCCACCGTGCTCGCGGCCACGGGTGGACGGCTGGTGCAGGCCCTGCTCGGCGTCCTCGCGGTGCTGGTCCTCGTGGCGATCGTCCCGTCCGCGCGTCGCGAGGGATCGGGCGGACGGATCCGGACGGAGGAACTCGTCGGGCTGACGGTGCCGCAGGCCGAACGCCTCCTCGGCTACCCGCGGCGCCGCGAGCCCCGCGGCCTCGCCCTGCCCGTCGTTGTGCCCGTGCCCTTCGGTCCCCGGCCCGCCGGTGCCGACCCGGCCAGCCGGGCGCAGCTGGTGGTCACGTCCGTCGCCGTCGATCCCGCGGCCTCCTGGATCGCCTTCGGCGTCGCCCCGCTCGGCGCGGTGCCGCCGCTCGATCGTCGCGGGCGGGCTGCGCTCCAGGCGGAGCTGGTCTCGCGCGTCGGGGGATTCTCGGCGGACCTGCGCTCGGCGCTGCGTCCCGACGGGCCCGAGCGCCGGACGGTGAGCCCGGGCGGATCGCCGCGGCTGGGGCCGGTCGTCACACAGCGGTGAGCGCGGGGCTGCGCTCGGCGACCTCCACGATGCGGTCGCGGAGCAGCCGGAACACCGTGTCGACGGAGCGGGCGGCCTGCACGGTGTCGGGGTGCATCGCGTTGAAGTCCAGCCCCGACTCGTCCCGGTTGAGCCACACGAACACCTCGCGTGAGGGCGTGGCATTGGCGAACACCGAGAAGTCGTGCTGCCGAGCCAGTTCCGCGCCGGGAACCCGAGTGACGTCGATGTAGGAGAGCATCGGCGAGGAGAAGCCGTGCTCCACCGGGAAGTCCGGGTCGTCGGCGAGCAGGTCGATGACGGGGAACACCGGCGTGCGCTCGAGCTGCCTGGCCACGGCGACGGCCCCGTGCGCGTTGCGGGCCACCTCGTCGAAGTCGCCGCGTGCCGAGAACTGCACGGGGACCAGGGTGACGTACCAGCCGACGGCCATCGCGTCACCGGCGCCGGACCGGTCGGCGCGGGGGATGAGCATCGTGAACAGCTCGTCGCCGGTGAGGTTGTGGTGCACCTGGCCGAGCACGGCCAGGAGGGCGCTGCTCATGTTCGCGCCCGCGCGCTTGGCCGCCGCGGCGAACCGCGCCGTCCGCTCGGCGTCGATGAACGAGCCGTGCACGGCGATCCGCCCCGGCGCCGCCTCGCCCTCGGCCAGGCCCAGGGGGAGTGGGAAGCGCGGCATCCCGCCGGAGCGGCGGAGCGTTTCGCGCCACTGCACCACGTCCGGATGGGTCGGCGTGAGGGTCGCCGCCAACGTGCGCTGCTCCCGCGTGAACTCGCTGTACGGCCGCACCGGTACCGCGGTGAACGGCCGGCCGGCGCGGGCGGCCGTGTACCGCGTCAGGAGCTCGAAGAAGCTGACGGCCTGCGAGACACCGTCGGTGAACATGTGGTCCGAGCAGACCACCACGTCGAAGCGCGGCGCGGGGGAGTCGGGCCGGGCCCGCTCGACGCCCGTGACGGCGAAGGCGAAGGCCGCCCAGTCGTGCAGCTCCGGCACGGACTCCAGCAGATGATCCTTCACGGTGACGCCCGGACGGGAATTCGACGAGGCGGTGATAGCGAGTCCGATCTGCTCCGGCGTGAGGGTTCGGCCGTGCGGATCGGGCTGCGTCGACACCGGAAAGGAGGTGTGGAAGACGTCGTGCGCACGGACGAAATCGGTGAACACCACATTGATCAACGATTCGTCGAATACATCGTGAATCGTGAATGTGGTGAACACGAGCCGGCGCGTGCACGCCTCGCCGTCGATGCCGCTGCGCAGGTGGTCGGCCTGAATGAAGGACGTGCTCACGCCCTGTTCAGGTGCGGTCTTCATCGCCGCCCTCGTGGTCGCGTCGGGAGCCCATACGGCCCACTCGCCCGCCGGGCACTGCCACTGTTCCGAGAAACCCGAGATCATGCGAATCATGATCCCGAAGTGGATAGCGGCACAAAAGACCTGGGAACAGTGAGATAGCCGACATCGGTGAAGGGTTCTCATTTCGCCACGAATAGCGTATCATGCGCTGCGCTAATTACATGAAGAAATAACGGACATGAAGCTGCAAGCGGAATCGCAAAAAGACCGAACGGTGTACAGAATGTCCGGGCGCTCAGCCGTCGTCGTCGGAGTCGGCGGCCACGGCGCGGGCGGCGGACCGTCGGATCGGGGAGGCCGCAGCTGCGCCGCCCAGTAGTACCGCGGCCCACAGCAGGTGCGCGGCCCACGCTCCGGCGCGCTCCGGCGGCGACGCGCCCGCGGTCGCGATCTCGCCCGGCACGCGATAGAGCCGCAGCTCGGGCGTGTCGACGACGAGTGCCAGGCCCGGCAGGGGCACCGTCGGGAACACCGCTCCGTCGTCGCCGGACACCGCCTCCACGAGCACCCACCCGACGCCGAGCTGCGCCAGCCGGCCCGCGAGGGCGTCGCCGCCAGAGGCGAGCGCGTCCTCGGCGTCGGCCGCGACGCCCGGCACGCGATCCACCGACCGGCCGCCCACCCGCAGTTCACCGGTCTGCAGGACGGGCGCGCGCAGCATCCGCGGCGCCGGGTCGAGTACCGGCGCCGCGGGCCCGTAGGCGTACGTCCGGAACATCCCCGGCGGCAGCACGGCGACCACTCCGCGGTCCGCCGGCACGGCATCGGCGACGGTGCGCCAGGACGCCGGGTAGGTCACCGGCGCGAGCGCCCCGCCGACGCCCCACGCGAGCCCCGGCAGGACCGCGATCGGCAGCGCGGCGACCGCGACCGCCCCCGCGGTGCGGGCCGTGGCCGGCAGCGCGGACACCAGGGCCGCGGCGCAGGTCGCGACGAGCGGCACCGCGAGCGCCACCCACTTCTGCCCGTCGCGCAGCAGCCCGCTCCCCGGGATCGCCTGCACCACGGCCCCGAGCACCGATACTCCCGGCCCGGTCGCCGCGAGCGCGGGCAGGACCACCGCACACAGTGCGAGCAGCGCGATCCGGCCCAGCGGCGGCGAGAACAGACGGGCGCGAAGCACGATCAGCCCGCCCACCAGCAGGACGATGGCGAGGACGGTCCAGAGCCACGGCGCACCGTCGGGCACGGACTGGCGGTTCCAGATCCCCCCGAGCCCGAGTAACGACCCCAGCGTGCCCAGTCCGGGCTCGGCCCGTGCGGCGAACACGGCGACGCTCGCCGGGTCGGCGCGGACACCGTCGCCCGACACCAGCGAGGGATACACCCACGGCGCCGCCGCACAGACGAACAGGCCCAACTGCCACGCCCAGCGCCGCGGCGCCGTCACGAGGCCCGCGATCAGCGCGAACACGGCGCCCGTCGGCGTGAGGCCGCCCGCGGCGAGGCAGGCGGCGAAGGCGCCGAGCTGCCGCCGGCCGGACAGCCGCAGTCCGGCTACGATCATCCACCCGATCGCCGCGTAGCCGGCCAGCAGACTCCAGTGCCCCTGCAGCAGGCGCTCGGCGACGAACGGGTTCCACAGCCCCACCGTCGCCCCGGCCAGGCCCGCGCCGAGGCCGGCGTCGCGGCCCACGGCACTCAGTATCGCGAGCGCGCAGCGCCCGAAGCCCCACCCCGCCGCGGCGAGCGCGACGAACAGCAGGGCCGTGACCAGCAGGCCACCGTCGACGACCTGCGAGCCGAGCGCCAGCAACCAGTCCTGCGGGGTCGCGCGAGCGGCGTTGCCGCCGAGGCCGAGCGCGGCGTCGGTGAGGTGCGAGCGCGGCGTGGAGACCGCGTCGCGGAGCAGCAGATACCGCCCGCCCACCGCCAGCGGGCCCAGGATCACGAACGCGAGCGCGGCCGACCAGGCGGCGAGGGCAGCGTCGCGCGATCTCATCTCCGCCACCCTACTGACAGAATGTGCGGGTGAGCGGTTTGGCGTGGGTGACGGTCGGCTCGATGCTGGCGAACCTCTGCTCGTACCTCGTGCACCTGCCGGCGAGCCGCTGGCTCGGGCCGTCCGGCTACGGCGAGTTCGCCGCGCTGTTGCAGCTCGTGCTGGTGCTCGCGGTGCCGGCGCTGGCACTGCAGACGGTGGTCGCGCGCCAGGTGGTGCGCGGCGCGGGCGCCGCGCAGATGCGCCGCCTCGGGTACGTGATCGCGGTCGGCGCGACGCTGCTCGCCGGGGTCGCGGTGCCGCTCGCGGCCGCGGGCCTGCACACCCGGGCGATCACGGCCGCCGCCGCACTCGCCGCCGCACCTGCGCTGGTGCTGCTCGCCGTCGAACAGGGCGTCCTGCAGGGGGAGCGGCGGTTCGGACGACTCGCCGTCCTGCTGGCCGTCGCGGGCCTGGGGAAGCTGGCGTTCAGCATTCCGGGGCTGCTGGTGGGCCCCGGCCCCGCACTGCTCGGCACGACCGTGGGCGCTCTCGTCGCGGCCGGGCTCGGCCGGGTGCTCGCCGGCTCGCCGCCCGGGTCCGACGGTGCGCCCTCACTCGATCCCGTCGCCGGCGTGCGGGCCGTTCTGGGCGCCAGCTCGGTGCAGCTGGTGCTCGCGGTGTTCGCGTCGCTGGACCTGCTGCTCGCGCGGCCCGTGCTGGGAGCGGCCGCCGGCGGCACCTACGCGCTGGGCGCGGTGGCCGCTAAGGTCGCGTTCTGGCTGCCGCAGGCGGTGGGAGTCGTGTTCTATCCGCAGCTCGCCACGCCCGAACGGGCCCGGGGCGCACTGCGTACCGTGCTCGCTCTGCTGATCGGGCTCGGACTGGTGTGCGTGGCCGGGGCCGCGATCTGCGCGCCGCTCGCCACGCTGCTCGCCGGCGCGGAGTACCGGCCCGTGCAGGGGCTGCTGTGGCTGTTCGCCGCGCAGGGCGCGCTCATCGCGCTGCTGCAGGGGCTGCTGCTGTACGCGATCGCGATCGAGCGCACCCGCATGGCCGGCTACGCGTGGGCGGTGCTCGCGGTCGAGGCGGCCGTCCTGCTGACCTGGCCGCGCACGCCCGTGGAAATGATCACCGCCGCGGCGCTGGGTGCGCTCGCGGCGGTGATGGTGGTCGGTGCTGTTGTGGCGATCAGCGCTGGTCGTCCCGTTTCCGGAAGTCGATCGCCTCGGTCCGGGACTCGTCCGGCCGCGGCTGAGCGCTGAAGGCCTCCGTGGCCGGATCCGCGTCGGCGCCCAGCGGCGTCGTCGGATCGTCGCCGCCGAAGTGCGCGGTGGGCTCGTCGTCGAGCGGGGCGCTCGGGGCGGCACCGTCGTAGCTTCCGCCCCCGGTGCGCCCGCCCGCCGCAGGAGCGGCCCGACGGCCCAGGATCAGCGCGAACGCGCCGAGCCCCAGGGCGATCACGCCGAGCACACCGCCGGCGACCGGCACCACGTACTTCGCGACCGCGATCCTGTTCTGCGCCGACTTCGCGGCCTCCGCCTGCGAGCGGACCGTCGCATCGACCCAGCGCTGCTGGGCGTTGAAGACCTCGAGGCGGAAGTCGCGGATCGCCTTGGCCGTGTTCGGTGAGACCTGCGCCGGGGTGCGGAACTGCTGCGTGTAATGCAGCGACTGGTCGACGATGATGCCCGACTTCGGGTCCACCCACAGGTCGACCGCGGTCTTGGCCCAGCGGTTGAGGGTGATGTCGTCCTTGGCGTCGACGCCCGGTCCCTCGATGCCCCACCAGCCGGCGGTCTTGGTGAGCACCGTGCCGAGGGTCGCGTCGCTGCCGTCGCGGATGGTCGAGAGGTCGACCCAGTCCTGGGTGCCCTGGAAGTGCAGCGTGTTGGTCCCGCTGACCTCCTTCTCCTCGACGAACTTCAGGCCCACGTTCTTGCGCGTGATGAGGTCGAAGAACGAGTACTGGCCGTCCTGCGTCGTGTCCGCGGGGAAGCGGTACTGCAGGCCCTGACGATCGCCGATCTTCACCGCGGGAGCGCTCTCGCCGGGCGAGTAGGTGGCCTCGGAGATCTTGTCGGTGGGCTTGCCCGTCTCGCGGTCCAGCGATACGCGGTCCAGCCACGCCTGCACCAGGCCGTCGTCGCAGGGGCGCTCGTTCTTCGCGGCGCCGGTCAGCTCGGGGTGCCGGGGCTCGCCCTTGGTCTTGATCGAGGGGACCACCATGGACATGCCGGACTGGACGGTCATCGTGCTCTTGTCCGACGGCGAGGTCACGAGCGTGCGGGTCTGCGTGGTCACCGAGACGTCGTTGATCACGGCCTTCGGCTTGTTGAACGAGCACAGGTCCAGCTGGCGCGCGGGGAACTGCGCGTCCGCCTGTGAGTCCGCAGGCTTCTCCGACCTCGCCACCGTGGTGATGTCCAGGTTCAGCGGAATCGTGGTCAGCTTGCCGGCCACGTAGACCGGTCCGGCGATCGCGGACGTGATCAGGAGTGCGCCCACGAAGATCAGGATCGGACCGATAACGCGCGCCAGCCTGCTACGGCCTACCGCCATCGAAGTGTCTCCTCACATCTTCTACGGGGCGCATGCGTGGTCGCACGCGCCGGTTCGCTGCGAGGGCACGCACCGGCGCACCCGTCTACAAGTACCCGAGCCTACAGGTGCGACCGGCGGGACACCGGTCGCGCGCGCGGGGCGGGCCGGAATCACGGGTAGATTCTGTGGACGATGAGCACAGCCGGTACCAGCGATTTCGCGACTGCAAAGACTGCGGGCGCGGCCGGTTTCGTGCCCGCGCTCGAAGGAATGCGGGCGGTCGCGGCGGTCGCCGTCATGCTCACCCACACCGCCTTCCAGACCGGTCAGGTGGGACATTCGGTGATGGGCCGGGTGTGGGGCCGGTTCGACATGGCGGTCGCGCTGTTCTTCGGGCTGTCGGGATTCCTGCTGTGGCGCGCGCACGCGCGGGCCGCGTGGTCCGACGGTGCCGGGCCTGCGACGGGGCGGTACTACCGGTCGCGACTCGTGCGGATCATGCCGGCGTATCTGGTGGTCGCGGTGGTGGCGCTGGCGCTGCTGCCGCGGGCTGACCCGCCGTCCGGATCCACCTGGTTCGCCAACCTCACGCTGACGCAGGTCTTCGTGCCCTATTCGCTCACAGACGGGCTCACCCAGATGTGGTCGCTGTCGGTGGAGATGCTGTTCTACCTGGTGCTGCCGCTCGCTGCGCTGGCACTGGTGCGGGTGCGCGGAGCGCGGGCGCCATGGCGCGTGCCGGTCCTGCTGGCGGTGGCGGCGGCGTCGCTGTCCTGGGCGTGGGTCGGCGCCGCGCTGGCGTTGCCCCCGGGAGTGAACCACCACAACTGGCTGCCCTCCTACGTCCCGTGGTTCGTGGCGGGCATGGTGCTCGCGGAGATGGTCTGTGCTCCGGTGTCGCGGTACGCGGGGGCGCGGCGGCTCGCGCGGCGGCGGATCTGCTGGCCGGCAGCCCTCGTCGTGTTCGGGGTGATCTGCACGCCACTCGGCGGCCCGGTGACGCTGGACACCCCCGAGTCCTGGCAGTTCGCGGTCCGGATGGGCCTGGGCGGTGTGCTGGCCCTCCTGCTGCTGGCACCGCTCGTGCTCGCACCCGTGGGGGCGCCGTCGCGATGGCTGGCGTCGGGGCCGATGCTGGCGCTGGGGCGCTGGTCGTACGGGATCTTCATCTGGCACCTCGTGGTGCTGACCGCGATCTTCCCGCTGTTCGCGATCATGCCCTTCCACGGGAACATGGTGGCGGTCACGCTGCTGACCCTCGTCTTCTCGATCGCCGTAGCGGCGCTGAGCTACGCCTGGGTGGAGGAGCCGGCCCGCCGCTGGCTGGCCCGTCATGAGGCCCGACGGTCCGCCGCCACAGTCGGGTCCCAGGGCGCGGTGGACGGCGCGGTCGGGAGCGCGGTCGAGACCGAGGCCGGGGTCTAACACCGGTCCGGATCGAGGACAGGCCGGAGTCAGGTCAGGCGGGGCCGGGCTGGGCGGGTTGGGTCGGGGCGCCGCAGGTGCCGGGCTGGGGCGAGGGCAGTGTCGTTCCGAAAAGGGTATACGCATCGTGCATACCCAAATATGTGCAGGTCAGGCGCATATTTTTCGGCTAGGGGTATGCGTGCTGCGCATACCCCCGGTGGGCTGCGAGGTGGGCGCGTTGCTCGCGACGCGTGTTCTCGAGCGGTCTGTGGTCTTGTGGTCCGTGGCCCGCACTCCACGCTCCCAGCGCTACGTTGCCGGCCCGCGGCCCGCGGCTCCTGGCCCACGTTGCCGGCCCGTGGCTTCCCTGCTCACGTTCCCGGCTCCCGGCTCACGTTCCCGGCTGCCGGCTCCTGGCTTACGTTCCCAGCCTTCAGCTCGCGGGCTCGCGCGGGTCGGGCGTGGGTGGTCGGCGATGGCTGTCGCGGTGGAGCGCCCGATCGGGGTATGCGCGAACCGCATAACCCTCCGCTCCCAAAACCTCATCTGAGCTGCGTAACCGTGGGGCATGCGTGCAGCGCATACCTTTCTCGACCGACTACTGCTCCTCGGCGGAGCGGGGCTTGACCGCCGTCCCCGCCGTCCCCGCCGTCCCCGCCGCGCCCGCCGGCCCCGCCTCACCGGATCGGTCGCGACGACGGCCCGGCAGGCGGAGGGGTGGCACCGTCGACCAGGCCATCAGCAACACGCCGACGAGGGCGAGGCCCTGGGGCCAGGGCCCGTGGCCGACGTAGCCGGCATCGGCGTGCCAGGGGCCCGTGGCCAGGAGCAGCATCGCGGCGAGCACGAAACCCGCCGAGCCGAAGACGCGCAGGGCGGCGCGGCGCTCGGGGCTCACGCGCAGCGACGAGATCACCCACGTCGCCACGCCGGCGACCGCCCACAGCGCCAGACCGGGCCAGCCGCTCAGCACGAACGCCGCCGCGCCCACACCGACACCGGCGAGCGGCCCCGGCTGCCAGGCGCGTACGGCGGCGGAGGCGCCGGGTCGGGAACCCGGAACCAGCGCCAGCGCGGCGAGGATCACGAGCAGGAGCAGCCCGCCGAACAGCCCGATGCGGTACGGCGCGTTCAGCGAGAACCGCAGTGTCACAGCGCCATCGGTCCCCGCGGGAACCACCCAGCCCTGCTGCCACCCGTTGACGGTCACCGCGCGCAGCGGCTTCCCGTCCGGCCCGGTCGCGGCCCAGCCGGGGTTCCGGCTCTCGGGCACGACGAGGACCTGGTCGGCGGCCGCGCTGCTGACCGTCACGACGCGACGGTCGGGGGTCCAGCTCTGCACCTTCACGCTCTCGTCCCGCGGCGCATCGCGGGCCGAATCCGCGGCGGACGCCGATGCAGGCGTGTCCAGGGTCAGCGTCTCCACACTGAACGCGAGCCCGGGCGTCGCGACGACCTGCGTCCGACCGCCCGGCAGAGGCAGCGGAGCGGTATCGCAGGCGATCGCGCGGACCGGCGTACCGTCGCGCAGCTCGCGGGCGCTCGCCTCGAGCCGGAACCGGACGTCCCGGTCGCCGATCCGGACCGTCGGTCCGGTCTCGCACGGCACCGAGATCGGGCGGTCCGCGGGGGCGGGCTCGGAGCCGGGAACGGGCGCACCGTCGGGCCCGACGGCCTGCACCTCGGCGAGGCCGGGCGGCATCTTCTCCGGGAATCCGAGGGCGTTGACGTTGAGCCGCTCGTCCCAGTCGAGCAGGGAGATCGAGATCGAATCGGTCACGGCGGGATCGACATTCACCGTGACGGAATCGCCCGCCGGCACCTCGCGCACCTGCCGGCCCGTGCCCAGGTCGATGCCGACCCGCGTCGGCCGGGTGGGCGCCTCGCCGCGGGGCATCGTCAGCGTCAGGCCCGCGACCAGCTGCGCCGACGGCAGCCGCAACCGCAGGACCGGCTTCGGCGAGGTGGCCTGCGTGACCGACTGCGGGGCGGTCCAGGTGGTGTTCGGGTCGCCGTCCGTCACCGCGGCGGAACTGCCCCGGCCGTCGCCGACCGCCGACTCCGCGTACGCCGACGGCGCCGCCGGATTCGCGAGCAGCGTCGACAGCGCCTGACCGGGCCGAGCTCGCACCGTCAACGCGGGCAGAACGGCCGGGGCGCCGGGACCGTCGACGGTGCGCCGCAGCCGGCCGGGCTCCTCGGGTCCGATCGCGATGTCGGCGCACTGCACCGGGCCCGGCGCGCCCTTCTCGCCGGGTGTGACGACGCAGCCGGAGCGGCCCATCGTGTCCTGCCCGAAGACCCAGCGCTCCGCGGGGCCGGACCGTGGCAGGACCACGTCGTGACGGGCGGGGACCGCGCGACCGGTCCGGGCGTCGGTGAGCTGCGCCTCGGAGACCGCGAACTGGTTGCCCCAGGTGTGATCGGTGGTGTCGGCGGCGGTGATCCGAACCCAGCGCGTCGGCTCGGACGGCGCGACCAGCGTGATCGGGGTGTTCGCCGTGACCGGATCGGAGTAGACGGTGCCCGCCTCGGTCGAGATCAGCAGCCGTGTGACCGCGGGGCCGAGCGCCCGCCCGACGGTGACCGTCACCGAGAGGTCGCCGCGCGCCTCCGGCAGCGTGAACTGCAGCCACTGGCCCAGCGCGTGGTCCAGGCCCGACGACACCCAGGACGTGTTCTTGTCGCCGTCGACCGCCGCGGCCGGTCCGGCGCCGGGGAGCACCGTGCCGAGCTGCGTCGCGTCGGCCGCCGAGCTCGACGCCGTGATGCTCGCGCCGCCGCCGTCGGGATCCCAGGCCCCGTCGACCGGGCCCGCGCCCGCGACGGGGTAGTCCGGCAACCGGTTGAGCGTGCGACGAGCGTCGTCGGCGGTGCGGATCGCGGAGCTGTGGTCGTCGACCCGGCCGTAGTCGGTCTCGCGGTTCTTCGGCGTGTCCGTGACTGTCAGCGGACCGTCGGGCAGGCCGGCCGCGGCGGCGTCCGAGGCGAGCAGCGCTGAGCCCAGCTCGCGCCGGCCCGCGGTCGCGGCGTCGGCCTGCAGCGTGAGCAGCGACTCCGGACCGCCGGCGACCCGCGGCATCGACGCCAGGTCGGTGACGTACGGGCCGGTGGGAACGGCACCGTCGACCCGGTAGATCGTGATGGCGGGCAGGGGCGGCCGGAGTCCCGAGTCGACGACCACCTTCTCGACGGTCGGCGGCGCGACCTCGGGCCCGAACGTGGCGACCTGCGTGATCCCGGGCGAGCCCTCGATCGCCGCGCGGGCCAGCGCCGGGCGCGCCGAGCGGGAGGTGTCGGGGTCGAGGTCGGCCCGCAGCACCAGGTAGGAGATGCCCTGCCGGCGCAGCGTGGCCGCGAGCCCCGGTGACGGGGTTCCCGCGCTGAACAGGCGCTGCACCGAGTCGAGGGCACGGATCGCGCCGGGCGGGTTGAGCGGGATCGCGTCGCGCACGGCCCACGGGGTTTCCGCGAGGGGCTGGATCGGCTCGTCGCGCGTGAGGCCCCACAACTGCGCGCCGAAGGGCGCGCCCGGCACGACCAGGGCGCGCTCGGCCCGGGCCTGCCCCGGCGCGGTCCCGGCGGCGTGCGAGGACAGCCAGCCGGCCGCCTGCGACCAGTAGTCGGGGATCTTGTCGTAGGGGCCGCGGGGCGCGAGCTTGCCGGTCCAGGCCATGCCGCCCGCGAGCGCCAGCACCACGACGACCGCGAGCGCGCCCGCGGCGAGCCGGTCGTGCTCGGGGTGCGCCAGTGCCCGCCGCACGCGCGCGAGCCCGACGGTGCCCGGTAGCGGCGCCCGCGCGAGCAGGTGCGTCAGGCCCAGGACGAGTGGCAACCGCAGGAAGGGTTCGAGTTTGTAGACATTGCGCAGCGGTGCGCCGACACTGTCGAGGAAGACGCGCACCGGTTCTGCGAAGGGCGAGCCCAACCCGCTCGCGTAGCCCGCGCCGATGCCGGCCAACCCGATCAGCAACACCGTCGCCCAGACGCCGCGCTTGGGCATGCCGCGCATGGTGAGCCCCGCGATGCCGGCGGCGGCGAGCAGGCCCGTGACGACCACGGCGGCGGGGGCGGTGGTCAGCATCGCGCCGGCCGCGCGTTCGTCGGAGATGAAGGGGCTCCACGACGTGGTGCCGCGGAGGACCTCCGGCAGCGACGCCCACTGCGTGGTGGCGCGGGAGGACTCGATGAACTCGAGGAACGGCGGGCTGACCCGGCCCATGATGAGCAGCGGCACGATCCACCAGGTGGTGGCCAGCGCGACGCACACCGCCCACCAGGCACTGAACCGCCAGAACGGGCCGGTCCCGCGGCCGAAGCGCACGTGCAGCAGCCACCACACCGCGGCCACCGCGCACGCGAAGCCGGTGGCCACGGCGTTGACCGCGCCCATCAGCGCGACCGCGACCGCGGATCTCGCGGCCAGGTTCCGCAGGGGGACGTCCGCGCCCGTGAGCATCTGCACCAGCGGCAGCAGCACCCACGGCGCGAGCATCACCGGCGCGGTCTCGGAGCTGATCGCACCGAGTGTGGTGAGTACCTGCGGTGCGAGTACGAACGCGGACGCGGCCACGATCCGGCTGCCGCGCGACCCGGTGGCCAGCGCCTCCGTGAGCCGGACGATCCCCCAGAACCCGGCGAACAGCAGCAGCGCCCACCACAACCGCTGCGTGATCCACGGCGGGACGTGCAGGAGCTGGCCGAGGGCGAAGAAGGCGCCGTGCGGGAAGAAGTACCCGTAGGCCTGGTTCTGCACCTGGCCCAGCGGCGACTGGCTGGACCAGATGTTCGCCGCCCGGGCCAGGAAGCCGAGGGGGTTCGCGGTGAGGTCGAGCTTGGTGTCGGCGACGACCTTGCCGGGGGCGCTGAGGAAGCTCAGCGCGAGCAGGACGACGAACGCCCACGCGCCTGCGCGGCGGGTCAGGGGTTCGTCGGAATGCTGGGGGCTACTTGTTGGCACCCGAGTCGTCGCGCTCGCCGTAGTTCGACGAGCCCTGCAGGAAGCCCTTGTCCTTCGACACGCTGTTGATGTCGGTGGACGGCGTCGTCTGGCCGACGGCCGCGCCGCTCACCAGTGCGAGGGCCACGGCGACGACGATGCCGGCGAGCGCGGCGGTGGCGCTGGCGATGATCGAGGTGCGGTCCATGCGGGCGAGTCTACAGGTCGAGCGGACGCACGCCGCGGACGCACGCGGCGTGCGGGCATGGTCGCGGGCGGCGACTACAGGTCCGCGCAGCCCGAGGGCACGATCATCACGGGCCGTTGGCAGCCGCGCAGGACGTGCTCCGAGACCGACGAGTGCCACAGCGCCTTGATGCCGGAGATGCCGCGGCTGCCGGACACGATCACGTCGACGTCGTCGGTGTCCGACGCGGCGATCAGTGCGGCCCAGACCGTGGTGGACACCTCGACCAGCTCACCCCGGGCGGCGAACCCGGAGGCGGCCGCGAGGTCGACGCCCTCCTGGTTGGTCTTGCGCGCCTCGTCGTGGACGATGTCGCTCTCGCGGGTCAGGGCGGTCTCGGCGGCCCCGGCCCCGGCGACGCCCGACATCGCGGAGAGACGGGCGGCCTGATGGATCGTGGACTCCCATGCGGTGACCACGATCGCCTCCGCGTCACGCCCCTGGGCGAGCACCTTGCTGGCGTACTTCACGGCGCGCTGGGAGGACTCCGAGCCGTCGTACGCGATCAGAACCTTGACGGAGACAGTCATGCGGATCACCTCGATGTTCGCGGTTGTCTGATACCTCCAGATTACGCCGAAACCGTTGAGTTGCAAGATGCAAGTACGGGCGTGTCAGCGGTGGTACCGGCTGGCCAGTTCGGGGTCGGATTCCCACCACAGTCCGTTCGACGGTGCGCCCCCGCCCGCCTGCTCGTCGTCGGCGCGCGCCGCGTCCCGGGCGTCCTCGGCCGCGTCCACCCGGACCTGCCGGGCGGCGTCCTCGCGGCGCAGCGCGAACATGAGGATCACCAGGAAGGGCAGGCCGAACAGGTCCGCGAGCAGCCACAGCATGCCCGCCCCGACGGTCTGCGACAGCCGCATCGAGTCCTCGCTGAAACCCAGTGCGGCGTAATGCGCGGTGTACAGCAGCGGTCCGAGCCACACGACGATCCCGAGTACCCCGTCGGCCAGCGATTCGACCAGCGTGATCAGCAGCGACAGGCCCTGCGGGTAGCGCCGCGGCACGGGGTCCGCCTGGACCCGGGTGTAGAAGTACACGAAACCGGCGCCGACGAGCAGGCAGCGCGTGAGCAGGTCGAGCGCGGGATTCCGCATCGCCGCGAGGTTCCAGCCGGAGAACAGCAGCACCCACGGCGTCACCAACAACAGGCCGGAGCCCACGGCGGGGTGCCCGAGGACCCGTGCGAGCGGGCTGCGCAGGGCCCGGAGCGCGGCGGACCGTCGGGCGGGGGACAGGAGGCCGCCGAAGACTGTGACCGGCATCCCCGACGCCAGGCCCAGCGGCACCACGTACAGCAGCAGCGTGATCTGCAGCGCCCGCACCCAGAACAGGTGCGGCGCGTACTCCGTGATCGGTCCGCACGCGATCGCCACGGCCGCCGCGCACCCGACGACCGTGAACGCGACCCGGCGCACGAACGGCACCGGCCCGCCCCGCGCGGCCCACAGATAGGCCGCGGCCAGGAGGACCGCCGCGACACCCAGGGCGTCGAAGTGCCAGTCGTGGAGCCACGCGGAGGCGGGAACAGCGATACTCACCGGTGAACGGTACGTCCGCTGGGCGTGCTCGGGCACGCTCAGCGGGCGCAGGACCTGCAGAAATCGGGAGAAATCATGACGAAGCTCATCCGCCTCACCGGCGTCGCGACCACCGCACTGGCCGCCGCCGCACTCGTCGCCGGCTGCGGCGGCGGCTCGGCCGAGACGACGGACCACAGCGGCCATTCCGCCACCGCGGCGGAGACGGCCGCGGCCGCCGCGAAGCCCGCGAAGGACCTCGCGCTCACCGCCGCCGAGCTGCCGGCCGGCATCACGGCCGTGCCCGTCGGGCAGGCGCAGCTCCAGCAGTCCGTCGACCAATTGTCGGGCGCCGCCAACGGCGCCACCATCACCCCGGCGTCGTGCGGGTCCGGCACGGCCGTCGTCGACGCGGCGAAGAACCTGAACGTCTCCCAGCTGGGCATGGCGGTCGGCACCGTCGGGACCGGCGTGGCGAGCGAGTCGGTCATCGCACAGAAGCCCGATGTGGCGAAGCTGCGCGATTCCTACCGGGGCGCGTGCAAGTCGGTCACCGCGGAGATGTCGGTGCAGGGCCAGAAGGTGCGCACGCAGATGGAGACGACCGTCGTCTCCGACGCGCCGAAGACCCCGGCGGACGACCTCGTCGTGATCGAGCAGACCGCCACCTCGCAGGTCGCGGGGCAGAGCACGAAGCAGCGGTCCGTCGTCGGCATCGCGCGGGTCGGGTCGTACGCCGTCTCCGTGGTCGTGATGTCGATGGACAGCACGCCCGACCGCGCGCTGTTCGACAAGCTCCTCGTCGCCTCGATCGACAAGGTCGCGAAGGGCTGACGGCCGATCTGACACACTGATCCCGATGCGACTGAACCGGAATCTCACGATCGTGGTGATCGCCGCGGCCACGGTCGCCGCGTGCGGCACCTCCACGCCCGACGCGCCGTCGACGACCGCGACGGCCGCGCAGGCGGCGAGCTCGACGGCC
Organism: Tsukamurella pseudospumae; assembly: GCF_001575195.1. Lineage (NCBI taxonomy): Bacteria > Bacillati > Actinomycetota > Actinomycetes > Mycobacteriales > Tsukamurellaceae > Tsukamurella > Tsukamurella pseudospumae. The sequence goes on from NZ_LSRF01000058.1 coordinate 365,251, forward strand.
TCCGCGGCACCGTCGGGCCCGGGACGCCCCGCGTCCTGTGGGACGGACTTCCTCGCGAAGATGACGGTGCGCGAGAAGGTCGGGCAGTTGCTCATGGTCGGGGTGAAGGACGCCGCCGACGCCCGCCGTGCCGTGCAGCAGGGCGTGGGCGGGGTGTTCATCGGTAGTTGGACCGACAAGGGCGTGTTCTCCAGCGGCACACTGCAATCGGTGGCGAAGGCGGGCAAGGTGCCGGCGATGGTGTCCGTCGACGAGGAGGGCGGCCGCGTCTCCCGGGTGCCCGGCGCGAACCTCGTCTCGGCGCGGGAGCTGGCGCGCACGATGACCGTCGCGCAGGCGCGGGCCGAGGGCGCGCGGGTCGGCAAGCTCATGAAGTCGATGGGCATCTCGGTCGACTTCGCGCCCGACGCCGATGTCTCCGCGCAGCCCGACGACTCCGTCATCGGTGACCGGTCGTACTCCAACGATCCCGCCGTGGTCACGAAGTACTCCCAGGCCTTCGCGGCCGGCCTGCGCGACGGCGGCGTGTACCCGGTGTTCAAGCACTTCCCGGGCCATGGCAGCTCGTCCGGCGACTCGCATCAGGGCGGCGTCAGCGTGCCGCCGCTGAGCAAGCTCAAGACCAAGGACCTCCTCCCGTTCCGCGCGGCGGCCGCGTCCGGCGACGCGGGGATCATGGTGGGCCACCTGACGGTGCCCGGGCTGACCGAGCCGGGCCTGCCCACCAGCCTGAGCCCCGCGACCATGCACCTGCTGCGCGGCGGAACCGGCTACGGTGCCAAGCCCTTCGACGGCCCGATCTTCACCGACGACCTGTCCGGCATGAAGGCGATCACCAACGAGTTCAGCGTGCCGCAGGCGGTGACGAAGGCGCTCCTCGCCGGGGCGGACATCGCGCTGTGGATCTCGACCGACCAGCTCGGTGCCGCGCTGGACGCGGTGGAGGCCGCCGTGAAGTCGGGGAAGCTCACGCGTCAACAGTTGGACGCCTCCGTGCTCCGCGTGGCCCGCGCCAAGCACGTCGTCACCTGCTGAAGTCCGCGGATTCTCCCGGAACTTACTTGCGGGTAACTTTGTGGGCTATTATCTGACTCGAGAGTAAGGAGGATGCCGATGGCCGGTGGAACGAAGCGTCTGCCCCGCGCGGTGCGCGAGCAGCAGATGCTGGACGCCGCCATCAAGGTGTTCTCGCGCAACGGGTTCTACGAGACGTCCATGGACGCCGTGGCCCGTGAAGCGCAGATCAGCAAGCCGATGCTGTACCTGTACTACGGGTCCAAGGACGAGCTGTTCGGCGCCTGCGTGACCCGCGAGGCGGGCAAGTTCATGCGCAGCATCGAGTTCGACGCGAGCCCCACGCTCCCGCCGCTGCAGCGCCTGCGCTCGGTGATCGCCGGTTTCCTCCAGTACGTCGACCAGAACCGCGACGCGTGGCGGGTGATGTACCGGGAGGCCACGGGTCAGGCCGCGTTCGCGGCGCTGTCGGAGACCAGTCGCGAGCGGGTGGTCGAGATGACGGCGGTGCTGCTCCGCGAGGCGGCGAAGTACGCCCCCGACGACACCGATTTCGAGCTCTACGCCGTGGCCCTGGTCGGCTCCGGTGAGGCGATCGCGGACCGTCTGGCCACCGGAAAGGTCGAGCTCGACCGGGCCGTCGAGATCATGACCTCGTTCCTCTGGGGCGGCATCCGCGGCGAGCGCCCGGAGTAGTTCGCCGACGGTGCGCTCGGGCTCGGCCGAGCGCGGGCGGGGCAGGGCGCGCGGGGACCGCGTAGGACCTGTGGTCGTTCCCAGTAGTCATGCGCCCCGCGCATGCCCCATGAAATCGCAGGTCAGAGTGCATTTTGCGGAGCCAGGCTATGCGTTGCGCGCATACCCTCGTCGATCGAGAGCTTGCGAGGGCTGGACGGGGCCGGAGGCTGGAGTGTCATAGGCGCGGAGCGGATCCGCGCTCGGGCGCCATGCGATCGATCCAATCGCCGACCGCCGCCCGCACCGGCGCCGGACGGTCGATGTGCACGTTATGGCCCGCGCGATCGATGAGGAGCATCGACATTCGGTCGTAGTGCTCCAGTAGGCGGAGCTGGTCGACGAAACCGACGACGGAGTCCTGGCGCGCAGTGACGAGCAAAGACGGTGCGCTCAGTGGTTCCGAGAGAAGTGTCTCGGGCTCGGCGGCGAAGGAGAAGTCGGCCCAGATCCGCGCAGCGACAGTGCGGTCGTAGGTCCGCAGACCCGGCAGGACGGCATCGCGATACCGTTCCCAGTTGTCCCGCGTCAGGTCGACGGCCATCTCCGCGTACGCTGCGCGGTCCTCGCCGGACAGTTCCTCCAACAGCGACGTGTCCTCGTCGAATCGGCTGGGCGCCGGGCGGTCGCGTTCTGCGAGCGGGACCACGGAGGGGACGATGAGGCACATCCCGAGGATCCGGTCCGGCATCGAGCACGCGATGCGCCGAGCGAGGGCACCGCCGAGCGAGTTGCCCACGACAGCGAAAGGCTCTGTGCCGAAACGCTCGCCGATGTAGTCCTCGACGGCCCTACCGAGGGCGTCCGCACCGTCGACCTCAGGTCCGGCGGGGCTGGCGCCGAAGCCGGGCAGGTCGATGTAGTGTCTCCGCCACGAATGCGACGAACGTGCGAATACGTCGTCCAGGGGGAGCAGAATCCGGTGGTCGACAGTGAAACCGTGGATGAGGAGAACGGGTGTGCCGTCGTCGTCGCCGATAATGCGGTCGTGAATCGCTGTGATCGTCATGCGGCGATCGTTGAACATTCCGGCTAGCGTCAAGGTCAAGACCGAAGGGGCGGAAGTGAAGATCGGTGAGTTCGCGAGGCTGACGGGGATCACCGAGCGCAGTCTCCGGCACTACGAGGAGGCGGGCCTCCTCGTCCCGGACCGATCGGCCAACGGCTACCGGGACTACGCCGTCGAGCTCGCCGAAAGAGCCGGGGACATCCGCGATCTCGTGTCTGCGGGGGTTCCAGTGCGGCTGGTCGCCGACATCATCGATGCCGCGTCCGACGCGGGCGGCATCTCTGCAGCTCATCTCGATCCGGACGCCAAGCGGGCCGTTGAGGACGAGTGGGAACGCATGTGCAGGTGCGTCGAGTGCATCGCGGTCCGGCGCGATGCACTGCGGCGCTATCTCGACGGGGCGTCCGCCGACGGGTGAGCGGGGTATGCGTTGAGCGCATGACTCTGATCGTCGAAATGGTGTTTGACCTGCAGTGTTTCAGGACATGCGTCGGGCGCATAGGTTGTCGGAACGACACATGACTCTTTCGCGCCCGCCTGATCACCCCCTACGCGCCGGCCCAGCCGATCCCCCCGGACCTCCTGCCCCCCCGGAACGCACAGTGCCCCGCCTGGCCGAAGCCGGGCGGGGCACCGTGAGCGCCGGGAGCGAGCGAGCGGGCTCGCTCGGCACCGTCGAACAGCGGACTACAGCGGGGTGACGGTGGCCGTCACGTGCGGGAAGCCCTTCTTGAGGTCCTTCGCCACGATCTCGGTCCCGCCGGTGGCCTCGTCACGCGAGACGTACATGCCGATCCGCGCCGGCAGGATCACCGGCTTGCCGAAGCGCACGTGGTGCACCACCGCGTCGGGGATGTGTCCCTCGACCACGCGCAGCATCGCCGCGGCGGTCCAGGCGCCATGCGCGATCGACGACGGGAAGCCGAAGGCCTTGCCGCCCAGGGGCGACATGTGGATCGGGTTCCGGTCGCCGCTCACGCCCGCGTACTGCCGGATCAGCGAGCCGTTCACGGACAGCAGCGCGTCGGGGGCGCCGGGGCGGCCCTCCTTGGGTGCGCTGCCGCGGGCACCGTCGCCACCTGACAGCGACGTGCGCTGCTGGATGAGCATCGTCGACACCTCGGACGCGACCGATGCGCCGGACGCATCGGTGAACTCCGTTGTGAAGTCGATGAGCATGCCTTTGCGGTGCTCCCGCAGGTTGCCCACCGACGTCCGCAGCGTCAGCGACTCGCCCGGCACCACGCGGCGCCGCCGCGTCAGCGTGTTCTCCACGTGCACGGAACCCACTGCGGCGGCGGGGAAGTCGTCGGCCAGGAACAGATCCATGATGAGCGGGAAGGACAGCACGTAGAGGTACATCACCGGCACCTCGCCGGTGTTGCGCAGCCCCACGACCTCGCAGTACTCGCCGACCCGCGCGGGATCGACGTCGACGGTGAGCTCGACGGTCCGGTCCGGCAGGGCGGTCTCGGGCTTGAGGGGGCCCTGCTTGCCGACGACCGGCAGGATGCCGCGCAGCCCGCGGGTGAGCACGGACAGGCTCGACGGCGGCGCCTGCAGCACGGTCACGTTCTTGGCCATGTCAGGCTCCCAGCAGGCTCTGACCGCAGACGCGCACGACGTTGCCGGTCACGGCGGCCGAGGACGGCGCCGCGAAGTAGGAGATGGTCTCCGCGACGTCAACGGTCTGGCCGCCCTGCTGCAGCGAGTTCATCAGACGGCCGGCCTGGCGCGTGGCCAGTGGGATCGCCGCGGTCATCGCGGTCTCGATGAAGCCGGGGGCCACCGCGTTGATGGTGATGTTCTTCTTCGCGAGCACCGGGGTGTAGGCGTCGACGAGGCCGATGACGCCGGCCTTGGTCGCGCCGTAATTGGTCTGGCCACGGTTACCGGCGATCCCGGCGATCGAGGAGACGTCGACGACCGCGCCGCCCTCGTTCAGTGCGTCCTCGGCGAGCAGGGCGTCGACCAGCTGCTTCGGGGCCTTGAGGTTGACGGCCATGACCGAGTTCCAGCGGCCCTCGTCCATGTTGGCGAGCAGCTTGTCGCGGGTGATGCCGGCATTGTTGACGATGATGTCGAGGCCGTTGTGGCGCGACTTCACCAGCTCGGCGATCTTCTTACCCGCGTCCTCGGCGGTCACGTCGAGCGGCAGCGCGGTGCCGCCGACCTTGTTCGCGACCGCGCACAGCGCCTCACCGGCGGCGGGGATGTCGGCGGCGATGACGTGCGCACCGTCGCGCGAGAGAACCTCGGCGATGGTCGCGCCGATGCCGCGGGCGGCGCCGGTGACCAGGGCGACCTTGCCGGCGAGCGGCTTGTCCCAGTCTGCGGGGGCGGTCGCGTCCTTGTCGGTGACGCGGATGACCTGCGCGTCGACGTAGGCCGACTTGCCGGACAGGAGGAAGCGCAGCGTCGAGGCCAGACCCGAGGCGCCGGTCGCGGCGTCCGGGTGGACGTACACGAGCTGGGCGGTGGCACCGTCGCGCAGCTCCTTGGCGACCGAGCGGGTGAAGCCCTCGAGGGCGCGCTGGACGATGTGCTCGTCCAGATCCTCGACCAGCTCCGGCGTGGTGCCGAGCACCACGAGGCGGGCGCTGTTGCCCAGCGAGCGCATCTGCGGGGCGAAGAACTCGTACAGGCCGACCAGCTCGTCGATCGAGGTGATGCCGGTGGCGTCGAAGACCGCGCCGCCCAGCTTCTCGGCGCCGCGGGCGCCGCCGTTGTTGACGACGAGGTCGTAGTCCGCGAGCAGCTCGCGGACGGGCTCGACGAGGCGGCCCTTGCCGCCGAGGAGGACGGGGCCGGCGAGCGCGGGCTTGCCGGCCTGGTAGCGACGCAGGACCGGCGGCTGCGGCAGGCCGAGGCGGCTGGCCAGGAAGGAGCCGGGGCCCGACTTCACGAAGGCCGCGTAGAAGTCCGTGCTGGGTGCATCAGGCATGTGAGGTACCTCATCCGTGTGGGGTTCCGATAGGCTATCGACAAGCAACTTACTCCAGAGTAAGAATACTCGGTAGTAGCAACCCTCGATCACAGGGAGAAACCCGTGGCAAACATCGAAACCCGCCCGGTCGCCATCCTCGGCGGAAACCGGATCCCCTTCGCCCGCTCGGACCGCGCGTACGCGAAGGCCAGCAACCAGGACATGTTCACCGCCGCGCTCAATGGTCTCGTGAGCCGGTTCAACCTGCAGGGCGAGCAGCTGGGCGCGGTCGTCGGCGGCGCCGTGCTCAAGCACAGCCGCGACTTCAACCTGATCCGCGAGTCGGTGCTCGGCAGCCCGCTCTCGCCGTACACCCCCGCCTTCGACGTGCAGCAGGCCTGCGCCACCGGCCTGCAGGCGATCAACGCCGCGGCCCAGGGCATCCAGCTCGGCCGCTACGACGCGGCCATCGGCGGCGGCGTCGACACCACCTCCGACGCGCCGATCGGCGTCTCCGAGGGCATGCGCAAGGTGATGCTCGAGCTCAACCGAGCGTCGAGCACCGTCGACCGCCTCAAGCTGGTCGGCAAGCTCCCGGCCAACCTGGGCATCGACATTCCGCGCAACGGCGAGCCGCGCACCGGCATGTCGATGGGCGAGCACGCCGCCATCACGTCCAAGGAGTTCGGCGTCTCGCGCGCCGAGCAGGACGAGCTGGCCTACCTCAGCCACACGAACATGGCCGCCGCGTACGACCGCGGCTTCTTCGAGGACCTGATCACCCCGTACCTCGGCCTCACCCGCGACGACAACCTGCGCCCCGGCAGCACCGTCGAGAAGCTCTCGACGCTCAAGCCCGTCTTCGGCGTCTCGCTGGGCGACGCGACCATGACGGCCGGCAACTCGACGCCCCTCACGGACGGCGCGTCGACGGTGCTGCTGTCCTCCGACGAGTGGGCCGCCGAGCGCGGTCTTCCGGTGCTCGCGTACCTCAAGGACGTCGAGTACTCCGCCGTGGACTACGTCGGCGGCAAGGACGGCCTGCTCATGGCGCCGACCTACGCGGTGCCGAAGCTGTTGGCGCGCAACGGCCTCACGCTGCAGGACTTCGACTTCTACGAGATCCACGAGGCCTTCGCCTCCGTGGTGCTCGCGACGCTGCAGGCCTGGGAGTCGCCCGAGTACTGCAAGGACCGCCTGGGTCTCGACAAGCCGCTCGGCTCGATCGACCGGTCCAAGCTCAACGTGAACGGCTCGTCGCTGGCGGCCGGCCACCCGTTCGCCGCGACCGGCGGCCGCATCGTGGCCTCCGCCGCGAAGCAGATCAAGGAGAACGGCGGCGGTCGTGCGCTGATCTCCATCTGCGCCGCCGGCGGCCAGGGCATCACCGCCATCATCGAGGGCTGATGTAGCGGGCCCCGGCCGCCTACAGTGGTGGGTATGAGCACGACGGACGACGTGGTCGAGAAGATCCTTCGCGACTACGACACCATCACGGTGGTCGGGGCCAGCGCGGATCCGGCGAAGGCGGCGCACGACGTGCCCGCCTACATGCAGCACCGGGGCTGGCGCATCATCCCGGTGAACCCGCACGCCGACGAGATCCTGGGCGAAAAGGTGTACCGCACACTGGCGGACGTCCCTGAACAGGTCGGGCTGGTCGATGTGTTCCGGCCCTCGGAGTTCACACCGGACATCGCCCGGCAGGCCGTGGCCGCGGGTGCGACCGCGCTGTGGTTGCAGTTGCGGATCCGCTCGGCGGAGGCCCGCGAGATCGCGGAATCCGCCGGGCTGCTGTACGTCGAGGATCGTTGTCTGATCATCGAGCAGCGGCGTACGCAGATCTCCCGGAGGACGGCATGAGCGTCGGTGTCGTGATAGTCCTCGTGATCGCGGTGGTCGCGGTGCTCACGCTGGTCGGAGTCCTCTGGTTCGTCCGCGACTCCAACAAGCGCATCCGGACCTTCGCCCGGTCCTCCGATCTCGTTCCCGGCCGACCCGGTCGCGCGCCGGCCGAATGGGCCGATTCGACTGCGCCGGAGGCGCTTCTGCACCAGCGGGTCCGCTACGCGATCGCCGACGTGCATCGCGGCGCCGTCGCCCCCGCGGTCCCGCCGCCCGCGGACTCGGCCGTACACGGGCCCGAGTCCGACCTCGCCGCGCTCGACGACGCCGTCTTCGGCCTCGACGACGAGATCATCGCCGCGGCGCAGCTGTCCGGAGAGGAGCGCGCGGCGGTGTTGGGGGAGTTGGAGCCCAAGGTCGCGGCGCTCGAATCGTTGACCGGGAAGCTCTGGGACGCGCCGTCCGCCCGCCGCCGCGAGCTGATCGATGCGACGACGAGTGCGCTTCGCCGATGATTGGTGCGGTGGATTCCGTCGCCTGCGGAGTGATGAGTGTTTTCCCGAAGGGGTATACGCGCGGCGTATAGGGGTGAATTCGCAGGTCAGGGCCGTATTGTTCAGTGTGGGGTATGCATTCGGTGCATACCCCATGGCCATCGCGTGGCACCTGTTCGTCGCCGTCCCTCCACCTCGGCCGCCCGCCGATTCGTTCCCGTGTCGTGGCGGCTCAGGATGTCGGGCTCCGGTGAGGGAGAGGCGTCGGCCACGCTCCCCGTGATCGCGCAGGACCCGACATTCTGAGCGGCCCTACCGCGGTCCGTCCCGAGAAAGGGGTGCGGCGCGCCGCGTGCGCCACGCGAGGGTATGCAGGAGACGCATACCCCTCTTCAGGATAAATGGGCTCTGACCTGCGAAAATGTGGGGTATGCGTCGCACGCATACCTTGTCGGACCGGTTACCTGTCTTCCGAAGACCTACCGCGCGGACGCCCGGGCCCGCAGTCTCTCCACCGCGCGGCTGAGCACCCAGGCCAGCGGCACGGTCACCAGGGAGGTCACCGCGACGATCGTCCACGTCGAGCCCTGGAACAGCGAGTAGTGCAGCACGTTGAGCACGACGACGTCCATCGCGATCACGTGGATCAGGAAGTACTCGTAGCTGATCGACCCCAGCCACACCATCGGCCGCGAGCCGAGCACACCCGGCCGGCCGTCGGCGAAGGCCGCCACCAGCAGTCCGCCGATCAGCGCCTCGAGCAGGTACTTCGTCACGCCCTGCGCGGTCGTGGGCAACCTCAGGTCGAGCGGGCCGGCGGCCGGGGTGAGCAGCACCGCGAAGGCCGCCGCCGCAGCCAGCAGCAGACCCCACCGCGCCCACCGCTCCCACGACGCCGCCCGCACCCGGTCGATCACCAGCGCGACGATGATCCCGGCGGCGAAGGCTGCGGCGTACGCGGGCGGCCAGGTGCGGGTGGTCTTGCCGAACACGTTCGTCTCGATGACCAGCACCAGCCACCCGACGGACAGCGCCACCATCGCCGCGGGCACGATCCACGCCCGCGGCCCGCAGCGGACGATCGCCGCCCCCAGCAGCGGCAGCACCAGGTAGAACGCGAACTCGACGCACATGCTCCACATCTGCGAGAGCCCCGTGTGCACGTACCCGACCCCGTAGATCTGGGTGAAGGTCATGTGCCGCACATACCCGACCCAGCCCTGGCCGTGGGTGGAACCGTCGGGCCGCCACAGGTAGATCACGTAGACGACGGTGACCACGGTCCAGTAGGCGGGCAGGATCCGCCACGCGCGATGGACCGCGTACCGCCGCAGGTCGGGCCCAGCAGTGCCCGCCCCGTCGCGCCCGCCGCCCCGTCGTCCGGCAGTACCGCAGCGCACCGTCGACCGTGCCGCCGCGACCCACGGCCGCACCAGCAGGAACCCGGACAGGGCGAAGAACACCGGCACCGCGGCCTGCAGCCGGGAATAGGCGGCTCCCCAGAGGTCGGGGGTGTAGTCGCCCGCCCAGAACGCGGCGTGGGTGACGCACACGGCGAACGCCGCGACCGCCCGCAAACCGGTGAGGGCGGGGAACTGCTGGGAGCGGGGAGCGGTGTCGATACGCGGTTCAGATCTTGATCGCGGGCATGAGCCGGTCGAGGTTCCACAGTCGGTTGCGCCGCGCGGACAGACACGAGACGGTGATCGACGCGACCCAGATGAACAGCATCACCCCGATGGCGACCCAGAGCCGGTGGTCGATGCCGCCGAGCACGAGTTGCCGAAGGCCGTTGACGCCGTAGGTCATCGGGTCGTACTTGTGTAGCACCTGGAAGGGTCTGGCGGTGGTCTCCACCGGATACATGCCGCCGGAGCTCACCAACTGCAGCATGAGCAGCGCCATGATGAGAACGCGTCCGACCGCCGGCCCGACCAGTGCGTTCACCGCCTGGGTGAACGCGATGAAGGCGAGCGAGACGCCCATCATGAAGAACACCATCGCGATCGGATGCGCGACTTCCAAACCCAGCGCGAACCGCACCACGCAGTACAGGATCACCGCCTGGCACAGGCCGATCGCGGCGGCCGGGAGGTAACTGGCCATCACCACCCGGATCGCCAGCACCTCTGCGGCGATCGCGCGGTTCTGCAAGGGACGGAACACCATCCACAGGACCAGTGCGCCGAAGAACAGCGCCAACGTGAGGAAGAAGGGCGCCATGCCCGAGCCGAAGTTCGGTGCGCGGTTCTCGTGCGACGCGTCCAGCTGGACCGGCCCGCCGATCGTCTCGGCGACCTGGGAGGCCTGCTGGTCCGTCCACTTCGGGACGGAGCCCGCGCCCTCGTGCAGCTTGGTCGCCAGCTCGCGGCTGCCGGTGCGCAACTGCCCCGTCCCGTCCGAGAGCTTGCCGGCACCGTCGGACAGCTGGGTGATGCCGTCGTCGAGCGTGGCGTTCCCGGCGGCGAGCTGCGCCGCGCCGGAGCGCAGCTGCGTGATCTTCGCGGTGAGGTCGGTGCCGGTGGCGCCCACCTGCCCGAGCATCGTCGCCAGAGGACTGCCGGGGGTGCGGAGCTGCTCGGTGAGGGTGGCGGCGGCGGACGATGCGGCGACGACCTGCTGCTTCGCGGTGGCGGGTACCGAGGCCTGCGCGAGTTGGGCCCGCACCGCCCGCAGGCCCTCCGCGGCCTGCCGGGCAGCCGGATCGGGGCTGGCGGTGAGCTGCTTGATGGCGGCGTCGATGCCGGCCAGCATCGTGTCCTGCGCCTTGATGAACACCCCGGCCTTATCGGCGGCGTCGGCGAGTGCGGTGGCGCTCTGCTGGAGTTGCGCGGTGTTCCCGCCCAACCCGGACAACGCCCTCGTGATGGCGAGGATCGGGTCGGTGGCCTGGTTGATGCCGTCGGAGAGCTGCTGTGATCCGGTCCGCAGCTGCGCCGAACCGGTCTTCGCGGTGGTCAGGCCCGTGGCGAGCTGTTTGGCACCGTCGTCGGCGGTGTCGAGACCGTCCGCGAGTTTGCCGGCACCGTCCGCGGCCTGTTCGATGCCCGCGCCCGCGGAGATGACCATCGACAGGACCTGATTGACCGCCTGCCCGGAGATCCGCGTGGACACCGCGTTGAGGACCTGCGCCATCGCCGACTGGCCGATGGTCGAGCTGACGTAGTTGTTGGCGTCGTTGTAGACCGCGCGCAGCTGCGCCTTCTCCGGCTTGCCGGACATGGGCGAGGCGATGGCGGAGGAGAAGTTCTCCGGCAGCTCGAGCATGAAGTAGTAGGTGCCGTCCTTGACGCCCTTCGCGGCCTCCGCCGGGGAGACGATGTGCCAGTCGAGGCTCTTGTCGTCCGCGAGCGACTTCTCCACCTCGGCGCCCGCGTTGATCTTCTGGCCCTTGACCTCGGTGCCCTTGTCGGCGTTGACCAGCGCGACCGGCATCTTGTTGACGTGGCCGAAGGGGTCCCAGAACGCCCACAGGTACAGCGCGCCGTAGACGAGCGGCAGCAGCATGATCACGACGATCGCCGCGCGCGTCAGCCGGCTGCGGCCGAAGCGCTTGATCTCGGAACCGAAGGCCAGTCCGGCGACGATGGGAATGAGGCGGCTCTTCTTCTCGGACAAGAGAATCAGTCCTTCCGGGTCAGGGCGCGTCGGTCGTGCAGGGTGTGCTGGGGCGCGATGCCGCCGAGGGGGTTGGTCACCCCGACGATCACGGTGTACTGCTCGGCGATCGCCCCCAGCCGCTGCACGGCGTCGGCGCGACCGGGGTTGTCGCGGACCTGCTCGAGGTCGCCGACGATGAGGATCGGGTGATTGCTGAGCAGGGCCAGGGTGATCCGCAGCAGGAACAGCTGCAGGTCCGTCAGCTCGACGATGCGCGTCCGCGGCCCGGGACGGTCGAGGTCGCCGAACACGCGGTCCATCTCCAGCCGCCCGGCGCTCAGCGGCACCATCGAGTACCAGGGCGCGAGCCAGCGCCGCTGCTCGGCCAGCACGGTCTCGACGGTGACCGACTCGTCCAGGTCGTCGATGCCCTCGAACGCCGCGACGGCGCACTTCTTGCGGATCGCGCCGGGGCTCCTCGCGCCCAGGGCGTCGACGGTGCCGTGCGTGGGCTTGAGGCGCCCGGCCAGCGTCAGGAGCAGTGCGTTCTGGTCCGGCCCGGCCGGCATCTGCACGGCGTGCAGGCCGCGGTCGAACTCCAGGTCGATGCCGCGGAACAGTGGCCCGTGCTCCCCGTCGACACCGAGGTCCTGCGCCGCGAGCACGACGTCGGTGGGGCGTGTTTCGTCCATGGGGCTCGGCTCTCCGTCGGTCGGGCGCGGGTCGTTACGCAGTTTACGGACCGGGGCGGACCGCGGAGACGGAAGCATGGGTGGTGCCGGGTGTAGATGGCGGAGGGCACCGCCGGGACGGTTCCCGACGGTGCCCTGTTCGCTGTGCCGTGCGGCTACTCGTTGCCGCCGGCGGGGGTGTTGCCCGAAGTGGTCTCCGGTCCTGTGACGCCGCCGTCGGTGCTGATCGACGTCGTGGTCGTCGTGGTCGTGTCGGACGTGGTCGTGGTCGGCGCGTCCTTCGGGGTCGACGGGGTGTTCGTGACCACCTCGCGCGTTGTCGCGGTGTGGTCGCCGCTCACGACGGGCATCGACGAGCTGGAACCGCTGCCGCCCAGGGTGACCTGGTTGTTGGTCGTGACGGTGGTGTCCGTCGTGGATGTGACCTCGCTGGGGTCGGTCGGGTCGTTCTTGTTCTGGACGGACGTGGTCTTGGTGGTGGTCGTGCCACCCGTCACGTTGCCGCCCACACCGTTGACGCCGTTGCGGTCGACGGTGCCCCCGTCGAGCGACCCGCCGACGTTGATCTTCCCGACCGGTGCCAGGTCGATCGTCTCCGCGCGGACCGAGCCCGACGGTGCGGTCCACTTCGAGTCCGCGCCGTTCAGGACGAGCGAGCCGGTGTTGAGCCCACCGGTCAGCGTGCCGTAGCCGGTGGCGGCGAACTTCGCTGGGCCGTCCCAGGTCTCGTTGCTCAGTGCGGGGCCGGTGAGGGTGATCTTCCCGGTCGCCTTGTCGAAAACGATGGAACCCGTGCTCAGACCGAAGTCGGCGCTGCCGGTCTTGCCGAAGTCGGGGCCGCCGTAGATCTTCGGGCCGGAGAGCTGCAGGCCGTCGTCGTCCAGGCTGAAGTACGGCAGGTGGAAGCCGGAGTCGCCCTTGACCAGGCCCTTGATCTCGCCGTTCACCCAGGTCTGCTGGTAGTTCTCACCGATGTTGAAGCCGCCGTTGCCGATGTTCAGCACGGGGAAGCTGAGGAAGCCTGCGCCCTTCACGATGCCGGTGGGGTCGGCGAAGTCGCTGACGTACAGCACAGGCGCACCGCCCGTGCCGCCGACATCGCCCCAGGACCAGCCCGCGCCGCCGAGGTACGAGCCGGCGATGCCCGTGTACCCGCCTTCGACGGAGGTCTCGGCGTCCGTCGCGGTGCTGCCCAGGCGGAGGTTCCCGATCACCGGGACGGTCACGCCGTTCGCGGTGGTGACCTTGATGACGTCGGCGAGGACGGGGATGCCGTTGTAGGTGGCGACGACCTGCGCGACACCCTTCTCGCCCTGCTTGAGCGCGTTCGACGCGGCGGCGGTGGCGGCCTGGAGCAGCTTGCCGTAGCCCTGCTCGGCCGCGGACGCACCGGGGATGGTGTCGGCGGCCTGCGCGGTGGCGCCGCCCGCGACGGTGATCGATGCGACGGCCGCGACCGCCGACGTGGCGACGCCGGCGCGCTTCGCGGCCCGCGTGAGTGCGGTGGGTGCGGAATGACGACCCATTCTAATGACCTCCGGTAATTAGCCTGTGCCCCAATGGCTTTCGGGCTGTTTGAGGAGATCTTCGCACCTGGGGCTGACAAGTACGGAATCAAAAGGGCCGGTCCCGGCGATATTCATCCGTTCGGATGACAGACGACGGGGCCGCGCCGATGCGAACGCGTGCCAGGCGCTCCGGGCGCGGGCGGCGCACCGTCGGACCCGGGAACGGGAGAGGGCGCCCCGACCGGTGGTCGGAGCGCCCTCGAGGTGCTCCGTGTTACGGAGCGACGATCAGAACGCGGCCTCGTCGAGGTCCATCGCCTGGTTGTCGACGGCCGCGACGACGTCCTTGACGGAGGTCAGCAGCGGCAGCATGTTGGCGGCGAAGAACTTCGCGACGCCGACCTTGCCCTCGTAGAAGGACTTGTCGGCACCGGAGGCGCCGCCGTCGATCGCGGCCTGCGCGATGACGGCCTGGTGCAGCAGGCGCCAGCCGATCATCAGGTCGCCGAAGGCCATCAGGAAGCGCACGGAGCCGAGGCCCACCTTGTACAGCTCCGAGGGCTCCTGCTGCGAGGCGAGCGCGAAACCGGTGAGCGTGGCGGCCATGGCCTGCACGTCCTCGGCGGCGGTCTTGAGCAGGGCGACATCGGCGGCGAAGGCGCCACCGGCGTTGGCCTCGATGAACGCGGTGATCTGGCCGGCGAGGTGGCCGAGCGCGGCGCCGCGGTCACGGAGGATCTTGCGGAAGAAGAAGTCCTGCGCCTGGATGGCGGTGGTGCCCTCGTAGAGCGAGTCGATCTTCGAGTCGCGGACGTACTGCTCGATCGGGTAGTCCTGCAGGAAGCCGGAGCCGCCGAAGGTCTGCAGCGACTCGGTGCCGAGCAGCGTGAAGGCACGCTCGGAGCCGACGCCCTTGACGATCGGGAGCAGCAGGTCGTTGACCTTGAACGCCATCTCCTCGTCGGCGCCCGACACGGGGGTCGCGGTGCGGACGTCCTGGTGCGCGGCGGTGTACAGGTACACGGCGCGCAGGCCCTCGGCGTAGGCCTTCTGCGTGAGCAGCGAGCGGCGCACGTCCGGGTGGTGCGTGATGGTCACGCGCGGCGCGGTCTTGTCGGCCATCTGGGTCAGGTCGGCGCCCTGGACGCGCTGCTTGGCGTAGTCGAGCGCGTTGAGGTAGCCGGTCGAGAGGGTTCCGATGGCCTTGGTGCCGACCATCATGCGGGCGTGTTCGATGACCTTGAACATCTGCGCGATGCCCTTGATCTCCTCGCCCACGAGCCAGCCCTTGGCGGGCTTGCCGTGGCCACCGAAGGTGACCTCGCAGGTGGTGGAGGTCTTGATACCCATCTTGTGCTCGACGCCGGTGACGTAGACGCCGTTCTCCTCGCCGAGGTTGCCCTGCTCGTCGAAGTGGTGCTTCGGCACGAAGTACAGGCCCAGGCCCTTGGTGCCCGGCGCGCCGCCCTCGGGGCGGGCGAGCACCAGGTGGAAGGTGGACTCGAACATGCCGTCCATGACCGCCGAGGTGATGAAGCGCTTCACGCCCTCGATGTGCCAGGAGCCGTCCTCCTGCTTGATGGCCTTGGTGCGGCCGGCGCCCACGTCCGAGCCGGCGTCCGGCTCGGTGAGCACCATGGTGGCGTTCCAGTTGCGCTCGGCGGCGATCTTCGCCCACTTCTTCTGCTCGTCGGTGCCCTCGTCGTGCAGGATCTGCGCGAAGCCGGGGCCGGCGGCGAACATGAAGACGGGCGGGTTGGCGCCGAGGAACATCTCGCCGATGCCCCAGTACAGCGAGCGGGGCACGTCGGTGCCACCCAGCTCGTCGTCGAGGCCGAGGTACGCCCAGCCACCGTCGGCGAACTGCGCCTGCGACTTCTTGAAGGCCTCGTTGATCTTCACCTCGTGGGTGGCCGGGTCGAAGACCGGCGGGTTGCGGTCGGCCTCGGCGAAGGACTCGGCGATGGGGCCCTCGGCCTGACGGGCCGCCTCGCGCAGCATCTCCTTGGCGGTGTCCTCGTCGAGGTCGCCGTACGCACCGGAAGCCAGCACCTCGCCGACGCCGAGATCCTCGAAGAGGTTGAACTCGATGTCGCGGACGTTGCTCTTGTAATGGCCCATGGGGCTGTTCCACCTTCTCAGATCAGGCTGTCGGACTGTTACCTGCCGGTAAGTTACCGCTCGGTAATATCTATAGAATAACGCGCGCGCCGCGTGCGAACAAGTGCAAGCACTACGCGGGCTCGATCGCGTCGGCCCGTCGTCGGCGCGCGCGAACGGCCAGGTCAGTGCCGGTGCCGTGGTACGGATCACTCTCCCGCCATTCCACGTGCTCCACCACCATGTCCTCGGGTAGTGCCTCGGAGACCTCTGCGGCGCCGAAGACGGGCAGGCCGGGGTGCGAATCCGCCTTCTCGTGCGCGAGCAGCAGGAGCAGTCCGCCGGGCGCGAGGGCCGCCGCGGCGCGGGCGATCGCCGCCGCCCGGTGCTCGGGGTCGGGATGCACGTACGCCCACACCACGAGGTCGTAGGGCCGGTCCGGGATCTCCTCGGCCGTGATGTCGAGCGGGGTCCAGTGCAGCCGGGCGCGGACGGTGCGCGGCGACCGGGCCGCCACGGTGGCCGCCTTGTCGAGGCCGACGCGCGAGTAGTCGATCGCCGTCACGTCCCAGGCGCGGGTCGCGAGCCACAGCGCGTGTCGCCCCTCGCCGGTGCCCACGTCGAGGGCGCGGCCGGGCGGCAGGATCGTGACCTGCTCGACGATCCACGGGTCCGGCGGGGCGCCCCAGACCAGTTCGCTGGAGCGGTAGCGATCATCCCAGTCGGTGGAGTTCACGCGAGCGCCTCCTTGAGGTAGGCGACGTCGTCGGCGAGACCGTCGGCGGGGGTCTCGAGGATGATCGGGGCGCCGGCGGCGCGGGCCACATCGGCGAGCAGGTCGGGGTCGATGGTGCCGTCCTGCAGGTTGGCGTGGCGGTCCCGCGCGGAGTCGAACTCGTCGCGGGAGTTGTTGAGGTGCACCAGGTCGATGCGCCCCGTGATCGCCATGACCCGTTCGACGATGCCCAGCAGGTCCTCGCCGCCGGCCCACGCGTGGCAGGTGTCGAGGCAGAACCCCGCGCCCTGGTCGCCGACGGCGTCCCACAGCCGGTCGATGGCCTCGAGCTGGCGGGCGATCGCGCCCTCGCCGCCGGCGGTGTTCTCGATGAGGATGGGTACGCCGAAGCCGCCCTTCTCCGCCTGGCGCGTGAACAGCTTGCGCCAGTTCGCGATCCCCTCCTCGAGCGCCTCGCCCTCGCGGAGGTGACCGCCGTGCACGACGAGCCCGAACGCGCCGAGGTCCGCGGCCGCCTGCGCCTGCAGGGCGACGGCATTGCGGCTGGGCATGCGCAGCCGGTTGTTGAGGCTGGCGACGTTGATCCGGTACGCGGAGTGCACCACGATCTCCAGCGGCGACGCCTTCAGCGCCTCCGTCTGCGGGTGCGGTTGCGGTTTGTCGAAGGACTGCGGATCCTGCACGAACATCTGGATCACGTCCACGCCGAGCTTCTCGGCCGTCTCGACGGGGTGGGTGTCACTGCGGACATGGGCACCGATTCGCATGCGTCCAGAGTAGTGCTTCGACGGTGCTGCTGTTCGGAGTGGGCGGTGTTGCTCCGCGAGGTGATGCGCCGCGCGCATACCTGTTGTATCCCCAGGTAGGAGCGATGTTTCGGGGGATGGGTATGCACCCGGCGTATTGCCCTCCTCGCGCGGGCGCTGCGGGCGAATCGGGTGCGGATGCCTTCCCGCACCCGTTCTGCCCGGCGTCGCCGGCCGCCGTCGTACCCGCCCGTGTGGAGGACCGCGGTCCTGTGGATGACGGGCCGGTTCGGGCGCCTTCGCGCGGCCACCGGGTCCGACGGTGCGCCTAGCGTGACGCCATGGTGGTCATCGGGGAGACGGCGTGGCGGGGGACGGCCGCCGATGCGTACGCGGGGTGGGCGGCGCGCGAGGGCGGGGCGCTTCGCGAGTTGGCGGTGGCGATCGAGCTCGCCGAGCGCGAGATCCTTGCGGGCGGAGGAGGACTCGCGGAGCGCCTCGCCGCGATCGATCTGCCCGCGGCGCCGGCGCTCGACGGTGCGGACGCGGCCCGGTCACCGGAGTCGGAGGGTGGTGAGCGGTGGGGGCCGGGCCGGGCGGAGATCGACCAGGTGGCTCTCGGCGCACCGTCGTTGCCCGTTCCGCGACCGGGCCGCCCGAGGTCCGCCGCGCGGCGCGACGAGGAGAACCGGGCGCGGCTCGCAGCCGACCTGCGGGCCCTTCGCGGGAAGCGGCGGAGCCGCGCCGAACGGGCCGAGCTCGAGATGCTCGAGCGGCTGTCCGCGCGGCTCGCGGAGCTGGACCGGACGGGGCGGACCGTGCAGCTCTTCGACTACGACCCCACGGCGTTCGGCGGGGACGGCATCGCGGTCGTCGCCATCGGCGACCTCGACACCGCGCAGAACGTGGGGGTCGTGGTGCCGGGGATGGGCACCACCGCGGCGTCGATCGGGGACGTGAGCGCGAACGCGGTGCATCTGTACGACGCGGCGGCCCGTGCGGACCCGGCCCGGTCGACGGCGACGGTGGCCTGGATCGGGTACGACGCACCGTCGGGCAGGGCGAGCCCGTTCGAGGTGCGCAACCGGGCCGCTGCCAGGCAGGGCGCGTTCCGGCTGCAGGACGACCTGCGGGACATCGCGGCGCTGCGCGCGGTCGCGGACGCGCGGGTCGTGGTGTTCGGCCACAGCTACGGTTCCACGACGACTGCGCTCGCCGGGGCGGACGGGGCGCTCGCGGGCACCGTCGACGCGATGGTGCTGGTGGGCTCGCCGGGCGTCGGGTCGGTGGGATCCACGGCGGAACTGGGTGTGCCGGTGTTCGTGGCGCGGCATCCGGACGATCCCGTGCCGTTGATCGGTCGCACCGACGGCGTATTGGGGTCCGTGCGCAGGCTGCTGGGGGTCGAGGTGGGGCTGGGAGCGGACCCGTCGGCGCCGTCCTTCGGCGCCACGCCGCTACCGGTCGACGGTGCGCGGGGGTTCGGCCTGGCGGCGCACTCCGGCTACTTCGCGGAGGGATCACGATCGCTCGACGCGTTCGCGGCGGTGTTGACAGGAGGGAGCGATCGTGCCCGGTGACATCGATCCAGACGCAGTGGATCTGGAGGCGCTGCGCCGGGCCGCGGCGCGCTGGGAGGAGGAGGCGGATCGGCTCCGCGCGGCGGCCCGCGCGTGGACCGCGCGGGCCGGGCCGCCGGGCGTCGCGGACTTCGCCGCGCGGGCGGGCGCGACGCTCGCGGCCCACGCGGAGGTCGCGAGCGTCGCGGCGTCGCGGCTGCGCGACTACTGCGCCGCGGTGCGCTCGGCCGACGAGGAGGGCTCGCGCAGTGTGCGGTGCGCGATCCAGGCCGCGACCAGCATGAGCCCCACGCCGATCGCGGACGTCACCGTGACGCCGGCGTCGAACGCATGACCGGCCGAGTCGATCAGCGCCGCAGCGGTATCCGCGGGCAGCTGCGCGGCCGTGTGGTGCGCTCCGGCCAGTGTTTCGGCGGCGGTGTCCGCCTGCGCGCCGGTCACCCCCGCGGGGAGCACGAGATTGGCGGCGTACGCACCGGCGAGGATCGAGCCGAGCACCGCGGTGCCCAGTACGGAGCCCAGCTCGTACGCCGTCTCGGACACCGCCGACGCCGCGCCGGCCTTCTCCGCGGGGACCGACGAGACGATCATGTCGTTCGAGAGCGTCTCCGCGGCACCGATTCCCACGCCGAGCATCGCGAACGCGATGAGCACGGCGAGCGTCGACTCGGGCGAGGCGAACGCGGCGACCACGGCGTACGCCGCGGCGGAGGCGAGCATGCCCCAGACCACCACGGTCGACGGCGCGATCCATCGCACGGCGCGCACCACGTACAGCCCGGCGACCATCATGGTGATCAGGCCCGGGACCAGTGCCCAGCCGGCGTCCATCGGGCTCATCCCGACCACCAGCTGCAGGTGCTGGCTGACGAAGAACATGAAGCCGACCAGCGAGAACACGCTGAGCAGATTCACGGCGACGGCGCCGGAGAAGCGGCGGTTCGTGAACAGCCGGACGTCGAGCATGGGGTCCGGACGGTGGAGCTGGCGGCGGATGAACAGCGCGGTCGCGACCACGCCCACGGCGAGCGGCAGGACGACCGACAGCACGTCGCCACCCTTGGCGAGGCTCTTGACGGCGTACACGATCGGGGTGAGCGCGAGCAGCGACAGTGCGATCGACACCGGGTCGATGCGGCCCGGGTTCGGGTCGCGCGACTCGGGCACGAAGATCGGGGCCAGCACGAGCAGCAGGATCAGCACCGGCACGGCCATGAGGAACACCGAGCCCCACCAGAAGTGCTCGAGGAGGAAGCCGCCCACGATCGGGCCCAGCGCCGCGCCGGCGGCGAAGAAGGACGCCCACACCGCGATGGCCAGCCGCCGCTGCTGCGGATCGGCGAAGATGTTGCGCAGCAACGAGAGCGTCGACGGCATGAGCATGGCGCCGAAGAAGCCGAGGCCGGCGCGGGCGGCGATGAGTGCCACCGCGGTGGGGGAGTAGGCGGCCACCACCGACATCGCGGCGAACCCGGTCGCGCCGAGGAGCAGCAGCCGCCGGCGTCCGAACCGGTCACCGAGGCTGCCCATCGAGACCAGCAGGCCGGCCAGCACCAGCGGGTAGACGTCGATGATCCACAACTGCTGGGCCGCGGTGGGGCCGAGCGTCGCGGCGATCGACGGCAGCGCGAAGCCGAGCACGGTGCCGTCGATGGAGACCAGCAGCACCGGCAGCATGAGGACCGCGAGCGCGCCCCAATCGCGCACCGTGGCGCGTGGGGGCGCGGGCGTGGCGGGGGAGACGACGGCGGTCATGGAGCACTTCCTGGGGATTCGGCGGGTCGATTCCCTGTTACTGTACCAGCCGGACGGTATAGAAACGAGCGTCGTCGATCGTGCGGGACCTAGAATCGATGTGTGCCACCCCCACCGACCGCGCGCGCCAAGCTGCTGGAGTCCTTCGTCCGCATCCTGATCGAGCAGGGTGAGCGGGCCGCGACCCTCGAGGCCGTCGCCGCCGACGCCGGCGTGAGTAAGGGCGGGCTCCTATACCACTTCGGTTCCAAGGACGCCCTGGTCGAGGGGCTGGTGGCCCGGCTCGACCGGCTCGTCGCGGAGGACGTCGAGCTCATGGCCGCGGCCCCGGAGGGCGCGGTCGAGTACTACGTGCGCACGTCCGTCTTCGCCGATACCCCGCTCGACCGCGCGATCGTCGCGGTCTTCCGCCTCAGCCAGGGGGCGAACGCGCGCGCCCAGCAGGCGGCCCGCGGCATGCAGGATCAGTGGCTGCGCACGCTCCGCGAGCAGGTTCCGGATGAGGCGACCGCCCGCGCGGTGCTCCTCCTCGGCGACGGCCTCTACTACAACGCGGCCCTCACCGGCGGGCATGCGACGGTGACCGAGGCTCAGCTCGACGCGCTCGTCGAGCGGGTCCGGCTCATGGTCGCCGCTCACGCCGCTAATTGAGTGATGTTCAGTAGAGTCTTGACCGCCGCCTGACCAGCGGGTAGGTTTGGGGTCATGCCTTCCATCTTCATCTCCGGCGGTGCCTCGGGCATCGGCCGCGCCACGGCCCTGCGCTTCCTGTCAGAGGGGTGGACGGTGGGCGTCTACGACGTCAACGAGGTCGCCCTCGCCGACCTGAGGTCGGCGCATCCGGAGATCGTGACCGGCACGCTCGACGTCACCGACTACGACCAGTGGGAGGCCGCGCTCGCGGACTTCACGCAGCACACCGGCGGCGGCCTGACGGTTCTCGACAACAACGCGGGCGTCCTGTTCAGTGGCGACCTCGACGAGATCACGCCGCAACAGATCAAGCTGCAGATCGACATCGACGCGCTCGGCGTCACCTACGGCGCGAAAGCCGCGCTCCCCTACCTGAAGGACCAGCCGGGTGCACACCTGGTGAACATCAGCTCCGCCTCGGCGATCTACGGCCAGCCGGGTATCGCGACCTACAGTGCCGCCAAATTCTACGTCGCCGGCTTCACCGAGGCGCTGGAGCTGGAGTGGGAGAAGCACGGCATCCGGGTCGTCGCGATCTGGCCGCTGTGGGCGAAGACGGCGCTCGCCGAGACCGACGCCAAGAGCACGCGGACCCTCGGCGTGAACATCACCCCGGAAGAGGTGGCCGAGCAGGTGTGGCACTCCGTGCACCCGTCGATCCGGGTGCCCTTCCTGCCGCGAGTCCACTATTCCGTCGGAACCTTGACCACACTGCTGTCCAATTCGAGTAAATTCGCACCGAGGTCGGTCGTGCGCCTGATCAACCAGATCACCAGTCAGTAGCACCCCCGGCTGCATTCCCCATCCGAGAAGGAGTCTCCACCACCGTGATTCAGACGACGATGCAGGACGGCGAGCTGACGATCGCTCGTCTCGTCGAGTACAGCCGCCGCGTGTTCCCCGAGGCCAAGATCACCACCTGGACGGGCGAGGGCCTGCGCGACATCTCCTTCGCCGAGGTCGGTGACAAGGCTGCGCAGCTCGCGCACGCGCTGACCAAGCTGGGCGTGCAGCGCGGCGACCGCGTCGCCACGTTCATGTGGAACAACAACGAGCACCAGGTGGCCTACGCCGCCGTACCCGCGATGGGCGCCGTGCTCCACACGCTGAACCTGCGCCTCTCGCCGGAGCAGGCGGTGTTCATCATCAACCAGGCCGACGACAAGGTCATCCTCGTCGACGCCTCGGTCGCGCCACTGCTCGGCAAGTACCTCGCCGGCACCCCGAACGTGCAGCACGTCATCGTCGCGAACGGCCCGAAGGAGGCTCTCGAGGCGCCCGCGGGCATCACCGTGCACGGCTTCGACGAGCTCATCGCGGGTGAGGCCACCACCTTCGACTGGCCCGAGATCTCGGAGCGCGACGCGGCCGTGATGTGCTACACCTCGGGCACCACGGGTGACCCGAAGGGCGTCGTCTACAGCCACCGGAGCATCTGGCTGCATTCGATGCAGGTCAACTCGAGCTCGGGCATGGCGCTCGGCAACGCCGATTCCGTGCTCGCGATCGTGCCGATGTTCCACGTCATGAGCTGGGGCCTGCCCTACGCCGCGATGATGGGCGGCATCACGCTGATCATGCCCGATCGCTTCCTGCAGCCCGAGCCGCTGCTGCAGATCCTCGACGCCACGAAGGCCACCTTCGCCGCCGCCGTGCCCACCATCTGGGCCGGCGTCGCCGCGCAGCTCGCGGCCAAGCCGCAGGACATCTCGCACCTGCGCGAGGTCGTCGTCGGTGGCGCGGCCGTGCCGCCGTCCATGATCCGTGCGTTCGATCAGTTCGGGACCCGGATCGTGCACGCCTGGGGCATGACGGAGACCTCGCCGCTCGGCTCGGTCTCGCGCCCGCCCTTCGGCGTCTCCGAGGAGGACGAGTTCGCCTACCGCGTCACGCAGGGCCGCTTCCCCGCGTCCGTGCAGGCCCGGCTCATCGACGACGAGGGCAACGAACAGCCCTGGGACGGTGAGGCTTCCGGCGAGCTCGAGGTTCGCGGCCCGTGGATCACCGGTGCGTACTACGCGCCCGAGGGCAATGTCTCCGACCCGTCGAAGTTCCACGACGGCTGGCTCCGCACCGGCGACGTCGCGTCGATCAGCCCGGACGGTTTCATGACCATCCGCGACCGCACGAAGGACATGATCAAGACCGGCGGCGAGTGGATCAGCTCC
Source organism: Tsukamurella pseudospumae (assembly GCF_001575195.1). NCBI lineage: Bacteria > Bacillati > Actinomycetota > Actinomycetes > Mycobacteriales > Tsukamurellaceae > Tsukamurella > Tsukamurella pseudospumae. The sequence goes on from NZ_LSRF01000058.1 coordinate 388,852, forward strand.
GTCGAGCTGGAGAACACGGTCATGAGCAACCCGACGATCGCCGAGGCCGCCGTCGTCGGCGTGCCCGACGAGAAGTGGGACGAGCGTCCCTTCGTGCTCGCGGTCGTCAAGGACGCGGGTGACGCCGACGTCGCCGCGCAGCGCGCCTTCCTCGAGGACAAGCTGCCCAAGTGGCAGATCCCGGAGCGTTGGGCCTTCGTCACCGAGGTCCCGAAGACCTCGGTCGGCAAGTTCGACAAGAAGCTCATCCGCGCCGAGTACGCCGACGGCACCTACACGGTGGTCGACGCGCGCGCCTGACGCACCTCTCGAGTTCGACGGGGCCGTCGCAGCCGGTGGGCTGCGGCGGCCCTCGTCGTCGGTGTGCCCGACGGTGCCGTGGTCGCGAACGATCGCCGGCTTGGACAGCAGGGCTGCCATTCCTGCGCGACACTCGGATTCTGTCCGCCTCGGACACGCTGTCCGTATCGGTCAGAATCTTCAGTGTCGTCCGAAAGTCGTGTCACGTCCGGCGCGGTCGCAACCCGTCCGCCACGAATTCTTACGGATCGGTGAGCTGTCCGGACGATCGCCCCGGACGGGGCCGCGAAGTGCCACGCTGGACTCGTGACCCGGACGACCGAGAGACCTGCCGCGAGCCCGGCCGCGCGTCGAGCGCCGGCGTGGGCGGCCGCGCTCGCGGGTGTGTTGGCGGGCGCCGTCGGGCTGGCGGTGGCGGAACTCGTGGCCGCGGTCATCGCGCCGGGCGCGAGCACGGTGTTCGCGGGCGGCGCGGCGGTCATCGACGCGGCGCCGCGATGGCTCAAGGACTTCGCCGTCGAAACCTTCGGCACTACGGACAAGGCGGTGCTGCTCGGGACGATGGGCGTCGTGCTCGCCGTGGGAGCGGCGGCCGCGGGCCTGCTGGAACTCCGGCGCCGGCCGTGGGGTGCGGTGCTGGTCGGCGCGGTCGGGATCGCCGGGGCGGTCACGGCGGTTCTACGCCCGGACGCGACGGCGCTGTGGGCCGTGCCGAGCCTCGTCGGCATCGGCGCGGCGGTACTGGTGCTGCGCCTCGCGACGCAGCGGCTGGCCCCCGCGTGGAGCTCGGGCGGTGCCGCCGAGCCGGCTCGGCGTTCGGACGCCGCCGGCGTACCGGAGCGGGGCGCGGACGGTGCCGGCGCCATGGACCGGCGCGGATTCCTGGTAGTGGCGGGTGCGGCCGCCGGAACGACGGTGCTCGCCCTCGTGGGCGCCCGCCTCCTGTCGGCCGGGGCGACCGCCGTCAAGGCGGCTCGGGAGACGCTGCGCCTGCCCGTGCCGCGCACCCCGGCACCGTCGGTCCCTGCAGGCGCCGACCTGCGGATCGCCGGCCTCACGCCCTACGTCACGCCCGCCGCCGACTTCTACCGCATCGACACCGCGCTCCGCGTGCCGCAGATCGACCCGGCGCACTGGTCGCTCGAGGTCCACGGCCTGGTGGACGAGCCCTTCACGCTCAGCTGGGACGAGTTGCTCGCGCTGCCGATGCAGGAGCACCACGTCACGCTCGCATGCGTCAGCAACGAGGTCGGCGGCGACCTCATCGGCAACGCCCTGTGGCTCGGCTACCCGATCGGTGCGCTCCTGGAGCGGGCGAAACCGCGGGCCGGTGCCGACATGGTGCTCTCGCGCAGCCATGACGGCTTCACCGCGGGCACGCCGCTCGAGGTGCTCCGCGACCCCGCCCGCACGTCGTTGCTCGCGATCGGCATGAACGGCGAGCCCCTGCCCGTGGCCCACGGCTTCCCCGCGCGGCTGGTCGTCCCCGGCCTCTACGGATACGTCTCGGCGACCAAGTGGGTGACCTCGCTCACGGTCACGACCTTCGCCGCCGATCAGGGCTATTGGACGCCGCGCGGCTGGTCCGCGCGGGGCCCGGTCAAGGTGCAGTCGCGCATCGACGTCCCGCGGGGGTCGGCGTCCGCCGGATCGGTGACGGTCGCGGGCGTCGCCTGGGCGCAGCACACCGGGATCGGCAAGGTCGAGGTCCGTGCGGATTCCGGACCGTGGGTGCAGGCCGAGCTCGCGGACACCGTCGGGCCGGACACGTGGCGGCAGTGGCGGGCGTCCCTCCCGCTGGCCCGCGGCGAGCACACCCTCGAGGTCCGCGCCACGGACGCGAACGGACAGGTCCAGACCGAGGCGGAGGCGCCGGTCGCCCCCGACGGTGCCACCGGCTGGCACCGGATCTCCGTGTCCGTGACCTGAGGCGCCGACGGGCACTGGACGGCACCACACCGATCCGATAGTTTGAAAGTACGGAATTTCAATCCACAGGAGGTGGGTGTGCTCGGATCGCTGCTGCGCGGGGCGTACCGCCTGCGCTCGACGCTGATCATGGTCGGGGTGCCGGCGTTCGTCGTGGCGAGCCTCCTCGACGCCCCGGGGTGGCTGCTGGGCGTGATCGCGCTCGTCGTCGCGATCGGCGTGCTGCTCGGCTTCGTCCGCCCTGTCGAGCCGCCGGACGATCCGTCGCGCACCGTCGAACCGCCGGTCCGAGGGCGGTGGGTGGCGCTGAACAGCCCGTCGACGAAGGTGCCCAGTCACGGCGTCCGCGACTACGGCCAGGCCTACGCGGTCGACCTCGCGCTCGTCCCCGACGGCGGAAAGCTCGATTGGGGAACGGGATTCGCGCGCCCCGAGGATGTCGCCGGGTTCGGGGAGGTCGTGCACGCGATGGTGAGCGGCGAGGTGGTCCGCGTGTCCGACTGGCGCCGCGACCACCGCTGCCGCACCTCGAAGCCCGCGCTCGTCTACATGTTCCTCGAGGGCCTGATCCGCTCGTACGGGGGCCCGGGCTGGGTGATCGGCAACCACGTCGTCATCAGGTCCGACGCCGACGGTGCCTTCGCCCTCGTCGCGCACCTGCGCCGCGGCTCCGCGTGCGTCCGCGTGGGACAGGCGGTGCGCGCGGGGGAGCGGATCGGGGAGTGCGGCAACTCCGGCAACACAACGGTGCCGCACGTCCACGCCCAGCTCATGGACCGCGCGTCCGCGGCCACGGCCCAGGGCCTGCCGCTGCGGCTGCGCGGGGTCACCGTCGAACGGCCCGACCGTGAGCTGCTCCCCGGACTGACGCCCGGCACCGTCGGGACCCGGTACCCGGGCGTCCCCGCCGACGGCGAACTGCTGGTCTCAGCCCAGTAGCCCGGAGGGGTCGAGGATCTCGACCCGCACGCCGTAGCCGAGGTCGTGCTGCATCTGCGTGAGCAGGTACCGGGCCACCGGGGCGAGGCGCGTCGCGTTCGTCAGGTCGACGGTGACCGCCGTCCCGATCCGCACCTGGCCGGTGCTGAGGATCTCGTGCACGAGTTGCTCGGTGGCCACGAAGTCGACCTCGCCGCGCAGCCGGAGGGTGACGCGGCCGGACGCCGGGTCGACGTCGATGCCGGCGAGGGCGGTCACCGCCGTGAGCGGCCGCGAGAGCATGTGCAGCCCGAACTCGTCCGAGAGCTGCTGCAACGCCGCGACGCCGCGGCTGGAGTTGCCGGCGTCGTCGAGCGGCGGGCTGAACACGCCGATGCCGTACTCGCCCGGGCTGGCCGCGACGATGCCGCCGCCCACGCCGGACTTGGCAGGGATCCCGACGGTGCACAGCCACGCCCCGGACCGGTCGTACATGCCGCAGCCCGCCATGACCGACAGCACCTGCCGGGCGACGGGCTCGGAGATCACCCGCTCGCCCGTGACCGGATTGACGCCGCCGCTGGCGAGGGTGGCGCCCATGACGGCCACGTCGTGCGCGTCGACCAGCAGCGAGCACTGCCGGAAGTACGGATCCAGCGCGTCCTCGACGGTGGTGCGCAGCGCATCGGTGGACCGGGCGAGGGCGGCGAGCGCGAGGTTGCGGAAGCCGGTGGCGGCCTCGGACAGATACACGGCGTCGTCGAGCTCGAGCTCCCGGCCGGCGAAGCGCGACAGCCCGGCCCGGATCGCCGCGAACCGCTCGGCGCCGTCGGCGGCGGGGATGAGCGAGGTGCACACGATCGCTCCGGCGTTGATCAGGGGGTTCTCGGGGCGGCCCTGCGCGTCGAAGCTGATCCCGTTGAACGCCTCGCCGCTGGGCTCCACGCCGATCCGCTCGCCCACCGCCTCGATCCCGAGCGTCTGCAGCGCCAGCGCGTAGACGAAGGGCTTCGAGATCGACTGGATCGTGAAGGGCGTCCGGTGATCGCCCGCACCGTAGGAGTGCCCGGCCACGGACACCGTCGCGATGCCGAACCGATCGGGGTCGACGTGGGCGAGCTGTGGGATGTAGTCGGCCACCGCGCCGGGCGGGTCGGACCGACGCACGTCGTCGAGCACGCGGGCCAGCGCGGCGTTCACGGGATGCCCGGCCAGGGCGGTCGACGGTGCCGGGTCGTCGTCCGTCAGGAGGGCGTCGAGATCGATGCTCATGATGCCCTCGACGGTAGCCGAGGCCGGCGTCCGGGGCCGGGTGAAAGACCCGGCCCGTCAGCGGTGTTCGGCGGGCCGAGTATCGTTCGCAGTACCGCGACACGTACCAGGTGACCAGCGCAGACCAGCGGATATCGCCGTCTTGAACTTTGGAGAATGAATCATGACCGACACGCTGCCCGACGGCCGGGCCCTCGACGACGCCATCGCGGCCGGAGCCCGTGCCTACGAGCTCGACCGCGCGCACGTCTTCCACTCCTGGTCCGCGCAGGCCCAGATCACCCCCATGACCGTCATCGCGAGCGAGGGCTCGTACGTGTGGGACGGCGAGGGGCGCAAGCTCCTCGACTTCAGCTCGCAGATGGTCAACACGAACATCGGCCACCAGCACCCGAAGGTCGTCGCGGCCATCGCGGAGCAGGCGGCGAAGATCTGCACGATCGCACCGCAGCACGTGAACGAATCCCGCAGCGAGGCGGCACGACTCATCGCCGAGCGCACCCCGGGCGATCTGAACAAGGTGTTCTTCACCAACGGCGGCGCCGATGCCGTCGAGCACGCGATCCGCATGGCCCGCGTGCACACCGGCCGCCGCAAGGTGCTCAGCCGCTACCGCAGCTACCACGGTGGCACCGAGCTCGCGATCAACGTCACCGGCGACACCCGTCGCTTCGCGAGCGACTTCGGCGGCGAGTCCGTGGCCCACTTCGACGGCCCGTTCCTCTACCGCAGCTCCTTCTACGCGGAGACCGAGGAGCAGGAGTCGCAGCGCGCGCTCGAGCATCTGGAGCGCACCATCGTGCTCGAGGGTCCGAACACCATCGCCGCGATCATCCTCGAGGCCATCCCCGGCACGCCCGGCATCATGGTCCCGCCGCCCGGCTACCTCGCCGGCGTCCGCGAGCTGTGCACCACGTACGGGATCGTCATGATCGCCGACGAGGTGATGTCCGGCTTCGGTCGCGCCGGGAAGTGGTTCGCCATCGAGCACGCCACCACCGCCGCCGGGCCCGTGGTCCCCGACCTGCTGACCTTCGCCAAGGGCTCGAACAGCGGTTACGTGCCGCTGGGCGGCGTCGCGATCAGCGGTGAGATCGCCGCTACCTTCGCCGACAAGCCCTACCCGGGCGGCCTGACCTACTCCGGCCACCCGCTCGCCACGGCCGCGGCGGTCGCGACCATCAATGCGATGGCCGAGGAGGGCATGGTCGAGAACGCCGCGAAGATCGGCGAGGAGATCATCCGGCCCACGCTGGAGGAGTTCAAGGCCAAGCACCCGTCCGTCGGCGATGTGCGTGGCGAGGGCGTCTTCTTCGCCATCGAGCTGGTGCGCGACAAGGAGACCCGTGAGCCGCTGGCGCCCTACGGCGGCACCAGCCCGGCGATGAACGAGACCGTCGGCGCCCTTAAGAAGGGCGGCCTGCTGCCCTTCGCCAACTACAACCGGATCCACGTCGTCCCGCCGTGCAATGTCTCCGCCGAGGAGGCCCGCGAGGGTCTCGCCATCATCGACGAGGCGCTGAACGTCGCGGACGCGCACACCGTCTGACCCGTCACCGTCCGACCCGTCACCACGAGGCCGAGGAGGCCCCATGCCCGCTCTCAAGCCCGTCCTGCCCGCCGAACTGCAGGCCGGCCGTCCCGGCGTGTACGAGTTCTCCGTGCGCTCGGCGCGCCCCGTCGACTGGGTGTGGGGTGAGCTGACCTCGGACCGGCCCCTGCACTGGTGCAAGGGGATCCGCAAGATCGAGTGGACCAGCCCGCGGCCCTTCGCCGCGGGTTCCACCCGCCGGGTGCACCTCGGCCCGGGCGTCAGCGCCGACGAGCTCTTCTACTCGTGGGAGGAGTCGGAGACGCTGTGCGAGAAGGCCTTCTACGTACAGTCCGCCACCGCGCCCGGGCTTTCCCGGTTGGCGGAGAAGTACCGCGTCGAGGCGCACCCCGACGGCGGCTCCGTGTTCACCTGGACGCTGCTCATCGAGCCCGTCGGCGGTGACCGTGTGATCGGCCTCAGCGCCGTCCCGGCCGGCCTGATCGTGAAGTGGTTGCAGCGCGACACCGAGAAGTACCTCGGCTCGGCGTAGCCGCGAACGACCCGCGGAATCCGCACGACCGAATTCGGTCGTGCGGATTCCGCGTTCTGCGGCAGGCTCGGCCCGGTGCGACTCAGATCCAGACCGGACCGGCGTCGAGGCCGTCGGGGAGGTCGTGATCGCCCCGGGCGCACTCGCACGGTGCGGCCGGGTCGACGGTGGCGATGGTCCGCGCGAGTACGTCCGTCAGGCGCGGAAGGTTCGCGCGGAACTGCGCGAGCACGTCCTCGGTGTGCACGCCCTCGCCGGCCTCTATGCCCGCGTCCAGGTCGGTGACCAGTGCGATCGAGGCGTAGCAGAGTTTCAACTCCCGGGCCAGGGCGGCCTCGGGCAGTCCGGTCATGTTCACCAGGTCCCAGCCCTGCGCTGCGTACCAGCGGCTCTCCGCGCGCGTCGAGAACCGCGGGCCCTCGATGACCACCATGGTCCCCGAGGCCCGGTCGGCTCCCGGCGCGGCGGCGGCCCGAAGGACGGGGCAGTACGGATCGGCGAAGCTCACGTGCACGCCGTGTCCGTCGAAGAAGGTCGACGTCCGTCCGGACGTGCGGTCCACGAGCTGGTCCGGGACGGTGATCGTCCCGGGCCCGGCCGCGGGGTCGAGACTGCCGACGGCGCACGGCGCGAGCACCTTCGTCGCCCCGAGCCGACGCAGTGCCCACAGGTTCGCTCGGTACGGCACTGTGTGCGGCGAGTACTCGTGTTTCCGTCCGTGCCGCGGCAGGAACGCCACCTCGCGCCCGGCGATCTCGCCCAGGGTCACCGGGGCGCTCGTCGGACCGTACGGGGTGTCGACGGTGACCTCCTCCGTCGCGCCGGACAGGAAGCGGTACAGCCCCGTGCCCCCGATGACGGCGATCATGCGCGGCCTCCGAGCCGGCTGCGGACGGCCTCCGCGACCTCGTCAGGTCTGCCCACCTCGAAGAACTGCTCAGATCCGTCGCCGAGGGTCACGCACAGCCGCTGCCGCGTCCGCTTGAACAGGCCGACCACGTCCTCGACGATGCCGGCGCCCACGATGTGCCGGAACTGGACCGCGAACGGCGTGCCGTCGATCTTCGAGGCGAGCCCGGCCGGGCGGAACCGCAGATGCGTCTGCGTCAACTCCAGGTGCCCGCGGACGGCGCCGGAACGCTTCCCGACACTGAGCAGACGGGTCGCGGGCCAGCTGAGATCAGTCACGGTGACACAATATGTCGAGACCGCGTGGGGTTCGCGGTAGCATCACTTATCCGTTTTCCTATGGGTGGGGGTTCGAGATGACGTACTTCGGTGCGATCGTGATGGTGCTGTGGGTCGCGGCACTCATCGACGTGATCGCCTCGGACGAGTTCCGGGTGCGCCACCTGCCCAAGGTCGGTTGGCTGATCATCGTGATCATCATTCCGTTCGCGGGTTCGTTGATCTGGTTCCTCATGGGCCGGCCCGTGGGAGGCGGGGGCCGGGGCGGCGCACCGTCGCGGACGGCGGGGTTCCCCGAGTACGAACGCCCGGGACGCCACATCGCCCAGTACGCCGACGATGACGACGAGTTCCTCCGGCAGTGCCGCGAGCGGGCCGAACAGCAGCGCCGTCGCGCGAAGGAGCTCGACGCGCGCAACCCGTCCGACGCGCCCGAGGACAAGGACTGAACGCCGGCCCGCCCCGCCGGCTGGGGGAGATCTACCGATCCGCGGTGGGCGTGATCCGCGCGAATCCCCGGCCCACGCTGGGGCTGGCCGCGGTGTCGATCGGCACCATCGCCGGCCTCGGAGTACTCGCGCGGCTGCCGCTGCTCAGCGGTGAACGGGTCGCGCCCGACGCGGACCGCGACATCCGGCAGATGGTGGTGACACTCGGCGTGTACCCGGCGAGCACGATGCTGGTGACGCTGATCTGGATGCTCGCCAGTGTCGGCGTCACGGCGATCGGGTCCATCGTGGCCCACCGGTACGCCACGGACCGCACGACGTCCCTGCGGCGCGCGTGGTCGGACGCGCGCCCGCGGCTCGCCGCGGCGGTCGGGCTCGGCGTGCTAGACGTCGTCGTCATCCTCACGCCGATCGTGTTCGCGGCCGCAGCCGCGATCGGTCTCGCGGTCCGGGCGGGGCCGGACGTCGCGCGGTTCACGACGACGGTGCTCTTCACGCTCGCGGGGCTCACCGTGCTCGCGGTGCTCCCGACGCTGGTGATCGCGGGGCCGATGCTCGTGATCGAGAAGCTGCGGCCCGTCGACGCGCTGTGGCGCGCCGCAGCCCTGCAGCGCACCGGCTACTGGCGGCTCTGGCGCCGGGTGATCTGCACGTACCTGGTGGTCACGGTGGTCTCGACCCTGGTCGGCCTGCCGTTCTCGCTGGCCGCCAACGCGACCCGGCCCGCAGACGGTGACGTAGCCGCCCAGAGCCTCGCGAGCCTGCTCTTCGCGACCAGCGGTTGGGTGCTCGGCCAGATCGCTGTGCTGCCGTTCCTCATCGTGGCGAACACCCTGCTGTACGCCGACCAGAAGGCGCGGACGGAAACCGCAGAACCGGTCGGTGCCTGACCTTCCCGCCGCCGCGGTGGTCGGGGTCGTCGGCGGATCCGTCGCTTGACCTCAACGACGGTTCAGTTCCTAGCCTGGTCAGGCGGCGAGGTGTCGCGTCCATCCGAGCTGAGGAGCAGGTGCATGGCGGAGTATTTGGCGGTCTTTCGGAGCCACAGGGATACCTTCGACACGCTGTCGACCGACGAGGTCCAGGGATTCAACCGCAGGTGGGAGGAGCTCTGGGCTGAGGGGCGGCGTGACGGTTGGCTGCTCGATGCGAGCGGTGCCCTGCAGACCGACGGCCGTGTGATCCACGCCGACGGGCGGGTCACGACTGGTCCGCTGGTCGACGAGGGAGACGTGGTGCGCGGTTACCTCAAGATCGCGGCGGGATCGCTCGACGCCGCGGTCGAGCACGCCAAGGGTGCTCCAGTGCTGTTGCACGGCGGGCGGGTCGAGGTGCGGCCGTTCTTCGACGGCCACCCGGGCGAATAGCCGCGAGTGGCGCAGAACGGCCTGTGAAACACGGAATCCCCCTGCTGCGCAGGGGGATTCCGTGTGGAGCCGATGACGGGAATCGAACCCGCGCTACCTGCTTGGGAAGCAGGAGTTCTACCATTGAACTACATCGGCAGCAGCGGCACCGTCGGACGACGGAGCCGCGCGTACCGGCAACACTAGCACGGCGCACCGTCGGACCAGGGGGCCGGTCAGGGCTTCGCGGACGTGCGCGGGGCCACCCACAGGCGGTACGCGACGAGCAGTGCCGCGAGCCACGCGAAGCCCACTACGAGCGCGACGAGGGTGTCGTGCTCGAAGGCCATGAGCACCGTCACGAACAGCAGGAATCCGATGGCGAACAACTGCCCGTAGGGCCACAGCGGCACGGGGAACCGCAGCTGCGCGACCTCCTCGGCGGGGAGCGAGACCCGCTGGCGGTACTGGGAGGCGAGGATCATCAGCCACACGAAGACCGTCGCGAAGGTGGCGATCGAGGCGATCACCACGAAGACGTTCTCGGGGATCAGGTAGTTGAGCAGCACACCCACGAGCAGCGCGCCGGTCATGATCACCACGGTCATCCAGGGCACGCCGTTCGCGGTCGTGCGCCGCATGATCGCGGGAGCCTGACCCTGCTGGGCCATGCCGAACATCATCCGGCCGGCACCGAAGATGTCGCTGTTGATCGCCGACAGGGCGGCGGTGATCACCACGACGTTGAGCACGTGCGCCGCGGGCGCCACGCCGAGGGCCTGGAAGATCTGTACGAACGGGCTGGACTCGCTGCTGATCTGCGTCCACGGGATGACGGCCATGATCACCGCCAGCGCGAGGACGTAGAACAACCCGATCCGCACCGGCACCGTGTTGATCGCCTTCGGGATCGTCCGCTCCGGGTCCTCGGCCTCCGCCGCGGTGAGGCCGATGATCTCCGAGCCCCCGAAGGCGAACACCACCAGCACGAAGCAGCTCAGGAAGCCGCCGAAGCCGGTCGCGAAGAAGCCGCCGTGCGCGTACAGGTTGCTCACGCCCTGCTCGGTGTCGTGCATGCCGAAGCCGAAGATCAGCACCGCGACGCCGCCGGCGATCATGGCGACGATCGCCGCGATCTTCACCAGCGTCAGCCAGAACTCGACCTCGCCGAACACGCGCACCCGCATCAGGTTCAGCGCGGCGATGAAGAAGATCACCGCGAGCACCCAGATCCACTTCGGCACGTGCGGGAACCACGTTCCCATGTAGACCGCGAACGCCGTGACGTCCGCGATGCACACGAAGACCATCTCGAAGACGTACATCCAGCCGGTGATGAATCCCGCCCGCGGGCCGAGCGCCGACGAGGCGTAGTCGCCGAACGAGCCCTGCGGCCGGCGCACCGCCATCTCGCCGAGGGCCCGCAGCACGAGGTAGATCACCACGCCGCCGATCAGGTAGGCGAGCAGAACAGCAGGGCCGGCCGCCTGGATCGCGGCGGCGGAGCCGTAGAACAGGCCCGTCCCGATCGCCGAGCCGAGGGCGATGAACCGGATGTGCCGCGCGGTGAGTCCGCGGCGGAGGGGAGTGTCGGTCACGAAGAGGCAGTATCCCCGATCCGGGGTGCACTCTCGCGCACCGCCGCCCTGCCCTACGCTGAACCCCGTGCTGCTCTCCGATCGCGACATCCGCGCCCACGTGGAATCCGGCCGCCTGGGGATCGACCCGTTCGACCCGCAGATGGTGCAGCCGTCCAGCGTGGACGTGCGGCTCGACGGCCTGTTCCGGGTCTTCAACAACACCCGCTACACGCACATCGACCCCAAACAGCGGCAGGACGAGCTGACCACGCTGGTCGAGCCCGCGGAGGGGGAGCCCTTCGTGCTGCACCCCGGCGAGTTCGTCCTCGGCTCCACGCTCGAGGTCTGCTCCCTGCCCGACGACCTGGCCGGCCGCCTCGAGGGCAAGTCCTCACTCGGCCGCCTGGGCCTGCTCACCCACTCGACCGCCGGTTTCATCGACCCGGGCTTCTCCGGCCACATCACGCTGGAGCTGTCCAATGTCGCGAACCTGCCGATCACGCTGTGGCCGGGCATGAAGATCGGCCAGTTGTGCCTGTTCCGCCTCACCAGCCCCGCGGAGAACCCCTACGGCAGCTCGGCCGTGGGCTCGAAGTACCAGGGCCAGCGCGGTCCGACACCGTCGAAGGCGTACCTGAACTTCCAGAGCTGATCCCGGCAAAAAGTGCGGTCATTCGTCTCAAGGATTCTTGAGACGAATGACCGCACTTTTCGTGATCAGTCCGCAGAGTGCCGGCCCCGGCGCCGGGGCTCCGACGGTGCGCCCTGCGGCGGGTCCGGCAGCACCGGTGGCCGCGGCTGCGGGCGCGGAGGAGCGGGGATCGGCTCGTCCGGCAGCCGCCGACGCCCGGGCCCCTGCGTCTCGGGCGCCTGCTGCTGAACCGGGCGAGGAGCCGGGCTCTGCGCGGGAACCTGCCGGGTCTGCGCCGGACCGGGCTGCGGGCGGACCGTCGGGCCTGAGGGACGTCGGACGGGCAACTGACCGGTCTCGGGGCTCGACGGTACGCCGCCTGCCGGATCCGCCTCGGCGGCCTGGACGGACCGTGCCGCGGCACCGTCGGGGTTCGCCGCGGCCTGCGCCGTCGATCGGACGGCAGAGCGACGCTCGCGGACCCGGATCTCCGACGGGTCGGTGTCGGGGTGGCTCTCGGTGTACCGCTTGGCGGCCTCCGCGCTGACGGCGACCCGCTTCGGCTTCGCCAGCAGCACCGCGATCGCGGTGGTCAGCGGCACGGACAGCGCCAGGCCGATGCCGCCGACGAACGCGCGGACCAGCTCGATCGCCACGGAATCGGACGTGAGTACCTGGCCCAGCGGCCGGCCCGCGATGGAGAACAGCAGGAGCAGCGGCAGCGCGGTGCCGACGTACGCGAAGACCAGCGTGTAGACGGTCGAGGCGATGTGGTCGCGGCCGACGCGCATGGCCGCGAGGAAGGTCCGGCGCCGCGAGGACTTGGGCGAGAGCTTCGCCAGCTCGAAGGTCGCCGAGGCCTGGGTGATGGTCACGTCGTTGAGCACGCCCAGGGCGCCGATGATGAAGCCGGCCAGCAGGACGCCGGAGATGGACACGGTGGTCGCGTACGCCTGCAGGTTCGTCGAGTCCTCATTGCTCAGGCCCGTGACCTGCGTGGTCAGGGTTGCGAGCCACGCGAGCACGCCGCACACGGCCAGCGCGCACAGCGTGCCCAGCAGCGCGGCCGAGGTCCTCAGCGACACCCCGTGCGCCAGGTAGAGCACCACGTACAGGATCACCGCGGAGGCCACCATCGCGACCCACACGGCAGAGTTGCCGTCGAGGATCGAGGGCAGGGCGAACAGCACGATCACGGCGCCCGACAGTGCGAGCCCGATGATCGCGCGCAGGCCGCGCCATTGCGCGACCGCGATGACGACCGCCGCGAACACCAGGCCCCACACCCACAGCGACACGCCGCGCGAGTAGTCGTAGAACGCGTAGTTCGACGGCGACCCGGCCACACCGCCGCCGTTGGCGCTGATGAGGATCTTGGTGCCCGGCGACAGGTCGGGCTGCCCGGTGCCCGGGGTGGCCGGACGCGTGAGGTCGATGCCGGACGGCTGTCCCGACGAGCTCTGGCCCGGCACCGCGGACACGTTGGTGCGCTGCGTGCCGATCGAGAACATCGTCCACTTGCCCGAGTCCGGGCCGCTGGTGATCTGCACCGAGCTGTTGAGGCAGCCACCGTCGGCGTTGAGGAGCGGATGCGGCTGTGTCTCGCTGACCTGCCCGTTCCCGGCCGGGGTGAAGTCGCAGTCGCCGACCATCTGCTCCGCGACGACGCCCTTCGACAGGTTCGGCGCCTGCGGGCCGCCGGGCACGCTGACTCGCAGGTGCGACGGCCACAGCACGATCAGTCCGGCGAGGACGGCGACCCCGATCACTGCGAGCAGGCCGACGACGATCCGCGAGGCCCATTTGCCCAGCGAGATGTTGGCCAGCGAATGGCTGTGCACGTGCGCGGCGGCCTCGTGCACGTCGTCGTGGTCGTGGTCGTGGTCGGCTGTCACGCCGCCACCCTACTTCTGCTTGTACGAACTCAGGAAGTTGCCGAACCGGTCGAGCGCCTCGGCCAGGTCACGGGCCCAGGGGAGCGTCACAACGCGCAGGTGGTCCGGCGTGGGCCAGTTGAAGCCGGTGCCCTGGACCAGCAGGATCTTCTCCTGGTTGAGCAGGTCGAGGACCATCTGCTCGTCGTCGCGGATCTCGTGCACGTTCGGGTCCAGTTTCGGGAAGGCGTAGAGCGCGCCCCGCGGCTTCACGCAGCTGACGCCGTCGATCGCGTTGAGCTTCTCGTAGGCCACATCGCGCTGTTCCAGCAGTCGCCCGCCGGGCAGGATCAGGTCGTTGATCGACTGGTAGCCGCCGAGCGCCACCTGGATCGCGTGCTGGGCGGGGACGTTGGGGCACAGCCGCGTCGAGGCGAGCAGCGTGAGCCCCTCGATGAAGCCCGACGCGTGCTCCTTGGGGCCGGTCAGGACCATCCAGCCGGCGCGGTAGCCGCACACCCGGTACGCCTTGGACAGGCCGTTGAACGTGCACACCAGCAGATCCGGGGCGAGCTCGGCGATGGAGATGTGCTGCGCGCCGTCGTAGAGGATCCGGTCGTAGATCTCGTCGGCGAGGACGAGGAGCGAGTGCTTGCGCGCCACCTCGACGATCTGCTGCAGCGTCTCGCGCGAGTAGACGGCACCGGTGGGGTTGTTCGGGTTGATCACGACGATGGCCTTGGTGCGCGGCGTGATCTTCGCCTCGATGTCCTCGACCGACGGATTCCAGCCGTTGTCCTCGTCGCACAGGTAGTGCACGGGCGTCCCGCCGGAGAGGCTGGTCATGGCGGTCCACAGCGGGTAGTCCGGCGCGGGGATGAGCACCTCGTCGCCGTTGTTGAGCAGCGCCTGCAGCGTCATGGTGATGAGCTCGGAGACCCCGTTGCCGAGGTACACGTCGCCGATGTCGAAGTAAGGGAAGTCCGGGACCTCCTCGTAGCGGGTCACCACGGCCCGTCGCGCGGAGGCGATGCCCTGCGACTCGCTGTAGCCCTGGGAGGTGGGCAGCGCGTGGATCATGTCGCGGACGATGGAATCCGGCGCCTCGAAACCGAAGGTCGCCGGGTTCCCGATGTTCAGCTTGAGGATGCGGTGCCCCTGCGCCTCGAGCCGAGCCGCCTGTGCCACCACGGGTCCACGGATCTCGTACAGCACGTTCTGCAGCTTGGCGGACTGCTCGAGCGGCTTGAGTTCGGTGCGGATGTGGGGCACATGCGGTCGGCTCATGGGCTATATCGTCGCAGGTTCCGGCAAATCCTTTTCCGTCACCTCGCCCTTGTCCGACGGTGCGCCGGCCCGGGCCCGGTGCTTCGCCGCGCCGATCACGAGCAGGGCGTACCCCACCGCGATCCACGCGCCGAGCACAGCGAAAGCCGCGCCGGCTCCGGCGCCGACCACGGCACCGTCGGCGAAGAAGGCCGCGCTGCGCAGGGCCGTGCCCGTAGCGCCGATGGGCAGGCACTGGCCGAGCACGCCCCAGATGTGCGGCAGGAACTCCGGCGGTGCCGCGATCCCGGCCAGCGGCATCCCGACCAGCATGAACAGCAGCGCCGCCGGTCCGATGCCCGTGGTGCCGAGCAGCGAGACCAGGCCGGCGACCGTGGCGCCGATGGCGAGCATGCCCGCGCTCATGGCGAGCCACTGGCCCCAGAACCCGCCGGGCAGGACGCCGATCGACATGGCCGCGCCCACGGCGGCCGCGCCGACCACGGCAGCGCCCACGGGCAGCGCGACGGCGACGATCTTCGGGTGGCCGCCGATCATCACGGTCGCCAGCGCCAGCACCATGCCGGAGAGGAAGACGGGCATCACGATCGAGCCGAAGCCGGCACCGCGGGGATCGTCGGCGGACAGCGCCGCGACCTCGACGGTCTGCACCTTCTGGCCCTGGGCCATCGCGGTGGTCATCTGGGGCAGCATCTGCGCGACGACGGGCGAGCCGCCGCTCGCGACGACGACCTTCGTCTCGCTGCCGAGGGTCCCGGGGACGACGCCCCCGTAGACCTTCCGGTCCTTCGTGGCCTGCACCAGGTCGGCTTCGGTGCCGTAGGAGTGCACCTGGAAACCGCCGGGCTGCTGGGCGTCGAGGCGCTGCTCGACCTGCTGTGCGACGGCCGCGGGCCCGGCGACGCCGATCGGCAGGTCGTGCGGCTTGCCGTGCGATGCGGGCCAGGTGAACAGCAGGACGATGAGTGGGATGGCGATGGCCAGCCCGGCGAACGCCGCGGCGAGCTTGGCGTGGGACTTGCTCATGGTGGAGCACCTCCGAGTAATTCAACGTGTGATGAAACCGAGACTACGACTGTGTTGGCGTAGAAGTCAACACGCGTTGAAATACTGTTAGGCTGGCCGCATGGCCACGGGCAGACGGGCGGGCACGAGTACCGCCAAGACGGACATCCTCGAGGCGGCGCGGGAGCTCTTCGCCGAGGTGGGCTACGACCGCACCACGATCCGCGCCATCGCGGCGCGCGCCGGTGTCGACGTCGCGCTGGTCTCGTACTACTACGGCAATAAGAAGGGGCTCTTCCGGGGCGTGATGAGCATGCCCGTCGATCCGGAGGAGATCTTCACCGCCGCCCTCGACGGTCCGCGGGAGGGAGTGGGGGAGCGTCTGGTCCGGGCCGCGCTCACCGTGTGGGAGGGGCCCGAGACGACGGATGCCTTCCGGGCGCTGCTGCGCGGCGCGATCAGCGCGGACGAGGGCGCGGCCAACACCTTCGGCGAGTTCCTGTCGTCGGTGATGATCCCGACGCTGACGAAGCACGCGGGGATCGACATCGCGACGGCGCGCGTGGTGGCCAGCACGATGTTCGGGCTGGCCTTCCTGCGCTACCTGGTGGCCGCGCCGCTGTTCCGGGAGCCGACCGCCGACGAGCTGGTGGCCGCGTACGGCGCGGCGATCCAGAACATCGTCGACGGCGCCGCCGGCTGATCCGCGGATTTCCCGACGCGGACGGCGACAACGACTCCCGCGCGGGAATCGGGGGATTCCCCGACTACTGGTCGGGTGTGGCCGGCGGCGCGGGGAGGATCTCGGTGGGTTCGACCACCTCGACGACCTCCACCACCTCGACGACCTCGGCAACGGGTGCGGAGCCGGCCGCGGCCTGCGGGTCCTCCTCGTCGCCGAGGTTGTGGAAGGCGCGTCCCAGCTCCTCGGAGACGTTGATGATCCGCGCCTTCTTGACCTCGGGCTTGTCGATCTCCTCGGCCACGTACTGCGCGATGAACCGCCGGATCTCCGCGTCCACGCTGGCCACGACGCGCACGATCGAGCCGCGGATCGTCCGCGACTCGACGTCGACCCACACGTCCTTGGGCCTGGGCGGGTCGACCTCGATGCGCAGCTCCAGCGGCGCGGCTGCCCGCACAGTGAGCGGCAGCGTGATCAGGCCGGCCACGTCGTAGCGGATCCGGTCGACCTTGAGGTCGATGAGCAGGCCGATGCGCAGCGGGATCTTCACCGTGAAGGTGATGAGCTCGCCCACCTGGCGGGTGAGCTGCGGCTCGTCGATCTCCACCTGCGCCCACACCTTGGCCATCCCACCGGGGCCCGACGGGATCGGGCCCACGGTGAAATCGCCGCCGGCGATGTCGGCGAACGCGGAGCCGACGCGCTCCTCGTTCACGGCGATCTCGAAGAAGCGCCGCCCGAACTCCTCGTAACTCACGTACTCAGGCACGGGACCATCCTGCCCTATCGGTTGATAGCGATTCGCTCGGAGTCGATCACTTCCGGCCGCCGGGACGCTTCGCGCCCGCCGCGATCCCGAAGCCCTTGGCCTTCGACTCGCCCTCCGTCGTCAGCGTCCGGTCGTTCCCGCCCGACGGTGCCGGGCTTGCGGGGGCTTCCTGAACTGCGGTTTCCGGGACCGACGGTGCGCTGTCCGCGGGAGCCTCCTCGGCGGGTGCCGGGGCCGCGGGGGCCTCGGGTGCCGGGGTGGGCTCGGCCGGAGCGGGTGCCGCGGCGCGGGGTGCGCCGGGCTTCTTGGCGCCCGGGCGCTTGGCGCCGGCGGCGATGCCGAACCCCGCGGCCTTGGACTCGCCCGCGGTCTTCAGCGTGCGGTCCACGGCCGGAGCCGCGGACGTCGCAGGGGCTTCCGCGGCCGGGGCGGCCGGTGCCTCAGCGACCGGAGCTGCAGGAGCCTCGGCAGCGGCGGGGGCCTCCGCGGCGACGGGAGCGGCGGGTGCCGCGGCCTTGGGTGCGCCGGGCTTCTTGGCGCCCGGTCGCTTGGCGCCGGCGGCGATGCCGAATCCTGCGGCCTTCGATTCTCCGGCCGTGGCCAGCGTGCGGTCCTCGGCCGGAGCCGGGGGTGCTTCGGTCGCGGGAGCGGCGGCCGCGGGGGCCTCCGCCGGGGCCGCTGCAGGCTTCGGCGCGCCGGGCTTCTTCGCGCCCGGTCGCTTGGCTCCGCCGGCCATGCCGAGCCCGACCGCGGGCTTCGCGGGCGTAGTCGGCGCTGCCGGTGCCTCGGCCGCCGGAGCGGTCTCGGCCGCGGGAGCAGCAGGTGCAGCTGCCGGAGCGGCTCCGCCGGGCTTCTTCGCGCCGGGGCGCTTGGCGCCGCCGGCCATACCCAGCCCGACCGAGGGCTTCGCGGGTGCCGCAGGGGCCGAGGGGGCCTCGGCCGCGGGAGCGGCCTCAGCAGCCGGAGCCGCAGCAGGCTTGGGCGCACCCGGCTTCTTCGGGCCGCCGGGGCGCTTGCCGCCACCCGCGAGGCCGAGGCCGACTGCGGGCTTGGCGTCCTTCTTCTCCGCGGGCGCGGCCGGGGCCGCAGCAGGAGCGGCCGCGGCAGGTGCGGCCGCCGGAGTCGCGGCAGGTGCCTCGGCGAGGGCGGTGGCACCGTCGGACACCTTGCGGTTCGGATTGCCGACGACGATGCCCTCGGGGAGGCCGCGCCGGACCGACTCCAGGAGCATCTGGGCGACGTCGACGACCTCGGGCGCTGCGGCCTCGTTGTCCGCGGTCTGGGCGGTCACGCCGTCGGAGAGCATCACGCGGCAGAACGGGCAGCCGGTGGCGATCTTCTTCGGGGTCTCGGCGGGCGTCGAGGACAGCGTGTTCAGGGCCTCGTCGACGCGGTCGATGTTGATGCGCTTGCCGAGCTGCTCCTCCATCCACATGCGCGCGCCGCCGGCGCCACAGCACATGGACCGCTCGAGGTGCCGCGGCATCTCCTTGAGCGTGGCGCCGGAGGCGCCGATGAGCTCACGAGGAGCCTCGTAGACCTGGTTGTGGCGACCGAGATAGCAGGGGTCGTGGTAGGTCACGTCCTCGCTCGGGGGCGCCACGGGCACGAGGCGCTTCTCGCGGACCAGCTTGTTGAGCAGCTGCGTGTGGTGGACGACCTCGTAGTCGCCGCCGACCTGCGGGTACTCGTTGCCGAGCGCGTTGAAGCAGTGGGCGCAGGTCACGACGATCTTGCGCTGCTTCGCGGGCACGCCCTCGAAGACCTCGTCGAGCTGCTCGATGTTCTGCTGCGCCAGCATCTGGAACAGGAACTCGTTGCCCGCGCGGCGCGCGGAGTCGCCGGTACAGGTCTCGCCCTGGCCCAGGACCAGGAAGTTCACGGCGGCCACGTCGAGGAGCTCGGCGACGGCCTTGGTGGTCTTCTTCGCGCGGTCCTCGAAGGCGCCGGCGCAGCCGACCCAGAAGAGGTATTCGAAGCCCTCGAAGGACTCGACGTCCTGGCCGTAGACCGGGATCTCGATGTCCATCTCGTCGATCCACGCGGTGCGCTGGCTGGGGTTCTGGCCCCAGGGGTTGCCCTTGTTCTCGAGGTTCTTGAACAGGCCGGCGAGTTCGTGCGGGAACTCCGACTCGATCAGCACCTGGTAGCGGCGCATGTCGACGATGTGGTCGACGTGCTCGATGTCGACGGGGCACTGCTCGACGCAGGCGCCGCAGGTGGTGCAGGACCACAGGACCTCGGGGTCGATGACGCCGCCCAGGGCGCCGTCCTCACCTGCGGGGCCGACCAGCGAGCGCTCGGCCTCGGCGCGGGCCTCCGCGGGGATCTTCTCGAGCGCGGCCTCGTCGACGGTGCCGTCCTTGCCGACCAGGCCGATCTGCTCGCCGGCCGGGTCCGTGCGGCCCCCGGCCAGGAGGTACGGCGCCTTGGCGTAGCCGTGGTCGCGCAGGCCCATGATGAGCAGCTTCGGGCTCAGCGGCTTGCCGGTGTTCCACGCGGGGCACTGGCTCTGGCAGCGACCGCACTCGGTGCAGGTCGTGAAGTCCAGCCAGCCCTTCCAGGAGAAGTCCTCGATCTTGCCGGCGCCGAGGTTGTCGACGTCCGGGTCGGTGTTCTCCATGGTCAGGACCTTGCCGTTGGAGACCATCGGCTTGGCGGCGCCCAGTGCGCGGCGGCTGCCCAGCTCGCGCTTGAAGTAGATGTTGAAGAACGCCGAGAACCGGTGCCACGCGACGCCCCAGGTGAGGTTGCTGCCGACGCAGATCAGGAAGGTCACGCCCGACATCAGCTTGATGAAGGCGAAGACCGTGACCATCGCCGGGCTCGCGGGGAGCAGCTCGGCGACGTGGCGGGTGAAGAAGTCGGTGACGGGGTCGGACTCGCCGGTCATGGCGATCTTGCCGGCCTTGACCATGATCATGCCGAGGCCCTCGAACAGGACGATGGCCTCGATCGTGTAAGCGGGCAGGAACTTGCTGCCGGCGAAGCGCGAGAAGAGCGCGGGGTTCCGCGGGTGCTTGACCTGCCGGACCACGATCAGCACCAGGATGCCGACGAAGGTCGCGATGCCGAGGATCTCGTCCACGAGGTGGTACACCGGCCACGCGCCGATGACGGGCCAGTGGAACGACGGGTCGAAGGTCTGCGGCAGAGCCTCGAACCACAGCACCATGCCGAGCAGGAAGCCGACCATGACGAACCAGTGGGCGATGCCCACCGTGCGGTTCTTGATCATCTTGGTGTGGGCGAGGAACTCGACCACGACCTCCGCGGCACGCGGGATGAAGGGGAGCCAGCGGTCCTTGGCCGACTGTCCCTGGGCGATGATCCGCACCATGCGGAGCGCGCCTCGGAAGAAGATCGCCCAGCCGAGCACGAAGGCGATCGCGCCGATCGTGCCGAGGGTGATGTTCAGCGGGGTGATGTCGGACTCGGCGGCGGCCAAATACGTCTGGTCCACGTCGTGCACCTTTCTGCCTCGCGGGCTGGGTAGCACTCATGTTACTCGCGAGTAATATAAGCGCGAAACCACTGCGTCTGGCATAACGGTAGATCGCGGACCTGGTGCCTTCGCGCGAAGGATGACCTAACTACCTGGTCGGTAAGGTGTGGTCATGAGTTCTGTCGCATCGTCGAACGCCCGCCCGGCCGGGCGGTTGCGATCCGTCGTGACGGGCATCACGGGAACCGGGCCCCTCCACCTCCCGGCCGACGCCCCGTCGGCCCCCGTCGCGATCGCCTTCGGTGCGTCCGTACTCGGTGGCCGCCCGGGCTCGTTCGTCGAGGGCAGGCTCGAGGCGTCGCTGCAGTTGTACCGGCTGGGGAAGGCCGAGAAGATCCTGGTCTCCGGCAATCAGGGCGGCATGTCCGGCGACGAGATCGCCGTGATGACGGGATGGCTGCTCGACCGGGGCGTCCCCGAATCGGCCCTGCTCACGGACGGTGCCGGCCTCGACACCTACCTCGCCTGTCGGCGCGCGCGGGACGAGTTCGGGGTGGAACGTGTCCTGCTCGTCTCCCAGTTCTTCCATGCCCGACGGGCCGCCGCCCTCGCCCGGCACCTCGGCCTCGACGCCGACGCCGTCCGCGCCGAGTGCGGCTGCACCCGCCGCGCCTGGGTCCGCAACCTCGCCCGCGAGTACCTCCTGTCCCGCCCGAAGGCCGCGCTGGACATCGCCCGCGGGCGCTGATGCGTTAGACGCATCTCCCAGTGCGCTTCGCTACATTGGTCGGATGTCAGTCGACCCCCGGCGTGGCGGCCTCTCGAACAATGGCGAATACGCGAGCCGGCGCGCCGTGCTCGGGACTCTTGCCCGAGTCGCCACCTTCATCGTGGTGCTCGCGGGCTCCGGAGCGATCGGTTACTGGTCGTGGGTGCGGATGCACCTCGTCGCCGTCGAGGTCTGCGGCATCGGGGTCGGTGTCAGCGGTCGAATCGGCATCAACATCGTCGGGCTGCTGTGGCTGGGCTGTTCGTTGATCCTCGGCGCCGCTGCGGGCGGCGATATGGTCTATGGGACGACACGTGGTCTGCGAGTCTTCGGCGTCGCGATGCTGGTCCTCCTCATCGGCGGCACCGTTGCGCTGCAGCTCTGGAGCGCCTCGTACTTCGGCTCCTACTGCGGCGGCACGGGGCGCTGAGCCCGGGTGCTGCGGCGCTGCCATGCGCTCCGCGCATGACTCGATCGCCGAAAACTGCCACTGACCTGCGGTTTTGTAGCCATGCTTCGCGTGCATGGCTTGTCGGAAAGGTATGTGCCCCGGCAGCGGGATGCCGTCGGGTCCGGCGGGCGACACCCCGCGGGGCTGACGCGCCGATCCGCGCTCAGTCGCGCGTGTCGATCCATTCCAGGTACGCGCTGCCGGCGACGGGCTCCTCGCGGTAGGACCCGATGTAGGTGTACGCGCCCACGTAGCCGCGTCCGTGCCCGTAGCGCAGCGTGCTGTCCACCGAACCGTCCACGGTCAGCACCTCGGCATCGCCGTCGCGCACCGTCCACCGGAGGAGGACGGGCACCGTCATCGCCCGGCCCCGTTCGTCGACCACCTCGCGGGACTCGAGCACCTCCATCCGCACGTCCTCGTAGACCTCCGCCGGCGCGCCGAGTCGGCGCACGTGCGCGAGGCGGCACGCGATGCTGCCGCGGGCGCGGACGTCGGTGAGCAGGATCTGCGTCGTGGGGTCGATGTCGATGATCTGGTACGTGAAGAAGTCGATCGGCAGCTTGAGCGGGCCGGGGATCGGTCGGCCGAGCAGTGACTGGTGCGTGCGCATCCGCGCGTACTCGAACGTGCCGACACCCTCGACCCGATCGCCGTCGACGGTGCCGGTGTACGGCGCCGTCAGGCTGAGGTGGTCGTAGACGGGCGTCTTGACGAAGTAGGAGACCTGGTCGGTGACCTCGAGCTCCAGGTCGACGCCGAATCCCGGGTAGCGCCCGCGCACCGTCACCCGCGGCAGGTCGATGTCGATCGCGAGCTCGTCGCCCCACCGGAGTGTGGAGCCGTCGCGGGCGAAACTGCACTCCGTCGACGCGTCGTACGCGCGGTAGAAGTGCTGGTCGGCGTACGCGGTCGAGGAGAGCACCGTCGTGGTGTTGCGGGCGTCCGCAGCCGCCAAATGATCCTGGTCGAAGAGCTCCGCGCCGGGCGCGCCGATGAGCGTCATCGTGTTCACGTACCGGTAGGGCTCGGGCAGGTCCGGTACGAACACCCCGTAGTGCGTGGTCGACCACACCTTGGACGTCACGTGCGGCCGCAGGATCTCGGGCTGGTCGAAGGGACGCCTCGACGCCTCGATCCTGCTGTCGAGCAACGGGAGCGCCGCGTCGACCACGGCGCGGGACAACAGGGTGGAAATCTTGCGGCTCATGACATCTCCGTTTCGGGGGTGGTCGACGGTGCCGGGAACGACAGGGCGGCGAGGATGCGCGCGGAGGTGGCGGACACCTCGCCGGCGGACATGCCGGGATCGAGACTCCACCAGTGCATGGACGCGGAGACCATCGATTCCCAGATCAGGACGGCGGCGGAGCTGTCCCGGGGATCGGTCAGACCCGCGGCGCGCAGCACATCGGCGACGGCGCGCGCCGACTGTTCCCGCAGTCGGTGCCGCTGGGCGCGGGCGGCGTCGCGTCCGGCGCCGACGGGGAGTGTGCGGTCGTACAGGAGCGCCCAGTATCCGGTGCGGCCCTCGAGGGCGGTGAACAGTGAGGTGAGGACGGCGCTCGCGGACCGGCCGAACAGGGACATGTGCGGTTCTGGGGAGTTCGGCGAGGCGACCGCGCCGGTCACCGCGTCGAAGACGATCGGGCCGGCCTTCTCGACGCAGGCGATGTACAGCTTCTCCTTCGACGAGAAGTAGGCCAGTACGAGGGCTTTCGACACGTCGGCGCGCGCCGCGATCGTCGTGAGTTGGGCGCCGGCGTATCCGGCCTCCCCGAACTCCTGGGCGGCGGCCTCCAGGATCGCTGCGGCGCGGACCTCGCGGGGGACGCCGCGGCTGCCGGAGCGCGCGGGTCCGGTGACCGAGGTGGTCATGCGCTGCTCCTCTCGCCGCGTTCGTAGAAGTGACTCGCCGGTCACATTAGGTTCGGTCGGCCGCGTGGTCAATGCCGGGTCGGCGGTTGTGCGGCTAACGACGTTAGCTTACAATGAGGCTAACAATGTTAGCCTGGAGGCGTCATGAAGTGGATTCTGTCGGTGGTCGCAGTGATGGTGCTGGTGGGAGTACTCGCGGCCGTGCTGTACCGGGACCGGACCGTCGAGCGGTCGGTCGAGATCGAGGCGTCGCCCGCAGAGGTGTGGCGGGTGCTGACCGACTTCGAGGCCTACCCGCAGTGGAATCCGTTCGTGATCCGCGCCGCTGCGCCGGACGGTCTCGAGGTCGGCCGCGACCTCGACGTCCGGATCCGGGACCGGGGCTCCGAGACGGGCTTCCGGCCCGAGGTGTTGGCGGTGGATCCGGAGCGCGAACTGCGCTGGTTGGGGAGGGTTCTGCTGCCCCGGCTGCTCGACGGCGAGCACTCCTTCCGTCTGGAGACCACGCCGACCGGGACCCGATTCATCCAGGGTGAGCGGTTCCGCGGAGTGCTGGTGCCCGTGGTCGGCTCGTCGATCGACGTCGCCGACGGCTTCGACGCCATGAACCGCGCGCTGCGGGAACGGGTGCTGGCTACGATCGCCCGGTGATCCCCGACGAGCTGGACCCGCTGCGCGCCGCGACCCCTCGCGCCCGGCAGATCGTGGCGGCCGCCCGCGTCCTGCTGGAACGCGACGGCTGGGATCG
This sequence comes from Tsukamurella pseudospumae, assembly GCF_001575195.1. NCBI lineage: Bacteria > Bacillati > Actinomycetota > Actinomycetes > Mycobacteriales > Tsukamurellaceae > Tsukamurella > Tsukamurella pseudospumae. The sequence continues at coordinate 413,460 of NZ_LSRF01000058.1, forward strand.
TGTGACGATGCGCGACCTCGCCGACGAGATCGGGATCCGCGCACCGTCGCTGTACAAGCACTTCGCGAACAAGGACGCGCTCAAGGCCGTCCTCGTCGGTGTCGCGCTCGCCGAGTCGGGCGCCGCACTCCGCCCCGTCACCGGCGTGGCAGAGCTGATTCGCGACTACCGCTCCGTCGCGCGGGCCACCCCGAACCTGTACCGACTCGCCACCGTCGGGCCACTGGACCGGGGCGCGCTCCCGGACGGACTGGAGGAGTGGTCGGGCGCACCCTTCTTCGAGGTCACAGGCGATCCGCATGCGGCGCAGGCGTTGTGGGCCGCGGCGCACGGCATGGCGATCCTCGAGATCGACGGCCGGTTCCCCGCCGGCGAGCTGGATCGGACATGGGCGGAGCTGGCGGCGAAATTCGCGTGACAGCGCGCGTAGGGTGGAGTGCATGAACCGAGGAGGAGTGTCCGGCGCCCTGCGCCACGGCAGATGATCCCGCCCCGCAGCCGATCCACCGGACCGGCCGCGCAGCTCTGCCTACACACCTCACCCCCGGCGCACCGCCCGGGGATCACAGAACGGTTCAATCATGGATCCCGTATCCCAGCAGCAGATCATCGACGCCTTCCGCGGCGCCACCAAGAGCGAGATCAAGCGCGTGACCTTCCCGGCCGACTTCGACGACCTCGACTTCGGCAAGCTCGAGTACCTCGGGTGGCGCGACAGGAAGATCCCGCGGCGCGCCTACGTCGCCGTCCCCACCACCGGACCCGACGGTGCCGAGCTGGTCACCGTCATCCTCACCCAGGCCGAGAAGAAGCCCGCCGCGAAGGCCATGTGCTCGTGGTGCCGCGACGTGAACATCACGAGCCAGGCGGTCCTCTACACCGTCCGACGGGGCGGTGCCGCCGGTCGCAAGGGCGACACCATCGGCATGCTCGTGTGCGAGGACTTCAGTTGCGCCGCGAACGCGCGCAAGCTACCGCCCGCGTTCCACAAGGGCACCGATGTGGAGATGATCCGCGAGCAGAACCTCGCTGACCTGCGGACCCGTGTGAACGGATTCGTCGCCGAGGTGCTCAGCACCGAGGAGTAGTCACTTGTACTGCGGCTTACCGTAATTCGGGTTGTTGCCCGTGGGGATGGCGATGTTGATCGGCCGGAAGCCGCCCAGGTACACGAGTTCGAAGGTGTTCGCGAGCTGGTCCATCTGGTGGTACAGCTCGGGAGGGAGGGCGGCCTGCGTGAGCCCTCCCTCGCGGATGGCCACGTAGGTGGGCCAGGTGGCGGTGAGCAGGCCCTGGTACAGCGGCTGCGGCGGCAGCTGCATCCAGTCCGTCAGCTTGTCGCCGAGGGAGTAGCGGGTGAACGCCTCGATCGCCGGCCGCGACACGATTCGTCCGTCGAGGTCGCGACCGTGGTCCACCAACATGTTGGCGATCTTGACCCCTTCGGGGGTCGGACCCATGATCGTGTCGAGGTCCTTCTGCGCCTGGCGCTCGGCCTGGTCCCAGCTCGACGGGATGTAATCGTCGCGAATACCCAGCATGTGCCCGTTGACCTGCCAGGAGTGCAGCAGCCCGTCGACCTCGTCCTGCGGCAGGTGGACGCCCCAGTTCCGCATGATCCGCATGCCCATGGTGGCGAGGGTGTGCCAGGTGACCATCATGTCGGCCTGCGAGATGGGCTTGGGCTGGTCGGCGACCTTCTTCCAGTGCGGCGACTGCGGCAGTAGGTGCCGCACGGCGCCGTGTGTGAGACGGACCTTCACCGCGGTGGTGGCGGCCCGTCCGTTGGGGCCGTAGGCGCCGACGGCGATCTGGTCGTACACCAGGCGATAGGTCTTGGCGATGCGGTCCTTCATGTCCGCGCCGCCGGCCGACCAGTAGACGGCCCGCGATTCGCGCGGGATCACCGACATCATGATCCCGCCGCAGAGCCCGATGATCGTCGAGAGATAGAAGCTACGGGTGGTGTAGAAGGTGTCGGCGCCCTTCATCAGGCGGGCGTCGAGCCATTCGGGGAGCTTGCGTGCCTCCTCGATGAAGTCCCGCACGTCCGACGGCATGCCGTCGGGGACGGGCTGCGAGTTCGTCGTCCACTGCGCGAGGGCGCGGTTCGTCCGGTCGACGTCGCCGCGCTCGAGCACGGACTTCATGAGTGCGTCGCACTCCGGGTCCCACGTCGTGCGGGAGTCCGGGGTGGCGGTGCTGCGGACGCCGGGTTCGGCGGAGGCCAGGCCGGTGCCCAACCGGCCGGTCAGCGCGGCGATGCCCGCGCCCGCGGTCCCCACACCGGCGGCGCGCAGGGCGTGCCGTCTGCTGATGCTGCCTGCAACCGCGTCCACATGCACTCCCTCGTTCCGCCTGTCGGTGCAGGAGTGTAGCGAGAGTCACGTTGCGGTTGCAAACGGTTCAGTCCTTGGTCTGGGGAAGCTTCGCGCCCTTCGGGCTCACCCGCCCGGCCGACGGTGGCGGCACCATCGGACCGATGTCACCGTCGGGAGCGGTGTCCAGGTCGAGCATGACGGGGGCGTGGTCCGACGGCCCCTTGCCCTTGCGGGCCTGTCGGTCGATCCACGCGGCCGCGGTCCGGTCGGCGACGGTGCCGCTGGCCAGGATCAGGTCGATCCGCATGCCGAGGTTCTTGTTGAACATGCCGGCGCGGTAGTCCCAGTAGGAGAAGACCTGCTCGTGCGGCCAGCGTTCGCGGACCACGTCGCGCAGGCCGAGGGCCTCGAGGGCGGCGATCGCGTCGCGCTCCGGCGGCGTGACGTGCGTGTGGCCGGTGAAGGCCGCCGGGTCGAAGACGTCCTCGTCGGTGGGCGCGATGTTCATGTCGCCGCAGACCAGTTGGGGGACGGTGTCGGCCTTCACCTGCGCGACGAGCGCGGCGAGCCACTCGAGCTTGTAGGCGTAGTGATCGGAGTCGATCTCGCGGCCGTTCGGCGTGTACAGCGAGTGCACGCGGATGCCGGGGTCGCCGTCTCCGGCGCCGCAGACGCCCGAGATCGCGCGGCCCTCGACGATGCCCTCGTACTCGGGCGCGCCCGGGATCCCGACGACGACGTCCTGCAGGCCCACCTTCGACAGCAGCGCCGAGCCGTTCCACGCCGGCTGTCCCGCGGTGGCGAACTCGTAGCCGCGTTCTTCCAGGTCCGGGCCGATCAGCGTGGCGAAGGCGTCGTCGGTCATCTTCAGTTCCTGCAGACAGACGACGTCGGGCCGGCGCGAGTCCAGCCACTCCAGCAGCCGCCCGTGCCGCTGCTTGACCGAGTTCACATTCCAGGTGGCGACGCGCATGCCCCCACCGTATCGGGGTGCCTGACAGGTCCGCCGACACGGTCGGGACACTGGTGGGCATGGATTCCAGCGAGCGGTACCTCCACGCCGCGGTCGCGGCCTCCGCCGTGGTGATCCGCGACTACTCGACGTCGTTCTCGCTCGCCGCGCGGATGATGCCGTGCCGCGTGCGTGATCACATCACGTCCATCTACGGGCTGGTCCGGGTGGCGGACGAGATCGTCGACGGTGCCTGCCCCACCGATCCGCGGGCCCACCTCGACGCGCTCGAGGCGTCCGTCGAGGCCGCGATCTCGGACGGGTTCAGCGCGAACCTCGTGGTGCACGCCTTCGCCGCGACCGCCCGTGCGACCGGTTTCGGCACCGAGCTGACCAGGCCCTTCTTCGCGTCCATGCGCGCGGACCTGACCCCCGCGTCGCACACGCCGGAGTCGCTGGCCGCGTACATCCACGGGTCCGCCGAGGTGGTCGGGCTGATGTGCCTGCGCGCCTACCTGTATGGCGTGCCCGCCTCGAGTCGGCCCGCTCGCTCCGCTCCCGGCGCCGGGTCGGACTACGAGCGCCTGGCGCCGGACGCCGCGCGACTCGGGGCGGCCTTCCAGAAGGTCAACTTCCTGCGCGACCTCACCGACGACGAGCTCCGCCTCGGCCGCGCCTACCTGCCCGAGCTCACGCAGCAGGCCTTCGACGACGCCCTCGACGACGCCGCCGCCGACCTCGCCGCCGGTCGCGCCGGGATCGCGCGGCTCCCGCGCGACGTCCAGCGCGGCGTCCGCGCCGCCGCCGACCTCTACGGGGAGCTCGTCCGCCGTCTCCGGTCCGCCGGGCTCGACGGTGCCCGCTCCGGCCGCGTTCGCGTCCCCACGACGGCGAAGGCGACGGTGCTCGCCCGCTCGGTCGTCGCCCCGCAGTGACGATGTAGTCACTCCGCGGGGTATTCATCTTCTGCATATCTCGCGTCACGCCTGGTCAGGTCGTGTTTTGCGCCTGGAGACTATTCATTTCGTGCATACCCTCGCTGTCGGCGGTGTTGTCCGTCGTCGTCCCGACTGCTATATCTAGATACAAATTCGATCTAGGTAGGAGTCGAGATGGAAGCGAAGGACTTCGCTGAGCGGGACGAGAAGTGGGGCAAGCGTTACGTCGTCACCCTCGCGTGGCAGGACGGCGTCGATCGTGAGCTCGTCGTCGCTCGGCAGAACGAGCTCGTCGACTCCATCGCCGCGGCCGGAGTCTCCGCTGACGAGTTGTTCGGCGATCCCGTGGAGCTCGCCCGGGCCGATGCGATCGAGTACGGGAGTCCGGACGCCGATGCGGAGGCGGCGGAAGGGCTGGGCATGCGTGATGTCTTCGCCCTGTCTGCGGTGATCCTGCTGATGATGGGAATCGGTGTGGGCGGGATGTTCCTGTTCGACGGTGCAGGCCCCGTCGACGTGGGCCTCGGTCCGCTCGTACTCGGGGTCGCCGTGGTGGCGTGCATGGTCGCGGGTTCTGCGGCGGTGGCGTTCTACACCGCCGGGCGGGTGCGTTCGGCGACGCGCTTCGCCGTGGGTGCACTCGCGGCCGTAGCCGCCGGCGGCGTCGTCACCGGAGTGGTCGGGTCGGACTCTGTACTGATCGCGGGAGCGCCCAGGTGGTTGGTCGCGATCTCGTTCCTGCTCCCGAGTGTGCTCGCGGTCGTGGCCTGGCGGCTCGTGCCGGCACGGACGCCGCAGAGCGCATGGACCGACGACGAGTGGTTCGAGCGATTCCGAGGGGCCCTGCGTGCCAAGGGGGTTCACTGGAAGGATGCGGCGGACTACGAGCGCAACCTGCGGGCGGAGCTGACGACCACCGCGTTCGACGATTTCGGGGCGCCCGGTGCGATGGCGCGACGTCTCGCGGGTGATGCCTCCGGTGCATCGGGTCGATACTGGTGGCGGATGCCGGCCTTCTACCTCGTCCTCGCACTCTTCGCAGCGTTCATGGCGGTCGACGCCGAGGGGAGTGCGAGGGCGTTGAACATCGCTCTGAGCGTGATGCTCGCGATCGGCGTCCTCACGAGCGGCCCGCGGGCATGGCGGGAGCGGACGCGGAAGGTGGCCGGATGAGCACCGCTGCGTGGCAACGGGCGACGTTGCCGCTCTTGATCCTCGGCGTGCTCGAGTCGGCGCCGCGGCACGGCTACGGCGTCTCCGCGGCGCTGGTCGATGCGGGGCTGCAGCCGATCAAGGGGGCCCAGTTGTATCCGGCGCTGGTGAAGATGGAGAACGACGGATTCATCGCCGCCGAGTGGGAGCAGAGCGAGTCCGGCCCCGCCCGCAAGGTCTACGAACTCACGGACGCCGGCCGCGAAGAACTCACCCGCCTCCGCGAGGAATGGCGCGCGTTCACCGCGGCCGCCGCCGCGCTCGGAGCCGCGCCCGCCCGCTGATTCACGTGGTCCCACGTCCCGCTGTCACTTCTGATTCTTCATAGCGCTGCAACGCTATGAAGAATCAGAAGTGATCGGTGGACTGCGGTCCGATCGGTGAGCCCGAGGATGGTCTCGCCGGGTGCGCCGCACAGACCGTCGGGGCATGTGCGGGACGCATCGACGGGAACTTCGATTACACTCTTGAGCTGCGACGATGCTGGTGTGCGAGAAGTGCATAGGCTCCGCGCGCGACACACGTCGCCTGCGGTCGCCGCCCGCGCCGCCCGCGATGTCCGCATCGTCCGCAGGGTCGCGCAAGCGCTGCGGCTACTGCGACGCGGCCCGCGGCAGGTCCGCAATGGCGTTGCGCTGCAGGAAGTCCGTGAGCAGCGCCGCGAACTCGGTCGCGCACTCGAGCTGTGGCATGTGGCCGACGCCCGGGATCAGGTGCGTCTCCGCGTGCGGCATCAGCGAGCGCGCGTTCTCCAACTGCGAGGGCGGGAGCACGCGATCGGCATCGCCCCACAGCACCATCGTGGGTCGCGGCGTCTTCGCGATCGTCGTGTGCAGCTCGTCGCGCCAGCCCGGCAGGATGCCGTGCCGCACGGACCCCAGCTCGTCCGCGGTCTTCCATGCGGTCAGGCCCGCGTCGGTCTCGTGGGCGATCGCCATCGCGTGGTCGATCCGCGCGCGGGTCGCGTAGGACTTGTCGGCGAAGATCAGTCGCTCCTGCACGATCGCGCCCGGCCGACTCGCGGTGGTCGCGATGATCTTGCCCAGCACCGGGATTCCCAGCACGCGCAGCAGCGGGGTCACCTCGGAGCCGAAGCCGGCCGGGTCGACCAGGGTCATCGACGCCACCAGTTCGGGCCGCTGCGCCAGCAGGGTCATCGTGACCGCGCCGCCCAGCGAGTTGCCCGCCACGTGCACGGGGCCGGTCACCTCGAGCGCGTCCAGCAGCTCACCCACGCCGCGGCCCAGGGCGGCGAGCCCGGCACCGTCGGGATGCGGGGCGGACCATCCGTACCCGGACAGGTCCGGAGCGATCAGACGGAACTCGCCGGCGAGGGCCTCGAAGGTCGGGTCCCAGTCCTCCAGGCTGCGCGTGATGCCGTGCAGCAGAACCACAGTGGGCAGCGACGCGTCGCCGGACGTGCGCACGCGCACCCACCGGCCGCGCACCGGGATCCGCGAGATCATCGGTTCGACTCGATCCACTCGAAGGTCGCATCCGCCAGCGGTCCGGGGTTCTGTGCCACCACCCAGTGTCCGCCGGGCACCGACACGTGCCGCGACTTCGGCGACTTGTCCAGGCCGGCCAGCTGCAGTGGCGGCGTCACGAACAGGTCGCCCTCGGGCGTCACCACCTGGACGGGTACGGAGGTCGTCGCCTCGGCGGGCTTGAGGAACGGGCCGGGCATGTTGGCGCGGTACAGGTTCAAGCCGTTGGTGAAGTCGCGCTCGCTGCGGACGTATCCCTCGGCGACCCTGCCGCCGGTGCCGCGCTTCTCCAGCGTCTCGATCAGCTTCTGGCCCCAGCCGCGCTTGTACAGCGAATCGGCGAGTCCGGGGGCGAGGAAGAACGGAATGTAGGTCGAGCCGGCCGCCTGGCGCAGCCGCGCCGGCACGTCCTTGAAACCCTTGACACCCTGCAGGTACTCGCCCGCGTGGTTGAGGTTCGGCCCGGAAACCGATGTGTACGAGGCGGTCTTGTCCGCCACCGCGGGGTCGACGACGGCGTGCCAGCCCTGGATGGAGCCCCAGTCGTGGCCGATCAGGTGCACCTTCGACCGGTCGCCGCTCACCTCGCGCACCGCGTCGATCACGCGCGAGACGTCGGAGATCAGGCGATCGAACCGGTATCCGGCCTTGCCCGCCGGCGCCTCCGACTCGCCCGCGCCGCGCACGTCGTAGGTGTACACGTTCGCACGGCCGTCGAGCGCCGCCGCCACACCGTCCCACACGTGGTGGTTGTCGGGGTAGCCGTGGATCGCCACCACGGTGGGGAGGGCGGGATCATGGGTGCCGTAACGGAACCCGGCCAGGGTGAGTCCGTCGGAGCTGGTCACGTCGAACCGGTGCTGGTCAGTCATGGTGTACGCCTTACAGATCGATGGTCAGGTGCGAGCCCGCCGCGCGCGAGACACAGGTCAGCATCTGGCCCTGTTCCCGCTCGAAGGGCGTCAGGGTCTTGTCGCGGTGGTCGACGGTGCCCTCGGTCACCGTCATCCGGCAGGTGCCGCAGAAGCCCTGCTTGCAGGAGTACGGGGCGTCGGGCTTGGCCTTGAGGATCGCGGCCAGCAGCGTCTCGTCCGCGGCCACGTCGAGCGTGATGTCGGAAGCGGACAGCGTTGCGGTGAACGGCTTACCGTCGACGACGGGCGGCGCGGAGAACCGCTCGTAGTGCAGCTCGACGTCCGTGCGGCCGATCAGGCCGACGCGCAGCGATTCGAGCATCGGAATCGGTCCGCACGCGTACAGCGCGGTGGGGCCGGGGGTGTCGCCGATGAGGATGTCGGCGGTGGGGATGCCGTGCTCGTCGTCGGTGCGGACCTCGACCTTGTCGCCGAACGTCGCCACCTCGGCGATGAACGGGATGGTGTCGGTGGAGCGTCCGGTGTACAGCATCGACCAGCTCAGGCCGAGGCGCTCGGCGGCGATCATCATCGGCAGGATCGGCGTGATGCCGATGCCGCCGGCGACGAACCGCAGGTGCTCGGCGGACGATCCGTGGCCGGGCACGGCCATGGGCATGCCGTTGCGGGGTCCCTTGACGGTCACCGTCGAACCGACGTGCAGGGTCTCGTGCACCTCGACGGAACCGCCTCCGCCGCCGGGGATCCGGCGCACGGCGATGCGGTAGGTGTCGGAGTCCGCGGGGTCGCCGCACAGGGAGTACTCGCGCATGCGGCCCGACGGGAGCAGGAGGTCCAGGTGGGCGCCGGGCGTCCAGCGGGGGAGCGGGGAGTCGTCGGCGGAGACGAGGGTCAGTGCGACGACGTCCTTGTCGTGCGCGACGATCTCGCGGGAGACCACTCGCAGGTCGCGGGAGGTGCTCGGCTCGGCCAGGTTCCGCGGCTTCATCAGATGCGCGAACGCGGGGATGGTCACGCCGAAGAAGGCGTTGGCGAAGCGCAGCAGCGGGTCGTGCTTCCAGCGGCCGTACAGGTGCGGGGGCACCTCCGTGACGGGCTCGCCCCAGGGCCGGAAGACAGACGGGGCCTTGCGATCCCCGGTCATCCGTTCGCCGCCCGGGCGGCCGGCGAGGTGGCGAGGTAGGCCACGGCCTGCGCCGTCGAGCCGATCGAGGCCGGGTCGAAGTTGGGCTTGAAGTAGATGAGCGTGAACTTCACGACGTCCCGCAGCTTCGGCAGGATGTTCTTGTGCGAGCCCTTGAGGTACTCCCACCACAGCCGCGGGTAGGAGTAGCTGAAGTTCGGGTCCTTGCGCAGCATGTAGCCCGACGTGCGGTGCAGCGCGAGGATGAGGAAGACGATGCCCACGATCATCGCGCGGCAGCGGTGGAAGTAGCTGGGGTCGAAGTAGTTCGCCACGTCGTGCGCGACGGACCGGTGCTCGACCTCCTCGGCGCCGTGCCAGCGACAGATGTCGGCCATCGTCGGGTCGACGTTGAACTCGTCCCACGCGTTGTTGAGGGCGAACACGCCGAGGATCGCGGTGTAGTGCTCGACGGCCGCGATCAGCCACAGCCGCTGCACCATGTCGTTGTACTGGGCGCGATCGGAGTGGTAGGTCCGCGGTGCGAGGATCTTGCGGAAGATGTACTCGAACTGCCGGGCCACCGGCTTCGTGTCGATGCCGCACCGCTCCAGGTACTCGGACAGCGCGCGGTCGTGCGACTCGGCGTGCATGGCCTCCTGGCCGATGAAGCCGCGCATCGTGCGGGCGAGGTTCTCGTCCTTCACGAAGGGCAGCGCCTCGGTGTAGACCTCGCAGAACCAGCGCTCTCCCTCGGGGAGCACGGAGTGCAGGATGCTGCTGACGATGTCGCTGGCCACGGGCTCGCCGGGGATCCATTCGAGCGGGACGTTCTCCCAGTCGAAGCTCACGTTGCGAGCATGGATCTCGACCTCGGCGGGCTCGTGCTGTGCAGCCTTGGCGCGCGAACTCATCGGTGTGACTCCTTCCGCGGGTGTCTTGACATTCAACACCCTGGTGTCAATCGGGCGCCATCCTGCGGTGAGAGCGCCCGGCACGAAATCTATCACTTTCCTGCACGGGTGCAGAACTGCTTGCGCGGCGACTGTGACGGCCGTAACGTACAACGTGATGGTTGTAGATGAACTGGCGCCGGACGAGGTGGACCGCCTCTTCCACGCCCTCGCGGATCGCACCCGGCGCGACATCGTCGTCCGGGTGATCGAGCGGGAGAGTTCCGTGTCGGAGCTCGCCCGCGGCTACGACATGAGCTTCGCGGCGGTGCAGAAACATGTGGCGGTGCTGGAGCGGGCGGGCCTGGTCACGAAGGTGCGACGAGGCCGCGAGGCCCTGGTCCGGCCCGACATCGAGACCATCGCGCGCGGCGCCCGCCTGCTGCGCGGCTACGAGGACCTCTGGCGGGGCCGGGTCGCGCGGATGGATGCGCTGCTCGAGCCGCCACGGACTGAACCGATCGACTGACTCGACCAAGGAGTTCCGCCATGCCCGTGCTCACCACCGGCGCCGATCGCGACGCGCTGACGTTCACCCTGGAGGCGGAGTTCGCCGCCTCGCCCGAGAAGGTCTGGCAGCTCTGGGAGGACCCGCGGTTGCTGGAGAAGTGGTGGGGCCCGCCCACCTGGCCGGCCACCTTCGTCCGCCACGAGCTGCGGCCCGGCGGTGAGTCGCGCTACTACATGACCGGTCCGGACGGGACGAGGGCCGCAGGCTGGTGGTCGACCGACTCCACGGCGGCACCGTCGACCTTCACCTTCCGTGACGGTTTCGCCGGAGACGACGGCGAGCCCGTCGACCCCGAGGACTACTCCGTGAACACGGTCGTCCTCACGGCCGCGGGAGGATCGACGCGGATGGAACTGGTCGCCGTCCACCGCACGCTCGAGCAGCTCGAGCGGGTGCTGGAGATGGGCATGGCGGAGGGGATGACCGAGGCGATGAATCAGATCGACGCCCTCCTCTGAGCGGTGTGGTGGATTGTGCCCGCTGGGCGGGCACAATCCACCACGGGTGGAGCGCGGAACTCACCACTCCCAGTGAACGCGCTGCGTGGCCACCGCCCACGCGGTGATCCGGCCGGTATCGGCTTGCTCGGGCAGCGGGGTGCCGCGGTCGAGCAGCTCGCGGACCTGCCGCTCGAGCACCCCGATCGCCGCGGAGACCGCGGCGCGCGGGACCTCGCCCCGCTTCACGGCCAGCACGTGCTCGCGCTGCTCGGCCGGCATCGGCAGGGTGAGCGTCCCGAAGCGGGCGATCTCGTACCCCTGATACGCGAGCCGCAGTGCGTGGCTGCCGTACTTCACGTCCCACCCGTACCGCTCGACCAGCTCGGGCCGGTTCGGCACGCCGTTCGCCCGGCCCAGCATCCGCTCGTGCTGGGAGTGCATGTAGCCGAGGAACCGCTCCACCGCCTGTCGGGAGAGGAACGCCGCGCGCAGCTCCCGGAGCGATCGCCCGAGATCGGTCGCCGTGATCACCGATTCCTCGGGCGCGTACAGCGGCAGGAGCACCGTCGGGTTGCCCTTGACGGCCAGCCGCAGGTACTTCCGCAGCGAGTACATGACCAGGTCGGTGTCGCCGGGCCCGCTGCGCACGCCCTCGGGCTGCGTCCGCCAGATGTAGTCCGGACGGTGCTCCTCGACGCCGAGCAGGGACTCGGGCGGCTCGACGTACACGCCGAGCTCGTCGTGGTCGTCGGTGCCCGCGATCGCGATGCCGTGCACGCCGGAACCCACGACGGTGCGCAGGATCTCGCCCTGCAGCGCCACGTCGCGGTCCCCGTACTCGACATTCTTCCGATCGGTCATGCTGCGACGATAGGTACGCCCGACGGTGCGCTCAACTGAATATCGCTTGGCCGCCGCTCCGCGACAGCGCAGAATGGACGGGTGTACCTGACCGTTTCCACGACCCGTACCCCCGCGACCGACCTGGGATTCCTCCTGCACAAGCATCCCGATCGGGTGCAGGAGTTCTCGCAGCCCTTCGGGACGGCCACGGTGTTCTACCCCGAGGCGTCGGAGGAGCGGTGTACGGCCGCACTGCTGCTGGAGGTGGATCCGATCGCGCTCGCGCGACGTCGTCGCGCGACGCCGGACTTCTCGCTGGGGCAGTACGTGAACGACCGACCGTACGCCGCGTCCTCGCTGCTCGCCGCGACCCTCGCCGACGTCTTCCGCAGCGCGCGCAAGGGGCAGGGCGGGTCGCGGCAGGCGGTGGCGGACACCGCGATCGACCTCGACATCGCGATCCCGGTGCTGCCCTGCCGCGGTGGTCCGGCGGTGGCCGAGCGCGTCTTCGCGCCGTTGGGCTGGTCGGTCGAGGCCGAGCCGATCGCGCTCGACGACGCCTTCCCGGACTGGGGCGACTCCCGGTACGTGCGACTGCGGCTGACCGGCACGGTCCGCCTCGCGGACGCGCTCAATCACCTCTACGTCCTGCTGCCCGTCCTCGACGAGTCGAAGCACTACTGGCAGGGCCCCGATGAGGTGGACAAGCTGCTCCGGTCCGGGGAGGGCTGGCTCGCTGCGCATCCCGAGCGGGAGCTCATCGCCCGCCGTTACCTCGGACGGGGACCGGGCCTCGCCGCGCAGGCCCTCGATCGCCTGGCGGAGCTCGACGGTGCGCCGTCCGCGACGTCCGACGACGAGGTCGCGCCCCGGCCGCTGAACGCACTGCGCCACGACGCGGTGCATCGAGTGATCGTCGACTGTGGTGCTGCCAGCGTCGTCGACCTGGGCTGCGGGCCGGGTGCTTTCGTGGAACGCCTGCTGGCGACCCGGGGGATCGAGCGGGTCGCGGGCTGCGATGTCTCCGTCCGCTCGCTGCAGCGCGCCGCGCAGCGGCTGCACCTCGACGGCATGACCGAGCGCCAGCGCGCCCGGGTCGACCTGTTCCAGGCGGCACTGACCTACGAGGACGAGCGCCTGTCCGGCTTCGACGTCGCGGTGCTCATGGAGGTGATCGAGCACGTGGATCCGTCCCGGCTGGGGGCGCTCGAGCACGTCGTGTTCGGCGCCGCCCGCCCAGGATCGGTGATCGTCACGACACCCAACCGCGAGTACAACGCGCTCTACCCGGACCTGACCGGGATGCGGCACACCGACCACCGGTTCGAGTGGAGTCGCGCCGAATTCGCTTCCTGGGCCGACGGCGTCGCCGCCCGGCACGGCTACGTGGTCCGCTACGAGGGCATCGGCGACATCGACCCCGACCGCGGAACCCCCACCCAGATGGCCGTCTTCACCCGGAAGGAGACCGACCGATGACCTCGCCGACCGATGCCGCCCCGACCGCCGCATCCGCGCCGATCACCGTGCCCGCGCGCGGCCTCGTGCTGCTCGTCGGTGCCTCCGGCAGTGGGAAGTCCACGTTCGCGCGCAACCACTTCCGCCCCACAGAGATCGTCTCCAGTGATGTCTGCCGCGGCCTCGTCGCCGACGATGAGAACGATCAAGCCGCGACCGCCGACGCCTTCGACCTGCTGCATCACCTCGTCGGGATCCGGCTGCGCCGCGGCCTGCTGACAGTGGTCGACGCCACCAACGTGCAGCGGGCGGCGCGCGCGTCCCTGGTGGCGCTCGCGCGCGATCACGACGTCCTCGTCGACGCGATCGTCTTCGACCTCCCCGACGAGGTCGCGGTCGAGCGCAACCGGATCCGGGCCGACCGCACCTTCGGTCCGCAGGTGATCACCCGGCAGGTGCGGGAGCTGCGCCGGTCGATGAAGGGCATCAAGAAGGAGGGATTCCGCCGGGTCCACGTCCTCCGGGACGTCGCGCAGGCCGACGGTGCCGCGATCATCCGCGAGAAGCCGTGGAACGACCGTACCGAGCTCACCGGCCCGTTCGACATCGTCGGCGATGTGCACGGCTGCGCCACCGAACTGCGCACGCTGCTCACCGATCTCGGCTGGCACGTGCGCCCGGACGGCGCCGAGCACCCCGAGGGCCGCACCGCGGTCTTCGTGGGCGACCTCGTCGACCGCGGCCCCGACACCCCGGGCGTGCTGCGCCTCGTCATGGGCATGGTGGCCGCGGGGAACGCGCTGTGCGTCAGCGGGAACCACGAAGCGAAGCTGGTACGCGCGCTGCAGGGGCGGAAGGTCACCGTGGCACACGGACTGCAGGAGTCGCTCGATCAGCTGGCCGCCGAGACCGAGGAGTTCCGCACCGCGGCTCAGGGGTTCATGGACGGGCTGCTCAGCCACTACGTCCTCGACGCGGGTCGGCTCGTCGTGGCGCACGCGGGCCTCAAGGAGGAGTACCACGGCCGGGCCTCGCGGCGGGTGCGTGCCTTCGCCCTGTACGGCGACACCACCGGCGAGACGGACGAGTTCGGCTACCCCGTGCGGTACCCGTGGGCCCGCGACTACCGGGGTGCCGCCACCGTCGTCTACGGGCACACGCCGGTCACCGAGCCGGCGTGGGTCAACAACACGCTCTGCCTCGACACCGGTGCCGTGTTCGGCGGCGCCCTCACCGCGCTGCGCTATCCGGAGCGCGAGATCGTCTCCGTCCCCGCGGAATCCCAGTGGTACGAGCCGGTCCGGCCGGAACCGCGGGAGTCGCAGGAGTCGGAGCAGGATCGGGTCGCGTCCGTGCTGCGCTACGACGACGTCGGCGGCACCCGCTGGCTGCCCACCCGCACGGGCGGCCGGATCAAGGTCGAGTCCGAGAACGCCGCCGCCGCACTGGAGGTGATGAGCCGGTTCGCGGTCGACCCGCGCTGGCTCGTGTACCTGCCGGCCACCATGTCCCCGGCGTCGGTGTCGCGCGGCGAGGGCTTCTTGGAGCACCCGGGTCGCGCCTTCGAGGACTACGCCGCCTGGGGCGTGCGGCGGGTGATCTGTGAGGAGAAGCACATGGGCTCGCGGGCGGTCTCCGTCCTAGCCCGGGACGGTGCCACGGCCGCACGCCGATTCGGCGTCACGGACGGCAGTACGGGCGCCGTGTTCACCCGCACCGGTCGTTCCTTCTTCGACGACGTCGAGCCGTTGGTGGACCGCCTCCGCCGGGCCGTGGACCCGCTGTTCGACCGACTGGAGACCGACTGGCTCGCGCTGGACTGCGAGCTCCTGCCGTGGTCGGTGAAGGCCGACGGCCTGATCCGCTCGCAGTACGCCTCGGTCGGCGCCGCCGCCCGCGTCGCGCTCCCGGCGGCTCTCACCGGGCTCGACGGTGCCGCCGCCCGCGGTCTCGACGTGACCGCGCTCCGCGCGCGTACGGAACGGAGGATGGTGAACGCCGGTGCCTTCCGCGATGCCTATGCCAGGTACTGCCGGCCGACGGACGGGCTCGACGGCGTCACCGTCGCACCCTTCCAGGTGTTGGCGGCCGAGGGACGAGTGCTCGCCACCGAGTCGCACGAGTGGCACATGGAGGCCCTTGGCGCGCTGGATGATCCGTTCCTCACGCCCACTCGGCACCGCATCGTCGATCTCGGATCGGAGACGGACCGTGCGGAGGCGACACGGTGGTGGACCGAGCTGACGGAGGCGGGCGGCGAGGGGATGGTCGTCAAGCCGCTCGACGGTGCCGGGCGGAAGGTGCAGCCCGGTCTGAAGGTCCGCGGCCGCGAGTACCTGCGGATCATCTACGGGCCGGACTACCTCGACTCGCTCGACGTGCTGCGTGACCGGAACCTCGCTCGCAAGCGGAAGATGGCGCTGGCGGAACACGCCCTCGGGCTCGACGCTCTCGCCTCGCTCGTCGACGGTGCGCCGCTCTGGCGCGTGCACCAGGCCGTGTTCGCTGTGCTGGCGCAGGAGTCGGAGCCGGTGGACCCGCGCCTGTAGGCGTGCCGGCCTCCGTCGATGAGACGGGGGCCGGTAAATCACTTGATCAGGTGCGCACCATGCGGGATAGGCTGCTGCGCATGATCTCTTGACACGTGTCGACGCGCGCTGCCGCATCGACGGACGCCTCCATCCGTGCCACCCGTGTCAGGAGTCCCCTCTTTTGCGTACCTCCACGCCCGTATCCCCGTCCGTCTTCGCCGACCGGTGGGCCGCGCTCGGCGCGCTCGCCCTCGGCTACGTCATGATCCTGGTGGACGCGACGGCGCTGTCCGTCATCACCGTTCGCCTCATGGAGGGCCTGCGGACCGATGTCCGATCGGTGCTGTGGGTCTCGTCCGCGTACCTGCTCGCCTTCGCCGTCCCGATGCTGGTGTGCGGGCGCCTCGGCGACAGGTTCGGCCACCGCCGGATGTACCTGCTCGGCCTCTCCGTCTTCCTCGTGGCCTCCCTCGCCTGCGGATGCGCGCCGACCATCGGCGCCCTGGTGGCGCTGCGCGTCGTCCAGGGGTTCGGTGCGGCGCTCATGACGCCACAGGTCATGGCGATCATCACCCTCGTCTTCCCGATGGAGTCCCGCGGCGGCGCCCTCGGTGTGTGGGGTTCGATCACCGGGATCGCCACGCTGGCCGGCCCGCTTCTGGGCGGCGTGCTCAGTGATGTCGCGAGCTGGCGGTGGGTGTTCTGGCTCAACGTCCCCCTCGGCATCGTGGGCATCGTCATGACCCTGCGCTTCGTGCCGGGTTCGACGGTGACCGCCCGCCGGCTCGACCTCCCCGGCGCCGCCCTGTCCGCCGTCGCAGTGTTCGGCCTCGTCTACGGGCTGCAGGAGGTCGGCGGGAACGGGGCATTGCCGTGGCTCACGCTCGGCGTGGGCGCGATCGTCGCGGCAGCGTTCCTCGCGGGGCAGCGGCGCCGGGGCGACGGTGCCCTGGTCCCGCTGCGGCTGTTCCGAATCCGGAGTTTCGCGGCGTCGTCAGGCGTGAATGTGCTGGCGGGCGCGTGGGTGACCGCCTATGTCTTCCCTGCGACGCTGTACGCCCAGCAGCAGCACGGTGTCTCGCCGGGAGGCGCTGCGTTCCTGCTCGCGCCGACCGCGCTCGTCTCCGCTCTACTCGCGCCCCGGGTGGGCCGATCGCTGCGGCGTCGCGATCCCCGTGGCCTGCTGTCGGCGGGGCTGGCCGTCTGTGCCGTCGGCCTCGGGATCTTCGTGGCGGTCATCGCCGCGGGACTGGCGGCCGCGTGGCTGATGGTGCCCTCGGCCGTCGTCGGAGTGGGCAGCGCGATGATGTGGGGCCCGATGTCGCTGCTCGCCACCTCGGAACTGCCGCGCGACCTCGTCGGGGCGGGGTCGGGGGTGTTCAACACGACGCGGCAAGTGGGCTCGGCGTTCGGCGCCGCCGCGGTGGCCACCGTGCTGGCGCACGGTTCACCGGCGGGGGCGCTGGCGCTCGCGGCGCTCGTCTGTCTGGCCGCCCTCGCCGCCTCGTTCAGGCTGCGGCGGTCGTGAAACCGGCGGAATTCGGCGTCACGAAGCCGAATCGTCCCTCGTGATGGAGGAATCCGCCGATGTCACGAGGCGCTGAGGGCCTCCGCGGCGAGTCGACCGGAGATGAGCGCGGGCGGCACGCCGACGCCGGGGTGCGTCATCGAACCCGCGAGTACCGCATTGGCGATGCCCGGCACGCGTTGCGGGCGGCGCAGCGGACCGGTCTGGGTGAGAGTGTGCGCCGCGGCGAACGGAGTGCCGGCGGACATGCCCTGTCGCGCCCAGTCCGAGGGGGTGTCCACGCGGAGGATCTCCCCGGAGTCGATGCCGCGGTAGCCGCGGCCCGCGAGCGTCCGTAGCACGTCGCGCACGTAGTCGGCGCCGATGGAATCCCAGTCCAGCGGAGCCGATTCCAGGTTCGGGCACGGGGCGAGGACGGACACGGGGGAGTCCTCGCCGGTCGTCACAGACGGCCGCGTGATCAGGTACGACGGGTCGCTCATCAGGCGGCCGCGTCCCCGCGTCGCGGTGATCTCCGCGAAGGTCTGCTCCCACGCGGCGCCGAAGTCCAGCGTGTGGTGCGCCTGCGTGGGCCAGTGCTCCTGCAGGTCCGGATCGACGTCGAGGTGCACGACGACCGCCGACGGCGAGAGCCGCACCCGCCGCGGAGCGCGACCGCCCAGCGGCGCGATGAGCCGGTCGGTGATCGGGGAGTCGGCGGTGAGCACCACCCCGTCGAACGCGAACCGCCGCACCGGCTCCGATACCGGACCGGTAGGCCCGGTGCTGCCGTCCGGCCGCGGGACCGGGCGGGCGCGCAGGCCCGTGACCAGGCCCCGTCGCCCGTCGAGGCCGAGCACCTCGTGCCCGAGGACGACGGTGCCGCCGGCCCGCTCGACCTGCTCGGCCATCACCGAGGCGACGCGGCCCATCCCGGCGCGCGGGTACCAGACGCCCAGGCCGACGTCCATGTGCGAGATCACGGCGTAGACCGCCCGCGCGGCGGACGGCGCGACTCCGGCGTAGAGCGCCTGGAAGGTGAGCATGCGGCGGGCGCGCGGATCGTCGACGCGGTGGTCCACCTGATGTTGCATCGACCGCAGCGCACCGAGGCGCACGAGCCGACCGAGCGCGGCCAGGTCGCGCGGGTTCGCGTAGGAGGACCATGCGGCGTCGCCGCCGATGAACCGCTCGTAGGCGGCGTCGAACATCGACTCCTGCCAGCGCATGTGCTCGTCGACGGCGAGGTCGTCGGGTACGTGCAGGACGCCGGCCGGCAGGCCCTCCAACGCCGGGAAGCGGCCCGCGTACGCGGGCGTGACGGGGAGCAGGTCCAGCTCGTCCTCGGCGGCGAAGCGGTCCAGCCCCGCGGCGGCGAGGGCGTCGAAGACCAGCTCCGGCATCGTCAGCACGCTCGCGCCCGGGTCGACGAGGTGGCCGCGGACGGTCTCCGTCCCCGCGCGCCCGCCGACCTGCGGCGACCGCTCCACGACGGTGACTCGATGGCCCGCCCCGAGCAGGTGCAGCGCCGCCGACAGCCCGGACAGCCCCGCCCCGATGATTCCGATGTGCACGGGTCGAGTCTAGGAACTCCTAGGAGCAATATATTGCAATGTATGCATATATCACCTACGGTGAAGCCATGAGCGCAGAACACGACCACGATTCCGGCCACTCGGCGCGGTGGGAGATCGGCTTCGCCATCGCCTCGGGCGTCACCTACACCGCGGGCATGATCGCCGAGTACGCCCTGGGGCTGTCCGGCGTCGGCACCGCCCTCTTCCTCGCCACCTACTTCTTCGGCGGCTTCTTCACCATCCGCTCGGCCATCAGGTCCACGCTGGCCGGGAAGTTCGAGGTCGACTTCCTCATGCTCGTCGCGGCGATCGGCGCCGCCTCGATCGGCCGCTTCGCCGAGGGCGCGGTGCTGCTGTTCCTGTTCAGCCTCGGCCACGCGCTGGAGGAGTTCGCGCTGGCCCGGGCGTCGAAGTCGATCGAGGCGCTCGCCGGCCTCGCGCCCCGTACGGCGCTGGTGCACGTCGGCGGACCGTCGACCACGGCCGGTGAGTTCGTGGACCGGCAGGTGGACGACCTCACCGTCGGCGACCTCGTGCTGATCCGCCCGAACGCCCGCGTCAGCGCCGACGGCGTCGTCATTGACGGCCGGTCCGCGATCGACCAGAGCGCCGTCACCGGCGAGTCCATGCCCGTGGAGAAGGAACCGGCCACGGGCCGCGCGGGTGCGGAGAACACCGTCTTCGCCGGCACCGTGAACGGCTCCGGCGCGCTCGTCGTACGGGTCACGGCGCTCGCGAAGGATTCGACGCTCAGCCGCGTCGTCGAGCTCGTCGCCTCCACCGACCAGGCCAAGTCGCCCAGGCAGCGCTTCCTCGACAGGTTCCAGCGGATCTACGTGCCGGCCGTGATCGCCTTCGTGATCGGCGTCTTCGTCGTCGGGTACGTCGCTCTCGGCAAGCCCTTCGACGACGCCTTCTACCTCGCCATGGCCGTGCTCGTCGCCGCGAGCCCGTGCGCGCTCGCTCTGGCCACCCCGTCGGCCGTGCTCGCGGGAGTGGCCCGCGCGGCCCGCGCCGGCGTGCTGGTCAAGGGCGGCGCGCCGCTCGAGACGCTGGGCCGCGTCACCTCGATCGCCTTCGACAAGACCGGCACGCTGACCTGGGGCGAGCCGCGCGTGACGGACACCGTCGCCGCTCCCGGCTCCCCGCTCGACGATCTCCTCGCCACCACGCTGGCCGTCGAGAGGCTCTCCGATCACCCGCTGGCCGCCGCCGTCGCGGACGCCGTCGCCGCCCGGACCAGCACCGTTCTCTCCGCGACGGACCTGCAGTCCGTCACCGGCCGCGGCGTGCGCGCCGTCGTCGAGGGGGAGGCGGTCGAGATCGGCAACGAGCGACTCTTCACCGACATCGGTGTCGCGCTCGATCCGGTGGCCGCCGACGTCGAACGCCTGCAGGCCGCCGGCCGCACGCTCATGATCGTCCGCCGCGGCGGCCGCTTCCTCGGGGTGATCGGCGTGATGGACACGCCCCGCCGGGAGGCCGGGCAGGTGCTCGACCGCCTACGCGAGTCCGGCATGACCGACATCGTCATGATCTCCGGCGACCATCAGCAGGTCGCCGAGGCCGTTGGGCGCGAGGTCGGCGTCGACCGCGCGCTGGGCGGCCTGCTGCCCGAGGACAAGGTCTCGCACGTCCGGGAGCTGTCCGGCGGCGACCGGGCCCGACGGTGCGCCATGGTCGGCGACGGCGTGAACGACGCGCCCGCGATGGCGCAGGCCGACGTCGGGATCGCCATGGGCGCAGCCGGTTCCGCGGTCGCACTGGAGACCGCCGATGTCGCCCTGATGAGCGACGACCTGGGGCGCCTGCCCTTCGCGGTCCGGCTGAGCCGGCGGACCAGCCGCATCATCCGGCAGAACCTCATCGCGGCGCTCGGCATCGTCGTCTTCCTGGTGATCGTGACCTTCCTCGGGATGCCGATGGGCCCGGTGGTCTTCATCCACGAGGGCTCGACGCTCATCGTCGTGGCGAACGCGCTGCGGCTGCTGCGGTTCGAGGTGGGAAGGGAGCACGAGGGCGTCGAGCACGAGGCGCGCCCGGTGCACGAGCCGGTGGCGGCGTGAGATCGGGGGGCGCAGTCGAGCACGAGGCGCGCCCGTCCGTGAGCCCGTCGCGGCCTGATCCGCTGAAAATGTGTGGTCATCCGTTCTCACGATCATGAGAACGAATGACCACACATCTGCGCGTCGCGGCCGCGGATGCTGCGAAAGCAGCTGTCGGGCGACGGGTTCGCCCACGGCGAACGCCTGGAACAACCGGGCGGGCCGCCGACGTTGAGCGGGGCAGACTGAACTTTGGAGGTCCCATGTCTGAGCAGATGACTCTGCCCGTTCTCTTCGTTTCCGACCTCGTGGTGCTGCCCGGCATGGTCGTCCCGATCACGCTCGACGATGCCGCGCAGGCCGCTGTGGACGCCGGCCGCGCCAGCGAGCGCGGCAAGCTCCTCATCGCCCCACGGCAGGGCGACGGCTACCCCACGCACGGCGTCGTGGCGTCGATCGTGCAGGTCGGCCGGGTGCAGGGGCAGTCCGAGTTCGTCGCGGTGCTCCGCGGTGAGCAGCGCGCCCACATCGGGTCGGGCACCACCGGCCCGGGCGCGGCGCTGTGGGTGGAGGTCGACCTCATCGAGGACTCGCCCGTCACCGAGCGCACCAAGGAGCTGGCCGCCGAGTACCGCAAGGTCGTGCTCGCGATGCTGCAGCGCCGCGAGGCGTGGCAGCTCATCGACGCGGTCAACAAGCTCACCGATCCCGCGGCCCTGGCCGACACGTCCGGCTACTCCTCGTGGCTGACGACCGAGCAGAAGCGGCAGCTGCTGGAGACCGGCGACGTCGACGAGCGGTTGCAGCTGCTCATCGACTGGACCGGCGAGCATCTCGCCGAGACCGAGGTCAGCGACAAGATCGCCTCCGATGTCCGCGAGGGCATGGAGAAGCAGCAGAAGGAGTTCCTGCTCCGCCAGCAGCTGAACGCGATCCGTAAGGAGCTCGGCGAGGGTGAGCCCGAGGGCTCGGACGACTACCGCGCCCGCGTCGAGGCCGCCGACCTGCCCGACAAGGTGCGGGAGGCCGCGCTGCGTGAGGTCGGCAAGCTCGAGCGCGGCACGGACCAGAGCCCCGAGGCGGGCTGGATCCGGACGTGGCTCGACACGGTCCTCGACCTGCCGTGGAACACGGTGACCGAGGACGTGACCGACCTCAAGGGTGCGCGCGAGATCCTCGACGCCGACCACCACGGCCTCGACGACGTGAAGGACCGCATCGTCGAGTACCTGGCCGTCCGCACGCGGCGGGCCGAGCGCGGCATGTCCGTGGTCGGCGGCCGCGGGTCGGGCGCCGTCATGGTGCTCGCCGGCCCTCCCGGCGTGGGCAAGACCTCGCTCGGCGAGTCCGTGGCCCGCGCGCTGGGCCGCAAGTTCGTCCGCGTGGCCCTGGGCGGCGTGCGCGACGAGGCGGAGATCCGCGGGCACCGTCGCACCTACGTGGGTGCGCTGCCGGGCCGGATCGTCCGCGCGATCGGCGAGGCGGGATCGATGAATCCCGTTGTGCTGCTGGATGAGATCGACAAGGTGGGCTCCGACTACCGCGGCGATCCCGCGGCGGCGCTGCTCGAGGTGCTCGACCCGGCGCAGAACCACACCTTCCGCGACCACTACCTCGACCTCGACCTGGACCTGTCCGACGTGGTCTTCCTCGCGACCGCCAACGTGATCGAGAACATCCCGTCGGCGCTGCTCGACCGCATGGAGCTCGTCACGATCGACGGCTACACCGAGGACGACAAGGTCGCCATCGCCCGGGACTACCTGGTCCCGCGCCAGCTCGACAAGGCGGCGCTGACCGTCGATGAGGTGACCGTCACCGACGACGCCCTGCGCGAGATCGCGGCGAACTACACCCGCGAGCCCGGCGTCCGGCAGTTCGAGCGGCTGCTCGCCAAGGCCCTGCGCAAGGTGGCGGTCGAGCAGTCCGACGGTGCCGAGCGCACCGTCGTCGATGTGGACTCGCTCGTCGGCTACCTGGGCCGGCCCCGGTTCACCCCGGAGACGGCCGAGCGGACCGAGGTGCCCGGTGTGGCAACGGGTCTCGCGGTGACGGGCATGGGCGGCGACGTCCTGTTCATCGAGGCGCTGCACACGCCCGGCGAGGGCGGGCCGGAGCTCAAACTCACCGGTCAGCTCGGCGACGTGATGAAGGAGTCGGCGCAGATCGCGCTGTCGTACGTGCAGGCGCACGCGGCCGACTTCGGGATCGACCCGGCCGCGCTGAACGGCACGGTGCACATCCACTTCCCGGCCGGCGCCGTCCCCAAGGACGGGCCGTCGGCGGGCGTCACGATGGTCACCGCGCTGGTGTCCATGCTGACGGGGCGGCGCGTGCGCAGCGATGTCGGGATGACCGGCGAGGTCACGCTGAACGGCCGGGTGCTGCCCATCGGCGGCGTCAAGCAGAAGCTGCTGGCCGCGCAGCGCAACGGCCTGAAGACGGTGTTCGTGCCCCAGCGCAACGAGACCGACCTCGACGAGGTCCCGGCCGAGGTCTTGGCCGCCCTCGAGGTGAAGCCGATGATCGACGTGGCGGAGATCGTCGCGCAGGCGCTCGAGCCGGTTGTGCAGGGCGCACAGGTCGCTGCCTAACGGGTCCGACGGTACGCGGGCGGGTCGCTTCGGCGGCCCGCCCGCTGTCGTGTCCGGGCTACAGCGAAACCTCGGTGACCTCGGTGAACACCATCGAGGCACCGCCGGTGGCGAAGTTCGCGACATCCTTGCCCACCTCGCGGCCGATGTCCGAGCCGAGCGCGGCCAGGAGGTCGGCCTTGCTGTCGAAGTACAGCTCGGCGACCTGGTAGATGTCCGGGGTGCTGCCGTCGAGCGTGTCGCCCTTCGACACCGCTGCGCTCCGCAGTCCGGGCAGCTTCGCGGCCAGCGGCAGGTGCGTGCCCGTGTAGTACGCGTCGAACGCCGCGGCGTCGGTCGGCTGGTTGTAGAGCACGGTCAGTCGGTACATCGGATCTCCTGGTTCTGGGACGCGGTCGCCCTCGACGCTACTGATCCGACGGTGCGCCCGGGTCGCTTCCGCGCTCGGCCGGCTTCGAGTGGGGGATTCGGTGTTTCATAGGGGACGAACGCCGCGCCCGACTCGCGACGTCACCTCTGGCCGGCGCGATCGAGCGGAGACGTGGTGGTGGCTGTCGGTGCCTTCATGACATAGCCGACTGGTGCGGGTGTGGATCCATCGAGTGCGTGGGTATGCTGCGCCCGCTGTGGTGATGAAGACGGTTCAGTGCGATGCGGCGGCCAGCGCGGTGATCACGACGATGGCCACCACGGGACCGGTCATCGCGAGGACGGTGGTGCACGCGATCCGGCACGGGCCGCGGCCCCAGGCGCTGCCGATCGCGGCGAGGAGGGGCGTCGTGAGTGCAGCGAGGGCGGCGACGCCCGCCAATTCGTCGAAGGCATCGAGGTCGTTGCCCAGGATCGCGACGACGAGCAGAACGAAACACCCGTAGGCCGCGCCGGAGGCGCACAGCGCCACGCGGGCGATGCGGGTGCGAAGGGCGTCGCGGTGGTCGGTACACACGGTGATCGTCATGCCTTCAGTTCAGCCGTCGGCGGGCGGTCACGGATGCGTGGAACTACTCGGATCGCCTCCTGATTCCTACCGTGCTGGGCCGGCACGTCGGACTGTGAGTGAGGTCACAGCGCACCGTCGAGCGCTGTGACCTGCAGAAACAGAACTTGAGTGGAATGGACTCAACTTTCTCGCGAAACGGGGAACATTCCCGTCCGGACGTCCGTTGGACATGACGTACTACTTGAGCGTGCCTCGCTCAATGGGGTAGAACTGACGTGTTCGCCCCTTGAGCCGGGGGCGCTGAAGTCTTGTCAGCAGGAAGTAACCATCGGCCGCACGCGGCCGGCAACCAGGAGGCAAACAAATATGGGACGTGCAGTAGGCATCGACCTCGGCACCACCAACTCGTGCGTCGCTGTCCTCGAGGGCGGCGAGGCTGTCGTGATCGCGAACGCCGAGGGCTCGCGGACCACCCCGTCCGTGGTGGCCTTCGCGCGCAACGGTGAGGTCCTGGTGGGTCAGCCCGCCAAGAACCAGGCCGTCACGAACGTCGACCGCACCATTCGCTCGGTCAAGCGCCACATCGGTACGGAGTGGACGCAGAAGATCGATGACAAGGACTACACCAGCCAGGAGATCAGCGCCCGCACGCTGATGAAGCTCAAGCGCGACGCCGAGGCGTACCTGGGCGAGGACGTCACCGACGCCGTCGTCACCGTGCCCGCGTACTTCAACGACGCGCAGCGCCAGGCCACCAAGGAGGCCGGCCAGATCGCGGGCCTGAACGTGCTCCGCATCGTCAACGAGCCCACCGCCGCCGCGCTCGCGTACGGCCTGGACAAGGGCGAGAAGGAGCAGACCATCCTGGTCTTCGACCTCGGTGGCGGCACCTTCGACGTCTCGCTGCTGGAGATCGGCGACGGTGTCGTCGAGGTCCGTGCGACCTCGGGCGACAACAACCTCGGCGGTGACGACTGGGATCAGCGCATCGTCGACTGGCTCGTCGAGAAGTTCAAGGCGCAGCACGGCATCGACCTGACCAAGGACAAGATGGCCATGCAGCGTCTGCGCGAGGCCGCCGAGAAGGCGAAGATCGAGCTGAGCTCGGGCCAGAGCACCTCGATCAACCTGCCCTACATCACGGTGGACGCCGACAAGAACCCGCTGTTCCTCGACGAGAACCTGAGCCGTAGCGAGTTCCAGAAGATCACCAACGATCTGCTGGAGCGCACCCGCAAGCCCTTCCAGGCCGTCATCAAGGACGCCGGCATCGCTGTGGGCGACATCGACCACGTCGTGCTCGTCGGTGGTTCCACCCGTATGCCCGCCGTCACCGAGCTGGTCAAGGAGCTCACCGGCGGCCAGGAGCCCAACAAGGGCGTCAACCCGGACGAGGTCGTCGCCGTCGGCGCCGCCCTGCAGGCCGGCGTGCTGCGCGGCGAGGTCAAGGACGTGCTGCTGCTCGACGTCACCCCGCTGTCCCTCGGCATCGAGACCAAGGGCGGCGTGATGACCAAGCTCATCGAGCGCAACACCACGATCCCCACCAAGCGCTCCGAGACCTTCACCACGGCCGACGACAACCAGCCGTCGGTGCAGATCCAGGTCTTCCAGGGTGAGCGTGAGATCGCTGCGCACAACAAGCTGCTCGGCAGCTTCGAGCTGACCGGCATCGCGCCGGCTCCGCGCGGTGTGCCGCAGATCGAGGTCACCTTCGACATCGACGCCAACGGCATCGTGCACGTGACCGCGAAGGACAAGGGCACGGGCAAGGAGAACACCATCAAGATCTCCGACGGCAGTGGCCTGTCGCAGGAGGAGATCGACCGGATGATCAAGGACGCCGAGGCGCACGCCGCGGAGGACAAGGCTCGTCGCGAGGAGGCGGAGACCCGCAACCAGGCCGAGTCGCTGGTCAATCAGACCGAGAAGTTCCTGTCCGAGAACGCCGACAAGGTTCCGGCCGAGAACAAGGAGAAGGTCGAGGCCGCGATCAAGGAGGCGAACGAGGCGCTCCAGGGCACCGACATCGCCGCCGTCAAGGCCGCCGTCGAGAAGCTGTCGACCGAGTCGCAGGCTCTGGGCCAGGCCATCTACGCCGCGGCCGGTGCCGAGGCCGGTGCCGACGGTGCCGAGGCCGGCGCTCAGCAGGACGACGGTGTCGTGGACGCCGAGGTCGTCGACGAGGATCCGAAGGACGCCAAGTAATGACGAGCCCCGAGAATCCGGTGGAACCGGACGAGGTGACCCCCGAGGCCGTGGCGGAGGAATCCGCCGCGGCCCCGGCCGGGCCGGACGACGCGGCGCAGGCCGAGGTCGTGGACGGGGCGCCGTCGAGCAAGGAGGCGGAACTCACCGCCGATCTGCAGCGCGTCTCGGCGGAGTTCGCCAACTACCGCAAGCGCACCGCGCGCGAGGTCGTCGACGCCCGTGCCGCGGGCAAGGCCTTCGTCGTGGGTGAGCTGCTCGTGGTTCTGGACGATCTGGATCGGGCGCGAGGTCACGGCGACCTCGAGGCCGGACCGCTGAAGTCAGTGTCCGACAAGCTCGACGGTGTGCTCAAGGGGCTCGGTCTCGAGCCCTTCGGCGCCGAGGGCGACGAGTTCGATCCGTCGATCCACGAGGCCGTGCAGCACGAGGGCGACGGTGCCGATCCCGTTCTGGGAGCGGTGCTGCGCCAGGGATATCAGATCGATGGCAAGGTGATCCGTAACGCCATGGTCGCTGTGACGGACCGTCCGGCCGATGCGCCGGGTGAGTCCGCTCAGGGCGACTCATAGAAAGGAGGTGATGCCCAGTGGCACAGAGGGAATGGGTCGAACAGGACTTCTACAAGGAGCTGGGCGTCAGCTCCAGCGCGAGCGCCGACGAGATCAAGAAGGCCTACCGCAAGCTCGCCCGTGAGCTGCATCCGGATGCGAATCCGGGCAACACGCAGGCCGAGGAGCGCTTCAAGCGGGTCTCGGAGGCGCACGCCGTGCTCTCCGACCCGGCCAAGCGCAAGGAGTACGACGAGACGCGACGCCTGTTCGGCGCCGGTCGCTTCGGCTCCGGCGGTTCGGGCGGCTACGGCGGCGGCGCAGGTGGTTTCGGCTCCGGCGGCTTCGGCAACGCCGGGGGCGGTTCGGGAGGGTTCTCCTTCTCGGACATCTTCGACGGTGCCGCCTCCGGCAACGGCGGTGGCGGCGGTGGCGGAGGCTTCGGAGACATCTTCGAGGGCCTCTTCAACCGCGGCGGCGCGGCGCAGGGCGGCCCCGGCCCTCAGGCCACGCGGCCCCGTCGGGGCAGCGATCTCGAGTCGGAGATCACGCTCGGTTTCCGGGACGCGACGCTCGGCGTGACCACGCCGATCACGCTGACCTCGCCGTCGCCGTGCACCACGTGCCACGGTTCCGGCGCCAAGCCGGGAACCAGCCCGCGGGTGTGTCAGTCCTGCAACGGTTCCGGACTCGTGAGCCGGAACCAGGGGGCGTTCAGCTTCTCCGAGCCGTGCCCGGACTGCCGCGGCACCGGCTCGGTGATCGACGACCCGTGCACCGACTGCAACGGCACCGGCGTCACTGTGCGCACCCGCACGGTGAACGTCAAGATCCCGCCCGGCGTCAAGGACGGTCAACGCATCCGCCTGGCCGGCCAGGGGCAGGCGGGGATGCGCGGGGCACCGTCGGGCGATCTGTTCGTGACCGTGCAGGTGAAGGCCGACGAGGTCTTCAGCCGCAACGGCGACGACCTCCTGGTCACCCTGCCCGTCAGCTTCTCGGAGCTGGCGCTGGGCGCCACCGTCACGGTGCCGACGCTGACCCAGTCCGTCGGCGTGAAGATCCCGGCGGGCACCACCGACGGCCGCACCCTGCGGGTGCGTGGTCGGGGTGTGCCCAAGCGGGCCGGCGGTCACGGTGACCTGCTCGTCAAGGTGCAGGTGGCGGTCCCGCCGTCGCTCGACGAGCGGGCCCAGGAGGCGCTGCGGGCCTACACCGAGGCCGAGCGCGCGAGCGGATTCGATCCGCGCAGCGGCTGGGCCGGTGCAGCGGGCGGCGCGAGCGGCCCGGGGGCGTGACGATGAACGGCGACAAGCGGTTCCCCGACGATCCGGACGCGCACGTGTTCATGATCTCGGTGGCTGCGCAGCTCGCGGGGATGCACGCGCAGACCCTCCGCACGTACGACCGGCTCGGGCTCGTCACGCCCGAGCGGTCGGCGGGCGGGGGTCGGCGCTACTCCACGCGGGATGTCGATCTGCTGCGCGAGGTGCAGCGACTCTCGCAGGACGAGGGCGTGAACCTCGCCGGCATCAAGAGGATCATCGACCTCACCAACCAGGTCGACGCGCTGCAGCGGCGCGTGGAGGAACTGACCGCCCAGGTCGAGACCGTGCACCGCACCGGCACCGAGCTGGTGCACGTGCCGAAGTCCTCTGCCATGGTGGTCTGGCAACCCCGCACCCGCCGCCGCGGCTAGGAGCTGACCTCTCCTTTGCCCCGGGCCGTCAACCCCGGACCCGCCGCTCGCGCGGACCCACTGATCCGCAAGGCCCGCTCCCAATCGGGAGCGGGTCTTGCGCGTCACAGCGGGTCGTGGAGCACGTCCTCCGGGGCGGCGCCGCGGGAGATCGCGGCCTCGCGCGCGGCGCGCAGCAGGCCCTTCGGGCCGGCGATCAACACCTGTCGTCCGGTGAGGTCGAGGTCGGCCATCGCGTCGACCAGCGAGCCGTGCCGCAGCGGCAGGCTGCGGTACGCGGTGGCGGGGCGCTTGAGCCACCAGGGATCCCGCCGCGCATCGGTCACCTGCGTCACCTTCAGCCACGGATTCGTGGCGGCGAGCGGCGCCAACGAATCCGAGTCGTAGAGCAGCCCCGGCGATCGCGCCCCCAGCAGGAGGTGCACGTCGGGGTTGTCGGCGTTCATGCCCATGGCCAGCAGGATCGACTTCATCGGTGCGAGGCCCGTGCCCCCGGCGATCATGGTGACCGGACGGTCACCGTCGGGCCGGAGAAGCCCGTGGACCTGCCCGAAGAGCCACAGGTCCCCGACGCGGGTCTCGGCGAAGACGGTGCTCGAGACGTACCCGCCGTTGACCGACCGGATGTGGAACTCGACCTGCCCCTGCGTGTTCGGCGGTACGGCGATCGAGAGCGGGCGCCACTGCCGCGGGACCTGAGGGATCTGCGTCTCCACGTACTGGCCGGGCCGGAACAGGAGGGGCTCGTCGGTCACGAGCCGCACGACGGCGAGCCCCGGGTGCGGTCGGAGCACCTCGACGACGCGGCCCGTGCGGCGGGCGGGCGTGGGATCGGAGTGTGCGCCGCCGCGCATCACGCCGGTCACCAGCCGCACGCCCTGCTCGAGCACCTCGGCGTCCTCGGGATCCAGCCCGCCGTGCGGACGGTAGACCGCGTGCACCTCCGCGATGAGCGCGTCGGTCATCGTGTCGTAGTTCGCCTCGGTGAGCCCGTACTTGCGGTGGTCGCGGCCGAGTTGCGCGAGGAACTCGATGAGTTCGTCGTGGCCCTCGGTCTTCGGAATCGCGGTGAAGACATGGTCGAGCACCCGGTGGAACACGGCCCGGTGCGCCGTCATGCTGGCGGGGAACAGGTCGCGCAGCGACGGATCCATCGCGAAGAGCCGGGCGAACAGGTTCTTGGTGAACTCGTCGGCCTCCGGGCGGATGTCGGCGGCGATCTGCGCCAGACCGTGCCGTGAATGCGAACCCACCTCGCGTCCGCTCCTGCCCGTTGGAACCCGTACCTGACCCGACCATTCTACGTGCAGGCGCATGCCGGGAGTCGGACGCGGATCACACGCGTCGAGGCGGGCCGGGTCGCCGGCGATCGAGTACATTCCTTGCAGGAGCCCGCGGCATCACGTCGCGGGTTCGTCCTGTGCGAGCCGCGAGCCGGATCGCCACCACGATCCACCGAGCTCAAGAGAAGGGCCCGCCGCCATGGCCGCACCGCGGAACCGTCGTCACCTGCGTCGATTCGGATACGGCGTCGCGCTCGGCGCGGGCATCGCGTTCGCCCCGTTCGCGATCGCGGCCGCGTCGGCGGACCCCGGCGCAGGGCAGGGCGGCTCCGTGAACACGAATGGCGCGCAGCCGGTGGCCACGCAGCGCATCGCGCTCGCGAAGCCCGTCGCCCTGGCGAAGCCCGCGGTCCGCGTGGCGCCCCGCGTCGCCCCTGCCGGCGGCCGGACCGCGCCGCGCATCCAGTCGGCCGCGGACCGTCGCCCGGTCGTCGTGATCGGCGCGTCGGTCTCGGCCGGCAAGGAGGTCCCGAGCGTCGACGCCTACCCGCGTCAGGTCCGGGCCATCTCGGACCGTCCCGTCCTGGTCAGTGCCCGCAGCGGCGCAGGCTACGCGGACGGATCCATGGCCCAACTCACCCGCGCCGCCGACCTCCCGCGCACCAACCCGTCGCTGGTCGTGTTGCAGGCCGGCACCAACGACGTCGGCGCGTCGCCCGGCGTCGTCGCGGGGCAGGTGCGGCAGGTCGTGTCGACGGTGCGCCGGCAGGCGCCCGGCGCCAGGATCGCCGTGGTCACCGTGTTCCCGTCCATCCACAACGGCGCCGCGGCCCGCAGTACCGACGCCGCGATCGTCGGCGCCGCGCGGGCGGTCGACCCGTCCGTCGCTGTCATCTCGCCGCTGAACGAGGGGTGGCGCTACCGTGCGTCCGCCGACGGGCACCCCGGCATCGCCGCGCACGAGCGCCTCGCCGAGCGAGTTTCTGCACTCGCCTGAATTCGGCATTAGCCTGAGGCGATGACGCCCAGGATCCCGCGACCGCCTCTGCCCGAGGGCGACCCCTTCCTCGTTCCGGTCGCGGGTTTCGCGGACGCGGCGCCCGGCGCGATCCTACGGAGCCGCCGCGTCGAGCTGGGCGTGTTCGGCGGCGTGCGGATCCCGCACCGCGCCTGGCAGGTCCAGTACCGCACCGCCGACCACGACGGTGCGCCGCAGACCTCCATCGCCACGCTGATCCTCCCGGCCGGTGCCGCCGACGGTCCGCGGCCGCTGCTGTCCTTCCAGTGCGCGATCGACTCGCTCTCGCCGCGCAGTTTCCCGTCGTACGCGCTGCGCCGCGGCGCCCGCGCGTACGGTTCGGCGACCCGCTGGGAGCTGCTCGTCGTCGGAATGGCGCTCGCCCGCGGCTGGGCGGTCGTCGTTCCCGATCACGAGGGCACGTCCGGGAACTGGGGCGTGCCCCGCGAGTCCGGGTACTGCACGCTCGACGGGATCCGTGCGGCCCGCGCCTTCGCGCCCTTCGGCATCAGCCCGCAGGATCCGACGGTGCTGTTCGGCTATTCCGGCGGCGGCCTCGCCACCGCCTGGGCCGCGGAGTTGCAGCCCTCCTACGCGCCGGAAGTACCGCTGGCCGGCGCCGTCGCGGGGAGTCCCGTCGGCAATCTGCGCAACACCTTCCTGCGGCTCGCGGGCGGTCCGTTCGGCGGCCTCGCGCTCGCCGTCGTCGCGGGCCTCTATCGCGCCTACCCGGACTTCCGGGCCGACCTCGACGCGCACAGCACTCCGCAAGCGCGGGAACTGCTCGCGAGCGCTGCGGAGTTCAGCACGATCGGGGCGGTTGCCCGGTTCCGCGGGTTCGACGTCGGATCGGTCCTGACTATGCCCCTCGAGGAGTTCCTGGCACGGCCCGCGCAGGCGGCGATGTTCGCCGACATCGAACCCGGGCGGGAGGCACCGTCGTGCCCCTTGCTGGTGGTGCAGGCCGTCCGCGACCCGATCATCTCCGTCGACGACGTCGACGGCCTGGTCGCGACCTACCGTGAGCTGGGAGCCGTCGTCGACTACCTGCGTGACGGGGCGTCGGAGCACCTCACCGCCCTGGTGCTGTCCGTGACGCCGAGCTTGGACTGGCTCGCCGCGCGGATCGCGGGGGTGCCCGCGCGCGACCGGACTCGTTCGACGGTGCTCGCCGCTCGCCCGGGCGTCTGGCGGGGTCTGCTCCGGCACGGCGCCGTCGTCGTGCGGACGGCCGGTGGCCGAGTGCTCGGGTCGCGGCGGCGGATCCGCCCTGCCGCGTAACAAGAGTTGCGAAAGTTATGCATGTGACGAGTGTTGTGTCACGATGTCGGCATGAGCGTGTCGCGTTTGGGGGTAATCGTCGGGACCGGTGTCCTCGTGGCGTCCTTGGGTGCGGCGCCGGTCGTCGCCGTGCCCGCTACGCAGGGCTCCGACGGGCGCCCGATCGTGGTGATCGGCGCGTCGATCTCGACGGGGTACGAGGTGGCCGGAGTCGTGGCCTACCCGCGGATGATCAGCGCCATCGCCGGCCGCTCGGTGTACCTCAGCGCGCGCAGCGGCGCCGGGTACAACGACGGTGCGATCGCCGGGCTCACGCAGGCCGCGAACCTGCCCGCGCATGATCCGTCGCTCGTCGTGGTGCAGGCGGGGTCCAATGACGTGGGCGCCTCGACGTCCGCGATCGACGCCCAGGTGCGGCAGGTCATCACGACGGTGCGCCGGCAGGCGCCGAATGCCAAGGTCGCGCTGATCACGGTGTTCCCGACGGTCCGCGGTGGCGGTCCCGACGCCCGCGCCACCGAGGCCGCCATCGTGGGCGCCGCCCGGTCCGTCGATCCGACGGTGTCGGTCATCTCGCCGCTCAGCGAGGGCTGGGTCTACGGGTCCAGTGCTGACGGCCATCCCGATGCCGCGACCCACCAGAAGCTCGCGGAGCGCGTCGCCGCCCTGGCGTAGATCCGTTGCTATCGTTCATCCTGGGAGGGAACGATGCTGGAACCAGGGGAAGTCTTCGCCGGATACACGATCGAGCGGCGTCTCGGTGCGGGCGGCATGGGTGAGGTCTACGTCGCGCGGCATCCCCGGCTGCCGCGGCGTGAGGCTTTGAAGGTGCTGGCGCCGAATCTGGCTGACGATGCGCAGTTCCGGGCGCGGTTCGAGCGGGAGGCCGACCTTGCTGCGTCGCTGAGCCATCAGAACATCGTGGCGGTGCACGATCGGGGCGAGACCGACGGCCGATTGTGGATCGCGCTGGACCTCGTCGACGGGGTAGACCTCGGCGAGGTGGTGCGCCGCGGGCCGATGCCGGTCGGGGAGGTCGCACGGGTGGTGGGCGACGTGGCTTCGGCGCTGGACTTCGCCGGTGCGCAGGGGCTGATCCATCGGGATGTGAAGCCGGCGAACATCATGGTGAGTACCACCGGCCGGGTGCTGCTGACCGATTTCGGGATCGCGCGGTTGGGCGCGGAGAACTCCGAGCTGACCGGGACCGGGATGACGCTCGGAACCATCAGCTACGCCTCGCCGGAGCAGTTGCAGGGGCAGCCGGTGGATGCGCGGTCTGATCAGTACTCCTTGGCGGCGACTGCCTTTCACCTGTTGACCGGGTCGGTTCCGTTCACGAACACCAATGCCGGCGCAGTGATCGTCGCGCATGTGACGGCGCCGGTACCGAGTGTGCGGGTGGCCCGGCCGGAGTTGAGTGCGCGGGTCGATGCAGTGATCGCGCGGGGGATGGCGAAGTCGTCGGCGGACCGGTATCCGTCGAGCGAGGCCTTTGCCGCCGAGCTGGCTGCCGCGCTTGTGGAAGCGGCCGGAAGCGTGGCTCCCATTGATCCGACGATGATTGCGCCGGACCGCACGGTCATTCGCCCGGTGCTTCACAGTGACGATCCGTCAACAGGGAGGCCTCCCAACAAGTCGCGTTCGAAAGCCACTTCGACGCGGATCGTGGGCGCCATTGCTGCCATCTCAGGCTTGGCGGTGGTTGCAGGTACTTTCGGCCCTTGGGTGGTAACGACATTCAATCGCGAGGGATCGGTGTATACGGACCGAACGCCGGGGCTCGGCAAGACGTACTCGGATGTCGTCCAGCCCGGTGGAGCCTGGAAGCTTCTGTCCAACGGAGATTGGTATCTGGGGATAACCGATATGGGAATCGCCGCTGTGGTCGTCGGAAGTCTGATCGCCCTTGTGGGAGTAGCCCTCGCGGTCACCGCACGGCGTGTAGTCGCAGTCGTAGGAGCAGTACTCGGCGCTGTCGGCGTCGCGGGCGGGCTGTATGTCATGGTCAATCCGGACGTGGTGGACCAGTCGAGCAGTTGGCTGGGTTCGACAACATCGACCGGCTGGGGTCTGTGGATGGTGATGGTTGGCGCGGTGGCTGCCCTGGCCGCCTGCGCGACGGAAGTGGTCGCGAGCGCTGTCGATCAGGGGATCGAGGCTGCGCGCCCTCGGGTGCAGACGAGGATGAACGGGTAGCCGCGCACAACCGCGTGAGTGGCGAGACGCCGGCGACGTAGCGTGAATGTGGTGCGGGTCACCGTCGAATTGCGGGTTGAGCGGAACAGACTCAAGACTGTGGCGGTTGAACATGTCAGTAGGCATACTTGAGTGGAGAGCGCTCAGGTTGCACGACAAGTTCCGTCACGACCGCAGGAGGTCCAGTAAGTGGATTCGTTCAACCCCACCACCAAGACGCAGGCCGCGCTGACCTCGGCACTGCAGGCGGCGTCGTCCGCGGGTAACCCGGAGATCTCTCCGGCGCACCTGCTGGTGGCGTTGCTCGACCAGACCGACGGGATCGCCGCGCCGCTGCTCAAGGCGGTCGGCGTGGACCCCGTGACCGTGCGCAACCGCGCTCAGGAGATCGTCGACCGCAAGCCGAAGGCCAGTGGGTCCAGCTCCACGCCGCAGCTCAGCCGTGAGTCGATCGCCTCGATCAGCGCCGCGCAGAAGCTCGCGACCGAGATGGGCGACCAGTTCGTCTCCACCGAGCACGTCCTCTACGGCCTCGCGGAGGCCGGGGGAGAGGCCGCACAGGTGCTCGGCAACGCCGGAGCGAACCCTCAGGCCATCCGCGACGCCTTCACCGCCGTCCGCGGCAGCGCGAAGGTCACCTCACAGGATCCCGAGGGCCAGTACCAGGCGCTCGAGAAGTACTCGACCGACCTCACCGCGCGGGCCCGTGAGGGCAAGCTCGACCCGGTCATCGGGCGCGACAACGAGATCCGTCGCGTCGTGCAGGTGCTCAGCCGTCGCACCAAGAACAACCCGGTGTTGATCGGCGAGCCCGGCGTCGGCAAGACGGCGATCGTCGAGGGCCTGGCCCAGCGCGTCGTCACCGGCGACGTGCCGGAGTCCTTGCGCGACAAGACCGTCGTCTCCCTGGACCTCGGTGCGATGGTCGCCGGCGCCAAGTACCGCGGCGAGTTCGAGGAGCGGCTCAAGGCCGTGCTCGACGAGATCAAGGACTCGGCCGGGCAGATCATCACCTTCATCGACGAGCTGCACACGATCGTGGGCGCCGGCGCCACCGGCGATTCCGCGATGGACGCGGGCAACATGATCAAGCCGATGCTCGCCCGCGGCGAACTGCGGCTCGTCGGCGCCACCACGCTCGACGAGTACCGCCAGTACATCGAGAAGGACGCCGCGCTCGAGCGCCGGTTCCAGCAGGTGCTGGTCGGCGAGCCGAGCGTGGAGGACACCGTCGGGATCCTGCGCGGCCTCAAGGAGCGTTACGAGGTGCACCACGGCGTGCGCATCACCGATTCCGCGCTGGTCGCCGCCGCGTCGCTGTCGGACCGCTACATCACGTCGCGATTCCTGCCGGACAAGGCGATCGACCTCGTCGACGAGGCCGCCTCGCGCCTGCGGATGGAGATCGACTCGCGCCCCGAGGAGATCGACGCCGAGGAGCGTCTGGTCCGTCGCCTCGAGATCGAGGAGATGGCGCTGTCGAAGGAGTCCGATGCCGCGTCGAAGGACCGCCTGGAGAAGCTGCGCGGCGAGCTCGCCGACCACAAGGAGAAGCTGGCCCAGCTGAACTCGCGCTGGCAGAACGAGAAGGGCGCCATCGACTCGGTGCGCGCGCTCAAGGAGCAGCTCGAGACCCTCAAGGGCGAGTCGGAGCGCGCCGAGCGCGACGGCGACCTCGGCCGGGCCGCGGAGCTGCGCTACGGCCAGATCCCGGCACTGGAGAAGGAACTCGACGAGGCCGTCACCCGCTCGGGTGCCGCGTCCGACGGCGAGGTCATGCTCAAGGAGGAGGTCGGTCCGGACGATGTGGCCGACGTGGTCTCCGCCTGGACCGGCATCCCCGCCGGCCGCATGCTCGAGGGCGAGACCGCGAAGCTGCTGCGCATGGAGTCCGAGATCGGCAAGCGCGTCATCGGCCAGACCGCCGCGGTCGAGGCCGTCTCGGATGCGGTGCGCCGCACTCGTGCCGGCGTCGCAGACCCGAACCGGCCCACCGGCTCGTTCCTGTTCCTCGGCCCCACGGGTGTGGGCAAGACGGAGCTGGCGAAGGGGCTCGCTGAGTTCCTCTTCGACGACGAGCGCGCGATGGTGCGCATCGACATGTCCGAGTACGGCGAGAAGCACTCCGTCGCACGGCTCGTCGGCGCGCCCCCCGGGTACGTCGGCTACGAGGCCGGCGGCCAGCTGACCGAGGCCGTGCGGCGCCGCCCCTACACGGTGGTGCTGTTCGACGAGGTCGAGAAGGCCCACCCGGACGTGTTCGACGTGCTGCTGCAGGTGCTCGACGAGGGCCGGCTCACCGACGGTCAGGGCCGCACGGTGGACTTCCGCAACACGATCCTGATCCTCACGTCGAACCTCGGCGCGGGCGGCACGCCCGAGCAGGTGATGGCCGCGGTGCGCGCGAAGTTCAAGCCGGAGTTCATCAACCGGCTCGACGACGTGCTGATCTTCGACGCTCTGAGCCAGGATCAGCTCGGCGGCATCGTCGACATCCAGCTGGACCAGCTGCGCAAGCGGCTGTCCCAGCGCCGGCTCGAGCTCGAGGTCTCCGACGACGCTAGGGGCTGGCTCGCGCAGCACGGTTTCGACCCGCTCTACGGCGCGCGGCCGCTGCGCCGGCTGGTACAGCAGGCCATCGGCGACCAGCTCGCCAAGGCGCTGCTCGCGGGCGATGTCCGCGACGGTGACACGGTGCAGGTCACCCTCTCGCCGGACGGTGACCGCCTCATCGTCGGCTAGGGCGACCACGAAAGCGGGCGCGACCACCTCGGTCGCGCCCGCTTCGTGTGTGCCGCCGGCATCGTGGTCACCGCATCACGTGCACCACCTGTGAGTCCTGGTCGGCGACGTACAGCACCTTGCGGTCGGTGTCGACCGCCACCGCGGTGGCCTTGGTCCCCGGCCGGTACGTTCGCACCGTGTCACCGGTGCGCGCGTCGAGGGCGAACACGGTTCCCGTGTTGAAGTCACCCACGAACGCAGTGCCGCGGTACGGATCGAGGCCGAACTCGTACGCGGTGGTGCCCAATGGGATGGTCCGCCGAATGGTTCTGGTGTTCATGTCGACCAGCGTCACTGTGTCATCGTTGGTGTTGGCAACGAACAGATTGTTGCTGATCGGGTCGTACGCGCTCTCGAACGATGCTGTGCCGAGCGGGATCCGGTCGACCACGGTGAGCGTCTGAGAGTCGACGACGGCGACCGCCGACTCCTTGTCTGCGGTGATCACCACGTACAGCACGGCGCGCTTCGGATCAAAGCTGATCGAGTACGGTCGCGTTCCGATAGGATCGGAGTGCCGGACTTCACCTGTGGCCGCGTTGTATGAGGTGACGTCGAGGTCTCGGTTATTCGCCGTGTGCAGAGTATCTCGCCCCTGGTCAGCGGCGATGAAGGGGCCGTCGCCAACTGTGACCGTGTCGATGATCTCATCGGTCGTTGTATTGAGAATCTTTATCTTCCGGCCGGCAGTGGAACCGATGTACAGCCGGTCGCGTGTGCTGTCGATCTCCAGTTCGCTCGGGCGAAAGCCCGGCAGGTCCACCGTAGATGTGACGCTGTTCGTCGCCCCGTCGATGACCGTGACGCTCTCGCTCGTGTAGTTCGCGACGTAGACCTTATTGGCGGTCCGGTGCACCGCGATCGCGGACGGAGCCCGTCCCACCGGGACGGTTGCCACGGTCGATTCGGGGAGGAATCGGTCCGGTGCGTCCGGCTCGGCGAGCATCCGGTACGCGAGGAACCCGGCCCCGGCCAGAACGATCACGGTCGTGAGCGCGAGGATCACGATCAGGAGGCTGCGCCGGCGGGTTCTCGCGGTCGGCGCCGTCGGGAGAGGCGCGTTCGGTGTGGGGGGATACACCCATGCAATCTACTGTCGCGCGGCGCTCTCGCGCGTCGTCCGAACGGACGAATTCTCATGGCGCCGACCACCATGGCGAGGCATGTGGCGGGCTATTCGTGACGGGAGGGCAGCAGTCCCGCGTGGTAGTCCGCCACCAGGGCGTCGACGGTGCCGCGGGCGTCGAAGCGGTTCGTGCCGATCACTCCGGTCGCGCCGCGCTTGCTCCACCCCGCCGTGTACACGCCGGGGAGGGCGGCACCGTCGGGCCCGAGGACGCGACCGTCGGCGTTCGGAATGACCCCGCGCGCGTCGTCGAAGGGCACGCCCGGCACGGACGTGCCGCGCAGCCCGATCGACGCCAGCACCATGCCGCAGTCCAGGCTCCCCGGCGCTCCGTGGTCGTCGAAGGTGACGGACAGCGCACCGTCGGAGGCGGTGATACCGGTGGGCGGGGTGCCGAACCGGAGCACCACCCGCCGCTCGTCCGAATCCGCATCGGCAGACGGTAGACCTTGCAGCAGTGCCAGTTTCTGCGTGCGGTAGAACCGCGTCTGGTCGTCGCCGGCGTCGTCGGAGGGCTCGATGAGGTCTCGGGGTTCGACGACCACCGGCACGGTGCGGGCGAGCCCCACCAGCTCCGGCGACGTGAACGCGGCGTGCTCCGGACCGCGCCGGCCGAGCACCACGACCTCCCGCACCCGCGAACCCCTCAGGGCAGCAAGGGAATCGTCGGTCATGTCGGTGTCGGCGAAGGTCTCGGGGTCGGCGGTGAGGATCCGCGCGACGTCCAGTGCGACGTTCCCGTTGCCCAGCACCACGACCCGCTCGCGCGTGAGATCGACAGCGAGACCGGCGAAATCGGGATGGCCGTTGTACCAGGCCACGAAGTCGGCGGCGGCGGTCACGCCCGGCAGATCCGCTCCCGGCAGGCCCAATGTGCGGCCGTGCAGCGACCCCACCGCGTAGACCACGGCGTGGTGGGTGCGAGCCAGATCCTCGTGCGAGACCTCCTCGCCGACCCGCACCCCGAGGTGTGTCGTGACGCCCTTCTGTGCACGGGATTTCGCGAACTGCTCCTGGACCTTCTTGGTGTCGGCGTGGTCGGGCGCGACGCCGAACCGGACCAGCCCGCCCGGCTCCGACAGGCGTTCGTACACGTCGATCTCGGCGCGGACGTCGATCCGGCTCTGCAGCTCGCTCACCACGTAGTGTCCCGCCGCGCCGGCGCCGACCACGGCGATCCGCAGCGTCGCGGCGTCCGAGGCGGGGCGTTTGCGGCCGAGTCGCGGGTCGGCGTACGGGTGATCGCGGTCCGCCGCCGACCCCACCGCCCGGTAGTACTCGGCGTTCATCGCCTCGAACGGCGCCATCTCCGTCGTCAGCTCGTAGTCGGTGGTGATCGCGCCCACCGGGCACGCGTCGATGCAGGCGCCGCAGTCGATGCACACGTCCGGGTCGATGTAGAGCATCTCCGCGGTCGCGTACTCCGGCTCGTCGGGCGTGGGGTGGATGCAGTCCACCGGACACTCCGGAACGCACGACCCGTCGTTGCAGCAGTTCTGGACGATCACGTGGGGCATACCTCGATAGTGGGCCGCGGGCCGCGCCGGGGCAAGGAGTCGCGCCGCGTGTCAGTCTGTATTCATGACCGCGCTCACCCCGCACATCGCCCGGACCCCGCGCCACACCACCGCGTACCTCGCGTCCGGACCGGTCGACGGTCCGCTGCTGGTCTTCGTGCACGGCTGGCCCGAGCTCGGATACTCCTGGCGGCACCAGCTCCGCGCGCTGGGGGCGCTGGGCCTCCGGTGCGTCGCGCCGGACATGCGCGGCTACGGATCGTCGACGGTGCACCCGGAGAAGACGGCCTACCGTCGGGAGGAGGCGGTGGCCGACATGCTGGAGTTGCTCGCCGCGCTGGGCCGGAGCAGCGCGATCTGGATCGGGCACGACTGGGGCGGGCCGGTGGTCTGGAACATCGCGACCCATCACCCCGAGGTCGTCGACGCCGTGGCCTCGCTCAACGTGCCGCACCTGCCGGCGAGCGGGCCGTCGATGCTCGACCTGATCGATCGCGACAAGTACCCCGCCGACGAGTACCCGTACGGCCAGTGGGACTACCAGGTGCACTACCTCAGGGCCTTCGACGAGGTGACCGACCAGTTCGAGAGCGACCTGCCCGGTCTGATCGCGGCGCTGTTCCGCCGCGGCGAGCCCCGGCATCTCGAGGGGCCGGCGCCCACCGCTCTGGTCAGCCGCAACGGCGGCTGGTTCGGCGGTGGACCGGTGCCGCAGCTGCCGCTCGACCCCGCAGTCCTGACCGCGGAGGACCACGCCGTCTACGTCGCGGCCTTCGAGCGGGGCGGCATGGCCGGCCCGAACTCCTGGTACGTCAATGGCAGGGCCGATGCCGACTACGCGAAGACGGAACTCAACGGCGGCCGCATCGACAAGCCCGCGCTGTTCCTGCACGGCCGGTACGACGCGACCCTGGACACCGTCGGGACCCGGCTCGCCGACCCGATGCGGGAGGCGTGCACCGACCTCACCGAGGTGATCGTCGACTCCGGGCACTGGATGGGCGAGGAGAAGCCCGCCGAGGTCAACGCCGCGATCGCGGGCTGGATCGCGCGCAGCGTGCCCGCGGCCTGGCCGGTTACGCTGGGCGCATGAGCAGCGTTGCCGATGTCGCGGACGCCCAGTACGTCCTGCTGACCACCTTCCGCAAGGACGGCACGCCCGTCGCCACCCCGATCTGGGCCGTGCGCGACGGCGCCGATCTCGTGGTGTGGACCGTCGCCGATTCCTGGAAGGTCAAGCGGCTGCGGCGCAACCCGTCGGTCCTGGTCCAGGCGTGCGACACCCGCGGCAAGAAGACCTTCGGGCCCGAGGTCGCCGGGACCGGCGAGGTCTTCGACGGCTCGGCCGCCGCGTCGAAGATCGCGAAGAAGTACGGAATCCTCGGGTGGCTCACGATCACCGGTTCCAAGATCCGACGGGGCGCCGACGGCACCGTCGGGATCCGGGTGCGCGACGCGGCCCGACCGGCGTAACGCGCGGGTTCCGGCCCGGGATACCGACGTCCGCCGCACGACTCTCCGATTCTGTCCGATCCGGACCGCGTGCCCGTATCGGTCAGAATCCGAGTGCGTCGCGATCGCGCGCTCCGAGACTCCCGGAATCCCGCAGTCAGAGCCGCACCGCGACCAGCCCCACCGCCGCCAGTACCGCGACGAGCACCGCGAACACCAGCGCGCGACCCGGCCCGAGCGGGGCCCGATGCAGGCGGGTGCCCACAGCGATCGCGGCCACCGCCACGCACGCCAGTGCCGTCGCGGGCCAGCTGGCCAGGGCG
The DNA here is from genome assembly GCF_001575195.1 of Tsukamurella pseudospumae. Classification (NCBI taxonomy): domain Bacteria; kingdom Bacillati; phylum Actinomycetota; class Actinomycetes; order Mycobacteriales; family Tsukamurellaceae; genus Tsukamurella; species Tsukamurella pseudospumae. Next base: position 455,208 of record NZ_LSRF01000058.1, read on the forward strand.
GCACGCGCCACGATCGCCGAGGTCATCAGCACCGCGACGACGGTCCGCACGCGCGCCAGCCGGGTCCGCTCGGCCGCCAGGCCCGACGGTGCCCCCGGGGTCCCCGGGTTCACGTCACCAGCATCGCGACGGCCAGCACGGCCCCGGCGAGCACGATCAGGGCCGCGAGCACGATCGTCGCGGGCGACCCGCGCAGGTCGCGGCCGGTGCGCATCGCGCCCTCGACCGACAGCCACCGTCGGAACGCGTATCCGGCCAGCCCCGCCGCGACGACCAGGAGCACCACCACCAGCGGTGTCCGCACCGCATCCGGCGCGACCGACGGCGCGAAGGCCTCCAGACCCACCGCCGCGGCGACGAGGCCCAGTGAGGTCCGGATCCAGGCGAGGAAGGTGCGCTCGTTGGCGAGGGTGAAACGCGCGTCCGGCGCCTCACCCTCGGTGAGGTCGCGCGGCGGCCACAGACGTCCCACGCCGACAACGCTAGCGGGGGTCATAGAGATTCGCTCGCCACATTCACAGGCGCGTCTCAGACACGCCGAATAGGTTCGCGCATGGTGTCGTCGAGGCGCCGCGATGGTACGGAACGGACGTGAGGGAGGTGGTCGCCGTGGGTGGTGACGCACGCTCCCGCAGCCCGTGGCCCGCCGTCCTGCTGTGCCTGCTCGGCATCGGCGTGGTCGGGGCGGGCATCGCGTACGCGCTGCACGTCTCGTCCGAGCTGGGTGGTTCTCGGCGCGTCCTGCCGGCCGCGCAGTCCGCCGGCGTCCCGGTGAGCGACCCGAAGACCGTGGCCATCACGCCCGGTCGTGAGGTGATCGGCGCGGTCCTGACCGTCGACGACGACGCCATCACCGTGCGTTCCGCGCCGGGTGGGCAGACCGTCGCGTTGAAGACCGGCCCGACCACCCAGGTGACCACGACGCACGGCAGCAGACTGACCGATATCGAGGTCGGTGACGTCGTGATGATTCAGGTGAGCGCCGACGGCAGGGCGGCGCTCGCGATCTACTCCGGTCAGATCTCCGTCGCCGGTACCCCGTCGGTCGGGTGAACTCCCCGGTCGACCCGCTACTGTAGGTGTCGATGTCGTACGTAGTGTTCCTGATCCTCGCGGTGGTGTGCGCGGCGCTCGCAGCCGCGCTCATCTGGTATGAGCGCACCCACTCGCCCAACATGCACTCCGAGCGCGCCGATTGGGCCGCGTCGCGGGAGTTCGTCTACAAGGCTGCGGACCCGTCGCTGCACGACGAGTTCCACCGCGGCGGCATGGCCGTCGCCGGCGATCCCGCGATCATCGACGTGGCCCACGGCGCCTACTTCGGGGCCGCCGCCTACGTCTTCGACCTGCAGGACGTGCTCACGGTCGCGGCCGTCAACCGCGGCGCGTCGTCCGGCGCACTGCTGGACCTGCGGCCCGGCAACGCGCTCCCGCCCACCGAGCCGGGCATGGAGCCGCTGGGCTCGCTCGGCCCGCGGGTGTTGTACACGAACAACGCCGAGGTCGCGCGCCGCGTCGCCGACCGTCGGATGATCACCTTCGCCGAACAGGTGCCCGAGCACATCGAGTCGCTGTGGAACGAGGGGGAGTGGACGCTGGCGGCGATGCCGACCACCGACGACCCCGAGGACCTCGACGAGGCGCTCGAGGCCGTCCGCCGGTTCGGCGATCTGCTGCGCGTCCTCCCGCCGGAGGGCCACGCCCGCGTGCTCACGTCGGGTGGTCCGCGGGATCCGGGTCAGCCGGAGCCCGTCCGTTCGGAGGGGCGACGGTGACCGATCGGGTTGCGAAGGCGCGGCTCGCCGAGCTCGTCCGTGAGCTGGCCGTGGTGCACGGCAAGGTCACGCTGTCCAGCGGCCGCGAGGCGGACTACTACGTGGACCTGCGCCGCGCGACGCTGCACCACGAGGCCTCGCCGCTCATCGGCAAGCTCCTGCGCGAACTCACCGCGGATTGGGACTACGCCGCCGTCGGCGGGCTGACACTGGGCGCCGACCCGGTGGCGACCGCCGTGATGCACGCGCCCGGCCGCCCGATCGACGCGTTCGTGGTCCGCAAGGCCGCGAAGGCGCACGGCATGCAGCGCCAGGTCGAGGGGCCCGATGTGGTGGGCAAGCGCGTCCTCGTCGTCGAGGACACGACCACCACCGGCAACTCGCCGCTCACCGCGGTCCGCGCGCTGCGCGACATCGGCGCCGAGGTGATCGGCGTCGCGACCGTCGTCGACCGCGCGACCGGCGCCGCCGATGTCATCGCCGCGGAGGGCCTCGAGTACCGCTCGGTCCTCGGCCTCGCCGACCTGGGACTGTGACCTCCGAGCCCGGCCCGGACGGGCTCGGGCAGGACGATCTCGGGCCGACCGAGTGGGTGACGGGCCTGCCCGGACCGCACACCGTCGGGCTGGGGCCGTGGGCCTCGGAGCATCCGGGAGAGCCGCTGCCGGACGACCCGCAATACGACCCGCAGCTGCTCGCCGAGGGCGACCGCCGCAACGTCGTCGACGCCTACCGGTACTGGACGCGGGAGGCGATCGTCGCCGACCTCGACGCCCACCGGCACCCGTTCCACGTGGCGATCGAGAACCTGGGGCACGACGCCAACATCGGCACCGTCGTGCGCACCGCGAACGCCTTCGGGGCACAGGCGGTGCACATCGTGGGGCGCAAGCGGTGGAACCGCCGGGGCGCCATGGTCACCGACCGCTATCAGCACCTGCATCACCACCCCGACACGGACGCCCTCGCCGCCTGGTGCGCCGCCGAGGGCCTGCCGATCGTCGCCGTCGACAACCTGCCGGGCTCGGTGCCCCTCGAACGCGCCTCCCTGCCCCGACGGTGCCTCCTCCTCTTCGGGCAGGAGGGCCCGGGCGTCTCCGGGGACGCACGCCACGTCGCGGATTCGACGGTGTCCATCGCCCAGTTCGGCTCGACCCGCTCGATCAACGTGGGCGTGGCCGCCGGCATCGCCATGCACGCCTGGATCCGCGAGCACGCGGACCTCGACGCCGCCTGGTGAGTACTAGGCGGTGTCGACGTCGTAGGCGCGGATCCGATCGTCGACCGTCAAGATCGGAACCTGCTCGACGATGCACTGGGCGACCAGCATCCGGTCGAACGGATCGCGATGGTGCCAGGGGAGGTCACGAAGAACGGCGGCATGGCGGACATCCAGGGGCAGCAACGTGAAGCCCTCGTCGATGAGGAACTCCTCGGTCATCTTCGGTGCATTCAACTTGCCGAGTGACGACTTGATGGCTACCTCTGCCACTGCGACCGACGACACGAGGGCTGTGTTCTTCTCCTCTTGGATCAGCGACCGGTGCGTTGCAGACAACTTCTGGCTGTCGGCGAGCCACCACAGGAGGACACGGGTATCGACGAGGAGTCTCACTCGCCGTACCAGTCCTTCAGTTCCTGGTCGGTGAGGTCGTCGAAGTCGTCAGCGATCTCGACCCCTGCCCATGCCCCGGGACGCCGCGCGGGATGGTCCGGGAAATAGGGCACGATCCGGGCGACCGGCTTGCCGTTTCGTGTGATGGTCATCTTGTCTCCTTGCTCGGCACGCGCGACCAGCCGCGAGAACTGCGTCTTCGCGGCGTAGATGTTGAACTCGGCGCTGCCCATACGCGCATCATACCTGGATTGGTCAGACCTGACCAGGTCCGTGTGGCCGCTGAGTGGGGTGTGGCGGACCCCGATTGGCTCGTCTGACCTGCGCGGACGTGCACACGTCGGTGGTGCGTGATGTGATGTCACCATGACGGTGGTCGAGTGGAATCAGCGCGCCGCTGCGGCGCAGGCTGCGGTGGTCGAGCGGCACCTGCGGCCCGTCTGGGGGATCCCCGCGACGCGCCTCGGCACGCCCGCCTACCCAGCCTCGCGGCGGGACGCGCTGTTCGTCAGCTGGAACTACTGGTGGCAGGCCCACCTGCTCGACGTGGCCGTGGACGCCTACGTGCGGGACGGCGCACCGTCGACCCGGAAACTGGTGCTGCGGATCGCCCGCGGGCACCGTCTGCGGAACCTGTTGCGCGTCACCAACTCCTATTACGACGACATGGCTTGGATGGGGCTCGCGCTGGAGCGGGCGCAGCGGCACGCGGGCCTGAACGCCTCGCGACGGCTGCGAGTGCTGCGCGACGAGCTGTACGACGCGTGGGTGCCCGAGGCGGGCGGCGGTGTCACCTGGCGCACGAAGGGGCTGTTCCTCAACGCGCCGGCCAACGGTCCGGCGGGTATCTTCCTCGCCCGGATGGGCCGGTTCGAGCGAGCCGAGGAGACCTCGGACTGGCTGCACCGCAGGCTCCTCGACCCGGACACCGGCCTGATCGACGACGGGGTCGACGGTGACTACGCCGACCCCGAGGGCGGGAAGCGCTATCCGGAGAAGTACTCGTACAACCAGGGCGTCACGATCGGTCTGGACACGGAGCTCTCGTCCGACCTGGCGCCGCGGCACGCCGAGCGTGCCGCCGCGCTCATCGCCGCTGTCGCCGAGCACATGACCTCTCGCGGCGTCGTGACCGGCGGTGGCGGGGGCGACGGGGGCCTGTTCAACGGCATCCTCATCCGCTACCTCGCGCTCGCTGCGCTGCAGCTGCGCGGCCCGGGGGCCGACGATGCCCGCGAGGCCGCGGCTGAGATCGTCTTCGCCTCGGCAGAGGCCGCGTGGCACGGCACCCGCGAGATCGACGGGCGTGTCATCTTCTCCGCGGACTGGACCCGCGACGCCCGGATCCCGGGCTCCACGGACACCCCCGCCCACTTCACGGGTGGCACCGTTCGCGGCAGCAGCACCCCCGAGCGCGACCTGTCCGTGCAGATCGGCGGGTGGATGGCCATGGAAGCGGCCGCGGCTCTGGCACGCAGTTGAGCTCAGTCTCATACCAATGATTGGTATGATGGCCGACATGGCGACGAACACCTCGATCAGCCTCGACGATCATTTCGTCGACTTCCTCGCGCGAGAGGTGTCGACAGGGCGCTACCGGTCCGCGAGCGAAGTCGTGCGCGCCGGCCTGCGTCTGCTGGAAGACCAGGAGACGCAGATGTCCGTGCTTCGCGCTGCGCTGGTCGCGGGCGAGGAGAGTGGACCGGCCGAGGACTTCGACTTCGACGCGTTCATCGCGGCCAAGAAGGAGTGAACAGGTATCGGCTCACGCCGGCCGCGCAACGTGACCTGTCCACCATCTGGGACTTCACCGTCGAGCGGTGGGACATCGACCGAGCGGAGACCTACCTCACCGAGATCCGTGCCGCATTCGAACGCATCGCGACGGAGCCGGATCGTGGTCGGCGGTGCGACGATGTCCGCGACGGCTATCGCCGCTACGGGATCGGTAGTCACCTGATCTACTACCGGCAGCGCATCGACGGCGTGGACGTCATCCGCGTCCTTCATCAGCGCATGGACCCAACTCGCCACCTCTGATCTGATTCGTCAGCTCGTGTAACGAATCCAATCCACCTCACACGACCACCACTACCAGCAACGATGAAACCGAGATCACCCGATGTCCGTCTCATTTGTGCAATTCAGGAGCGGCCCTCAGTCCTCGCTGAAGACTCCGCCGTGCAGATCGGAGGATGGATTGGCGGTGGAGGCCGCGGCGGGGCTGGCGCGGAACTGACGTCCGTCGCGAACCGTGAAGATTCCTGAACCCGTCAGTCCTAATTGCAGTCGGCCGTCGTCTTGTACGTGACGCACGTGTACGCGATCCCGCCCCTCTGGACGTTCTCGATCGTCGGCGACGCCCACGGTTGCCAGAGCATGATCCCGAGCGCGATCAGGCCGACGAAGATCAGGAACGATGCGTTCTTGATCGCTCGGATCAGTTGCTGGGCGTCCGTCGTGATGTAGAGCCGACCGTCATCCGGTATTTCCTCCGTCATGAGCGAACCGTATCAGCGATGCTTCATACTGAACACGTGGATGCGGGAGCTGTAGTCATCGTCGTCGTCGTCGTCGCTGTCGCGGTGACCTTTGTTCCGATCGTTCTCATGGTCGTCGTTCGCAGACGGCAGAAGCGCGGCGAATGGTCAGGCGGCTTCACCCCGGGCTTCCGCAAGTGGACGCTCGGAGAAGAGGACGAATGGCGGAACGTGCCGCCGTCCAGCTACGACATCGGCAGCGCTCACCACGAGCCACCACCCGACGGTAAGCGCTGACCCGGCACTTCAGGTGCGTCCCGCGCACGCGCCGAGTCGCCCGAACGATGTCCTCAGTCCTCGCTGAAGACTCCGCCGTCCATCCGCCAGCGCCGCGTCGCGCGCACGGTGTGGAGCATCCGGCGGTCGTGGGTCACCAGGATCACCGTGCCGTCGAAGGACTCGACCGCCTGCTCCAACTGCTCGATCGCGGGCAGGTCGAGGTGGTTCGTCGGCTCGTCGAGGACGAGCAGGTTCACCCCGCGGGCCTGCAGCAGCGCCAATGCGGCGCGGGTCCGCTCACCCGGGGAGAGCGACGATGCCGGGCGCAGCACGTGGTGCCCGCGCAGCCCGAACTTGGCCAGCAGCGTCCGGACGTCGGCGGGCGGCGTGTCCGGCACCTCGGCGCAGAAGGTGTCCAGCAGCGGACCGTCGGACAGGAAACGACCGCGAGCCTGGTCGACCTCGCCCACCTCGACGCCGGACCCGAGCGCCACCGTCCCGGCGGACGGCGCGATCCGTCCGAGCAGGAGCCCGAGGAGCGTCGATTTGCCGGCACCGTTCGGGCCGGTCAGCAGGATCCGGTCGCCGTACTCGACGCTCACGCTCACGGGCCCGACGGTGAGCCCCGGGTACTCGACGCACGCGCCCGACGCCGTCACCACGACCGTTCCGCTCCGCGGGGCCGCGAGGATCGACATCCGCAGCTCCCACTCCTTGCGAGGCTCATCGACCGCCTCGAGTCGTTCGATGGCGCGCTCGGTCTGCCGCGCCTTCGAGGCCTGCTTCTCCGTGGACTCGAGGCGCGCCTTCCGGCCGGCCTTGTCGGGGTCGCCGTTCTTCATCTTCCGGCGCGCATTCCGCACGCCGTGCTCCATCCAGTTCCGCTGCATCTGCGCGCGGTCCTGCAGACCCGACAGCTTCCCGGCGTACTCGTCGTACTCCTCGCGGGCGTGCCGGCGTGCGACCTCGCGCTCGGTGAGGTAGGCCTCGTATCCGCCGCCGTAGACGCCGATCTGCTGTTGTGCGAGGTCCAGCTCCACGACCGTCGTCACGGTGCGCGCGAGGAACTCCCGGTCGTGCGAGACGAGAACCATCGCCGTCGTGCCTGAGCTCTCCGTGACGAAGCGCTCCAGCAGTTCGAGACCCGCGAGGTCCAGGTCGTTGGTCGGCTCGTCCAGGAGCAGCACGTCGTACCGGGACGCCAGCACCGCGGCCAGCCCCGCGCGGGCGGCCTGCCCTCCCGAGAGCCCCGTCATCTCGGCGTCCGCGTCGGCGAGTCCCACCTCGTCGAGGATCGCGGCCAGCCGCTGGTCCAGGTCCGCGCCGCCGAGCGCGAGCCACCGGTCCAGCGCGGGCGTGAACGGATCCGAGTCCGGAGCCGTATCGGACAGGGAAGCGAGGGCGAGAGCGGCCGCGTCCATCGCCTCCTGCGCCGCCGCGACGCCCGTGCGCCGACCGACGAAGTGCGCCACCGTCTCCCCGGGCCGGCGTTCGTGCTCCTGGGCGAGGTACCCCACGGACGCGTCGGCCGGCGAGAGGTCGACGGTGCCGGAGACGTCCGGTCCGCCGTCCGCGCCGACGCCGGCGAGGAGTGTGAGCAGGGTCGACTTCCCTGCGCCGTTCGCGCCGACCAGCCCGACCACCTCGCCCGGGGCGATCACGAGGTCGAGGCCGGTGAACAGGGTCCGGTCGGCGTACGCGACGGACAGGTCGCGGGCGGTCAGCACGGTCACCGTCGGGCCACCGGACGTGCGAGCGGGGCCATCAGTCCTCCAGATCGACGGTGACGTTCTGCTTGGACATCTCCCGCCGGTAGCCGACGATCCCGATGATCGTGCCGACGACGAGCATGACGATCATCCCGCGCAGGGCCCAGTCCAGGACGAACTTGTAGTCCTTGAGCGCGGAGGACGCGTAGTAGCCCACGAGCAGTAGGAAGGGTGCCCAGATCAGCGAGCCGAGGACCGACGCGAAGGTGAACTTGCGCTTGTCCATCCCGACGGCACCGGCCACCAGCGGGCACAGGGTCCGGACCCACGGGATCCAGCGGGCGATGAGCACCGAGAAGAAGCCGTGCTTGTCCATCAGCTCCTTGACGCGGTGCAGGTTGTGCGCGTTGAGGTAGCGCCCGTCCTTCTTGGCGAGCACGTGATCGCCCATCTTCACGCCGATCCGGTAGCCCACGTGGTTGCCGGCGATCGCCGCGAGGAACGCCGCCACCGCGAGGCCCCACACCGACATCGAGGAGTGCCCCGTCGTGGCCATCGCGAGGCCGGCGGTGAGAAGGAGGGAGTCGCCCGGGAGGAACAGTCCGATGATGAACGCGCACTCGCAGAAGACGAATCCGGCCACGACGAGCCAGATCATCACCGGCCCGGCTTCCTGGACGAATTCGAGCACTGCTGGGGCCTATGCGGTTGCGTCGGTGCGGCGGCCCGCGAGGTACTTCTTCACGGCGCCCAGGGCGATCGGGAGTACCGAGACCAGGACGATCACGATGAAGATGATGTCGATGTGGTTGCGGATGAATTCCACTTTGCCGAGCCAGAAGCCGAGCAGTAGGATGCCGTCACCCCAGACCACGGCGCCGATGACCGTCCACATCATGAACTTCGCGAAGTTCATCTGTGCCGCTCCCGCTGCGAGCGGCGCGAAGGTGCGGACGAACGGGACGAAGCGAGCCAGCACCAGCGTGGCGGGGCCGTACTTCTCGAAGAACGCGTGCGACTCGTCGAGGTACTTGGTCTTGAGGAAGCGCGCGTCGGGCTTGAAGAAGGTCGATCCACCGAAACGGCCGATGAAGTAGCCGACGACGCCTCCGAGCACAGCGACCACTGGCACGCTGATCAGAAGCCACGGGAGAGTCATCGCCTTGCCGGTGTAGGTGGCGTCGCCCACCGCGACGCCGGTCGCGCCGGCCGAAGCGAGCAGCCCCGCGACGAACAGCAGCGAGTCGCCCGGGAGGACCGGGAAGAGGACGCCGGACTCGATGAACACCACCAGCAGCAGGCCGAAGAGGGCGATGCCGCCGAAGGCGTTGAGGACGGCGATGGGGTCGGTGATGTCCTTGAGGGCGAACGCCTGCATGGTGGTCGAGGCGGCCAGAGTCAGGTCGTTGAGAGGCACGACGACCAGAATACCGGCCCGGACGCCGGTTCTACTTCAACAGTTCGTCGATGTAGCACCATCGCCAGGATTCCCCGGACTCGAAGCTGCGGATCACGGGGTGGTTCGTCGTCTCGTGGTGCGCGGTCGCGTGCTTGCCCTCGGACGAGTCGCAGCATCCGACGTGCCCGCAGGTCAGGCAGAGTCGGAGGGCGACGGGGTTGTCCCCGTCGGCGATGCACTCGAGGCAGGTCTCGCTCAGCGGCACCGGGTCGGCGAAGGCATCGGAGACGCGGAGATGGTCACACTCCTCGTGCGACCATGGCGGAGTGAGGAGTTCCGCCACCGCGACGCGCTCGCTGCGGACCGCGGACACCGTGAGCATCGCCTCCTCGACGTCGAGGTTGCTGAGGACCTGCTCGAGGACCTCGTGGTCGCCCTGGCCGGTGTCGCGCAGCCGCAGCACCTCGTCGCGCTCCGCTTCGATCATCTGCAGCCGGATCTCGCGGACCTGTGCCGCTGGGGTGTTGTTCGACTCCGGGCCGAGGCGCTCCCAGAACGACCGCTCGCGGGTGATCGCGAGGTCGCGGATCCGGTCGATCACCGGCGCGGGGACGGTGTTCTGCGGGCTCGCGGCGATCGTGTCCAGGCGTTCGATCCCGGCCGTGATCGCGGCCCGCATGACCACCGCCTGCTGCAGCGCGTCGGTACGGGCGTTCGGCCCCCGGACCTTGAGCAGCTTGGCCAGCCCCGGCAACGTCGAACCCTGGATCAGCAGGCTGCCCGCCACGACGACCATGGCGGCGAACACGAGGACCTCCCGGTCCGGACAGTCGGCCGGGAGGATGAACGCGGCGGCCAGGGTCACCACGCCGCGCATACCGGCCCACGAGAGCACCGTCATCTCGCCCGCCGACAGGCGTTCGCTCCGCTCGCCCACCCGGATCGAGATGAGGGCGGACGGAGCGCACCACACCACACGCGCGACGATCACCGTCGCCATGACGGCCGCGCAGGCCGTGATGATCAGCGGCCAGCCGACCGAGGAGTTCGCGGCTCCCTCGAAGATCGTGCGCATCTGCAGGCCGATGAGGAGGAACACGGAGTTCTCCAGTAAGAACTGGAGGGTGTTCCAGTTGATCCGCGCGGACATGCGGCCGATCGCGGTCTGGTCGGTGGGCGCTTTGTAGGCGACGATCAGCCCGGCGACGACCACGGCGACCACGCCCGAGCCGTGGATGTGCTCGGCGGGGAGGTAGGCGAGCCACGGGCTGATCAGGGTGATGCCGGTGGTCAGTACGGGGTCGATGAGGCGGCGCAACAGGAAACGCAGGATCAGTGCGATGACGACGCCGACGACCACACCGCCCACAGCGCTCAGCGCGAACGAGCCGAGGACCTGCCAGAATCCGACGGTGCCCGCGATCGCCGCGATCGCGGTGCGGAGCAGCACGATCGAGGTCGCGTCGTTGAACAGGGATTCGCCCTCGAGGAGCGTGGTCACCCGTCGCGGCAGGCCGATCCGACGCCCGACAGCGGTGGCGGCGACCGCGTCCGGCGGCCCGACGATCGCGCCGAGCGCGAGCCCCGCGGCGAACGGGATGTCGAGCAGCCAGGAGGCCACCGCACCGACCGCGGCAGCGGTGAACAGCACGAGCCCGACCGACAGCATGCCGATCGGGCGGATGTTCTCCTTGAAGTCGACCAGCGAGGCCTTCGACGCGGCCGCGTAGAGCAGCGGCGGCAGCAGACCCAGCAGCACGACGTCGGGATGCAGCGGGACATCGGGGATCTGCGGGACGAAGGACACGCCGATGCCCACGACCGTGAGCACGAGCGGCGCGGCCAGACCGAACCGGTCGCACAGTGCACTGACCACGAGAACGGTGGCCACCAGAGCGACCAGCCCAACTGCAAGCTCCATGGGCGATAGTCTTTCACCTGGAAACGCAGAACCGCTCAGGAGGACACACAATGCCCATCGCAACCCCCGAGGCCTACCGCGAGATGCTCGATCGTGCTCGCGACGGTGGTTTCGCCTACCCGGCGATCAACTGCACCTCCAGCGAGACGATCAACGCGGCGATCAAGGGTTTCGCTGATGCCGGTAGTGACGGGATCATTCAGTTCTCCACCGGTGGTACGGAGTTCGGTTCGGGCCTGGGTGTCAAGGACATGGTCGTGGGCGCGGTGGCGTTGGCGGAGTTCGCGCATGTGGTGGCGGCGCAGTACGACGTGACGGTGGCCCTGCATACGGATCATTGCCCGAAGGACAAGCTCGATGGCCTGGTGCGGCCGTTGCTGGAGATCTCCGCGGAGCGTGTCCGCAACGGGCAGAATCCGTTGTTCCAGTCGCACATGTGGGACGGTTCGGCGATCCCGCTGGAGGAGAACCTGGAGATCGCGCAGGAGCTGCTGGCGAAGTGCAAGGCGGCGAACATCGTCCTGGAGATCGAGATCGGTGTGGTCGGTGGTGAGGAGGACGGTGTCGAGAACGAGATCAACGACAAGCTGTTCACCTCGGATGAGGATTTCGCGAAGACGGTCGATGCGCTGGGCACCGAGGGCTATCTGCTGGCGGCGACGTTCGGCAACGTTCATGGTGTGTACAAGCCGGGGAATGTGAAGTTGCGGCCGTCGGTGCTCGGGGACGGGCAGAAGGTGGCCTCGGAGAAGTTGGGGTTGCCGGCGGGGAGCAAGCCGTTCTCGTTCGTCTTCCATGGTGGTTCGGGTTCGCTGAAGTCGGAGATCGAGGAGTCTCTGTCGTACGGGGTGGTGAAGATGAATGTCGACACCGATACGCAGTACGCGTTCACCCGTCCGGTGGCCGGGCACATGTTCAGCAATTTCGACGGTGTGCTCAAGGTCGATGGGGAGGTCGGGAACAAGAAGACCTATGACCCTCGCGCGTATTTGAAGAAGGCCGAGGCGTCGATGGCTGAGCGGGTGGTGGAGGCGTGCAACGACCTGCACTCCGCCGGAAAGTCCACCAGCACGAGGTAGCCGCAGGGCGGCCCGGCCTCAGGCCAGGGCCAGCCCCAGGATCACCGCGAGGACCAGCACGATCATGGCCGCGGCCGCCGCCCACTCCGGGCCGGTGAGCCGCGGCCCCGTGCGTTTCGGGGCCGGTGCGGGCGCGGGGCCCATCGCCTGCTGCTGTCCGGCGGACCGGTGACTCGCTGGGGCAGGGGAATGCGCGCGCCCCGGCTGCGGCGCCGCGCGGTGGGCCTGCGCCGGGGGCACCGGGACCGACGGCCTCTGCTGCGGGTGGCCGTGCTGATGGTGCGGTCGGGGCGCCATCTGGTGCGGGGCCGCCATCGGCGGCGTGGCGGTGCGACGAGGCGGGGTGACCCGCCCGGCGCCGCGCGCGATCCGATCGGTCCGCGGCGCAGGCGGATTCGTGACCTCGGAGTATGCGAGCTTGGGCTCCGACGGTGCCGAGGCCGGCTTGAGCGGCTTCCCGTTCCGGAGCGTGGGCTCCTCGGACGGCGAGGTCATCGCGTTCCGACGCGGGTGCACACCTTCCAGGCGTCCCCGTCCTTCTCCAGCGACAGCGTGTGGTTGACCTTCGCGCTGGGGTTCCCGGCGTAATGCACCTCGACCTGGACCTCTGCGCGGTCGCCACGCACGTCCACGGCCTGCAGGCCGTCGAGCTCCGGGAGCAGGCCGTCGGCCTTGGCGTTGTCGTAGACGCGCTGCCACTGGCCGTCGCCGATGCCGTCGTAATAGGTCTTGGCGCCGCCACAGGTCTGCTCGCGCAGCGCGGTCAGGTCGCCCCGGTTCACGGCCCCGACGAACGAGGTGGTCGCGTTGGCCGCCGCCTGCCGGGGATCGCCCGACGCGTCCGAACCCGAACCCGACTTCGGAACCACGAGCAGGACGACCGCCACGACCGCTGCGATCACCACGACGGCGGCCGCGATGATCCATTTCAGCTTTCCGCCGCCCGTGGGCTCACCACCCCGCGGGGGAGTCGTCTGCGGTCCGGCCGGGGCGATGTACTCCGGCGACTGCCGGGTGACCGGCGTCTCCGGGGCGGCGACGGCGGCTGCGTTCGGCGCGGCCGGGGGAGCGGGCGGGGACGGCAGCGGCGCGAGCGGCAGCACCTCGGTCGCGGGTGTCGCGTCCGGCAGCTCGTTCTGCTCGGTGTCGATGACCGCCTGGTCCGGGCGCGACGCGACGGGCAGCACCGTCGTGGACGCGTCGTCCTCGTCGGTGGTCGTCTCGGGCTCGGGGGCGTCGGTCTTCACCAGTCCGACGGTGCGCAGCGGCGACGGTGCCACCTCGTCCGCCGGAGCTTCGTCCGCCGGAGCCTCGTCCGCCGGAGCCTCGCTCTCCGGGGAGTCGCCCGACGGTGCGCCGTCGTCCGCCTCGCCCGCGAGGTCGGCATCGGTGTCGTCCGCCTCGAGATCGTCCTCGTTGTTCGACTCGGCACTGTCGTCCGGCTCGTCGGCGTCCTCCTCGACGGCGTCTTCGTCGACGGTCGCGGCCTCGTCGGTGTCCTGCGCGGCGTCGGGCTCATCGTCGGAGGGCTCATCGTCGGGAGCTGTGGAATCCGCGTCCTCGTCAACGGTTTCCGAGTCCGATTCCCCGGCCTCATCGGTCGAGGCGGCCACGATGCCGACGGCTCCCGCGGCGACCGCAGCCGCGGCGACACCGGCGCCGGCAGCGCCGACGTGGGCTTCGTCCTCGGCGTCCTGCGACGCTGATGCGTCGTCCGCCTGGTCCTCGGCGGCGTTCTCGCCGTCGATGTCGGCCGACGCGTCCTCCGGCTCCGCGTCCTCCGGCTCCGCGTCCTCCGACTCCGTCGACTCCGCCGTCGGACCCTCCGGTGCCCCTGCATCGACGTCCTCACAGACCGGTGCCTCGGTGCTCTCCGCCTCGGCGGGCTCCGCGACCGCGGCGTCCGTGCTGACGGCTTCCGCATCGCCTGCATCGTCCGCGTCGTCGGTCTGCGGCTCGCCGGCAGTCTCAGCCTCGGCGTTCTCGACCTCGTCGGCCGTCGAAGCTGCGGCCTCGGCCTCGATGGCGACGCCCTCGGTCACGGCCTCATCGGCCGGCGTGTCGTCGGCCTGCTCCACCGCGGCGCTCTCGGGTACGGCGAACGCGGTGGTCTTCGCGGCGCTGGGCCGTGCGGTGACGGGCAGGACGGTCGTCTCGGCGTCGGCGCCCTCGGGGATGGGCGGCGTGGTCACCACGGGCCCCACCGTGCGCAAGGGCGACGCGGCGGCTCCGCCGCTCGCGTCCGCCTCGGAGGCGGCGTCCTCGGGGACCTCGTCCTCCGAGGCCCGGTCCTTCGTCGGGGCGTCGTCGGAACCGTCGGCCGGTTCGGTGCCCGGGCGGCCGGCGACGGGCAGCACCCGGGTCTCCGCCCCGGACGGAGTGCCTCCCTCCGGGGCGGGGGCGGCACCGTCGATAGGGAGCGCGGTGGTCTCCGCCTCACTGGGGGCGGTCGACGGTGCGGCGCCGACGAGCTGCGCGAGGGAGTCGGAATGGGAGGGCGTCACGGCGTCGGCGGGTGCGCTGCCGAGTGTGCCGGCGGTGTCGTCGTGGTCGTGCAGCGGTGCCGCGGGCCAGGACGCGAGCCGTCCGCGCAGGTCGCGCAGTCTCGACAGGGGCCCCCGGTTGTCATCCCGCGCCATAGATCCCGCCATCCCCTCGTTCGTCTGCTCGGCTGCACCCGCGGCGGCGCGCCGCACACGGATCACCTGACAGACTAGCCGTCCGCAGCTGGACGGATCGGGCCGCGGCCGCGGCGATGCACGTCCCGGACCTCAGGTGCTCGCCGCGTGGAACACTGGAGCGCATGACGTCGTTCGGAGATCTGCTCGGTCCGCCCCCGGTTCTGCTCGACCTCGACGAGGAGCCGGAACTCCAGCTGAATCAGGGACGTGCGGCCGCCGAGGTGGCTGCGGACTTCCCGACCTCGTCGCTGGCGTGGGCGACCCTCGCGGAGGCCGCGCTCGACGCGGGCCAGGCGGTCACCGCCTACGCCTACGCCCGCACCGGCTACCACCGCGGACTGGACCAGCTGCGCCGTCAGGGCTGGCGCGGTTTCGGCCCGGTGCCCTACAGCCACGAGAACAACCGCGGCTTCCTCCGCGCCGTCGCCGCGCTGGCCCGAGCCGCGCAGACGATCGGTGAGGAAGACGAGTACCTGCGCTGCCTCGACCTGGTGAACGATTGTGACCCCGAAGCCGCGGGCGCTCTCGGACTCGGCGCGTAGGCGCCTGCTGCGGCAGCACGATGCGCTGCCGCAGACGATCCAGGGCCGGACCAAACGGCTCTGGAACGCGAAACTGCCGGTCCTGCAGTGCGCGGTCGCCGCGGCGGTCGCCTGGTTCATCGCGAACGATCTGATCGGGCACGTCTCGCCCTTCTTCGCGCCGATCGCGGCGATCATCTCGCTGGGGCTCTCGCTGCAGCAGCGACTGCGGCGATCCTTGGAACTGGTCGGCGGTGTCACCCTCGGCATCGGTGTCGGCGATCTGCTGATCAGCGCGATCGGCACCGGGCCGTGGCAGCTGGGCCTGGTCGTGGCCATCGCGATGTCGGTCGCGCTCCTGGCAGACCGCGGGCCGCTGGTGCCGATGCAGGCGGCATCGTCGGCCGTGCTCGTCGCGACCCTCATCCCGCCCGGTTCGACGGGTGGCTGGACCCGCATGCTCGACGCGCTCATCGGCGGTCTGGTGGGTGTGCTGATCGCAGCGATCATCCCGAACAGCCCGGCCCGTCGTCCCCGCAAGGACGCCGCGAAGGTGCTGGACACGATGCGTCGCGTGGTCGCGTCCATCGCCGCGGGCCTCACCGATCGCGACATCTCGTCGCTGGAGTGGGCCCTGGAGACGGCCCGGGCGACCCAGCCGGACCTGGACCAGCTCTCGGCGGACCTGGCGGGCGGCCTGGAGATCACGAAGGTCTCGCCGATGTTCTGGAGCTCGCGGCCGCGGATGGACAAGCTGCAGGCCATCGCCGATCCGCTCGACAACGCGGTCCGCAACGTGCGGGTGATGTCGCGGCGGGCGCTCGCGTCGAACCAGAACGGCGAGCGGATCGACCCGGGCCTGGTCACGGAGATCGGCCGGCTGGCGGACTCGTTCAAGATCCTGCGCGACGTGGTGCTCGCCGAGCCGGGCGCGCAGCCCGACCAGGCCGAGGCGGCGCGGGTCCTGCGCTCGGCGGCGCGACGCGCGAACAAGCTGCCGATGCACGACGACATGGCGGACAGCGAGTCGCTCAACGAGGTGATGATCTACGGTCAGCTGCGCTCGACCATCGTCGACCTGCTGCAGGTCGCCGGCCTGTCGCGGACCTCGGCCGTCGCGCAGATGCACGACGTGCAGAAGCGGAAGGACACAGCGAAGCCGCCCGAGTAGCCCGGGGTCAGACAGGGGTGGCGAAGTCGATGTGATGGCCCTGCAGCCACATCAGCGACCTCCCGCCGTCCTTGGCGGCGCGGCGGAACATCAGCGGCAGCATCAGGTCGCGGACCATTCGCCCCACCGGGCCGGCGGCCTTCGAGTTCGACGCGCGACGTCCCTCGGCGACGATCCGCTCGGTGCGCGCGCGGCGCAGTCCCTCGAAGGCGGCGAAGGCCTCGGTCGTCGTGGCGCGGTCGCGCACGCACTGAGCGAGGATCACCGCGTCCTCGAGGGCCATCGACGCGCCCTGCCCTGCGGCCGGCGAGGTGGCGTGCGCGGCGTCACCGATCACCACCATCCGCCCGGTGCCGTCGTGCCAGTGGTCGACCACGGGCAGGTCGTAGGTGGCCCATCCGATGAGCGGCCCCTGCGCCGCTTCGATGATCTTCGGCGCCGGCCCGGCATCGCCGTCCATGAGCTCGTGCAGGCGCGCCCGCCACTCGGCGTCGGTCATCGACGACAGGACGCCCTGTTCGGGCTCGACGGGGGCGGGTGGATTCGCGAACCAGACGGTGCCGCCGTCGGGCGTCGGCATCCACGCGAAGAAGCAGCGGATCCCGAACTGCATGCGGAACTCCCGCTCCGGGACGTCGACGTGGAAGTCCGGGATGTATCCGCCGACGTTGAGCACCGGCACGTACCGCGGTGCCCGTGCGTAGGGATCGATGAGGCGGCGGACCGTGGAGTGGATCCCGTCCGCGCCGATCAGGATGTCGCCGCGCGCGGTGGTGCCGTCCTCGAACTCGGCTGTCACTCCCGCTCCGTCGACGGTGGCGGCGATCAGTCGGGAGCCGAATCGCACGTCGACGCCACGACGGCGGGCCTCCTCGGCCATCGCGGTGTACAGCGCCGCGCGCGGCATCATGCGCGACGTCAGGCCGTCGGCGCGGCGTGCCGCGAGTGGGATGGTGCCGAGCGGGCGGCCCTTGCCGTTGACGAAACCGATGTCGTCGACGGGGTACCCGATGTCGTGCAGTGGACCGTCGGCGTCGATGGACCGGAGTGCGTCCATGCCGTTGGCCTGGAAGGTCACCCACGATCCGCGCTGCTCCGCGCCCTGCTCGTCCCTCTCGAAGACCTCGGCGTCGACGCCGACGCGCGCGAGTGCCATTGCCGCGACGGGGCCCGCGACGCCGCCGCCGATGATGAGAGCCTTCATGGTGTTCTCCACAGATCGATGTAGCTTGATTATCAAGCAATCATGCGAAGGGGTAGCTTGAATGTCAAGCGATATCGACGCCGAGGTCGGACCGGCGGTACAGGCCTATCAGGCCTCGGTGGCGGGTTTCGACCGTGAATCGGCTCGGATCCTGGGGGTCAGCGCGAGCGAACTGGCCTGCTTGGAGATGGTGTTCGGCGCGGACGGTGTCACGCCTCGGGAGATCGCTGATGCGCTGGGGTTCACCACCGGGAGCGTCACCACGATGATCGACCGATTGTCCCGGCGCGCGTACGTGACCCGTCACCCGCATCCCGACGACGGGCGCAAGGTGTTGGTGCGCGCCACGCCGAGACTGACCGACCGCGTGAACGCGACGATGGAGCCCATGCTCGCGTCGGCCTGTGCCGACGTGCTGGACCGGTTCACAACCGACGAACTGGCCACCGTCGTGCGCTTCATGCGCGTCGCCGCTGCGCACCAGGTGGCCCACACCGAGCGCCTGCGCGCCGAGCCGCCCGCCGACGGCTGAGGCGCGGCGACTGATCCCCGTCAGCTGATGAGCAGCCAGTCGTCCGTGTTGCGGTAGAAGGTCGCGCGGGTCACGACGCTGGGGTCCGTGCGGCCGTCGCGGGTCACCACCAGCTCGAGCCCGCCGGTCTGTGCGGCGCGGCCGGTGAGCCACTTGCGCCGCAGACCCTTTCCGAGCCGGGCACGCACGCCGTCGCCCTCGCCGGTCGGCTCGACGATCACTGCCTTCGCCTGGCCCGTGAACAGCTTCTCCGAGTCGACGAAGGTCTCCCCGGTCAGGGGCCCGCCGTCGGGTCCGGTGATCTTCGCCTTGCCGACGAGCACGAACCCGCGGTCGTCGCGGATCAGCGGCACGGAGCGTGGAGTGCCGGTCAGGGGGTCGCCGGGCGGGTAGATCGCCGAGGCGTGCGAGTTCTCGGTGGGCGTGTACGCCACCTCGACGTCGAGCCGTTCCGATGCCATCAGCCGGGCGATCACCGCCGCGAGCAGGTCATCGGGACCTGCGACCACGATCCGTCGGGGAAACGTCAGCTTCTGCTTCAGTTCCGCCTTCGCGGAGTCGAGGTCGACGGTGATCGTTTCGAGGTCGCGGAGGCTGCCCGGGATGCGGACATCGGGGGCGCGCACCACGACGGTGCTCTGGGTCACGGAGCTCACCGGTCCTACTGTAAGGTTGCGGCACGGCTCGACGTTATCCAGGTGATTCTTGACGGTGAGTACCGAGCCGGAAGGGGAATTGTCATGCCCGCGATCGTTCTGATCGGCGCCCAGTGGGGCGACGAAGGCAAGGGTAAGGCGACGGATCTGCTGGGCGAGAAGCTCCAGTGGGTGGTTCGCTACCAGGGCGGCAACAACGCCGGCCACACCGTCGTCCTCCCGAACGGTGACAAGTTCGCACTGCATCTCATCCCGTCGGGCATCCTCACCCCGGGCGTGAAGAACGTGATCGGCAACGGCGTCGTGGTGGACCCGTCGGTCCTGCTCGCCGAGCTCGACGGCCTCGAGGCCCGCGACGTCGACACGTCGAACCTGCTGCTCTCGGCCGACGCGCACCTGCTCATGCCGTACCACGTCGCGATCGACAAGGTCACCGAGCGCTTCCTCGGCAACAAGAAGATCGGCACCACCGGCCGCGGCATCGGCCCCTGCTACCAGGACAAGATCGCCCGTGTCGGCGTCCGCGCGCAGGACGTGCTGGACGAGTCGATCCTCACGCAGAAGGTCGAGGCGGCCCTGGAGTTCAAGAACCAGGTGCTCACCAAGATCTACAACCGGCGTGCGCTGGACGCGCGCCAGGTGGTCGACGAGACGCTGGAGCTCGCGGAGAGTTTCAAGCACCGCATCGCCGACACGCGCCTCGAGCTCAACCTCGCGCTCGAGCGCGGCGAGACGATCCTGCTCGAGGGCTCGCAGGGCACGCTCCTCGACGTCGACCACGGCACGTACCCGTACGTGACCTCGTCGAACCCGACGTCGGGTGGCGCATCAGTGGGCTCGGGCATCGGCCCCACCCGCATCACGACGGTGCTGGGCATCCTCAAGGCGTACACCACGCGCGTCGGCTCGGGCCCGTTCCCGACGGAGCTGTTCGACGAGTGGGGCGAGTACCTCGCCAAGCACGGCGGCGAGGTCGGCGTGACCACCGGGCGCGCGCGTCGCTGCGGCTGGTTCGACGCCGTGATCGCCCGCTACGCGACCCGCGTCAACGGCATCACCGACTACTTCCTCACCAAGCTCGACGTGCTCAGCTCCATCGAGAACGTGCCGATCTGCGTGGCCTACGAGATCGACGGTGTGCGGTACGACGAGATGCCGCCCAACCAGACCGATTTCCACCACGCCACGCCGATCTACGAGACGATGCCGGGCTGGTGGGAGGACATCTCCGAGTGCCGCACGTTCGAGGACCTGCCGCAGAACGCGCAGAACTACGTGCTCCGGCTCGAGGAGCTCTCCGGGGCCCGCATCTCCTGCATCGGTGTCGGCCCGGGGCGTGACGAGACGATCGTCCGGCACGCGATCGTCTGATACCGGCGCCCGCCGGCCCTGCTAGGGGGTCGGCGCGGGCGTCGCGGTCGACGCTGCGGAGTTCGGGGCCGACGGTGGCTGGGCCTCGCGCGTGGGCCGGGAGCCGTTCTCACCGCGCTGCCCCGGCATCCGGTGCTCGGTCCGGCCCTCCTTTCCCGGCTGTCCGCCGCCCTGGTGCATCGAGTGCCCGCGGTGGTGGCCTCCGTCGTGTCCGGCCCAGAACCCGGCGGTGAAGCTCACGCCGGTCAGTCCGATCAGGCCGAACACGATGCCCGCGATCGCGAGCGCCTTCGCGGCGCCGACTCGCGCGCGTGGCTTCGCCGGCTCGGGCGCGGCTGCCGGCGCGGGCGCGGAGAGTTCCGGGATCGGGGCGGTGGCCTGGGCAGGGGCGCCGTTCTCGGGCTGCGACGGGGTGGTGGGCTCGGTCATGGGGTGCTCGTTCCGGTTCGGTGCGGTCCTACCGACCGCGCGTGGATCCGATCATGAGCGGCTCCGCTGGGGATCTGGTGTCAATCGCCTGCGAGATCGGCCGGTTCCGTGTCTGCCCTTGAGGGGCGGGTGTCAGTCGAAAAGGCTATGCGGGAATCGCATACCCAGGTAGTCCTGGTTCAGGGGGCTCTTCAGGCTGAGGGGTTTGCGTGACGCGCATGGCTAATCGGATCTACACATGACGCGCCGCCTGTGTCCTGTGCCGCGCGCACAAGCTCAGCGCAGCGAGGGATCCTTCGCCCGCACGGCCCGCACTTCGCCCATCGACGGTGCGTAGGCGCCGGCGCGGCTCACGGTGAGAGCGGAGGTGATCACGGCGCGGTGCAATGCGGGCTGGACGTCGCTCCACTGGGCGGCCCGGAGCCGTCGGGCGGCGTACCGCGAGCCGAGGTACCCGGCGTCCAGGAGGCCGGAGACCAGCCCTGCCATGAAGGAGTCGCCGGCCCCGACGGTATCGCCGACCTCGACGGTCAGCTGGTCCACGTGCAGCATGTCGCGGTTCCCCACGAGGAGGGCGTACGCGCCCCACGGCCCGCGGGTCACCACGACCATCGCGGGCCCCGCCGCGATCCAACGGCGCATGACGTCCTCGACCGGCTCCTCGGGGTGCAGCCAGGCGATGTCCTCGTCGCTGGCCTTGACCACGTCGGACATCGCGATCATCTCGGTCACTCGCGGCAGCACCTCCGCAGGTGTGCCCATCAGCGCGGGACGGATGTTGGGGTCGTACGAGACGGTGGCGTGCTCGCGGATCCGCCCGGCCACCTCGTGCACGCGGTCGGCGCCGGGCGTGAGCGTGGCGGCGAAGCTGCCCGTGTGCAGGTGCCCGTAGCGCTCCAGATCGTCGCCGACAGGACCGACGTCCCAGGTCAGGTCGAATTCGTAGGTGGCGCGTCCCTCTGCGTCGAGGTGCGCGTAGGCGAGCGGCGTGTTGGCGGCGCCGTCGGTGCCGGCCACCACGTCGATGCCGGCCCGCGCGGCGGTCTCGGCGATGCGGTGGCCGCGCACGTCGCGGCCCCACCACGACAGGATCGATGTCGGGTCGCCGAGCGAGGCCAGACCGCACGCCACGTTGAACAGGCTCCCGCCGACGTGCTCGGTCGGGTCGGCACCGTCGCGCAGCACGACGTCGACGAGGGCCTCGCCCAGGCACAGCGTGCGGTCGGTCATCTCAATGTCCTTTCGGGGCAAGCGGATCGGTGGCTCCCACGGTCTCCGTCTCGAGCCCAAGTCGTTCGGCCATCTCCTCGAGCGGAATGCCCTTGGTCTCGGGCATAACCTTTATCACCCAGAGCAACTGCAGCACCATGAACCCGAAGAAGATGGAGAAGGCGACGCCGCCGCCGAACGCCCCGATGATCGGTGGGAAGGCGAAACTCGTGATGGCGGCCCACACCCAGTGCGTGAGGCTGCCGAGCGCCTGCCCGCGCCCGCGGATGCTGTTGGGGAAGATCTCCGACAGGAACACCCAGATCACGGCACCTTGGCCGAAGGCGTGTGAGGCGATGAAGACCATCAGCCCCAGCAGGACCAGGATCGACGACGTGCTGTCGAACGAGCGGTCGCCGCTCTCGTAGTAGAACATCACGGCGGCCATGAAGCCGAGGGAGATCAGATACCCCACCGAGCCGATGAGCATCAGTCGGCGACGGCCGAGCCGGTCGATCACGGTGAGTGCGGCCATCGTCGCGATCAGGTTCATCACGCCGACCGCGACGGACATCAGGTATGCGGCGTTCGTGCTCGCGCCGGCGTCCTGCATCACGCGCGGCGCGTAGTAGAGGATCGCGTTGATGCCGGACATCTGGTTGAAGAAGGCGATCGCGACGGCCAGCAGGATCACCTTCCGGTGACCGCGCGTGTAGAACCGCGTCCTCGCCTGTCCCTGTTCGGCGGCCAGCGACTCCTCGATCTCCGCCATCTGCGCGTCGGCTTCGGCCGTCGTCGAGCACAGTCGCTCGGAGGTGGCCCGCGCCGCGGTGAGGTCCCCGTGTCCGGCGAGCCATCGGGGCGTCTCCGGCACCGTCGGGAGCATGACCAGGAACAACACTGCCGGAACCAGCATCACGCCGAGCATCCAGCGCCACGCGTTCGCGTCGTCGCCCAGGATGGTGCGGATGACGGCGTTCGACGCGTACGCCACCAGGATGCCCAGCACGATGTTGAACTGCACCAGTCCGACGAGCCTGCCGCGGAACTTCGGTGGAGCGATCTCGGCCGTGTAGATCGGGGCGCACACGCTCGAAGCGCCGATGCCGAGGCCGCCGAGGAACCGGAACGCCTGGAGAATCTCCACCGACGACGTGGGCGCGAGCGCGCACCCGATGGCGCTGACGACGTACAGCACGCCGATCGCGTACAGCACCTTCTTGCGTCCGAAGACGTCCGCGAGCCTGCCGGTGACGAGTGCGCCGACGATGGTGCCGATGAGCGCGGTGGTCACGGTGAAGCCGAGGGCCGGGTCGGACAGGTAGAACTGCTCCTGGATCTGCTTCTCGGCGCCGGAGATCACCGCCGTGTCGAAGCCGAAGATGAGCCCACCGGTGGCGGCGACGACAGCGCTCCTGATCACGAGTGCTTTCATGCGTCCGAACACTGGCACGGTTGCTCGCGGCTCGGGTGAGAACGAATGAAACGCTCACCACCACAGAACGATCGGAAACAAACACGAATCGACGGGTCGGCGGCCGCACCGAAGGGCGTGCGGGTTTGCCATGATGGACGCTATGACGAACCTCAGCGAGACCGGTGGCAACCCGCGGATCGGCACGGCGCTCACCCCCGGCGCCACCAAGGCACTGCTGCTGGGATCGGGCGAGTTGGGCAAGGAAGTCGTGATCGCCTTCCAGCGCCTCGGCGTCGAGACGATCGCCGTCGACCGCTACGCCGACGCGCCCGCGATGCAGGTCGCGCACCGCAGCCACGTCATCGACATGACCGATGCCGCGGCCGTCCGCCGGGTGATCGAGGAGGAGAAGCCCGACTTCGTGGTCCCCGAGATCGAGGCGCTCGCCACCGACGCGCTCGTCGCGGCCGAGGAGGCGGGCCTGACCGAGGTCATCCCCACCGCGCGGGCGGTCTCGCTGACGCTGAACCGGGAGGGGATCCGCAAGCTCGCCGCGGAGGAGCTGGGCCTGCCGTGCTCGCCCTACGCCTTCGCGTCCTCGCTCGAGGAGGTGCGCGCCGGAACCCGCGAGGTCGGCTTCCCGTGCGTGATCAAGCCCGTGATGTCCAGCTCGGGCAAGGGGCAGTCCGTGGTCCGATCGGCGGAGGAGCTCGAGGCGGCGTGGGAGTACGCGGTCGAGGGCGCCCGGGTGCGCAACGAGCGGGTCATCGTCGAGGGCTTCGTCGACTTCGATTACGAGATCACGCTGCTCACGGTGCGCGTCTACGACGCGGAGCGCGGCAAGGTGGTGACTCGGTTCTGCGAGCCCATCGGGCACCGGCAGTCCGACGGTGACTACATCGAGTCGTGGCAGCCGCAGGCGATGAGCCAGTCCGCGTACGACGCTGCGACCTCGGTCGCGGGCCGGATCGCCACGGCGCTCGGCGACGGCGGCACCGGTGGCCGCGGCGTGTTCGGCGTGGAGCTGTTCGTGAAGGGCGACGACGTGTACTTCTCGGAGGTCTCGCCGCGCCCGCACGACACCGGCCTCGTGACCCTCGGCTCGCAGCGGCTCTCGGAGTTCGAGCTGCACGCCCGCGCGATCCTCGGGCTGCCCGTGGACACCTCGCTGATGTCGCCCGCCGCGTCCGCGGTCATCTACGGCACGAAGGACAGCAGCTCCGTCGCCTTCGACAGCGTCGCCCGCGCCCTCGACGTGCCGGAGAGCGACCTGCGCCTGTTCGGCAAGCCGCAGGGCTACGCGAAGCGCCGGCTCGGCGTCGCGGTCGCGACCGCGGACACCGTCGAGGTCGCCCGGGCGAACGCCGCGGAGGCCGCGGGGCGTGTCGTCGTCGTGGACAGCACCGACCCGCTGGAGCAGGGCGCGCCCGAGACCACCGCCGTGCCGATCCAGCGACCACAGCAGCCGGAGGACCTGTCCACCCGCGCGATGCCGATGCAGCGGCCGGTGTCGCAGGGGCCTGCGCAGGGCTCGGCGTCGCAGGGGCCTGCGCAGCCGCCGCGGGTCGCGCCGCCGCAGCAGGCCCCCGGGCAGCGGCCCTCGCTGGGCAAGCCCGCGTCGCAGCAGGCGCCGCCCGCTCAGGATCCCGTCCCGCCGGCTCCGCCCACCGCCGCCTCGCCGGTGATTCCGCCCGGTGCCGCCGCTCGTCCGGCGCCGCCCGCGCCGCCCGCGCCGCCCGTGCCGCCGAAACAGGGCGCACCGGGCGGCCGCCCCGAGCCGACGGGGCAACGCCCCGCCGCCCCGCGACCGATCCAGCCGGCCTCCCGTCAGCCCTCGAATCAGCCGCCCGCGCAGCAGAACCCGCCGGAGACGGAGGAGTACGACCACAATCCACCCACCTCTCTGGGGCTGCCGCCGCAGCGTCCGCAGGACTAGGCGAACCGCTCGAAGGCGTCCACCCAGTCCTCTCCGCGGAGGTCGCGGGGGAGTGGGGTTCCGCGGAGGCCGCGTCCGGCTGCCCACCTCCGTGCCTCCGCCCGACGGTGCCGCCGCGCCACCCCGGCGAGGATCTCCGGAAGGCCGTGGCCAGGCCCTGTGAACACGGCGTGAACGAACGCCGCGTACTCGCGTCGTCGCCCGTCCACGAGCAGCGGCGCGAGCCGGCGCGTGATCGTGAGCAACCCGGCGTCCACGCTGGGACGTGGCGCGAACGCGGTGGCGGGAATCCTTCGTACGAGACGGAATTCGTACCAGGGCAGCCATTGGGCGGTCATCATCGTCGTGCCGCCGACACCGGCCCTGCGCCGTGCCACCTCCCATTGCACGATGAGGACGGCGTCGGTCCAGTGCGGCGCGTGGAGCAGTTTGCGCAGGACCGCCGTGGTGAGGTGGAAGGGCAGGTTGCCCACCACCGCGTGCGGCTGGCCGGGTAGTCGGTAGTGCAGGAAGTCGCCGTGCACGACACTGGCCGGCGGTACCGTCCGGCGAACCCGATGCGCGTACCGCTCGTCGATCTCGACGGCTATCAGCGGCCTCCCGAGTCCGGCCAGCGGGACTGTGAGAGCGCCTGCGCCGGGGCCGATCTCGACGATCGGTCCGGTGCTGAGGCGGGCGAGGTCGACGACGGTGCCGACGACCTCGCGGTCGGTGAGGAAGTTCTGGCCGTGCTCATGACGGCCGCCACGATGGGTGGACATGAAAGGTCTCCGGGTCGAGGATCACCCGGGCAGCGTTGATCGCCGCCCAGCGGAAAGTGCTGGGGCGGTGAAGCGGATGTGATGGGGGACTGCTTCGCCGCCGCTACGCGCGGCCGCGGTCCACCACTGCCGCCGCGGCTGCGGCGGCGGCTGCTGCTGCTGAAGAACTCACCAGTGCACCCTAGGTCCGCGTCGGGATGCGGCGCCAGTGGTTATCCGCGGTCGAGCCAGTACGCCTGCGACTTGATCCGGTCCTTGGCGAGGCCGAGGTCCCGCTTCGCGGTCCGGGTGATCTCACGTGTCGCCCTCGTCTCGGCGACGACGAAGAGGAATGCATCGGAGGGGAGCCCGGCCGCGAGGACCGCTGATACCAGTGCGGCGCCGCGGTTCTCCCGCGCGATCCACGTGACGTGGTCGGCGTGCACCGGAAGGTCGCGCTCACCGTCGTGCTGATACTCGAGGAAGACGCGGCACGGAACCGCCGCAGTGCCCAGGATGCTGTTGATCGCCGGGATCGACGCGGCATCGCCCACGAGGATGTACTCCGACGGTGCCGGGTGCTCGGGGATCGTCAGATCGGCGCCCATCATGGTGGCCGCGATGCGATCGCCGGGCGCGGCGTCGAGGGCCCAGCGCGGCGCGGGACCGTCGTGGATCGCGAACTCGATGGTGAACTCCGAACCTTCCGGTTCGATGATCGTGTAGCCGCGCTGCGCGAGGTCGCCCGCGTCCTCGTCGGTGGTCGCGGTGCCGCTCTTCGGGATCCAGAGTCGTACCCACATGGTCGGGAACCAGGGGTTGCGCTGCAGGAACTCGCCGCCGTCGAAGCGGACGCGGTGGTAGTGCTCGCTGACGGCCTCCGCTCCGAGGACCGTGAACACGTAGTCGTCCGCCCGCATGGCCTTGAGGATCAGGCCGGTCACTCCTCTACCCATGAAATGAGGCTACCCTAAGTAGTCTGCGCCGCCCACGTACGTCGTCCCGCCCGACGGTGCCTCGGACTCGACGGCATCGGCGATCGCCGCCGCGAACTCGTCGATCGTGGGGAGTGGTCCGTGCGCGCGCCGAGCCTGCACCGCAGCGGGATCGCGGCGCTCGAGGAGGCGGACCACGATGGTGCCGTCGATCATGTCGCCCGAGACGACGCGGAGGTCGAGGCCACTCGTCGCCGCCAACTCGCGCAGCGCCTGCTCTCCCGCGAGCTTGCTCGCCGCGATGGGCTCGTAGCCCTCGGGCACGGCGTGCGTCCGGGAGAAGTGCGCCTGATGGCTCGTCACGAAGACCACGCGGCCGCCGGGGGAGAGACGCTCCGAGGCCGCCCGCGCGGCCGCGACCTGCGCGTCCCGGTTCAGGCGCATCGCGTAGCCCTCGTCCGCGCCCAGTTCCAGTCCGCCGGACGCGTTGAGGACCACCGCGTCGAATCGCCCGAACTCGGCGATCGCGGCGTCGAACAGCGCGGATGGGCCGTGCTCGGCCGTGACATCGGCACCGACCGCGATCGCGCGCCCGCCCGCGGCGCGGACCCGCTGGCAGACCTGCTCCGCTCGGCGTGCCTTCTCGCGGTAGTTCACGACCACGTCGTGTCCGCGGGCGCCGAGCGCCACCGCCGTCTCCGCGCCCGATCCGCGGGATGCGCCCGTCACGACCACAACAGCCATCGTCGACCTCCATGCTTCTGATTTCGAACTGCAGTCAGCATGACGCTTCGAATTCAGAAGCGCAAGTAGGCTCAGGTCGTGTCAGTGCGCGATGTGGTGCCCCAGCGGCGCGAGGAATCGGAGCCCGAGGTGCTCGCGGCCATGGAGCTTCTCGGTCAGCGCTGGGTGCTGCGCATCGTCTGGGAGCTCGAGCCGGGATCGCTCGGCTTCCTCGAATTGCGTAGGCGCATGGGCAATTGCAGCTCCAGCGTGCTCGCGACGCGGCTCGCGAACCTCGTCGAGAAGGGCATCGCCCGCAAGCTTCCCGACAAGCAGTACGAACTCACTGAGCGCGGTGAGGCCCTCGGTCGCGCGCTCTGGCCGGTCTGGGACTGGGCGCGGGAGTAGTACTCCGTGGCCGCTTCCCTGCGGTCGATTGTGCCCGCTGGGCGGGCACTATCGAACACGCCTCATGTCGGCGCGGAGTCCGTCCGAGTGTGCCGGTAGCGGAGGAAACATCGCCTACGATGTTGCGCAGGCAGAATCGGAGGATTCGGACGTCTCGTATCTCTGCCACGGCCGCAGCGGCTGCTTTGGCTCTGCCGCTGTTCGTCACGGTGGGCTCGGCGAGTGCGGACCCGTCGCAGCCCGAGTGTCGGATGTTCGAGACCAAGCCCGGTTACGAGTGCCGTTTCGGGACCTGGCAGCGGGACTTCACCCCGCCGACCCCGGGGAAATCCTGCACCATCGGTGAGACTGCTCCCTTGCAACGGCTCACCTGCTCGGGCGGGATCTGGACGGTCAAGCCGGCCTCTCCGGACGGTGAGCGGTGCACCGCCGTCGGAGCCCAGCGGGTCGGACCGACCGGCCTGCAGACCTGCACGCACGGACCGTACGGATTCATGTGGGAGTGAATCGGCCGTGAACCGGATCGATACGAGGAGGACACGATGATGAAGAGAGCTGTAGCGGGGCTCGGCGTGTGTGCCGGACTACTGTCCGTCGGAGCGGTACTGACGGCGGCTCCTGCCGGAGCCGACTGCACGGGCGCATCGGTGCGCACCGGCTGCGCGGCGGGCGAGCAGGTCGCGCGCACGGTGACCGTGACCGTCACGCGGACCAAGACGACCACCAGCACGACCACGACGACCAAGACGACGACCAGCACCACCACCGTCACCGCGACGGCGTCGGGGACGCGATCGGCGTCCGCCGTCGTCGAGGGCGAGCGGGTCGCGCCTGCGGGGACGGTCGTCGCGGAACATCCGAATTAGAATCATCGTGAGCGAAAAGTGCCGCCGCCCCGAAAAATCGGGACGGCGGCACCGTCGTAGGAAGGATCCGGACTAGTCCTGCGCGACCTTGCCCGGCTCCGAAGCGGCGAGCATGTCGTCGCGCTCGACGACCTTCACGCGCTCGCGGCCCTCGGCCTCGCCGAGGCTGCGCTCGTGCTCGTCGAGGCGGTACCAGCCGTCCCAGGTGGTGTACGGCGTGTCGTGGTCGTCCAGCCAGTTCGTGACGCCCTCGGTCGACGGGTCCGACGGGGCGTTCAGCTTGCCGGCGTGGAAGTCCTCGAGCAGGCAGGCGATGGTCTCGTTGGCGTCGCCCTTGGTGTGGCCGATGAGGCCGACCGGACCGCGCTTGATCCACCCCGTCGTGTAGACGCCGGTGATGTGCTGACCAGCGTCGACGACGCGGCCGGCCTCGTTCGGAATGACACCGGCCTGGTCGTCGAAGGGGATCTCCGGCAGGTCGTTCGAGAGGTAGCCGACGGCCCGGTAGACCGAACCGATCTCCCAGTCGGTGAACTTCCCGGTGCCGCGCACGTTGCCCGTGCCGTCCAACTCGGTGCGCTCGGTGCGCAGGCCCGTGACCTTGCCGTTCTCGCCCAGGATCTCGACCGGCGACTCGAACAGGTGGATGAACAGCTTGTGCGGGCGGTTGTTCGGCTCGCGGATCGCGTAGTTCTCGAGGATCGTGGCCACCTGGTCGGTGATCTTCGACTCGCGGCGGGCCTTCGCCGAGCCCTCGTCGTACTCGATGTCCTCGGGGTTCACGACGACCTCGATGGTCTGCGAATGGTCGAGCTCCTTGAGCTCGAGCGGCGTGAACTTCACCTGTGCGGGGCCGCGGCGTCCGAAGACGTGCACCTCCTTGGCCTTGTTGACCTTGAGGCCCTCGTAGACGTTCGGCGGGATCTCCGTCGGGAGCAGCTCGTCGGCGGTCTTGGCCAGCACGCGGGCCACGTCCAGACCCACGTTGCCGACGCCCAGGACGGCGACCTTCTCCTCGGTCAGCGGCCACTCGCGGGAGAAGTCCGGATGCCCGTCGTACCAGGCCACGAACTCGGCGGCGCCGTAGCTGCCCTCCAGGTCGATGCCGGGGATCTCCAGGTTGCGGTCGGCCACGGCGCCGGTGGAGAAGATGACCGCGTCGTAGTGGCGGCGCACGTCCTCGAGCGTGAAGTCCTTGCCGAAGTCGAGGTTGCCGAGCAGCCGGACCTGCGGCTTGTCGAGCACCTTGTGCAGGGCGGTGATGATGCCCTTGATGCGCGGGTGATCAGGGGCGACGCCGTATCGGATCAGGCCGAACGGTGCGGGCATCTTCTCGAAGAGATCGATGCTGACGCCCGGGTCCTTCGCCTCGTCGGACTTCATGAGGGCGTCCGCCGCATAGATGCCTGCGGGGCCCGCGCCCACGATCGCTACGCGCAACGGTCGGTTCTGTTCGGTCATGTGAAGTCGGCTACCTTTGTCTGCATACGCGGTTGAAGTCCCCACCAGGTTAGTGCGGACTTATCGACCGTTCCTAGTGCGGGTGGTTCATTTCACCCGGCCAGGCACTGGAACACGTTCTAGTAGCAGAGGGTAGAGACTTCAGTGAGCGCAGACAAGAGCCCCGCCGATCCGGCACCCGCACGCGGCACCACGGCCACCCCGTTCCTGATCGCTCTGGTGGTCGCGGTTCTGGTGATCGGCGGCATCATCGGCTGGAACGCCATCCGGCCCGACCCGCTCAGCGACGAGGCGAAGGTGCAGCGCACCATCGGTCAGTACTACGGGGCGCTGAACAAGGGCCGCTACTCGGACCTCGTCGCCAACACCTGCGCCAAGGACCGCGCCGCCGCCGACTTCCCGAAGGAGGCCGGGTTCGTCGACGCGCGCAAGGCCGCCGTCGAGAAGGACGGCGAGGCGAAGCTCGACGAGAAGGACGTCAAGGACCTCACCGTCACCGGCGACGCCGCGACCGCGCAGCTCACCGTCCGGTACGAGAAGGCCGGCGAGCGCACCGAGCAGGCGAAGTTCGTCCGCGAGGACGGCACGTGGAAGAAGTGCTCATGACCTACGCCGGAGACGTGACGCCCCGCGAGGCCTGGGAGTTGTTGCAACAGGATCCGGCCGCGATCCTCGTCGACTGCCGCACCGAAGCGGAGTGGAATTACGTCGGCATCCCTGAGCTCTCGCAGGTCGGGCGCCATCCGGTGCTCGTCGAATGGCAGCGCTATCCCGACGGTGCGCTCAACCCGCGGTTCGTCGACGAGTTGCGCGCCAAGGGCATCACCGACGACGCGCCCGTGGTCTTCCTCTGCCGCTCCGGCCACCGCTCGATCGGCGCCGCGGAGACCGCAACCGCAGCCGGTGTCGCGCGCGCCTACAACGTGCTCGACGGATTCGAGGGCGCGGTCGACGCATTCGGACATCGCGGCGCCGCCGGATGGCGCGCCGAAGGGCTGCCCTGGCGGCAGTTCTAGACTTCGGGCATGGAGTTCAGCGACCTGCCCGCGGGTCTTTCGCCCGAGACCTACGCCGTCCGAGGCGGCGTCCTGCGCACGAACTACGAGGAGACGTCCGAGGCGCTGTTCCTCAACTCGGGCTACACCTACGAGAGCGCCGAGGCGGCCGAGGCGGCCTTCAACGGTGACATCGACCGGTTCGTCTACTCGCGGTACGGCAATCCGACGGTGGCCATGTTCCAGGAGCGTCTCCGTCTCCTGGAGGGCGCCGAGGCGTGCTTCGCGACGGCGTCCGGCATGTCCGCGGTGTTCACCGCGCTCGGCGCCCTGCTCAAGGCCGGCGACCGGCTGGTGGCGGCGCGATCGCTCTTCGGCTCCTGCTACGTGGTGTGCAACGAGATCCTGCCGCGGTGGGGCATCGAGACCGTCTTCGTGGACGGTGAGGACCTCTCCCAGTGGGAGGAGGCGCTCAGCGTCCCCACCCAGGCCGTCTTCTTCGAGACCCCGGCGAACCCGATGCAGGGCCTCGTCGACGTGCGGGCCGTCGCCGATCTCGCGCACGCCGCCGGCGCGCAGGTCGTGCTCGACGCCGGCTTCACGCCCGTCGGCTATCAGGACTCGTTCGGCATGGGCGCCGACGTGGTCGTGCACTCGTCGACCAAGACGATGGACGGCCAGGGGCGCGTCATGGGCGGCGCGATCCTCGGTCGCGAGGACTACATCGACGGTCCGGTGAAGCAGCTGATGCGGCACACCGGCCCCGCGATGGCGCCGTTCAACGCGTGGGTGCTGCTCAAGGCGCTGGAGACGCTGGACCTGCGGGCCGAGCGCGTCAGCGCGAACACGCAGAAGGTCGCCGAGTTCCTCGACGCCGATCCCCGGGTGTCGAAGGTGCTCTTCCCGTTCGTGCCCTCGCACCCGCAGCACGAGCTCGCGAAGCGGCAGATGAAGGCCGGCGGCACGGTGATCACGCTCGAGCTGGCGGATTCGGCCTCCGCGGCCGGCAAGGCCCGCGCGTTCGAGTTCCTCAACCGGCTGCAGATCATCGACATCTCCAACAACTTCGGCGACGCCAAGTCGCTGATCACCCATCCCGCGACCACGACGCACCGCGCAACGGGCCCGGAGGGCCGCGCGAAGATCGGCCTCACCGATTCGATGCTGCGGCTGTCGGTGGGCCTCGAGAACGTCGCCGACCTCATCGCCGACCTGGATCGCGCCCTGGGCTGAGTCCGCCGAAATGTGTGGTCATCCGTACTCATGATCGTTCAGACGGATGACCGCACATCCAGCGCCGCCCGCCACCGGGTGACGGCTTCAGCCGACGCCGGCTCACCCCATCCGTGAGGCCGCGCGGCGGAGCCGATATGGAAGGCGTCGATGCCGGCCGCCAGCAGCCGCGGCAGGTGATCGAGGCGCAGTCCTCCGCCCACCAGAATCCGCTGGGGCCCTCCGGTTTCGGTGACGAGGGTGTCGATACCGTCGTCCACGCCGGAGTGTGCGCCCGCGGTGAGGATCGTGTCGAGTCCGGGAAGATCCGCGACGGCCGCGCGGAGGGCGGTGCGGTCCGCGCAGTGATCGATCGCTCGGTGGAAGGTCCACGGCGCCCCGTCGATCGCCTCCACGATCCGCCCGGTCGCCTCGAGGTCGAGGGTTCCGTCGGGGGAGAGGAATCCGAGCACGAACTCCTTCGCCCCTGCGGTTCTCAGGTCGATGGTGCGCCGCACCAGCTCGCCGAGGTTCCCGGGTGCGAAGCCGTCGGTGAGTCGAATCATCACGCGGACAGGGATGTCCACGGCTGCGAGGACCGCTGCGATGGTGCCGGGCGAGGGGCTCAGCCCGTCCGCCGCCATGTCGGCGACGAGCTCCACCCGATCCGCCCCGCCCTCCTCCGCCGTGGCCGCGTCCCGCGCGTCGAGTGCGATGACCTCCAGCAGTGCCATGCGCCCATCCTAGATGCGCTCGGGGCAAGCCGATCTGCGCTCCAGAGGACTCAAGCGGGGTCGCCGATTCGATGCGGGGAACCGTAGATATCGAGGTCGAGGGTGATTCCGCGGTCGGCGAGTGCGGCGAGCGTGGTCGGTGTGATGGACAGTCCTTCGTTTCCGCCCCGCATGAACCAGCCGCAGAACACTCGGATGGCGTACCGATCGGACAGTTCGCTCCAGACGGAGAGGTCGGTGGTGACCGCGCCGAGGAGCTGGGCGACCTGGATGTCGAGGTCGGCGGGCTCCGTGGCGCCCGCCTGGAGGGCCCACATGCCGAATCGTGCAGTCCGCGTGACTCGGCCGGTGGTCACCGAATCACCGCACGCGTAGGACATGGTGGGAGTGGCGCCGAGCATCCGGGTGACGATCAAGGGGTCGAGGGAGTCGCCGGTGATCTGCAGGGACGCGACGCCGCGGTGAATGGGCGGCATGTCGGGAGACTACGGCGCGGTGCACGGGCGGGCAAGCGGGTTGACTGTGACCGCCGCGGAATTCACTGGCGTCGCAATCGCGACGCGATCTACCGTTCAGGTCATGGAACCGCCCGCGCCGACGAGCCTGCGCCCGCTCACCGATCGTGAGCGGGCGATCCTCGACGGCTTTCTGTCCTACGACTATCCCGGCGTCGATGAGCTCCGCGCCCAGCTTTCGACCCTCCGCGTGAACCCGGAGCTGTCCTGTTCGTGCGGCTGCGGCACGGTCGATCTTGTGGCGGACCGTGTGTTGTCGCCCGCCGCCGCGCCGAGTCCGCTCCCGGTGGGCGCAGAGATCCCCGGCGACGGGGACGTACCGTTGGGCGGAATGATCGTGTTCCTGCTCGACGGCTACCTCGCGAGCCTCGAGATCTATTCCTACGGCAGCGGCCCGCTCCAGTTGCCGGCGATCGAAGACGTCGACTGGAGCGGACCCGATGAGTGAACCCGGGGCCGTCCGGCGCCCCACTCCGTCGGAGGTCGCCGCGTTCGACGCGGCCTGGACGCTGAACACGGGCACCGAACTGCCGTACGCACACTGGCTTCGGGCGACGTGCCACGAGCGGTGGGTGCGGCTGCACAGCCTGCCGGAGAGCAAGCAGTACCCGGACACCGAGGCCGAGTACGCCGTGATGCTCACCCGCTACCTGGCAGAACTCGACGAACTGCGGGCAGGTGCGGATGACCTGTGGGTGGTCACGTCCTCGTACTCCTCTGCCGCCCGGCCGGTTCGACGGTCCGCCGCCCTCGTCGAGCTGCTCCCTCGGCCGCGCCTGTGGCGCAGCTTCACCGAGGACGACGAGGACGAGGAGTACCGGATCTGGACCCACCACTACCTCTCGGTGGTGCGCCGCGACGGGCCCGAGCTGCCCCGGCTGCTGCGGCTCGTCGCCGATGAGGTGGTCAGCGGCGTCATGATCACCGTGCCCGCCGCCACATGGGTGCATCACCCGTACGACGGCGGCGCCGACCTGATCCTGCCGACGACAGCGGAGCGGGATCGCATCGCCGGGATATTCACCGATTGGCTTCCAGCGCAGGGATTTCCGGGTGCATGCCTCACTGGATGTGTGCATTCTCGAGCGCCATCACCCGGCCTTCAGCGGCGGGTGCACTCCCGCGACCCTGCCGGCCTCCCGCGATCGCCACGGTGATCGCGGGAAGTTTCGCCGCCGCGCGAGTACGGTGCCCTGCGCCGCTGACCTCGCGGGAACGATTCTCAGTCGCGGAGGTGGTCCGGAAACTCGGTGGACCGCGGAGGTGCAGTCGAATAGCGTGTCCCCCGTGGATATGCGGAAATTCCCCGAATCGCTGCGGCAGTGCTACTGCCGCCGGTTCGGTGTGCCCGCATAACCTGCGGCAACCCGGGCCGTCGTTCCACCGCCGGCCCGGTGCCATGCAGGACACGCATGGCTTCTCGGACCGGTGACCATCACATCGAGACGAGAAAGACATGGAGAAGATCAACAAGTCCCTGGTCTCGTGGGCGTCCATCCTGGACGAGAAGACCCGCGAGCAGGCGATCACCACGGCGAAGCTGCCGTTCATCTACCCGCACATCGCGCTGATGCCCGATGCCCACCTCGGGAAGGGCGCCACCGTCGGTTCGGTCATCCCGAGCCTCGGCGCCGTGGTTCCCGCCGCGGTCGGCGTCGACATCGGCTGCGGCATGATCGCGGTCCGCACGCAGTTCACGAAGAACGATCTGCCCGAGGATCGTTCGACGGTCCGTGAGGCGATCGAGCGCGCGATCCCGTTGTCGGCCGGCCGCTACAACAAGAAGGTCGTGGCCACGGCGGAGCCCCGCATCGCCGAGCTCGAGTCGCTCGCCGAGCGTGCGGAGTTCGACCCCGGGCAGTACGCGGGGAACTGGCGGCTGCAGCTCGGAACGCTCGGATCCGGCAACCACTTCATCGAAGTTAGCCTAGATAATGATGACGTGGTGTGGGCCTTCCTGCACTCCGGATCCCGTGGCGTGGGCAACAAGATCGCCCAGCACCACATCGCGGTGGCGGCCCGCCTGTGCAAGCAGTGGTGGATCGAGCTGCCGGATCCGGATCTCGCGTACCTCGTCGAGGGCACGCGCGAGTTCCGCAGGTACATCGCCGAGCTGAAGTGGGCTCAGCACTTCGCGCTGCTCAACCGTGAGGAGATGATGGACAGGGTGATCCGCCAGCTCGGCGAGTGGGTGGGAACGCCCGTGGTCGAGGCGGAGCGGATCAACTGTCACCACAACTTCACCCAGCGCGAGACCCACTTCGGCAAGGAGGTGTGGGTGTCCCGTAAGGGCGCGATCGAGGCCTCCGAGGGCAAGCTCGGCCTCATTCCGGGCTCCATGGGAACGGCGTCGTACATCGTCGAGGGCAAGGGATACCCGCCGTCGCTGAACAGCTCGCCGCACGGCGCGGGCAGGGAGTACTCCCGGTCCGCGGCGCGGAAGGCGTTCACGCACGAGCAGCTGCGGGAGGCCATGGCGGGCATCGAGTTCCGTGACAGCGCCGACTTCATCGACGAGATCCCGCAGGCCTACAAGCCGATCGATCGCGTCATGGCCGACGCGGAGCAGCTGGTGACGGTCCGTGCCGTCCTCCGCCAGATCGTCAACGTGAAGGGCCAGTAGTGCTGGGTTTCGCGTCGCCGTGATTCCAACCTTGACGCCGGGGCTTGTCCCGGGGCATTCTCGATGCAGGTCATGAGTGCCAGTGACAAGCCCCGGCTCGCTGGTCGGCAACCCTCCTCCGCGGTGGGGTGCTCCGGGTGACGACCTGGCCGTGCCGAACCGTGCACGGCAAGCGCGGATTCGCGGCACGGCTGAGGTCGGTGTCGCGCGTCCTCATACCGAAGGACTTCTGTCATGAGCATCGCGACCACCGAGCGCACCGTCTGCCTCACCCCGACCGTCACGTCGCCTCTCACCGCCGCCCGCAGCACGCCGCTGCCGCTGGGCCCGCTGGCCCGGGTGACCGGCGCGGACGAGTACGTCCCGGTCAGCGACGGTGCGACCGTCCGCTACGCCAACCTCGACTACGCGGCGAGCGCCCCGGCCCTGGCCGAGGTGCAGGAGGCGGTGCAGCGCGCGCTCGGCGAGTACGCGAGCGTGCACCGCGGCGCCGGCTACCTGTCGCAGCGTTCGACCTCCCGCTACGAGCGGGCCCGCGAGATCGTCGCCGACTTCGTCGGGGCGCGCGCCGACGACCACGTGATCTTCACCGGCAACACCACCGATTCGATCAACCTGCTGGCGAGCTGCGTGCCGGGCGAGGTCGTGGTCCTCGATTGCGAGCACCACGCGAACCTGCTGCCCTGGAAGCGGATCGGGGCCCGTGTGGTCTCCGCGCCGCTGTCCGTGGA
Organism: Tsukamurella pseudospumae; assembly: GCF_001575195.1. NCBI lineage: Bacteria > Bacillati > Actinomycetota > Actinomycetes > Mycobacteriales > Tsukamurellaceae > Tsukamurella > Tsukamurella pseudospumae. The sequence goes on from NZ_LSRF01000058.1 coordinate 492,535, forward strand.
GGGCACCCTGGAGGTGCTCGAGAAGGAACTGAGCCGCCGCCCGGCAGCGCTGGTCAGCGTGACCGGGGCGTCCAACGTCACTGGGGAGATACTGCCCATTCGCAGGCTCGCGGCGCTCGCGCACCGGCACGGCGCACGGATCGCCGTCGACGGTGCGCAGCTGGTCCCGCACCGTCGGATCTCCCTGCGCGAGAGCGGTGTCGACTACCTCGTGTTCTCCGGACACAAGCTGTACGCGCCCTTCGGTTCCGGTGTGATCGTCGGTCGCGCCGACTGGTTCGACGAGGCCGAGCCCTTCCGCTGCGGCGGAGGTGCCAGCTATCAGGTGATCGGGACGCCCGTCTCGAAGTCGGTCGAGGTGGCGTGGCACACGGGCCCCGCACGGCACGAGGCCGGATCGCCGAACGTACTGGGCGCGGTCGCGATCGGCGCCGCGTGCGAGGCGATCGCGAGCTTCGGCGAGGACGCCGTCGCCCGGCACGAGCGCTTCCTCACCGACCTCCTGCTGACCTCGCTCGAGGGCATCGACGGGGTCCGCACGCTGAAGATCTGGGCCGACTCCACCGAGCGGGTCGGCATCGTCGCGTTCACCGTGGCCGGCCGTACGCCGCGCGAGGTCGCGGAGTTCCTGTCCGACGACTACGGGATCGGCGTGCGGGACGGGAAGTTCTGCGCCCACCCCGTCGTTGATCGGTTGGGATGCCCGGACGGTGCCGTCCGAGCGAGCATCGGTCTCGGCACCGGCGAGAACGACGTCCGCCGCCTGGTGCGTGCCCTCGAAGACCTGTCCGCACGGACGAAGTGAATCTGGAGGAACCATGACCGTCTCCCGTCCCGCACTGCTGGTCACCGTCGACGGTGAGCCCGGTGCCGCGGCACTGACCCGGGTACGCGCCGCGGACCTGCGCCTCGCGCAGCGCCAGCGCGGCTACCTGCGCGCCGAGGATGAGCGCGCGGGGCGGGAGCCCGGCGCGGTGGCGCTCGAGGTCGACGTCGTCATCGACGAACGCGCCGCGGACGCCCGCGCCAGCTACGCCCCCGACCATGCTGCGGCGGAGCAGGGCATCACGTACGTGGGCACCCCGTCGGGCCTGCGATCGCTCCTCGAGGACGTCTACGCGGCCGAGGTGGCGGATGCCGTGGTTCTGCGGCCCGTCGGCGGCGCCCGCACCAAGGACCTCATCGCCACCCTCCTCGCCGCGTAGGCGCGGTCCCGGCCGATCGCGGCATAATGATCGGCGTGACCGAGCCTTACTCCGCCCGCACCGAGACCGTCCGCGCGGCCCTGGCCGCGGCGGGCCACCCCGACACCGTCCGGCACGTGCCCGACGGTGCCAAGACCGCCGCCGAGGCGGCAGCCGCCCTGGGCTGCGAGGTGGGAGCGATCGCGAACAGCCTGATCTTCCTCGCCGACGGTGCGCCGCTGCTGGTGCTCTCGAGCGGTCGGCACCGCGTGGACACCGCAGGTCTGGCGGAGCGGCTCGGCGTGGGCCGTATCTCGCGTGCGAAGCCGGACGACGTGGCCGCGGCCACGGGGCAGGTGATCGGCGGTGTGTCGCCCGTCGGGCACCCGGAGCCACTGGTGACCGTGATCGACGAGTCGCTGCGCGACTATCCGGACCTGTACGCCGCGGCGGGGACGCACGACACGATCTTCCGCACCGACTTCCCCGCACTCGTCGCGCTCACGGGTGCCAGAATCGTCATGACATCGGCCGGTTAGGCCGCTTCGCCCGAGTCGACTAGGCCTACTAATAATTGTAGGCTGCACGTAGTTTTGCATGTCCGAACACGGCGACGTGATCGGACCGGATCGGCGGAGGCGTGATGACGGACGAGGAACGGGCAGAGCGGATCGAGGGGATCGTCGGCGTGATCGCCGAACTGACCCGCCTGAAGGAGCGGCACGCGGTGATGACCCGGCACGCGGTCGCGCCGGACGGCGTGGAGCTGGCCGCGTACACCGCGCTGTTCGCGCTGGTGAAGGGCGGGCCGATGCGATCGTCGGCGCTGGCCGAGCAGATCCACACGGACCCGTCGACGGCCAGCCGATACGTGACGACGCTGACCAACCTGGGCTATGCCGAGCGCACCGCCGACCCCTCGGACCGGCGCGCCGCGCTGGTGTCCGCCACGGAGGCGGGCGAGGCCAAGGTCGCGTTCATCCGCGAGCAGCGCAACGAGAAGCTGCGCCCGCTCATGGAGGAGTGGACCGATGAGGAGATCGACCAGTTCGTGGTCCTCGGCAACCGCGCCCTGCTGCAGTTCGAGCAGGCGCTCAAGCTCATGCGGGGTGGCGAGTGACCACGATGACGGCGGACGCCGTCGAGACCCCGGCGCCGTCGCTGACCCACAAGCAGATCCTCTACATCCTGTCCGGCCTGATGATCGGGATGTTCCTCGCGGCGCTCGACCAGACCATCGTGTCCACCGCGATCCGGACCATCGCCGACGACCTCAACGGCTACCAGCTCCAGGCGTGGGTCACCACGGCGTACCTCATCACCTCGACGATCGTCACGCCGCTCTACGGCAAGCTCTCGGACATCTACGGCCGCAAGCCCTTCTTCATGTTCGCCATCACGGTGTTCGTGATCGGCTCGCTGCTGTGCAGTACCTCGACGTCGATGTACGAGCTGGCCGCGTTCCGCGCCGTGCAGGGGCTCGGCGCCGGCGGCCTGATGTCCCTGGCGCTCACCATCATCGGCGACATCGTGCCGCCCCGCGAGCGAGCCAAGTACCAGGGCTACTTCCTCGCGGTGTTCGGCTCGAGCTCGGTCCTGGGACCGGTTCTCGGCGGCCTGTTCTCCGGCGCCGACCACATCCTCGGCATCTCCGGCTGGCGCTGGGTGTTCCTCGTCAACGTGCCGATCGGCATCATCGCGCTGGCAGTGGTGTACCGCGTACTGCGGCTGCCGCACACCCGGCGCACGGGCGTGCGGATCGACTGGTTCGGCGCGGTCGCCCTCGCGGTGGGCCTGGTGCCGCTGCTCATCGTCGCCGAGCAGGGCCAGAAGTGGGGCTGGGGCTCCACCAACGCCCTGATCTGCTACGGCATCGGTGCGGCCGGCATCGTCGCCTTCATCGTGATCGAGAAGGTCATGGGCGAGGACGCGATCATCCCGCTGCGCATCTTCACGAACACCATCTTCGCGCAGGGCATCGTCATCTCGATGGTGGTGGGCGCCGCCATGTTCGGCGGGATCTCCCTGCTGCCGCAGTACTTCCAGGTGGTCCACGGCGCCAGCCCGATGAAGGCGGGCTTCCTGATGCTGCCGATGGTCGCGGGCATGATGACGGGCTCGATCCTCGCGGGCCAGATGATCTCCCGCACCGGCAAGTACCGGATCTATCCGATCATCGGCGCGGTCCTGCTCACCGCGGGCATGTTCGGCATGCACTACATCACCGCCGATGTGCAGATCGGCTGGGTCATGGGTGGTGCGGCCGTGATCGGCTTCGGCCTGGGCAATCTCATGCAACCGCTCACGCTGGCGCTGCAGAACATCCTGCCGCCGCGTGACATGGGCGTCTCGACCGCCGCCGCGACCTTCTTCCGCCAGATCGGCGCGACGCTCGGCGTCGCGGTGTTCCTCTCGGTCCTGTTCGCGCAGATGCCGCAGAAGATGAAGGGGCGGCTCAGTGACGCCTCGTCGGATCCGAACTACACCGCCGCCGTCCAGCACGCCGCCGCGGGCCACGACGGACAGCAGGCGCAGGACTTCGCCACGGGGCTGGTGCACGGCGACCCCCGCACGGTGAGCGGAGTCATGGACAACACGTCGGTCCTGGAGCAGCTCCCCGCGACTCTGGTGCACCCGCTCAAGGCCGGATTCGCCGACTCGATGGACGTGGTCTTCCTGTTCGTGACCGTCCTCGCCGCGATCGGCCTGGTGCTGGTGCTGTTCTGGAAGTCCGTGCCGCTGCGCGCCGCTCCCGCGATCGAGCAGGCCGCCGCGGGCGCCGAGTCGCCGTCGGCGGCCGCATCGGCGACGATGGAGGCCGCCGAGATCACCGCCGCCGCGGCGTCCGTGGCCGGTACGGCGCCGAAGGAGGAGACCGTGACCGAGCCGCCGACCGTCCCCGTCCGGCCCGGAGGGTCGGCCCCGGAGCCGACGCCGACGCCCCTTCTCCCGGTCGCGCCCCCGACGCCCTCGCGCACGGAGATCGACGAGCTGCGGGCTCAGAACGCCTCCCTCGCAGCGGAGCTCGCGGAGCTGCGAACGGGGTACCGGGCGATCGCGGGAAGTACGCGGTTGCGCGCTTCGGGCATCACGGATCCGGTGCGGTTCACCGTCGAGGGCACGGCGCCCGCCGGGGCGCGCGCCGGTCGATTGGTGCTGCCGCGGGGCGAGATCGCCACGCCGGCGTTCGTTCCGGTCGCGGGGCGGGGCGCGATCGCAGGACTCACGCCGCGGGAGCTGACGGACCTGGGGACGCAGGCGCTGACCGTCGACCTGCACGAGTTGTACCTGCAGCCCGGACCGGACGTGATCGAGGGGATCGGCGGTATCGGTCGGGCGATGGCCTGGCCGGCGCCGATCGTCGCGGACACCGGTGTGGCCGCGATCGCGGCACAGCCCAAGACGCGGATCACCGACGAGGGCATCGCCTTCCGGAGCCGGCTCGATGGTTCCCCGCGCCGCTGGGACGCCGAGGAAGCGGTGCGCCTGGCGCACCGGATGGGCTTCGACGTCGCGTTCGCCCTGGCCGACCCCACGGATCCGGGCCGAACGGAGCGGTGGGCGCGGCGCGCCCTGGCCGAGCACGGTTGGCAGACCGCTGATCGGCACGACGCCGTCTCGCTGTGGGCCGTCGTGGCCGGCGGTCCGGATCCGGAGGTTCGACGGTCCGCCGCCCGCGCGGTGCGGCGCCTGGCCGACGAGGACCGTCGCGCCGGCGGCCTCGGATTCGGCGGTTACCGGCTCGAAGGCGTGGAGAACCCGGCGGCGCTGAGGGCCGCGGTCGGTGAGCTGGAGGCGGACCGTCCTCGGTACGTGGCGGCGGTCGACGGCCCGGCGGAGCTACTGGCGGCGATCGAGGCGGGAGTCGACCTGGTCGATGGGACCGCCCCGGCGCGCGCGGGCGCGGAGGGGCGCGTGTTCACCTCGACGGGCGTCCTGGATGTCACGGATCCGTCCCTGCGAGCGGACTTCCGGCCCCTGGACCCGGCGGGGCCGGGCCTGCTCGGTGGGAACCGGGTGGACGAGTTCACCCGGGCGTACGTGCACCACCTGTTCGCGGCGAACGAGGGCCTCGCGGTCACGCTGTGCACGTTGCACAACGAGCACTTCTTCGTCGGCCTCGCAGCGGCAGCACGGAAAGCCATCCTCAATGGAGGTTATTCCGAGTTCACGACGTCATTCCTCCGGGGGTTCGGTAAGGTCTAGCCCGATCCCCGTCCTCCTATCGGCAGGAGAAAGCCGTTGCGCCGCAATGACCTGAACCGCTCCTTGAGCATCCTCGCGGCGACCGCCGCGGTGGGCCTCGCGCTCACCGCGTGCGGTGGCGGCGGAGGCGATGCCGCCCCGTCGTCGCCCGCGGCGGACGCGGCCCCCGTCGACGCGGCGAAGGCGCTCACCCAGGCCGACCTCCCGGCGGGCTACAGCGTGAAAGAGGTGGCCTCGGACGCCGCGCTGATGGCGGCGCTGCAGTCGGTGCAGCAGTTCGAGAACATCCAGGTGGATCCGGCCGCCTGTAAGGACAAGAACATCAAGGCTCAGCAGGAGGTCGCCGAGACGATCAAGTCCGGCGTGCAGCAGACCGTGGGCAAGGGAGCCACCGGCATCTACAGCATCACCCTGCTGCCGTCCGACGTGAAACCGGCCACGTTCGAGGCGGCCGGGATCGGCGAGTGCGCCGCGGTCACGCTCAACGGGACGATGAAGCAGACCACCACGCGCGCGGAGCTTCCCGCGGGCGTCCAGGGAGCCACCGGCTTCGTCTTCGAGATCGCCCGCGTCGCGGGCAACGACACGGTGCACGCCTCGTCGGCGTACTTCACCAAGGGCGGCGTGATGGCGATGGTCAACGCCAACCCCGGGCCCGACGGCACCGTCGACCGAGCGGCGTTCGAGGACGTCGTCAAGCGACTAGCAGCGAAGTTGTAGTCCGAGAACGCGCGAAGCGGCGGCGAGGTGATCCTCGCCGCCGCTTCGTCGGTTCAGTCGTCAGTGCGCGTCGGAACCGGCCGTCTCGGCGCGGGCCACGGACCGAGCGATCTCCTCCTCGGCCTCCTTCTTGCCCACCCAGGTCGAACCCTTGACGAACTTGCCGGGCTCGAGGTCCTTGTAGTGCACGAAGAAGTGCTCGATGGCGTCCAGCTCGAACTTGTCGATGTCGCTGATGTCCTGCACCGAATCCCAGCGGGGATCGCCGGCGGGCACGACGAGAACCTTGTCGTCGCCGCCCTTCTCGTCCTCCATCTTGAACATGCCGATCGCGCGGCAGTCGACGAGCGCCCCGGGGACCACCGACTCCTGCAGCAGGACCAGCGCGTCGAGCGGATCGCCGTCCTCGCCGAGGGTGTCCTCGATGTAGCCGTAGTCGGTGGGGTAGCCGAACGCCGTGTAGAGGTAGCGGTCCAGCTTGAGGCGACCCGTCTTGTGGTCCACCTCGTACTTGTTCCGCGAGCCCTTCGCGATCTCGACGGTGACCTCGAATTCCACGCTCATTGTTTCCCTTCGCTGCGCTCAACCATGCACGCCGAGGATACCCGTGTCGGGATGCCGTTAGGCTGGTACGGTGCGACGCTCGCGGATCCGACGAACCCTCACGCGCCTCGCGGTCACCGTGATCGTGCTGGCGCTCGTCGTCGTCGGCACCGTCGCCGCTGCTCTCGGGTGGGGGGTCTACCGGGACCGGCAGGACCTCTCCGAGCACGTCCCGCCCCGCCCCGCAGAGGCCGCCTACAGCCCTGCGATCGGTGCGGTGACGGCATCGAATCAGCCCAGCTCGGCCGGTGTGACCACGCAGATCGCCGCCGCACTGCGCAACCCGGATCTGGGCGACCTGACCGGCGTGATCGCCGATGCCACCACCGGGACCGTGCTCTGGCAGCGCGACGCCGCGCGGCCCCGCACTCCCGCCTCCACCACCAAGGTCCTCACCGCGGCCGCCGCGCTGCTGACCCTGCCCGCCGACAAGCGGATCACCACCACGGTCGTCGCCGGTTCGGCCCCGGGTGAGGCGGTCCTCGTCGGCGCGGGCGATCCGACCCTGCGCTCCGGCACGGCGTCGATCTTCACCGACGCACCGAAGGTCGAGGACCTGGCCGCCCAGCTCCGCCGGTCCGGCACGGCGATCACGCACGTCGTGGTCGACACCTCCCTGTTCACCGGCACCGATTTCGGCCGCGGCTGGGACCGCGCCGACATCGCCGGGGGCGACATCACGCCGCTCCAGTCCCTCATCGTGGACTCGGGTCGTATCCGGCCCGGCGAGGACTACTCGCCGCGCGTTCCCGATCCCGCGCTCGCCGCGGGCCGCGCGCTGGCGTCCGCGCTCGGCCTGCCGCCCACAGCCGTCTCCGCGGGCACCGCGCCGCAGGGCGCCACCCGGCTCGCCGCCGTGCAGAGCGCGCCGCTGAGCGTCCGCCTGCACGATGCGCTGGTGCACTCGGACAACGTCCTCGCCGAGAGCATCGGCCGCGAGGTCGCCGCCGCCGCGGGGCAGCCCCTGTCCTTCGACGGCTCCACGCGCGCCGTGATCGACACGCTCCGCACCGCGGGATTCGACCTGACCGGCGTCGAGCTCTCCGACGTCGACGGCCTGTCCACCTTCAACCGCATCCCCGCCCGGGTGCTCGACGGGATCCTCACCGCCGCGGCCGGCACCGGCAAGCCGCAACTGCGCCCCCTGCTCGACCTGCTGCCCGTCGCCGGCGCCACCGGCACCCTCGCCGACCGGTACGTCACCGTCAACCGGCCCGGCGCGGGCTACGTGCGGGCCAAGACCGGAAGCCTCTCGGGCGTTTCCACGCTCGCCGGGTACGTGGCCACGCGCGACGGTGCCGTCCTCACCTTCACTCTGATGTCCTCCGGGACGCCGGTCGACGTGGCCCGTCCGGCGATGGACGCCGTGACCGCAGCGCTGCGCGGCTGCGGGTGCCGCTGATCGCCATGGGGAGGTCGACGGAGCCGCGCGCGCAGGTGGACTGGGCCCTCGCCGCCGCGTCCGGCCGGCGGATCGCCCGTGTCCTCGGCGACGGACCCGCCACCACGGGCTACACGCGCGACCGCGCGTCCGCGCAGCTGCTCGACTTCGCCGCTGCGGCGGAGGAGCACGTCCGCGCCGTCACGGGCCTGGTCGTGCCCGGTGCGATCCCGCCGGCGCGCACGGGAGGGCGGTGGGACGGGGCGCGGACTCCGGCTCCCCGCAGTGCGGTGTCGGCTACGCGCACGGTGGACCGCAGAGAATGGGTCTCGGCGGCTGCGCGTTCCATGGAGGCGCTCATCGAGCCCGAGGACGCGCGGCACCCCGGCCTCGGAGCCCGGCTGGCCGGCGTCCAGGCCGGGGCGATGCTCGGCATGGTCTCCGGTTCCGTTCTGGGCCAGTACGACCCGTTCGGCGTCTCCGGCGGCGAACTGCTGCTCGTGGTGCCGAACGTGCTCACCGTCGAGCGTGCGCTCGGGCTGAACGCCGACGACTTCAGGATGTGGGTGTGCCTGCACGAGGTCACCCACCGCGTGCAGTTCGGCGCCAATCCGTGGCTGCGGGACTACATGCGCGACAACGTCTCCGCCCTCACCGGCGTCGCCGGTGCCGGATCGGTGGGCGACCTGATCGCCCGTACGCAGAAGGCGCTGTCCGGCGGGGCGCGGCACACCGGCGTCATCGGCGTCCTCGAGATCGCCGCGCCCGCCGAACAGTTCGCGGCCGTCGAGCGGCTGCTCATGCTCGGCACGCTCCTCGAGGGCCACGCGGACCACGTCATGGACGCCGCCGGGCCGTCGGTGATCCCGACCGTCGCGACCATCCGCGCAGCGTTCGACCGGCGGCGGGAGGCACCGTCGAATCCCCTGCAGCGACTGCTCCGGGTCCTGCTGGGCATGGACGCCAAGATCGCGCAGTACGTGCGCGGCAAGAAGTTCGTCGACGCCGTGGTCGCCGACGTGGGCATGCAACGGTTCAACCGGGTCTGGACCGGGCCCGAGACCCTGCCACTGCCCGACGAGCTCGACGATCCGCGGCGCTGGATCGACCGGGTGCTGTGAACCGCCCGGGGCCGGCGGCGCTGCGCGTGCGGCAGGCGGTCCGGGCCTGGCACGCCGCCCACGGATCCGGCCCGACGGTGGCCGTGGCCCTGTCCGGCGGCGCGGACTCGCTCGCGCTCCTGACCGGCGTGCTCGCCGAGGGGCTGGACGCCGTCGCCCTCGTCATCGATCACGGGCTGCAGGACGGTTCCGCCGAGGTGGCCGCCCGGGCGGCGACCCTGGCGCGGGAGCTGGGTGCGCGTCGCGCGGAGGTTCTGGCGGTCACCGTCGACGGTGCGGGCGGGCCCGAGGCGGCGGCCCGGGCAGCCAGATACGCGGCCCTGGACGCCGCGCGCGGCGGGGCGCCCGTGCTGCTCGGGCACACCCTCGACGACCAGGCGGAGACGGTGCTGCTGGGCCTCGGGCGGGGCAGCGGCGCGCGGTCGCTCGCGGGCATGGCCCCGTGGACCGACCCGTACGGGCGGCCGCTGCTGGGCGTGCGCCGCGCCGACACCCGGGCGGCGTGCGCCGAGCTCGGGCTCGCGCCCTGGGACGACCCGCACAACCTCGACCCGCGCTACACCCGCGTGCGGGTGCGGACCGAGGTCCTGCCGCTCCTCGAGGACGTCCTGGGCGGGGGAGTGGCGGAGGCGCTGGCCCGCACTGCGGCGTCCCTGCGGGCGGACAACGAGGCGCTCGACGGGCTGGCACCGGCACCGTCGGGCCCCGAACTGATGGTGGACGAGATCGCGGGACTGCCTGCGGCCCTGCGGATCCGGACTCTGCGAGCGTGGCTCGGTGCTCGTGGCGCGCGGGCCCTGACGGGCGCGCACCTCGCGGCCGTCGACGCCCTCGTCACGGACTGGCGCGGGCAGGGACCGACGGCGATCCCGGGCGGAAGTGCGGGGCGGCGGCTGCAGGTGCATCGGACAGGTGGCATTCTGAGGGCGTGGTGAACGGCACTGGTGAGTTGTACGCGGGAGACATCGCCTCGGTGGTCCTCTCGGAGGAGCAGATCAAGCAGCGGACCGCGGAGCTCGCGGCGCAGATCGCGCAGGAGTACGGCGAGCGGGAGACCGACCTCCTCCTGATCACGGTCCTCAAGGGCGCGGTCATGTTCGTGACCGACCTGGCCCGGGCGCTGCCCGTGCCCACCCAGCTCGAGTTCATGGCGGTGTCCAGCTACGGCAGCTCGACCTCCAGCTCCGGCGTGGTCCGGATCCTCAAGGACCTCGACCGCGACATCGCGGGCCGCGACGTGCTCATCGTCGAGGACATCATCGACTCCGGCCTCACACTGAGCTGGCTGCTGCGCAACCTCGCGACCCGGCAGCCCCGTTCGCTCGAGGTGGTCACGCTGCTGCGTAAGCCCGATGCCGTGCGCGTCGACGTGGACGTCAAGTGGGTCGGCTTCGACATCCCCAACGAGTTCGTCGTGGGCTACGGTCTCGACTACGCCGAGCGCTACCGCGACCTGCCCTACATCGGCGTGCTGGAGCCCAAGGTCTACAGCGAATGACACTGATCACCGCTGCGGCCACGGCGGAACGGGTGCGATCGGGACAGCTCACCGCCGTCGCCGCCACCCGCGAGGCGCTGGCCCGCATCGGTGATGACGCCGTACACGGCTGGCGCGTACTGCGCTCCGAGGAGGCCCTCGCCGAGGCCGCCGCCGTCGACGCCCGCGCGGACCGGTACTCGCTGCCGCTGGCCGGCGTGCCCATCGCGATCAAGGACAACGTCGCCGTGTCGGGGTACCGCACGCTCGACGGGGTGTCCGAGGCCTGCGGCGCGGGCCTGCCGATCGAACAGGTCGACCACCCCGTCGTGAAGCGGCTGCGCGCCGCCGGTGCCGTCGTCGTCGGGCTGACCCGGGTGCCGGAGCTGTGCCTGTGGGCGATGACCGATGATCCGGACGCCGTCGTCGGCAACCCGCACCGCCCCGGGCGTACCGCCGGTGGCAGCTCGGGCGGCAGCGCCGCTGCGGTGGCCTCCGGGCACGTCGCGCTCGCTCACGGAGACGACGGCCTCGGATCGCTCTGCGGCCCGGCCGCCGCCTGCGGGATCGTCACGATCCGGCCCGGGCGCGGCGTCGTGCCGGGGCAACCGGGAGAGGTCAAGTGGTTCGGGATGGCCGAGAACGGGCCGCTCGCGCGGACCGTCGGCGATGCGGCCCTGGGACTGTCGGTGATGGCCGGGCGCCCCGAGCTCGCCGAGGTGGGCGACGGTGCCGGCCTACGGATCGGCCTCGGCCTCAACCGAACGTCCCCGACGACGATCACCTCCAAGGGCATCCTCGGCGCCGTTCGCGCGGCGGCGGGCGAGCTCGCCGCGCACGGCCACTCCGTGCGCGAGGTCCGTGTCCCCTACCCGACGGTGCCGACCGCCCTGCTCGCGCGCTGGTTCGGTGCGGCCGCGCAGGACGTGGACCAGATCGTTTCCCGCGGCGCCGACCCGGCACTGCTCCAACCCCGCACCCGGCGGCACGCCGCCATCGGTCGGGTGGTGCTGAACCGGGGCATGGTGCGGCCCGCGGATGCGGCGAAGCTCGAGTCGGAGCTGGTGCGGTTCTTCGCCAACGAGCGGGTCGACGTCCTGGTGACCCCGACCCTGTCGCAGCGGCCGGTCCGCGCGCGGCGCTACCACGAACTGCCCTGGGCGGCGAGCGTCATCGCCAGCCTGAGCTACGCGACCTATCCGGGCCTGTGGAATCTGCTCGGCTGGCCCGCGATGACGGTGCCCTTCCAAGGCGAGGGCGTGCAGCTCATCGCCCGACCCGGCGGCGAGGCGGACCTGCTCGCGCTGGCCGCCAAGATCGAGCAGTAAGCGGCGACGCCGCCATCGGCGCGGCGCGGGGGACGGCGGCGTGGCGTGGGGGAGGACGGGTCCCCCACCGGAAGCCGGGCTTCTGATGGGGGACCGAACGCCTGATGCGCCTGTCGGTGCGGCGCGGGGGACGACGGTCTGGCGTGGGGGACGGCGGCGTGGCGTGGGGGACGGCGCGTCCCCCACCGGAAGCCGGGCTTCTGATGGGGGAGCGGACGCCGGCCGGGGGATTCGGTGAGGCGCGGGGGACGACGGTGCCGCGGTGCGGCTACGCCTTCTTCCGGAACATCGGCATGCCCTCGAAGGGGTTCCAGCTGGCGCTGCCGCGGGTGACGTGCAGGAAGTAGGCCCAGTTGGCGGTGGTCGAGTAGATCAGGCCGACTCCCGCGCCCCAGGCGCCGGGCGGGACGGTCACGCCGATGATCGCCTCGATGATGCCGACGACGATCGCGAGCGCCACGACACCGCCGAACAGACTCAGGCCCTTGCGCCACGGTCCCTTGATCGCGTAGTAGATCGGGCCGAAGAAGAACGCCGGGCCGTTGAAGCCGAGGCGGAAGCGCGTGCCGAAGGGGAGCGCCTTGAACGCTGCGGTGGACTCGGGCGACGACGCCGGCTGGCCGTAGCGGCCGAAGAACTCGAACCGGCTGCGCCACCGCTCGGGCACGTCGACGCCGCCGGCGCCGGGTGCGGGGTAGGGCTGCCGGCCCGGGAACTGCGGCTGCTGCGGGGCGAAGGACTGCTGCGCGCCGGGGTACGGCTGCTGTGCACCGGGGTAGGGCTGCTGCTGACCCGGGTAGGGCTGCCCGGCGGCGGAGGGGTCGTGGGGGTACGGCGACGGGGTGTTGTTCTCGGTCACTGCAGCAGCATAAAGGGCGCGAAACGGACGTTGTTCGCTCTGGGCGCACCGACGCACCCGGCCCGATCGGAGCGGTGCACGGTAACCTGGGGAGTCGACCCTGCGCGGCTCTCCGCGCCGCCGGAAGAAGAAGGACTGACGAGCCGCGAGGCGAAGCCATATGAAACGGAAATCACTCATCCGCACGCTGGCGATCATCGCCGCATTCGTGCTGCTGGTCTGGGCCTTCACCATGGTCGGCGGCGGCAAGAACGAGTACACCAAGGGCGTTCCCACCTCGCTCGTCGTACAGCAGCTGCAGGACAAGAACGTCACGGACGTCCAGATCGACGACCGGGAGCAGACGCTGCGCGTCACGCTGGCCAAGCCCGTCGCCGACCAGGGCGACGTCAAGGGCACGGGCGAGGCCACCAAGGTCTTCACCAAGTACCCCGCCGGCACCTCGCGCGACATCCTCGGCGAGGTCCAGGACGCGAAGAACCCGGACGGCAAGCCGGTCACGTACACCACGAACGTGACGCAGGAGTCGCCGTGGCTGCAGATGCTGCTGTTCACGCTGCTGCCGATCCTGCTGCTCGTGGGCCTGTTCTTCCTGCTCATGAACCGGATGCAGGGCGGCGGCCGCGGCGGCGTCATGGGCTTCGGCAAGAGCAAGGCCAAGCAGCTGACCAAGGACATGCCGAAGACCACCTTCGCGGATGTCGCGGGCGCCGACGAGGCGGTCGAGGAGCTCTACGAGATCAAGGACTTCCTGCAGAACCCGGCCCGCTACCAGGCCCTCGGCGCGAAGATCCCCAAGGGCGTGCTGCTCTACGGTCCGCCCGGAACGGGTAAGACGCTGCTCGCGCGCGCCGTCGCCGGTGAGGCCGGCGTGCCCTTCTTCACGATCTCCGGCTCGGACTTCGTCGAGATGTTCGTCGGCGTGGGCGCCTCGCGCGTGCGTGACCTGTTCGAGCAGGCCAAGGAGAACAGCCCCTGCATCATCTTCGTCGACGAGATCGACGCGGTCGGTCGCCAGCGCGGCGCCGGCATGGGCGGCGGCCACGACGAGCGCGAGCAGACCCTCAACCAGCTGCTCGTCGAGATGGACGGCTTCGGCGACCGCCAGGGCATCATCCTCATCGCGGCTACCAACCGGCCGGACATCCTCGACCCGGCGCTGCTGCGCCCGGGCCGCTTCGACCGGCAGATCCCCGTCACCAACCCGGACATCGCGGGCCGCAGGGCCATCTTGCGCGTGCACTCGCAGGGCAAGCCTCTGGCCCCCGACGCCGACCTGGACGGGCTGGCCAAGCGCACGCCCGGCATGTCCGGCGCCGACCTGGCGAACGTGGTCAACGAGGCCGCGCTGCTCACTGCGCGGGAGAACGGCACCGTCATCACGGCCCCGACGCTCGAGGAGGCCGTGGACCGCGTGGTGGGCGGCCCGCGCCGCAAGAACCGGATCATCTCCGAGCACGAGAAGAAGGTGACCGCGTACCACGAGGGCGGCCACACCCTGGCCGCGTGGGCCACGAAGAGCCTCGACCCGGTGTACAAGGTCACCATCCTGGCCCGGGGCCGTACCGGCGGCCACGCGCTCGCCGTGCCCGAGAACGACAAGGGCATGTACACCCGCAACGAGATGATCGGTCGGCTGATCTTCGCGATGGGCGGCCGCGCGGCGGAGGAGCTCGTGTTCGCCGAGCCCACCACCGGCGCGTCCAGCGACATCGACCAGGCCACGAAGATCGCCCGCGCGATGGTCACCGAGTACGGCATGAGCGCCCGCCTGGGTGCCGTGAAGTACGGCCAGGACGAGGGCGACCCGTTCATGGGCCGCGGGTTCGGCGGCGGGGCGCAGTACTCCGACGCCGTCGCCGCGCAGATCGATGAGGAGGTGCGCTCGCTCATCGAGGCCGCGCACACCGAGGCGTGGGCCATCCTCACCGAGTACCGCGACGTGCTCGACGTGCTGGCGGGTGAGCTGCTGGAGAAGGAGACGCTGGTCCGCAAGGATCTCGAGCGGATCTTCGAGTCCGTCGAGAAGCGCCCGGTGATCACGCAGTTCGACGACTTCGGCACCCGCGTCCCGTCCGACAAGCCGCCGATCAAGACTCCCAAGGAGATCGCGATCGAGAACGGTGAGCCCTGGCCGCCGGTCGACGAGGAGGCCGAGCGACGCAAGGCCGAGCTCGAGACGGCCGCGGCGCAGAACGGCCGGAACGGTCACGCCGGCCAGAACGGTCAGAACGGCGAGTGGGGTGTGCCCGCGCCCGCCGGGCAGCCCTGGCCCGCTCCGGGGGCACCGTCGGGCTACGGAGAGCAGGGGCAGCAGCCCCAGCCCGCCTACGGCCAGCCCGGCTACCAATGGGGCGGCCAGCAGCAGCCCTACCCGGGCCCGCAGTACCCGTCCCAGCCAGGGCCGTACGGCCAGCAGCCGCCGCAGGGCAGTCGCCCGGACTACGGCGCGCCGGCCGGGTGGTCGGCGCCGGGGTGGCCTCCGCAGGGCCAGCCGCCGCAGGCCCCCGCGCAGCCCGGTCAGCAGGGTTCCGGTCAGCAGGGTTCGGGTCAGCACGGGACCGAGCAGCCCGGACCGGACCGATCGGGCGAGTCCTGATGGGCGAGGGCGCCGCCATCGCCGCATTCGATCATGAGCGCGCCGTGGCGGCCGTCCGGGAACTGCTCATCGCCGTCGGCGAGGACCCCGACCGCGAGGGCCTGCTCAAGACCCCCGAGCGGGTCGCGCGGGCCTTCGAGGAGGTCTTCGGAGGGCTGCACGTGGATCCCGACGCGGTGCTCGACACCACCTTCGGCGAGGACCACGACGAGCTGGTGCTGGTCAAGGACATCCCCATGTACTCGACCTGCGAGCACCACCTGGTCTCCTTCCACGGCGTCGCCCACGTGGGGTACCTGCCCGGCGAGAGCGGGCGCGTGACCGGGTTGAGCAAGTTGGCGCGCGTGGTGGACCTGTACGCCAAGCGGCCGCAGGTCCAGGAGCGGCTCACCGCGCAGATCGCCGACGCGTTGGTCCGCAAGCTCGATCCGCGCGGCGTCATCGTCGTCATCGAGGCCGAGCACCTGTGCATGGCCATGCGCGGCATCCGCAAGCCCGGCGCCAGCACCACCACCTCAGCGGTGCGCGGCGCGTTCAAGGACAGTGCGACCTCGCGCGCCGAGGCACTCGAGCTGATCCTGCGCCGGTGAGCGGGAGCAGCGCCCCCGAGACGCTCATCATGGGCGTCGTCAACGTCACGGCCGACTCGTTCTCCGACGGCGGCCGCTACCTGGACCCGGAGGCGGCCGTCGCGCGGGCTCGGGAACTCGTCGGCGACGGTGCCGCGATCGTGGACGTGGGCGGGGAGTCGACCCGGCCCGGCGCGCACCGCGTGCCCGCCGAGCTGGAGCGCGACCGCGTCGTGCCCGTGATCGCCGCGCTCGCCGCCGAGGGCATCGCCGTCTCCGTGGACACGATGCGCGCGTCCGTCGCCGCCGCTGCGCTCGACGCGGGCGCCGCGATCGTCAACGACGTCTCGGGCGGCCGCGCCGACCCGGACATGACCCGCGTGGTCGCAGACTCGGACGCGCCCTGGATCCTCATGCACTGGCGGCCCTCGCCCGGCGCGCCGGGACCGGTGTGGGCCGGCATCCACCACGAGATCACCGAGTACGACGACGTCGTCGCCGAGGTGCGCGACGAGCTGCTGCACCAGGCCGACGCCGCGATCGCCGCGGGCATCGCGCGCGAGCGGATCGTGCTGGACCCGGGCCTCGGCTTCGCCAAGAACGCCGCCCACAACTGGGCCCTGCTGCACGGGCTCCCGGCCCTGCAGGACACGGGATTCCGGATCCTCGTCGGTGCCTCCCGCAAGCGCTTCCTCGGCGAGCTGCTCGGTGGGCGCGAGCCCGCCGGCCGTGAGGTGGCCACCGCCGCGGTCTCCGCGCTCGCGGCGCAGGCCGGGGCGTGGGGCGTCCGCGTGCACGACGTGCGCTCGACGGCGGACGCGATCGCCGTCGCGCAGGCCTGGCGGAGGGGCGGAGCCCCGACCATGACGCAGAAGGGTGGCCTCTAGAGATGGCCGATCGGATCGAGCTCACCGGACTGCGCGTGCGCGGCCACCACGGCGTCTTCGACCACGAGCGTCGCGACGGGCAGGAGTTCGTCGTCGACCTCGTGCTGTGGGTCGACTCGCGGCCCGCGTCCGCGTCGGACGATCTCAACGACACCGTCGACTACGGCGCCCTCGCGCAGCGCGCCCACGACATCGTCGCAGGGGAGCCGCGCAACCTCATCGAGACCGTCGCCGCCGAGATCGCCGACGACATCGCCGGCGACGAGAAGGTGTACGCCGTCGAGGTGACGGTGCACAAGCCCGCGGCACCCATTCCGCTCACGTTCGCGGACGTCGCCGTCATCGCGCGGCGGTCCCGATCCGGCGCCCGGAGCGTGCAGCAGTGAGCACGGCCGTGCTGTCGATCGGCGCCAACCTCGGCGACGCGGCCGGCACCGTCCGTGCCGCGATCGACGCCCTCGGCCCCGCGCTGGTCCGCGCATCTGCGCTGTTCCGCACGCCCCCGTGGGGCGGGGTGGCCCAGGACGACTTCGTCAATGCGACCGTGCTCGTCGACGATCCGGCGCGGGACGCCGCCGGCTGGCTCGCGTTCGCGCGCGAGCAGGAGGCCGCGGCCGACCGGGTGCGCGAGGTCCGCTGGGGGCCCCGCACGCTCGATGTCGACGTCGTCGCCGTCTGGGAGTCCGCCCAGAGCGGGGCGAGCGGGGCGCGTGATGCCGACGACGCCGTGTTCTCCGAGGACCCCGAGCTCACGCTGCCGCACCCGCGCGCGCACCTGCGGGCGTTCGTGCTGGTGCCGTGGCTGGACGCCGACCCGGCCGCGGTGCTGCCGGGGCACGGCACCGTCGACGCCCTCGTGCGGGGCCTGCCCGCCGACGAGACCGCGGAGGTGACGCGGCTGTGAGCGCACCGTCGAACCCGACCGGGCGGGGACCGGGGGAGCCGAGCGGGCCCAGCGTGCGATCCACCGGCCGGCTCGAGCTCGCGGTGATCGTGATCGGCGTGGCGATCGGCGTCTACCTGCTGGCGAAGGCCTTCGTGCCGGTGATCCCCCTGTGGGCCGGTGCGCTGCTGTACGGCGTCGCCGCGGCCGATCTGTACATCGCCCAACTCGTGCGCTCGCGCCTCGCAGACGGGCGGATCGGCATGGGGCCGGGTCGGATCCATCCCATCGCGGTCGCGCGGTCGGTGGCGCTCGCGAAGGCGTCGGCGTACCTCGGGGCCGTGGCTCTCGGCTTCTTCGGCGGAGTGCTGGTGTACCTGTACACCTCCGGCGCCGAGCTCGGCGCCACGCACGCGGACCGGCCCGGCGCGTGGATCGGTGCGGCCGGCGCGCTGCTGCTCCTCGCCGCGGCGCTGTGGCTGGAACGGTGCTGCCGCACGCCGGACGATCCCGATGACCAGCCCGCCGACACATCGCCAGCCTGAGAGGCCGGACCCAAAGTAAACGGTAAGGTCGCGATCATGACGCAACCACCGATCCCGAGTTCACGGAAGCGTGTCGCCCGCCGATCGGGAGGCGCCGGTCAGTGGATGCTCGGCGTCGTGATCGCGCTGGCGGTGGTCGGTACCGGGATGTGGGTGTTCTCCGAGAACCCCCGCTGGGGCCTGGTGGCGCTGATCCTGCTCATCTGGGGGCTCGTGATCGCGGCCTTCCTCATCGCGCGGTACTCACGCGACCTGCGCGCCGCGGAGTCGAAGGAGAGCGGTCTCAAGACCGTGTACGGCCTGCAGCTCGAGCGGGAGATCAGCGCCCGCCGCGAGTACGAGCTCCAGGTGGAGCGCGACATCCGCGCCGAGGTGAAGGACGAATCGAACGAGGAGCTGACCGCGCTCAAGGCCGAGGTGCTCGCGCTGCGTGCGAACCTCGAGGAGCTGCTGGGGCGCGATCTAGGCCCGTCCTACAGCGAGCTGTACGCCGCCGCCGAGCAACGCGCGCTGGCCGCCCAGCGCGCCAAGTCCGTGTTCGAGGACGACGACCGGTTCCGCGCCCAGCAGGATTTCGCGGGCGTCCCGGAGCCCTCTCCCGAGGTGGACGACTACTACGGCGCGGGTTCGGCCGGGGGAGCGATCGGGTTCGAGGAGGACGTCGCCGAGGCCGCCGTCGCCGACGTACCGGCCGCCGGCCGTCCGCAGGAGGAGTCGCCGACGACGGTGTTCCACGTGGTCGCCGAGGAGGAGGCGCCGTCTGCCGCGCCGGCCGAGCCCGAGGTGCCGCCGGTCGACGTCGAGCACGTCGAGCACGTCGACCCCACGACGAACGAGCCCTTCGTTCCGCTCGCCCCGCAGTCCGGCTACCGCTCGCCCCTACCGCCGCGCCCGTACACCCCCGACGTTCCGCCGCAGCAGGCACCGGGGCGGGCCGCGCCGCCCTACTCGCCGTTCCAGGCGTACCCGCCGCAGGCGCCGCAGCAGCAGTGGGCGGCCCCGCAGGCGCCGCCGGTGCCGCCGAGCGTGCCGGCCGAGCAGGCCCCTCAGCCGGCGCCGGAGCAACAGGCCTCCCAGAACCCGCACGAGCACGTCGCGGGCCAGCACTCCTCCGGCAACACCGTCGCGGACCTGATCGCCCGGATGAACGCCGACACGGAGCGTTCCAGCGGCGGCCGTCGCCGCAGGCAGGACTGATGATCTAGCTCACACCGCGTTGCCCGCGCGTCGGCGCGGGCATAGCCTTCTGATGACCGTCCGGTACCCGCGCCGCGGGACTGGAACGACCCCCTTGGAGGCGTACGCCCATGCCCGAGCTCTTCGCCGGGATACCCAATCCCCCCACCCCCGCGCGGCTGTCCGTCGGCGTGATCTCCGCCGGCCGTGTCGGCACCGCCCTCGGCTCCGCGCTCGAGCGGGCCGGGCACGTCGTCACCGCGGTCGCGGCACCGTCGGGCCCTTCCCGTGAGCGCGCCGCGCGCCGGCTGCCCGAAGCGACGGTCGGCGCACCGTCGGACATCGCGGAGAAGGCCGAGCTCCTCATCCTGGCCGTGCCGGACACCGAGCTCCCCGGTCTCGTCGACGAGCTGGCTCCGCGCGTCAATCCGTCGGCGATCGTGCTGCACACCTCGGGTGCCCTCGGCGTGGGCGTCCTCGCGCCGCTTGCCCGTCTGGGCTGCACGACCGTCGCCTTCCACCCCGCGATGACCTTCGTCGACGATCCCGAGGACACCGTCCGGCTGGCCGACTGCTGCATCGGCATCACCGCCGCGGACGAGATCGGGCACGCCGTCGGGCAGGCGCTCGCGCTCGAGCTCGGCGCCGAGCCGGTCCGCGTGCCCGAGGCGGCACGCCCGCTCTATCACGCTGCGCTCGCCCACGGTGCGAACCACCTGGTGGCCCTGGTCGACGATGCCGTGCTCGCCCTGCGCGCCGCGCTCGCCGGCGGGATCGGCGCCGACACGGTCGGGGGACCGGCGGAGGGACTCGCCGAGCGCGTCCTCGCGCCGCTGGCCCGGGCGGCCCTCGACAACGCCCTGGCCCGTGGTCCGGCGGCGTTGACGGGGCCCGCGGCTCGCGGCGACGCCCGCACCGTCGCCCGGCACCTGACCGCTCTGGCGACCGTCGACCCGACCGACGGCCCGCGCATCGCCGATGCGTACCGCGCCCAATCCCGGCGCGCGGCAGCACAATCCGGAAACTCAGCCACGATCGATCCCGTCCTCGCGACACCTCAGGAGCTCTCATGAGTGCACCCACCCGCCCGTACACCCCCGGCCAGCTGACCGTGCACCACGACCCGGCGCAGCTCACCAAGGTCACGAACGCGTTGAAGTCGACGGGGCGGCAGATCGCCTTCGTCCCGACCATGGGCGCGCTGCACGCGGGCCACTTGGAGCTGGTGCACGCCGCGAAGCTGAACGGCGCCGTCGTCGTGGTGTCGATCTTCGTCAACCCGTTGCAGTTCGGCGCGGGCGAGGACCTGGACGCGTACCCGCGCACCCTCGACGAGGATGTGGCGAAGCTGCGCGCGGCGGGCGTCGAGCTGGTGTTCGCGCCGTCGGCCGCCGACATGTACCCGAACGGCCCGCGCACCACGATCCACCCCGGCGCCGCCGGCGAGGGCCTCGAGGCGGCCAGCCGCCCCACGCATTTCGCGGGGATGCTGACCGTGGTGAACAAGCTGCTCAACATCGTGCGGCCGCACACCGCGTACTTCGGTGAGAAGGACTACCAGCAGCTGGTGCTGGTGCGGCAGATGGTCACCGACCTCAACATGGACGTCAAGATCGTCGGCGTCCCGACGGTCCGCGAGGCCGACGGCCTAGCGATGAGCTCGCGCAACGTCTACCTCTCCGAGGACGAGCGCGAGGCCGCGACGGCCCTCTCCGCGGCGCTGCTCGCCGGCGCCTACGCCGCGCAGGGCGGCGAGTCCGCCATCCTCGCCGCCGCGAACGAGGTCCTCGCCTCGCGCCCCGAGATCGCGGTGCAGTACCTGGAACTGCGCGCACCCGACCTGGGGGTCGCGCCGGACAAGGGCGACGGCCGGCTGCTGGTCGCCGCGAAGCTCGGCACCACCCGCCTGCTCGACAACGTGGGCGTCGCCATCGGCACCGGATTCCTCGAGGAGGCCGAATAGTGCTGCGCACCATGATGACCAGCAAGATCCACCGCGCCACCGTGACCGAGGCGAACCTGCACTACGTGGGGTCGGTCACCGTCGACCAGGACCTGCTGGACGCCGCGAACCTGCTCGAGGGCGAGCAGGTGGCCATCGTCGACGTGACCAACGGCGCCCGCCTCGAGACCTACACCATCGCCGGTGAGCGGGGCAGCGGCGTGATCGGGATCAACGGCGCGGCAGCGCATCTCGTGAACCCGGGCGACATCGTCATCCTCATCGCCTACGGCCAGCTGAACGAGGCCGAGCTGACGACCTACGCGCCGAGCGTCGTCTTCGTCGACGGCGACAACAGGCCCGTCGAGCTCACCGCCGACGCCGCGCACGTGCCGGACGGCTACGGCCTGGTGACGGGGCGCATCTAGTGCTGCTGGCGATCGACGCCGGCAACACCTCGGTCACCGTCGGCCTGTTCGCGTCCGCCGCGGGCGAGGAACTGCTCGGCACCTGGCGGTTGCGCAGCGACCCGCGGATGACCTCGGACGAGCTGGCGCTCATCCTGAACGGCTTCCTCACGGGCGGGGGCTTCGACCCCGCGGCCGTCACCGGCGTCAGCGTGCTCTCGACGGTGCCCGAGCTGCTGCGCTCGCTGCGCGCCGTGATGCCCCGCTACTACCCGGACGCGCAGCACGTGATCCTCGAGCCCGGCGTGAAGACCGGCGTGCCGCTGCTCGTCGACAATCCTCGCGAGGTGGGCACCGACCGTGTCGCCAACGCCGCCGGTGCCTTCGAGCTGATCGGCAGGCCCGACGGTACGCCGTGCGTCGTCGTGGACTTCGGCACGTCGACGCGGGTCGACGTGGTGAGCGCTCGCGGCGAGTTCCTGGGCGGAGCGATCGCCGCGGGCGTCGGGAGCGCGCTGGACGCGCTCGCCGAGCGCACCGTCGCGCTGCGCCGGGTCGAGCTGGTGCCGCCGCGGTCGGTGGTCGGGAAGAACACCGTCGAGGCGCTGCAGTCCGGGATCATCTACGGCTTCGCGGGCATGGTCGACGCGCTCGTGGGCCGGGCCCTCGAGGTCGTCCCCGGCGCCCGTGTGGTGGCGACGGGCGGCTTCGACGCGGGCGGGCCGGGTGGGCAGGTTTCCGCGGTCGCCGCCGAGTGCTCGACCGTGACCGATCACCGCGCCGACCTCACCCTGCAGGGCCTGCGGGCCGTCCACCTGCGCGAGAGCGCCAACCGGGCGCAGCGCGAGAAGCGCGCGCGGGATTCGCGTCACGGATGATTCGAACCCTTGCCGCTCGCCCGGGCGGGGTGCTAACTTCGCTGTCATGAGCCAGGTGCGCAGCTGCATGGAGTGTTGTCGGGTCCGTTAGGAACCCGGCCCCCTTCCGCTGCCCGGACGCCGCCGCACTCGCGAGCGCGCTCCGCCTCCCTCCTGGAGATCTCGATGCACCCCGTGCACTTCACCCCCGCCGCAGGCCAGATCGTCGTGGACGTCCGCGACCAGTCCGAGCGCAACCGCGACGGCATTCTTCCCGGCGCCGTCGCTCTCGACGCGGCCGCCGTCGCGGCGCGGCTCGTCCCGGGCCTGTCCACCAGCCTCGCGGCCGCCGGCTCCGACGCCGAATGGCTGCTGGTCAGCGGCAACGGCGCCACCGCCGCCGCGATCGCCACGCGCCTGCGGGACCGCGGCGTGAAGGCCTCCTCGGTCGACGGTGGCTTCCGCGCGTTGGCACTGGGCATCACGCCCGGAGCGGGCCGCGCCGGCGAGTCGGATGCGTACCGTCGGGCCCTGGCCCAGTTCGCGGCGCACGAGGCGTGAGGCGCGCGCGGCCCCGTCGGTAAGATGACGGTCCGTGACCGAACTGAACGCTCCCCTGGACGACTGGGTCTCGCGACTCGCCGATGAGGCCGTGGCCTTCGCCGAGCGGAACGAGACCCCGGTGAAGGTGGCGTCGGGCATCTCCCCGTCGGGACCGATCCACCTCGGCAATCTGCGCGAGGTGATGGTGCCGCACCTGGTGGCCGATGAATTGCGCCGCCGCGGCCGGACCGTCGAGCACATCATCTCCTGGGACGATTTCGACCGTTTCCGGAAGGTGCCGAACGTTCCCGGTGTGGATTCGTCCTGGGAGCAGCACATCGGTAAACCACTGACGCGCGTTCCGGCCCCGCACGGCTCCGACGCGGCGAACTGGGCTGAGCATTTCCGTCGTGAATTGCAGAGTGCGCTCGAAGATCTCGGGGTCGAGTACCGCGGAATCAGCCAATCGCAGATGTACACCTCTGGTGCGTATATCGACCAGGTTCTGCACGCCATGGCGCAGCGCGGTCGTATTGATTCCATCCTCGAGCGTTATCGCACGCTCGATCGCGGCGATTCCTCGCCGGCGACGGAGAATGCGGAGGAAACGGACGCGGATGCCATGTCGGGAGCGGCGGAGGACGCGGATGGATCGGGCGATTCCGGCTACTACCCGTACAAGCCCTACTGCTCCGTCTGCGGCACTGATTTCACCACGGTAACGGCGTACGACGACGAATCGACCGCACTCACCTATGAGTGCCGATGCGGCCATACCGAGACCGTGGCACTGCGGGAACACACCGATGGAAAGCTGGTGTGGAAGGTCGATTGGCCGATGCGCTGGGCGTACGAGAAGGTGACCTTCGAGCCCTCCGGTGTGGACCATCAATCGCCGGGATCGTCGTTCGCGGTCGGCAAGGACGTGGCTCCGATCTTCGGGTGGAAGCGTCCGCTCGGCCCGATGTACGCGTTCGTCGGTATTCGCGGAATGGCGAAGATGTCCTCGTCCAAGGGCGGCGTGCCCACGGCCGCGATCGCCCTGCGCTACCTGGAGCCGCCGCTGCTGCGGTGGCTGTACGGCCGGAAGAAGCCGAACCAGTCCTTCGACGTCGCGCTCGACGGTGAGCTGCCGCGCACGTACGACGAATGGGACGCCCTGGTCCGCAAGACGGCGGGGGAGAAGGCTCAGCCCGGCGACATCGCGGCGTACGCCCGCGCGGCGTCCGTGCTGGACCCGGCGTCGGGAGCGGTGCGCGAGCTGCCGCTCACCCCGCGGCCGATGGCGTACAAGACGCTGGCCTCCATCGTCGACATCACCACCGGTGACGACGAGCAGACCCTGCGCATCCTGGCTGCGCTCGAACCGGACACCACGCTGACGAGCCTCGATCCGTTGCGCCCGCGGCTGGACCGGGCGAGCGCCTGGGTGGCCGAGCAGATGCCGCAACAGGAGCGCACCGTCGTCCGGACCGAGCCCGACACCGCGCTGCTCGAGTCACTGACCGACGAGCAGCGCGCGGGCCTGCGCCTGCTGCTGGAGGGCTCGGGAACGCCGGCACCGGCGGGCCTGGGACGGCTCGAGGACGACTGGTCGCTCGCCGGGATCACGCACCAGGTGTACGGCGTCGCCAAGGTGCAGCGCGGTCTCGGTGCGGATCAGATCGTCAAGGGCGATAAGGAACTCGCCGCGGCGCAGCGCGCATTCTTCGTGTTGCTCTATCGGCTCCTCGTGACCAGTGACACAGGCCCTCGTCTGCCCACGTTGCTGCTGGCCATCGGCTCCGACCGAGTGCGTTCCCTGCTGCATCCGTAGTAGTCGCAATTCGACGAATTGGGCGTCATTCGCGTCATTCGTCCGTTGTCGACGTGTGTGCGATCCGAATCGTTACCTGATCGCGACCCTATTCGTGGCGTTTGAATCGTGAATCGCGTATTCGTGTGTATAGACTCGCATTGAACGACATCAACGGAACGCGAAAACATCGAGAAGGGGCCGTACTATGGCGCGCAAGGTCACCGTTACGCTGGTCGACGACGTGGACGATACGCAGACCGCTGACGAGACCGTGGAATTCGGCCTGGACGGTGTCACCTACGAGATCGATCTGTCGTCGAAGAACGCCGCGAAGCTGCGTGATTCCCTCGAGGAATGGGTCGCGAACGCCCGTCGTGCGGGCGGCCGCAAGCGCGGTGCGCGCGCCATCGCCGCGCCCCGGGGGCGCACGCCGATCGATCGCTCGCAGAGTGCCGCGATCCGCGATTGGGCGCGCAAGTCCGGCCTGAAGGTCAACGACCGCGGTCGCATCAGCCAGGACGTCATCGACGCCTACAACGAGGCGAACTGATCCACGACTCTTCTCACCCCGGTGCGCGGCGCGCACCGGGGTGAGTCGTATCCAGGACCGTTTCGCTCACGGCGGAACGGGAATCAAAACCCGGCGACAGTGCGTTTGACCTGGTGTATCAGGACCGGAGAGGCGGCCCGATGGGCCTGCGGGCACCGCGGGCGGGGCACTGCCGACACCACCGCTGACCGGTCCGAACTACAGTGAGAAGACGTTGATTGCAGACGGCTATCTGCGGGTCCGGCCCCGTCCGGTCCCCGAAGTAACCGGGATGTGAGGAAAATGGCCATGTTCGAGAGGTTCACCGACCGCGCTCGTCGCGTCGTCGTCCTGGCGCAAGAAGAAGCCAGGATGCTCAATCACAACTACATCGGCACCGAGCACATCCTCCTGGGCCTGATCCACGAGGGTGAGGGTGTGGCCGCCAAGGCCCTCGAGTCGCTGGGCATCTCCCTGGAGGGTGTGCGCAGCCAGGTCGAGGAGATCATCGGGCAGGGCCAGCAGGCCCCGTCGGGTCACATCCCCTTCACGCCGCGTGCCAAGAAGGTCCTCGAGCTGTCGCTGCGCGAGGCGCTGCAGCTCGGCCACAACTACATCGGCACCGAGCACATCCTGCTCGGCCTGATCCGCGAGGGCGAGGGCGTCGCAGCCCAGGTCCTGGTGAAGCTGGGCGCCGATCTCAACCGGGTGCGCCAGCAGGTCATCCAGCTGCTCTCCGGTTACCAGGGCAAGGAGGGCGGTGGCGGCGAGCCCGCCGGCGCCGGTGCCCGGACCTCGGGTGGCGAGGCGGGCACCCCGTCGACCTCCCTGGTCCTGGACCAGTTCGGCAGAAACCTGACCGCTGCCGCGGCGCAGGGCAAGCTGGACCCGGTCATCGGCCGGTCCAAGGAGATCGAGCGCATCATGCAGGTGCTCTCGCGGCGCACCAAGAACAACCCGGTGCTGATCGGCGAGCCCGGCGTCGGCAAGACCGCCGTGGTCGAGGGCCTGGCGCAGGCCATCGTCAACGGCAACGTGCCAGAGACGCTCAAGGACAAGCAGCTCTACACGCTGGACCTGGGCTCCCTGGTCGCCGGCAGCCGCTACCGCGGTGACTTCGAGGAGCGCCTGCGCAAGGTGCTCAAGGAGATCGACACCCGCGGCGACATCATCCTGTTCATCGACGAGCTGCACACGCTCGTCGGCGCGGGTGCCGCCGAGGGCGCGATCGACGCCGCGTCGATCCTCAAGCCGAAGCTGGCCCGTGGCGAGCTGCAGACCATCGGCGCGACCACCCTCGACGAGTACCGCAAGTACATCGAGAAGGACGCCGCCCTGGAGCGTCGCTTCCAGCCCGTCCAGGTGGGCGAGCCGAGCGTCGAGCACGCCATCGAGATCCTCAAGGGCCTGCGCGACCGGTACGAGGCGCACCACCGCATCTCCATCACGGACAGTGCGCTGGTCGCCGCCGCCACCCTGGCGGACCGGTACATCAACGACCGCTTCCTGCCGGACAAGGCGATCGACCTCATCGACGAGGCGGGCGCGCGCATGCGCATCCGCCGGATGACCGCGCCGCCGGACCTGCGCGCCTTCGACGACAAGATCGCCGACGCCCGCCGGGAGAAGGAATCGGCGATCGACGAGCAGGACTTCGAGAAGGCCGCGTCGCTGCGCGACAAGGAGAAGCAGCTCATCGGCGAGCGCGCCGAGCGTGAGAAGCAGTGGCGCGCGGGTGATCTCGATGTCGTCGCCGAGGTCGACGAGGAGCAGATCGCCGAGGTCCTCGGTAACTGGACCGGCATTCCCGTCTTCAAGCTCACCGAGGAGGAGACCACCCGTCTGCTCCGCATGGAGGACGAGCTGCACAAGCGGATCATCGGCCAGGAGGACGCCGTCAAGGCGGTCTCGAAGGCGATCCGCCGCACGCGCGCCGGCCTGAAGGACCCCAAGCGCCCGTCGGGCTCTTTCATCTTCGCCGGCCCGTCCGGTGTGGGTAAGACGGAGCTGTCGAAGGCGCTGGCGAACTTCCTGTTCGGCGAGGACGACGCGCTCATCCAGATCGACATGGGCGAGTTCCACGACCGTTTCACCGCCTCGCGCCTGTTCGGTGCCCCTCCCGGGTACGTGGGCTACGAGGAGGGCGGCCAGCTCACCGAGAAGGTGCGCCGCAAGCCCTTCTCCGTGGTCCTCTTCGACGAGATCGAGAAGGCGCACAGCGAGATCTACAACACGCTGCTGCAGGTGCTCGAGGACGGCCGCCTGACCGACGGTCAGGGTCGCACGGTCGACTTCAAGAACACCGTGCTGATCTTCACGTCGAACCTCGGTACCTCGGACATCTCGAAGGCCGTCGGCCTGGGCTTCACCCAGGGCGACTCCGACGGGTCGAACTACGAGCGCATGAAGCTCAAGGTCAACGACGAGCTCAAGAAGCACTTCCGGCCCGAGTTCCTCAACCGCATCGACGACATCGTCGTGTTCCACCAGCTGACCCAGGACCAGATCATCCAGATGGTCGACCTGATGCTCGGCCGCGTGGGCGTCGCGCTGAAGAACAAGGACATGGAGCTCGAGGTCAGCGATCGCGCCAAGAGCCTGCTGGCCAAGCGCGGTTTCGACCCGGTCCTCGGTGCCCGGCCCCTGCGCCGCACCATCCAGCGGGAGATCGAGGACGCACTGTCCGAGAAGATCCTGTTCGGTGAGATCGCCGCGGGCCAGATCGTCGAGGTCGACGTCGAGGGCTGGGACGGCGAGGGCAAGGGCGAAGACGCGAAGTTCACCTTCGCCGGCAAGCCCAAGCCCGCGATCGACCTGGAGAAGTCCGACGACGGCGTGCCGGCCCTGGTGGCCGACGCCTCGTCCGCGACGACCCCGGGCGAGAGCGCCTGACGCTCCACCGATCCGCTCGAAGAGCCGTCACCCTGCGGGTGGCGGCTCTTCGCGTTTCCGGGTGTCGGTCCCGGGGCGTCAGTCCGCCGGGCCCTCCCGTCCGAGTCTGGCGATCTCCTCGCGCAGGGCGCGGACCTCGGTGGTGAGCTCGTCGACCTCCCGGTCGGTACGGCGGGCGCTCGCGTCGACGGACTTGAGCTGATCGACGACCCAGCTGGTCGCGGTGCCGATCGCGAAGCTGATCAGGCCGATGCCGAAGACCATGAGGAGCAGGGCGACGGCGCGCCCCTCGCCGGTGACCGGATAGATGTCGCCGTAGCCCACGGTGGTGACGGTGACCGCCGCCCACCACAGCGCGTCGCCGTAGCCGCTGATCTTCGTGCCGGGGGCGCCCCGCTCCGCGTCGAGGAAGGCGAGGCTGCACAGGAACATCACCAGCACGGACGTGGTGCCCACGAAGACCGCCAGGCGGGCACGGGTGAGCCGGGACCGGTGCAGCCCGCCGATGAGCAGCGGCGCGGCGCGCAGTGCCCGGAGCGGACGGAACGGTGGCAGCAGGATCGCGATGAGGTCGATCGGGTGGGTCCGCACGAACCGCCAGCGGTCGGTCGACAGTCCCAGCCGGACCGCGTAGTCGAGGACGAAACACGCCCAGATCAGGA
Organism: Tsukamurella pseudospumae; assembly: GCF_001575195.1. NCBI lineage: Bacteria > Bacillati > Actinomycetota > Actinomycetes > Mycobacteriales > Tsukamurellaceae > Tsukamurella > Tsukamurella pseudospumae. Next base: position 521,703 of record NZ_LSRF01000058.1, read on the forward strand.
TGTCGCCACCGTCCACCAGCCGGTGCACGAGCGGCGTGGGCGCCACGTCGAGCACCTGCACCGCGTAGACGGCGAGGAAGGCCAGCGCCAGTGCGATCATCAGTGGATTCGTCCGGCGTTCCCAGAGCTGCCTGCGCGTCACCGGCGCAATCTACGCCGCGCGTCGCGACTCGCGCCGGAAAATCGCTGGTGCCGGCGCCGGACGGGTGGCAGGGTCGGGGCGTGCTGACCGACGAGCAGGTGGAGGACTTCGTCCGCGACGGGTACGTCGCGATCCGCGGGGCGTTCAGCAGCGCGACGGCCGCGGCGTGCCGGGACGTGCTGTGGGCGGAGCTCGCGACCATGGGAATCGACCGGGACGCCCCGTCGACCTGGGACCGCCCGGTGGTCCGCCTCGGCGAGCACGGCGAGGAGCCCTTTCGCGAGGCCGCGACGTCGCCGCTCGTCTCGGAGGCGGCGGACCGTCTGGCCGGGCGCGGACGGTGGGCCCCGCGCGTCTCCCTGGACACCTTCCCCGTGCGCTTCCCCAGCGAGGACGGACCCGGCGACGACGGCTGGCACATCGACGCGAGCTTCCCCGGCGACATCCCGGACGCGTTCATGCACTGGCGCGTGAACCTTCGGAGCAAGGGGCGCGCCCTGCTCATGCTGTTCCTCTTCTCGGACATCGGCGACGGGGACGCGCCGACCCGCCTGCGGGTCGGGTCGCATCGCCGGATGGCCGCGCTGCTACGGCCCTACGGGGACGACGGTGCCGCGATGGGTGCGTTGATCCCGGAGTTCGAGTCCACGGCGGGCCTGCCCGAGACCGCCGCCACCGGGTCGGCCGGGGATGTGTACCTCTGTCACTCGTTCCTCGTGCACGCGGCGCAACCACTGTTGCCGGGGCCCGGACGGGGCGCGCGGTTCCTCGCGCAGCCCGCGCTGCCGGGTCCGCCGGTGGACCTGGACCGCCCGGACGACGAGCTGACGCCGGTCGCCCGGGCCATCGCCCTCGGCTGCCGGGGGTAACGATCACGACGATCGGATCCTCGCGGGGCCCGGTCCGCACGCGTACCTCGGCATGTCCGACGGTGCGCCGTGCGCCCGGCTGGTGGGGCGCGGACCGTCGAACCCGCCGGAGTAGGTTGGCAGCATGACCGAGGCGGGATTCGACCAGCGCACGTTCCGACATGTGATGGGGCAGTTCTGTACCGGCGTCACGATCGTCGCGACATCGGACGTGGAGGAGCGTCCCGTCGGCTTCGCCTGCCAGTCCTTCGCGGCGCTGTCGCTGGACCCGCCGCTCGTACTGTTCTGCCCGATGAAGACCTCGCGCACGTGGAAGCACATCGAGGCCTCCGGGCGGTTCGCCGTGTCGGTGCTGGGGCAGGAGCAGGAGTCGGTGAGCGCGGCGTTCGGACGGTCGGTGGACGACAAGTTCGAAGGCCTGCGGTGGACGCCCTCGCCGCTCGGCAACCCGACGATCGACGGATCCCTGACGTGGATGGACTGCACGCTCGAGAACGTTCTGGACGGCGGCGACCATCACATCGCGATCGGGCGGGTCCATCACCTCGGCGATGTGGACGACGCGAAGCCGCTGCTGTTCTACCGCGGCGCCTACCTGTCCACGAACCATCCGCAGCAGCACCCGGCCCCGAGCCTGGACTCGTTCCTCACGTGGGACGCGGGCGCCTGGCTCTGAGAGTTACTGCGCGGCCTTCCCGGTGACGTCGAGGACGACCTCGAACTCCAGCAGGTCGGCGCCCGTGGCGACGGGCTGACGGCCCTCGCCGCCGCCGGGGCTGCGCTCGCCGGCGTGGGCCTCCCGGGCGGGACCGTCGCGCCAGGCCGCGAACGCCTCCTCGGACTCCCACTGCGTGACCACGAAGTAGCGGTCGTCGCCCTTGACCGGGCGGAGCAGCTGGAAGCCCAGGAAACCGGGGGAGTTCTCGACCGCGTGCGCGCGGTGCGCGAAGCGCTTCTCGAGCTCCGGGCCCGCGCCCTCGGGGATGTGGATGGCGTTGATCTTCACTACCGACATGACCCGACGATACCGGTGCCGCTCAGGGTAGGTTGGGCCGCGTGGACGGGTGTGTGGGACTGCGGGATTGGGGCGGCCGCGAGGAGGCCGGGCCGATCGTTCTGCTGCACGGGCTGATGGGTCGCGGTCGGACGTGGCGCCGGCAGATCCCGTGGCTGCGCCGCTACGGACGGGTCTTCACCTTCGACGCCGAATTCCACCGCGGCCCAGGCTTTCCCGTGCCGGTCCCGGAGGAGGACATCGCCACCGAGCGGTTCGTCGCCGATGTCGCCGAGATCCTCGTCCACCTGGACCAGGGGCCCGCGACGCTCATCGGCCACTCCATGGGCGGCCTCCACGCCTGGTGCACCGCCGCCGAGTACCCCGAACTCGTCCGGGCGATCGTGGTGGAGGACATGTCGCCGGAGTTCACCGGCCAGTCCACCGATACCTGGTCGCCGTGGTTCGCGAGCTGGCCGGCGCGATTCGGCTCGCAGGCCGCGTGCGAGGAACTGTTCGGGCCGGTCGCCGGGCGCTACTTCTACGAGGCCTTCGACGACGGTGCCCTGCACGGCGACCTCGACACCTTCCGCCGCATCGCCGACCACTGGGGCCCGCGCGATCACTGGGCGCAGTGGCGCGCCGTGCAGGCCCCCACGCTGCTCCTCGAGGCCGAGTTCACCGTCGTCCCGCCGGGCATCGGCACGCGCATGGTGGGCGAGTACACCGGCCCCGACCTGCGGTATTTCAAGGTCGACGGTGCCGGCCACCTCGTCCACGACGACGCGCCGATCGTGTACCGGGGCGCCGTCGAGGCGTTCCTCTCCGGCCTGGACGACCGCCCGGAGCACGGCTAGCCGTGCCCGAGGGCGACACCGTTCACAACCTGGCCGCGCACCTGCGGCCGGTGCTGGTGGGCCGCGTCCTCACCGCGTGCGACATCCGGGTGCCACGGTTCGCCGCCGTCGACCTGACGGGCCGCACCGTCGACACCGTGACCGCGCGCGGGAAGCATCTTCTGTTCGCCGTCGGCGGTGCTGTGATCCACAGCCACCTGAAGATGGAGGGCGACTGGCAGGTGCACCGGACCGGCGAGCGGTGGCGCCGCCCCGCGCACACTGCGCGGGCGGTCCTCGCCGTCGACGGCGCGCAGGTCGTCGGGTTCTCGCTCGGCATCCTCGAGATCCTCACGCCCGCCGAGGCCGACGGTGCCCTGGCCCACCTCGGGCCCGATCCGCTCGGCCCGGACTGGGACCCGGCCGTCGCCGCGACGAACCTCGCGGCGGAACCGGGGCGCCCCGTCGGACTGGCGCTGCTGGACCAACGGAACCTGGCCGGTGTGGGCAACGTCTATCGCAACGAGCTGTGTTTTCTACGCGGCGTGCATCCGGCGATTCCGGTGGGGGAGTGCGGCGACATGACGGCGTGGGTCGAGGAGGCCGCACGACTGCTGCGGGCGAACCTCGGGCGGTCGCGGCGGGTGACCACGGGTGTCGATCGGAACGGGATGCGGCACTTCGTCTACGACCGCGCGCGGCGGCCCTGCCTCCGCTGCGGGTCGGCGATCCGCGTTGGGAGCCTCGGTGGCGCAGGAGATCCCGAGCGGTCGATCCAGTGGTGTCCGCGGTGTCAGCCGCAGCCGGCAGGAAACACACAGGAATAATATCTCTGAAACAGAGATATAGTCGTCGGTATGAACGATGACGACGACGCCGAACGGCTCCTCGCGGCGGTCCGCGCCGTGCGCCGCGGCACCAGAGCGGTCGGCGGTGGACCGCTGCGGCAGGGCCTCACCGGCGCCCAGGCGGAACTCGTACGGTTGCTGCGCCGCGAGCCCGGGATCAGCGTGGGGGAGGCGGCGCGTCGCCTCGCGCTTGCCGGCAACACCGTGTCGACGCTGGTCCGGCAGCTCGTCGACCAGGGGCACGTGGTCCGCGAGCCCGACCCGGACGATGCGCGCACCGCACGCCTGCGGCTCACGGACGACACCGATGCGGCGCTGCGCGACTGGCGCGATCGTCGGCACGCGGCGGTCGTGGGCGCGCTCGCCGCGATGGACCCGGCCCTGCGAGCGCAGGTCGATGGCACCGTCGACCTCCTGGAGGCCGTGGCCGCGGCGCTGGAGGGGGACGCGTGAACGCCGTCGAACTGTGGTCGGTCACCAAGCGCTTCGGCGACCACGTCGCCGTCGACGCGCTCAGCCTGCAGGTCCCGCGCGGCGCGTGCTTCGGCCTGCTCGGGCCCAACGGCGCCGGCAAGACCACCACGCTGCGCATGCTCACCACCCTCATCCCGCCCGACGAGGGCACCGTCGAGATCTTCGGGCTCGACGTGCGCACACACGCGATGACGGTGCGCCGCGCGCTCGGGTACGTGCCGCAGCAGCTGTCCGTCGAGGGCGCGCTGACCGCGCGCGAGAACGTCGACTGGTTCGCGCGGCTCTACGACGTACCGCGTCGCGAGCGTCGCGGCCGCGTGGAGGAGGCGCTGGCCCTGGTCGATCTGGAGGACGCGGCGGACAGGCTGGCGTCGACCTTCTCCGGCGGCATGGTCCGGCGGCTCGAGCTCGCGCAGGCGCTGGTCAACCGGCCCGCGCTGCTCATCCTCGACGAGCCGACCGTCGGGCTGGACCCCGTCGCGCGCGACTCGGTGTGGGAGCGAGTGGTGCGGATGCAGGAGCAGTACGGGATGACGGTGCTGCTCACCACGCACTACATGGAGGAGGCGGACGCGCTGTGCGACACCGTCGCCCTGATGCACCACGGGGAGCTCGCCGCGACCGGCACGCCGGCGGAGCTCCGGGCTGCGCAGGGGGAGGGCGCGTCGCTCGAGGACGTGTTCCGCGCCGTCACCGGCGCGCAGTTGGAGGACGAATCGAAGGGAGGGCTGCGCAATGTCGCCAACATCCGTCGCACCGCTCGACGTCTGGGCTGAGCCGCGCCGCTCGCGCCCGATGACCCTGCTCTCGCGGGTGGGGACGTTGTGCCTGGTCGAGCTGGAGAAGCTGCGGCACGACCGGTCCGAGTTGCTCACGCGGTCGATCCAGCCGGTGCTGTGGCTGCTGATCTTCGGCACCACGTTCAGCCGGATCCGCGCGATCCCGTCGGGCGGCGTGCCCTACCTCGACTTCCTCGCACCCGGGATCATCGCGCAGTCGGCCCTGTTCGTCGCGATCTTCTACGGCATCCAGATCATCTGGGAGCGCGACGCCGGCGTGCTGGCGAAGCTGCTGGTCACGCCGACGCCGCGCGCCGCGTTGGTCACGGGTAAGGCCTTCGCCGCGGGGGTGCGGGCCTCGGTGCAGGCCGTCGTGGTGACGGTGGTCGCGGTGCTGATGGGTGTCTCGATCATCCCGAATCCGCTGCGCTGGCTGGGCGTGATCGTGGTGGTCGTGCTGGCCGCGGCCTTCTTCGCGTGCCTGTCGGTGATCATCGCGGGGCTCGTGCTCAAGCGGGACCGGCTGATGGGCATCGGCCAGGCGATCACGATGCCGTTGTTCTTCGGTTCGAACGCGCTGTACCCCGTGGACGTCATGCCCGGATGGGTGCGCGCCATCGCCGTGGTCAATCCGCTGAGCTACGAGGTCTCCGCGCTCCGGGGCCTGCTGCTGGGGACGCCGACGAATCTCTGGCTCGACCTCGGCGTGCTCGCCGGGGCCGCGGGGGTCGCGATCGCGGTGGCGTCCGCGTTGCTCGGGAGGTTGGCGCGGTAGCGGTCATGTTCTCGGGCGGCGGCGGAGGCGTCGACGGGACGCGTGCCGTTTCTGCGTGTCATGCGTGCCGCGCATGGCCGTGACTCTGCAGGTCGGGGGAGGTTTTCAGGACACAGGCCATGCGTCGCGTGCATGGCCTGTCCCGGAATCACCGTCGACGGCGCGATGCGTCGGGGGACGGTGCGGGCCGTGTCGCACACGTCTAACTAACTGGTTGGTTGACAGCCGCTCGACGCGACTCTAGAGTTTCAACTAACCAGTTAGTTGAATCGAGGGAGCGGGCATGTACCAGGTGGCGGATCAGACCGGACGGATCTTCGTGGTCACGGGATCGAACAGTGGGACGGGCAAGGAGGCAGCGAAGCGACTCGCGGCGGCGGGTGCGGACGTGATCATGGCCGTCCGCACGCCGGAGAAGGGTGAGGCGGCGCGGGCGGAGATCCTCGCGCAGCTGCCCGGCGCGAAGTTGGAGGTGCGGCGGCTCGACCTCGCCGACCTGTCCTCGGTACACGCGTTCGCCGAGGCTCTCAGCGCCGACGGCCGGCGGATCGATGTGCTGGTCAACAACGCGGGCGTGATGACCCCGCCCCAGCGCAACGAGACCGCTGACGGCTTCGAGCTGCAGTGGGGCTCGAACTTCCTCGGGCCGTTCGCGCTCACCAATCTGCTACTGCCGCTGCTGCTCGACGGTGACCGCCCCCGCGTGACCACGATGAGCTCGGGCGTCGCGAACTTCGGCCGGATCGACTTCGACGATCCGCAGTCCGTGCGCCGCTACTCGCCGGCCCGCGCGTACGGCCAGTCCAAGCTGGCCGACCTGTTGCTGGCGAATCACCTCGCGGCCGAGAGCGCGCGGCGTGGGTGGGACCTGCTCAGCGACGCGGCCCACCCGGGCTACACGCAGACCAACCTGCAGACCGCCGGCGCGAGCCTGGGCTCGGACGGGGTTCGTGAATCGATCATCACCCGGTTCGCGGGGCGTGTGCTGCCCTCGCAGGAATCGGAACAGGGCGCCGAGCCGCTGCTGTTCGCGGCGAGCGATCCCGGCGCCCGCAACGGCGAGTACTACGGCCCACAGGGCCGGTTCGGCCTCGTCGGGGCGCCGGGCGTGACGAAGAAGAACGCGCGCATGCGGGACGCCGCCGTCGCCGCCAGGCTCTGGAAGTACGCTGCGGAGGTGACCGGAACCGATCTCCCGCTCGATGCCCGCCCCGGCGCCTAGGGCCCGCGACGCGGATGCGACGAGGGCCCGCCTGCTCGACGCGGCCACCGTCGAGTTCGCGGAGCACGGCCTCGCGGGCGCCCGCGTCGACCGCATCGCGGCGGGCGCCGAGGCGAACAAGCAGCTGATCTACGCCTACTTCGGTAACAAGCGCAGTCTCTTCGACGCCGTCATCGAGTTCCGGGTCGCGGATCTGCTGGAGACGGTGCCGTTCACCGCGGAGGACCTGCCGGGGTACGCGGTGCGCCTGCGCGCGTTCAATCGTGCTCACCCCGAGCTGCTGCGGCTCGTGCTGTGGCACACCCTCGAATGCCCGGGCGAGCTGCTGGAACTGGAGTTCACGTCCGGCTCGAACGCCACGAAGATCGCCGCGCTGCAGGCCGCGCAGAACGCGGGGAAGGTGACCGCCGCGACGCCCGCGACGGTGCTGCTCATCGAGGTCCTGTCGCTGATCCACGGCGACCTGCTCACCGGCGGGAGCGCCGTCGCTGAGGCGGTCGACGACGATGCCCTCGCCGCCGCGGTGGCGAAACTCACCGCGCCGTAGGCTTCGGATCAGCCGCGCTGCGGGAGCTCGCAGCCGTCGGGGCCGCAGGCCGCGTCATCGTCGCCCCCGATCACTGTGAGCGGCTCGGGGCGGTCGCCCCACACCTTGTCGAGGGCGTCGGTGAACACGGCCGGCGGCTGCGCGCCGGACACGGCGTACTTGCCGTCGAAGACGAAGAACGGAACGCCGCCGATGCCGATCCGCGATGCGGCCTCTTCGTCGGCGCGCACCGCGTCGGCGTAGGCGGTCTCGTCCTCGAGCACGGCGCGGGCCGCGGCACCGTCGAACCCGGCGGACTCGGCGATCTCGACCAGCCGGTCGCGGCTGCCGAACGCGGGCTCGGACTCGGCGAAATTGGCCCTGTACAGCGCGTCCAGCAACGCCTCCTGGCGGCCGAGGTCGAGGGCCCAGTGGAGCAGGCGGTGCATGTCGAAGCTGTTGCCGGCGTCGCGGCCCTCGACCTGGTAGGCCAGACCCAGCTCCTGCGCCTGAGCGCCGAGGCCGCGCTCGTTGGCCGCGGCCTGCGCCTCGGAGATGCCGTACTTCTTCGCCAGCATCGGGACGACGGGCGCCGAGGAGCCAGGCTTCGAGGTGGGGTCCAGCTCGAAGGAGCGGTGCACGATCTCCACGTCGGAGGCGTGCGGGAAGCCCTCCAGGGCCTGCTCGAAGCGGGCCTTACCGATGTAGCAGAAGGGGCAGTTGATGTCGGTCCAGATGTCTACGCGCATGGCAGTTGCAACATGCACCGGCTCTGTGCTATTCCGTCGCCCGTCGAGGGCTCAGACGGAGTAGGTCACGCCCGTGAGCTTCTCCGAGACGTCCCACAGCTCGGCCCACTTGGCCTTGTCCTTGGACACGGCGGTGGTGGAGCACTTGCCCACCTTGCCGCGCGACTGGAACAGCTCCGTCGGACCCCACCACGGGTGTGGGTCGAGGTCGCGGTCGGTCGCGGCGAGGATCAGCGACTGCGCGGCCCGCTCCGGCGGGTTGTTGAGCAGCGCCACGGCCGGTTTCATCACCAGGTCCAGCAGTGTATCGGTGCGCGCGAACAGGCCGGTGGGCGACACACCCGGGTGCACGTAGTACGCCCGCTTGTCCGAACCGGCGACCTCGAACCGGCGCTGCAGCTCGCGCGCGAACATCATGTTCGCGAGCTTGCTCTGCCCGTACGCCTCGGTGCGCAGGTACTTGCGGTTCTCGTAGTTCGGGTCGTCCATGCGCCAGCGGTAGTTCTGCCGGTGCGCCACCGACGAGACCGCGACCACGCGGTCCCGCATCCGGTCCAGGAGCAGGCCGGTCAGGGCGAAGTGGCCGAGGTGGTTCACGCCGAACTGCATCTCGAAGCCCTGTTTCGTGCGGCGCAGCGGGATGTTCATCAGGCCGGCGTTGTTGACGAGCACGTCGAACTCGCCGGTGCGGTCCGCGAACGCGCGTACGGAGTCCAGGTCGGCCAGGTCCAGGGCCTCGACGGTGACGTCGCCGTCGATCCGGTCGGCGATCTTGCGGGCGCCCTCGACGTCGCGGCAGGCCATCACGACGCGGCCGTCCGCCGCGAGGCGGCGGGTCACGACCTCGCCGAGCCCGCCGTTGGCCCCGGTGACGATGTAGGTGGTCATGCGGGCCAGCCTACGAGGCCGGGGCGGCGTGCGCCGCCCGGCCGTACCGTCGCCGCGCCTCGCCGGGATCGACGGTGCCCTCGGGCGCGGTCTCCGGGGCGGCGAGCTGCGCGAAGTGACGGCGCAGGATGTCGCCGGTCATCGGCGCGACGAGCCGACCGAGCCGTACCGTGCCGGCCGCGTGCTGCGCCGACGCCGCGCGCACCGCGAGCCGGACGGCCACGGGATACGCCGCGTCCAGCAGTCCGGGCTGGTCGAAGCCGCCCATCGTGCGCATCCACGCCGGCAGGGTGGCGACGGTGGCGGGCGCGATGAGCGAGCTCCCGACCCGGAGCTTCGCGCCCCGATCACGGGTGCGCAGCAGGTAGTGCATGCCGGTGCGGGCACGCTCGGTGAGGGCGAGCGTCGGCCGGACGCGCGCGAAGTACTCGCGCACCTCGTCCCGCGAGGTGGGGACGTCCGCCGGATCGCAGGTCTGCAGCTCGGCGGCGACGACGCAGTCGCGCCAGTACTGCGCCTCCTCGGCGGCCGAGAGCGGGCCGGGCCCGAACATCTCGTAGCACTTGAGCACGGAATGCCACCCGGTCACGTGGATCCACAGCTGCGACGCCGGGTTGTTGGCGCTGTACCGCTTACCGGTGATCGGCTCGATGCCGGTGGCCTTGCGGTGCACGTCCATGAGGTGCTCGGACGCCTCGATCGCGGTCTTCGAGTCCGCGGTCGCCACCAGCAGGAAGTAGGCGAGCGTCCGGTCGAGGCGGCCGAAGGGATCGGCGTAGATGCCCGCCGAGTCCGCGACCGCGGCGGTCAGGTTCGGGTCGAAGTGCTCGAGCACCACCGAGCGCTGGAAACCGATGAGGGCGGTGGGTGCCGCCCAGATCTTCCACGTGGGCGAGTCCGGGCCGAAGAACCCCTGGTCGGTGACGCGCAGCGGGCCGTCTGAGAGTTTCATGTCCGCAATCTATCACCAATTCCTACACATGTGAATAAAAACTCACGCCTCACCCGCCAGCGCGAACCGACCGTCCGTGGTCTGCTCGATCAGGCCGTCGACCAGCAGCGAGTCCAGCGCCCGGTCGCGCTGCGCGGGGTCGCGCTCCCACGCCAGGTCGAGCCGCGCGCGGGGGACGGCACCGTCGGCGCCCCGAAGGACGTCGAGCAGCCGTCCGCGGGCCTGCCGGTCCGTGCCCTCGTACTTCTGGACCTTCCGCGGAGCCACGGTGCCCGACGGTGCGCCCGCCCCCAGCCAGGCGCAATCCGCGCTGATCGGGCAGTCGGCGCAGCGCGGCGACCGCGCGGTGCAGACGAGCGCGCCGAGTTCCATCAGTGCGGCGGACAGTCGCGGCCGCCGCCCGGGCGGGACGGTCGCGAGGACGGCCTCCGCGGCCGGAAGATCGCGCTTGGCCGACGGCGCCGCGGCGTCGGACTCCCCGTCGACCGCCCGGGCGAGGACCCGTCGGACGTTGATGTCGACGACCGGGACGTCCTGGCCGAAGGCGAAGCAGGCCACGGCTCGCGCGGTGTAGTCGCCCACGCCGGGCAACGACAGCAGCTCGTCGACGGTGCGCGGCACGGCGCCGTCGAACCGCTCGACGAGGGCCTGCGCGCAGGCGTGCAACCGCATGGCCCGGCGCGGGTAGCCGAGCTTGCCCCACGCGCGGACCGCGTCGGCACCGGTGGCGGCGGCCAGGTCGGCGGGCGTGGGCCAGCGTCGCATCCACGCGTGCCACACCGGCTCGACCCGCACCACGGGCGTTTGCTGCAGCATCATCTCGCTGACGAGGATCGCCCACGGGCTCGTCCCGGCCCGGCGCCACGGCAGATCGCGTTCGGCGGTGTCGAACCACGCGAGTACCCGTGTGAAATACGGGACAGAATCTCGCCCGCTGTCTCGAAGGGGAGTCACGAGGTGCATTATGGACCCATGCCCACTTCGACTCCCCCCGGCGCGTGGCGCGCACTTCGTGACGGTAATCGACGGTTCGTGGAGGGTGTGTCCGAGCACCCGAACCAGGGGGCGAGTCGCGTGGCGGAGCTGGCGCACGGCCAGCAGCCGACGGCGGTGCTGTTCGGCTGCGGCGACTCGCGCGTCGCGGCCGAGGTGATCTTCGATCAGGGCCTCGGCGACATGTTCGTGGTGCGCACGGCGGGCCACATCCTCGACGCCGCGGTGATCGGGTCCATCGAGTACGCCATCGAGATCCTCAAGGTGCCGCTCATCGCGATTCTCGGCCACGACAGCTGCGGCGCCGTCGCGGCGACCGTGAATTCGATCGACACCGGCACCATGCCGCCCGGTTACATCCGCGACATCGTCGAGCGGCTGACGCCGTCGGTGCTGGCGGGCCGTCGCGAGGGTCTGTCGGACGTCAACGACATCACCGCGCAGCACGTCATGGAGACGGGGTGGCTGCTCATGGAGCGCTCGCGGATCATCGCGAAGGGCGTCGAGGAGGGCCGCGTGGCCATCGTCGGCCTCACCTATGAGCTCGCCGAGGGCAAGGTGCACCTGCGCGGCTCCGTCGGCGACATCGGCGAGGCTGCGACGTCGCCCTTCCAGGCGGTCCGTCCGGCCTGATCCGCGTCCGATTCGTGACACGCCGCCGCAGGTCAGCGGCATGAGGCCGGGGAAACGCTACCGTTGAACCGTGCTTGAACCCAACGGACCCCTGCCGCCCGAGATCTACTGGCGTCGTCGCGTGCTGGCCGCCGTCCTGGCGCTGTTCGCCGTGGTCGTGGTGGTGCTGCTGATCGTGTTCGTCGGCGGCGGCAAGGATTCGTCGCAGAACGCAGCGTCCGCCTCGTCGTCCGCGCCGGTCACCACCGGCGGTCTGCCCCCGTCCCAGGCGCCCGACGGTGCCGACCCGTCCGCCGCGAACAACGGCGGAGGCGGCGGCGGTGCGGCCGGTGGCGCGTCGGGCGGCGCGAGCGCGTCCGGATCGGCGTCGTCCGCCGCGAACCCGTCGGGTGGGGGCGTACCGACGCCGGGTGCGGTCGTGGCCGGAGCGCCGTGCCCCGACGCCAACATCTCCGTCGTCGTGGGCGCGGACAAGGCGACGTACACGCTCGGCGAGCAGCCGACCTTCGAGGCGACGGTGACCAACGCGGGCTCGGTGCCGTGCTCGCGCGACATCGGCACCGGCCAGCAGCAGCTGATCGTGCTCACCCTCGACGGCAGCAAGCAGCTGTGGTCGAACTTCGACTGCACCTTCCAGCCGGAGATCAAGAACGAGGTCCTGCAGCCCGGCCAGCAGCTGCGTTACAAGCTGCAGTGGGCGGGCACCACGTCGGCGCCGGGTTGCCAGGCGCAGCGCGTCCCGGTGGCCCCGGGTGCCTACCAGGTGGTCGCTCAGCTCGGCGCCAAGCGCAGCGCCCCGGTGACCTTCAACGTCGTCCGTGCCGCCCCGGCGCCTGCGACGGGTACCGGCGGGAACTGACGGCCCCTAGAACCGCTCGACCGAGGCCTCGGCGAGGCGGGAGAGGCCCTCGCGGGCCTGCCGCGCACCGTCGGACCCGATGCCGGGGACGGCCTGCAGGTCCGCAGCGGAGGCGGCGAGCAGCGTCTGCAGGGAGCCGAAGGTGCCGACCAGCGACTCGACCTGCGCGGCGCGCAGCCGCGGCACCGAGCCGAGCAGGCGGAAGCCGCGCGGTGACACGGGTGCGTCCTGGGCCTCGACCGTGCCCGAGAAGCCCAGGGCCGCAGCGATCGTCGGCAGGTCCAGCAGGTCGGCATCGGTGAGGCCGTCCACGCGTGCAACGGCGTCGTCGACGGCCGCGTCGCCGCCGGGCAGGTAGTCGCGCAGCACGGGCTCGCGCAAGGACAGCGCGTCGCCGAGCAGGTCCTCCAGCTGCAGCACGATCTGCCGGCCCGAGGTGCCCAGCTCCAGCACGTGCTGCTCGATCTCGATCGCCAAGCGCCGCACCAGCTCCAGGCGCTGCACCACGTGCGAGACCTCGCGCACCGTCACGACGTCCTCGATCTCGGCGCGCGAGAGCTGCGCCAGGACCTCGTCGAGGCGGTGCGCGTACCGCTCGAGGGTCGCGATCGCGAGGTTGGCGCGGGAGAGGATGGGCGCGGCGTCGTCGACGAGGTGCCGGACGCCGCCCACGTAGGCGTGCACGATCGACATCGACGCGCTCACCGAGATCACGGGGTAGCCCGTCTGGATAGCGGCGCGCTCGGCCGAGCGGTGCCGCGTGCCGGACTCCTGGGTGGGGATCGCCGGATCAGGCATGAGCTGGACATTGGCGCGGACGATGCGGGCGCCGTCGGTGGACAGCACCACGGCGCCGTCCATCTTCGCGAGCTCGCGGAGGCGGGTCGGCGCGAACTCGACGTCGAGGTGGAAGCCGCCGTCGCAGATCTTCTCCACGGCGTCGTCGTGGCCCAGCACGATGAGGGCGCCCGTGCGGCCTCGGAGGATCCGCTCGAGGCCGTCGCGGAGCGGGGTTCCGGGCGCCATCCGGATCACGGTGTCGCGCAGCGGCGCGTTCCCGGCGAACGCGTCGCCGCCGAGATTGGTGTGGTCCATGCCGTAAGGCTAACGCCCGCGCTTGCCCTCGGTCAGCGAGCCCAGCCGCAGGGCGTCGCCGACGGTGGCCGCCTCGCCGATGTGGATCCCGTCGACCTTCAGCTTCTGTCCGTCGGGCGAGGGCGGGACGATGGCGTGGGTGAAGCCCAGGCGGGCCGCCTCCGCGAGCCGGCGCTCGAGGCCGGTGACCCGGCGCACCTCGCCCGCGAGGCCCACCTCGCCGAGGACGACGGTGTTCGGGCGCAGGGCCTTCTCCACGGCGGCGGACGCCACGGCGAGGGCCAGCGCCAGGTCGGCGCCCGGCTCGGTGATCTTCATCCCGCCGACGGTCGCCGCGTAGACGTCCTTCTGCGGCAGGTTCTCGATGCCGCCGTGCCGGGCCAGGACGGCGAGGATCATGGCGACGCGGGCACCGTCGAGCCCGGAGACCGCGCGCCGCGGCGCGGGCAGGGGGGTGGGCGTCACGAGCGCCTGGAGCTCGCCGAGCATGGGCCGCTTGCCGTCGAGCCCGACGGTGACCGCGGTGCCGGCGGCGGCCTGGTCGCGGTGGTGCAGGAACAGGCCCGACGGGTCCGTGACCTCGACGATGCCCGACTCGCGCTGCTCGAAGCAGCCCACCTCGTCGGAGGCGCCGAACCGGTTCTTGATACCGCGGACCATGCGCAGCGTGGAGTGTTTGTCGCCCTCGAAGCTGAGCACGACGTCCACGAGGTGCTCCAGCGAGCGCGGGCCGGCGACGGCGCCGTCCTTGGTGACGTGGCCGACGAGGATCACCGCGATCCCGGAGGCCTTGGCGAGCGAGGTCAGCGTGGCCGTGATCGCGCGGACCTGCGTGACGCCGCCGTGGACGCCGTCGACGCCCGAGGCGGAGAGGGTCTGCACGGAGTCGACCACCATGAGGGTGGGGGAGATCTGCTCGACGTGGCCGAGCACCGTCCCGAGATCGGACTCCGCCGCGAGGTACAGCCGATCGTCCAGCGCCCCAGTGCGTTCCGCGCGCAGCCGGACCTGTCCCGCGGACTCCTCGCCCGTGACGTACAGAGACTTCCCGCGGCCCGTCGTGGCCCAGCGGTGCACGACCTCGAGCAGCAGGGTGGACTTGCCGACGCCGGGCTCGCCGGCCAACAGGATCACCGAACCGGGGACGATGCCGCCGCCGAGCACGCGGTCGAGCTCGCCGATGCCCACCGGCAGCGCACGGGTCGAATGAGGGTCGATCTTCGTGATCGGGACCGCGCGCGTCGTGGGGAGCGTCAGCCCGATGTTGGCCGCGGGTCCGGAGCCGGCGGCGCGGGTGACCGCGCCCTCCTCCATCGTGGACCAGGCGCCGCACGACGGGCAGCGACCGACCCATTTGGCCACAGTGTGGCCGCACTCGGTGCAGGTGTACTGCACCTTGGCTTTTGCCATGGACGGCCTAGTGGCCGGAGCCCTCGCCCGAGCCGTGCTCGCCGCCGTGCTCTCCGCCGGTGACGGTGATGCCCGCGGCGCTGGCCGACGCGGCGCCCGCGTCGATCGGGACGTCGATCGGCAGGGAGCCGGCCTTCTCGAGGTGGAACCAGAGCTTGCTGGTCAGGCCGGGGCGCCAGGTGCTGTCGACCGGGACGGTGACGGTGAGGCGCGTGATGCCCGCGGCCTTGCTGTTGCTGCCCGCGGGCGCGGTGCCGTAGAGCGAGCCGCCGGCGGTGAGGGTGGTGTCACCACTGATGGTCGCGGCGCGGCCCTTCTCGTCGGTGATGCTCTTGAGCTTGTCGCCCTGCTGCGGGTTCAGGTTCGTCAGGACGAAGGCGAGCTTGCCCTGGCTGCCCGACACCGGGTACAGCACGTGCACGTCGGTGAGCGTGATCTTCTGGTCCACGAAGGTCTGGTTGGCGCCGTTGATCGCGGCGACCTGGTTGGCGGTCTGCGAGATCTGGCCGGCACCGCACGCGGACACCGAGAGCAGGGCGCCGGTGGCGAGCAGGGCGCCGGCGACGGCGGTGGCGGTGCGGCGGGTCGAGACGGTGCGTGCGGACACGGTTCCTCCAGTTTCCATCCCCGTGCGCGGCGACACCCGCGTGCGGACGATGCTGAGTATGTCACCACGCAGCGTAGTAGAAGGCGCATCCGGCCGCGTCGGCGGGCGTGGTCCAGGGTTGGCGATCACCCCGTTGATCAGCCCAGGGTTCCCTTGTCAAGCCCGGTATGAGTCCTGACCTGCGACGTTGCCGAGCAGCCCCATTCGGCCCCGTGTTATCCTGGTCATATCGAAAGGGGCAAGGATCAGATGATTTTCAAGGTCGGAGACACCGTTGTCTACCCCCATCACGGTGCCGCACTGATCGAAGCTATCGAGATCAAGACTGTCGGTGGACGTGAGCGCGAGTACCTCGTGCTCAAGGTCGCACAGGGTGATCTGACGGTCAAGGTTCCCGCGGAGAACGCCGAGGTCGTCGGTGTTCGTGACGTGGTCGGTCAGGAGGGTCTGGACAAGGTCTTCCAGGTCCTGCGCGCGCCCCACACCGAGGAGCCCACGAACTGGTCGCGCCGGTACAAGGCGAACCTCGAGAAGCTGGCATCGGGCGATGTGAACAAGGTGGCCGAGGTCGTCCGCGACCTGTGGCGTCGTGAGCAGGATCGCGGGCTGTCGGCCGGCGAGAAGCGCATGCTGACCAAGGCCCGCCAGATCCTGGTGGGCGAGCTCGCGCTCGCGGAGTCCACCAACGACGAGAAGGCAGCCCTGCTGCTGGACGAGGTGCTGGCGGCCGCGTCCTGACCGTCGTTGCACTGGTCCCCGCCGCTGGGCAGGGGACGCGCCTGGGGCTGAACATCCCCAAGGCGTTCGTGGAGCTTCAAGGCCGTTCACTGCTCACCTGGGCGGTGGACGGCCTTTTCGCGTCCGGGACGGTCGACGAGGTCGTCGTCATGGTCCCGCAGGACATGGTCGACGGTGCGCGGTCCCTCGTCCCGCGGGCGCGGGTCGTCGTGGGCGGCGCGGAGCGCACCGATTCGGTGCGGGCCGGCCTGGCCGTCGCGGGCGCGGCCGACACGGTCCTGGTGCACGACGCGGCCCGGCCGCTGACGCCGCCCGCGATGATCGTGCGGGTGGTCGACGCGGTGCGCGCCGGCGCCTCCGCCGTCATTCCCGTGCTGCCGGTCGTGGACACCGTCAAACGGGTCGATGCCGACGGGGCCGTGCTCGGCACCGTCGACCGGGCGGACCTGCGCGCCGTGCAGACGCCCCAGGGTTTCGCCGCCGCCGCGCTGCTCGCGGCCTACGAAGCCGCGCCCGGTGCACTGGCCACCGACGACGCGGGTCTCGTCGAGCGGGCGGGCGGCAGCGTCGTCACCGTCGCCGGGGATCCCCTGGCGATGAAGATCACCACCGCCTTCGACCTGCGGATCGCGCAGGCCCTGGCCATCGAGGAGTTCGCATGATCGTGCCGCGGGTCGGGATCGGGACCGACGTCCATCCGTTCGAGGCGGGCCGTCCGTGCTGGATGCTCGGGCTGCGGTTCGACGGTGACGGTTGCTCGGGTCACTCCGACGGCGACGTCGCGGTGCACGCGCTGTGCGATGCGCTGCTCTCGGCGGGCGGCCTCGGTGACCTGGGCACCGTCTTCGGGGTGGGGCGGTCGGACAACGTCGGGATCACGGGTGCGTCGATGCTCACACACGTGCGTTCGCTGCTCACCGATGCGGGCTTCACGGTCGGGAACGCCGCGGTGCAGCTGATCGGGAACCGGCCCAAGGTCGGTCCGCGGCGGGCGGAGGCGCAGGAGGTCCTGAGCGGCCTGCTCGGCGCGCCGGTCTCCGTGTCCGCCACCACGACCGACGGCCTCGGCCTCACCGGCCGCGGCGAGGGAGTCGCCGCGATGGCGACGGCCCTGGTCTACGCCGCGGGCTGACCCCGGAAGCTACTCCGAGAGCCGGCCGGCCCGAGCGCGACGCAGCGTCACCACGGTGTCGGCCGTGAGCAGGATCAGGGCGATCCAGACGATGCCGAATCCGATCCACCGCGCGGTCGAGACGTGCTCGCCGAGGAACAGCACCGCGCACAGCAACTGCATGACGGGCGTCGCGAACTGGATCAGGCCGACGGTCACCAGCGGAATCCGGCGCGCGGCCGCCGCGAACAGGAGGAGCGGGACCGCGGTCGCCACGCCCGACAGGACCAGCAGCGTGGTGTGCACGCCGCCATGTCTACCGAAGTCGAGCCCGCCGCCCCAGGTCGCGATGACAGCCAGCGCGATCGCGGCGAGCGGCGCCAGGATCGCGGTTTCGAGCGTGAGCCCGTGCAGCGCACTCAGGTGTGCGCCGACCTTGTTCTTGAGCAGCCCGTACATCCCGAACGAGAAGGCCAGCGCCAGCGAGGTCCACGGGAAGCGCCCGCCCGCGACCGCCAGGAAGACGCCCGCGAGCACCCCGATTCCGACCGCGGCCCACTGCAGCGGCCGCAGCCGTTCGCCGAGCACGACGACGCCGAGTGCGACGGTGACCAGCGGGTTCAGGAAGTAGCCGAGAGCGGCGTCGGACGTGTGACCCGAGGTGACCGCGGCGATGTAGACGACCCAGTTGGTCGCGATGAGCAGCGCCGCGATCCCCACACCGGCGATCAGCCGGTACTGCCCGCGGAGTCCGCGGATCCAGCCGAAGTCCCGGATCACGGCGAGGACGATCACGCAGAGCAGCAGGCTCCACAGGATGCGATGGGCGAGGATCTCCCACGCGCCGGTGGGCCGCAGCGCGTCGAAGTAGAGCGGGAACAGGCCCCACAGCAGGTAGGCCGCGATGCCCATGGCGGTTCCGCGGCTGACCTCGGACGAACGACGATCGGGCACCGAGACATCCTACCTATTAGGTGGCGCAACGACGAAGTGACTGACCTGCGGAGGGTGTTCGGGACCGACCCGTAGAATCAACGGTCGTGACGCTGCGCCTTTACGACTCCCTGACCCGCGAGGTCCGTGACTTCGTGCCCCTCATCGAGGGCAAGGCGGGCATCTATCTCTGCGGCGCGACGGTGCAGGGCGTCCCGCACATCGGCCACATCCGCAGCGGCGTGGCCTTCGACGTGCTGCGTCGCTGGCTGCTCGCCAACGGCACGGACGTCTCCTTCGTGCGCAACGTGACCGACATCGATGACAAGATCCTGCGCAAGGCCGCCGAGGCGGGTCGCCCCTGGTGGGAGTGGGCCGCGACGCACGAGCGCGAGTTCACGAACGCCTACGACGCGCTGGGGGTGCTGCCCCCGTCCGCGGAGCCGCGGGCCACGGGCTTCATCACCCAGATGGTCACCTACATGGAGCGGATGATCGAGCGCGGCCACGCGTACGCGTCCGAGGGCGACGTGTACTTCAGCGTGCGCAGCCTGACGACCTACGGCGAGCTCAGCCGCCAGAAGGTCGACGACGTGCACCAGGGCGAGTCCGCGGCCACCGGCAAGCGCGATCCCCTGGACTTCACGCTGTGGAAGGCCGCGAAGCCGGGAGAGCCGAGCTGGCCGTCCCCGTGGGGCGACGGCCGCCCGGGCTGGCACCTGGAGTGCTCGGCGATGGCCACGAGCTACCTGGGCGCGCAGTTCGACATCCACTGCGGCGGTATCGACCTGATCTTCCCGCACCACGAGAACGAGATCGCGCAGGCCCACGGCGCTGGGGATCCGTTCGCGAACTACTGGCTGCACAACGGCTGGGTCACCATGTCCGGCGAGAAGATGAGCAAGAGTCTCGGCAACGTGGTGTCGATCCCGAACCTGCTCACGCAGGTCCGGGCGGTCGAGCTGCGCTACTACCTCGGTCAGGCGCACTACCGCTCGATGCAGGAGTACTCCGCCGGCGCGTTGCAGGAGGCCGTCACGGCGTACGGGCGGATCGAGTCGTTCGTGCAGCGCACCGTCGAGCGGGCTGGGGAGGTCGGGCTCGGGGTGTGGACCGCCGGTTTCGCGGCCGCGCTGGACGACGATCTCGGCGTACCGTCGGCGCTGGCGGAGGTGCACGGCGCCGTGCGTGCCGGGAACGCGGCGCTCGAGTCGGGGGACCTCGACGAGGCGCGGCGGATCGCCGGTTCGGTGCGGGCGATGACCTCGATCCTCGGCGTCGACCCGCTGGATCCGCACTGGGTCACGGAGAACGGCGGCGACGGTCAGGCGATGGACGCCCTCGGCGTGCTCGTCCAGGCCGAGCTCGAGCGGCGCGCGACCGCCCGGGCGGACAAGAACTGGGCCGAGGCCGACGCGTCGCGCGATCGGCTGCACGCCGCGGGCATCGAGGTCACCGACGGTGCCGACGGCTCGGCATGGACACTCACGAAGAAGGCGGGCAACTGATGGCAGGCAACTCGCAGCGCCGCGGCGCGGTCCGCAAGGCGGGCACCAAGAAGGGGCAGGTCCAGGGGTCGGGCGGCGTTCGGCGCCGCGGGCTCGAGGGGCGTGGGGCGACCCCCGCCGCGAAGGACCGTCCGTACCATCCCGCGCACAAGAAGGCGCGGGCCGCGGCGAAGGCCGCGACCACGCCGCAGCGACGGCCCAAGGTCGCGGGTCGCGCCGCCGACGACGGGCCCGAGTACGTCCTCGGCCGCAACCCCGTCGTCGAGTGCCTGCGCGCGGACGTCCCCGCGACGGCGCTGTACGTGGCGATCGGTGCGCAGAACGACGAGCGGCTCACCGAGTCGGTGCAGATCGCGGCCGACAAGGGCATCGCGATCCTCGAGGTGCAGCGCGGCGAGCTCGACCGGATGAGTGAGAACGGCCTGCACCAGGGCATCGCCCTCCAGGTGCCGCCGTACGTCTACGCGCACCCGGACGACCTGCTGGCCCGTGCGCAGGACCGCGGCGAGGCGCCGCTCATCGTCGCCCTGGACAACATCACCGACCCCCGCAACCTGGGCGCCGTGATCCGGTCGGCGGCCGCGTTCGGTGGGCACGGCGTGGTCATCCCGGGCCGACGGTCCGCCGCGGTCACCGCCGTCACCTGGCGCACGTCCGCGGGCGCCGCGGCGCGGCTGCCGGTGGCGCAGGCTCCGAATCTCAATCGCACGCTGGCGGATTACGCGGCGGCCGGCCTGCAGGTCGTCGGCCTGGACGCGGGTGGCGACGTGGACCTCGACGACTACCGGGCCGACACCGGCGTGGTCGTGGTGGTCGGATCCGAGGGCAAGGGCCTGTCGCGGCTGGTGCGCGAGAACTGCGACTCGATCCTGTCGATCCCCATCGCCTCGTCGGTGGAGTCGCTGAACGCGTCCGTCGCCGCCGGTGTGGTGCTCGCGGAGTTCGCGCGGCAGCGCCGCAATCAGTGATCCGTTGTTCGCTGCGTTGACCTGACAGTTTTGCTATGACGCACGGTCGTCTGCGCTAGTCTGCACGGATGACGTCGCTCGAGGAACGGCAGGAGAACCGTCGCCGGGCGATGCTGGACGAGGGCATCGCGCTGCTCGGCGGTGCGGGGGCGGGAGCGCTGGGGGTGCGTGCCGTGTGTCGGGCGACGGGCATCACGGAGCGCTACTTCTACGAGGCCTTCGGCACCCGGGACGGCTTCGCGCAGGCGGTGTTCGACGATGTCAGCGACCGCGCGCAGGAGGCGCTGGTGGGCGCGGTGCGCGGCGCGGCGAACCCTGCTGAGATGTCGACGGCGGCCGTCGCCGCGTTCGTCGAGCTGGTCATCGACAACCCAGACGCGGGCCGGGTGCTCCTGCTCGCGCCCTACCGCGAGGCCGCGTTGTCCGAGCGGGGGCTCGGTCGCATGCCGGACTTCTTCGCGGTGGTGGCCGGCGCGATGCCGAGTCACGTCGACGAGACCACCCGGCGACTCGTGTCGATCGGGCTCGTCGGCGCGCTGACCTCGTTGTTCACCGAGTACCTGTCCGGGCGGCTCGACGTCACGCGCGAGCAATTGGTCGCGCACTGCGTCCGCCTCGTCGCCACCGCCCCGACGCGGTTCATCGGCTGAGCGTCAGCGCGTGAACGGCGCGACCGCCACGCCGGCACCGTCGAGCACGGTCCGCAGGCGGCGCGCGACGGCGACCGCGGACGGGTTGTCGCCGTGCACGCACACGGAGTCGGGTGCGACCTCGACCTCGGTGCCGTCGATCGCTTCGACGGTGCCGTCGGCGACCATCCGCAGTACGCGCGCGGCGATCTCGTCGGGGTCGTGCAGGACGGAGCCCTCGCGGGAGCGGGGGACGAGCGCACCGTCGGGCAGGTAGGCGCGGTCGGCGAAGGCCTCGCGCACCGTGCGTAGCCCGGCCGCCTCCGCGCGGCGGAGGAACGCCGAGCCGGGGAGGCCGAGCACCGGGAGGTCGGGGGCGGCCGCGAGCACGCCCTCGACGACGGCCGCGGCCTGCGCCTCGTCCGTGACGATCCGGTTGTACAGCGCACCATGCGGTTTCACGTATCGGACGGTGCCGCCCACGCTCCGCGCGATCGCCTGCAGGGCGCCGATCTGGTAGATCACGTCGGCGGTGAGGTCCGCGCCGGGAACATCGACGGACCGGCGGCCGAAGCCGCGCAGGTCCGCGTACCCGACCTGCGCGCCGATCGCGACGCCGTGCTCGACGGCGAGCGAGCAGGTCTCACGGAGGATCGTCGGGTCGCCGGCGTGAAACCCGCAGGCGACGTTGGCCGAGGTCGCGACCTCCAGCAGGGCGGAGTCGTCGCCGAGCGTCCACGCGCCGTAGGACTCGCCGCAGTCGGCGTTGAGGTCGATCTTCACACCTTCGACGGTAGCGCGTGCCGGCAGTCGTGCGACTCCTCGACCGGCGCGACGGTGCCGCGTCGCCCGCGCTGCCCGAGCAGCCGGCAGACCATGTAGATGAGGAACGAGATGGTGGTGACGAACACCGACACCGGCAGCGCGGGGGCGAGGGAGAGGATGATGCCGCCCACGGCGGAGACCAGCGCGAAGATCAGCGAGAGCACCGTCGCCTTGCCGGGCGAGCTGGTGACCCGCGCGGCGGCCGCGGCGGGCGTGATGAGGAGGCTCATCACGAGCAGCGCGCCCACGATCTGCACGCCCTGCGCGGCCGCTGCGCCCACGAGCATCGCGAACACCACCGACAGCGTCTTCACCGGAACGCCGTGCGCGGCGGCCACGTCGGGGTCGGTCGACATGAACAGCAGCGGCCGGTAGATCACCGCGAGGATCACGAGCACCACGACCGTGGTGATCGCCATGAGCGTGACCCCGGAGAGCCCGACCGCCACGACCTGGCCGGTGAGCAGCGCGAACGCCGTGCCCTGCCGACCGTCGTGCAGGGCCAGGAACAGTACGGACAGGCCCAGCCCGAAGGCCATGATCACGCCGATCACCGAGTCGCGCTCGCGCGCGTACACCCCGAGCAGCCCGAACAGCAGCCCCGCCACCAGCGAGCCGAGCAGCGCGCCCGCGCCCACGCTCCACCCCATGAGCAGGGCGAACGCCGCGCCGGTCAGCGACAGCTCGGACGTGCCGTGCACGCTGAAGGCCATCTGCCGCGACACGATGAGCGGACCGAGCACGCCGGCCAACACGCCCAGCAGCGCTGCCGCGAGCAGCGCCCACAGCACGAAGGGCTGCTGCAGCAGTTCCCAGGTCAGGGACAGGTTCCCGAATTCGCGGAGGTGGTCCATCAGTGTTCCCCTCCCACCACGACCAGCCGGTCACGCACGTGCAGCACGTCGACGGGCGTGCGGTAGAGCCGCGAGAGCCGCTCGGAGGTCATCACCTCGGCGGTCGGCCCCACCTCGAACCGGCCGTCCACCAGGTAGAGCACGCGGTCGCAGTAGGGGAGCACGGGATTGATCTCGTGGGTCACGAACAGCACCGCGGTGTCGTGCTCGCGCCGGCGGCGCTCGATGAGCGAGACGGCGAGCTGCTGGTTGCCCGGGTCCAGCGAGAGCAGCGGCTCGTCGCAGAGCAGGATCGTCGGATCCGAGGCCAGTGCCTGCGCGACCCGCAGTCGCTGCTGCTCGCCGCCGGACAGCGAGCCCAGCGGGGCCTCGGCGAAGGCCGCCGCGTCGACCTGCTCGAGGGCGGCGTCGACGGCGGACCGTCGGGCCTTACGGTTCCGCAGGCCGAGGCCCCAGGCGGCACCGTCGAAGCCGAGGCCGACCAGGTCGCGCCCGCGCAGGGGCACGGACGCGTCGAGGGCGCGTTGCTGGGGGATGTACCCGATCCGCCCGTTGACCTGCACTGTCCCGGACGACAGGTGGGTCTGCCCGAGCAGGATGCGCAGCAGCGAGGTCTTCCCGGCGCCGTTCGGGCCGAGTACGGCGATGAACTCGCCGGGCTCGATGTCGAGGTCCAGTCCGTCCCACAGGACGCGGTCCGGGTAGCGCAGGGCTGCGTCGCGCAGGCTGATGACGGGGCCCTTGCCCGACGGTGCGCCGCCCTCGGACCGGGTGCCCGACGGTGCGCTCACGGGCGCGGCGCGAGCGCGTCGGACAGGCTCTTGACGTTGGCCGCCTGCCATGCGACGTAGTCGTCGACGCCTACCGGCAGCGACTCGGTGACCTTGACGACGGGCACGCCCGCGGTCTCGGCGGCCTTCGCCAGGGCGGTGGTGACGGGGCTCTCGGTCTGCGCGTTGAGGACCACGGCGCGCACCTGCTTGCCGGTGACCAGCGCGTTCGCGGCGGCGATGTCGGCGGGCGCGGGGTCGGTGCCGGACTCGATGGCCGCTGTGTAGCGGGCGGGGGCCACGTCGGTGAGGCCGGAGAGCGTGAGCAGATAGCCGGCCACGGGCTCGGTCGCGGCGATCTTCGCGCCCGGGTTGGCGTGGCCGATCGCGCGGGCCTGCGCGATCACGGCGTCCAGCTTGGTCGAGAAGGCCTTGGCGCGGCTCTCGTAGCCCTCGCGGTGCGCGGAGTCCTTGTCGGACAGCGCTTTCGCGACGGCGCCGGCGACCTTCTGCATGGTCGGCAGGTCGTAGAAGACGTGCTCGTTATCGCCCTTGGGGGCGTGGAGCGCGACGGCGTCGACCTTCGCCGCGGACGCACCCTCGGCGGCCTTCTCCATGTACGCGTCGTAGTGGCCGCCGTTGTAGACGAGTACCGCCGCCTTCTTGACCTTGAGCGTGTCCTGCGCGGAGGGCTCGAACTCGTGCGGGTCCCCGGTCGGGTTGGTGAACAGCGACGTCACCGACGCGTCGTCGCCCGCGACGGCCTTGGCGACGGCTCCGTAGACGTCCGTGGACGCGACGATCGCCGGCTTGCCGTCGCCGGACTCCGACGCTGCGGTTCCGCACGCGGTGAGCGCCAGCGCGGCGACGGCGGTGGCGCCGACGACCTGGGCGAGACGATGGCGGATGCGCACGGGGGAACTCCTGACGACAACAATGGGAATCGTTGTCGTTAGATTAGCCGCGGGCCTGTTGCGCTGTCGAATAGTCGAACCCGCATGGATCAGCCCGGCTGGGCCGTCGGCAGGCTCCCCGAGCGGCTGATCAGCACGGCCGCGCACTGCTCGGCGAACGCCGCGTGGGCGAGGGCGGACGGGTGGAAGCCGTCGGCCCCGAACATCCCCGCCGCGTCGGGGATCGCGCAGGGGACGTGGGCGACGCGCGGCCGTTCGGCGGCGAGCTGCTGGGCGTCGGCGTCGAAGCCGTGGGCGCGGCCGGCGAGGGCGGCGGCCAGTTCCGGTGGCAGTGCGGGGAACTCGGTGAGCGGCGGCATTCCCAGCAGGAGGACCTGCGCGCGCGGCGCGGCGGCGAGCGCAGCGTCGAGGGCGGCCGCGAGCTCTCGTCGCCAGCGCGCCCGGCGGTGCAGGTTCTTCACGTCGTTCACGCCGAGCGAGATGAGCACCACGTCGGGATCGCCCAGGTCGGCGACCTGTGTCGGCACGTCGCCCGCGGTCGCGCCGGACCGCGCACGCACGTCCCACTCGGCACCGCCGTCGCCGGCGAGAACCGCGGCGAGCCGCCCGGACAGGGTGTCCCGGTGGTCCTCGACGCCCACCCCGGCGAGCACGCTGTCGCCGAGCGCGACGATCCGCGCACCGTCGGGCCGCCCGACGGTGCCCGACCCCGTGACCGTGCCCGTGCGCCCCGCGGCCTCGGGGAGGCGGGGCGTGTCCCGCTTGACCCGTAGCGCCTGCCGGACCAGGGTGAGCGGACGCACCGTCAGGCCTCGGAGCCGGCTGCGACGGCCTCGGCCTGCGCGGCGGCGACGGCCTCCTCGGAGATGGTGCCGAACTGCGCGCCCATCGCGGCGGAGAGGGCCTGGGCGGCGGACAGCGGCCGGACCATCACCATGAAGTCGTCGATCTTGCCCGCGTCGTTGACGTGGATGAAGTCGCAGCCCGTGATCTTCTTGCCGTCGACCATCGCCTCGAAGATCAGGGCGTGATCGTCACCGTCGTTGATCTCGCGCAGGTAGTGGAAGTCCTCGAAGACACGGAGCACGCCGCGCAGGATCGCGGCGGTGATGTGCCGGCCCTTGTAGGGCTTGAAGGCGACGGGGCTGGTGAAGGTCACGTCGTCGGCGAGCAGGCCGTCGAAGGCCTCGCCGTTGCGGGCCTCGACGGCGGCGCGGAACTCTCGCATGCTGACTCCTTAGTGAACTAGTTGAGTAGGTATCGCCAGCATAGTCAACTAGTTGACTAGAATGGAAGACATGGCGCTGCGGCATGCGATCGAATCCACGCTCCTCGTGATGGGCGAGGCCTCGGGGTACGACCTGTCCAAGGAGTTCGACGGTGCCCGCGCCACCTTCTGGGTGGCCACGCCGCAGCAGCTCTACCGCGAGCTCGATCGGATGGAGGCCGACGGGGTGATCGTCGCGCGGACCGTCGAGCAGGAGAAGCGGCCGAACAAGCGGGTCTTCCGGCTCACCGACGACGGGTGCGCGGAGCTCTCGGCGTTCACCCGGACCGCCCCGCGTGCGGTGGCGATCCGGGACGAGCTGATGGTCATGGTGCAGGCGGTCGAGGTCGGGGATCCGGCTGCGGTGTGCGATGCCGTGCGCGCCTTCCGGGACGCCGCGTCCGCGAAGCTCGCGTACTACGAGCGGCTCGAGCGCACCTGGCTGGGCGAACGCCGTCGCGAGGAGTTGCTCGCCGACCGGCATCTCGGCGGGCCGTACCTCACGCTGTTGAGGGGGCTGAGCTTCGAGCGGGAGAACATCGATTGGGCCGAGCTGGCGCTGCCGGTGCTGGAGGCGCGAGGCTAGCGGCCGGCCTCCTCGGCCTCCTTGACGATCCGCCCGAACTGCGCGCCCATCGCCTCGTTGAGCGCCTGCACGCCGGACAGCGGCCGGACCATGACGGTGAAGTCGTCGATCCGGCCGTCGTCGTCGAGGTGCAGGATGTCGCAGCCCTGCACCGCCTTCCCCTTCATCGTGGTGGTGAAGACGAGAGTGTGGTCGCGTCCGTCCGCGCTGCTGATGACGCGCTCGTAGCGGAAGTCCGGGCCCATCACGCGACGCGCGGCGCGCAGGATCGCGGCCACCGTCGGCTTGCCCTCGTACGGCGTGATCGCGATGGGGCTGTGGAACACCACGTTCTCGGCCAGTGTGCGTTCGACGGCCTCGTCGTCCTTGGCCTCGACCGCGTCGCGGAACTCCTGCATGGCGCGAGGCTACTACCGCACGACGTGCGGCATCAGTGCGTCGGGCGGGATGATGCCGAACTTGCCGGCGTTGTAGTCCTCGAGCGCCTGCATCAGCTCGGCCTTGGTGTTCATCACGAACGGGCCGTACTGCGCGACGGGCTCGCGGATCGGCCGACCGCCGAGGATCAACACCTCCATCGCCGGACGGTTCGAGTCCTGCGACTCGTCCGCCGCCACGGTGATCCGGTCGCCGGGGCCGAGCTGCGCGAGCTGACCCTGGTGGATCGGGTGCCCCACGGGCCCGACGGTGCCGCGCCCGCTCAGTACGTAGACCAGCGCGTTGTAGTCGCGGTTCCACGGCAGCGAGGCCTCCGCGCCGGGCGCGATGGTCGCGTGCACGAAGTTGATCGGGGTGCGGGTGGAGCCGGGGCCGGCGTTCCCGTCGACCTCGCCCGCGACGATGCGGATCAGCGCGCCGCCGTCCGGGGTGGTCACGAGCGTGGTCTGGCCGCCCTCGAGGTTCTGGTAGGCGGGCGTCGTGAACTTCTCCTCGGCGGGCAGGTTCACCCACAGCTGGATGCCGTGGAAGGTGCCGCCGGATTCGACGAGCTCGGCGGGCGGGGTCTCGATGTGCAGGATGCCGGAGCCGGCGGTCATCCACTGGGTGGCGCCGTCCTGGATCAGTCCGCCGCCGCCGTGGCTGTCCTGGTGCTGGAACAGGCCGTCGATCATGTAGGTGACGGTCTCGAAGCCGCGGTGCGGGTGCCAATTGGTGCCCTTGGGCTCGCCGGGCTCGTACTCGACCTCACCCATCTGATCCATGTGGATGAACGGGTCGAGATCGCGCGGGTGGACTCCCGCGAAGGCGCGGACCACGGGGAATCCCTCGCCCTCGTGGCCGCGGGGCCCGGTCGTGATCTTCCGGACGGGGCGTTCGGTGTCCGACGGTGCCGCCGCGGCGATGCGCGGCAGGGTCAGGGTGTCTGCGGTGACGGCGGGCATGACGTCCTCCTCGGGACTGGCTGGTGAAGCTGACACTACCATTAACCGGACCGTGGTCCGATTGATTCCGCGATGCTGGAACGGCGCGACGAGAGGTGCGTGATGGCTCGTAGTTGGCAGGACATTCGCGCGGAGGCCGTGCAGTCGGGCAAGGTCGACGAGGTTCGCGTGGCAGCGGCGCGCCGCCACGTCGAGCGGGCCCAGGCGGTCCACAAACTCGCCGAGCTGCGCAAGGAACTCGGCATGCTCAGGCAGGTCGAGATCGCCGAGGTCATGGGCGTGTCGCAGGCCCGCGTCTCGAAGATCGAGCGCGGTGACCTAGGCCGCACCGAACTCGGCACCCTGCAGGCGTACGTCGCCGCCCTCGGCGGGGAGCTACGGGTCTCCGTCGAACTCGGCGATGGCGAGAGCATCGTGTTGGAGCAGGAACCCGCGTAGCGGTTCGGGGATTAGCCTGATCCGCGTCAGATGGGCGCTGTAGTCCGATCGGGGGACAGACAATCCGTGCGCGACGATTGACACTGCGTGGTGTGACCGAATCCGTATCGCCGCACGGGGACAACCGGCCGCCTCAGCCTTTCCCGCCCACGCAGCCGGGCCCTCCCGGTCAGTACCAGTGGGTCCCCGTCGCTCCGCCCCGCACGACGAACGTTCTGGCAGTCGTCGCCTTCGTCCTCTCCTTGGTGCTGCCGATTCTGCCGTTCGTCACGGTGCCGATGGCACATGTCGCACGCAAGCAGATCCGCGAGCGAGAAGAAGGTGGCGACGCCTTCGCCGTGATCGCACTGGTCCTCGCCTATCCGCTCTTCTGTGCGCTCATGCTGGCGCTGACCTTCATTGTCGGAAGGATCATCCCGCTGCCGTTCATGGCAATGGGCGCCCCTGACGTGGTGCTTGTTGCTGTTTGGGTCGTGGCCACGGTGGGACTGCTGGCGGCAGAGATTTGGCTCTGGGTGCGATGGGTGAAGCGTCTGCGCCCGGACGCCGACCGCTGACATGTCTGATCCGCGCGCACTCGGATTATGGCCGACATGGACAGCGCGTCCGGTTTGGACAGAATCCGAGTGTCCGCGAGAAGTGGCACCCCGTCGATGCGATGTTCCGGGCCCTGCGGGCCCGATCGGAGCCGCGGCGATAGCCTCGATCCCGTGACTCGTTCTGTGGGATTGGCCGTCTCGTACGACGGCACGGAGATCTACTACACCGACTACGCGGAGGGTGCGGAACCGGCGAAGCCGGCGTTCCTGCTGGTCCACGGCTGGTCGGCCAGCTCGGACTCGTGGGGCGCGGCATTCATCGGCGAGCTGACCGCCGCCGGACATCGCGTGGTCGCGGTGGACAACCGCGGCCACGGCCGCAGCTCGGTGCCCGATTCCGATCATCCTTACTCCACCGAACGCTTCGCCGACGACCTCGCCGTGGTCCGCCGCGACCTCGGCCTGGAGCAGGTCATCCCCGTCGGCTGGTCCTACGGCGGCCTGATCATCGCGGACCATCTCGCGACCCACGGCACCGACGGAGTGAAGGCCGTCGGTCTGATCGGCGCCATCACTTCCATCGGCGGCGCGAAGGAGACCGGGCCGTTCCCGGGCGGCGTCACCGGCGACTCCATGAACGCCGCACTCCCGGCCGCCCTGTCCGCGCACGCGGGCAAGGCCATCACCGCGCTCGCGAAGCTGAGGATGCTGCCGCACGGCTTCGACCAGGACGTCCTCGGCCCCGTCGCCCAGCAGCAGTTCGGCATCGCCCTGGCCACGCCCCCGGCCGTGCGCGGCGGGCTGTTCCGGCGCACCGTCGACCACGATGCGGACCTGGCGTCCTGGACCTTCCCCGTCCTGATCCAGCACGGAAAGGATGACGAGGTGGTGGCACCGTCGACCGCGGAGCACCACGCGAAGGTCCTGCCGAACGCGACCCTGTCCTGGTGGGACGGCGGCGGACACGCCCCGTTCGTGGTGGACCCGGCCCGCAGTGCCCGCGAGCTCCTCGGACTGGCGCGCTGATCGGGCGGGGTTAAGCTGGACGGCGTGCCTACTGGTAAGTCCGCGGCCGCCGTCACGCCGCGCCGGATCGCGGTGTTGTCGGTGCACACGTCGCCGCTGGCCCAGCCCGGCACGGGTGACGCCGGCGGGATGAACGTCTACATCTGGCAGACCTCCCTGGAGCTCGCGAAACGCGGCATCGAGGTGGAGATCTTCACGCGTGCCACGGCGTCGGCGGACCAGCCGATCGTCGAGGCCGCGCCCGGCATCCGAGTGCGCAACATCGTCGCCGGGCCCTTCGAGGGCCTGGACAAGACGGACCTGCCCGCGCAGCTGTGCGCCTTCGCCGCGGGCGTGCAGCGCGCCGAGGCCCGCGAGGAGCCCGGCTACTTCGACCTCATCCACTCGCACTACTGGCTCTCCGGCCAGGTTGGCTGGTTGGCCCGCGACCGCTGGGGCGTGCCGCTGGTGCACACCGCCCACACCCTGGCGGCGGTGAAGAACAACGCCCTCGCGATCGGGGATACCGCCGAGCCGCAGGCCCGCATCATCGGTGAGCAGCAGGTCTCCGACGAGGCCGACCGGCTGATCGTCAACACCGAGGTCGAGGCGGGCCAGCTCGCCGCGATCCACGACGTCCCGCAGAGCCGCATCGACGTGGTCTACCCCGGCGCCGACCTGAACACCTACACGCCAGGCGACGGCACCGCGGCCCGCCGCGAGCTCGGCATCGCCGACGACGAGATCGTGCTCACCTTCGTCGGCCGCATCCAGCCGCACAAGGCCCCCGACCTGCTGCTCCGTGCCGCCGCCCCGCTGATCCACGCGCATCCGGAGCGCCGGATCCGTGTCCTGGTGGTCGGCGGACCGTCGGGCACGGGGCTCGAGCGGCCCGACGCGCTGATCGCCCTCGCCCGGGAGCTCGGGATCGAGGACTCCGTGACCTTCGGCCCGCCGCGCCCGCCCGCCGGGCTGGCCGAGGTCTACCGCGCGTCCGACGTGGTCGTCGTCCCCAGCTACTCCGAGTCCTTCGGGCTCGTCGCCGTCGAGGCGCAGGCGTGCGGAACGCCCGTCGTGGCCGCGCGGGTGGGCGGGCTCCCGGTCGCCGTCGCCGACGGTGTCTCGGGTCGCCTCGTGGACGGACACGAGCCCGGGTCCTGGACGGCCGTCCTTGACGAGCTCACCGCGGATCCCGCACTGCGGCACAGGCTTTCCGACGGTGCTGCCGCCCACGCCCGGCAGTTCTCGTGGGCCCGCACGGCCGACGGACTGCTGGAGAGTTACGCCAAGGCGATCGATGCGCGGCGCGCTGCGACGCAGACGGTGCGCCGCAGGCGGCGCAGGGCAGGAGTGCGGGTATGACGATGACGCCGGAGCAGGTCGAGACGGCGCTCGACGACCGCGAACTCGACTTCGCCCGCCGCGAGGCGTCCGGCAGCGATCTGGCGCATTTCGTGATCGAGCTGCCCGGTGTCAAGAAGCTCAAGACCACGACGCTGCTCACGCTCGGGAAGCACGGCGCGCGGGTGGAGGCCTTCGTGTGCCGGCACGTCGATGAGAACTTCGAGGGCGTGTACCGCTATCTGCTGCAACGGAACCGGCGGCTGTACGGCGTCTCGTACACGCTCGACAACGCGGGCGACATCTACCTGACCGGCCGGTTCGCCGAGGTCACCGAGGACGAGCTCGACCGTGTCCTCGGTCAGGTCCTCGAGGCCGCCGACGGCGACTTCAACACCCTGCTCGAGCTGGGCTTCTCCACAGCGATCCGCCGCGAGTTCGACTGGCGGATGTCGCGCGGCGAACCGCTGTGGAACCTCAAGCCCTTCGAGCACATGCTTCCAGGTTTTCCTGAGTTCGAGCCGAATCCGTTGCCGGAGCGGAAGCCTCGGAAGAAGCGGGCGTAGCGGTCCGCGGGATCGCCATTGCGACCACCGCGGCGACGGCGGCCACGACGCCGGCGATGACGAACGTGCTGGTGAACGCCGACTCGGCGGGCAACTCGACGGCGTGCGGGGTGCCCGCGCCCAGCACGATCACCTCGCGCGTGAGCACGGTCGCCATCACGGCGGACGCCACAGCGGTGCCCATCGAGCGCATCAGCGAGTTCAGGCCGTTCGCGGCGGCGGACTCGGTCTCGGGGACGTTGCCCATGATCAGCGCAGGCATCGCCGAATAGGCCACGCCCACACCGCCGAACACGATCATCGAGCCGAGTGAGAGTTTCCACGTCGCGTCGGTCAGCCCGAGGAGTGCGAAGTACCCGGCCGCCGACATCGCGGCGCCGAGCGCGAGCGTCAGTCGCGCGCCGATCCGCTGCGTGAGCAGTGCGGACACGGGGGAGAGTGCCATCATCACCAGGCCGCCGGGCACCATCCACAGACCCGCGTTGAGCATCGTCAGGCCCAGACCGTAACCGGCGGCGCCGGGGATCTGGAGCAGCTGCGGCATGGTGAGCATGAGGGAGAACATCGCGAAACCCACCATGATCGAGGCGAGGTTGGTCAGCAGGATCGGGCGCCGCGCCGAGATCCGCAGGTCCACCAGGGATTCGCGGGTGCGCAGCTCCCACCATCCCCACGCCAGCAGCACGAGGACGCCGAAGACCGCGCAGCCGATCGTCGCCGCCGAGGTCCAGCCCCAGCTCTGCCCCTTGGTGATCGACAGCAGCACCGAGACCAGGCCCGCGCTGAGGCCGAGCGAGCCCACGACGTCGAACTTCCCGGGGTGCAGGTTCGGCGATTCCGGGACCACGACGTAGACGAGGCCCAGGGTGATCACGCCGAGCGCGAGCGAGAACCAGAACAGCGTGTGGTAGTCGAAGTGCTCGGAGATGTAGGCGCCGAACGGGATTCCGATCGCGCCGCCCACTCCGAGCATCGCCGACATGAGGGCGACCGCGCCGGGGATCTTGCGGGCGTGCAGCTCGTCGCGCATGAGGGAGATGCCCACGGGGACCAGGCCCATGGCGAAGCCCTGGAACGAGCGACCCACGACGGTGAGCAGCAGGGTGTGCGAGAGCGCGCAGATCAGCGAGCCGGCGATCAGGCTGAACAGGCTGGTGAGCAGGATCAGGCGCTTGCCGTACATGTCGCCGAGACGACCGGCGATCGGCATCGCCACCGAGGAGGCGAGCAGCGTGGACGTGATCACCCACGACGCGTTGTCCGAGGTCGTGTTCAGCAGGTGCGGCAGCCGGCCGACGAGCGGCACCACCAGCGACTGCATGAGGGAGGCGAGGAGGCCGCCGAGGCACAGGACGGCGATGAGGATGCCGTCCGACGGGGCCCCGGTACGGGTCCTGCGGAGCATGTCTGTCATGCCGCACGACGGTAGTTGCAGAATACAACTCGAGCAACCGGATGCGGCGAGCGTCACGTCCACCCGGGTGGGTGTGATCTGCACTAACGTGGAATCGTGAACTATCCGGATCCGGGCGAATCGCCCCAGCCGTACCAGCCCTATGTCGTGCCGCAGGCAGCCGTGCCGTCGAAGCCGCGGCCGGGCCGGACGGGCGTCTGGGTGGGGATCGGCCTGCTCATCGCGGCCGTGGTGGTGCCGATCGTCCTCGTCGTGACCTTGATCGTCCCCGCGTTCGGTGGTGATCGCGACGAGTTCTCCGCGGACGGTGCGCGGCACTCGCTGAGCCTCCCTGCCGGCGAGAAGTACGCCCTGTTCGTGCCGAGCTCCGGCGACGGATTCCTGCACGACGTGCCCTCGTGCGTCGTCGCCGCGACGGGCGGTCGACCGATCACGGTCCGGCGACCGTCGGGGGAGGTGTCGCTGAACGGCTGGCGGGTGTTCGGGACTTTCGACACGGGATCGGGCAAGGTCGACGTGACGTGCACAGCGCGGTCGTCCGACACCACCCTGCGGGTCGGGAAGTACCCCGAGATCGGGAAGGCCGTCGGCGGCATCTTCGGCGCGATCGGGGCGGCGGGTGTGCTCGGCGTCGCGGGGATCGTGCTGATCATCGTCACCGTCGTGCGCCGCTCGCGCCGGTGAGGCCGGCCACGCGGATCCGGCTCGGCCTCGGTCTGCTCCTCGCGGCGATCGTGGTGCCGATCGTCCTGATCCTCACGCTCACGCTGCCGCAGTTCCGCCTCGACGCGCACGTGGTCCCGCTCGACGGTGCGCCGCACACCGTCGAGCTCCCGTCCGGCGCCGAGTACGCGGTCCTCGCCGTGACGCGGGTGAAGGAGGGTGCGCCGTCGTGCCTGTTGACCGGGCCCGACGGTGCTCCGGTCCCCCTGCGGGAGGTGTCCGGCGCCGTGACCGTCGAGAACCGGATGGTGCTGCGCACCTTCGACACCGGCGGCGGTCGCATCACCGCGACGTGCGCGCCCGCACCCGGCTACACCGAGGTGGTGCTCGGCGAGCGGCCGGACATGCCGCGTCTGCTCGGCGGGATCTTCGGCGCCTTCGGCTTCGCGCTGCTGGCCGGCGTGCCCGCTGTGGTGCTGCTCGTCACCGGCCTCGCGGGGCGCCGTCGGGTTCCGTGATTTTGGTTATGACCAGTTTGGCTGAACTGCGGGTACGGAGCGTGATCGGGCTCTAGGATGGGCGCATGGAAATCGTGATCCGCCCGACCCCTGCCGACGTTGCCGTCACCGCCGCCGACATCGTGGCCGATCACGTGCAGCGTGGTCCGGCCGTGCTGGGGCTGGCCACCGGTTCCACGCCGCTCGCCACGTACCAGGAGCTCATCCGTCGCCACCAGGCCGGGGGGCTCAGCTTCTCCGGCTGCGTGTCCTTCAACCTCGACGAGTACGTCGGCCTGCCGAAGGGGCACCCGGAGAGCTACCGCGAGGTGATCCGCAAGGAGTTCACCTCGCACGTCGACATCCCGGACGCCAAGGTCGAGGGGCCGGACGGCACCGCTGCGGACATCGCGGCCGAGGCGAAGCGCTACGAGGATGCGATCAAGGCCGCCGGCGGCGTCGACGTGCAGCTGCTGGGCATCGGCACCGACGGGCACATCGGCTTCAACGAGCCCGTCTCCTCACTCGCGTCCCGCACCCGCATCAAGACGCTGACCACGCAGACCCGCGAGGACAACGCCCGGTTCTTCTCCTCGATCGACGAGGTGCCGATCCACGTGCTCACGCAGGGCTTGGGCACCATCTCGGAGGCCGAGCACCTGCTGCTCCTCGCCACGGGCGAGGGCAAGGCCGAGGCGATCGCCGCCACCGTCGAGGGGCCCGTCGCCGCGATCAATCCGGCCTCGGTCCTGCAGTTCCACCCGCACGTCACCGTCGTCATCGACGAGGCCGCCGCGTCGAAGCTGCGACTCAAGGACTACTACGTGCACGTCCTCGCCAACAAGCCGGCCGACCAGCCCTTCTGACCTACGATTCCGCGGGCCCGAAGAGGCCCGTCATCATCGCCGCCAGGCCGGCGGCGAAATCGTCGACGGTCGACGGTGTCCCGTCCAGTTCGGCGCACGCGCGCAGGTTCGGCACGGCTCCGGGGGGCAGGGTGGCCACGAGGTCGTCCATGCGCTCGGTGGTCAGCGGTGTTCCCTCGGCGCGTTGGCGCAGGTGCGAGAGCACGCTGCCGAGCGTCAGGCTCCACAGCGCCCGGTACGCCGCGAGGGCGGTCCGGTGGTCGCCCGTCAGGTCGTGGGCGGCGCCGAGCACCGCGTCGACGAGCAGGAGCGCGCCGCGGCCGGCGCGCTGCGGCCGGATCAGTGCCTCGGGGACCCATGGATGCGCGGTGAGCGTGCGGTAGAGCTCGGTCATGGCCGTCGTGATGCGATCGCGCGGGTCGTCGGGGAAGTCGATCGCTCCGAGGGGCTCGGCGACCGCGTCGAGCGAGAGGACGAGGAGGTTCTCCTTGTCGTCCACGTGCCGGTAGAGCGCCATGGTGGTCACACCCAGGTCGGCCGCGAGGGACTTCATGGTCAGCCCGTCCGCGCCGACGTCGTCGAGCAGCACGAGTGCCCGCTCGACGATCTGGTCGCGCGTGATGCTGGGGGGTCGGCCGCGGCGTGGAGTGATCTGACGCATGCAGCCCATTCTGACGGAGCGGTCTTGTGGTCGATCCTGTATGAGGCTACCCTTGCTAATTATGTTACTCGATACACAAAAAGTCTCCGTGCGGGCGGCGCTGCTCCTCGCCGGGTTGTCGCAGTTCCTCGTCGCCTTCGATGCCTCTGTCACCAATGTCGCGTTGCGGGCCATCCGCGATGACGTGCACTTCAGCCCCCAGGGGCTCTCGTGGGTCGTCAACGCCTACGCCGTCGTCTTCGGCGGCCTGCTCCTCCTGGCCGGACGGCTGTCCGACCGGTTCGGCCCGCGAACGCTGCTGCGCTTCGGCTTCGCGCTGTTCACCATCGCCTCCCTGGGCACGTATCTGTGCCACGAGCCGTGGCAGGTGATCGCGGTGCGCGTGTTCCAGGGCGTGGGCGCCGCCGCGATCGCGCCCGCCGCGATCACGTCGGTGGCGCTGACCTTCCGCGAACCGGCGCAGCGCGCCAGGGGATTCGCCGCGATCGCGATCGGTGCCGCCGTCGGCGGTGCGGTCGGTGTGGTCCTCTCCGGCGTGCTCACCGACGCCTTCGGATGGCGCACCGTCATCGCCTGCGGTGCAGGGGTCGCCGCGGTCGGTTTCGTGTTCACCTACGCCGCGCCGGGGCCGGTGGAGGGGGCCGACCGTCGAACGGACTGGGCCGGAGGAGTGCTCGCGACCGCGGGCCTGACGGTGCTGGCGTACGGGATCGTCGCGGCTACCGACAACGGATGGGCAAGCGTTCGCACGGTGGGCTGGTTCGCCGTCGCGCTGGTCCTCCTCAGCGCCTTCGTCGCGGTCGAGCGTCGAACGACGGTGCCGCTGGTCGACTTCCGCGTCCTCGGGCGACGCGAGGTCCTGGTCCCGTGTCTGGTGCTCGCGTTCGTCGTCGCCGGACAGTTCGGAGCCTTCTACTTCGTCTCGCTGTATCTCCAGATGGGACTGGGCTATTCGGCGACCAGGACCGGACTGATGTTCCTGCCCTTCTGTTTCGGCATCGTGGTGGCAGTGCAGGTCGCGACCCGGCTCATGCCGAAGATCGGCGCCCGTCGCGTCGTGCTGATCGGCGCGGCGCTCGCGACGGTCGGCTTCCTGCTGTTCGCACCGCTCCCCGCCGACGGCGGTTTCGTCCGCGCGGTGCTCGTCCCGTCGCTGGTGACCTCGGTGGGAATCGGCATGGTCTTCCTTCCCCTGCCGAACGTCGCGACCGCGGCCGTCGCCCCGTCGGCCGCGGGCATGGTGTCCGGCGCGCTCAACACCTTCCGGCAGGTCGGTGGTGCGCTCGGCCTCGCGATCCTCGTGACGGTCGCGGCCGCGCTGAACGACGGTGCCTCCGTCCTCCCGGGGTACCGCGGTGCCCTGCTGGTCAGCGCGGGCCTCGTCGCTGCCGCCCTCGTCCTCGCGCTGCTCCTCCCCGGCGAGCAGAAGAACGCCGCTCGTTAGAATGGCGTAGTGAATACACGGCAACTCGGTTTCGGGGCACTCGCCGGACTCGCGGCGGCGATGGGGCTGGGACGATTCGTCTACACGCCGATCCTCCCGCTCATGCAGGAGCAGACCGGCATGTCGCCCAGCTCCACGGCGGTGGTCGCCACGTTCAACTACCTCGGCTACTTCCTCGGGGCGCTGGCGCTGGCCATCTGGCCGCGGTCGGCCCGGAGTCCGATGCTGCTGCGCGTCTCGCTGGTCGCCCTCGTCGCGAGCGAGGTCGCGATGGTGCTCGCCGTGAACGTGCCGCTCTGGTCCGCCGTACGGCTCATCGCCGGGCTCGCCAGCGCGGTCGTCTTCGTCTACTGCGCGGGTGCCGTCGCCGGGACCGCCGCCGCGTTCTGCGGTGTGGGCGTGGGGATCGCGGTATCCGGGTTGCTCGTCGTCGGGCTGGGCGAGGTGGTCGGCTGGCAGGCGCTGTGGTGGGTGTCCGCAGTGGCCACGGCCCTGTTCGGACTGTTCGCGTGGCGGCTTCCGCCTGGAGGGCGGGGCACCGTCGGGCGGCCCGACGGTGCCTCCCCGCCCCGGCCCGGCCTCGCCGGCTGGGCGCTCGGGATCAGCTACTTCCTCGAGGGCCTCGGGTACATCGTGCTGGGCACCTTCCTCGTGGCCGCGGTCGCGGTCGGTGGAGAGCGGTGGGAGGGCCCGGCCGCGTGGGTGATCGTCGGCCTCGCGGCCGCGGTGTCGCCGCTGATCTGGGCGCGGCTGCGGCGCTACCGTTCGGCGGAGACGCTGCTGGTGATCGCGCTCCTGCTGCAGGTGGTCTCCGCTGTGCTGCCCGCCCTGGTCCGCGGGCCCGCCGCGGCCGCGGTCTCGGCGGTGCTGTTCGGCGGCACGTTCATCGGCGCCGTGATGCTGTCGATGGAGGCGGGAGCCCGGATCGGCATCCCACGCTCCGCCGCCGTCCTCACCGCCGGGTACGGGATCGGCCAGATCGTGGGGCCGCTGGTGGTCGCGCCGATGCTCGGCGACGGCTACGACGCGGCCTTCCTCACCGCGGGTGGCGTGCTCGTGGCCGCGGCGGTCCTGGCCGCGGTTGCACGGTGGGCGAGTCCCGAGCCCGTCAGGACGGCGTGAACCCGAGAGTGGCGGGGCGGCTCTTCGCCTGTGGTGCGTTGTAGTAGACGTTCACCGTCTGACCGGGAACCACTCGGATGGGCAGATGCAGAGGTTCCGGGTTGAGGCCGGTCTCGCACCAGACGTTGAGCATGTGATCGCCGGCCTCCACGGTGATGATGTTCGTCCCCCATGTGGGGAGCATCGGGTGCCTGCTGATGACACCGCCGACGGCGTAGCTCACGCTCGTCCATGTCGGATCGGGGACGAGGTCGAGTGGATCCCGGGTCCAGAGCAGGTTCGTGATCCACTCGAAGAGGCTCAGCTTGACCCAGAACCCGCGGCGCCCGCGCCGGCAGTGGAGCTGGATCTGTCCTGTCGCGCGCTGCGTCGGCATTGCATGTGGATGCATGAGTCCATGATCGGAGCGACTCCTTGGGATCCCCTTGCCCGGCGGCTGCGGTCGCCATACGACGGCTCGGAGGATCGGTCAACCGGGTCAACCAGTCAGCGTCGGAAGAGCGTGCGCTGCGGGTAGCGCTCGCCCACCGCGGAGAGCGCGGTGAGCTCCGCGACCTGGGGGTCGGTCAGCGCCACCGCGGCGGCGCCGAGGTTGTCCCCGAGGTGCTTGCGGCGGGTCGTGCCGGGGATCGGCACGATGTCGTCGCCCTGCGCCAGCACCCAGGCGAGCGCGACCTGCGCGGCGGTCACCGGCGCCCCGTCGGACCCGAGCTCCGCGGCGATGGCGTCGATCCGGTCGACGAGCCGGAGATTCGCCTCGAGGTTCTCACCCTGCCAGCGCGGGATGGAGTGTCGGAAGTCGTTCCCGCTCAGCGCCTTCGCGACCGCGGCGCGGTCGGCGGTGAGGAGTCCGCGGCCGAGTGGGCTGAAGGGCACCAGTCCGGCGCCCACCTCGCGGGCGGCTTGCAGCGGACCGTCCTCCACGTCCCGGGTGAAGATCGAGTACTCGGACTGGAGCGCGGCGATCGGGTGCACCGCGGCGGCCTTGCGGATGTCCTCGGCGGAGGCCTCCGACAGGCCCAGCGCGCGGACCTTCCCGGCCGCGACCTGCTCGGCCATCGCGCCCACGGTCTCCTCCACCGGTACCTGCGGGTCGACGCGGTGCAGGTAGTAGAGGTCGATGACGTCGATGCCGAGGCGGCGCAGCGAATCGTCCACGCATCCCGCGACGCGCTCCGGGCGGCCGTCGAGGCCGATCGGCCTGGCGTTCTCGTCATTGACGAAGCCGAACTTGGTGGCGAGCACGACCTCGTCGCGGCGCTCCGCGAGGAACGGGGCGAGGAACTCCTCGTTGGCGCCGTTGCCGTACATGTCGGCCGTGTCGAAGAGCGCGACCCCGGCGTCGGCGGCCGCGTGCAGGGTGGCGAGGGACTCGGCCGGGTCGGCCGAGCCGTAGGCGTGACTCATGCCCATGCAGCCGAGGCCGAGGGCCGAGACCTGCAGGGTGCCGAGGGTGCGAGTGGGGAGCATGTCAATCCTCCTGGGAGTCTTGGGGTTCGAAGGCATCGGCGGCCTCGGCGACGCAGGTTCCGAGGCCGCCGCCGTACGTGGCGATCTTGTAGTCGATGACCGCGAGCGAGTACTGCAGCTCCTCGATCTGCGCGACGGTGCGAGCGCGGTGCGCCGTGAGCAGGGCCAGGCGGGCGGGCACGGTCGCGTCGCCGCCGTCGACGAGGTGCACGTATTCGGTGATGTCCGCGATCGGCATCCCGGACAGGCGCAGTCGCGTCAGGAAGATCACCCGCGCGATGGCCTCCGGGCCGTACCGGCGGTGCCCGGCGCCGTCCCTGTCGACGGTGACCAGCCCGATCCGCTCGTAGTACCGCAGCGTGTGTGCCGAGACGCCCACCAGTTCCGCCAGTTCGGCGACGGTGAGCGGCCCCTCCTGCGCCGGCCCGGCGAGGATCGCCGCGGTGTTGGGCAGCGGCCCGCGCGAACCGACGATGGCGGCGAGTTCCTCCGTGTATGCGACCACGTGAGCAACGCTAAGCCTTCGAGTGCGCTCTAAGTCAACAGGAATACATCGCGGGCGCCGGAGATCGCTCGTGCCGGGTGGTGCGGCGCCGTCTCGCCGGGCGTGATCGGGCGCGACCTACTGCGCTGACGACGGGCTCCACGGTCGGACGAAGCCCAGGTCGCCCATGTCCTCCGCGGCGGCGACGAGTTCGTACGCCGTGGCCCCGTCGACCTGCTCGCGGAGGATGTCCGCGTGGCCGGTATGTCGGGCGACCTCCTCGATCACGTGCAGGAGGATCCACCGGACGGTCCAACCGTGCAGGTCGTCGGGGAAGTACGGCGCGTCGGGAACGGGTGCCACGGTGTCGAGGTCAGCCGCCTCCGCCACCGCGAGAATGCGTGCGGAGGCCTCGTCGAGCGCGGCGAGCAGCGACTCGAGTGTGTCCTCGGTGTCGAGGTCGAAGCCCTTGTCGGTCATGTCGCCGTCGAATTCGGGATCGACCGCCGGACGGTCGGGCGCGCACTCGGCGCGAAGCGCCCACGCGTCGACCACGAAGGCGACATGGCTGATCAGCCCACCCAGCGTGAGTGTGCTCCGGGCGGGCGACGCTCGGATCTGCGCCTCCGTCAGTCCGAAGGTGGTGTGGCGGAGCGCATCGAGCTGCTGGCGGAGGAAGCCGCGCAGGCCCGCGCGTTCGGTATCGGCGGGAGGTGCGAGGAAGGGCATGTCGGGCTCCTTGCGTCGGGGACTGCTCAGTCAACACCGTCCCACCGACAGAAATGTGCGGTCATCCGTCTCAACGATCATGAGTACGAACGACCACACATTCTCGGGCGATCAGCGGGACTGCGCCGTCCACCGCCCGTATTGCCGGGAGATGTTGATCGGGTGGTCGAAGGCGTGGCTGATGGCCTCGGTGGTCAGCACCTCGTTGACCACGCCGGCGGCGGTGATGCGTCCGTCCCGGATGAGCACGGCGTGGGTGGTGGTCACGGGGATCTCTTCGAGGTGATGCGTCACCAGTATCGAGGCGAGCTCGGGGTGGGCGCGCCGCGCACCGTCGACGGCGGTCAGGAGGATCTCGCGCGCGGCGAGGTCGAGGCCCGTCGCCGGCTCGTCGAGCAACAGGAGTGCCGGCGAGCCCATGAGTGCGCGCGCGATCAGCGCCCGGCCGCGCTCGCCCTGGGACAGCGTCGGCCACACGGACTCCGCGTGCCGGGTCATGCCGAGGGAGTCGACGAGCTCATCGGCGCGTCCCCGCTGCGCGTCGGTCGGGACCCAGCGGGGAGGGAACTCCGGCGTGTTCGTCAGGCCGGTGAGCACGACATCTCGCACCGACAGCGGAACATCCAGTCGGTGGCGGGGATTCACGTGTCCGATGTGCGTTCGCAGCTCGCGCATGTCGACCCGCCCGAGCCGCTTGCCGAGCACGTCGACGGTGCCGCGCGTGGGGTGGGTGACCGCGCCGCACAGCCCGAGCAGCGTCGACTTGCCGGCGCCGTTCGCGCCGAGCAGGACCCAGTGCTCGCCCCGGCGTACCGTGAGGGACACATCGTCGAGGAGGGCTCGGCCGTTGCGGACCAGATCGACGTGGGCGATGCTCAGCACGTGCGGGTCGTCGGTTGTTGCGGTCACGGTCCACCTCTCCACTCAATCAATTGATTGGATGATTGTATGACTTTGCATCGGTGGGATCCATCCCAGTACCTCCGCTACGGCGACGAACGCACCCGCCCCTTCCTCGACCTGCTCGCCCGGGTCCCCGGGGACGCGCGCACCGTCGTCGATCTGGGCTGCGGCCCTGGCAACGACGTCCCGCCCCTCCGCGCGCGCTGGCCGGAGGCCGCGATACACGGTGTCGACTCGAGCGAGGAGATGATCGCGCGGGCCCGCGCCGATGTCACCGACCCGAACGCCATGTTCGCGTCCGGCGACGCCGCGACCTGGCGTCCGTCGGGCGAGCAGCCCGACGTGATCGTCTCGAACGCCATGTACCAGTGGATCGACCGTCACATCGATCTCCTGCCCATCGCCGCGGACGGTGCTGCGCGCGCCTTCGCCTTCCAGGTCCCGGGCAACCAGGACGCACCCTCGCACGTGCTCCTCGCGGCCGTGGCCGCGGAGTTCGGAGTGACCGACTTCCGCCGGGTCGATGTCCGTGACCCTGCCGAATACCTTGCTGCGCTGCAGCGCCCGGGCTGGGACGTGGACGTCTGGGAGACCACCTACCTCCACGTACTCCAGGGGCCCGACGCCGTCTTCGAGTGGATCTCCGGCACCGGAGCGCGGCCCGTACTGGCCGGACTCGACGGTGCCGAGCGCGACGCCTTCGTCTCGCGCTACAAGGCGGAACTCAACATCGCCTACCCGCCACGGGATTTCGGGACGGTGCTCCCGTTCCGCCGGATCTTCGCCGTCGCCGTCCGACGGTGACCGTTCACGCCGCCTGATCGAGGGCGTAGTCCCGGAAGGCTCGGACGGCGCGGGGGAGCGCGACATCGGGACGCCAGATGAGCCCCACCTCGCGGGTCGGTGCGGGGCCGGACATGGGAACCAGGACGAGCCCCGGCGGCCACAGCGGATCCTGGTCGACCGGGAGCAGCGCCACCCCCAGCCCGGCTGCGACGAGACCCGCGACGGTGAACGATTCCGACGACTCGAACGCGATCCGCGGCCGGAAGCCCGCTGCCGCACACCGCTCCTCGAGTATCCGACGCAGGCCGAACTCGGGATGCATCGTGATGAAGTCCGCGTCGGCCGCTTCCGACAGATGCACGGAGGCGCGTCCGGCGAGGGGATGCTCGGCGGGTACGGCGAGCGCGAGCCGCTGGACCGCGAGCAGACCGAATGCCACCGCGC
Source organism: Tsukamurella pseudospumae (assembly GCF_001575195.1). Classification (NCBI taxonomy): domain Bacteria; kingdom Bacillati; phylum Actinomycetota; class Actinomycetes; order Mycobacteriales; family Tsukamurellaceae; genus Tsukamurella; species Tsukamurella pseudospumae. The sequence continues at coordinate 565,211 of NZ_LSRF01000058.1, forward strand.
CCGTGGCGGGGCGCGGCGAGACGATGGCGAGGTCCGCCTCGTCGGCGAGGACCCGCTCGGTGACGGTGCCGGCGGCGAATTGGGACAGCTCGAACCCCACGCGCGGCTCCCGCGCGCGGAACCCGGAGACGAGCCGCGGCACCATCGCGACGCCGAAGGAATGCAGGAAGGACAGCCGGATCGTGCCCTGTGACGGACTGCGGAGGTCCGCGATCTGTGCCCGCGCGGCTTCCAGTTCGGCGTGCGCGCGGCGGGCGTGGTCGAGGTAGATCTCGCCGCTGGCGTTGAGCAGGAGCCGTCCGTGCCGCCGGTCGAAGAGTGGTGCCCCGAGGTCCGACTCCAGCCGGGCGAGCGTGCGTGACAGGGTCGGCTGAGTGATCCGCAAGGCCGCCGCGGCATCGGTCATGTGCTCGGTCTCGGCCAGTGTGATGAACCGGACGAGGTCGTCCGAGGTGCTTGGACCCGGCCTACCAACTGCGGTCATACGCTGTTTCTATCAAGTTTTGTTGATTCATGCATTTCACACATCGGTGTTTTCGGAGCATCGTCGTGAGTGTGACCGCCACCGTCGAACCCTCGAGGACCGCGCCACTGCGCGCCGGGACGCCCGCGTACCGTCGGACCACCCTCGCGCTGTTCGTGGCAGGACTGACCACCTTCGGATCCATGTACTCGACGCAGGCCGTGCTCCCCGAGCTGACTCGGGTCTTCGGAGCCGCGCCGGCGGTCTCCGCGCTCGCGGTGTCCGTCACCACCGGCCTGCTCGCGCTGGCGATCATCCCCGTCAGCGCGCTGTCCGAACGCTTCGGCCGGACCCGCGTGATGACGGCGTCCGCCGTCGCCGCGGTCGGACTGGGCCTGGTGATCCCGCTGGCCCCCACGCTGCCCGTGCTGCTGATCCTCCGCGCGCTGCAGGGGATCGCGCTCGCGGGCGTGCCCGCGGTCGCGATGGCCTACCTCGCCGAGGAGGTCGACGGGCGCGACCTCGGCGGCGCGATGGGGCGCTACGTCGCGGGGACCACGATCGGCGGGCTGCTCGGCCGGGTGGTGACCGCGGCCGGGCTGGACCTGATGCCGTGGCGCGGTGCCATGGAGGTGTTCGCCGTGGCCGCCGCGGCGCTCACCGTGGTGATGATCCGGGCCCTGCCCGCATCGAAGTTTCATGTGCCGAAACCGGTCTCGGTGTCGACCACCGTGCGCGCGATGGCGGCGCATCTGCGTCGTCCGGCACTCGCCGTACTGTTCGTGCTCGCCTTCCTGCTCATGGGCGGCTTCGTCAGTGTCTACAACTTCCTCGGATTCCGGTTGCTGGCTGCACCTTTCCGGTTCGCGCCGGGGATCGTCGGGCTGGTCTTCCTGATCTACCTCGCGGGGACCTTCTCGTCCGGCGCGGCGGGCCGGCTCGCGGACAGGATCGGCCGACGGCGCGTCCTCCTCGCCGCGATCGCGACCATGGGCTCCGGACTGCTGCTCACCCTCCCCGATGCGACGCCCGCCGTCCTCGCCGGGATGGTCGTCTTCACCGCCGGCTTCTTCGCGGCGCACAGCGTCGCGAGCGGGTGGGTGGGCGTCCTCGCGACGGAGCACCGCGCCGAGGCCTCGTCGGGCTACCTGTTCTGCTACTACGCCGGTTCGTCCGTGGTGGGCGCCGCAGCGGGCATCGCCTTCGCCGCCGCCGGCTGGACCGGTATTGCGGCGGCCGTCGGGGTCGCCGTGCTCGCGGCGTTCGCGCTGGCGGCGACGGTGCTTCCCGGTTCGGCGGGCGCGTCCGCGGAGCGCTGAGTAGCGTCGACGCCATGCGCATCGGAGTTCAACTTCAGCCCCAGCACTTCACCGACTACCAGCAGCTCCGCGACGCCGTCGCCAAGCTCGAGGACCTCGGCGTCGACATCGTCTACAACTGGGACCACTTCTTCCCGCTGTCGGGCGATCCGGACGGCACCCATCTCGAGTGCTGGACCATGCTCGCCGCGTGGGCGGAGCAGACCTCGCGTATCGAGATCGGCGCGCTGGTGACCTGCAACAGCTACCGCAACCCGGACCTGCTCGCCGACATGGCGCGCACCGTCGACCACATCTCCAAGGGCCGGCTGATCCTCGGCATCGGCTCGGGCTGGTTCCAGCGCGACTACGACGAGTACGGCTACGACTTCGGCACCGCGGGCAGCCGCCTCGACGATCTCGGGACCGCGCTGCCGCGCATCACGGAGCGGTGGGCCAAGCTCAATCCCGCTCCCACGCGCGACATCCCGATCCTCATCGGCGGTGGCGGCGAGAAGAAGACCCTGCCGCTGGTCGCGCAGTACGCCTCGGTGTGGCACTACTTCCTTGACCTCGAGACCTACCGGCACAAGTCGGCGGTGCTCGCGCAGGCGTGCGAGAAGATCGGCCGCGACCCGCGGTCCATCGCGCACAACGTCGCCATCCCGCGCGGCGTCGGCGTCGACGAGGCGATCGCCTTCGCCGACCAGCTCGTGGCCGAGGGTGCGACGGAGTTTACCGCCGAGCTCTCCGCGCCGGCCTTCGACTACACCGTGATCGAGGCCCTGCTGCGCTGGCGGGATTCGCAGTAGCGGCCGGACCGTGAACGGCGTAGATTCGGAGATGTGAATACCTCCGAAATTCGTCCACCGATCGATCTCGCCTTCGCTGATGCGCCGCGGCGGGTCGTGAGTTTCGCGGGGCTGTTGCATCGCGCCACCGGTGACGTCGAGTCGTACGATGGTGCGGTCACCGTCCTGCAGGGCCTCGGCGTGGGCCGCCTCGCGGTGCAGTCCGCACAGCGGATGCTGGACGCGATCGTGGAGAGCCCGATCCCCGAGGCGGAGTGGGAACCGATGGCGGCCATCCTCGGCGACGAGCTCGCGCTGCTCGTCGGGGTGTCGCCGTCGTCGATGGCGCGCTACCGCAACGGTTCACGGGCCACGCCCGATGTCGTCGCGGAGCGCCTGCACGTGCTGACGCAGATCGTCGCCGACCTCGCGGGCTCGTACAACGACTACGGGATCCGTCGATGGTTCCGGCGCACCCGCACGGCGCTCGGCGGTCGCGCACCGTCGGACATCCTGGCCGGAGAGTGGAACGCGGACGGCCCGGACGTCCGCGCCGTGCGGGACCTCGCCGAGGCCCTCATCGCCGGGATGGGCGTATGAGGCTGTTCCGCAACGCCGATCGGCGCTACCCGTTCCTCGGGGAGAGCGGCGAACAACCGCCGGGCCGGTGGCACGGCACCGGTGAGGGTCCTGTGCAGTACCTCGCGGACACGCCCGACGGCGCCTGGGCCGAATTCCTCCGCCACGAGGAGATCACCGAGGTCGAGGATCTCGCCGGTGTCAGTCGTGCGCTGTGGTGCATCGACATCGATCTCGGCGAGCCGGTGCGGGTCGACCTCCCCGAGTCGGTCCTCGTCGGTGGCGTCGAGAGTTACGCGCAGTGTCGGGCGGCCGCCGGAGAACTGCGAGCGGCGGGGAGCACGGTGATCACTGCCCCGTCCGCGGCGCTGATGCCGGGATCGGCCGGTGGGCAGCAGGTCTCGAGGGGCGCCGTGGTTCCCGGCCCGGAGCGCGACGGTGCCGTCGTCGTGGCGTTCGGCGCCTACCCGGATGCCGAGGGATGGTCCGTCGTCGAGGACGGCCGCCCGCCCGCGCGGCTACTCGATCACGTCCGCGCCCTGTAGGTCACGACCCCGCTCTACGGGGCGCCGCCCGGATTGCGCGGGTCGGGCTGCGGTGCAGCAGCCAGACGGTGCGCCTCGGCCCCGTCGAATCGGCCCATCGCCACCGCGGCCGGGAACAGCGGTTCGACGGTGTCGGCGACCCAGCCGCGCCGCTCGAAGTGGGCCACGCCGTCGGCAGGCAGGAACCGCCACGGCGCGCGCCGGAGGATCCCCTGATTCCGCTGTGCCATCAGTTTTCCCACGCCCGCGGCGCTGAGGTCGAGGCACCACCGATCGATGCGCGCGGCGAGCAGCGTGTCCGCGAGGGCGTCGGCCTCGTCGGGGGAGAGGTACATGATCAGCCCCTCCGAGAGGACGGCGGTCCGGCGCTGTGAATCCACGGATCTGCGGCCGTACGAGGCCTGATCCGGCCTCGTGTGCTCGCTGCGTCGCGGATTCACAGAGGCGAGCAACGCCGAGAGGGCGTCGACGTCCGTCAGGTCGAGTGGCACTCGCCGCAGGCGGCACCGCGGCGACTCGTCCGCGAGGATCGAGGCCTTGTGGTCGAGGATCGCGGGTAGGTCGACCTCGATCCACTCGAGATCCGCGGGCAGGTCGAGCCGGTACGGCCGGGCGTCGAGACCTGCGCCCAGGTTGACGACGGTGCCGCAGCCCTCGGCGATCGCGGTGGTCACCGCGCGGTCGATGAGCACGGTCCGGGCGGTGAGGTACCAGCCGTCTCCGCCGACGGAGGCCGGTGCGGCCGATGCGGACGCGGCGATCGCCGCACCCGATGCTCCGGCGAGGCGGGCCGCGAACGGGTCGCGGAACAGCGCGTCCGTCCGGGCCGATTCGACCGCCCGGTGGTGCGCGACCCAGCGCGCAGTGTCGTCGACGGTCCGTACGTCATCATCCATGGCGTGCTCCTGATCCTCTATGAACGTAGAGTCTCTATAGTTGTAGAGGATCGGGGCGTGTGCCGCAATTGGTCGTGGTTTCGGCGACCGCGACCTGGGGGTTCGCCGCCGAAACCGCCGGGAATCGAAAGGAGTACGTCGTGGATGAGCGACGCGCGGCGATCTGCGAGGCGGTGCTCGACCTCGCGGCCGCCGGCGGTAACCGGGCGATCTCGCACGGCGCCGTCGACCGGCGGCTCGAGCTGCCGAAGGGGTCGGCGTCGTACTACTACCGCACCCGCGCCGCGCTCCTCACGGCCGCGATCGAGCACCTCCGGGAGCGGTCGCGCGCCGAGTTCGAGAAGGTGGTGCCGCGCACCGTCGAACCCGATGACGCGACGGACGTGATGACGCACCAACTGCACCTCCTGCTCACGGTTCGCCGGCGCGACGCGCTCGCGCGGTACGCCCTTGCGCCCGACGCCGCGGCCGAGGGGCTCGCGGAACCCCTGGCGACCTGTCTGTTCTCCGTCCCGCTCGCGACGGAACTGTTCCGCGGACGCGGCGCGACGGACCCCGTATCCGCTGCGCGGGACCTGATCAGCCTGCTCGAGGGACTGCTGTTCGATCGGCTGTACGGCGCCCGATCGCTCGCGGCGCCGAGATCGGACGAGGAGAGCCTCGCGGACCTGCGTGGACCGATCCGCCGGGCGATAGACTGCGCCCCATGACTTACGGCACCCTGATCCTGCTCCGTCACGGCGAGAGCGAGTGGAACGCGTCCAACCAGTTCACCGGCTGGGTCGACGTGGCCCTCACGGAGAAGGGGCGCGGCGAGGCCGCCCGCGGCGGCGAGCTGCTCAAGGAGAACGGCCTGCTGCCCGACGTCGTCTACACCTCGCTGCTGCGCCGCGCGATCACGACCGCGAACCTCGCACTGGACGCCGCGGACCGGCACTGGATCCCCGTGGTCCGCGACTGGCGCCTCAACGAGCGTCATTACGGCGCACTGCAGGGGCTGAACAAGGCCGAGACCAAGGACAAGTACGGCAACGAGCAGTTCATGCTCTGGCGCCGCAGCTACGACACCCCGCCCCCCGCGATCGACCCGGCGAACGAATACAGCCAGACCGAGGACCCCCGGTACGCGCTCCTGCCGCAGGTGCCGCTCACCGAGTGCCTGCTCGACGTGGTCAAGCGCTTCATCCCGTACTACCAGGCCGTCATCGAGCCGCGCGTCGCCCAGGGCGAGACGGTGCTCGTCGCCGCGCACGGCAACTCGCTGCGCGCGCTGGTCAAGCACCTCGACGGCATCTCCGACGCCGACATCGCCGCGTTGAACATCCCCACCGGCATCCCGCTGACCTACTCGTTCAACGAGGACGGCTCGGTCGCCAATCCGGGCGGCACCTACCTCGATCCCGAGGCCGCGGCCGCGGGCGCGGCCGCGGTCGCCAACCAGGGTGGCAAGTAGCCGGATTTTCGGTACCGCCCCTTAAGTTCTCCTCAGGCGGGTCTACGGACGACGGGATAACGTGGCTCACATGGCTGACGTGACTGTGACTCACTCCCCGGAGCGGGAGCGCTACGTACTCACCGTGGACGGCGAGCAGGCGGGCTACCTCGACTACGTGGACGAGGTCGACGTCCGGCTGCTCACCCACACCGTGGTGCACGAGACGCACGCCGGGAACGGCTACGCGGCTGTCCTCACCAAGGCGGCGCTCGACGACGTCCGGGACTCGGGGAAGAGGGCGCGCGCCGTGTGCTCGTACGTGGCGAAGTACGCCGAGAAGCACCCCGAGTACGCCGATGTTGTCGAGGTGGCCGCCGACCGGTAACCGGTTGTTCACCAGTCGTTCCCGATGTGAAAGATCGGTCGAGAACCTGGGTACACTGACCGCGTGACTGTGGTCCTGTGCGTGGTGTCCGCCCTGGCGGGCGCACTCATCGGATGGCTCGCGCGCCGGGTCCGGCAGCGCGTCGCAGCCCCCGCGGAGACGGGCCCCACCCGGATGACGGTGGCCGAGTTGCACCGCGCCGTGATCCGGGACTCGCCCACCGCGCTGGTGGTCGTGGACGGGTTCCGCGACGTGATCCTGTGCAACGCCCGCGCCGAGGAGTTCTCCCTCGTCCGGGAGCAGCTCCTCGACGACCGCGTGTGGGCGGCCGCGTCCCAGGTCCTCGAGACCGGGGCGCCGCGCACCGTCGAACTGACGATCTCGCGCCGATCCGATCGCGCGAGCATCGCCCTGCGCTGCCGCGTGGATCTGATCCACGGCGGGCAGCCCGACGAGCAGTACGCGGTGCTCTACGCCGACGACGACACCGAGAACCAGCGCATGGAGGCCACCCGCCGCGACTTCGTGGCGAACGTCTCGCACGAGCTCAAGACGCCGGTCGGTGCGATCGGCCTGCTGGCGGAGGCGCTGCTGGAGTCCGTCGACGATCCGGAGGCGGTGCAGCACTTCGGCTCCCGCGTCCTCGTCGAGTCGACCCGCATGGGCAACATGGTCAACGAACTGATCGCGCTCTCGCGGCTGCAGGGCGCCGAGAAGCTGCCCGACCTCGGCGGCGTCGAGGTCGACGACGTGGTCGGCGAGGCCGTCGCCCGCGCCCAGGTGACCGCGGAGGCCAGCAACATCTCGCTCATCGTCGACGAACCCTCCGGCCTGGAGATCCGCGGCGACGACACGCTGCTGCTCACCGCGCTGTCGAACCTCATCTCCAACGCGATCGCCTACTCGCCGCAGAACACCCAGGTCTCGATCAGCCGGCGCCTGCGCCCCGCCGCCGGTCCCGGCGGTGCCGCCGCGGTGGAGATCGCCGTCACCGACAGGGGCATCGGCATCGCCCCCGAAGACCAGGAGCGCGTCTTCGAGCGCTTCTTCCGCGTCGACAAGGCGCGGTCCCGGATGACGGGCGGGACCGGGCTCGGTCTCGCCATCGTCAAACACGTCGCCGCGAACCACGGCGGCACCATTAGGCTCTGGAGCAAACCGGGCATGGGCTCGACCTTCACGCTGGTACTGCCGGCGCTGGGCGACCCGGACCCGGAACCTGCGGAGCGCGATGACCACAGTGAGGATGTACTGCGGTGACACACGTACTGATCGTCGAGGACGAGGAGTCGCTGGCCGACCCGCTCGCGTTCCTGCTCCGCAAGGAGGGGTTCGAGACCACCGTCGTGGGCGACGGGGCCGAGGCCCTGCGGCACTTCGACGCCACCGGCGCGGACATCGTGCTGCTCGACCTCATGCTGCCCGGCATGAGCGGCACCGACGTGTGCAAGCAGTTGCGCGCCCGCTCGTCCGTGCCCGTCATCATGGTGACCGCACGGGACAGCGAGATCGACAAGGTCGTGGGGCTCGAGCTGGGCGCCGACGACTACGTCACCAAGCCCTACTCCGCCCGCGAGCTCATCGCCCGCATCCGCGCCGTGCTGCGCCGCGGCGCCGACACCGCGGCCGCCGACGGCCTGGACGACGGCGTCCTCGAGGGCGGCCCCGTCCGGATGGATGTCGAGCGGCACGTGGTCACCGTCGGGGGAGAGGCGGTGACCCTGCCGCTCAAGGAGTTCGACCTGCTCGAGTACCTGCTGCGCAACAGCGGCCGCGTGCTCACCCGCGGGCAGCTCATCGACCGGGTCTGGGGCGCCGACTACGTGGGCGACACCAAGACCCTCGACGTGCACGTCAAGCGCCTGCGCAGCAAGATCGAGGCGGATCCGGCCAACCCCAAGCACCTGGTCACCGTCCGCGGGCTGGGCTACAAGCTCGAGCCCTGAGCTTCACAGCCCGGCGTTTCGGCGTCGGGCCTGAAGTATATTGGTCTGACCACTTGACCACCGGACCGTGTTGACGTTACTGTTCCGGCATGGAACTGAGTGCGGTAACCCGGCGGTCGGCCGCCGACGAGGTGCACGATCAGCTGCTGAACCAGCTGGTCAGCGGGTCGGCGCCCGTCGGCTCGCGGCTGCCCAGCGAGCGCAAGCTGGCGGAGGCGCTCGGCGTCTCGCGGCCCGTCGTTCGGGAGGCGATCGCGCGCCTCGCGACGTCCGGGCACGTCGAGGTCCGGCAGGGCGACGGGGCGATCGTCAATGACGTGACCCGCACGGGCGGGCTCGACCTGCTGCCGCACCTGCTCGTCGCCGCGCCCGACGGTGCCGTCGTCGATCCGTCCGTGGTGCGCAGCGTGCTCGAGGTGCGCGAGTACCTCGGGCCGTGGATCGCGGAGAAGGCGGCGGCCCGCGCCGCGGACGCCCTGGCGGAGCCGCTCACGACAGCGCTGGCGGCGATCGAGGCCGCCCCGAACGGACCGGCGCAGCAGGCCGCGGCCCTCGTCTACTGGGACCACCTCGTCCGCGGCGCCGATTCGATCGCGATGTCGCTCATCTTCAACGGCATGCGACGCGTCTACGAGCCGATGCTCGGCGTCGTCGCCGACGCCGTCGCCGCGGCCGAACCCGCGGACCGGTACCGCGCGCTCAGCGCCGCCGTGCTCGACGGCGACGCCACCGCCGCCCGCGCGGCCGCGCGGGCCGTTCTCGGCGGCGCGACGGACGTCCTCGGCGGATTCCTCGATGAGATGGAGCAGTCATGACCACCACCGATCGCGCGGCCCGCCGCGGCGTCACCCTCGGCTCCGCCGCCCGCGAATTCCTGCGCCATCCGACGCCCTGGATGATCCTGGTGTTCCTCGCCGGAACCCTCGCAGCCCGGGTGCTCGTCGGCGAGGGAGGGCTGTCGGACCTGTGGGCCCCGCTGGTCTTCGCCGCGCTGTTCCCGTTCCTGGAGTGGGTGATCCACGTCTTCGTGCTGCACTGGCGGCCGCGCACCGTCGGGCCGCTCACGATCGACACCCTGCTCGCGCGCGATCACCGCCGGCACCACGCCGCTCCCCGCGATGTCGATCTGGTGTTCATCCCCACTCGGGCGCTGCCCTGGGTGATAGCGGGCCTCGGCCTCGCCGCGCCGCTGGGCGTGGGCGCGCTGATCGGCGCGCCGCTGCACGCGACCCTCACCTTCATGCTGGTCGAGGCTGTCTTCCTGCTCGGCTACGAGTGGACGCACTACCTCGTCCACACCGACTACAAGCCGCGGAGCCGCGCCTACAAGGCCGTCTGGCGCAGCCATCGCCTGCACCACTTCAAGAACGAGCACTACTGGTTCTCCGTCACCACGTCGGGCACGTCCGACCGGGTGCTGGGGACCTACCCGGACCCCGCCACCGTCGAGACGAGTCCGACGGCCAAGAACCTGCACGGCCTGGACGGGCTCGCTTAGAGCTCCACGTACTTCATGTCGTAGCTCTGCCGCTCCGTCGCGGCCGCGGTGGCCGGGTGCACGGCGACGAGGGAGTCCTTGCGCGCCGCGCACTCCCGCGCCAGCGCCGCATAGGCCTGCTCGCCGAGCAGCTCGGTCAGCTCCGGTGCGTAGCTCTGCCACACCTGCTGCGCCCCGACGTGCGCTTCGGGCGAGCCGGTGCAGTACCACTGCAGGTCGAGTCCGCCTGCGCCCCAACCCCGCCGGTCGTACTCGCCGATCGTGGTGCGCAGGATCTGCTCGCCGTCCGGCCGCTCGACCCACTCCTGCGTGCGCCGGACCGGAAGCTGCCAGCAGACATCGGGTTTGACGGTGAGCGGTTCCACCCCGGTGCGCAGCGCCATCGCGTGCAAGGCGCAGCCCTGCCCGCCCGCGAACCCGGGGCGGTTGAGGAAGATGCAGGCGCCGTCGTACCTGCGCGTCCGGATCGCGGGCTCGTCGTCGAGGTCGTCCTCCTCGAGGTATCCCTTCTTGCCCAGGCCCTTCGACCGGAACTGCCAGTCGGCGTCCGTGAGCTTCGCGACGGCCTTCTTGAGCCGCTTCCGGTCGCCGGAGTCGGACAGGAACGCGCCGTGGCTGCAGCAGCCGTCGGTCTCCCGGCCCGGCTCGATGCCGTGGCACGAGTCGGTGCCGAACATGCACGTCCAGTGCGAGAGCAGCCACGTGAGGTCCGCCGCGATGAGGTGGTTCGGATCGGCGGGATCGGGGAACTCGAGCCACTCGCGCGGGAAGTCCAGCGGTACTTCCGGAACGGGCCGCCGCAGGCCGGGCATGGGAAGGTCGGTCACGGTGCCCACGGTAGTCGGGTCTAGATTGGCATCGTGAGATTGGGAGTACTCGACATCGGGTCCAATACGGTGCACCTGTTGGTGGTCGACGCCCACTGGGGTGCACATCCGACTCCGATGAGCTCGACCAAGGCCACGCTGCGGCTGGCCGAGAAGATCGAGCCGAGCGGCCGCCTCAGCCAGGCGGGCGAGGACGCGCTGGTCTCGTCCGTCTCCGAGTTCACCAACATCGCCACGAGCTCGGGCTGCGCGCAGGTGATGGCCTTCGCCACCTCCGCGGTGCGCGACGCCAGCAACACCGACAGCGTCCTCGCCCACGTCAAGGCCGAGAGCGGCGTCGACGTCGAGGTGCTCTCGGGCGCCGACGAGTCCCGCCTCACCGCCCTCGCGGTGCGCCGCTGGTACGGCTGGAGCGTCGGCCGCGTGCTCAACATCGACATCGGCGGCGGCTCGCTGGAGATGAGCAACGGTGTCGACGAGGAGCCCGATGTCGCGCTGTCGCTGCCCCTGGGCGCGGGGCGCGTCACCCGCGAGTGGCTGCCGGAGGACCCGCCCGGCCGTCGCCGCGTGAGCATGCTGCGCGACTGGCTCGACGCCGAGATCGCCCCCGGTGCGGAGCGCCTGCTCGCGGCCGGCACCCCGGACATGGTCGCGGGCACGTCGAAGACGATGCGGACGCTCGCGCGCCTGACGGGGGCCGCACCCTCGTCCGCCGGACCTCGGGTCAAGCGCACGCTCACCGCGAGCAGCCTGCGCCAGCTCATCGGGTTCATCAGCCGGATGACGGCCGCCGACCGGAAGGAGCTCGAAGGGCTCAGCTCCGATCGCGCGGGGCAGATCGTGGCCGGGGCACTGGTGGCCGAGGCGGCGATGCGCTCGCTGAACGTCGAGGCGCTCGACATCTGCCCGTGGGCGTTGCGCGAGGGCGTGATCCTCCGTTATCTGGATACGCAGGCGGGTTTCACACCGGAACACGGCGGTAAAGTCCAGTAAATGCTGTGAGTAAGATGGTAGATCGCCGCGCGCGCCGTCGTGGTCGCGGTGCGGTGAAGAAGTAGGATCTGCGACAGACCAGATTGGCGTGTGTGGCGGTTGTGACAACACCGGCGTACGCGCGGCCCACGGGGCCGACGAACCACAGGACGGTGACGTGCATGAGCGAGGAGCGAAGGATTTCGCTGGCGGAGCTGCTCGCCAGGGAAGGCGGCGCCCCGGCGGCGTCGGGTGGTCGCCGTCGGCGCCACCGCGGCGGGGAGAACTCCGTCACCGTCGCCGAGCTGACGGGGGAGATCCCCGTCGTCCGCGACGACGAGCCCGCCCCGCAGGCCGCTGAGACCCCACAGGCTGTGCAGTCCGACGGTGCGCCGCAGGACGCCGAGTCGCACGCCGTCGATGCGCAGGTCGTCGAGGAGGTCCACGCCGCCCCGGCGCAGGTCGTCGAGGAGCCCGCCGAGCCCGAGCCCGAGCCCGCGGCTGAGGCCGCGCAGAGCGAGGACGAGCCGATCACGTCGTCGTTCCTGGCGGCCGCCGTCGGCGAGGCCCGTGCCGAGGAGGCGCCGGCGGAGCCCGCGGCGCAGGACCTCGCGGACGGGGTCGAGGGCGTCGACGTCGTGCACCACACCGACGAGGGGCATGCCGAGGAGAACTTCGCGTGGTCGCGCTGGGATCAGGCCGAGGCCCCGATCATGGCGACCGCCGATTTCAACACCGCCCAGGTCCGTGAGCGGCAGGCCCGGTTCGCGGAGATCGAGACGGACGACACCGTCGACGTGGCCCCCGTGACGGACGTCCCGGAGTCCGCGGACGGCGAGGGTGCGGCACCGTCGGTCCCGGACACCGGACGGATGAGCGTCGAGCAGATCGATGAGGCCCGCGCCGCGCTCGGCGCCGAGGGGACCTCGGACTTCCTCGCGAAGTCCACGGACCACGAGGACGACGCCGAGAAGGCGACATCGACCGGGGCGGGTCGCGGTTGGCTCGTACTCGCGGCGGAGGTCGTGCTCGGCATCGCCGCCGGCGCCGGCCTGTTCTTCGGCTTCTTCAAGCTGTGGAACTGGGGCGGCGGCATGCCGACCATCGCGCTGACGGTCGTGCTGGCCTTCATCGTGATCATCGGCATCGTGACCTTCACGCACTTCCTGCGGAAGACCACCGACTACCTGACGCTGGGTCTGGCCCTCCTCGTGGGCCTGGTGATCACGTTCGGCCCGCTGCTGATGGCGCTCGGCGCGAACTGAGTACCCTCGGCCACGTGAGCGGTATCGCGGTCGGCCTGTCGACCGCCTCGGTCTACCCCGAGAAGCTCGAGGACGCGTTCCGGTACGCCGCCGAGGTCGGCTACGACGGCGTCGAGCTCATGATCTGGCACGAGACGGCCAGCCAGGACATCGCGAACGTGGCGGGGCTGTCCATGCGCTACGACGTGCCGGTGCTGTCCGTCCACGCCCCCTGTCTGCTCATCAGCCAGCGGGTGTGGGGATCGGATCCCCTGGCCAAGCTCGGCAGGGCCGTCACGGCCGCGGAGGACCTCGGGGCGGACACCGTCGTCGTGCACCCGCCGTTCCGGTGGCAGCGGCGCTACGCGGAGAACTTCGTCGACCTGGTGAGCGAGCTCGAGGACGGCAGCGACGTGGCCGTCGCCGTGGAGAACATGTTCCCGCTCCGGTTCGACGTCCTCCGTCGCGGCGAGTCCGTCGAGCGGCTCAAGCGGCGCGGTAACCCGGGCACGGCGGTCTCGGCCTTCGCGCCGTCGATCGACCCGACCGACGTGGGCTACACGAACTACACCCTGGACCTCTCGCACACCGCGACCGCGGGCGTCGATGCGCTCGCGCTCATGGACCGCATGGGCGACGGCCTGCGTCACCTGCATCTCACCGACGGGCTCGGCGCCGCCGTCGACGAGCACCTCGTGCCCGGTCACGGCACCCAGCCGGCCGCCGAGGTGTGCCGCCGGCTCGCCGCGTCCGGCTTCGACGGCCACGTGATCCTCGAGATCGCGACCGGCTCGGCGAAGACGCCCGGGGAGCGACGTGCGATGCTCACGGAGGCGCTGGAATTCGCGCGGGAGCATCTGCGCGTCGCCCCGGCCGCCTGACTCCCCGGATCCTCCGGGGCGTCCCGGTAAGGAGCGCAGGATGGCTTTGTTCGCGGACCTCGTGTCGGTCACGGCGGCCCCGGGCGGTTACACCGCCGAGATCGACCCCACCTGGTCGGTGGGCAAGAAGGTGCACGGGGGCGCGCTGCTCGCGGTGCTCGCGTCGGCGGCGCAGGCCGCCTACCGCGACGGCGACGACGATGCCGACCCCGCTGTCGCGCCCGTGGTCATCTCGGCCGAGTACCTCGGCGCGCCCGACCCGGGCACCGTCGAACTGCGCACCCGGGTGAGCAAGCGGGGCCGCACCACCTCCGTCGTGAACGTCGAGGCCGTGCAGGGCGACCGCGTGTACGTCCAGGCCGCGGTCACGCTGGCGCAGCGCGACGAGGGCGAGGAGCGCTACCGCGAGCCGAACCCCCTCGACGACATGCCCGCGACTCCGTCCGACGACGCCCTCGACTGGGATCCCGAGCACCCCGCGGCCAAGGTCTTCAAGGTCGGACGGGTCGCGGAGGTCCGCTACGTCGCGTCGACGCTGCCGGTGATCGAGGGCCGCACCGGCCCCGCTGAGACCCGCGGCTGGGTGCGCCTGCGCGAGGAGCCGCTGTCGGGCCTGTTCGCCCTGCTCGCCACCGACATCTCGCTGCCCGTCGTGGCGAACCTCGGCGGCGTCGGGTGGGCGCCCACGCTCACGCTGACGGCGTCGGTGCGTCGCGAGCCGGCCCAGGGCTGGCTGCGCTTCCGGGCGTCCGCGCCCGTCGTCGGGCAGCGCTGGTTCGAGGAGGACCACCTGCTGGTCGACGAGTCCGGGCAGGTCGTCGCGACCTCCCGGCAGCTGGCGATGATGCCGGTCTCGAACCGCTGACCGACCACTACGACTCCTGGAGGAACGACATGAATGAGAACATCGCGCTGATCGGCGGCGGGCGGATCGGGGAGGCGCTGCTGGGCGGCCTCGTCGCCGCGGGGCACGAGCCCGGATCGCTGACGGTGGCCGAGCCCCACGCGGGCCGCGCCGGCGAGCTGTCCGAGCGGTACGGGGTCCGTGCAGTCGGCACCATCGGGGAGGCGGTCGACGGTGCCGGGCTCGTTGTGATCGCCGTCAAGCCCGATGTGGTGTCGGCGATCCTGCCCGACGTCGCGGCCGGGTTGCGGGACGGCGCCGTCGTGGCCTCCGTGGCCGCCGGCGTGCCCACCGCGGCCTATGAAGCGGTCCTGCCGGCGGGGACCCCCGTCGTGCGGATCATGCCGAACACGGCGATGCTCGTCGGCAAGTCGATGAGCGGTGTCTCCGGCGGGCGGGATGCGACGGAGACGCACGTGTCGCTGGTCCGGTCGGTGATGGAGGCCGTCGGCGAGGTGCTGGTGGTGCCGGAATCGAAGCTGGACGCGCTCACCGCTCTGTCGGGCTCCGGACCCGCGTACGCCTTCCTCGTCGCCGAGGCGATGATCGACGCGGGAGTGGATCTGGGGCTGACCCGGGACCAGGCCACGACCCTCGCCACGCACACCATCGCGGGCGCAGGTGCACTAATGGTTGAGACTTCTCCGTCACCCACCGAGCTCCGGGCGGCGGTGACTTCCCCGGGCGGTACGACGGCGGCGGCGATCCGCGAGCTGGAGAAAAATGGCCTTCGACCTGCGTTTTACGCGGCGACTCGGGCCTGTGCCGAGCGATCGGCCGAGCTCGGGCGCCTCGGGTAGAAGCTTTGGTTAGCTCACTCCCGTCGCATTATTCCCATTGGTACCGCTAAGCTGCTCGAAGCACGTGCGTGTCAGGTCCGCCGGAGGGGAAGCCGGCGGCGCGACACGTGCCGGAGGTTAGGGAATTCATGGCGTCTGCAAACAAGAACAGCAAGCCCGCCGAGATCGGTGCCGGAGCTCAGGCTCCCCAGGCAGCCGGCTCGTCGTTCCTGACGGTGGCGGAGGTCGCCACCCTCATGCGGGTGTCGAAGATGACGGTCTACCGCCTGGTGCACAACGGGGAGCTCCCCGCGGTGCGCGTGGGTAGGTCCTTCCGTGTGCACGAGAAGGCCGTGCACGACTACCTGCAGACCTCGTTCTTCGACGCGGGCTAGGCTCCGCCGAAGGGCGTCAGCGGTGAACGTGGCCCGGGTGGATTTCGCGTGGGCCACTGCGCCGGGTAAAGTAGAAGCCTGCTGCGTGGACGCGGGGGCTCTTTCCGTACCCGGCCGCCGCGCACGATCATGGCAATTCGATAGAGAGACGTGAGGAACCCATGGGTTCAGTGATCAAGAAGCGCCGCAAGCGCATGTCGAAGAAGAAGCACCGCAAGCTGCTCCGCCGCACCCGGGTGCAGCGTAGGAAACTCGGCAAGTAGGCCTTCTGGTCACACTTTCATGAGAGCTCGCCCAGGATCTGGGCGGGCTTTCGTGTTTCCGGTTACCCTTCAGTAATGAGTGAGTCGGCCGTCAATGCGCCGCGCGTCGTCATGGTGACGGGCGCGTCCACGTTCGTGGGCGGCTATCTCGTGCGCCGGCTCGCCCAGCGGCCGGACATCGAGCGCGTGATCGGGGTCGACGCGGTGCCGCCGACCAAGGCGCTGCACCGGCGGATGGAGCCCGCGGAGTTCATCCGCGTCGACTACCGCAGCCACATCTTCGGCAAGATCATGGCGACCAACGAGGTGGACACGGTGGTCCACTGCTCCACCTCGGTCACCGACAACCACTTCCCGTCGGCGTCCACGAAGGACGCGATCGTGTTCGGCTCGATGCGGGTGTTCGCGGCCTGCCAGAAGTCGGAGACGGTCAAGCGGGTCGTCATGCGTTCCTCGACCCAGGTGTACGGCTCCCGGTCGCGCAACCCGGCGCTGGTCACCGAGGATCTGGTCGGCGGGGCCGCGGCGAGCGGTCACCCGCGTGACCTGCTCGACGCGGAGACCTACGCCCGCAGCATGGCCCGCCGTCGTACCGACATCGACCTGACGGTGCTGCGGCTCGCCCCCATCCTCGGCCCCAACATCGAGACCCTGCTCGGCTCACTGTTCGAGCGGCCCGTGGTGCCCTCGATCATCGGCCGCGACGCCAGGCTGCAGCTGCTGCACCAGGACGACGCGCTGGGCGCGCTGGAGCACGCCGTGGTCGCGGGTAGGGCGGGCACGTTCAACATCGCCGGCGACGGTGCCATCTCCATGTCGCAGGCCATCCGCCTGTCGGGCCGGATGCCGCTGCCGGTGATCAAACCCGCCTTCGGGCCCGCTGTCGCCGTGATCCGCGGCAGGGGCCGCACCCCCACGGACAAGGTGCAGCTCGCCTACCTCAGCTTCGGCAACGCCTTCGACACCACGCGCATGCGGCAGGACCTCGGCTTCGCGCCGCGGTTCACCACGCGCCAGGTCATGGAGGACGTCGCCCGCCACGGCCCGGCAGAACCTACAATCGGTGTGGAGTCGATCGTGGGTGTCGAGCAACGGGTCGCGGCCCTCGCTCGACGGTTCGCGGGAATCGGCTCTTCAGGACGGCACGGCTGGACGGTAGATCTATGACCAACCCATCAGGCTCACAGCACGCGAAGGTGCTGCAGTTGCCCGTGTCCATCGACACCGCCGCTCGCTCCGAAGGGCGCGAGCGGGCGCAGCAGCGGCACCCGTCCGCGCTCACCGGCACCCCGGCACCGTCGGCCCCGCGCCGCGAGGCCACGGTGCACGCCCTCAACCCCGACTACCTGGCCGCGGCACAGCCCGCCGAGCCCGGTCCGGGCTGGCGCGAGCGCGCCGTGGAATCGGTGGTCGACGGTGCCGCCTTCGTCCGCGAGCGTCTCACCGGCGACTACGACATCGATCCTTTCGGTTTCGATCCGCACCTCACCGACGCGGTGTTCCTGCCGGCGCTGCGTCCGATGTACGACAAGTGGTTCCGCGTGGACACCACGGGTGCCGAGAACCTGCCCCGTGAGGGCGGCGCGCTGCTGGTGGCGAACCATTCCGGCGTGATCCCGCTGGACGGGCTGATGTCGGCCGTCGCGGTGCACGACAACCATCCGGACCAGCGTCACCTACGCCTGTTGGCGGCGGACCTGGCCTTCGAGTACCCGTTCATCGGCGAGGTCGCGCGCAAGATGGGCGCCACCGTCGCCTGCAACGCCGACGCGGAGGCACTGCTCACCCGGGGCGAGCTCGTGGCGGTGTGGCCCGAAGGGTTCAAGGGCATCGGCAAGCTCTACCGCGACCGGTACAAACTGCAGCGCTTCGGGCGCGGCGGCTTCGTGACGGCCGCGATCCGCGCGCAGGTCCCGATCATCCCCGTGTCGATCGTGGGCGCCGAGGAGATCTACCCGATGCTGGCGGACGTGAAGCCCGTCGCGCGTCTGCTTGGCCTGCCCTACGCGCCGATCACGCCGCTGTTCCCGTGGCTCGGTCCGCTCGGCATGGTCCCGCTACCGTCGAAGTGGCACATCGAGTTCGGTGAGCCG
This sequence comes from Tsukamurella pseudospumae, assembly GCF_001575195.1. Classification (NCBI taxonomy): domain Bacteria; kingdom Bacillati; phylum Actinomycetota; class Actinomycetes; order Mycobacteriales; family Tsukamurellaceae; genus Tsukamurella; species Tsukamurella pseudospumae. The sequence goes on from NZ_LSRF01000058.1 coordinate 583,405, forward strand.
ATCGCGACGGACCGCTTCACCGAAGCCGACGCGGACGACCCCATGGTGGTCTTCGAGCTCACCGACAACGTGCGCGAGACCATCCAGCAGTCGCTGTACCGCATCCTCGCGCGCCGGAAGAACATCTTCCAGGACTTCTAGGGGTGCCGGGAGGCCGCCGCTGCGCGGCCCCGACGGTGCCTTCTCCGCTCCGGCGCCCGACTTCCGCGGCGGACCGCGGTCCACCGATCGGTCTTGACTCTGCATAACGCTGCAACGCTATGAAGAGTCAAGACCGATAGCGGCAGATCCGGGAACAGGGGAACCGCACCCGGATTCGCGCGCGTACGCGACAATGCAGCGGACGGCGTGGGGGCGTCGGTCAGGGGGATGAGCATGTCGGAGGACACGTCCGCACAACACCGCCATCGGAAGGAACTGTTGGCAGTCGGTGCGACGGATCGCCAGATCCGGGTATGGCAACGCGAGCAGAAGATGACGCGGGTGTGGCGCGGTGTCTACCACCTCGGTGGGAGGCTGCTGCCGTGGGAGGAATTGCGGCTCAGCGCGATCGCCGCCGCGCAGAGATCGAGCGACGCGACGGTGCTCAGCCATGAGGCGGCGGCCGCGGTGCACGGGATGGGGACACTGAACTCCGATTGGCGCACCGTCGATTTCACGGCGGACGGCGTCCGCGGTGGAACGAAGCGGGGGCGCCGCAGGCTGCACGTCCGACGACTGGACGCGGAGGACGTCGTCGTGGTCGACGGGGTGACGGTCACGTCGATCGCGCGAACGGCGCTCGACCTCGCGCTGGCCGGTGATTTCGTCGCGGCCGTCTGTGCGCTGGATGCGGCGTTGCGGTTGGGCGTCTCGCGGGAGGAGCTGGAGGCGGCGATCGGCAGGCTCGGTCGGCGGCGGGGGATCGCCAATCTGCTTGCCGCACTGGCCGAGGCGTCGCCGCTGTCGGAGTCCGTCGGCGAGTCCCGCAGCCGGGCGCTGATGCTCAAATGGCCCGAGATCCCGCGCCCGGAGTTGCAGCGGGAGTTCTTCAACGAAGCGGGTGCGCTCGAGGCGCGGGTCGACTTCCTGTGGGCCGAGCGCGTGGTCGGCGAGTTCGACGGCAAGGGGAAGCAGGGGAAGGGGTTCACCTCGGAGCAGCGGATCCAACGCGACAGCCTGCTCATGGGGCGGAAGCTGTACCCGACGCACTGGGACTGGGACGACTGCGAGGAACCCGACCGCCTCCGGAACAAGCTGCGCGACGCTCTCGAGCCCTTCGACCTGCTCCTCGACGGATCTTCCCGCTATCGGTCTTGATTCTGCATAACGCTGCAGCGTTATGAAGAATCAGAACTGATCGGTGGACCGCGGTCCGCCCCGCAAGACGGCCGCCCAGGCCGGGCGGCACCGTCGACCCGGACGTCGCTAGTCGTCGCTGAAGTGCTTGATCAGCGCGGCTGCGCCGCCGATGGCGACGCCGACGCCGATGGCGGTCGGGACGCCGATCTTGGCGGCCTTGCGGCCGGTGCGGTAGTCGCGGATCTCCCAGCCCCGCACCCGCGCGACATCGCGCAGGTCGGAATCCGGATTGATGGCGACGGCGGTGCCGACCAGGGAGAGCATCGGCACGTCGTTGTGGGAATCGCTGTAGGCGGTGCAGCGCTTGAGGTTCAGGCCCTCGCGGATCGCCAGCGAGCGGACTGCGTGGGCCTTGCCGAGGCCGTGCAGGATGTCGCCCACGAGCTTGCCGGTGAAGATCCCGTCCTGCGACTCCGCCACGGTACCGAGCGCGCCGGTGAGGCCGAGCCGGTCCGCGATCGTCTGCGCCAGCTCGACCGGGGTGGCGGTGACGAGCCAGACCTGCTGGCCGGCGTCGAGGTGCATCTGCGCCAGCGCGCGGGTACCGGGCCAGATCTTGTCGGCGATGATCTCGTCGTAGATCTCCTCGCCGACGGCCTTGAGCTCCTCCGTGGACCGGCCGGCGATGAAGGACAGCGCCTTCTCGCGCCCCGCGGCCACGTCCTCGCTGTTCTCCTTGCCGGTGAGCCGGAACTTGGCCTGCGCCCACACGGCCGACGCGAGGTCGGAGTAGCTGAAGTAGTTGCGCGCGGCCAGGCCACGGGCGAAGTGCACGATCGACGCGCCCTGAACCATCGTGTTGTCGACGTCGAAGAAGGCGGCGGCCGTCAGATCCGGCGGCACCGTACCGTCCTCGCGGCCCTCCTTCTCGAGCAGCAGCGAGTGTGCGGCATCGGCGCTCGCTTCGCCCGCCGCACTCTGCCGACGTTCGTCAGCGCTGGCCTGGTCGGACAAGGGCACCTCCCGCGTTGCGTGGTCTCGTCCAACCTTATATCCCGCGGGCCTGGGGTGCGGGCAGGCCCGGGAAGGCGGCCCGCATCGGTGCCACCGCGCTCCGCACCCGGCACACTGAGCACATGGCTGTCATCACACTCCTCACCCGTGAGGGCTGCGGCATGTGCGCCCGCGCGCACGACGAGCTCACCGCGCTCCGCGCCGAGGTGCCCTTCGACTACGAGCAGGTGGACGTCGACGCGCCGGGCAACACGGAGCTGCGCGGTGAGTACGGCGACATGCTGCCGGTGGTACTGCTCGATGGTTCCACGCACAGCTATTGGGAGGTGGACGTCCGCAGGCTGCGCGCGGATCTGGCCACCTGAGTGGTCCGCGGCTGTTCGAAGTGGACGTCGCGCACCTGAGAGCCGATATCCTGGGCTGAACGACCCTCGCGGGCGACCCCTCGTCACCTGCACGGGTGAGGTCGGGCTGGGCGCGTTTTCCCATTTCAGGGGATGCGGGGTACCGTGCCTGTACGGGAAACTACCGACTGTAGTTGCCCGCAGATGATCTTCGAAGGAGCAGCGAGGGTGTCGGTTCTGCTGTTCGGCGCGTCGCACCGCAGCGCGCCGGTGTCGGTGCTGGAGAAACTGGCCATCACCGAGACCGATCGTCCCAAGGTGTTGGCGCAGCTCATGGAGTCGCCCCACATCGACGAGGTCATGGTGGTCACCACCTGCAACCGGATCGAGATCTACGCCGTCGTCGAGGCCTTCCACCCCGCGCTCGAAGCGGTGTCGGACGTGCTCTCCGCCCGCTCCGGCCTCTCCATCAACGAGCTCAGCAAGCACGCCTTCGTCCGCTACTCCGAGGCCGCGGTCCAGCACCTGTTCTCGGTGGCCAGTGGCCTCGACTCGATGGTCGTGGGCGAGCAGCAGATCCTCGGCCAGATCCGTGGCGCGTACGCCGCGTCCGACGAGAACCAGGTCGCGGGCCGGGTCGTGCACGACCTCGCACAGCGCGCGCTGCACGTCGGCAAGCGCGTGCACACCGATACCGGTATCGACAAGGCCGGCGCCTCCGTCGTCTCCGTCGCGCTCGACCGTGCGCAGTCGGTCCTCGGCGCACAGGGCGGCTCGCTGCGGCGCGCCGTCGTGGTCGGCGCCGGCGCAATGGGCGGCCTCGCCGTCGCGCATCTGGCGCGGGCGGGCGTCGCCGATGTCACCGTCGCCAACCGCACGGAGGAGAAGGCGGGCCGCCTCGCGCAGGCCGCTCTCGACGCCGGGGTCGACGGTGCGCGGTCCGTCCCGATGGAGGGCATCGTCGAGGCGCTCGCCGACGCCGACGTCCTCATCGCCTGCACCGGCGCGGTCGGCAGCGTGGTCAGTCTCGCGGACGTGCACTCCGCCCTCGCGCAGCGCACCGTCGACAGTGATCTGGTGGTCTGTGATCTCGGCCTGCCGCGCGACGTGGACCCCGCCGTCGTCGGGCTGCCGGGCGTCACCGTCATCGACATCGACGCGCTCTCCCGCGAGCCCGGCACGCAGGCGGCCGCCGAGGACGCCGAGAAGGCGCGTGGGATCGTCTCCGACGAGCTGGCCGAGTACCTCTCGGCCCAGCGGTCCGCCGAGGTCACTCCGACCGTCACGGCGCTGCGTCGCCGCGCCGCCGAGGTCGTGGAGGCCGAGCTGCTGCGCCTCGACTCACGGCTGCCGGGCCTGGAGGGCACGGATCGGGACGAGGTGGCGCAGACGGTGCGCCGCGTCGTCGACAAGCTCCTGCACGCCCCGACGGTGCGCGTCAAACAGCTCGCGGCGACGCCGGGCGGCGACTCCTACGCGCAGGCGCTGCGCGAGCTCTTCGAACTCAAGCCGGGCGCCACGGGCGTCGTCTCAGCAACCGAAGGATCCGAAGACCGAAGTGTCTGAACCGGCCACGCAATCCGTCCCTGATTCCACTCCCGCCACCCCGCCCGGCCCTATCCGCATCGGCACCCGAGGCTCGCTGCTCGCGACCACGCAGGCCGGCACGGTGCGCGACGCCCTGATCGCGCAGGGGCACCCCGCCGAGCTGGTCATCGTGGCCACGCCCGGCGATCTGAGCTCCGATCCGGTCGAGAAGATCGGCGTCGGCGTGTTCACCTCCGCGCTGCGTGACGCCCTGGCCGCCGGCGAGGTGGACGTGGCCGTGCACTCGTACAAGGACCTGCCCACCGCGCCCGACGATCGGCTCTCGCTGGCCGCCGTGCCGACTCGGGAGGACTCCCGGGACGCCCTCGTGGCGCGCGACGGACTCGTCCTGGGGGAGCTGCCGGCGGGCTCCGTGGTGGGCACCTCGAGCCCGCGGCGAGCCACACAGCTTACTGCACTGGGTCTGGGTTTGGAAATCCGCCCCCTACGAGGCAACCTTGACTCTCGGTTACGCAAAGTAGCGGACGGTGAACTCGACGCGATCGTGGTCGCCCTCGCCGGACTCAAGCGGATCGGTCGCCACAACGAGGTGACGGAAGCGCTCGACCCGGTGCAGATGCTGCCCGCGCCCGCTCAGGGCGCACTCGCAGTGGAGTGCCGACGCGACGATGCGGAACTGCATTCCGTGCTCTCCGGCCTGGACGATCCGGTCACGCGCGCGGCGGTCTCCGCCGAGCGTGCCCTCCTCGCCGAGCTGGAAGCCGGGTGTACCGCGCCTGTCGGTGCGATCGCGGAGGTCGTCGAGTCCCTCGACGACGACGGTCGGATCTTCGAGGAGCTGTCATTGCGGGGCGTCGCCCTCGCGGCGGACGGCTCCGACTCGGTCCGGGCCTCCGTGGTCGGTCCGGTGGGCGACGCCGACGCGTTGGGCATCGCGTTGGCACGGGAGCTGCTCGACCTGGGCGCACGCGACCTGCTCGCGTAGCACCCGCAACTACTGGGAGCCGATACATGAGCCGCATTGCACAGACCGCGAAGGCCGACACGGCAGCCGACACCGACGCGGTGTCCACCCGCGCCGCCGCGAAGGCGAACAAGCCGGCCCGGGGCCGCGCGACGGTGCCGGGGCGCATCACCTTCGTGGGTTCCGGCCCGGGCGATCCGGGTCTGCTCACCCTGCGTGCAGAGCAGACTATCGCGGGCGCCCGGACGGTCTTCACCGACCCCGACGTTCCGCAGACCGTCCTCGACATCGTGGGGTCCGCCCTGCCCGTCGAGCCGATCGACACCGAGGAGGACGGCGCCGACACGGCCTCCGCCTCCGCGGCGAAGGGCCGCAAGAGCGAGCCCGCGTTCCGCAACCCCGCCTCCGTCGCGCCCGCGCTCGGCGAGCCGGCCGAGGTGGCCAAGACGCTGCTCGCGCAGGCCCGTCACGGGCACGACGTCGTGCGTCTGGTCGCGGGCGACCCGCTGTCCTCGGACGCGGTGCTGGCCGAGGTCAACGCCGTCGCCCGGACGCAGATCGCCTTCGAGATCGTCCCGGGCCTCGCACCCGCGACCGCCGTCCCCACCTACGCCGGAATGGCGCTGGGCTCGGCGCACACCGAGGCCGACGTGCGCGGCGAGGTCGACTGGGCGGCGCTGGCCGCGGCACCGTCGCCCCTGGTCCTGAGCGCGACCGCCGAGCACCTGGCCGACACCGCCTCCGCGCTGGTCGAGAACGGCCTCGCGCCGCAGACCCCGGTGGCCGTGACGGCGCACGGCTCGACCTGCAAGCAGAAGACCGTCGAGGCGACTCTCGCGACGCTCAACGAGGCCGGCGCCGGACTACCGGGCCCGCTCGTGGTCACCGTCGGCAAGGTCGTGGGCCAGCGGAGCAAGCTCTCCTGGTGGGAGTCGCGCGCGCTGTACGGCTGGACCGTGCTCGTGCCCCGCACCAAGGACCAGGCCGCCGAGATGTCGAACCGGCTGCGCAGCCACGGGTCGATCCCGATGGAGGTCCCGACCATCGCGGTCGAGCCGCCCCGCAGCCCCGCCCAGATGGAGCGCGCGGTCAAGGGCCTCGTCGACGGTCGCTACCAGTGGGTGGTCTTCACCTCCACGAACGCCGTGCGCGCCGTGTGGGAGAAGTTCATCGAGTTCGGTCTGGACGCCCGTGCCTTCTCCGGCGTGAAGATCGCCTGTGTCGGCGAGCAGACCGCCGCGAAGGTCCGCGCCTTCGGCATCGAGCCCGAGCTGATCCCCACCGGTGAGCAGTCCAGCCTGGGCATGCTCGAGGTCTTCCCGCCCTTCGACGACGTCTTCGACCCGGTCAACCGGGTCCTGCTGCCCCGCGCCGACATCGCCACCGAGACCCTCGCCGAGGGCCTGCGCGACCGCGGCTGGGAGATCGACGACGTGACCGCGTACCGCACGGTGCGGGCCGCGCCGCCCCCGGCCTCGACCCGCGAGATGATCAAGACCGGCGACTTCGACGCGGTCTGCTTCACCTCGAGCTCGACGGTGCGGAACCTGGTCGGCATCGCCGGCAAGCCGCACGCCCGCACCATCGTCGCGTGCATCGGCCCGAAGACGGCCGAGACCGCGATCGAGTTCGGTCTGCGGGTGGACGTGCAGCCCGAGACCGCGTCGGTCGAGGACCTGGTCGAGGCGCTGGCCGCACACGCGTCCCGGCTCCGCGCCGAGGGTGCCCTGCCCCCGCCGCGGAAGAAGCCGCGCCGCTCGCGCTCCTGACCGTCAAGTAGGCTGGGAGACATGACGTTCCCCCACGTGCGGCCGCGCCGGCTGCGCACCACGCCCGCCGTCCGGCGGCTCGTCGCCGAGGTCTCGGTGGAGCCCCGGCAGCTCGTGCTGCCGATGTTCGTGCGCGACGGGATCGACGCTCCGGCGCCGATCTCGTCGATGCCGGGCGTCGTCCAGCACACCGTCGACTCGCTGCGTGCCGCGGCCGAGGAGGCGGTCCGGGCCGGGGTCGGCGGGATCATGCTGTTCGGGGTCCCCGACGATGCCGACAAGGACGCCGAGGGCAGCGTCGCGTGGCAGCCCGACGGGGTGCTGAACCGGGGCCTGCGCGCCCTGCGCGAGGATCTCGGCGACGCGACGGTGATCATGGCCGACACGTGCCTGGACGAGTTCACCGCGCACGGTCACTGCGGGGTGCTCGACGGTGCCGGGCGGGTGGACAACGACGCCACCCTGGAGCGCTACGCGCTGATGGCGGTGGCGCAGGCCGACGCCGGGGCGCACATGCTGGGGCCGTCGGGGATGATGGACGGCCAGATCGGCGTGATCCGGTCCGCGCTGGATTCCGTGGGCCACCAGGACGTCTCGATCCTCGCGTACACCGCGAAGTACGCCTCCCCGTTCTACGGTCCGTTCCGCGAGGCGGTCGGCTCGTCGCTGGTGGGGGACCGTCGGACGTACCAGCAGGACGCGGCGAACCGGCGGGAGTCGTTGCGCGAGTTGGAACTCGACCTCGCCGAGGGTGCCGACCTGGTCATGGTCAAGCCCGCGATGAGCTACCTGGACGTGCTGGCCGACGTCGCCGCCGCTTCCCCGGTTCCCGTTGCGGCGTACCAGATCTCGGGGGAGTACTCGATGATCACGGCGGCCGCGCAGAACGGCTGGATCGACCGTGACGCCGCGATCCGCGAGTCGCTGCTGTCGATCCGCCGCGCGGGCGCGGACATCGTCCTGACCTACTGGGCCACCGAGGCCGCGGGGTGGATCGCGAGGGGAACGTGGTGACCGTGAGCCGCCTGCACGGCGCTCCGGCACCTGGTCGGGCAGAGGGAGCGCAGTGGTGAACATGCAGCACCAGGGTCCCGTCTGGCCCGGTCCCGGGCCGCAGCCGCCCACGTGGCCCGCGCCGCCGCCCGCACCCGCGCCGCCGCGCGGTCCCCGGCCCGACGACGTGAAGCTGTCCGTGCAGCTGTGGATCTTCGTGGTCCTCGCGTCGGTGGTGTCCCAGGTGGCGAAGGCGGTCATCGGCCGCGGCTCCGACGCGGTGCGCGAGGAGTTCGCGGCGATGCAGAAGGGCGACGGCACCTTCGCGAAGATCAACCGCGAGCAGTACAAGACCTTCGAGCAGTTCGACAACAGCGTGTTCCTGTTCGCGCTCGTGGCAGTGGCCTTCGGCGTGATCGTGGTCGGGCTGCTGGTGTTCTTCCTGTGGCGGGGCCAGGGGTGGTCCCGCGTGGTACTGCAGTTCGTCGCGGCGTTCGTACTGGTGCAGGGCGTGCTGGGGTTCTTCTCCGGCGAGGCGGAGATCGCGGTGCCGGCGATCCTGGCGGCGATCGCGGTGGTCGGCGCGATGATCACGGCGAACAGCCGGGACGCGCTGGAGTACTTCAATCCGGGCACGATCGCGGGGGCACGCCGGTGAGCGACTCCGTCCCCCGGTACGCCGAGCGCGGCCTCTCCCGTGTCTGGCTGCTCCTGGTCCCGCTGGCGACGGTCGCGATGATCGTGACCCAGTGGCTGCTCGCCGGTCGCACCTCGGAGTGGTGGATCTGGCTGCTGTTGGGCCTGGCCACGCAGGGGTTCGTCTGGATGCAGGTCACCGCCGGCCGCACCCACGTGTCCGTCGAGCTGACGGAACACGAGCTGCGGTGCGGCGAGGAGAGCGTCCCCGTCACCGAGATCGGGCGGATCCTCCCCGGGAAGGCTCCGGACCACCCGAAGAGGGCCGCGCCGGAGGATTTTCCCGCGTGGACCTCGGCCCGGCCGATGGGCCGCCTCAGTCAGATTCCGCGCCGCAGGTACGGCGTGGGGCTGCAGCTCACGGACGGTTCGACGGTGCAGGCCTGGGCCCGCAACGACTACGCGCTGCGTGCGTCCCTCGAGCCCCTGCTCACGAAGGCGGGATGAGCCCGCCGGCGGCCCGGCTGATCTGATCGGCCGCCCGGTCGACGGGGCCGCGCGGCCCCAGTAGGTGGCTGACGGTCAGGCGGACGAAGACCTCGACGGCACCGTCGGGCACCCGGGCGGGGAGTGCCTGCGCGACCGCGGCGATGGCCCGGTCGAGCACGGCCGACGGGTCCGTGGTGAGCAGGGGGAGCAGGTCGGCGTCGCCGCGGTCGCCGGCCAGGATGGACTTGAGCAGCGCGTTGTCCGCACCGTACTCGAGTGCGAAGGTCGCGGCGGCCGCGAATCCGGCGGGGAGGTCGCGGGGGTGCTCACCGAGCCGCGCGACGACGCCGGCGAGGTAGCCGTCCGTCTCCCGGGCGATGAGCGCGCGGGCCACCTCGTCGCGGGCGCCGACGGCCTTGTAGAGCGCCGTGCGGCTGACCCCCACCCGCTTGGCGATGAGCGACATGTTCACCGCGCCCCAGCCCTCGTCGTGGACCAGATCGCGGGTGGCGTCCAGCGCGCGGTCGCGTAGCAGCTGCTTGACCTCGGTCTGGAAGCTCGCGGGGGCACTCATGTCGCCAGCGTACATCTAGTCGAAGTCTGTGCGCATGGTTGACAGATCAGCCTGATGTGTAATCAAATGGAACACGACAGTGATTCATGTCACCCGGCGACCGCCCCGCCGTGGAGGACCGAAGGAGACCACCATGTCCAGCTCAGCCGCCCCCGCCCCCGCCGAAACGACCGACTACGACGTGCTCGTCATCGGATCCGGCTTCGGCGGGTCCGTCACCGCCCTGCGTCTCACGGAGAAGGGCTATCGCGTCGGCGTGCTCGAGGCGGGCAGGCGGTTCGCGGACGAGGACTTCGCCAAGACCAGCTGGGACCTGCGCAAGTTCGTCTGGATGCCGGCGCTGGGCCTGTACGGCATCCAGCGGATCCACATGCTGCGCGACTGCCTGATCCTGGCCGGGGCCGGCGTGGGCGGCGGATCGCTGAACTACGCCAACACGCTGTACAAGCCCCCGGCCTCGTTCTTCGAGGACGATCAATGGGCCGGGATCACGAACTGGTTCGACGAGCTCTCGCCCTTCTACGACCAGGGCCGCCGGATGCTCGGCGTCGTCCAGAATCCGCACATGACGCCCGCCGACGAGATCGTCAAGCAGGTCGCCGACGACATGGGTGCGGGCGACACCTTCATCCAGACCCCCGTGGGTGTGTACTTCGGAGAGCCCGGAAAGACCGTTCCGGATCCCTTCTTCGGCGGCGCCGGCCCCGATCGCACCGGCTGCATCGAGTGCGGCGAGTGCATGACCGGCTGCCGGTGGGGCGCCAAGAACACGCTGGTCAAGAACTACCTCGGGCTCGCCGAGCGGGCGGGCGCGCAGGTGCACCCACTCACGACGGTGACCGACGTGACGCAGCTCGTCGACGGCACCTGGGCGGTGTCGACGGTGCGCTCCGGCGCGAAGGTCCGCAAGCGTCGGCGCACCTACACGGCGCAGCACGTCGTCTTCGCGGCCGGCACCTGGGGCACGCAGCAGCTGCTGCACCGGCTGCGCGACACCGGCGCGCTGCCCGAGCTCTCGGATCAGGTCGGCGTGCTCACGCGCACGAACTCCGAGTCCATCCTCTCCGCGGTCCGCATGACGGTGGACAAGGAGCTGGACCTCACGCGCGGCGTGGCGATCACCAGCTCCTTCCATCCGAGCAGCGACACCCACGTCGAGCCGGTGCGCTACGGCAAGGGCTCGAACGCGATGGGCATGCTGCAGACGCTGATGACCGACGGCGGCGGCCGCGTGCCGCGCTGGCTGAAGTTCCTCGGCACCGTCGTGCGGCACCCGCTCGCGTTCCTGCGCGTGCTGCTCGTGAACGGGTGGAGCGAGCGGACGATCATCGCGCTCGTCATGCAGAACCTCGACAACTCGATCACGACCTTCACCAAGCGCGGGCTGTTCGGCCGGAAGATGTCCTCGCGCCAGGGGCACGGGGAGCCGAATCCCACGTGGATCCCGTTGGGCAACGAGGCGACCCGCCGGATCGCCGACAAGATCGACGGTGCCGCCGCCGGCACCTGGGGCGAGGTCTTCAACATCCCCATGACCGCGCACTTCCTCGGCGGATGCGCGATCGGTGAGGACGCGTCGCGCGGCGTGATCGATCCCTACCACCGCGTGTACGGCTACCCGACGCTCAGCGTGGTCGACGGCTCCGCCGTGTCCGCGAACCTCGGAGTGAACCCGTCGCTGACCATCACCGCGCAGGCCGAGCGGGCGGCGGCGCTGTGGCCCAACAAGGGTGAGGTGGACACCCGTGCGCCGCAGGGCGAGCCCTACCGCCGTATCGCGCCCGTCGAGCCGCGGCGGCCCGTCGTGCCCGCGAACGCGCCCGGTGCCCTGCGCCTGCCGATCGTCGAGATCCGGCGGGGTGAGCAGGTCATCGGTTAGCGGCTACGGCAGCCAGGCGGGGTGGGTGTCGCCGCGGAGCGCGGCGAGGCCGCGGTGCACGCGCTCGGTCTGCCGGACGGACATCGGCGGGAGCGTGGTCGGCGAGAACCAGGCGATCTCCACTGATTCGTCGTCGGCGACGTGCGCCTCGCCGGAGACGTACCGGCACAGGAACAGGATCGTGAGGTACTGCGCCGCATCGCCGTTCGGGTAGCGTACCGGCTCGTCGGTGCGCAGCGCGAGCAGGTCGAGCACCTCCGCCTCGACGCCCGCCTCTTCCCGGATCTCCCGGACGATCGCCTCCGCGGGTTGCTCTCCCGGCTCGAGGATGCCGGCGATCGACGCCCACTCGCCGGTGTCGGCACGCCGACCGAGCAGGACCTCGCCGGCCTCGTTGACGACCACCGCCGCGACGCCCGGCAACCACAGCAGATCGGTGCCGATCTTCTCGCGGATGCTGCGGACGTACTCGGGAATGGGCATGCTTGTCAGCGTACGTAACGATCCGATCGGGAGGGGTGCCGTGCTGCAGGAGCTTCTTGAGCGCGAGGTGGCGCTGGGGCCGCTTCCGGGCGCCGTGGCCGCGTTGGACGATCAGGCGGGACTCGAGGTGGTCGTGGCGGGTGAGCGGGCGCCGGGCGTCGCGATGACCCGGGACACCGTCTTCCGCATCGCCTCGATCGGCAAGCCGATCCTCGCCGCTACCGCGCTCGTGCACGTCGAGCGGGGCACCGTCGGCCTCGACGACCCGGTGTCCCGGTGGCTCCCGGAGCTGGCCGAGCCCCGCGTCCTGCGCGACCCGAGCGGCCCGCTGGACGAGACCGTGCCCGCCGTCCGGCCGATCACGATGCGGCACCTGCTGTCGTTCACCGGCGGGCTGGGCATGATCTCCGACTTCGGCGCGCCGCTGATGGCGGCCCTGTTCGGCGACCTGCACCAGGGGCCGGCGGACCCGCTCGGCACCCCGCCGCCCGACGAGTGGCTCGTCCGCGCCGCGCGGATCCCGCTCGCGCACCAGCCTGGGGAGGGCTGGACCTACAACACCGGCGCGGACCTTCTGGGCGTCCTGCTCGCGCGCGCCGCCGGCGGCACGCTCGGCGAGGTGCTCGACGATGCCGTGCTCGCGCCGCTCGGTATGTCCGACACCGCCTTCCGGGCCACCGATGCGATGCGCCCGAGGCTCGGCGATGCCGTGAGGAACGGTCCCGACGGGCTCGAGGTCGTCGACCCGGCCGACGGTGCCTTCGTCCCGCCGTCGGTCTTCGAATCGGGCGCCGGCGGCCTGCTGTCGACGCTCGACGATCTGCTCCGGTTCGGCCGGATGCTCCGCGGCGGGGGCGAATCCGACGGTGCTCGTGTGCTCCGCGCCGAGTCCGTGGCGGCGATGACGGCCGTGCAGGTCCCACCGCAGCCGGGCGATGTCTTCCTCGACGGCGCGGCGTGGGGCTACGGCGGGTCGGTCGACGTGGACCGGGCTCATCCGTGGAGCGTCCCCGGCCGGTACGGCTGGGTCGGCGGATCGGGGACGGCCCTGTACTTCTACCCCGACATGGGGCGGGTGGCGGTGTGGCTCGGGCAGCTGCAGCTGACCGGGCCGTCCGAGTTCGGTGCCATCGGGCGCTTCCTGACGGCCGCGGCCGGGTGGGACCCGCTGGCGCGCAAATACCCCTAGGGGGTATGGTGGGGTCGACGGTGCGCCGGATCATGAGAGGTCACAGGCCCGTCCGAGATGAGGAGTGGAAGATGGCAGTGGAGAGCACCTACACCGTGACCGGGATGACCTGCGGGCACTGCGCGGCGTCGGTCCGGGAGGAGATCTCGGAGATCGGCGGCGTCACGAACGTGGACGTGAACGTCGAGACCGGCGCGGTTACCGTCGCCAGCGACGCCGAGCTGACCCGCGACGCCGTCGAGGCCGCCGTGAAGGAAGCCGGTTACACGCTGGTGTGACCTCGACCGGTTACGGTTGAGACATGTCTGAGCAGGGTTTCGGGGATTTCGAGTTCGAGCGCAAGTTCTTCGTGCGCGAGGTCCCCGAAGCCGCTGCGCTCGACCCGGCGCCCACGCTCATCGTGCAGGCGTACCTGTTCGCCGCCGACGGGTACGCGGTCCGGGTGCGCGTGCAAGGGCCGGCACCGTCGGAACCGACCGACGATCCCGGTGCGCTCATCGACGCCCTGGCGGACGCGACCACCGGCACGATGGCGGCCAAGGGGCCGGCCGTGAGCGGCACCCGCTACGAGGCCGAGCGCGAGCTCGATGCGCTGGTGGCGGGCCAGATCGTCCGCCGCGCAGAGCACGTCGTGGCCAAGGTGCGCTACTCGATGTGGCTCGGCGAGGACGGCTGGATCATCGATGACTTCCTCGGTGCCAACGCGCCGCTCGTCATGGCGGAGGTGGAGCGCGGCGGCCCCGTCGTCGATCTCGCGATCCCGGATTTCTGTGCCACCGAGGTGTCCGAGGACGATCGATTCCGCAACGAGTACCTCGCCCACGTGCCCTTCGGCGGCTGGGCCGACGCCTACACCCGCGAGCTCGCGCTGCTCGGGCCGCGGTTCGTGCACTCCCTCGGTGAGAACCGCCTCGGCGGGGTCTGACGCGCGAGTCAGGGATTGCCAAGCCGTCGCCAACCGGTCCGTGGCAGCATGACCTCCGTGAGGAGGGGTGATGTTGCAAACGGGTGATGACTTCGCCGGATACCGGATCGAGCGACTGCTCGGTGCGGGAGGCATGGGAGAGGTCTACGTCGCGCGGCACCCGCGATTGCCGCGGTCCGACGCGCTCAAGGTGCTGCCGCCGCAGTTCGCCTCCGATCCGCAGTTCCGCGCGCGGTTCGAGCGGGAGGCGGATCTCGCCTCGTCGCTGTCGCATCCCGCGATCGTCAAGGTCTTCGACCGGGGCGAGTTCGAGGGGCGGCTGTGGATCGCGATGGAGCTCGTCGACGGGCTGGACCTGTCGCGGCGGCTGCGCGAGCAGGGTCGACTCGCGCCGAAAGAGGTCGCTGACAGCATCGGTGCCGTGGCGGGCGCCCTGGATTACGCCGCCGACCGTGGTCTCGTGCACCGGGATGTGAAGCCCGCCAACATCCTGCTGAGTACCGACGGGCACGTCATGCTCACGGACTTCGGCATCGCGCGGATGGGGTCGGAGACTTCAGAGCTGACGGGGACCGGCGTCACCGTCGGAACGCTGAGTTACGCGTCACCCGAACAGCTCCGGGGCGAGCAGTTGGACGGTCGGTCCGACCAGTACTCGCTGGCGTGTACCGCGTACCAGCTCCTGGTAGGGGAGGCTCCATTCCAGAACAGCAACGCCGCCATCGTGATCGGCTCGCACCTGACCTCCCCGCCGCCGTCCGCGGTTGCGCTGCGGCCCGAGCTGTCGCCGGATGTCGACGACGCACTGCGGAGGGCACTGTCGAAGTCTCCGGCTGATCGCTTCGATTCGTCGGCGGACTTCGCCGCCGCGCTTGATGCGGGGCTCCGCGAGACCGCGATAGCGGCTCCGCCGACGGTATCGCCCGCCGTTCCGCCTGTCGCGCAGCCGCGTCCGGCCGACGATGACCCTGATCGCACGCTCCTTCGGGGCGAGCAACAGCCTCTCGCCGCTCCAGCGGATTCGCGACCCCGTGGCCGACGAAAGCGGAACGCTCTCGCGGCGGCCGCGGTCGTGGTGCTGCTGGTGGTGGTTGCCGGTGGATACGCCGGATATCGATGGGTTCAGTCGGACGACCCGACGAGTGGGCTTACGCAGGCCCCGACGGCCGAGGCGGCCGCTATGCCGCGGACCTCGGTCTCTCCGTTGCTGCCGTCATTAGAGAACAAGCCCGAGGGCTGGCGTTGGAGAGTCACTACGGGGCCAACGACGCCGACGTTTTTGGCCGCCGACGAGAAGACCGCGGTCTTCAAGGGCGGAACCTACGACCAACCACTGATCATTGTCGTCGACCCGGCGACCGGCAAGATCCGGCGTGAGCCGATCCCGTACGACGGTGCGGACTACAAGTGCGCGCTCCGCGCTTCTAAGCTCGCCTGCGCGGATTCTCCGATGGGATCGTCCGCCTGGCGGGGCACGGTCCTCGACGTCGAAACCGGCGCGCTGACTCGACTCGGTGAAGTCCCAGGGCCCGGGATTGCATTCTTGGGCGACGGTGTCGTGGTAGTCGGCGCTGCCGGCAAGGAAGCCACCCTTTACCGCCCGGACGGAACCGTGATGTCGCGGCTCGCCGGCACCTCGGTGAAGGTCTACCCGACCGCAGGATTGGCTGTCACAGTCACCAGTCCGGCTGGCTCGGACCCGTTCGCGAAGGGACAGCTCCGTGTCCTCGCCGCGGACGGACGGGTGATCTTTCAGCGCGATCTCGCCAAGAACGAGAACCCCACGATCAGCGGATCCGCCACCGGGGTGCTTCTGACGACCGCGTCGGGAGCACTGCAGGTGGTGGATCGCAACGGTGCGGTGAAGGACGTGGCGGCGGGTTGGAAGGCTGCGAGCGACGACTGCAACTGCGACGCACCGGTATCGCCCCTTCCAGTCGTGTACCAGGAGGTCGGTGGCCAGATCGTCGTCGGCACGGTCAATCCCGCGACAGGGAACCTGCTGTGGGCTCGCAGTATGTTTGCCGATCGGGCGAAGGGACGTCCAGGCAACTGGTATGTCCGGGTCACGGGTGTGGGGACCAAGGTGCTCGCTACGTACTACCAGTTGTCGTCGGACTCGTCGGGAGCAAACCCGACCGAGTTGTGGGATGCGTTCACAGCGGACGGAGGAGCCCTGTTGGCATTCGGTGACGTCATCGGCACCGACGGTCAGCGGGTGCTCATTACGGATCGAAGCAGGCGCCTCTTCCCCGCCGTGGCAAACAAGCCACCGGACTTCTGGTCGTTGAGTCTGGATGGGACGGCTCGTGCCGCCGGCGGCGGCGCGTACGTCGGAAACGGACGGGTCATCTGACGCGGGTGTAGCCGACGTCACGCTCCATTTCCTACCTCGGGCGGTTGACGGGGCCTGTAATAACGCTGTTAACTTAACGGCGTTATCACAACTCTCCCGGAGGTCGGACGATGATCGACGCACTCACGCGACTGGTCGCGCGGCGCGCCAAGGCGGTGCTGCTGCTCGCGGTGATCCTGCTGGCGGGGCTCGGCCTCGCAGGCGCGGGTGTCGCCGACAAGTTGCAGGCCGGCGGCTACGTCGACCCGCAGGCCGAGGCCATGCAGACCTACAACCACATGGCCGACGACTTCCACCGCGGCGGCCTCCCGCTCGTGCTCGCGGTGTCCGTGCCCGAGGGGCAGGAGGGCCCGGCGTCCGCCTACGGCCGTGACCTGGTCGACCGGCTCAAGGGCGACGGGCGGGTCGAGAGCGTGGTCGACGGCTTCTCCGCGCCGACCCCGATGCTGCTCAGCGAGAACAAGCGCACCGTGCTCATCGTCGCCTCCATCGCCGGTGGCGAGTCGCAGGCGCCGCTCAACGCGAAGGCCATCGTCGAGAACCTCCCCGGGGCGCCGTCGCCCGTCACGATGACGCCCGGCGGCCAGGCCTACAGCTACGCGCAGATCAACGACCAGTCGTCGAAGGACCTGCTCGTCGCCGAGGCGGTCGCCATCCCGATCACCTTCCTCGTGCTGGTGTGGGTGTTCGGCGGGCTTGTGGCGGCGGCCATCCCGGTCCTCATCGGCATCGCCGCGATCATCGCGACCACCGGCATCCTGCGTGCCTTCACGGCCATCACCGATGTCTCGATCTTCGCGCTCAACCTCACCACCGCGATGGGCCTGGCGCTCGCGATCGACTACACGCTGCTCGTCCTCAGTCGCTACCGCGAGGAGGTGGCCGCAGGCGGTGACAGGCCGGAAGCGCTGCGCCGCACCATGAACACCGCCGGCCGCACGGTGATCTTCTCCGCCGTGATCGTCGGTCTCTCACTGGCCGCGATGGCGATCTTCCCGATGTACTTCCTGCGCTCGTTCGCGTACGCGGGTGTGGCGGTGGTGGTCTTCGCGGCGCTCGCCACGCTCGTCCTCACGCCCGCGATCCTCACCGTCCTCGGCGACCGGGTGGACGCCCTGAAGATCGGCCGGCGCGGGCCCGAACCCGACCCGCACGACAGCCTCTTCTACCGCTTCACCCGCGGCGTGCTGCGGCGCGCCGTTCCGGTCGGCCTGGCCCTCATCGCGCTCCTGCTGGTGCTCGGAAGCCCCTTCCTCAGCATCCATTTCGGTTTCCCCGACGACCGCGTGCTCCCGGCCTCGGCGTCCTCGCACCAGGTGGGCGACACCATCCGCACGGACTTCGCGGAGGACGCCTCGGGCCAGGTCAGCGTGGTCCTCACGGAGAAGGTCGACGACGGTGCCGTGGCCGACTACGCGACGCGCCTCTCGACCGTCGAGTCGACGGGCACCGTCGTCTCCTCGACCGGCACGTACCTCGGCGGGCATCGGATCGCCGACGGTGACCCGACCTCCCGGGCGTCGAACGGCACCGTCCTGGTGACGGTCTCGTCGAAGCTCGACCCGCTGACCAATGCCGCGTCGGACCAGCTCGATCGGCTGCGCGAGGTGCGCGCGCCCGCTCCGGCGTCGTTCGGCGGGTCCGCGCAGCTCAACCGCGACTCGGTCCAGTCGATCCTCGACACCCTGCCCACCGTGCTGATCGTGATCGCGGTGACCACCTTCATCCTGCTGTTCCTGCTCACCGGCAGCCTCGTACTGCCGCTGAAGGCACTGGTGATGAACGTGATCTCACTGTCCGCGGTGTTCGGCGCCCTGGTCGCGATCTTCCAGTGGGGCTGGCTCGGCGGGCTCGACACCACGGTGACCGGCGCGATCATCGCCAACATGCCGGTGCTGATGTTCTGCATCGCGTTCGGACTGTCGATGGACTACGAGGTGTTCCTGCTGTCCCGGATCAAGGAGTTCTGGGACCACTCGCCGACGCACGACCGCGCCGCCAACGACGAGGCCGTCGCGATGGGCATCGCCCGCACCGGCCGCGTGATCACTGCTGCGGCGCTGCTGATGGCGATCGTGTTCGCGGCCATCGGATTCGCGGGTGTGTCGTTCATGAAGATGTTCGGCGTGGGCATGATGATCGCGGTCCTGTTGGACGCCACCCTGATCCGCATGCTGCTGGTGCCCGCGTTCATGCGGGTGGCGGGTACGTGGAACTGGTGGGCGGCCGCCCCGCTGAAGCGCCTGTACGACCGCGTCGGTCTGCGAGAATCGTAGGCCATGGCAGAGGAGCGACGGCGGCGCAGCAAACGCGGGGACGGTGACCGTCTCGGTGCCGACATCCTCGACGCCGCCACGGAACTGCTCGTCGAGACCGGCAGCGCCGAGGCGGTCTCCATTCGCGCGGTGGCGCAACGGGTCGGGGTCACGCCACCGTCGATCTACCTGCACTACGCGGACAAGGGCGCGCTCCTGGACGCCGTCGTCGGGCGGTACTTGGAGCAGCTCGACGATGCCCTCCGCGCGGCCGACGCAGGCGCCGTCACGCCGCTCGAAGCGGCGCGCGCGCAGGGACTCGAGTTCGTGCGCTTCGCGGTGGAGAACCCCGAGCAGTACCGGCTGGCGATGATGGACCCGTCGGACTCCGCCTCCGACGTGGACGTCGTGCTGAACAACGCCGCGTTCAGCCACCTGGAGGAGACGGTGCGCCGCCTCCAGGACGTGGGCTTCTACCCGCCGGGCGACCCGCGCCCGATCGCGCTGCGCATGCTGACGATCGTGCACGGCGTGGCGTCCCTGATGGTGGCGAAACCCTTCCTGCCCTTCGGGGACGAGTTCGAGTACGCCGACGCCGTGATCAGCGGTGCCTGCCTGGGGCTGGCCCTCACCGCCGGGATGACCGAGCCGCCCGACGGTGCCGAGGCCCTCCAGTTGGTGCGCGATCTGCGCGGGGATTGAACCGCGGTGCAAGCGCATCCCAAGCCCGGAGGTCCACACTGGAACGGACGGCACGGCGAAGGAGTAGGCATGCAGGTCGACGGTGCGCCCCACCACGTGTGGGAGCCGGGAGTGCACGACGCGGAGCGGATCGCGCGTGCGTCGGCCCTCCTGGTCGTGCGCCGGGCGACGTGGATCGTGACGACGGTGCTGTGCCTGGCCCTGGGCGCCGCGCTGATCGCGCTCGGCGACGGTGCGACTCCGTACATCGTGATCCTCGTGCTTCCCCTGCTGCTACCGGCCCTCACCTACGTGGTCACGCGGCGGTCGCTGCGGCGCAGCTTCGCGTCCGGCGCGCCCTGGACCTCGACCTTCGGGCCGGCGACGATGACCATCGTCTCGCCGGCCGGGATTTCGACGCTCAACTACTCCGACATGACCGACGTCCGCGCTCGTGGCCCGTTCGTCACGATCACGATGCGCACCGCCGGGCGCGTCAGCACCTTCTCCGAGCTGGTGCCGCCGGGCGCCGTGGAGTTCCTGCGCGGTCGGATCGGTGGGCGGGCGTGACGTACCGCTCCGGCCCCCGATCGAGTGACTAACCTATGGACATGACCGCTCGACCCGAGGTCACGCTGTGGCCCAATGGTGACCGCAAGTCCGATTTCCACTGGACCGGGGCGTCGATCACCGACAATCAGCTGCGCGCGCTCTCGCTCGGCGCGTACGTCGGACGCACCTGCAGCCACGCCGTGGACACGGTGTGGCGGGAGTGCACCCGCCACGGGGGTGAGGGCACCACCGCGCAGCAGGCCGCGGCGGACCTGCGGAAGTCGTGGAGCGTCGAGGACGCGGTGGAGCTGCGGCGGACGGTGGGTCGGCTGCTCGACGGGATGCACTCCCCGCTCTACGAGGTGGTCTTCCCGCTCGCGGAGCCACTGGGTATCGCCAAACGCGATGGCAAGGCCATGGATTCGCCGCTGACGCTCGAGGAGCACCGTCGGTTCATCGCGGTGCGTGCCCGGCTCGTGGGCGAGGATCCCGGGCGGGCGATCGAGGCGCACGAGGCGATCTATCGGCTCATCGCGATGAAGCTGCTCGGACGGCTGGGTGCGGTGTCGTTGCCCCCGCACGTGCGCGCGTGGGATCTCGCGCGGGTCCCGGTGGTGGCGCGCATGGGATTCACCGCCGGCCTCATCGACGAGGGCGAGGCGTGGCAGCTGATGGGAGCGGCGCTGCGGAGCGCGCAGGCCGAGTACCCGGACTGGGAGACCTTCGCCGACGGCCTGCTCACCGGTCGCGCGTTCTGGCTGGCCATGAGCGATGTCACCGAGGTCGAGGCCGAGGACACCCGCGTCGCGGCTGAACTCCACTACCTGCTCGAGGCCGACACCAGCCCGTGGCGGCGGGTCTCGCTGCAGCCCTGATGGTGCTCTCCGTCGCAATTCATTCCCAGTCGCGCCGCGGGGACTGCTCGGGAGGTGCGACGCCGAAGATCGCCGCGACCCGCGCCCCGACCTCCGCTTCGGGCACCGTGCCGGCGTCGATCTGGGTCATCAACGCCGAGTAGGCCCGGTACTATTCGGCGACCTCGTTGCCGCGCAACGGTTCCGGTGCGGGCGCGACGGCGTAGATGGAGAAGCTGCGCGCATTGTTCGTGGTCAGGTAGAAGCGGTGGTACGCGGAGTTCGACCGCAGCCACACCTTGTACTGCCCCGTGCGATCGACGAGGTTCACCTGAACGTGCCCCGCGTCGTTCGACTCCCCCTGCGTGATCCGGATGAGCACGGAAAGGGGAAGTTCGAGGATCGTCGGGGTCGGTGTGGCTGTCGCGTAGAGCAACCGTCGATCCGTGACGAGCAGCGGCTGCCACCCCTCGTCCTTCACCCGCCACACCTCGAAGGCGCCGAGCACCAGTTCGTCGTCGCCGACTGCATCGACCAACCACTGATCCGCGGACGGTAGCGGATCGAGTTGTCGGAACCAGTACATGGCGGCCTTGATGTCCGGGCGTTCGCGGCTCGCGGCACCGTAGTTCGGGCGCGCTGCGGCGGGCCTGGTCAGCGTGTCGTCCACGGCGGTCGACGGTGGCCGGAGCACGGGCGACGGGTCCCCCTGCGGGGCGCGACGGGCCTTGAAGGCCGCGTCCCGGAATGCGACGGCCGCTGGCCACTGCTCGGGTGCGATCGAGATCATGGTGGGATCGCCGGACAGGTCCGCAGCGGAGGTCGCGGGAGCTCCTACGCGCTGGACGTGCACGAACCCCGCCGTGATGCGGATGTCCTCGACGTCCCCGAGCGGCACCGTCACCGTCCTGCCGCCGCGGTGGATCTCGACGGCGCCGTCCGTCAGGAGGAGCCAACCGCCCGCGGTCCTGAACTCGGTCATAGGCCGATGGTAGCCGTCGCGCGCCCGGTGGGCCGGGGCCGTCCGCGACGATCCCGAAGGATCACCCGAGCGGACGCTCGAGGCCCATCGCGCCAAGACGCAGGTCGACGGTGCCCTCCCCGAGCAGGTAGTCGGCGTCACTGAGCAGGCGCGCTGCGCGCGGCGGATCGGGCCGGAGGGCACCGTCGCCGGTGAGCAGCATGACCCCCGCGGTGAAGGCCGCCATCCCGTGATTCTGTTCCGCCGCGCGCAGGTACCAGCGCAGCGATTCCTCGGGGTCGCGGACGAGGCCGTACCGCCCGGTGGCGTAGGCGGCGCCGAGGTTGTAGGCGGCGCGGGAGCTGCCCAGCTCGGCCGCGCGCCGCGACCAGCGCAGCGCTTCCTGGTCGTCCTGAGCCGCACCCACACCGTTCAGCGAGCGGACCGAGACCTCGAAGGCACCGTCGGCGCTGCCCCGACCGGCGGCCTCGGTGAAGAAGTCCCCGGCAGCCTCCTGATTCTCGGGGACGCCGAACCCGGCCTGCAGGAGGTAGCCCGCGTGGACCAGGGCATCGAGGCGGTCGGGGTGGGTGACCTGGAACGCCTTGGCCTTCCGCCAGGCCTCGTGCGCGACATCGGTGCGGTCCGCGCGGTAGATCGCGCGCGAGAGCAGGTACGGGGCCTCGTCGGAGCCGGCGGCGATCGCCCTGCGATACAGATCGATCGCGCGGGCGTCGTCGAGGGGCAGCAGCGGCGACTGCCACGTCCCGCCCGTCACGTACAGCGCCGCGAGCTCGACGTAGGCGTCGGCGACACCCGCTCCACCCGCCCGCTCGAAGCCCGCGATCATCACGTGCGGCGCGTCCGGCGGGAGCAGGCCGATCAGGTGCTCGTTGCGAACGAACGCCCCCGACAACTCGCAGGCCTGATGGAAGAGCAGCTGCGGGTCGGTGCGCGGGTCGTCGAGCGCTCGCCGCAGGTCGACGTAGGACTGCGATGCCATGGCGTCACAGTACGACGCCACGGTCCCAGACCGACGAATTCATGATCGATTCTCGGGGCCTCATCCTCAGGTCGCGGTGGACGGAACGTTCGCCGCGTACGCAACTCAGATCCAAGACGACGTCAAGCGGTGAACGATATGGTCTTCGCGATGGCCAACCGTGGTCGTTGCTGTGCACAGGAGGAGCTGCGGTGGCGCTGGAGCCGGGGGCGGAGTTCGCGGGATACGTGATCGAGCGTTTGCTCGGTGCAGGTGGGATGGGCGAGGTCTACGTCGCTCGTCATCCGCGACTACCGCGGTCGGATGCGTTGAAGGTGCTGTTGCCGCAGTTCGCGGCGGATCCGGCGTTCCGGGCACGGTTCGAGCGGGAGGCCGATCTCGCTGCTGGGCTCGTGCACCCGGCGATCGTCCGCGTGTACGACCGGGGCGAGTTCGACGGCCACCTGTGGATCGCGATGGAACTCGTGGACGGCGAGGACCTCGCACACCTGGTGCGGTCCCACGGCCCATTGGACGCGGCGCGGACCGCGCGGGTGGTGACGGAGGCCGCCGCAGCGCTGGACGCGGCGAACTCGACCGGGCTCGTCCACCGCGACGTGAAGCCCGCCAACATTCTGATGAGCACCACGGGGCGGGTGCTCCTCAGCGACTTCGGGATCGCCCGGATGGGCGCCGAGTCGTCCGACCTGACCGGGACGGGCGTCACCGTCGGAACTCTGAACTACGCGTCCCCGGAACAACTCAGGGGGCTTCCGCTCGACGGCCGATCGGACCAGTACTCGCTCGGCTGCACAGCATTTCAGCTTCTGACCGGGAGTGCGCCGTACGCGAGTACCAATGCCGCCACCGTGATGGCGGGCCACCTGGGCGAACCGTTGCCGTCGGTGCGGACGCTGCGACCGGGCCTCCCGGCGGCGGTCGACGCGGCTCTGGCACGGGCCACCGCGAAGTCGCCGGCGGACCGGTATCCGTCGTCCGGTGCGTTCGCGGCCGACCTCGCCGAAGCGCTGTCACATGCCGGCGAATCCGCGCCGGCGGTCGGACCCGTGAGTGCGGACACCGACCGCACGGTGGCGCGCGGGGAGTACCCGGCCGGTGCGCCGACGGTGGTGCCACGCGCGCACGGGCGGACAGCGGAGCCCGCTCGGTCGCGTCGGCGCGGCCCGGTCATCGCCGGGGTCGCGATCGTCGCAGTGATCGCCCTGATCGTGGGTGTGGCGGTCGTGATCGGGAACCGCGGGAAGGGCAGCGGTGACGACGCCGTGTCGAGTGAGGCTGCGAAGCTCACGCCGATTCTCGCGACACCGCTGATGCCCTCGCTGAACGGCGCACCCACGACGTCACGATGGACCTTCCAGGGCCCTGCAGGCGGATGGAGTCGACTGCTGGGAGCGGACGATGAGCGCGCTCTCGTGACCTACTATCCGGGCACAGTGATCGACGTACTCGATGCGGCCTCGGGGAAGTCGCTGTTCACGGTTCCGATGCCGGGGAACGGTGAGCCCGCCCAACAGTGCGCAGTGACGGGGCGGGCTGCGCTGTGTGCCACGGGGAGTGGAAGTGACTCGGGTCTCCTGGCGGTCGATCTGGTCGCTCGCAAGGCCATCCCGATCGCGAGGTCGATCGAGTCGCCCGTCGCGGCGAACGGAGTCTTCGTCGGCGGATGGGGCGGCCACGACGGTGCTCGGCCGCGGCCCCCCAAGGTGGGAGATCGAGTGCTCCGGGCGGATGGATCGGTCGCGTGGACGGTGCCCGCGGATGCGACGTCGGTTGAAGGAGGTGCCAGCGCGGGAGTGGTGGCGGTGACCACGACGGCGAAGTCGACCGATCCGCTCGTCAAGGACACTTCGACGCTCCGCATCCTGCGACTGACCGATGGGAAGGTTCTCGCGGAGGCGCCGGGCGACACGGCGTGGGGGCCGTTCCAAGGCGGCTTCTCCCTGGTCACGACGTCCAGGGGTGCGGGCGGCTCACAGAAGTGGTCGGCGGAGTTCTACGATCTCGACGGCAGGCGCCGCGGAACGTTCGAGAATGCCAACGGCATCTGGCCGATCAAGCCGGGGAACGCGCCGCCCTCACTGCCCGCGTTCAATGTTGCGAACAGCGGCCGGGTCGCTGTGGTGAATCCCGACACCGGAACCGTGCTCTGGACCAGAGATCTGGACGGTTCCGTCGTACGAACGAACCAGCCGACCCGATACACCGCGCTGGGCCGGCAGATCGTGGTCGGTCCGGAGAACGGGCCCTTCCAGGCGCTCGATCTGTTCACCGCGGAGTCGGTGCTCACCGCGAAGTACGAGAACATCAAACTCACGCTCTTCGGTACGGACGGGAAGCGGCTCCTCGTGCTGTCGGACTACGGCCCGCAGATTCAGGCAGAGGGTCACGACGGCTGGTCCAGTCGCGAGCTCGGTAGCGGTGTGCAGGTGACGTCAGTCGGATCGGGGATCTACACCGGGGCGGTCGCGGGTCCGATCGTGCGGGTGGTGTGAGGTCAGAAGCGCTTGAGGAGGGCCTTGGCCTGCGTGCGGACCTCGGGCTCGGGATCGGTGACGTACGGCGCGACGACGGCGTGGAGCCGGGCCGGGCGACGGGAGTTCTTGCCGTGCCGGAAGGACCGGAGGATGTAAGCGCGGACCGTCGGGTCGTCGAGCTCGCCGATGTTCACGACGAGGGCGTCGTCGACATCGATCTCGAAGAGCCACTCCAGGATCGGGGCGCGGCCGTAGCCGATTGACCGGTCGAGGGCGATCTCGCGGAACCTCGTGTAGTCCGACGGTTCCGCGATCTGTTGAGCCGCCTGGGTGTAGCTCGCGAGAATCGACGGATGCAGTGAGGTGTCGGTGTACAGCGCCGAGATCATCAGCGGCACAGCCCGGGTGCCGACGGCGCAGCGCATCGTCAGCGCGTGGCAGAGGCCGGTACGGAAGATCTGGACCTCGCGGACGTCGTCGATGCCGGTGTGCTCAGCCGTGCGCTCCAGCCAATCGAGCAGCACCGGAACGGCTTCGGGATAGTCCGCGTCGGTCCTGGGCAGATCGGACACCGACGCGATCGGCGGCCGGGTCCGCCGCCACCACGGATCCCGCGTGGCGCGGCGCAGTTCGCGCCCGAGGCGGGCGTGCGCGTCGCGCCACTCGGGCGTGGGCGGCACCGTCGGACCCCGCTAACGCACGGAGACGCTGTTGGCGGGATCGAGCATCGGGACGTCCAGGGCCGCAGCCGGAACGCCGAACGCGTCCACGAGGGACTCGGCGATCGGACGGGCCTTGCCGCACAGCTCGTTGACGCCGCGGCGGATCGCCTTGGCGCGCTCCACCGACACGTGGCGGTGCATGAGGTACCAGCCGAGGTCGCGCTCCAGCAGCGAGTAGACGTACAGGTTGCGCATCAGCTTGAGCGCGTCGCGGGTCTGCCGGTCCTCGACGTCGGTGATCGCGTCGACGAAGGACTCGAGCACGATCCGTTCGATGTGTGCCTCGCCCACCTTGATCAGGTGGTCCTGCGTCTCGGTGAACACCTCGAGCGGGTCCTCGTCGGGGTCCTTGGCGCGGCGCATGCGGTCGGCGGCGGTGCGCAGGAGGTGGTTCTCGCGGTTGCGGAGCAGGCGCAGCTGCGTGCCCGGGTGGGTGAGCTCGCTCTCCTCGGTGTCCTCGTCCGAATCGTCGAGCAGGGTCTGCACGACCTGGCGGGCGGCGGTCTTCTCCAGCACCACGTCCTTGGCCATGTTCGCCACGAACCGCACCCAGCCCACGGCGTCGAGGCCCTGGACGTCGGAGGCGTAGGCGGTGAGCTGCTCCTTCGCCACCAGCTGCGTGAGCACCAGGTTGTCGCCCTCGAAGGTGGTGAACACGTCGATGTCGCCGCGCAGCAGGGGAAGCCGGTTCTCCGACAGGTAGCCGGCGCCGCCGCAGGCCTCGCGCGCGGCGCTGATCGCGTCGGACGCCAGGCGCGTGTGGCCGGCCTTGATCCCCGCCGCCTTGCCCTCGATCTCGCGGGCGTACGCCGGGTCCACCGCCTCCGGATCGCCGGACTGCAGCTCGTGCAGTTCCGCGGTGAGTTCGTTCTGGGCGATGGCGAAGGCGTAGGCACGGGCCACGAGCGGGAGCAGACGACGCTGGTGCGTGCGGTAGTCGAGGAGCAGCAACTCGTTGTCGCCGCCCGGCGCGTCGAACTGGCGGCGCACCAGCGCGTACTTGGTGGCCAGCGTGATGCCCAGGCGCCCCGCGGCGCCCGCCGCGGCGCCGACGGTGACGCGGCCGCGGATCAGCGTGCCGAGCATCGTGAAGAAGCGCTTGCTATCGGATTCGATGGGGCTGGAATACGTCCCGTCCTCGGCGACGTCCGCGTAGCGGTTCAGCAGCTCGCGCCGAGGGATGCGCACGCGGTCGAAGACGATGCGGCCGTTGTCCACACCGGGCAGGCCGCCCTTGTAGCCGCAGTCCGAGGTGGTGACGCCCGGCAGGTCGTCGCCGTTCTCGTCGCGGATCGGCACCACGAAGCAGTGCACGCCGCGGCCCTTCGGCTCCTCGCCGGGCCCGCCGGTGATGAGTTGCGCGAACACCGCGGCCCACCGGGCGTGCTCGCCGGCGCCGCCGATGTAGTCCTTGCGCGCGCTGGAGGTGGGGGAGTGGATCTCGAACTCGTCGGTCTCCGGCAGGTAGGTGGCGGTGGTCTCCAGCTCCTGGACGTTGGAGCCGTGGCCCGTCTCCGTCATGGCGAAGCAGCCGAGTACGTCGAGGTCGATCAGCCCCTTGACGTACGTGTCGTGGTGGTACCGGGTGCCGAGATTCTCGACGGCGCCGCCGAACAGGCCCCACTGCACGCCCGCCTTGACCATCAGCGAGAGATCGCCGTAGCCGAGCGTCTCGATCGCCGTGACGGCCGCGCCCACGTCGCCGGTGCCGCCGTGTTCGACGCGGAAGCCGTCCGCCGGGAACCCCAGCGGCACCATGTCCTTCATCTGCCCGAGCATCAGCTCGCGGTACTCGTCCAGGCTCAGGCCGGTCTTGGGAACCACGTTCCCGTCCTGGATCTGGGCGCGCACGGTGTCCCTCGTCGCGGCCCACCTGCCGTCCAAGATGGCGCGCAGCGCTGCGGTCAGTTCGGTCGACGGTGCCGGATTCGTCATGATTCCGACCCTACCGGCCGGTAACGGTGCTGGCGAGGTCTCAAGCGGCCGGGTCGGTGCGGTCGCCGATCGGGAGCGCGGTCCCGGGCAGGCCGGACGCGGCCCAGGCACGACGCTGCGTCGCGTCCGGATCCTCCTCCACCCGGGACTGCGCGGCGATGATGCGCGTGCGGCGAGCGGCACCGTCGTACTGCGGCCAGTCGGAGAAGGGCCGTCCGGTGCGGGCGAACGCGATCCAGTCCCGCTGCACCTCGGTGGTCACGCGTGCGGCGGTGCGGCGATCGCCGAGCGCGAGGACCCTGCCCTTGCCCGTGAGGACGCCGAACACCGCGAGCAACTCGCTCGCGTGGGTGGCGCCCAGGCCCGCGGCGCGGAAGGCGGTCGGGGTGTAGTCGTAGCGGTACATGTACGTGGGGGCGTGGGCGCTGTGCCCCTCGGCGATGGGGACCGACGGTGCCCAGAACTCGTGATCGCCGAACAGTCGCTGCCACGCGGCTTTGCCGGGGAACCCCGGGTAGGCCGTACCGATCGCCGCGACCTGGTCGGGCGCGGCGTTCAGCGCGCGGGCCATCACGTCCACCGAGGGCTCGGCGAGTTTCCCGGAGCGCGTGAACATCGTGCCCTCGTCGCGATTGGTGCCGATGATCAACGGCACCCGGGCACCCCGTCCGGCGGCGATGGCGAGCGTCGGGTCCTCCGGGAGGAAGTCACCGTCGACGACGGGGCCGTACGGGACCATGCCCGGCTGCTCGTTCTCCAGCCTGCGCATCGTGCGGTGGCCGGCGCGGGAGACGAGCATCGCATCGGTCCCCAGTTGCGCTGCACCGCCGAGTAGTTCGACGAAGAGGCGGCCGCGGGACCGGGCGGTCGCGAGGTCGGTGGTCAGTGCGGGGGCGGAGCTCTCCGCGATGGCGCGGTGGAACAGCCCGTGCGCCGCCGGGGTCGCCAGCAAGGTGGTGACCGCGTTGCCGCCGGCGCTCTCGCCGAACACCGTGACGTTGCCGGGGTCGCCGCCGAAGGCCGCGATGTTGCGCCGCACCCATTCCAGTGCCGCGACCTGATCGCGCAGGCCCAGGTTCCCGTCGATCGGGCGGCGCTCGGTGGAGAACTCCGTGACATCGAGGTAGCCGAGCGCGCCGAGCCGGTAGTTGACCGACACGAACACCACGTCGCCGCGCTCGACGAGCGAATGTCCGTAGTAGAGAGGCGTTCCCGAGCTGCCCATGAGATAGGCGCCGCCGTGGATGAACACCATCACCGGACGGGGCGCGGCGGGAGGGTCCGCCGGGGTGACCACGTTGAGCGTCAGGGCGTCCTCGTCGACCGGCTGGTACTTCCGGAACCCCACGGGGGTGCTCTCCGGGTGCTGCACCGCGGCGTTGCGGAAGTCGTCCGCGTCCCGGACCCCGGACCACGACGGTGCCGGCTGCGGCGCCCGCCAGCGCAGCTCGCCCACGGGCGGCGCCGCGAAGGGGATGCCGCGCCACGTCAACACCGCGCCCCGTGCCACGCCGCGCACGGCTCCCGACTCGGTCTCCACGACAACGTTCACATCCCGAGTATGCCCGCGCCGTCGCCCCGTGGGGCGGGCCAGCTACCCCGTGAAGCTCTCCCAGGCCCGCCGGATCTCGGGGGACGGGTCGTAGACGATCCGGTTCCGGTCGTCGATCACCAGAGTCGCGCGGGAGGTGCCGTTGTAGGTGGGCCACTCGCTCGCGGGCCGGCCGGTGCGGGCGAAGGTGATCCAGTCGCGCTGCATTCCGTCGGACACGCGCATGGCGATGCGCCGGTCGCCGAGCGCGCCGAGGACCCAGCCCGTCGTGCCGTGGTACACGCCGAACACCGCCATCAGCTCCGT
Source organism: Tsukamurella pseudospumae (assembly GCF_001575195.1). Classification (NCBI taxonomy): domain Bacteria; kingdom Bacillati; phylum Actinomycetota; class Actinomycetes; order Mycobacteriales; family Tsukamurellaceae; genus Tsukamurella; species Tsukamurella pseudospumae. Next base: position 613,144 of record NZ_LSRF01000058.1, read on the forward strand.
CGCGTGCGTGGCGCCGTAGCCCAACAGATCGAGCGTCTTCGGGGAGAAGTCGTAACGGTAGAAGTACGTGGGCGCGTGCCGCGCGTGCGCCTGCGCGATGCGCAACGACGGTGCCCAGAACATGTAGTCGCCGATGATCCGGTTGATCGTGGGGATGCCCGGGAAACCCGGGTACGCCGCGGCCAGCGGGTCGAACCGGTGCGGCTCGGCGCCGAGGGTGTGCGCGGCGCGCTCCGCCGTCGGCTTGCCCATGCCGGGCATCTTGGTGAACAGCGTGGCCTCGGAGCGGTTGGTGCCGATGATCAGCGGCACGTCGGCGGCCCGCCCGGCCGCGATCGCGAGCTCCGGATCCTCCGGGAGGACGTCACCGTCGACCGTGGGGCCGTACGGGATGACCCCGAGCTGTTCCCGGTTGAGCTCGCCCATCAGGTGGTTCCCGGCCCGACCCAGCTCCTCGGAGCTGCAGGTGTCGATCTTCTCCGGACCGCCGATCAGCTCGACGAAGCGCTTGCCCCAGCCGCGGGCGGTGACGGCGTCGACCGTGAGCTCGGGCGCGGAGCTCTGCGCGATCGCGCGGTGGAACAGGCCGCGGGCGGCGGGCACCGCGAGCATCGTGGTGACGGCGTTGCCGCCGGCACTCTCGCCGAAGATCGTGACATTGCCGGGGTCTCCGCCGAAGGCCGCGATGTTGCGCTGGACCCACTGCAGTGCGGCGACCTGATCGCGCAGGCCCAGGTTGCCGTCGATCGGGCGTTCGTCCGTCGAGAACTCCGTGAGGTCCAGGTAGCCGAGCGCGCCGAGGCGGTAGTTGATCGAGACGAACACCACGTCGCCGCGCTCGACGAGCGAGTTGCCGTAGTAGAGCGGCGTCGCGGAGCTGCCCATGAGATAGGCGCCGCCGTGCAGGAACACCATCACCGGGCGCGGCGCGGTGGCCGGCCGCGCGGGCGTGACCACGTTCAGCGTGAGGCAGTCCTCGCTGGTGGGCTGGTACTCGCGGAAGCCGACGAGTGTGTACCTCTTGTTCTGCGGCGCGGCCGCGCTGAACGCGGTGGCATCGCGGGCCCCGTCCCACGGCTCGACCGGCTGCGGTGCCCGGTAGCGCAGCGCACCGACGGGCGGCCGCGCGTAGGGGATGCCGCGGAAGGCGTGCACCGTGCCCTGGTCGAGCCCCGAGAGCTCGCCGGCATCGATCCGTACGCGCGGACCGTCGGTCATGGTTCCGTCCCCTCGTCGACTGCGGCGACCAGGGCCGCGATGTCGCGCTCGAAGGCACGGACGATGGGCCACGGGTCGGGTACCTGCTTCTTGCAGGCGATCACGCCGATGTTCAGTGTGCCCTCCTGCGAGAACACCGTCACGTTGAGGCCCGCGCCGTGGAACACCGGGCCGAGCGGGTACATCGAGTGGATCCGCGCGCCGAGGAAGTACAGCGGGAAGTCCGGGCCCGGCACGTTGGAGATCACCAGGTTGTAGATCACCGGGTGCAGCTCGGGCAGGTTGTTCTCGCCGTACAGCTTCGCGCCCAGCGACATGATCGACGCCGGCGCGAACTGCGCCCAGGAGCGCAGCAGGTTGTCGTCGAGCTCGCCGTGGTGCTCCTTGCTCGTCGCCACGCGCTCGCGGATCGCCTCGAGGCGTTCGACGGGGGTGTCCACGTCGGTGGTCATGCGGGTGAACATGCCGGTCACCTTGTTCGAGCCCTCGACCAGCGTCGCGCCGATCTCCGCCTCGTGCACCGACACCGGGATCATCGCGACCAGCGGCTGCTCGGGCAGCTCGCCGCGGTCGTGCAGGAACTCGCGCATCGCGCCCGAGCAGGCGGCGAGGACCACGTCGTTGATCTTCACGCCGAAGTGGTCCTTGACCCGCTTCACGTCGCTGAGCGGCACGGAGGCGAAGGCGATCGAGCGGTGGCCCGTGATCGCGCTGTTCAGCGACGTGCGGGGCGCGCTGAACGGGGCGGGCATCGCGGCGCCGCGGCGCGCGCGGGTCCACCACTTGACCGGGACCGGCAGCGTGCGGGGGAGCAGCGAGACCAGCGACAGCGGGCGCAGCAGCACGTTCTTCGCGCCGTCGGCGGCGAGGGCGAGCAGGGGCGCGCCGCCGGTGGTGCGCGCCACCTGATCGGGGTCGAGGGCGGGCGGCTCCGGGGTCAGCGAGCAGAGCTGGGCCATCAGGCCGGCGCCCGTCACCCCGTCGACGCCCGCGTGATGCATGCGCAGCATCACGGCGATCTTCCCATCCGCGAGCCCCTCGATGACCCACATCTCCCACAGCGGCTTGCTGCGGTCGAGGGCCTGGCCGGCGATGTGCGCGCACAGATCGGCGAGCTCCTGCTGCCCGCCCGGCGCCGGGACCGCGATGCGGTGCACGTGCGCCTCGATGTCGAAGGACTCGTCCTCGACCCACACGGGGTGGTCGAGGTTGACCACCGAGTCGTGCAGCTTGCGGCGGAACGCGGGCATGCCCGTGATGCGCCGCGCCAGCTCGGACCGCAGGTCCTCGAAGCGGTAGCCGCCCTCGACGGTGCCAGGGTCGAGTTCGAGCAGCCCGGACACGTGCATCAGTTGGGAGCGCGATTCCAGGTACAGGAAGGACGCGTCCAGTCCGCTGAGTCGTTCCATTGGTCGTGCCCCCAGTGCATCGGCGATGATGTGCGGCCCCGGTATGTGGAACCTGTTCCACTATAGGTGGTCGGTGGCTGGGATCAGGTGGAAGCTGATTCTGCGAACTCCGCGAACCGTCCTGCGATCGCCTCGATGTCCTCGATCGCGCCGACGGCCACGTCGAGGACGAATCGCTCTGCGTCGTCCACGTCGTAGTCCGCGGCGAGGTTCACGCCGTTGAGTCGGAGGAAGGCCCACGCGGACGCCCACGCGGTGCGTTTGTTTCCGTCTACGAACGGGTGGTTCCGGGCGATCGACTGCATCAGCGCGGCAGCCTTGGCGTACAGCGTCGGGTAGGCGTCAGCGCCGAAGATCGTCGTGCGGGGCCGCAGTACAGCGGAATCGAAATTGCCCTGGTCACGGATGTTGAGTGGGAATCCCGTGGCGACGCCGCCCACCAGAAGCACGGCTTCCGGGGTCAGGAAGACCGAGGTCATGCCAGTCGGCGGTTGAGCTCGCGCGATCGGTCGGCCACGAACTCGGCAGCCTCGAGCACGGCGGAGCGGTACGCCGCCTCGGAGTACTCCTCGGACCGGCTCGGATCCCCGGCCGCTGCGGCTCGGCGCGGCTGTCCCGACGCCGACCTGCGGTTGGTGATCTCGCTGCTCATACGGTCGATACTACCGATCGCGATGCGCCGTCGCGAGAGAGATCTTGTCGATGGCGGCCGCGCATTTCGGGTGCGGATGGCCTCCCGCACCCAGATCACCCGGTCGCACCCGGCACGCCGGGTGCGCTCGCGCTTTCCGGGTGCGGATGGTTTCCCGCACCCGAAATGCCCGCACTCGGCGACTTCTCCTACACCCTGTAGTTGACGATTTGCTTCGGCCTGGGACACTGGAGGTCGTGAGTTCTCCCCAGACCCAGGCCAGCGCCGCACTGTTCGACCGCGCGGCCCGCTCGATTCCCGGCGGTGTGAACTCGCCGGTTCGCGCGTTCTCCGCCGTCGGCGGCACCCCGCGGTTCATCACCAGCGCGACGGGCTCGCAGCTCACGGACGCCGACGGCAACACCTACGTCGACCTCGTCTCCAGCTGGGGCCCCATGATCCTCGGCCACGCGCACCCCGCCGTCGTCGAGGCCGTGCAGCGCGCCGCCACGACCGGGCTGAGCTTCGGCGCCCCCACCGAGGCCGAGGTCGAGCTCGCCGAGGAGCTCATCGCGCGGGTCGCCCCCGTCGAGCGGATCCGCCTGGTCAACTCCGGCACCGAGGCCACCATGAGCGCCGTGCGCCTGGCCCGCGGCGTCACCGGCCGCGCCAAGATCATCAAGTTCTCGGGCTGCTATCACGGCCACGTCGACGCGTTGCTGGCCGACGCGGGCTCCGGCGTCGCCACCCTCGGCCTGCCCACCAGCCCCGGCGTGACGGGAGCGCAGGCGCAGGACACCGTCGTCCTGCCCTACAACGACCTGGACGCGGTGCGCGAGGCCTTCGCGCGGTACCCGGGCCAGATCGCCGCCGTGATCACCGAGGCCGCCGCCGGCAACATGGGCGCCGTGCCCCCGCAGGCCGGGTTCAACCAGGGCCTGCGCGACATCACCGAGGCCGACGGTGCGCTGCTCATCCTCGACGAGGTCATGACCGGCTTCCGCGTCAGCAAGGCCGGTTGGTACGGGCTCGAGCCCGTCGACGCCGACCTGTTCACCTTCGGCAAGGTCATGTCCGGCGGCCTTCCCGCGGCGGCCTTCGGCGGCCGCGCCGAGGTGATGAACCGGCTCGCCCCGCTCGGCCCCGTCTACCAGGCCGGAACGCTCTCCGGGAACCCCGTCGCCGTGGCCGCGGGTCTCGCGACGCTCCGGAACGCCACCGACGAGGTGTACGCCAAGCTCAACGCCAACTCGATCCGGCTCGGCGGACTGATCGGCGACGCGCTCACCGCCGAGGGCGTGCGGCACCACGTCCAGTACGCGGGCAACCTGGTCTCCGTGTTCTTCACGGACGGCCCGGTCGTGAACTACGGCCAGGCGAAGGCCGCCGAGACCTTCCGGTTCGCGCCCTTCTTCCACGCGCTGCTCGAGCAGGGCGTCTACCCGCCGCCGAGCGCCTTCGAGGCGTGGTTCGTCTCCGCGGCGCTCACCGACACCGATTTCGAGTCCATCGAGGCGGCCCTGCCCGCCGCCGCCCGCGCCGCCGCCGCGGCGAAGCAGTGAGCCCCGGTAGGAGAGAACACAAGATGACGCAGACGATCGTGCACGTGATGCGGCACGGCGAGGTGCACAACCCCGACGGCATCCTCTACGGCCGCCTCCCCGGTTTCCGCCTGTCCGACACCGGCCGCGCCCAGGCGCGCAAGGTTGCGGACGCGCTGGCCGACCACGACATCACCGCCGTGTTCGCGTCGCCGTTGCAGCGCGCACAGGAGACCGCGACGCCGATCGCCGCCGCCCACGGCCTGGCGATCATCACCGATGAGGAGCTCATCGAGGCGGGGAACCAGTTCGAGGGGCTCAAGGTGTCCGTCGGCGACGGTGCGCTGCGCGAGCCCAAGCACTGGGCCAAGCTGCGCGATCCGTTCACCCCGTCGTGGGGCGAGCCCTACCTCCAGATCGCGCACCGCATGCTCGGCGTCGTCGACATCGCCCGCGAGCGGGCCCGCGGCCACGAGGCGGTGCTGGTCAGCCACCAGCTGCCGGTCGTGACCCTGCGGCGCTACCTCGAGGGCAAGCGGCTCTGGCACGATCCGCGCAAGCGGCAGTGCTCCCTGGCGTCGTTGACCAGCCTCGTCTACGACGGCGACGCCCTCGTCGACCTCGTGTACTCCGAACCCGCGGGAGCGTCCGACCCGCGGATCACGGGCGCGTGAGGCTCGCCCGCCGCGCCGCCGCCCTCGTGGTCCTCGGCGCTGTCGCCCTCGGCGCGTCCGGCTGCGTCCAGTACTCCGACCAGGCGGCCAAGGGCGGCGTCATCGCACCCGGCGGCAAGGTCCGGCAGTTCTACGAGCCCGACAAGCGCAGCACCGTCGAGAACCTGTCCGGGCGCAGCGTGATGGACGAGAAGACCACACTCAAGCTCTCCGACTACGACGGCAAGGTCGTCGTCATCAACGTGTGGGGCAGCTGGTGTGCGCCGTGCCGCCTCGAGTCGTCCGAGCTGGAACGGACCTACCTCGCCACCAAGGACCGCGGAGTGCAGTTCCTCGGCATCAACGTCCGCGAGACCGCCGGTGACGACGCCGCCCGCGACTTCATCGGCTCCCAGGGCCTGACCTACCCGTCGATCTACGACCCGCCCGGCCGCGCGCTGCTGGCCATCGGCGAGCAGTACCCGACGACCGTCGTGCCGATGACCTTCGTCCTCGACCGCAAGCACCGGGTGGCGGCGTCGTACCTCACGACGGTCGGCGAGAAGGAACTGCTCGGCACCGTCGAGAAGGTACTGGGGGAGGGCTGATGGGAGAGGCCTTCGCCACCGCGGCCGTCTCGGGCCCGCTGTTGCTCGCGCTCGGCGCGTGCCTGCTCGCGGGGCTCGTCTCCTTCGCCTCGCCGTGCATCGTCCCGCTCGTGCCGGGCTACCTATCGTACCTGGCCGGGCTCGTCGGGGCGGAGGCGCCGGCCGCCACCGTCGACGAGGCCCGCGCGGGCGTGCGTGCCGGACGGTGGCGCGTCATGGGCGCGGCGGTGCTGTTCGTCGCCGGGTTCACCGCGGTCTTCCTGCTCATGACCATGTCCGTCTTCGGGCTGGCCACGTCGATCGCCCTCAACGCCGACACGCTCATGCGCATCGGGGGCGTGATCACCATCGTCATGGGCCTGGCGTTCATCGGCCTCGTCCCGATGCTCGAGCGCGACGTCCGGTTCGCGCCGCGGCAGTGGACGACCCTCGCGGGCGCGCCCCTGCTGGGCGGAGTGTTCGCGCTCGGTTGGACCCCGTGCATCGGCCCGACGCTGGCGGGGATCCTGTCGATCGTCGTCGGCACGGACGCCGAACCCGCCCGCGGTGCGGTCCTCATCGTCGCCTACTGCGCGGGGCTCGGTCTGCCCTTCATCATCCTGGCCCTCGGGTCGACGGTGGCGGTCCGCGCGGTCGGGTGGTTGCGCCGCAACTCGCGCCGCATCCAGATCCTCGGCGGCGTGCTGATGATCGCGGTGGGCGTCGCGCTGGTCACCGGCTATTGGGCCGAGTTCATCGACCTGGTGCGCCGCCTCTTCGTCTCCGACACGGTGATGCCCATATGAGTACCTTGACGAAACACCCGAACCCGCCGGTCCCGCCGTCGAGCCCGCAGCGGCAGTCGCCGCTGCGCCGCGCGATCGCCACGGTCCGCAACACCTGGCGCTCACTGACCTCGATGAAGACGGCGCTGGTCCTACTGTTCCTGCTCGCCGTGGCGGCCATGCCCGGCGCGCTGCTGCCGCAGCGCGACATCGACGGCGCCGCGACCGCCAAGTACATCGCCGACCACGGCACGGTCGGCGAGATCATGGACAAGCTGCAGCTCTTCGACGTGTTCAAGTCGGTGTGGTTCACCGCCGTGTACGCGCTGCTGTTCGTCTCACTCGTCGGCTGCATCCTGCCGCGGCTGTTCGAGCACGTCCGCGCGCTGCGCACGGCCCCCGTCAACACTCCCCGCAACCTGTCCCGCCTGCCTCGGCACACCATCCGCGAGAGCGACGAGGACCCGGAGACCGCGGCGCGGACGGTGCTCGCCGGACTTCGCGGCTGGCGCAAGATCTCCCGGGTGGAAACGGCGGCCGAGGCCGGCACCAATGGCGGCGCCACCGTCACCGTCTCCGCCGAGAAGGGCTACCTCCGCGAGGCGGGCAACCTGCTCTTCCACGCGTCGTTGCTGGGCATCCTCGTGGCGATCGGCGTCGGACAGCAGTTCGGCTACGAGGGCTCGCGCATCGTGATCGCCGGCGACGAGGGCTTCTGCAACACCTCGTCGAACTACGACAACTTCCGCGCGGGCAACCTCGTCGACGGCACCGGGCTCGCCCCCTTCTGCATCAAGGCGGACGCCGTCAACGCCACCTTCCTGCCGAACGCGCAGCCCGACATGTTCTCCACGAACGCCTCCTACCAGGACCGCGACGGCCTGCGCGACGGCACGTGGAAGAAGTTCACGATCGAGGTGAACAAGCCCCTGCGCATGGAGGGCGTGCGCGTCTACATGCTCGGCCACGGCTACGCCGGCACGTTCACCGTGACCTACCCGGGCGGGCAGACCCGTACCCAGACCATGCAGTTCGCGCCGCAGGACAAGGTCTACTTCCTCAGCTCCGGCGCGCTGCGCTTCGACCCGCCGGCCGAGCTGTACAAGACCGAGGACGAGCGCCGCACCAAGCAGATCGGGATCGAGGGCCTGCTCGCCCCCACGAAGCAGCTCAACGGGTCCCTCCTGACCTCGCGGTTCCCGGCGCCGAACGACCCGGCCGTCGCGATCGACGTCTACGAGGGTGATACCGGTCTCGACTCGGGCAAGCCGCAGAACATCTTCTCGCTCAGCCGGGACCAGATCGACTCCGGACGGCTCGAGAAGAAGGCCCGCGTGAACCTGGACGTCGGCCAGTCGACGACGCTCGAGGACGGCACGCAGGTGCGCTTCGACGGCGTGACCAACTTCGCCGCGCTGCAGGTCAGCCACAATCCCGCGCAGAACTGGACGCTGCTCTTCGCGATCGGGATGCTCGGCGGGCTGATCGTCTCGCTGACGGTGAAACGGCGACGGGTGTTCGTGCGGCTGACCCCGCGCGAGGGCGGCGGTACCGTGATGGAGATCGCCGGACTGGCCCGCACCGACCAGGCCGGATGGAACGAAGACTTCGATGCACTGGCCGACCGCCTCGTCGGCCGCAACGGTGAGAAGGTGGCTTGACCATGGGACCGACGACCAACACGACCCTCGCGGGGTACGCCGAGACGATGTTCCTCAGCGCCACCGCGATCTACGCGGTCGCCCTGGTGCTGCTGGTGATCGAACTCGCGACCACCCGGGTCACCGCGACCGCGGCCCGCGACCGCAGCCGGGAGCTCGTCGCCGCGGGCGGGGCGCCCATCGCCACGGCCGGCACGCCCGGCGTCGTCGTGGACGACGGTCCGCGTCGCTCCCGGTCGGAGCGGATCGGCCGGATGGGCTACGCGGTGGTCGTGGCGGGCCTGCTACTGCACGTCGCGTCGATCGTCTCCCGCGGTATCGCCACCGGTCGCATGCCCTGGGGCAACATGTACGAGTTCGTGACCATCACCTGCGCGGGTGCGGTGCTCGCCGCACTGATCATGCTCCGCAAGTCCGAGACCCGGCCGATCCTCGTGTTCGTGCTGCTCCCGGTGCTGGCGCTGATGTTCGTCGCCGAGGGCGTGCTGTACACCACCGCGGGCCCCGTGGTGCCCGCGCTGAAGTCCTACTGGCTCGCGATCCACGTGTCGATCGTGTCGATCGGCTCGGGCATCTTCCTCGTCTCCGGTGTGGCCAGCCTGCTGTACCTGTTCCGGCGCCGCTACGAGCGGCCGGACGGGACTGTGGAGGCATCGTCGGGCTTCCCGGGCCGGCTGGTCGAGGCCCTGCCCTCCGCGCAGGTGCTCGATCGCGTGGCCTACGGCACCGTGATCGTGGCGTTCCCGCTGTTCAGCGCCGGCGTGATCTGCGGTGCGATCTGGGCCGAGGCGGCGTGGGGCCGGCCGTGGGGCTGGGACCCGAAGGAGACGGTGTCGTTCATCGCGTGGGTGATCTACGCGGCGTACCTGCATGCGCGGGCGACCTCCGTGTGGCGCAAGGCAGCGCCCTATCTGAACATCCTGGGATTCGCCGCGATGGTGTTCAATCTGTTCTTCATCAATTACGTGGTGACCGGTCTGCATTCCTACGCGGGCTGATATCCGCGCCGGAAATCCGCGTACGGAAAAGGGGCGCCGCTCCGTCATCAACGACGGAGCGGCGCCCCTTTTCCGGCCTGCGGACCGGCTACGCCGTGGTGTTCTGGTTCAGTAGAGCGAAGACCTCCGATGCGCGGAAGCGACGGTGCCCGCCCGGGGTCCGGACCGAGCCGAGCAGGCCCGCACCCGCCCACCGGGTGACCGTTTTCGGGTTCACGTTGAACAGAGCAGCCACCTGGCCTGGGGTCATGAGGCGCTCGGGCTGACGGGGCGCCGCGGCGCGCGGGTCGACGGTGCGCTGGGCGAGGTTCGGGTGTGCCGTGGTCATGATGCCCAGTATGCAGCGATTTGCCCGAGTACTCGAACCTCTATCGGACTGTCAAGTATTGGTAAAGTCGGATTTCGGACGGGGAGTAGGCTGATCGGCATGACCGATACGGGAGCCGCCAAGCGGACGCTGGCGCGCGACATTGTTTTGTATACGCTGTTCCGCCTGGCGCTTGTCGCCGTGATCGCGGCGGTGTTCTACGGAATCGGTCGGCTGTTCACGGACGACGTCCCACTCGTGATCGTCTTCCTGTTTGCTCTCGTCGTCGCCCTTCCGTTGTCGATGGTCGTCGGCAAGGGATTGCGGGATCGCGTCAACCGCAGCGCCTCGGTGATCGACGCCGCCCGCAAGGAGAAGCGCGACGACTTCCGTCGGCGGCTGCAGGGCGTGGACGAATGACGGTCGTCTGCGATCGGTCCGGGGACCGCGCCTGGGTGGACAACGCAGTGCGGCTCATCGAGGCCGATGCGCGCCGCAGTGCCGACACGCACCTGTTGCGCTTCCCGCTGGGGTCCTGGGCGCAGGGGGACGGCGGTGGCGTCCAGCTGTACCTCAAGGACGAGACCACCCACATCACGGGCAGCCTCAAGCACCGCCTGGCCCGGTCCCTGTTCCTCTACTCCCTCTGCAACGGGTGGGTGCGGGAGGGGACCACGGTGATCGAGGCGTCGTCGGGCTCCACCGCGGTGTCCGAGGCGTACTTCGCCAAGCTGCTCGGCCTGCCCTTCGTGGCAGTGATGACGCGGACCACGTCGCCCGCGAAGGTCGCGCTCATCGAGCGGGAGGGCGGCACGTGCCACTTCGTCGATCGCGCCGACGAGGTGTACACCGAGGCCGCGCGCCTCGCCCGGGACCTGGGCGGGCACTACATGGATCAGTTCACGCACGCCGAGCGGGCGACCGACTGGCGCGGGAACAACAACATCGCCGAGTCTATCTTCTCGCAGCTCTCGCTCGAGGAGCATCCGGAGCCGGCGTGGATCGTGGTCGGCGCGGGCACCGGCGGCACGTCCGCGACGATCGGCCGGTACATCCGCTACCGCCGGCACGCCACGCGCCTGTGCGTCGTCGACCCGGAGAACTCCAGCTTCCTGCCCGGCTTCGAGGCGGGGGACTGCTCGGTGGAGACGGGGCAGTCCTCGCGGATCGAGGGCATCGGCCGGCCGCGCGTGGAGCCCTCCTTCATCCCCGAGATCGTGGACCGGATGGTCGGCGTGCCCGACGCGGGCTCGATCGCCGCGGCGCGCATCGCGTCCGCGATGCTCGGACGCCGCGTCGGCGGATCCACGGGCACGAACCTGTGGGGCGCGTTCGGCGTGATCGCCGAGATGGTGGACGCGGGCCGGTCCGGGAGTGTCGTCACGCTCCTCGCCGACGACGGCGACCGCTACCTCGACACCTACTTCGACGACGCCTGGGTCGCGTCCAAGGGCTTCGACCTGATCCCGCCGACGCTCACCGTCGAACGGTTCCTGACGGACGGTTCCTGGCGGGAGTAGGTCCGACGGGGTTCTGCGGCCGGCCTGCAGGCCGAGGTGCGTGTCTCGTTCGGAAAGCCATGCGTGGGACGCATGGCGGGTGAAATTACTGGTCACGCTATGTTTCCGTGACGCGAACCATGCGCCGGGCGCATGGCTTGGGCGCCGCGACCGACCGCAGCGCCGAACCCGCCCGGGCGGAAGCGAAAACTCGTCAGTGACCGGCGGTACCGTCCCGACATGTCGGACATAGAACGATTACGGGTGGTGGCCACAGTCGCGCACACGCACAGCATCAGTGAGGCGGCGCGGGTACACGGCGTCGCCCAGTCCACCGTCACGCGGTCGGTCGCGGCCGCCGAGAAGCTGGTGGGGTTCCCTCTCTTCCGGCGCGGGGTCGAGGGAGCGCAGCTGGCCACGGGGGCGCGCTCGGCGATCACGCTCATCGAGCGGATCGTGGGCGGCTTCGACGAGCTCCGCACCCTCGGTGGCGAGCGACCGGCGGCGTTCCGCCTGGCCCATCGCGCTGATGTGCAACTGCCCGCGCACCTCGAGAGCACGATGATCCGGTGGAACCGGGAGCACACGCCCCACGCCGAGGAGGTGATCCTCGATGATCCGATCGCGGCTCTGCTCGCCGGCGAGGTCGAGATCGCGATGGTGCTCCGCAGTGGTCCGGGCATCGAGGATCTGGAGACCCACGTGGTCAAGGCGATGCGCACCTCCCGGGTCGAGCTGGTGAATCTGCCCGATCCGCCCGCGGAGCTGGCCGAATTCCTGCTGCGCGTCTAGTCGTCGACAGCGTGAGCCATGCGCGGGGCGCATTGCTCGATTCGGAAGAACGTACTGTGACCTGCGACGATGCGGCCATGCGTGTCACGCATGGGTTTTCAGAACGACACGGGACCCGCCGCCGAACGGGGATCGTGCCTACCGGTGTCGCGCGTACCAGCGGTCCTAGTCGGGACGTGCGGTGCGGCGGACGACGCCTACGTCACGCGCCCAGGAACAGCCCGACCGCGGCGGCCACGGACCACACCAGCATGGCCAGGCCGGTCTGGGCGATGCCCGGGATCAGATCGCGGCCCTGGCCACCGCGGACCACCGGGAGCGCGGCGCGCACCGCGAGGGGCGCGGACAGCAGGGTCAGTAGCGCCCACGGCGTGCAGACGAGGGCCAGGACCAGGCCCAGCACCGTCGGGGCGCCCACCAGGACGGCGAACAGGACGCGCGTGCGGGAGTCGCCGAGTCGGACCGCGAGAGTGATCTTGCCCGACTCGCGGTCCGTCGGGATGTCGCGCAGGTTGTTGGCGACGAGGACCGCCGAGCTGTACGCGCCCACAGCACAGGCGGCGAGCCAGCCGGCACCGTCGACCCTGCCGGCCTGCACGAACTGCGTGCCGAGCACCGCGACCAGGCCGAAGAACACGAACACCGCGATCTCGCCGAAGCCGAGGTAGCCGTAGGGCCTCGACCCACCCGTGTAGAACCACGCGCCCGCGACGCACACCGCGCCCACGAGGATCAGCCACCACGCGGACGCCAGCGACAGGGCGATCCCGGCCACCGCGCCCACGCCGAAGCAGAGGAACGCCGCGCGCTTGACTGCGGCGGGGGACGCGAGCCCCGACCCGACGAGCCGCAACGGGCCGACGCGGTCGTCGTCGGTACCGCGGACACCGTCGGAGTAGTCGTTGGCGAAGTTGACGCCGATGATCAACGCCAGCGACACCACGAGCGCCAGCAGGGCCTTCCACCACACGGCCCCGCCGAGGAACCCCGCCGCCCCCGTGCCCGCGATCACCGGGGCGATCGCGTTCGGGAGCGTGCGGGGCCGGGCTCCTTCGAGCCACTGCGCGGGGGTTGCCATGCGACCCACCCTATGCAGTCGCTAGAGGACCGCCGTGTCCAGGTCGAGCGTGGTCCGATCGAGCTTCGCGAGCAGGTCGAACTCGGTGTGCGCCTTGGGCAGCTCGTAGACGAAGAAGTACCGCGTTGCCGCCCGCTTGCCGCGGTAGAAGGTCTCGTCGCGTGCCGTCCCATCCTCGGCGTAGGTGGCCAGGGCCTGATCCAGCCACAGCCACGCCACCACGACGTGACCGAGACCGTCCAGGTACGACGTGGCGTTGGCGAGCGAGAGCGACGGATCGCCGGAGCCGCCCAGCGTCATCGTCACCTCGACGGCGCGGGCGCTCGCGGCGCGCAGCGCCTCGGCGAACGGGGCGAACTCGTCGACGGCGGCGGCGCGGGCCGCGGTCGCCTCGATCCGGCCGAGCAGCGCGCCGAACGCGGCGCCGCCCTGCTGCGGCACCTTGCGACCCAGCAGGTCCAGGCCGTGAATCGCCTTGGCGCCCTCGTGGATCGCGTTGAGCCGGTTGTCCCGGTAGAGCTGCTCGACGTTGTAGTCGCGGGTGTAGCCGTAGCCGCCGTGGATCTGGATGGCGTGGTCGTTGGCGCGCGTCGCCCACTCGCTGGGCCAGCTCTTGATGATCGGGGTCAGCAGGTCGAGCAGCTGGCCGGCGGCCGCGCGCTCCTCTTCCGACGGTGCCGTGTGCGCGTCGTCGATCAGCCGCGCGGAGAAGAGCGAGAGCGCGAGCCCGCCCTCGACATAACTCTTCTGCGCCAGCAGCATCCGCCGCACGTCCGGGTGCTCGATGATCGGGACCTGCGGCCCCGTCGGGGCGGTGACGGGACGGCCCTGCACGCGGGTCTTCGCGTACTCCAGCGACTGCAGGTAGCCGGTGTAGCCGATCGCCGACGATGCGAGGCCCACCGCGACGCGCGCCTCGTTCATCATCTGGAACATCTGCACGAGGCCGCGGTTCTCGGCGCCGACGAGGTAGCCGGTGGCACCGTCGAGCGAGAGCAGGCAGTTCGTGGTGCCCTTGTTGCCCATCTTGTGGTTGAGGCTCACCAGGTTGACGGCGTTGCGCTCGCCGACGGACTGATCGTCGTTCACCAGGTACTTCGGGACGATGAACAGCGAGATGCCCTTGACCCCGTCCGGCGCGCCCGGAACCTTGGCCAGCACGAGGTGCACGATGTTCTCGGTCATCTCGTGGTCGCCGCCGGTGATCCACATCTTGGTGCCGGTGATGGCGTAGCTGCCGTCGCCGCGGGGCTCGGCCTTCGCGCTGATGTCGGCGAGCGCCGAGCCGGCGTCGGGCTCCGAGAGGCACATGGTGCCGGTGAACCGGCCCTCGATCATCGGCTCGAGGTACAGGCGCTTCTGCTCGTCGGTGCCGAAGGAGCGGATGACGTTGCCGTTGCCGAGCGTCAGGCCCGAGTAGACCGTGGTCGAGACGTTCGCCGCCTGCATCCACGCGAACGCGGCCTTGCTGATCAGCGACGGCAGGCCGATGCCGCCCTCCTCGGCCGGCAGTTCGGCGAAGGTGAAGCCGGCCTCGTTGATCGCGTCCAGGCCGGCCTTGGTCTCGGGGAGCGTCTTCGCGGTGCCGTCGGGCTGGATCGTCGGCTCCGCGGCGTCGGCCTCCTTGTAGTGGTTCGACAGCTTCTGCACCGCGATGTCGGCGGCCAGGTCGAGCGCGGCGTCGAAGGTCTCCTTGGAGTGGTCGGCGAACTGCTCGCGTTTGGTCAGCTCCTCGGCGTTCAGCCACTCGTAGAGCAGGAAGTCGACGTCGCGGGGGTTGAGCAGCGGCGTCTGCGCTGCGATGTTCTGCTTCACGGTTCTCCGATCCGGGGCTGACTACTGCCGAGCGATCTTACTCGGCAGTAAGCTTAGACCAGATTCCTTCAACCGTGAATATTTGTGATCTGCGCCGCCAATGCCCGTCGATCGATCTTTCCCGGCCCGCGCCGCGGCAGCTCGTCGACGAGATACACCGCGCGCGGTGCCGCTGTCCGGTCCAGTTCGGCCTCCACCGCACGCCGCAGGGCCTCGACGGTGACCGCGCCCTCCGGTGTGCCGGGGGTCCGGACGACGGCGGCGGCGACGCGCTGGCCGAGCCGCGGATCGGGCTGGGCGAAGACGGCGACCTCGGCCACGCCGGGCACCCGCGCGAGGACGGCCTCGACGACCTGGGGGAGCACCGTCAGGCCTCCGGTCGAGATGGCCTCGTCGAGCCGGCCCGTGACGGAGAGGACACCGTCGGACAGGGTTCCCGCATCGTCCGTGCGGAAGTACCCCGGCTCCGCGAACGCGGGATGATCGGGCAGGTTCCGGTAGCCGAGGGCCACCGTCGGGCCGCCCAGGACGACCCGGGATTCCGGGCCGTCCAGGCGGATCTCGACGCCCGGGAGGGGCGCACCGTCGTACACGCACCCCCCGGCCGTCTCGCTCATGCCGTACGTGCGGACGATCCGGATGCCGGCTGCGAGCGCCGCCTCGCGGACCGGGGCCGGGCAGGCGGCGCCGCCGATGAGGACGCCGTCGAAGCGGGCCAGGGCGTCGGCGGCGGCGGGGTCGGCGAGGACCTTGACGAGCTGGGTGGGCACCAGGGCGACGTACCGACGGTCCGCCGTCATCGCGGCGTGCGCGAGGGCGAGGGACGCGGGGGCGAAGCCGCCGCGGACGTCGAGTTGAGCGGGCGCGTGCCCGGCGGCCAGGGAGCGCAGCATCACCTGCACCCCCGCGACGTGGTGCGGCGGCATCGCGAGCAGCCACTGCCCGGGCCCGCCCAGGCGTTCGTGCGTGCCCGCGGCGCTGGCGGTGAGGTTCGCGCGGGTGAGCATCGCGCCCTTGGGTGTGCCGGTGGTGCCGGACGTTGCGACCACGAGGGCCACCCGCTGGTCGATGGACTCGCCCGCAGCGAGCGCCCCGGTGAGCCGGGCGGCCTCGCGCGGATCCTGCGCGGGAACGGGCAGCCACGCGGGTGCCGTGCCGGTGAGGAGCGCCTCCAGCTGCGGCAGGGCGGATTCGACGGTGTCGATCGGCAGGGGCTCGAGGATCACCCGATCAGGCTACTGCGAGTCGCGGCGGTGGTAATCGGGGTCGAGGGGGGAGTTGTCGAAGGGCCAGCCCTTGCGCTCGAGCCGCTCGCGGACCCGGGCGATGTCCTTCTCGAGCGGCAGCTCGTGGGTGTGACCGCTGATCGCGACGCCGGCGTCGACGCGGGTGATGGGGTCGAGACCGGCCTCGGTCAGGTGCGCCTCGTCGATCAGCTCGCGCGCGACCTGCTTGACCTCCTCCTTGGTCAGCTGGCGGTCCAGCAGAGCGAGGAGCGGCTGGTAATCCGTGCTGGGCACGCCGTCGGGGTAGCCGGCGCGCAGCCAGTCCACGATCTTGGCGAGAAAGCCCGAACTCGAACTCATGAGCGGTTCACCTCCGGTGCAGTGCGCCGCGCGGGCGCCGGGTGTTGCAATATCACAGGGGGGACTGTCGTGGACGGCCCCCTATGCCTGTGACCAGCATAGGGGGCCGTCCGCGTGGTGTCGTGGTCGACAGCTGAGCGAACTTCTCTCAGTGGGCGAAACCGGTGAGCGGCCAGCCGCCCGCGGCGAGCTTGCTCGCGACCTGACGGAGGTCGGCGTCGCTCGGTTCGGTCTGCGTGACCTTCGTGATCGCGGCCTCGATCTCCTCGCGGTGCACCTCGTCGGGGCGGTTCGCGAGGATGCGGCCGATGACAGAGTTCACCTCGTCCTCGGTGAGCTGCTTCTTGAGCAGGGCGAGGAGGGGGAAGTAGTCCTTCGGCGGGACGCCCTCGGGGTAACCTGCGCGGAGCCAGGCGAGGACCTGGGTGAGTACGCCGTCCTGGGTGTTCTCGGTGGTCATTTCGGCTTCTCCTAGGCCTTCTTCTCGAACCACGGGTAGATGTGCTCGAAGGTGAGCTCGTACTTGAAGCCGGACGCGACGATCATCGCGATGCCGAGGAGGACCGCGGCGATGACGATGACGAAGGCGATGGCGGCGAGCACGTTGCCGAGCGGATTCGGCTGGTGGACGGTGCCGTCCTCCCGCTCGTGGCCGTTGCCGACGGCCAGGCCGCGGACGCCGACGGCGAACAGGGCGGGCAGGCCGGCGCCGAGGATGAGGCCCACCAGGAGGACCTTCCAGACCGCACTAAGGGCGAGGGAGAGGGTTTCCATGTCTTAGACCTTCGCAATCTTCTCGGCGGCGGGCGCGACGGTGTTGGCCTCGTCGTCCCACTCGGCGTTGACGTTGTTGGAGTCGACCTTCTGCTGCTGCGCGCGCCAGTACATGTAGCCCGACAGCGCGACGAGGATGACAAAGGCGACCAGCGGGCCGGCGAGCGTGGGGATCTTGGCGGCGACGAACCACATGACGGCGCCTACGACGGCCGCGGCGGGGAGGGTGATGAACCAGGCCGAGACCATGCGAACAGCGACGTTCCAGCGGACCTTGGCACCCGGCTTGCCGACACCCGATCCGAGGATCGAGCCGGTGGCGACGTGGGTGGTGGAGAGGGCGAAGCCCAGGTGGCTCGAGGCCAGGATGATGGTGGCCGACGATGCCTCAGCGGCCATGCCCTGCGGCGAGCTGATCTCGATCAGGCCCTTGCCGAGGGTGCGGATGATGCGCCAGCCGCCGAGGAAGGTGCCGAGCGCGATCGCGACGGCGCACGCCACCTTGACCCAGAACGGGACGCCGTGGTTGTCGTGCCAGGCGAACACGCCGGTCGAGTCCGGGGTGCCGGCACTGTAGGCGATCAGCGCGAGAGTGATGACGCCCATCGTCTTCTGCGCGTCGTTGGTGCCGTGCGCGAGCGAGACCAGCGAGGCGGTACCGATCTGGCCCCAGCGAAAGCCCTCCTCGGTGAAGCGCTCGGCGACACCGGCGACGATCTTGAAGATCAGGAAGGTGCCAACGGCGGCGACGAGACCGGCGACGATCGGTGCGAACAGCGCGGGCATGATCACCTTGCCCACGACACCGTCGAGCTTGCCGTGGCCCGTCCAGACGACGCCGACGCCGGAGGCGAGGGCGGCGCCGATGAGGCCGCCGAACAGCGCGTGCGAGCTGGAGCTGGGCAGGCCCAGTAGCCAGGTCAGCAGGTTCCAGACGATGCCGCCGATGAGGCCGGCGAGCACGATGATGAGCAGCGCGCGGCCGTGGTCGGCGGTGAGCGCCTCCAGGGGCTTGCCGTAGTTGGCCTCGTCGGCCTTGTTGTTGTTCTGGATCTTGATCACCGCGTTGGTCACGGTAAGAGCGACCTCGACGGACAGGAAGGCACCGACGAGGTTCAGGATCGCCGAGAGGCTCACCGCGGTCTTCGGCTTCAGGGCGCCCGTCGCGATGGAGGTCGCCATCGCGTTGCCCGTGTCGTGGAAGCCGTTGGTGAAGTCGAAGGCGAGCGCCGTCACGATCACCAACAGCAGGATGATGAGTTCGCTGTTCATGATGAAAATAGTGCGGCCGAAGGGGGCATTCCACCAAACGGGTGAGACGCGCTTGACACCCTTCCGACCTGCAGGTTTTCGTTCCGCCTATCACCGTTCACCAGATGTTCATTCAGCACGCTCTCAGAATGCCCCTAGGTCGGCCGGATTTCTGCGGTTTGCAGGTACCTCGACGGCCGGTTGACTCGCCGCGACTACTCTTGCCGTATGGCGTCTTTGGATATCCGGGTGCTGGGTCAGGTCTCGCTGTCCGTCGACGGTGCGCCGAACGAGGTCTCCGGTGTGAAGCCCCGGTCGGTGCTCGCGCTGCTGGTGATGAACCGCGGGCGGGCGGTCACCGTCGATTCCCTGAGCGAGCAGGTGTGGGACGGCAACCCGCCCGCGTCGGCACGCGCGAGCCTTCAGGTGTTCGTCAGCGGCCTCCGCAAGGCGTTGCGCGGCCCGGGCGCAGGGTCCGGGCTCGACGCGCAACTGGTCACCTCCGGGTCGACCTACCGTCTGGATCTGGCGCCGGAGCAGTCCGATGTGGGCCGGTTCGACGCGGCGCGCAGACGGGGCGCCGAACTCGCCGCAGCGGGGCGCTACGACCACGCGTCGTTGATGTTCGCCTCCGCGCTGTCCGAGTTCCGCGGGGATGCGGTGGCGGATCTGCGCGGCCTGCAGTTCGCGGACAACTTCGCGGTGGGCATGGCGGAGGAGCGGGCCGCCGTGCAGTCCGCGATGTACGACGCGGAGATCGCGGCCGGCCGGGCGGCGTCCGTCATCGGCGAGCTGCGCCGGCTGGTCTCCGAGCATCCGCTGCAGGAGCCGCTGTGGGGGCAGCTCATCACGGCGCTGTACGTCACCGGGCGGCAGGCCGATGCGCTCGAGGCGGCCCGCGATCTGCGCCGCACCCTCGCCGATGAGCTGGGCGCGGACCCGACACCCGCACTGGTCGAGCTCGAGGGCAAGGTGCTGCGCCAGGAGCCGCTCGCCTTCGCCGCCGCTCGTCCAGCGGCAGTGCCCGGTGACCCACGGGCCTTCGAAAAGACGGAGACCGACGTGTCGGTGGCCGCGGCCGGCCCGCGCGGCACTCTCACCGGCGTCGACGGCACGGAGTACCTCGTGCACGGTGAGGTCCGTCTCGGCCGCCTGCCCGACAACGACATCAGCATCGACGACACCAAGGTCTCCCGTGAGCACGCCGTGATCACCGGCTCGGTCAGCGGCTTCGCCGTCCGCGACCTGCAGTCCTCCAACGGGACCTATGTCGGGGAGCGTCGCGTCTCCGGCCAGCTGCCCCTGTCGGACGGTGACGAACTCACGTTGGGTCGCACCACCTTCCGGTTCCGGGTGCTCGAGGAGTAGCGGTTTGCAATCGGTCGGGTTCTACCACGTGGCGTTCGCGGTCCCGGACCTCGACGCGGCGATGGCGACGTTCACCGAGGCGGTGGGGGTGCAGTGGCACGAACCGCAGACGGCGTCGTTGCGGGAGTGGACGTACCGGATCGTGTTCAGCACGTCTGAGCCGCGTATCGAATTGGTCGAAGGGCCCGTCGGAAGTCCGTGGGACGTGTCCGAGTCAGGGCCGCGTTTCGACCATCTCGGGTTCTGGACCGAATCCCTGGACGACACCGTCGCTCGCTGGGCGACGTGCGACGGACTCAGGATCGACTACGACGGCCGTGATGATGGACGGAGATTCACGTACTCCGTCGCCGATGCGCTGGGCGTTCGGTTCGAGGCCGTCGATATTGCGCGGAGGTCGGCGATCGACGATGCCTGGCCGACCGACGGCAGCGGTCGAGACTCGTTGTCGGGCTGACGTGGCCTGCGGAGGTGGCCTGCTCGTCCTGCGGGCCATGTCATCGTGACCGTGGCAGCCGAATCGGACATGGGTGCACCTCTGCGGTGGGGATTCGGCGTGTCGTCGCCGACACGAACCGAGGATGTCGGGGTTACGGTGAGGCGATGATCAACGGGGCGCACGTCATCCACTACTCGGCCGACGCGGAGGCCGACCGCGCGTTCCTGCGCGACGTCCTCGGTGTCGAGGGGGTGGACGCCGGGCAGGGCTGGCTGATCCTGCCGCTGCCGGCGTCGGAGATCGCGGTGCATCCGACCGACGGCCCGCCGAAACAGGAGCTCTACCTGATGTGCGACGACGTCGCCGCCGAGGTCGCCGCGCTCGAGGCGAAGGGCGTCGAGACCACGCCGATCACCGATCAGGGCTGGGGCCTACTGACCTCGCTGACGCTGCCGGGCGGCGGAGTGATCGGGCTGTACCAGCCCCGGCACCAGCGCGCTCACGGCTGACGGGGCCGGTGCTACGCGGCGTCGGCCGCGGCGACGGCGGCCGCAAGGATCCGCCACCGTCGGTGCCGGTGCCGGAACATCGCGCGCACGAACACGCCCGTGAGCAGGCCTCGCGCACCGTCCTCGATCTCGATGGCGTCGGTGTATCGACACCGGTCGGGGCCCAGTGGCTCGAAGGTGAGACGGTGATTCCAGACCTTCACCGGGCCGCCGTGCTCGTTGGTGGAGATCTCGAACTCGTCGAGGCGCCGGACCGTGATCTCGTGAACCCAGCCGGGTAGGACGCCGAACCAGCGCACGCGGCCGCGGGCGGAGAATCCCGGCTCGACGGGGACCCCCACGGGCGGGGCCTCGTCCATGTCGAAGGCCAGCACCGGTGCCAGCACGAACAGCATCACGTCGGGGACGGCGGCCATCGCCCGGGCGCGGGCGGCGGGCAGCGGAAGCTCAGTGTTAATGGAAATGGTTGCCATATGTCCGAAGTTACCCGTGTCGCGGCCGCTGCGGGAGGGGTGCGATTCAGGCGGAGTAGTGGCCGATCGCCTTCCCGACGGTGCCGGGCCCGCCGACAGTGAAGGTCACCCGCTTCTCGCCGATCAGCGTGGTGAAGGATCCGTCGGGCTGTGCCTTGACCTCGCCGCCGTACCGCTTGCCATCGTTCCACCAGCTCAGCGTGCGATTCGCGATCGTCGCGCGGAGCGCGGGGTTGTCGACGCACGGCGCCGACGGTCCGCCGAGCCCGCCCTTGATGCAGTCGGGCCGGACGGTGATCCAGCCCTTGGCGTCGACGGTACCCGTGTAATGCACGGAGGGGAAGGGCATGGGGTCGGCGAAGCCGGGCGTCGTGACCCAGCCGTCGAACCGGACGACGGTGTCGGCGGAGGCGGTGGCGGGCAGGGCTCCCAGTGCGAGCGTGGTGCAGGCGCCGGCGGCGAGGGCGATACGGGCGGTGCGGCTGGTCATGTGATCAGTGCTCCTCGGTGTCGAAGGTGCGTCGTCTCTGACACCAAGAGCATCGAGGTGGGCGTGTTATTCGTTACCGCACGCACTGAAAAACTGTGAGTGGACCTCGGGCGCTCGACGCGGTCCGGAGTCAGTCCGCCAGGCCCTCCCGGAGGAGGGCGGCGGCACCGTCGGACGTGCGGGGCCGGCGGCGGAGGAGCCGGCCGAGCAACGCCCGCTTGTCACCGGCGAACCGCGGGATCACGTGCAGATGAACGTGATCGACGGTCTGAAATGCGGCGCGCCCGTCGTTGACGACGAGATTCGTCCCGTCTGCGTGGAGCGGGCCGGCCTGCGCGGCCCGGGCCAGCCGGTGCCCGAGCGCGAACATGCGCGCGCCGAGGGCATCGTCGAGCTCGGAGAGCCGCGCGGCGTGCACCTTCGGAACCACGAGGGTGTGGCCTGTGCTGACGGGGCGGACGTCGAGCAGGGCGAGCAGGTCGTCGGTCTCGGCGACGATCGCCGCGGGGGAGTCACCCGCGACGATCGCGCAGAACACGCACTCCGGCATGGATTTTCAGTAGTAGTACGGGGACAGCGAACTGGGCGTTTGCGCGGATCGGTGTCGTTGGCGACGAGGCATATGGCCAGGTTAGAGCGTTGTAGTAGTTGGTGCTGAACGGCGCGCGGTCGTTCTTCTGCGGACTGGCTGCGGACTAGCGGAACCAGCGGCCGATCCGAGCGGGCTCCTTGGTGTAGAAGTCCGCCACAGGCTCGCCGGGGATCACTCTTGTCAGGCCGCCGGACACTTCCACCCGATCGCCGGTGGCGCGCTCGGTGATTGCGATCGCTGTTAGCCCGACGGCCTCCACCTCGACGGCTGGATCCTGCAAGTCCAGGTTCCAGCTGTCACGTCGAGCTCGACTCTGCAGGTAGACAAGCATGTCGTCATGGCTGGACGTGGCAAACCTGCACCTGTGTCCCGCGATGGCGCCCCGCGGTCGCGCCCAGTAGAGATCTCCTTCGATCGTCACCTGGTGGCCGATCGTTTGAGCGGTAGCGTCGAGGGCCTGACGATCTTGCTCGTTGACTGGTAGGTCCATGCGCGCAATTCCACCTCAGCGGCCCGCGCTGGGCAGCTGCTTCTGGGAAATCTGCGGGTGCGCGCGAGCGCGGGCTGGCTAGCGGATCCGCCCGATTGTGCCCAGCTGCATCAGTCCGCGTGGGTTGATACGGATGACCCTCGCCTCACCCGCAATGTGGACCTCCGACTCGCCCCGGTCGCACTCGAGCGCAACGTACTGAGCGAGCGCGAGCAAGTGCTGGTCTGTGCCCTCAAGTCCGTCGTGGACGAGCTGTAGCGGGATGGGCACCTGCGGAGCGATCCAGAATCCCTCGGTGACCTTCTCCCTGCGCTCGAACGAGTCGCGGGAGGAGAACGATTGTCGCAGTGGGGAGTGGCGATCCGTCGAGAACGAGTAGATGTACGCCGTCGAGTGGTGGCCCTCGGCCTCGGCGGGTAGGTCCGCAGATCGCATCGCGAGGAAGTCGAGGGTCATCTCGGCGACGTCGTGGGGCTCGGATGCGGCGGGCATCGCGGCGACCTGGTCGAGCCACGGGCTGACGACGTCTGCGAGACCTGTGCCGGCGACGATGAAGCGTCCGGAGTCGGGCGCCCAGCACTTGGTGTAGTGCCGGCCCGGTTCGCCGCCCATCCCGAACGTGTCCATCACGACGGCGATCTCGTCTCGCGCCAGCATGGAAATGAGCAACGTCATACATCGACCGTACGGCCGGGCTCAGGTGCGCGGGGCGATCTTCGCTCGGTTCTCGTCGAGGCGGTCCTCGTCGGTCATGGCGCGGAGACCGTTGACGGCGTCGCGCAAGGTAGCTCCGTCCTTCGCGTCGAGGTGACCGCCGCGCTCGATCAACGCCTCGGCGACCGCGACGACCTCGTCCGCGAGATCGGCGGGGACTCGGCGGCTCTCCTTGTCGACGGAGGCGAGGAGCCAGAACAGCGCGTCGGCGGGGTCGCCGACGTCGATGAGCGTCTCGTCCGTGACCAGGTCGACGACGCCGGTCGCGGCGAGGATCCGATGGTACAGGTGGCGGATCGTCTCGTCGAGCGTGCCGCCTGCGTCGGTGGGGCGCATCGTCACAGCTCCCGGCGGTTGTGCTGCTCGGCCTCGACGCGCGCGATCTCGGCGGTTAGGTCGCGGAGCGCGACCGTGATCCGCTCCCGCTCGGCCTTCGGTAGGCGCCGCTGTTGCATGTCGAGAACTGCGTTCGTGCCGTGCTCGGACCAGCCGTACTTGGCCATGAGTGTTGTCCTTGCGGTGTCGATGTCGTCGGCCGCGAACAGGATCTCGTAGACGTCGCGGTGATGGTCGAGCGCGTCGACCAGCACTACGAGGATGTCTCGGCGGGCCCGGTGCTGCTCGGTGGCGCCGGCGCCTTAGCTGGTGCCGAGGTGTTCAGCGAACCGGGCCGTACCGGCTTCCTGGTACGGGCTTCCGACCACGCGCACCGACCTCGTCCAGGTCTGGTCCCTTCTCGCACTCCTTGAAGCTCGGGTAATGACCCAGCCTAGTTAGGTTGCAGTTCTATAACGGCGCTGTTCAAGGAGTCTGGATCTCTGCTTTAGTGTTACGCAAGTTACTGATGTGGCTAATGTGAAGCTGAGATGAAGGAGCCGGGCATGTTCTCTGGCAGTGTGAACCGTCTGCCGCGGCGGCGTGGATTCCTGGAGGTGCGGCAGCGGGATCGGTTGCGGCGTGGTGATCTGCGGAAGGTCGGCGCGGTGATGGTCGTCGTTGGTGTCACTGTCGCGGGTGGTGTGGTGGCTGCGGTGCCGGTTGCGCCGGATCCGATGCCCCGGATGGGTGCGGTTCGGTCGGGGATCTTCGCGGATAAGGCGCGGGCGCAGGAGGACGCGGACGGGTTCATCCTGCGCGCGGAGTTGTTCGGGATGAACGCCAGAAGCTTGGTGCCGTTGGGTGGGTCGCCGCAGTCGTATCAGGCGGCGTTGTCGATGGCCGGTCGGGCGGTGATCGAGCTCAAGGATCCGAAGAAGCCGCCGAAGGTGAAGGTGCGAAGTGCGACGATCACCGTCGGCACGACTCTCGCGTGTGGGGCTTCCCCGCAGCAGATCCAGCTCGGCGGGACTCTGTCGCAGGCGGGGAACTACTCGCTGACGCCGTCGCTGTCGTCGCAGCAGGGCGTGACCGGCGGCGGCCAGGGTGGGTCGAACGGTGGTCAGGGCAGCGGATCGGTGAACGCCTCGATCACGGAGGGGATCTCAGCTACCGGTGGCGGCACGACCACGATTTCGGGCACTGTGCAGGGGACCATCGCCGCAGGTGGCTCGAAGGAACAAGCCTTGGCGAAGAAGTCCCTGACCGGCACCTCCGGTTACGTCGTCGTGCGGGAGACGATGGTCCGGATGGACGCCTGCTGGGCCGCGCAGATCGTGATGTGGGCGGTTGCGACCCTCTCCACCGATCACGGCGACATTTCCACCACCGCGTACTCCACTCCGCTGTACCTGCGGCGGGACGCGAACGATCCGCCGGTGAACCCGCCGAAGGTCCGCCAGGACCCGAACCCACCCGCACTCGCCGCGACCCCGAACACGGCTGTCGCCGCACGGGTCAGTGAGCAGGTCAAACCCGCACCGGCCGCGAAGCCCGTACCCGCGAAGCCTGCGCCAGCGAAGCCGGCACCCGCTACGAAGGTGACTGCGCCGAAGCCGTCTCCGGCACCTGCGTCGTCCGCTCCGGCGAAGCCGGCGGCCGCCGCGGCGGGTCCTCGTGGCTGAGCCTGAGCGCGGCGAGGCCGTGAAGGCCGCCGTGGGGCTGATCCTGGGGGCGGTGATCGTGGTGTGCTGCGCGTTCACGTTGCCTCGGTTGCCGAGGGCGGTTGAGGCGATCGGGTCGTGGCCGGTGTGGGGCGGCTTCGCGATCATCACCGTGGTTGCCGGGTGGTTGTTCTGGTCCAATCTCCAGAAGTTCTACGCGTTGGTGCAGAAGTGACAGAGCCGATCCCCGGCGGTGATGGGGGCGATCTCGCCTCCGCGCTGCGGCACGCGTTCGACGAGGCGGGGAACCCGAGCCTCGCCGCAGTCGCGCACGCGGCACCGGGTGTGTCGAAGCAGCGGCTCTCGGACTGGCGCGCCGGCCGGCACGTACCGGCCCGGTTCGAGGACCTCGAACCCGTCATCGCCTACCTGCGCATCGCAGCGAGCGGCCTCACCACAGCGGAGGCAGATGACACGGCGAGCGGCACGAGCGACTGGACACCCGAGCGGTGGCGCGAGGTGTGGCGGCAATCGGTCGACCTCTCCGCCGACGCCCATGCCGACGCGAACGGTGCGGCTGACGTCGACGCTGCGGAACCCGTACGTGAGGTTGACCGCAAGCCCATCGCCATCGCCGTGGTGAGCGTCATCGTCGTCCTCGTCGCCGCCCTCGCGGTGATGGCGTACCTGCTCAGCTGGGCCACGATGTGACACCGCAGGGCCGCGACACGCCGACGACGAAACCGACGACACGCCGTCCGGACCGTCCGGACTGGACACTCCGGACACCACCGAATGCCGCCCACAAACATCACAGTTCGGTAACGGCAATCGTCGCTGCCAGCAGAGATGGGTGTCCGGAGTTGTCCGGACCCGTCCGGACCGTTGAACCGGACGACCAGGACGTGCTCTGGTGAATGCGTCCCCGGCCGATCCCAAATCCAGCTGTGTGCGGCTGTCGAAACCGGGTCGACTCCACCCCGTTCCCTTCTTCAGAATCGAGGACCCATGCCCTCCCCAACCGACGAGACCGGGCAGCCCGTCCCGGCTCCCGACACCGCGCAATTTCCGCTCGCGCGTGACGACAGCCAGCCACCCAGCGGGAAGCCGGCGCACGCCGTCACCGCAGACACCGACGAGCCCGGCACCTCCCGGGCCGGGTGGTGGGCGATCACCCTCGCCGCGGCCGCGCTACTGATCGTCGGGCTGCTGCTCACGTTCGGGCCGGCCCGGTACTGGACGCCGGTGCCGGTGGTGTTCCTCGGCTACTTCCTCATCTCCGGGCTGATCGGGCTGGTGTTCTGGAAGGGCGTCCGTGAGCTCCGCGACTCGAACCCGACCCTGCACTCCGGTGACGGACCCGCCTCGCCCGGCGCCCGGGTCGCCGCCGCGGTCGGCGCCGTCGGTGTCGCGTCCGCCCTGATCCTGCTCCCCACAAGCCTGAACACGGCGCCGGCGAATGCGTTGCCGTGTCCAGACGGTTCTAATACCTGCGGGCCTACGACACCCACCCAGGACCCCGGCCCCACCCAAGGCAACGGGGGTAACACCACCGCCCCGCAAGCGCCGAACACCACCGTTCCCGGCTACACCCCGCCGGACACCCCAGCACCGACACAAGGCAACGGCGGCGGCTTCCAAGGCACCGCGATGCCGATGCCCACCCCCGACCAGACCGACCCCAACGCCTGCATCGCCAACTGCGGCCCCACCCAAGCCCCCCAGCAAGCACCGCAGACCGGGCAGCCGACAGCGCCGCAGACCGGACAGCAGCAGAACCCGGTCACCACCGCACCGAACACCGTCGCAACCACACCGCAGGCACCGACCGCCACACCGAAGCTGCGGACCCCGACGCCGGAGACCACAACTACGTCGTCCTCCAGCAAGGCCCGCGACCGCGACCAGCAAGACCAGCGCGACGAGAAAGACCGCGACAAGAACTCCGGCATCCCCTACCAGGCCGCGTGGTTGTCTAGCGTTGCGGGAACGTACCGACGCAAGAAGTACACCGAGACCGCCGTCCGCGACGGGCAGGCCGTCTCGGAGAACGCGACGCGGACGCTCTACTCGGGCACCACGGTTGTCAGCAAGCCAGTGCAACTGCCGGGACCAGGCGGCGGTGGACGTATCCCCGACCCTCAGCCGGACCCTGCCGCGCTAGTTGTACCGTCGGCAGGTGGCATACCTATCGATACACCGCACAAGGACTGGATCCGCGCGGCGGAGTTCATCACCCAGAAGATGAAGGAGAACGCCCTGGGCAACGACGTCCGCCTGCAGAAGCTTGCCATGTACTCCACGAGCCCAGCCGCCATGGCCGCCTCGGCGCTGCGCTTTGCGCGACTAAATCTCTCACATGCGCAGTGGGACTACAAGGACGCGCTTAACCCGATGTTCGGAGGATCGCGCACCGTAACCGCATTTCTCGTCTATCCCGCGGACCCTAAATGGCGGATCGCCGCCGATATTTGGACGAACATTCATTTCGGTTACATCGGTCGCCAAATCGGGTACCCCGAAGACGTTCTTGTCGCAGCATCACACCTGGCCGGCAATCCTGACCCCAACGACGACCTCGCGGTTCGAATCGGATACAAGTGGGGAAATATCGACCCCTCAATGCTATCGGTTGATGACACACTGCGAATGGCCGGCGAGGTGTCGCGCGCACTGATCGCGCAGGAGGCTGGCGGCAGTGACATCTTCCAGGTGAGGCCCGCATGAGGGGCGACATTACATGTTTCTGATCGTATCCACCGCATTCTGTGCGATCATGTTTCGATACCCGAATGTCTGCGATGAAACTACCCCGGGATACGGGTTTGCGTACTTGGTCAGAATATTCGTAGCCCTACTGCTGTCTGCCCTTTTCGAGCCTATTCTAATCTTGGCTACGGCGTCTCTCAGACGGCGGGTTGGCACTGTTCTCGCAGTTGTCGCGTACACATGGAGTTCAATAGTCACGACTGCGGTAACGGTCGTTCCGTTCGCTCTGTGGATGAGTGGGGCGTGCCCATCTGTTCGGCAAGACTCCGTCGCTCCATACTGGCCATGGGTTGTTGCATTACTCGCCGCTGGAACAATCCTGCTTACAATGACTGTAATTGCAAAAGCTAGGCGTTGTCGCGAAGGTTGAACGATCATCCTTGCGCGTTGGGCGCAGTGGTGACGGTCCAGCGAGGCGAAGTCAGCGGAGGTCCAGGTGTGGCCGGCGACGTAGTCACGGAGCGGCAGTCCTCGAACAGCGACGGAGCCCGTCACCTTCGCCGCGAAGGTGACCTGCTCCGTCGCAGTCTCAGCTGGCCTACGCCGCGAACCACTCCAGCAGGCCGGTGCGTTGCCGCTCACCGAGGCTGGCCACCCGCCGATTCTCCACGATCTCCAGCTCGGCGATGATCTCGGTGGCGCGGACCTTCCCGTCCTTCGGCAGCGCTCCGAGCAGTGCCTGGACCTTGATCTTCCCGACGGTCGACTCGTCACTGCGGTCGAGGACACCGACTCCTGCCGCCTCGCTCACACCCGCAACCGCCTCACCGACGGAGCCAGCGTCCCTGCGGAGTGACATCCACATTCGTGTTCACTCCGAGTCCCTCCCCGCCCAAAGTGACTCCCAGATTCGTGAACGTAGCCACACGACGGCGCGTGGCATCGCAATGGGGGTGCGTTACGCGGTCATCTTGTAGTTGTAGACGCTGGCGCGGCTGATGCCGTACTCGGCGGCGAGGGCTGTCGGGGATTCGCCGGCTGTGAGGCGGGTGCGCAGATCGGTGGCCTGGTCGTCGGTCAGCTTGGCCTTGCGGCCGCGGTACCGGCCGGCCGCCTTGGCGATCGCGATGCCCTCCCGCTGGCGCTCAAGGATCAGCGATCGCTCGAACTCGGCGACGGCCCCGAGCATGGTGAGCAGCAGGTTGTTCATGGGGGAGTCGTCCCCGGTGAACGTCAGCGATTCCTTGACGAACTCGACGCGCACGCCGGCCGCGGTGAGCTCGCGGACGATGCGGCGGAGGTCCTCGACGTTGCGGGCGAGCCGATCCATGGAGTGGACGACGAGTGTGTCGCCGTCACGGACGAACCGCAGGGCCTCGGCGAGCGCGGGCCGGTCGGCAGTCTTGCCTGAGGCCTTGTCGGCGAAGGTGCGGTCCACCGCGATGCCGTCGAGCTGCCGGTCGGTGTTCTGGTCGACGGTGCTGACGCGGACGTAGGCGATGCGCTGGCCGGTGGCGGTCGCGGTCATGCTGTCCTCCGAGGGGGCGGCGCTTGGCGGTGTCGAGTTGGACTCTATGGAGTCGCTGGACATCTGTCAAACAATTCGGATCGACATTTCATTTGTACGTGGTGACCGGGACCGTCCGGTGTCCAGTGAGGGTGTACCCATACTGGACGCTTGCGTTGGTATTCGCTGACGACGTTGGTCACAGTTGGGCCGCGCACGCTCGAATTGGTGTCACCAGCGACACCCGCGCGGGTACTGTGGCTGTACAGGCGGGCTGAGCGAGTGTCCGCATCAGCGTTTGGACAGGGTGAGATGTTCGCGGCGAAGGATTCCGGGCAGCAGGCACGGCGGGACGTGACCGTCGTTCGGCGTGGGCAGATTCAGCAGCTCGCACAGATCCGGCCGACCCCGTCGTCGTCGGCCAGGGCCGCCGTCGCGCGCGCCAGCGATAAGCGCCGCAGCCGGTGACGGAGCCCGCCCAGTTCAGGCTGGAGCGGCTCACCGAGGAACACCACACCAGCTACTTCGACTGCGGAGTCAAGTCGCTGGACGATTGGCTTGCCTCACACGCCTTGGACGAGCAGGACCAGGGTCGCAGCTGCACACACGTCTGGGCCGACGCTGGCGGCTGCGTGGTCGCCTACTTCACGCTCCTTCCTACGACGATCGTCGAATCCGACCCGGGAATCATGTCGATACTGCGACCCGCGCGGTTTCCGAGAACCAGTGACCTCTGCGGAGTGCTACTCGGCAAGCTTGCGCTCGACCAGTCGCTGCGTCGGCAGGGGCGTGGAAACGATCTCCTCGCCGAGGCGTTCGTCACTGCCTACGAGGCTGTGCAGCTGATCGGTGGCGTCCATCTTGTCACTGATCCACGCGACGAGGTCCGCGGCTTCTACTTGCAGTTCGGATTCGTCGAGCTTGAGGGCACCAAGCGCATGTTCCTGCCGATGCGGGAATTCGCCGAGGGTGGTACACCTCTGTAGCGAACGCCCGAGCCCGATCTACCGGAACTCGTCGAGGTCGTAGAAGTCGATCACCGGCGCGCCGAGTTCCTTCGTGAGCACACCGCATAGCGCGAGGATGATGCCTTTCAGCTCTCCGACGGTCGCCGGGTGCGGGTCGACGAGGTCGAGCAGCATGTGGATCTCGAAGCCCTTGCCGTAACCGTGGTTCGTGTCGCCGTCGACGGTGTACTCGGTGTCCCAGGACCACGGCGAGGCGGCGGCCACCTGGTCGAGGACCGTCTGGACGTGCTGCTCCTCGGATGCCGGTAGACGTGCCAGCAGGGTGACCTCAACGTCGTCCTTGGTGGCCATCTCGGTCACCGCGCCCGCACGCTGCTCGCGTACTTGGCGGGAGAACTCGTCAGCCATTGCGTACCAATTGAATTCGTCGTCCGTCATCAACCGGGCATCGGCGAACTGCTCGCGCAGAATCGTGGTCGTGCGGTCGAGGTACGCCTTCACGAGCTGCTCGTCTCCCCACGACAGCACCTTCACGGGGTACTCCGCGAAGACCGTCGAGCCATAGGCCTCGCCCTGCGCCCACACGTCGTCGCCGTCGAACTCGGGCACCTCGTTCAGTTCGTCGAGGACCGCGGTCAGCTGTGCCTCGGTGACGCCGGCGACGAACAGGCTCTTCTCGTACTTCCCCACGGTGCACATCCTGGCCCTGTCGGGCGCCTCGCGCTACGGACTTCTTCGGACGATGCTGTTTGTGCCCGTCAGACGGTGCGGACGACGCGGACGCGTGTATCTCCTGGGTGGCCGGGTCGGTCTCGACGTCGTACCGGCCCGGCGACAGCGCGCCCGGATCGGTTATCTGTAGGTCTCACACCTGTAGACGGTCGTTGACCAGGAACGACGCGCGTATCGATGGCAGCGTCAGCTCATCGTTATCTGAACCTGTGTGGGTCTGTGAAGCCGGGCTGCGGCGCGACGGTGCTGCGCTATCTCGAACCCCGAGGGCACGTCACGACACTGGTGTCGTCGCGTCAGATCCACCCTCGATGGCGCCGAACCATCCGAGTTCGGTGGCGATGGCCCGATTGTTCGCCCGGGTCATCAAGTACTCAGGGTAGCCCGAGCCATTCGGAGCACCTGCGTGAGCGTTGAGAGCATGGGCGATCTCCAGCTTCGAGATCCCTGTGCGGTGGAGCAGCACGATCTTGAGCATCCACCGAGTCACGCGCTCGAGCACGATCCACCGGTCGACCTTCGTGCTCAACGTCTCGGGCTGATCGTCGGGGTCGAGGAGCTGGTGGGCGAGCTCGTTGCGGGCCTTCGTCAGCTTATCGGGGAAGTCTGGGACCGCCTCGAATATCTCGGGACAGATCGATGCCGCTTCGGCGGCAAGGTCCTGTACGCGGTGCTTGAAGGAGATCTCATTGAGAAACTGCAGCCCGTCCTGCAACGCCTGGCCGGCGGTCTTCTCGTCGGTGATCGAAAGCTCGACGAACTTCGCCGTTCCCGCCGCGATCGCAGCTCTGCGCACCGGACGTAGCGAAACACCCTCCGTCAGCTCGAACCGCTTGCGGTGATCCCACAGCCTCCGATGGATCCCTTCGGCGACAGATGCGTTGGTCAGCATCGTTGCCTGGATCGGGCCGTTCACGTCGTTGGCGACGGGATCGGACAGGGCATCGAGCCTGTCGTGGAGGTCGATGAACGTCCCCAGGCGTCCGAGGGTGAGGGATTCGAGAGCCATCGGTGTATCGCCTGGTAGGCCATCGCGGGACGACTCCCACGACCGCGCACTGACCACTTGGAGCCACTCCTCGTCGTCGGGCAACTGCAATCGGACGTCGGTGAGGGTTACAGCCCAGTTGAACGCCAACTTGATGAGGACGGTCGTGGCGTGCGCGATGCTGTCGATCATCGCGCGCAGCGGACGTGGATCGGCGGCCTCGTACTCGAGCCACCACTGGTCCTCGGCATACAGCGGGCGGATCGTGCCCGCTACATCCGGTCGGCTGACCGAGGCCTCGCGCTCCGTATGGGCCCAGACCTGCGGTAAGAGATACTGCGCGTCGATCGCGAAGCGCATCCGCTGATAGTCGGTGTCGGTGCTGACGTGGGCGCCGAGGACAACGAACCTTGGCTGGTACTGCGGCGGAAACGGGCCGGTACCACCGTGATTCTGCGACTCCAAGCCGGTGATGGCGGTGCCGTCACTCATGCGTCCGTGCAGGGTTACGGGCCTGAACGAAGCCACTGATTCGTCCACAGTCGGATATCGGACTAGCCGCCTGAATCCGCCGTGTTCGCTAACCTCGTCGCGGACCAGGTTTGGAGTAGCCGGATCGATCCGCGCGTCGAGAGTGATCGACGGCCGCACACCTCGCTCGATGGTGAGCACACCGGCGGACAAACGATCCGGGTGCTCCTGCATCCAGAACTCTCCCGCGACCGCGAGCTGCTCGGATCCTGACGGATCGATCTCGGACACCACGACAAGACCCCATCTATCTCGGACGACACGCGGCCGGTGCCGCATCGAGCACGGTAGCGCTACACGGGCCGGAGCATGGTCAAACCTCGATCTCCACAGGGCTGCAGAACCGGACCGCACGTGAGCGACGTACCTACAGCTCGCCCGCAGGGTGTCGAGTGCAGTGAGACCCCCGGGGGTTAATGAGGGTGCGCTACAGAGGGTGCAGCGACTCCCGGATTCGTCTTCGGCCTAATCGATGCGGGCATACATCGCGCCGGCGATGCCGCTGGGAGTGTGCTCGGGCACGCCCACCGCCCAGTGCTCGATGCGTCGAGCATGCTCATGCGAAGCTCCCCAGGCAGACAGGCAGACAGGCAGACAGAGGTTCTGGACCTGTGAGGCGATCCTGCCTTCGTAGACACGCATCCGGCTCCACTGTGCCCAAAGCGAAGTACTGGGTCCACAGTGTCCAAATGGCGGCCCAGTGTGGGGTATTCGGGGGGCTGCGTGACGTTCAGGCCGGCGGCGTCGGCTTCGGTGGCGCCGACCAGGGCGCCGTGCATCTTGGGCGTATCGATGAGGGGGCCGTGGATGGACTCGCAGAGGGCGTCGATCTCCTCGCCGGACCGGTCCGGATTGCTCGCAATCGCCTGTCGAGCGATGTCCCCAGTCCGATCGAGCGCCGACCGCGCGAACTGCACCATCGTGGCGTCGATCCCTCCCAACATTGCGGCGAGGATCGGGAAACATCCGGTGTACGAGCAACCTTCTGTTCGGCGTCATCGATGGCGGCGATCAGGTCCTTCGCGCTGACGAACCCTCGCTCGCCGGCGAAGATCTGAGGATCGATGGGACCCAGGTCCGACGTCGGCATGGGCGAGCTGCTCGCGTCGGTGCGCGAGGACCTTCGCCGGCGCGACGGAGTGAATGCCCGTGAGGCGCCACCGAAGTGGGGATCCGAGCGCACCGTCTACCTGCGGGACGAGCTGGTAACGATCCTCTCGCAACACGTAGCCGCGTACCCGCCGGCGGATGATGGCTGGATGTTCCACCTCGACGGCACGGCCTGGACTGACAACAAGGTGACGTACCGGTGGCGGCAGACCCGCAAGGCCGCCGGTCTCACCACGAAGCTGCACAGCCTGCGGCACTACTACGCGAGCGGCTTGGTCGCACAGGGCTGCGACGTGGTGACGGTTCAGCGGGCGCTCGGGCATTCCTCGGCGACGACGCTGAGCACGTACTCGCACTTATGGCCGACCGCAGAGGATCGGACCCGCGCCGCTGCTGGCGAGCTTGCGCGGGCAGCTCTGAAGACTACTGCGGACCAGCTGCGGACTGGGGGCTGATTTACCCCGCCTGACCTGTGCCCCTAGTAGTAGTACGGGTAGGGCGACCAGTCGGGATCGCGCTTCTGCAGGAAGGAGTCGCGCCCCTCGACGGCCTCGTCGGTCATGTACGCCAGGCGGGTGGCCTCGCCGGCGAAGAGCTGCTGCCCGACGAGCCCGTCGTCGGGAAGGTTGAAGGCGTACTTCAGCATTCGCTGCGCCTGCGGGCTCTTGCCGAGGATCTTCGCCGTCCACTCCAGCGCGACGTTCTCGAGCTCGTCGTGGTCGACGACGCGGTTCACCGCACCCATGTGGTGCATCTCCTCGGCGCTGTAGGTCTCACCCAGGAAGAAGATCTCGCGCGCGAACTTGTTGCCCACCTGCTTCGCGAGATAGGCGCTGCCGTAGCCGGCGTCGAAGCTGCCCACGTCGGCGTCGGTCTGCTTGAACTTGGCGTGCTGACGGCTCGCGAGCGTGAGGTCGCACGTCACGTGCAGCGAGTGCCCACCGCCCGCGGCCCAGCCGTTGACCAGCGCGATCACGACCTTCGGCATGAACCGGATGAGCCGCTGCACCTCGAGGATGTGCAGCCGGCCGCCCTCGGCCTTGGTGCGGATCTCGTCGACGCCGTCCGCGGTCGCGGCCTCGACGTCCGAGTCGTGGCTCGTGGCGTACTGGTAGCCGCTGCGCCCACGGATGCGCTGGTCGCCGCCCGAGCAGAACGACCACACGCCGTCCTTCGGTGCCGGCCCGTTGCCGGTGAGCAGCACCGCGCCGACGTCGGCGGACCGTCGGGCGTGGTCCAGCGCGCGGTACAGCTCGTCGACGGTGTGCGGCCGGAAGGCGTTGCGCACCTCCGGGCGGTCGAAGGCCACGCGGACGGTGCCCTGCGTGATGTGCCGGTGGTACGTGATGTCGGTGAGGTCCTCGAATCCGGGGACCGGCTGCCACAGCTCGGGGTTGAAAGTCACGGGATCGACTCTACTGTTGGGGGCGTGGTGGACGTCGACGAACTGGTGGCCGCGGCCCGCGTGGTGCGGCTGCCGATGCGGGTGCGGTTCCGCGGGATCACCGCGCGCGAGGCCGTGGTGTTCCAGGGGCCGGCGGGGTGGGGCGAGTTCGGGGCGTTCCCCGAGTACGACGACGCCGAGGCCGCGCAGTGGTTGCGCGCGGGGATCGAGGCCGCGTACGAGGGCTGGCCGGAGCCGCTGCGCACCGTCGTGCCCGTGAACGCGACGGTGCCCGCCGTCGCGCCGAGCAGGGTCGCGGAGGTGCTCGCGCGGTTCCCGGGCTGCCGGGTCGCCAAGGTCAAGGTGGCGGAGCCGGGTCAGACCCTGGCCCAGGACCTGGCGCGCGTGGCGGCCGTCCGCGACGCCCTCGGGCCCGACGGTGCCGTGCGCGTCGACGCCAACGGCGGATGGACGCTCGACCAGGCGGAGCGAGCGATCACCAGGCTCCTCGAGGGAGGTCCGCTCGACTACGCCGAACAGCCCTGCGCCACCGTGGAGGAGCTCGCCGAGCTGCGCCGCAGGCTCGACGGTGCCTGCGACATCGCCGCGGACGAATCCATCCGCCGCGCGGGCGATCCGATGCGCGTCGCGGAGCTGGGCGCCGCCGACGTCGCGGTGGTCAAAGTGGCCCCGCTCGGCGGGGTGCGCGCCGTGCTGGAGGTGGCACAGGCGCTGAAAGCAGCTGCGGGCGTGCGGGTCACGGTGTCCTCCGCACTGGACACGGCGGTCGGGATGTCTGCCGGGATCGTCGCGGCGGCGTGCATCCCCGACGGCAACGCCGCGGGCCTGGGGACCGGGGGCTTCTTCACCGCGGACCTGGGTGAGCACCCGCTGGTCGACGGCGCGCTACGGGTGCGCACCGTCGAACCTGCGGCGCAGCAGGTCGCGGCCCTGGAAGTGGTGGGGGAGCAACGGGACTGGTGGCTCGCCCGCCTGCGACGGTGCGCCGCTCTGCTCTGACCCGCCTGCGCGTCAGTGCTTGCGGAGGAAGGCGACCGTCGCCGTGGCCACCGCCGCGGGCTGCTCCGGGATCAGCGCGTGGCCCGCACGATCGATCACGACCCGGGTGGCGCGGTCGCCCAACTCCCGCGCAAGAGTCTCGGACTTCTCGGGCGGCGCGATGAAGTCCTGTCCGCCTTGCACGATGAGCAGCGGCGCGGTGCCGCCGCCCGCGTAGGTCTCCGCCGGGGTCGCCCGCGAGGCCGCGCTCTCGAGCACCCCCCGGCCTCGTACCAGCCGGTGTACCAGACGCTCGGATCGTTTCCGGGAGCGAAGAATCCGCGCGTGACGGCCTCCTCGAAGGCGGGCACCGGGGTGCGTGCACCGATCACGGAGGTCAGCACGGCGACGGCGTCCTTGCTGGGCTCGCCGGATCCCGCACCCCACAGGGTGATCGAGCGTGCTGCGCCCGGAGTGAGGACGGCGAGGCGCCGCATCACCCGGTTGCCGAAGTCGTGTCCGATCAGGTGTGCGCGACCGCCGCCGAACGTGTCGATGATGAGCCGGACGTCCGCGGCGAGGTCGTCGAGGGTGAGCTTCGCGTCCGGGCGGCCGTTGCGGGTGGCGCCGCAGCCCCGCGGGTCGAAGGAGATGACGCGGAACCCCTGCTGGGCGATGAGGCCGGCCACGACGTCGAAGTCCGCCGCGCCGCGAGCGAGACTCGGATGGATCACGACGAGGTCGCCCGAGCCGGTGCTGTGCAGCGCGAACGCGGTGCCGTCGGCGCTCTGCAGGACGATCCTGTCGAACGAGGTCGAGCCCGCCGCGGGTGTGGCGGACGTCGGGGCGCCGGCGCGATCCTCGGTCGTGGTGCACGCGGCCGTCGTTGCGGCAGCGAGCCCGAGCGCCGTTGCGCCGGTGAGGAAGAAGCGTCGGTTCATGGGCCCTCCTGTGGCGTTCGTGAACCCGACAGCCGTATGACGGGACGCGCGCATTCGGCGGGGCTTGAGCGGATTTGAAGCCGCAATCGGGACCTCGCGGGCGCTACTTCCAGGGCGCGTAGGCCCAACCCAGTAGCGTCGAGTTCGGCGCGATGTCGGGTTTCGGGATGATCTGGATCTGCGAGCCGTCGCCGAATCCGCGATCGAGCCCCTGGACGCCGCCGCTGAGGTACGTGCCGTTCCCGAGTGAGATGTCCACGTGATAGCCGTAGTCGCTCTGGGAGAACACGAGCGCGCCGCGCGGCGCGGGCAGTGCGGAGTGGCCGAGTCCCTTGGCGGCGAGGTTCTCGTAGAACGATCGCGCGGAGTCGTGCGGAATGCCGTTGCTGACGGTGCGGCCGTACGCGAAGTCGACGAAGTCCTCGCAGCCGTACTCGCCGTAGGCGTCGGTGCCCACGAGCGTCATGCCGCGCGCGATGGCGGCCTCGGGCCTCGCGGCGTTGGCGGCCGGGGCCCCCACCGCTGCGATCGCGATCACGGTCGGGAGGGTCGTCAGTGATCGTCTCATCATTCCTTTGTAGTCCTACTGATGCGGTGCCGCCTGCAGTTCGAGGTCGGAATCCGCTGGGAGTTTCCTGTCGGTGGGTCGGTCTAGGGTGCGTGGCATGGAGAACCTGATGACGGAGCTCGGCGCCGCGATGACCGGTGACCGGTCGGAGCGCAAGCAGAAGCTCGAGGCGCTGTGGGTGCGGATCGAGTCCTCGGCTCACGCGTCCCGGTGCATAGCCGCGCACTACATCGCCGATGTCCAGGGCGAATTGGACGCTGAGGTCGAGTGGGACGAGGTTGCGCTCGCCGAGTCCGCCCACGTCTCGGACGCCGACCTCCAGGCGGTCCACGCGTCGTTGTCCGTCGCCGGCTTCATGCCCTCGCTGCACCTCAACCTGGCCGAGGGCTACCGCCGCCAGGGCCGGTTCGCCGAGGCGTCCGACAGGCTGCAGACCAGCCGGGAATTCGATTTCGCGCTGGACAGCGCGCTCGACCCGTCGTACGCCTCCGGTATCCGGGAGGCGCAGGATCGGCTGGCTACCCGGATCGCCGCGGGGGATCGAACGGGGCAGCTGAGCCCGTCCGGTGGCTCCTGAGCGCGACGGTTGCACAGCGCGCGGGCGGGCGGTGTTGGACTCGTCGTTGTGAGTAGACCTTGGGGGGTCTAGAGTGAGGGGGAGTTGATGTGGAACGTCGATGTCGAGCTGATCTCCGATTGGCTGGTCGCACTGGACCGGTCGTCGAGAGAGCAGGTCGTTGCTGCGATCAGTTGCTGGCCGAGCACGGACCATCTCTGGGGCGGCCGCTTGTGGATACGGTCACTGGTTCGCGGCATAAGAACATGAAGGAACTGAGGCCCGGATCGTCAGGTCGCTCGGAGCTGCGGATCCTGTTCGCGTTCGACCCGCAGCGGTGGGCGATCATGCTCGTCGCGGGGGATAAATCAGGGCAATGGAAGAGCTGGTACCGCAAGAATATTCCGCTTGCGGACCGAATGTTCGACGATCATCTGGAGTCGCTGAAGGAGCGTGATGGGCATGGCGATGTCGCTGGAGGAGTTTCTCGCTGACAACCCCGTCGATCGAGACCGTGTGGAGGCGCACAAGGCCCGGATGGCGGGCGAGGTTCGTGCGTTCCGTCTCCGTGAACTGCGCGAGCAGGCAGGGCTGACACAGGCACAGCTCGCTGCGCGGATCGGCGTGGGGCAGCGTCAGGTGTCGAAGATCGAGCGCGGGGATCTCGACAACGCGAAGATCGGCACGATTCGGAACTACCTCGAAGCGGTCGGCGGCGGCCTCGCGATCGAGTTCGTGTTCGGTGACCAGCGCGTGCAGGTGGCCTGACAGCTGCGGCGCGAGGATCCCGCGGTGGACCGGTGTGCGGCGTCCTCGCCGTTCCGGAGGCTCGGGCCCATCGTCCGGTCAGCCGGGCCGCCGATCGCGCAGGGCGCGGGCGGCGTCGTCCTGGCCCTGCTCGAACAGCGCGCCGATGAGCATGGTGCGCAGCGCCGCCTTCTTGACCTCGATGTCGGCCTGGTCGGGGAGCGCGGAGTCGATCACGGTGAAGCCGTTGATCAGCGCGATCACGCCGCGTGCGGTCACCGGGGTGATCTCCACGCCCGCGAGCGCGGCAGCGCCCTGCGCCAAGGAGTCCGCAGCGCGCAGATACTCCTCGATCACCACGCGGGCGGCCGGGTCGCGCGCCGCGCGCAGGTAGGCCTCGATGAGGGCGAGCGACTCGGCTCCTCGAGCATCGGTGACCTCGCCGAACGCGGTGATCACCTGCTCCGGTGGGGCGGCGGTGTCGCCGAGGAAGCCCGCCAGCTGGTCCAGCCGCTCGAACTCCTCCGCGACGAAGACGCGCATGGCCTCGTGTGTCAGATCGTCGATCGAGGCGAAGAAGTAGCCGATCGACGTGGTGGGCAGCCCGGCACGGGCGGTCACGGCGCGATGGGTCACCGACGCGTACCCGGACTCGCCCACCATCTCGACGGTCGCCTCCAGGAGCGCACGCCTGCGCTCGAGGGTGCTCCGACGGTGTTTGCGCTCCTCCACGCCCCGCAGTCTAGGACGAATCAGAAGTCTGTACAAAGTTACAGACTA
This sequence comes from Tsukamurella pseudospumae, assembly GCF_001575195.1. Taxonomy (NCBI): domain Bacteria; kingdom Bacillati; phylum Actinomycetota; class Actinomycetes; order Mycobacteriales; family Tsukamurellaceae; genus Tsukamurella; species Tsukamurella pseudospumae. The sequence continues at coordinate 653,303 of NZ_LSRF01000058.1, forward strand.
GCGCTAGGGTCGGACTCTGTAAGTTTGTACAGACTCGGCGCAGCGCCGGGAGGGGCCAGGTCATGACCATCGAGTTCACGCACGAGTCCACGCGCGTCAGTGCCTTCACAGACGATGCGCTCGGCACGCTCGACGCCACCGGCGTCGCCGCGGCGATCCGCTCGGGCGAGATCGGTGTCGCGGAGGCCGCGGGCGCCGCGACGGCGCGGATGCGCACCGTCGACCCCGCGACGCGGGCGGTGCGCTGGTGGGCGAGCCCGGGCGGCGCCGGGCCGCAGGCGGATCGGGATGTGGCGTTGTACGGCGTACCGTCGGCGATCAAGGAGAACACCTCGTTCGCGGGGCTGCCCACCACGATGGGCTCGATCGCCCTGTCGGACAAGGTCGCCGGGAAGTCGGGGCCGGTCGCGGAGCAGTTCGCGGCGACCGGGGTGAACGTTCTCGCGTCGACGGTGATGCCCGAGTTCGGCCTCACTGCGAGCGCCGAGTTCGCCGCGCGCGAGCCCGCGCGCAACCCCTGGAACACGGACTACTCGGTGGGCGGCTCGTCGTCGGGGGCCGCGGCGCTGGTCGCGTCGGGCGCCCTGCCGATCGCCCACGGTAACGACGGTGGCGGCTCGATTCGCATCCCCGCCGCCCTGAACGGCCTTGTGGGACTGAAGAGTACGCGCGGGCGGATGGCGGGGATGCCGGAGCTGCGCCTGCTGCCGATCAACGTGGTGTGCGAGGGCGTGCTCACGCGCACCGTCCGCGACAGCGCGCACTACGTCGCGGAGGCCGAGCGGGCGGTCCGCAACCTTGCGCTTCCACCCGTCGGGCACGTGCGCGGGCCGGGGCGGCGCCGCCGGATCGGCCTGATCACCGAGTCGGTCACCGACTTCGGCATCGCCGAGGAGTGCCTCGCGCCGGTCCGCACTCTCGCCGAGGAGCTCGCCGCGAGCGGGCACGAGATCGTCGAGCTGTCCATGGCTGACCTGCGGCTGGACGGTGGCTTCGTGCGGGACTTCTTGCACTACTGGGGTTTTCTGACGGCCGCCGAGGTCGGGGCCGCGGCGGCGGCATCGGGCCGCGGGTTCACCCCCGCCGAGCTCGACCCCGTCACCCGCAGCCTGTTGCGCGGCGCGCGGCGCAGCGCACCGTCGATGCCCGGGGCGATCCGGCGCCTGCGCGCGGTGACCGGGAACTACGAGCGGATGTTCGTCGAGCAGGGCGTGGACGCGATGCTCTCGCCCACGATGACGCGGACCACCCCGCGGATCGGCTTCCTCGACCCGTCGCTGCCCTTCGGCGAGTTCATGGACCGGACCATCTCGATGGTCGGGATCACGCCGCTCAACAACGTCTCGGGCGGGCCCGCGATCTCCGTGCCGTGCGGGTTCGACGGTGCCGGAATGCCGTTGGGTGCCCAGTTCGCCGGACCGGCGGGCATGGAGTCCGCGCTGCTCGAGCTCGCCTACGAGGTGGAGGAACTGCGCCCGTTCGCGCGGATCGACCGATAGCCGGTCGAGGTCAACGTCGGAACCAGCCCCGCTTGGCGGGCTGCTCCGCGGCCGGCGGCTGGGCCGGGTGCCCCGGGCACCAGTCCTCGGGGGCGACGGTGGCGCGGACCGCGTCGACGTGGGAGCCGCAGCCGGTCCAGGTGGTCTTGCCGCACACGCGGCAGGTGATCGCACTGCACATGGGCCGGACCTTACGCGCTCTCGGCGGTGGCGAAGCCGCGGAAGGTCTCGAAGGCCCGCGCGCCGTGGATCGTGGCGGGCCCGCCGTGCATGAGGAAGGTGACGCCGATCGCCTCCGCGGCCTCCTGTTCGGTGGCGCCGGCCCGGGCAGCGGCCTGTCCGTGCGAGGCGATGCAGCCGTCGCATCCCTCGACGACACCGATCGCGAAGGCGATGAGCTCCTTGGTCTTCCGGTCGAGTGCGCCGTCGGCGAAGGCGGCTGCGCTCAGGGCTCCGAAGCCGGCGTAGACCTCGGGGATGGCCTTGCGCAGGTCGCGGTGCTGCGGCTGCAGGGCGCGCAGGGTCGCGGCGCCGTCGGTGTCGTGGGTGCTCATGATCGGTCCTTCCGTTAACCCCCTAGGGGGATGTTCGTCCTGAACCTAGCATCCCCCCGGGGGGATGTGCCAGAATGGTCGTCACGACGGGTCGACGGTGCCGTCGACGACGGAAGGACGGGACATGGCGGAGTTCACGATGAGCGCGACGATCGACGCGCCCTACGGCGATGCGGTGGCGCGGGTTCGCGCGGCGCTGGCGGAGGTCGGGTTCGGCGTGCTCACGGAGATCGACCTGAAGGCGACGCTCAAGGCGAAGCTGGATGTGGACGTGCCGCCGAAGGTGATCCTGGGCGCGTGCCGTCCGCAACTGGCGCACGAGGCCCTCGGGATCGACCCGCGCGTGGCCGCGCTGCTGCCGTGCAACGTGGTGGTGTCGGCAGCGGGTGACGCGCAGTCGCTGGTGGAGGTCATGGACCCGAACGTCATGCCCGAATTCACCGGCACCGCAGCGCTGTCCGGTGTCGCGGCGGACGCGCGTGAGCGGCTCGGCCGCATGCTGGAAGGGCTGGCGGCATGAAGATCCCGGACGAGGACGCCAAGCCGATCGTGACGCGCCTCAAGCGTGCGCACGGCCACCTGGCCACGGTGATCCGCATGCTCGAGGAGGGGGAGGAGTGTGAGGACGTGCTCACCCAGCTCGCCGCGGTCAACAAGGCGCTCGGGCGCAGCGGCTACGCCCTCGTGGCCACCGGCCTGCAGCACTGCATCGCGACCGAGGGCCCCGAGAACGTGGACCAGAAGAAGCTGGAGAAGCTGTTCCTGTCGTTGGCGTGACGGCCTGTCAGGCGACGTGCGTGATCCGCAGGTGAAGGTCGAGTTTCGCGCCGAGATTCACGAGGGCGTCCAGCGAGAACTTGTCGATCTTGCCGCGCAGGAGATCGTTCATCCGGGGCGCGGTGATGCTCAAGTGCTTGGCCGCTTGTTTCTGAGACCATCCGTGGGATCGGATCGCTTGCTCGATGGCGATCATCAGGTCACTTCGGAGCCGGAGGTTCTCGGCCTCTTCTGGAGTATCCGCGATCACCTCCCACGGGTCGGCCGTCGTGACCATCGTGAAGTCGTCGTCGATCGGATCCTGCTTCACGATCATTCTCCCGTCCGGATCAGTTCAGTGACTGCCTTGTACCGCTTCCGCGCAAGGTCGATGGTTCGTTGCGGCGTCTTCGCCGTCTTCTTCGTGAAGACGGCCAGCACGTAGATCCTTGGCGGTCGTCCTGACGTCACGTACATCGTGCGATAGGTCCCGTCCGAGTCGCGGACGCGGATCTCACGGACGCCGCGCCCGACTGTGGGCATCGGCTTCCAGTCGTCGGGCTCGAGTCGCCTCTGCGCGCGTCGTAGCTGCTGTCCCATCAACCGTTGCGCTTCCTTCGGCTGCGCTTGCATGTCAGACCGGGTTGATCCCACCCACGTGAGTGGAATGTCCGGCAAGTCCGAAGCAATGTTATCAGAACCGATAACATTCATGGTGGCCTCCGCTCACGATCCGACCCGATGCGCTCATCAATTGGACGCACCAGGTCGGCGTGAGGTTCCGGCCCTCCTGCGGGGCGGTGTGCGGAGTTACGTCAGTTCGTCGACGGTGACGGTGAAGGCCTGGGAGCGCAGGCGATCGGCCAGTACGTCGCCGATCGCGACGGCGGGGGTGAGGACGCCGGCGTACGTGGGCAGGGGAGCGCCGCCGCGGGCGGTGTCGCCGTCGAGGGCCAGGGCCAGGCTGGACTCGCCGAGCATGACGGCGGTACCGCTGTAGCCCGGGTCGAGCTGTGCGCCGATGGTCGAGCGGTAGCGCCGGCCGCTGGTGGTGCGGGTGTACACCTCGCCGCGGAAGCGGCCCTTGGCCTGCGAGGCCTCGCTCGGCCCCTCGCCGGGCGCCGGGAGGATCCGGTCGAGGACGGGGCGGAGCGGCTTGATCGCCAGGGCCGCCATGCCCACGGCGAGGGCGCCCTGCACGGCGCGGGAGGCCACCGTCGAAACGATGGGGTTGGAGCCGACGGCCATCGTCTCCCGGTAGGTGAAGTCGGGGCCGTAGCCGAAGTCGAGCAGGCCGTTGCTGCGACGCACGACACGGGTGTTGTAGCTACCCATGAAGAACGGCGCGAGCGTGCCGGACAGGGACGGATCCACCGACCTCGCGTCCACCACGGAGAGGTCGCCCGGCTGCTTCGGCGTCTCGCGGGTGTCGTCGACCGTCAGCGAATGCGCTCGGCCGGCGATGCGCCGGGCCTCGCGGTCGACGCTCACCTCGTCGGCGAGGCCGATCGCGGAGGCGATGGTGCCGCCGCTCGCGCCGCCGCGCAGGTCGCGCATGACGAGCGTCGTGGAACCGAGCGTGCCGGCACCGTCGGCCTTCGCGCGCTCGTAGACGAGGAAGGTGCCCAGATCCGAAGGGATCGAGTCGAATCCGCACGAGTGCACGATCTTCGTGCCGTTCGCGACGGCCTGCTCATGGAACTTGTCGATCGAGCGGCGCGCGAACAGCACCTCGCCCGTGAGGTCCGTGTAGTGCGTGCCGGCGTTGACGCACGCGCCCACCACCGTCTCCCCGTACAGGGCGTAGGGGCCGACGGTGCTGCACAGGACCGTGGTGCGCGCGACCATTTCGTCGAGGGTGGAGGGCTTGTCGACGTCAGCGACGACGATGCCCCAGTCCTTCGCCTTCCCGCCCAGGCCCGCGCGCAGCTTCTCCAGCTTGGCCTGCGTGCGGCCCGCGAGGCCGATGCGCACGCCGTCCGGCGCGTGGCCCACGAGGTGGCGCGCCGTCAGCTCGCCGACGAAGCCCGTCGCGCCGAAGACGATGATGTCGAATTCCCTGGTGCCCGCAGTCATGGGCTCGATGTTAGCAGTGTTCGCGGCGGCGCGCGTGTGACGGGTCACACGCCGGTGGTGACAGGGGGTTCCTCGCGGCGGTGGGCACGCCGACGCTGGAAGCCCCGCGCCGCCGCAGGCGCGAGGAAGAGCATCAGCAGCACGCGGATCAGCTGCGCGGCGACGACGAAGGTGATGTCGACGTTCGACGACGCGGCGACCGCGAGCACGGCGTAGATGCCGCCCGGCGTGGTCGCGAGGTAGCCGTCGAGGGTGGAGACGCCGGTCATCGCGGACAGGGCGAAACCGAGGCCGGCGCAGCCGATCCCGACCCCGACGATGAGCAGGATCGCCCAGGGCAACAGGCGCGCCATCGACTTCAGCGACTCCCGGGTGAAGCCGACGCCGGCCTGCCAGCCGATCACCAGGTACCCGGCCGCGACGAGGAGCCACGGCACCGTCGCCCCCGCGGCGACGCCCGACAATGACAGCGCGGCGGAGGCGACGAGCGGGCCGAGGAGCCCGCCCGCGGGGAGGCGGGTCGCCAACCCGATGGCGAGTCCGCCGCCCACGCAGATCGCGGTGAAACCGAGATCGAACCACCACGGTCGGTTCGGGCCGGACTCCGCGACCGACGTACCGGGGACGTGCGGGTACAGCGCCGCCACGAGCGGCAGCGAGACGGTGACCAGGCCCACGCGCAGGTACTGGACCACGGCGACCGTCTTCTCGTCGCCGCCCAGTTCCCGGGCGATCGCGACCAGCCCCGACGCGCCGCCCGCGACCAGCGCGAGCGAGCCCGTGATCGAGTCCGTGTCCCGGTGTCGGCCGAGCAGTGCCCCGGCGCCCACGGAGAGGAGAAGGGTGGCGAATCCGACCAGCAGCGCCGCCGGCCACCGCGATCCGAGCGCCGCGACCGTGTGCGCCTGCATGAGCGTGCCGATGTAGGCGCCGAGCACGCCCTGCGCCGCGAGCTGCGCCGGCCGCGGTATCGGCCCCGGAGCCCGTCCGAACAGCGCCGCGGCCACCGCGCACACCAGCGCTGCGAACAGCGGGGCACTGGGCACGCCGGCGGCGAGGAGCGCCGCGGAGAGCGCGCAGGAGGCGACGATCAGACCGGCCCACCTCGTCAGTTCGCTGCGCATGACAACAAGTATCTACGTGATAAACACGCGAATCAACTCGCAAAAGACGCAAAAGTATGAAGTAAAATCTTGCTATGTCTGATGTCAGCGAGCTCCGGTACGGCGTGCACTCCCTGAGCCGGGAGATCCGCGCGCACCGTCGGCCGGGCCCGTTCACCGAGACCCAGTACCTCATCCTCGGCAGTCTCGACCGCGGCGGCCCGGCGACACCGGCCGACCTCGGAGAGGCCCTGCACGTCCGCTCGCAGACCCTCACCCCCGCGCTGAACGCCCTCACGGACGCGGGCCTCGTGGGGCGGCGCCGGGACGAGGCGGACCGTCGGCGGCAGTACGTCGAGCTCACCGCCGAGGGGCGCACCGTCATCGAGGAGGACCGCGCGACCCGCAACGCGTGGCTCGAGGCCGCCATGGCCGAGCGGCTCACCCCGCTCGAACGCGACGTGCTCCTGCTCGCCGGTCCCGTGCTGGCGAAGCTGGCCGGCGGTTAGTGGGCTACGCGCCGATCGGCACGATCCCGTCCCGGCGCAGCAGGTTCTTCACGCCGTCGTCCTCGCCGAGCAGGTAGGCGCGGGCGAGCAGGTCGTTGAAGGTGTCCGCGACTGCGGGGTCGGTGTCGGAGACGGGGACGGTCAGGAGCTTTCCGGCTGCGGCGCTCAGCAGGAGGTGATTCGCGGCGAACAGCGCCGTGCGCTTGTTGCCGTCCTCGAAGGGCTGGGCCCGCGCGACGCCCACGAACAACGACAGCGCGGCCTCAATCGGATCCGTTCCGGCCGTGAGGGTCTCGACGAGGTCCTGCAGGCCCTCGTTGGTGAGGGCCTCCGGAGAATGCCGGCCGTACCGGGTGCGCACGCCGATCCGCTGCTCCGCGGTGCGCAGCTCGCCGGGATGCAGTGCGCCGCTGCGAGTGATCCGCGCGTTGATGTCTCGGACGAGCGCGGCGTCGGTCGGGCGCGCGGCACCGTCGAGGATGAATCCCGCGGCATCGCGCAGGTCCTCGAGGAGTGCCAGGTCCGCGCGCGAGGTGATCCCCTCGACGCTGCCGGAACGGAGGAAGTTCTCCGTGTCGAGCCGTCCGGTCGACAGCCCGTCGAAGACCTTGCCGGAGGAGTACACGACGCCCGCAAGGTCGGCGACGGTGATCGCGGTCATCTTCTGCTCCCTCCTCGCGGCATCCCGCAACGACCGTACGTCAGGTGCCGGGAGCCGGGCGAGCGCGAATGCGGTCGTAAGGTGGTGCGCATGCAGAAGCCGCCGAACCCGTCCACGCTGCAGGCGCGGGTGATCGTGGACGAGCTGGTGCGCGGGGGCGTGACCGACGTGGTGCTGTGTCCCGGCTCGCGCAACGCGCCGCTCGCCTTCGCGGTCCACGCCGCCGACAAGCGCGGAGAGCTGCGGCTGCACGTGCGGATCGACGAGCGGACCGCGGGCTTCCTCGCCGTCGGCCTGGCCGCCGCGAGCCGGCGCCCGGTGCCGATCATCATGACCTCCGGCACCGCCGTCGCGAACCTGTCGCCGGCGGTGTTCGAGGCCAACTACGCCCGGGTCCCGCTGCTCGTGATCAGCGCGAACCGCCCCTACGAGCTGCTCGGATCCGGTGCCAACCAGACCGTCGAGCAGTTCGGCATCTTCGGCACCCAGGTCCGCGCCGCTCTCAGCCTGGGCCTCTCCGAGCCGGGCCTCGACCGCAACTCGCAGTGGCGCAGCGCCGTCTGCCGCGCGCTCGCCGCCGCCCGCGGCGCCCGCACCGGCAACGCGGGCCCCGTCCAGTTCGACATCCCGCTCCGCGAACCCCTCGTGCCCGACGACCCGTCGCCCGCGCTCGCGCAGGGCAGGCCCGACGGTGGGCCGTGGACCGTCGCGCCCGTCGCCACCCTCGACGTCCCGCTCCCGATCGACCTGAGCCCGGACACCGTCGTCATCTCCGGGCACGGGGCGGGGGAGAACCCGGCCCTCGCGGGCCTGCCGACCGTCGCCGAGCCGACCGCGCCGCAGGCGACGAACGCGTTGCATCCCTGGGCGCTGTCGGCGCTGCAGCCCAAGCAGGCCATCATCTGCGGCCGCCCGACCCTGCACCGCGAGGTCAGCGCCCTGCTCGCCGACCCGGAGGTCACCGTGTACGCCGTGACCACCGGGCCGCGCTGGCCTGACGTGTCGGGCAATGTCGCGGCGACGGGCACGCGCGTCGTGCCCGTCGGGGAGCCCTCGCCGGACTGGCTCGCGACCTGTGCCGGGGCGGACGCCGCCGCCCGCGAGGCCGTCGCGCTGGGCCTGGAGGACGGCCCGGTGACGGGCCTGCACGTCGCGCGGGCCGTGTGCGCGGCACTGCGGCCCGGCGACCAGCTGGTGGTCGGCGCGTCGAACCCCGTCCGCGATGTCGCGCTCGCCGGGCACGTGCCCGACGGGGTGCGCGTGCTGTCCAACCGGGGCGTCGCCGGGATCGACGGCACCGTCAGCACCGCGATCGGTGCCGCACTCGCACATCCGGACCGGCGCACCGTCGCGCTCATGGGCGACCTGACCTTCGTCCACGACGCGTCCGGGCTGCTCATCGGCCCCGAGGAACCCCGGCCCGACAACCTCACGATCGTGGTCGCCAACGACAACGGGGGAGGCATCTTCAACCTGCTCGAACAGGGCGAGGAGCGCTACTCCGGCGCGGAGTACGACGGTGCCGCCGCCCGGGTGTTCGGCACGCCGCACGGGACGGACATCAGCGCGCTCTGCGCCGCGTACGGCGTCGAGTACGCGCGTGCCGGCCTGGACGACCTGGGATGGGAGCCGGACGGGCTGCGGGTCGTCGAGGTCCGGACCGAGCGGGCCGGGCTCCGGGCCCTGCACGCGGGCATGCGCGCACGGATCTCGGGCGGGCACGCGTGAGCCGCACGGCGCTGCGCCGGGTGCAGTTGGTGCTGCTGTCGGCGGCGATCCTCATCACCGGGCTGTGCGCGGTCCTCGTCGCGGCGGCCTGGCGCGACGACGTGACCATCGACGCCGACCGCGGCACGGCGACCGCGGAAGTGCTCTCCGCGGGGCCCCGCCGCTCGACGATCAGCTTCTACACGACCGACGGCGTCAACCACAATCCTCCGCTCGGCGTCCTGTACCCCAGTGAGCTGTCGGTGGGCGACCGGATCCAGGTGGAGTACAGCCGGTCGGACCCGGAGCTGGTCCGGGTGGCCGGACGGTCCGCCGTGGTCGCGGTGGTGCCGGCGGCGTCCGTCGCCGCCGGGACGTGGCTGGTGATCGGGGCGATCATGGTGCTCCTCGCCGTCGGCTACCACCGGGGCGACGGGTCCCGGCCCGAGAGTTCACCTGACGTTCCGCACACCGTCGACCCTTAGGCTCCCGCACGGCCCTCCCGCACGACACACTCGGCACGTGCGTATCGCGATCGTGGCCGAGTCCTTCCTGCCGAACGTCAACGGGGTCACCAACTCGGTGCTCCGGGTACTGGAGCACTGTCGCCGTACCGGTGCGGACGCGATCGTGATCGCGCCCGATTCGGTCGCGGGTGAGGAGCCCGCCCCGCTGGAGCACCTCGGGTTCCCCGTGTACCGGGTGCCGGCGCGGATGCTGCCGCGGATCTCGTCGCTGCCCATCGGGCAGCCGAACATGCGGATCCTCGACGTGCTCCGCGAGTTCGAGCCCGACGTGGTGCACCTCGCTTCGCCCTACTTCCTGGGCGCGGGTGGCCTGGCCGCGGCCAAGCGCCTGGGCATCCCGACGGTCGCGATCTTCCAGACCGATGTCGCCGGCTTCGCGGGCTCCTACGGGCTCGGGCCGCTCGAGCGCGCAGCGTGGTGGTGGACCCGGCAGATGCACAAGCAGTGCGACCTGACCCTGGCACCCTCGAGTGCGTCCGTGGCCGATCTCGAGGCGCACCGCATCCCCCGCGTGAAGACCTGGGCCCGCGGCGTCGACGGCGAGCGGTTCGCGCCGTCGCACCGCAGCGCCTCGCTGCGCGCCGCCTGGTTGGGGGACCGGCCGGACCGGATGGTCGTCGGGTTCGTCGGGCGGCTCGCGGCGGAGAAGCACGTCGAGCGGCTCGTCGGGCTCGCGGGGCGCGATGACGTGCAGCTGGTCATCGTGGGCGACGGGCCGGAGCGCGCGCGGCTCGAATCACTGCTGCCCGGAGCGGTGTTCACCGGGCAGCTGGGCGGCGCGGAGCTCGGCGCGGCCTACGCCTCCCTCGACGTCTTCGTGCACGCCGGCGAGCACGAGACCTTCTGCCAGGCCGTCCAGGAGGCGCTCGCGTCGGGCGTACCGTCGATCGCGCCGGACCAGGGCGGGCCGCGCGACCTGGTCGCGCACTGCCGCAACGGCTACCTGCTGCCCGTCGCCGAGTTCGCCGACCTGCTTCCCGGCGTCATCGACACCCTGGCCGACCCGGCGCTGCGCGCCCGGTTCGGCGAGGCCGCCCGCAAGTCGGTCCTCGCTCGCACCTGGCCCGCGCTGTGCGACCAGCTGTTCGCGCACTACGAGAGCGTGATCGCCGGACCTGCGACGAATCGTGGCGTGCGCGCGGTCGTGTAACTTTCGGGTCATGGCAAGGGCCTCCCTGGACAAGAAACCCGGCGACGTCGCGTCGATGTTCGACGGTGTCGCGCGCCGCTACGACCGGACCAACACGCTCATGACGGGCGGGCTGGATCGGTACTGGCGCGCCCGCACCCGGCGCGCGCTCGACCTCAAGCCGGGGGACCGCGTCCTCGACCTCGCCGCCGGGACGGGCGTCTCGACGGTGGACCTCGCCCGGTCCGGCGCGTGGGTCGCCGCCTGCGACTTCTCGACGGGGATGCTCCAGGCGGGTGCCTTCCGGCGCGTGCCGATGGTCGCGGGTGACGCGATGGCGCTGCCGTTGGCGGACGACTCCTTCGACGCGGCGACCATCTCCTTCGGGCTCCGCAACGTGCAGGACACCGTCGCCGGCCTGCGCGAGATGGCCCGCGTGGTGCGGCCCGGCGGGCGGCTCGTGGTGTGCGAGTTCTCCACCCCGACCAACGGCGCCTTCCGCACGCTGTACGAGAAGGTCGCGCTGGAGGCCATCCAGGTGGTGGCGAAGGGATCGTCGAATCCGGAGGCCTACACCTACCTCGCCGAGTCGATCCGGAACTGGCCCGCGCAGGCCGACCTCGCGGAGCTCGTGCGCGAGGCCGGTTGGGGTGGCGTGAGCTGGACGAACCTGACCGGCGGCATCGTCGCACTGCACACCGCGACCCGCCCGCTAGGCTGAACCCGTGGAGAAGACGGTAGCCGGGGTCTCGCTGGGGTCCGACGAGTTCGCGGCCGGGGTCCGCGCGGATCTGGCCCGCGTGGAGCAGGTCATCGCCGACGGCATCGCCGAGGCCGACGGGTGCGTGATCGAGGAGGCGCTGCACCTGTTCCAGGCCGGCGGCAAGCGGTTCCGGCCCATGTTCACGGTCCTCTCCGGCCGGATCGGTGGTTCGCCGTCGGAGGAGGTGATCACCGCCGCGGCCGCGATGGAGCTCACCCACCTCGCGACGCTGTACCACGACGACGTGATGGACGAGGCCGACACGCGCCGCGGCGCACCGTCGGCCAACGCGAAGTGGGGCAACTCGATCGCGATCCTCGCGGGCGACTACCTGTTCGCGCGCGCCTCGAAGTACGGCGCCGACCTCGGCCCCCGCGCCGTCGGCGTGATCGCGCAATGCTTCGGGGAACTGGTCACCGGGCAGATGCTCGAGCTCAAGGGGGCCGGCGACGGCGATCCCGTGCAGCACTACCTCGACACCATCTGGGGCAAGACCGGCAGCCTCATCGCCACCTGCGGCCTGCTCGGCGCGCTGCATGGCGGCGCCGACGAGGAGACGGCGCAGCGGATGTACCGCATCGGCGCCGCGATCGGCATGGCCTTCCAGATCAGCGACGACATCATCGACATCAGCTCGATCGCCACGGAGTCCGGCAAGACGCCCGGCACGGACCTCCGCGAGGGCGTGTTCACCCTGCCGGTGCACTACGCCCTGCGCGACTCCGGGCCGGAGGCCGACCGGCTCCGGGAGATCCTCGTCGGCCCCGTCACCGACGATGCACTGGTCGACGAGGCCATCGAGCTCCTCGGTCGCTCCGCCGGCATGAAGGAGGCCGAGGCGGTGCTCGCGCGGTACGCCGACGAGGCCCGCGCCGAGCTCGCCGCGCTGCCCGAGTCCGAGCCGCGCGCCTCGCTCGAATCCCTCGTCACCTTCACGGTCGCCCGCCTGGGCTGAGGTCTGCGCGTGCTGGGCCCCCGGAGCCGGACCGGGAATCTGATCCGCACCGCGCTGCTGCTGGCGCTGGTCGCGGGTTTCGTGATGGCCAGCGGCGCGATCTTCGGACGCACCACCTTCCTGCTGTCCATCGTCCTCGCCGCCGGTGTCTGCGCCTACCTGTACGTCAGCGGACCGTCGTTGCCGCTGCGCGCGATGCACGCCCGGCGCGTGTCCGAGCTGCAACAACCCGCGCTGTTCCGGCTGGTGCGCGAGCTGTCGACCTCTGCGCGGCTGCCGATGCCCGCGGTGTACGTCTCACCGACCGCGGCGCCCAACGTCCTCGCCGCCGGACACGGGCCGTCGCACGCGGCGGTGTGCGTCACCGTCGGGCTGCTCGAGCTGCTGCCGGAGGACGAGCTGCGCGCGGTGCTCGCGCACCAGCTCGCGCGGATCGGGGCGCGGGACACTCTGACCGCGTCCGTGGCCGGCGCGCTCGGCGCCGTGATCTGCGGGTTCGCCGGGTTCGGGTACCTGTTGGGTTTCGGGGACGGCGGATCGCGCCGCAGCCGGGTCGTCGACGCGATGCTGTCGGTGCTCGCGCCGATCGCCGGCGCGCTGATCCGGCTCGGTGTCTCGCGGACCGTCGACTACCGCGCCGACCATTCCGCGGCACTGCTCACGGGTGCCCCGTCGGCTCTGGTCCGCGCCTTGCGCACCGTGTCCGACGGTGCCGCCCGCGCTCCCCTGCCCCCCGAACCCGACCTCGCCGTGCACGCCGACACGATGCTCGTGTACCCCTTCCGCGACAGCGACCGCCTCGGCCGCGTCTTCCGCACCCAGCCGCCGCTGGAGAGGCGCGTGGAGCGGCTGGAGGCGCTGACCGCGTAGCCCGGCTCGACGGTGCCGCCGGTGCGGCAGGTGCGCGGCGGTTGGCGCGGGGTTGGGGCGCGGCGTGGGGGTCGGCGGCGTGGCGTGGGGGACAACGCGTCCCTCGCGAAACGCCGGGCGTTCGGTGGGGGACGGAACGCCTGGTGCTCCTGGCGGCGCGGCGCGGGGGACGACGGCGCGGCGCAGGGGGAACGGTGGGCTGGGGCCGGGGCCCGTCGTAGGGGGAACGATCAGCGCCGAATTTGTTGTGGATACCCTCCAGTAGCCTGGGGATGAACGCGGCTGGGCGGCGATTCGCGGTGTCGCGGTGCGGTTCACTCAACGCATGGGGGAGATTCTGACTCGGGAGTATCTGCTCGCGACGGGGTGGACGAGCGGCGACATCAGCAGGGCTGTGGACAGCGGCGAGCTGATCCGACTGGCCATGGGGGTCTACGCGCACGCCGGCGGCTACGACGCGCGGGCGCTGTACCGAATGAAGATCCTCGCGGCGTCGATGTCGTGCGGTGGCGTGGTGAGCCACGAAAGTGCCGCGGTGCTGCACGACATTCCGTTCCTGCAGCCGGACCGGCAGTCGGTGCACTTCACCGTCGATCGGGAGCATGGTGGAGGACGGCGCCCCGGGATCCACGTTCATCCCCGGCCGCTGGAGGACGACGAGGTCGTGGAGGTCGACGGGGTGCGTGTCACCTCGCGAGTGCGTACTCCCATCGACGTGGCGATGTCCGGCGACCTCGTGCGGGCCGTCGCGGCGATCGACGCGGTGCGCTTCATCCCCCGATTCCCGACCGCGTCGACTCCGGCGCCGGTTCCACTGGAGAGCCTGCAGTCCACTCTGGACAGGCTCGGTCGACGGCGGGGATCAGCCGTGGCCAGGCGCGCCTTGCACCTGTCAGTGGACTGCAGTGAATCCGCGGGGGAGTCCTGGTCGCGGATGTTGATGCTGGCGTGGGGTGTGCCGACTCCACAGCTTCAGGCGGAGTTCCACCTCGATGGACACCTGCTCTTCGCCGACTTCCGGTGGGGAACGCTGATCGGTGAATTCGACGGTGAGGGCAAGTACGGCACGACCGACTCCGAGCGCTCCGCTGCGCTCGCCGCGGAGAAGCAGCGGCACGCGGTGTTCGCCGCGCACGGCTTCGAGATCGTGCGGTGGGGCTGGAAGGATCTGGTCGACGACGCGCGCTTACGCCGCAAACTCACTCCGACTTTGGTCCGTCACGGTCTGCTGGCCGCGTAGTCGCCATCGCGGCGTGGGGACGCCATCGCGGCGTGGGGGTCGGCGGCGTGGCGCGGGGGACAACGCGTCCCTCGTGAAACGCCGGGCGTTCGGTGGGGGACGGAACGCCTGGTGCTCCTGGCGGCGCGGCGCGGGGGACGACAGTGCCTCACCGGGGGCGGCGACCTTCCCGCCGCGCCGAAACCCGCGGCCCAACCTCTCCTGTGAGAAAACCCACAGCTGACCCCCGCACTCGACGACGAAACGAGGGACGGGTGCGGTCACCCCAACCGGCCCGGACAACCGCACACCGTCGGGCAGAAAGGCCTCAGCGGTAGTTGACGAACTGCACCGCGATGTCCAGGTCCGCGCCCTTGAGCAGGGACTGGACGGACTGGAGGTCGTCGCGGGACTTGCTGGTCACGCGGAGCTCCTCACCCTGGATCTGGGCCTTGACGGACTTGGGGCCCTCGTCGCGGATGAGCTTGCTGATCTTCTTGGCGTTCTCGCTGGTGATGCCCTCGACCAGAGTGCCCGTGATCTTGTAGGTCTTGCCGGAGGCGACCGGGTCACCGGCGTCGAAGGCCTTCAAGGACAGCCCGCGCTTGATCAGCTTCTCCTGGAACACCTCGAGGCCGGCCTTGACGCGCTCCTCGGCGTCGGAGGTGAGGACCACCTTGTCCTCGCCGGAGAACTCGACCGTGGTGTTGGTGCCGCGGAAGTCGTACCGCTGGCTGAGCTCCTTCGCCGCCTGATTGAGGGCGTTGGCGACCTCCTGGCGGTCGATCTTGCTCACGACATCGAACGACGAATCGGCCATCTCGGCTGGACTCCTAATCAGTTGACCTGCGGGTTTGCGCGGCCCCGGTGGGGGCGATGTAGTCTACTCTCCGCTGCCTTCACGGGCAGTGAACGGCACGTTGCCCGAGCGGCCAATGGGAGCGGACTGTAAATCCGTCGGCTTAGCCTACGTAGGTTCGAATCCTACACGTGCCACCCGCCTCGACCCCCGGTGATCTCGATCGCCGGGGGTCGCTGCGAAAACGGATTGACCTGCGGATTTGGATGATCTCCGCCGCAGTGTGTAATCTCGTTGAGGCTCTTGGAGTGCCGGAGACGGCGCCCCCAGGACCACGCCCCCTTAGCTCAGTCGGTAGAGCGTTTCCATGGTAAGGAAAAGGTCAACGGTTCGATTCCGTTAGGGGGCTCGCTAGACCAGTGCAATGTGCTGATAGCTCAGGGCGGTGTAGCTCAGCTGGTTAGAGCGCACGACTCATAATCGTGAGGTCGGGAGATCGAGCCTCCCCACCGCTACAACTGACAAGAGATTTGCGAAAGAGGGAACGTCGTGGCTTCATCGACAGATGTTCGCCCCAAGATCACCTTGGCGTGCGAGGTGTGCAAGCACCGCAACTACATCACCAAGAAGAACCGTCGCAACGACCCCGATCGCCTCGAGCTGAAGAAGTTCTGCCCGAACTGTGGCTCGCACCAGGCGCATCGCGAGTCGCGCTAGGCGAAACGTTCGAACGAAGGGGAGGGCATCCGCCAAGGATGCCCTCCCCTTTGGCATACTGCTCTTCAGCCCATTTCACGTTAGGTAGGTTCCCCACGTGAGCAACGACATCGATGTACCGGGTGGCCCGGTCACCGAGCAGCTCAGCCCGGAAGAGGTCGCGGAGCGTACCCGCGCCGCGGTCGGTTACAACTACGAGTACAAGGACAAGTACTACGTCAGCCGTGAGAAGGTGCGGGAGTTCGCCAACGCCAGCCAGCTGACCGACCCCGTCCACCACGATCCCGAGGCCGCGCGTGCCGCCGGATACGACGACATCGTTGCGCCGCCCATCATGTTCTCGCTGATCGGCATCGTGGCGCATCGCCCGTTGTTCGAGGAGGCCATCGTCGGCTACGGGCGTCGCCCGGTGATGCAGACGGAGCAGAAGGTGCAGTTCCATGCGCCGATCCTGGCCGGCATGACGCTGACCACCCACGTGCACTTCGACGCGTTCCGGCAGGTCGCTGGCGTCGATCTGATCGTGACGCGCAACGAGATCTCCGATCAGGACGGCAACCCGCTCGTCACGTCCTGGACCACGCTGGCAGGTCGCTCGACCGATGACCCCGACGCTCCCGACTTCATGGGCGCCGCAGAAAAGGTGATGATGTATGGCACTTCGTAACTTCGCGGACGTGTCGGTGGGCGAGGAGCTCCCCGAGCGGATCTTCGAGCTGACCCGCGGCGACCTCGTCAACTACGCCGGCGTCACCGGTGACCCGAACCCCATCCACTGGTCGGATCACATCGTGAAGCTGGCCGGCATGGAGGACGTCGTCGCGCAGGGCATGCTCACCATGAGCCTGGGCTCGAACTACATCACCGAGTGGCTGGGCGATCCGGGTGCGCTGAAGGAGTACAGCGTCCGCTTCACCGCGCCGGTGTTCGTTCCCGCCGACCAGAAGGCGGAGCTGCTGTACTCGGGCAAGATCAAGTCGCTCGACGAGGAGAGCAAGACGGGCGTCGTCTTCCTCACCGTCAAGCAGGGCGACCGCAAGATCTTCGGCAAGCCGGTCGCCACCGTCCAGTTCGGCTAGTCACGACGGTGCGCGGTCCCGCCGGGCCGGACGACGGTCACCGTCGGGCGGGCCCGACCGTGGTGGACTGCCGGGCCTCTGACGGGGCGTTTTGAGGTGCGGCACCGATGTGCCGTACACTGAACTGTCCGCACCACACGGCGGGCGTGCGAAAGCGCGCCCATCGAAGGGTGCGGGTGCGGGACCGCGAGGTCCCGCAAAGGGGTGTAGCTCAGTTGGTAGAGCAGCGGTCTCCAAAACCGCAGGTCGCAGGTTCGAGTCCTGTCGCCCCTGCACAGGCGGGCCCCGGCGCCCGGCTCTGACATCGGTCGGCCCGCGGGTCGCCGGAGGAACAGCGGAGGGAAGTGCGTGAGCGACGAGCAGGACGACGCGACCACCGGCGAGACCGCCGGGGACAGCGCCGCCGAAGACGCCCAGCAGGCCCGCCCCTCCGGTAAGCGCTCCAGCGGCCGGCGTGGCCGCACGGCGCTGGCCGAGGCACCCGAGCCCGGTGAGTCGACGACGGCGTCCGGCACTGCGAAGAAGACCGCGGCCGCGAAGCCCTCGCGCAATCCGTTCGCCGCCATCTGGCTGTACATCCGCCAGGTCGTCGCCGAGCTGCGCAAGGTCATCTGGCCCACCCGCAGCCAGATGGTCAACTACACGATCATCGTGCTGCTCTTCGTGGTGATCCTCACCGCGATGATCAGCCTCCTCGACCTCGGCTTCGCGAAGCTGATGTTGTGGGCGTTCGGCAAGTAGCCGGACCGCCCGAGAAGACGAGACGGAAGGAACTTCGGCGCTGTGAGCACCCCGGAGCACAACGAGGCTGAGCAGGACTCCCCTGAGGGCGTGCTGGTCGATGACGCCGAGGCGACCGAGGTCGAGTCGGCCGAGGACGAGGCCCTGATCGAGGCCGAGGAGAACGTGTTCGGCACCCCCGAGGAGGACGCGGCCGCCGGTGACGGCGCCGAGCTCGTCGAGGAGGAGGCCGAGGAAGAGGTCGAGATCGACCCCGTCGAGGAGCTGAAGGCGCAGCTGCGCACCGCCCCCGGCGACTGGTACGTCATCCACACCTATGCGGGCTACGAGAACAAGGTCAAGGCCAACCTCGAGACCCGTGTCCAGAACCTCGACGTCGGCGACTACATCTTCCAGGTGGAGGTCCCCACCGAGGAGGTCACCGAGATCAAGAACGGCCAGCAGAAGCGGGTCAACCGCAAGGTGCTGCCGGGCTACATCCTGGTGCGCATGGACCTCAACGACGAGTCCTGGGGCGCGGTGCGCAACACCCCCGGCGTCACCGGCTTCGTCGGCCTGACCAGCAAGCCCTCGCCGCTCACGATGAACGAGGTCGTGAAGTTCCTGCTCCCCGAGAGCGCCCGGACCAAGCCCGCCAAGGACAAGAGCGCAGTCGGTGCCGATGGATCCGGAGCGGCCACGTCCGGTGGCGCCGTGTCGCAGGGTCCCGCGGTCGAGGTGGACTTCGAGGTCGGCGAGTCGGTCACCGTCATGGACGGCCCGTTCGCCACCCTGCCCGCGTCGATCAGCGAGATCAACGCCGAGCAGCGCAAGGTCAAGGTGCTCGTCTCGATCTTCGGTCGCGAGACGCCCGTCGAGCTCGCGTTCAACCAGGTCGAGAAGATCTCCTAGCGAGACACCAATGCTTCCCGCGCCGGTACACGGGCGCGGGGTGATGAAAAAGGATACTGAGGATGCCCCCGAAGAAGAAGAAGGTCGCCGGGCTCATCAAGCTGCAGATCCAGGCCGGGCAGGCCAACCCTGCTCCGCCCGTGGGTCCCGCGCTTGGTCAGCACGGCGTCAACATCATGGAGTTCTGCAAGGCGTACAACGCCGCGACCGAGTCGCAGCGTGGCAACGTCATCCCGGTCGAGATCACGGTCTACGAGGACCGTTCGTTCGACTTCAAGCTGAAGACTCCTCCTGCTGCGAAGCTGCTGCTCAAGGCCGCAGGCGTGCAGAAGGGCTCGGGCGAGCCGCACAAGACCAAGGTCGCCAAGGTGACCTGGGATCAGGTGCGCGAGATCGCCGAGACCAAGAAGGAAGACCTGAACGCGAACGACATCGATCAGGCCGCGAAGATCATCGCCGGCACTGCTCGCTCGATGGGCATCACCGTCGAGTAACTCGCACCGTCGAGTTGTCGCCGGGAGGCCTGTGCCTCCCGTGGGAGGGCCGGCTCGGCCCGCAGAACCACTCACTGCCCGCACGCTGGGCAAGATAAGAAAGAGTTCCACATGAGCAAGAACAGCAAGGCCTACAAGGCCGCTGCCGAGAAGGTCGACAAGGACAAGCTGTACAGCCCGCTCGAGGCCGTCACGCTCGCCAAGGAGACCTCCTCCACCAAGCAGGACGCCACCGTCGAGGTCGCCATGCGCCTCGGTGTCGACCCCCGCAAGGCCGACCAGATGGTGCGCGGCACCGTCAACCTGCCGAACGGCACGGGTAAGACGGCGCGCGTGATCGTGTTCGCCGTCGGCGACAAGGCCGAGGAGGCCAAGGCCGCCGGTGCGGACGAGGTCGGCGCCGAGGACCTGATCGAGAAGATCCAGGGCGGCTGGCTCGAGTTCGACGCCGCGATCGCCACCCCGGACCAGATGGCCAAGGTCGGTCGCATCGCTCGCGTGCTCGGCCCCCGTGGCCTCATGCCGAACCCGAAGACCGGCACCGTCACCCCCGACGTGACCAAGGCCGTGGGCGACATCAAGGGCGGCAAGATCACGTTCCGCGTCGACAAGGCGTCGAACCTGCACTTCGTGATCGGCAAGGCGTCCTTCGACGCCAAGCAGCTGGTGGAGAACTACGGCGCCGCGCTGGACGAGGTCCTGCGCGCGAAGCCGTCGGCGGCCAAGGGCCGGTACCTGAAGAAGGTCACCGTCTCGACGACCACCGGACCGGGCATCCAGGTGGACCCGTCGCGAGTGAGCAACCTCGCGGAGGAGGAGGCGTAAGCCTTCCCCTCATCAGGGCCTGATCCACGAAGCCCCCGATCTCCGCGAGGAGGTCGGGGGCTTCGTCGTGTCCGGGGACGCTGCGGTCAGAGCAGGGACAGCACGTACGAGCTGGAGCTCGAGCCGACGGCCGCGATGATGATGATCGCGTAGATCACGACCACGACCAGCAGCATCGCGCTGCTGATCCCGCCGAGGATCGCGCCGACCAGCGCGACGGTGTTCTTGTAGCCGCGCTCCTTCGACTTGTTCAGCGCGATCCAGCTGACGATCAGGCCGATCGGGCCGCAGCAGACGAAGTTGAGGACCAGTCCGACGATGCCCATGGCGTTGTCGGGGTCCTGCATCTCGCCGTTCGGCACGGGGTAGCCGGGGTAGCCGCCCGGGTACGGCTGGGCCGCCGGGTAGCCCTGGCCGGGGTACGACGGTGCCTGGCCGTACGGGTCGTACTGCCCGGCGCCGTACTGGCCCGCGCCGTACTGCGCGTTCGGGTCGTTCGTACCGTACGGATCCTTGGTGAACGGGTCCTGCGGGTTCTCGGGGTAGCCCATGCGTCAGACGAGGAAGTAGGACGAGCTCGACGCCGAGCCGATACCGATGACCACGGCGAAGATCAGCCACAGCACGAACAGCACGGAGAAGATCGCGCCGAGGATCACGCCGATGAGAGCCGGCGTGTTCTTGTAGCCGCGCTGCTTGGACTTGTTCAGCGCGATCCAGCTGACGATGAGGCCGACGATGCCGCCGCAGACGAACACCAGCACGAGGCCGACGATGCCCAGGGTGTTGTCGGGATCGTTGAGCTGCTCGCCGTTCGGGCCGATGGGCGCCGGCTGGCCCGGGTACGGCTGACCGGCGAAGGGCTGCTGCTGGCCGTACGGCTGCTGCTGGCCGGGGTACTGGTTCGGGTCCGGCTGCTGGCCGTACGGGTCGTTGGGCGTCGACATAGTGAATTCTCCCCTTGGTAATGCGAAGCTTAGGTCCGGATAAGCGTAACCGAAAGCCGCTGGCGGATCACTTGGAGGAGCCTTGGAACGTCGCGACCCCGTCGATGTGCGACCACGAAAACCTGTCACCCGACGTCGGTATCCTCGCGCCATGGACGACGACAGGCTGTTGACGCGGATCGGCGCGCTGCTGCGGCAGGCCGAGGGGACCGACAACGAGCACGAGGCGGCCACCTTCACCGAGGCGGCGCAGCGGCTCGCCACCGCGGCGTCGATCGACCTGGCCGTGGCCCGCGCACACCAGCGCGGCACCGAGCGCGCGCGAGCAGTGCCGGAGCAGCGCACCGTCCGGATCGGGGAGGCGGGCCGGCGGGGCCTGCGCACCTTCGTCGAGCTGTTCGTGGCGATCGCCCAGTCCAACGACGTGCGGTGCGATGTCGCGTCCAATTCCACCTTCGTCTTCGCCTACGGCTTCGCGGAGGATGTCGACGCGTGTGAGGCGCTGTACGCGTCGCTGGTCATCCAGATGGTCCGCGCATCGGACGCGTACCTGCGCTCGGGCGCGCACAAGTCCGAGACGGTGCAGCAGCTCTACGAGGATCGCCGCACGCGGCGGCGGTGGGTCGAGACGAAACCGGTCTCGGGGGTCACGGCGCGGATCAACTTCCAGTCCGCGTTCGCGGCGCGCATCGGCGCCCGGCTCGCGGAGGCGCGGGCTGCGGAGACGGCGCAGGTCGTGGAGCGGGGCGAGCCCGGCACCGCCGTCGCGCTGCGTGACAAGGAGGTCGAGCTCGCGTCGTTCTATCGCGGCGAGTCCACGGCGCGCGGCCAATGGCGTGGCTCCAGGGCGTCGGCCGGCTACTCCGACGGTGCCCGCCGCGCGGGCGACAAGGCCGGCCGGTCGGCCCGTCTCGGCGACCATTCCGAGCTGGGCGGTGGGCGCGCGCTGGAACGGGGCGCCCCGTGAGCGCGCCCTACTCGCCGTACTCACCCCCGCCCGTGCCGCCACCGCGGCGCGGGCTGGCGCTGTGGTGGGTGATCGGGGGCGCGGTCGCGCTCGTCGTCGTGGTCGGGGTGGTCGCCACGGTGCTCCTGGTCCGGTCGTCGGGCCGCGGTCCGTCCCCGTCGACGGTGGCGGCACCGTCGACCTCGCGGACGGGGAGCGGCGGATGCGGCATGCCCGGGCCGGGCTCGACGGTGCCGATCACGGAGCGGGTGGTCTCCGGGCCGCTGTCCTTCCCCGTCTCGGCGGCGCCGGGGTGGACGGCGCAGCGGTACCAGCTGTTCGCGCCGGGAGCGCAGACCGCGGGCCTGCGGCAGAAGGTGCCCGGCCACCAATGGGACGCGCACGCCGAGATCGGGCAGACCACCTTCGCCCCCAAGGCGTCGGCCCAGGACGCCGCGCGCCGGATCATCCCGTGCATCGTCGCGAGCAGCCGGTACGACTCGTACCGTCCGCGGCTCGAGGGCCTCACGGAGCCCGAGGCGATCACGGTCGACGGTGTGCCCGCGGCGCGCGTCACCGGCCGGATCCTGGTCAGTCGCGCGGGCCTGGACATCGCCGGTGACGTGCTGACGGTCGTGGTGATCGCGTCGGCCCCGCAGACCTACTTCCAGTCCGACAGCCCGATCGGAGACGCGGCGCTCGCGGCCGTGGTGCAGAACATCTTCGACCACCTCAAGGTCGCGAGGGACGTATGAGCCGGCCGTCGGGTCCCGGACCGTATCCGCCCGTGCCCGGTGGCCGCCCGGGCGGCTACGGAGGCCCCGGTCCCGGTTTCGGCGAGCCCGCGCCGAAGCCGCCGAACCGCGCCCTGTGGTGGGCCGTGGGTGTCGCGGTGGTCCTGGTCCTGGCCGTGATGGTCACCGCCGCCGTGGTCGTGGTGCGCAACCCGGCGTCGCACGGTACGCGGGCGGCACCGTCGACCTCCGCGGGCGCGAGCGCCCGGTCCGGGGCGGCCGCGGACTGCGGCAGCCCCGGGGAGAGCTCGACCACGCCCGTCACCGAGCGCGTCGTCGCCGGGCCCCTGTCGTTCCCGAGGTCCGCGGCGCCCGGGTGGACGCAGAACGGGTACGTGATCTTCGCCGAGAGCGCGCTGGGCGTGGGCCTCAAGCAGTCGATCGCCGGGCAGGGGTGGCAGGCGCACGTGGAGATCGGCCTCACCCACTTCGGGACGAAACTCTCCTCGGCGGAGGCATCGCGTCGGGTGATCGGGTGCATGGCGGCGGGTACGGGCTACGCCAGGTACTCGCCGCGCCTGGAGGCGCTCACCGAACCGGAGGCGGTGCGCGTCGACGGTGTGCCCGCTCACCGCGTCACGGCACGGATACTCGTCTCCAAGTCCGGGCTGAGTCTGGCGGGAGACGTGGTTACTGTTGTGGTGATCGACTCGGCGCCCCAGGCATACTTCGAGTCGGACACCCCGATCGGGGATACCGCCCTCGCGGCGGTGGCCCAGCAGGTCTTCGAGCAGCTCAAGGTGGCGAGGGACGTATGAGCAACCCGCAGGATCCGTACGGGCAGCAGCCCAACCCGTACGGGCAGCAACCCGACCCGTACGCACAGCCCGACCCGTATGCGCAGGGCGGCTACCCGTACGGCTACGGCCAGCAGCAGAACCCGTACGCACAGCAGCCCTATCAGCAGGGGTATCAGCAGCAGGGCTACCAGTACCCCGGCCAGGCGCCCCAGGGGCAGCCGCCGCAGAAGCCGAAGCGCACCGGCCTGTTCGTCGCGATCGGCGTGGCCGTCGTCCTGGTGATCGCGGTCGCCATCGCCGCTGTCGTCATGGTGATGAACTCCGGCTCGGAGGGCGGCGGTACCGCCGCGCCCACCACCAGCGCGGCCGCCACCACCAGCGGCGGCGCCACCGGAGCGAGCTGCGGAATGCCGGGCACGGGCCTGGCCTCCGACATCACCGACCGGGTCGCCTCCGGCCCGCTGTCCTTCCCCGTCTCGGCCGCTCCGGGCTGGGAGAAGGAGAGTTACACCGTGTACGCGCAGAGCATCGCCGCGGCGGGCCTGCAGAAGTCCACGGGCGACGGCCAGTCGTGGCAGGCCGGCGCGGAGGTCGGGCAGACCAACTTCGGATCCAAGCTGGACCCGAAGGACGCTGCGGCGCGGATGATCCAGTGCATCGCCGACGGCGCCGGGTACAACAGCGCCACGTCCCGTCGGGTCGAACAGAACGCGCCCGAGACGATCACGGTCGACGGCGTGTCCGCGGCCAAGGTCACCGGCAAGATCCTGGTCACGGCGCCGAACGTCACCGTCCCCGGTGACGACGTCACCGTCGTCGTGATCGCGTCCGCGCCGCAGACCTACGCCATGATCGTGATCCCGATCGGGCGGGACGACATGGCGGCGACGGGCAAGGCGATCCTCGATTCGCTGAAGGTGGCCAAGGACGTCTAGGGACGCACAGCGCGCCGCGGTCTACCGGGCGGAGGAGATGGTCCGCAGCCTGTTCGCCCATGCCGGGGCGGGGCGGACCGTCGACGTGCTCGGCGTGCCGCTGACGCTGCCGCCGGAGGCCCGGTTCGCGTCCGTGGAGTCGGTCCAGAGCTACGCCGACCGGGTACTCGGGCTCGGCGAGGTCCGTGTCCGGGCCCGCGCAGGCAGCGCGGGCGCGCACTACGAGAGCGGGAACGGCCGGACGCCGGTCGTCGCGGTCCCGGCCGGGCGCGACGGTGCCTGGGCCCTGCGGGAGCTCGTCGTCCTGCACGAGCTCGCGCACCACGTCGCCCTCGCGGCCGCCGGTCCCGGCGTCGACGGTGCCGCCCACGGCCCGTCGTTCACCGCGGCGTTCATCGAGCTCGCGGCGCGGGTCATGGGTCCGGAGGCCGGACTGGCGTTGCGCATCGTCTACACGGAGTCCGGCGTCGCGGTCGGCTGAGCGGGCGTTGCACAGGGGAGACCCGGCGTTTGGTGGGGGATTCGGCGCCGCGCGGGGGACAGCTGAGCCCCCACGAGACGCACGGCGTCCGGTAGGGGACGGACCGCGAAGTGGGGGATTCGGCGCGGCGCGGGGGACGACGGGGCGAAGCGGGGCCGGCGTCCCGACCGGCCCGGACCAGGGCACCGTCGGGGCGACGATTTGGCGAACCGGCGCACCGTCGGTACTCTGAACCCTTGGAATCCGGTGTCAACCGGATCGTTCCACCGAAGACCGTCGGTCGTCGGGCGTCAGCCCGATCGAAGGTCCGGCCCCGAGCCGGCGACCCACGCAGGAGGACGAGGATTCTTCATGAACCCCGTGCGCCCTGCGCCGGGGTTCTCGTCGTTTCTGGCCCGAACCTTCGGCCGTCGGTACGACACGTAGAGAGGAGGCGAAGTATGGCAAACGCCGAGAAGGTCACAGCAGTCGCTGAGATCGCCGAGAAGTTCTCGAAGTCCACGGCCACCGTGGTCACCGAGTACCGCGGGCTGTCGGTCGGTTCCATCACCGAGCTGCGTCGTTCGCTCGGGGCTGGTGCCACCTACTCCGTCGCCAAGAACACCCTGGTCAAGATCGCCGCGAAGGATGCCGGCGTCGAGGGCCTGGACGAGCTGTTCGAGGGTCCGACCGCGATCGCCTTCATCGAGGGTGAGCCGGTCGAGGCCGCCAAGGCGATCAAGAAGTTCGCCAAGGACAACAAGGCCCTGGTCATCAAGGGCGGCTACATGGACGGCAAAGCGCTGTCCGTGGCCGAGGTCGAGCGTATCGCCGATCTCGAGTCGCGCGAGGTGCTCCTGGCCAAGCTCGCCGGTGCCATGAAGGGCAACTTGGCGAAGGCCGCTGGCCTGTTCAACGCTCCCGCTTCGCAGGTGGCCCGCCTGGCCGCCGCGCTGCAGGAGAAGAAGGCAGCCGACGAGGCCGCCGCGTAAGACCGCTGATCCAGCGAACCCCCGCGGGCACCGCTCGTGGGAACCATCACCACCTTGCCTCGCGGATCAGCGAGCAAGACTGAACGGAAGGACGCCACCATGGCGAAGCTCACCACCGACGAGCTGCTTGATGCTTTCAAGGAGCTGACCCTGCTCGAGCTCAGCGAGTTCGTGAAGGCTTTCGAGGAGACCTTCGAGGTCACCGCTGCTGCTCCGGTCGCCGTCGCGGCTGCCGGTGCCGCCCCCGCGGCCGGCGGCGCTGACGCCGCCGCCGAGCAGGACGAGTTCGATGTCGTCATCGAGGCCGCCGGCGACAAGAAGATCCAGGTCATCAAGGTCGTCCGCGAGCTGGTTTCGGGCCTCGGCCTGAAGGAGGCCAAGGACCTCGTCGAGAGCGCCCCCAAGGCGATCCTGGAGAAGGTCGACAAGGAGGCCGCCGAGGCCGCCAAGGCCAAGCTCGAGGAGGCCGGCGCTTCGGTTTCGGTGAAGTAATAACCGAGCCGCACGTCAGTGCTTTTGACCGCCCCGTCGCCCAGTGCGACGGGGCGGTTCTCGTTTCCGGGTGCGAGGTGCGCCCGATTGGAACAGGTCCGGTACCGCGACCAGCGGTGACTGGGGTACTGTGCTCCCAGCGGTCTGTGGCGCGAGCCACACCTGGAAGCGACGAAAGGTCTCGACAGTGGGTGTCGAAGTAACTACCAAGAACCTGACGAAGTCGTTCGGGTCCCAGAACATCTGGTCCGACGTCTCGTTGACTCTGCCTGCGGGCGAGGTCTCGGTTCTGCTCGGCCCGTCGGGTACCGGTAAGTCGGTGTTCCTGAAGTCGTTGATCGGTCTGCTGCGCCCGGAGGAGGGCGAGATCATCATCGACGGCACGGACATCCTGACGTGTTCGAGTTCGGAGCTGTACGAGATCCGGAAGATGTTCGGTGTGCTGTTCCAGGACGGCGCGCTGTTCGGCTCGATGAACCTGTACGACAACACGGCCTTCCCGCTTCGTGAGCACACGAAGAAGAAGGAGAGCGAGATCCGTCAGATCACGATGGAGAAGCTCGAGATGGTGGGTCTGATCGGCGCGGAGGACAAGCTTCCCGGTGAGATCTCGGGTGGTATGCGTAAGCGTGCCGGCCTGGCTCGCGCGCTGGTGATGGATCCGAAGATCATGCTCGTCGACGAGCCGGACTCGGGTCTGGACCCGGTGCGTACCACCTACACCAGCCAGCTGCTGATGGACATCAACGCGCAGATCGACTGCACGACGCTGATCGTCTCGCACAACATCAACATCGCCCGCACGGTGCCGGACAACATGGGCATGCTGTTCCTCAAGCACCTGGTGATGTTCGGTCCCCGCGAGGTGCTGCTCACCTCGGAGGAGCCGGTGGTCAAGCAGTTCCTCTCCGGTTCGATGATCGGCCCGATCGGTATGTCGGAGGAGAAGGACTCGTCGCAGATGGAGGCGGAGGCCGCTCGCGTGGCGGCCGGTCACTCCGACGGTGGTGTGGACGTTCCGGATGAGATCGCGCCGCAGATGCAGCCGACGCCGGGTATGCCGCAGCGGCAGGGTGAGCTGCGTCGTAAGGCGCGTGTCCGGCAGATCCTGCCGACGCTGCCGCACAAGGCGCAGATCGCGATCCGCCGCGACCTGGGCGACGATCCCGCCGAGTTCGCGACCACGGTGCCGGCGCAGGTCGCCGCGCAGGCCCCGGAGACTGCTCCCGTGTCCATCCAGAAGGACTACTCGGGCGACGAGTCGCCCACGGGCGCGTACCCGACCACCCAGATCGACGAGAATCCGACCGACCACCTGCCCAAGGTCGACGGCCGCTAGGTCGACCACGGCGCACCGTCGAACACGGACATCGGACCGGCCCGGGGAAGCTCCCCGGGCCGGTCCCGTCGTCTCAGGAGTCGTTCAGGCCTCCTGCAGCGCGCGTTCAGCTCGTGGGCGCGGGCGATATTCGAAGGAAATCGGCGGTTTCGCTTGACGTGCGTGCGGATACGGGTCACAGTTATCGGCAGGACGCGACGTGCTCGTGTCCACGTGAGAGCATCATCGAGTGCACGCGGCCCGCAGAGGTAGCCAGCCCGGGGCCGGTGCGGCGGCGAGTCCGACCGGTGGTGCGGGTGTTCGAGAGAACGGCGCGCGTCGTGCTTGCGCGGGAGTCTCTCGGGGCTTAGTCTGGACTGCCTCTTGCGGGGTGGTCATTCCTCTGTTAATGTTGGACGTTGCGCTGGCTGCCTCCTGCCCATCTGAATATTGCCTCAGCGATTGAGGTCGTTATCTCTGCGGGTTGCCGTCAGCACAATTAGGCAACGTTACTAGTCACAGCAGAGGACGCATCTTGGCAGTCTCCGTCTCCAGCCAGACTCAGAACGATCAGAACAGCGCGGTGGTCCCTGGGGCCCCCAAGCGCGTCTCGTTCGCAAAGATCAAGGAGCCCCTCCCGGTTCCGGGACTGCTCGACCTGCAGATCGACTCGTTCGAGTGGCTCGTCGGCACCCCCGCATGGCGGGAGAAGGCCGCAGCGCGCGGTGAGGCTCAGCCCACCGGTGGTCTGGAGGACATCCTCGCGGAGCTCTCGCCCATCGAGGACTTCTCGGGCTCCATGTCGCTCTCCTTCTCCGATCCGCGCTTCGACGAGGTCAAGGCCTCGATCGAGGAGTGCAAGGACAAGGACATGACGTACGCGGCTCCGCTGTTCGTCACCGCCGAGTTCATCAACAACAACACCGGCGAGATCAAGTCGCAGACCGTCTTCATGGGTGATTTCCCGATGATGACGGACAAGGGCACGTTCATCATCAACGGCACCGAGCGCGTGGTCGTCTCGCAGCTGGTCCGTTCGCCCGGCGTCTACTTCGACGAGAACATCGACAAGTCGACCGAGAAGCCGCTGCACAGCGTCAAGGTCATCCCGGCCCGCGGTGCGTGGCTGGAGTTCGACGTGGACAAGCGCGACACCGTCGGCGTCCGCATCGACCGCAAGCGTCGCCAGCCGGTGACGGTGCTGCTCAAGGCTCTCGGCTGGTCCGCCGAGCAGATCCTCGAGCGCTTCGGCTTCTCGGAGATCATGCGCTCCACCCTGGAGAAGGACAACACGGCCGGCACCGACGAGGCGCTGCTCGACATCTACCGCAAGCTGCGCCCGGGCGAGCCGCCCACGAAGGAGTCGGCGCAGACCCTGCTGGAGAACCTGTTCTTCAAGGAGAAGCGCTACGACCTGGCCCGCGTCGGCCGGTACAAGCTGAACAAGAAGCTCGGTCTCCCGGCGAACTCCGACGGCACGCAGCCGCTGGTGCTCACCGAGGAGGACATCGTCGCGACGATCGAGTACCTCGTGCGCCTGCACGAGGCACCGTCGGAGCAGCTGACGTACATGACCGTGCCGGACGGTGGCGTCGAGGTTCCCGTCGAGGTCGACGACATCGACCACTTCGGCAACCGTCGCCTGCGCACCGTCGGCGAGCTGATCCAGAACCAGCTCCGCGTGGGCCTGTCCCGCATGGAGCGCGTTGTCCGCGAGCGCATGACCACGCAGGACGTCGAGGCGATCACCCCGCAGACCCTGATCAACATCCGTCCGGTCTCGGCGGCGATCAAGGAGTTCTTCGGCACCTCGCAGCTCTCGCAGTTCATGGATCAGAACAACCCGCTGTCGGGCCTGACCCACAAGCGCCGCCTGTCGGCGCTCGGCCCCGGTGGTCTGTCGCGTGAGCGCGCCGGCCTCGAGGTCCGCGACGTCCACCCGTCGCACTACGGCCGCATGTGCCCGATCGAGACCCCTGAGGGCCCGAACATCGGCCTGATCGGCTCGCTGTCGGTGTACGCGCGGGTCAATCCGTTCGGGTTCATCGAGACGCCGTACCGCAAGGTCGTCGACGGTGCCACCACCGACGAGGTCGTCTACATGACGGCCGACGAGGAGGACCGGTACTACATCGCGCAGGCCAACGCGGCCACCGACGACGCCGGTCGCCTGACCGACGACAAGGTGCTCGTGCGTAAGCGCGGCTCCGAGGTGGAGTTCGTCCCGGTCTCGGCCGTGGAGTACATGGACATCTCGCCGCGCCAGATGGTGTCGGTCGCGACGGCGATGATCCCGTTCCTCGAGCACGACGACGCCAACCGTGCCCTCATGGGCGCGAACATGCAGCGCCAGGCCGTGCCGCTGGTCCGTTCCGAGTCGCCGCTGGTCGGTACCGGTATGGAGCTGCGCGCCGCGGTCGACGCGGGCGACGTGGTGATCACGGAGAAGCCGGGCGTCGTGGAGGAGGTCTCGGCCGACTTCATCACGATCATGGCCGACGACGGCTCGCGCAAGACGCACCGCCTGCGCAAGTTCGCGCGCAGCAACCAGGGCACCTGCGCCAACCAGCGTCCGATCGTGAACGCCGGCCAGCGCGTCGAGGGTGGCCAGGTCCTGGCCGACGGCCCCTGCACCGACAACGGTGAGATGGCGCTCGGCAAGAACCTGCTCGTGGCGATCATGCCGTGGGAGGGCCACAACTACGAGGACGCGATCATCCTCTCGCAGCGCCTGGTGGAGGAGGACGTCCTGACGTCCATCCACATCGAGGAGCACGAGATCGATGCGCGCGACACGAAGCTGGGCGCCGAGGAGATCACCCGGGACATCCCGAACGTCTCCGACGAGGTGCTGGCCGATCTCGACGAGCGCGGCATCATCCGCATCGGCGCCGAGGTCCGCGACGGCGACATCCTGGTCGGCAAGGTCACGCCGAAGGGCGAGACCGAGCTGACCCCGGAGGAGCGGCTGCTCCGCGCGATCTTCGGCGAGAAGGCGCGCGAGGTCCGCGACACCTCGCTCAAGGTGCCCCACGGCGAGACCGGCAAGGTCATCGGCGTCCGCGTGTTCTCGCGCGACGACGACGACGAGCTGGCCCCCGGCGTGAACGAGCTGGTCCGCGTGTACGTGGCCCAGAAGCGCAAGGTCCAGGACGGCGACAAGCTCGCCGGCCGCCACGGCAACAAGGGCGTCATCGGCAAGATCCTGCCCGCCGAGGACATGCCCTTCCTGCCCGACGGCACCCCGGTCGACATCATCCTCAACACGCACGGCGTGCCCCGTCGTATGAACATCGGCCAGATCCTGGAGACCCACCTCGGGTGGGTCGCCAAGACCGGCTGGGACGTGCGCGACGAGAACGGGAACATCCCGGACTGGGCGTCGGCGCTGCCCGAGGAGATGTACAGCCAGCCCAAGGACACCAACACCGCGACCCCCGTCTTCGACGGTGCGCGGGACGAGGAGCTCGCGGGCCTGCTGGGCTCGACGCTGGCCAACCGCGACGGTGACGTCATGGTCGGTGCCGACGGCAAGGCGACGCTGTTCGACGGCCGCTCGGGTGAGCCCTTCCCGTACCCGGTGGCCATCGGCTACATGTACATCCTCAAGCTGCACCACCTGGTCGACGAGAAGATCCACGCTCGTTCCACCGGCCCGTACTCGATGATCACGCAGCAGCCGCTGGGTGGTAAGGCGCAGTTCGGTGGCCAGCGCTTCGGCGAGATGGAGTGCTGGGCGATGCAGGCGTACGGCGCCGCCTACACCCTGCAGGAGCTGCTCACCATCAAGTCGGACGACGTGGTCGGCCGCGTGAAGGTGTACGAGGCGATCGTCAAGGGCGAGAACATCCCCGAGCCGGGCATCCCCGAGTCGTTCAAGGTGCTCCTCAAGGAGCTCCAGTCGCTCTGCCTGAACGTGGAGGTCCTGTCGTCCGACGGTGCCGCCATCGAGATGGCCGACGGTGACGACGAGGACCTCGAGCGCGCTGCTGCCAACCTCGGCATCAACCTCTCGCGCAACGAGAACGCCTCGGCCGAAGACCTCGCCAACTAGTACCCGCCAACCGGACGAATTAGGAGAGAAGTGCTCGACGTTAACTTCTTCGACGAACTGAAGATCGGTCTGGCGACCGCCGATGACATCCGTAACTGGAGCTACGGCGAGGTCAAGAAGCCCGAGACCATCAACTACCGCACGCTCAAGCCCGAGAAGGACGGACTCTTCTGCGAGAAGATCTTCGGCCCGACTCGCGACTGGGAGTGCTACTGCGGCAAGTACAAGCGCGTCCGCTTCAAGGGCATCATCTGCGAGCGATGCGGCGTCGAGGTCACTCGCGCCAAGGTGCGTCGTGAGCGGATGGGCCACATCGAGCTCGCCGCGCCCGTCACCCACATCTGGTACTTCAAGGGCGTCCCGTCGCGCTTGGGCTACCTGCTGGACCTGGCGCCCAAGGATCTCGAGAAGATCATCTACTTCGCGGCCTACGTGATCACGGAGGTCGACGAGGAGCAGCGCCACAACGAGCAGTCCACGCTCGAGGCCGAGATCACCTCCGAGAAGAAGGTCCTCGCCGACCAGCGCGACGTGGATCTGGAGAACCGCGCCAAGAAGCTCGAGGACGACCTCGCCGTGCTCGAGGCCGAGGGCGCCAAGGCCGACCAGCGCCGCAAGGTCAAGGACGGCGGCGAGCGCGAGATGCGGCAGATCCGCGACCGCGCCGGCCGCGCCATCGACGAGCTGGACGAGATCTGGACGACCTTCGTCAAGCTCGCTCCGAAGGACATGATCGTCGACGAGAAGCTCTACCGTGAGCTGCAGGATCGGTACGGCGAGTACTTCAAGGGCGCCATGGGTGCCGAGGCGATCAAGAAGCTCATCGAGAACTTCGACATCGACGCCGAGGCCGAGATCCTGCGCGAGACGATCCGCTCGGGCAAGGGGCAGAAGAAGCTCCGCGCCCTCAAGCGGCTCAAGGTCGTCGCGGCGTTCCAGATGTCGGGCAACTCGCCGCTGGGCATGGTCCTCGACGCGGTGCCGGTCATCCCGCCGGAGCTGCGCCCGATGGTCCAGCTCGACGGTGGCCGCTTCGCCACGTCCGACCTGAACGACCTGTACCGTCGCGTGATCAACCGCAACAACCGCCTCAAGCGACTGATCGACCTCGGCGCGCCCGAGATCATCGTCAACAACGAGAAGCGGATGCTGCAGGAGTCCGTCGACGCGCTGTTCGACAACGGCCGCCGCGGCCGTCCGGTCACCGGACCGGGCAACCGCCCGCTCAAGTCGCTGTCCGATCTGCTCAAGGGCAAGCAGGGCCGGTTCCGCCAGAACCTGCTCGGCAAGCGCGTGGACTACTCGGGCCGTTCGGTGATCGTCGTGGGCCCGCAGCTCAAGCTGCACCAGTGCGGTCTGCCGAAGCTGATGGCGCTCGAGCTGTTCAAGCCCTTCGTGATGAAGCGCCTGGTGGATCTCAACCACGCGCAGAACATCAAGTCGGCCAAGCGCATGGTCGAGCGGCAGCGTCCGCAGGTGTGGGACGTCCTCGAAGAGGTCATCGCCGAGCACCCCGTGCTGCTCAACCGTGCTCCCACGCTGCACCGTCTGGGCATCCAGGCGTTCGAGCCGCAGCTCGTGGAGGGCAAGGCCATCCAGCTGCACCCGCTCGTCTGTGAGGCCTTCAACGCCGACTTCGACGGTGACCAGATGGCCGTGCACCTCCCGCTGTCCGCGGAGGCGCAGGCCGAGGCCCGGATCCTGATGCTCTCGAGCAACAACATCCTGTCGCCGGCGTCGGGCCGCCCGCTCGCCATGCCCCGTCTGGACATGGTGACCGGTCTGTACCACCTGACCACGCTCAAGCCCGAGGCGATCGGTCACTTCGTGGCCGCCGCCAAGGACCAGCCGGAGACCGGCGTGTACTCGTCCCCGGCCGAGGCCATCATGGCCGTCGACCTGGGCGAGCTGTCGATCCAGGCGCCGATCAAGGTGCGGCTCACGCAGCAGCGCCCGGCGGCCGAGGTCGAGGCGGAGCTGTTCGACGGTGCGTGGACCCGCGGTCAGGCCTGGACGGCCGAGACCACCCTGGGCCGCGTGCTGTTCAACGAGCTGCTCCCGGCGGACTACCCGTTCATCGACGAGCAGATGCCGAAGAAGCGTCAGGCCGTGATCATCAACGACCTGGCCGAGCGGTACCCGATGATCGTGGTCGCGCAGACCGTCGACAAGCTCAAGGACGCCGGCTTCTACTGGGCCACGCGTTCGGGCGTCACGGTCTCGATGTCCGACGTGCTCGTTCCGCCGAGCAAGAAGGACATCCTCGACCGTTACGAGGAGCGTGCCGACGGCATCGAGCGCAAGTACGCCCGCGGTGCCCTCACCTCGGGTGAGCGTCGCGACGCGCTGGTCGAGATCTGGAAGCAGGCGACGGACGAGGTCGGTAAGGCGATCGACGACTTCTACCCCGAAGACAACCCGATCACGATGATCCCGAAGTCGGGTGCCACCGGCAACATGACCCAGGTGCGGAACCTGGCCGGCATGAAGGGCCTGGTGACGAACCCGAAGGGTGAGTTCATCCCGCGCCCGATCAAGTCGTCCTTCCGTGAGGGCCTGACGGTGTTGGAGTACTTCATCAACACCCACGGCGCTCGTAAGGGTCTGGCCGATACCGCGCTCCGTACCGCCGACTCGGGTTACCTGACCCGTCGTCTGGTGGACGTCTCGCAGGACGTCATCGTCCGCGAGACCGACTGCAACACCACCCGTGGCATCGTCGTGCCGCTGGCGGAGGTGCAGGCCGACGGTTCGCTCATCCGCGATGCGCACGTCGAGACCTCGGCGTACGCCCGCACCCTGGCCGAGGACGCGAAGGACGCCGGCGGCAACGTCGTCGTCGAGCGCGGCCACGACCTGGGCGACCCGCAGATCGAGGCGCTGCTCGCCGCCGGCGTCGCCGAGGTGAAGGTGCGCTCCGTGCTCACCTGCACCACCGGCACCGGCGTCTGCGCCACCTGCTACGGCCGCTCGATGGCGACGGGCCAGCTCGTCGACATCGGTGAGGCCGTCGGTATCGTCGCCGCGCAGTCGATCGGTGAGCCCGGCACGCAGCTGACCATGCGTACCTTCCACCAGGGTGGCGTCGGTGACGACATCACCGGCGGTCTGCCGCGAGTCACCGAGCTGTTCGAGGCCCGTGTCCCCAAGGGCAAGGCCCCGATCGCCGAGGTCTCCGGCCGCATCCGCCTGGAGGACGACGACCGGTTCTACACGATCACCATCACGCCGGATGACGGCGGCGAAGAGGTCGTGTACGACAAGATCAGCAAGCGTCAGCGTCTCCGCGTGTTCAAGCACGAGGACGGCAGCGAGCGTCTGCTGGCCGACGGTGACCACGTGCAGGTGGGCCAGCAGCTCCTCGAGGGCGCTGCCGATCCGCACGAGGTGCTGCGCGTCATGGGCCCGCGTCAGGTGCAGGTGCACCTGGTCAACGAGGTCCAGGAGGTGTACCGGTCGCAGGGTGTGTCGATCCACGACAAGCACATCGAGACGATCGTTCGTCAGATGCTGCGTCGTGTGACGATCATCGACTCGGGTTCGACGGAGTTCCTGCCCGGCTCGCTCACCGAGCGCGCCGAGTTCGAGGCCGCGAACCGTCGCGTCGTGGCCGAGGGCGGCGAGCCCGCGGCCGGCCGTCCGGTGCTCATGGGCATCACGAAGGCCTCGCTCGCGACCGACTCGTGGCTGTCGGCGGCCTCCTTCCAGGAGACCACCCGCGTGCTCACGGACGCCGCGATCAACACCCGCTCCGACAAGCTGGTGGGCCTCAAGGAGAACGTCATCATCGGTAAGCTCATCCCGGCCGGTACGGGCATCAACAAGTACCGGAACATCCAGGTGCAGCCGACCGAGGAGGCCCGCGCGGCCGCGTACTCGGTGCCGACCTTCGACGACCAGTACTACGGTCCGGAGGGTGCGTTCGGCGCCCCGTCCGGCGCCGCGGTGCCGCTCGACGACTACGGCTTCTCCGACGGTTACCGGTGAGCTGAGTAGCTGAATTCGGCCCCCGCCCTGCGCAAGCAGGTCGGGGGCCGTTCTCATGTCCGACGGTGTGCTTCTGGCCGGCCGGTACCGTGCCCGACGGTGCTGTGGCCGGGCTGTGCGGAGGCATCGCCGCTCGCTTAGACCTCCTCACCTCGCCTAGCGGCTCGGCTCGTCCGATGCGCTCGTCGGCGATGCCTCCGCACATCCCTCGTCCGGCAGTCGGCTTGCGACGCTGGCGATAGTCGGCGGTGGTGCCTCCGCGCGTCCTTCGTGTGGCAGTCGGTTCGCGACGCTGCTGATATGTGGCGGTGCTGCCTCAGCGCATCTCTCATCCAACGGTTGGCTCCCTGCGCTGCTTGAATTGGCCGGCACTGTCGGTAGTCTGCGGTGGATCGAGTGGTCGGCGCCCCCATCGAGTCGTCGTGAGCACGACGTGAGCCGACTTCCCCAAGGTTGCTAGTGGTTTCGGTGATCGTGACCTGCGATTCGCCCGCCGATTCCGCTAGCAACCGTTTGGTCGGCGGCGTCGGTGGGCGGCTTCGCCGTGGCGCTCGCCGGCAGTATGAGGCGCGGCACGGTCGGCGGTGGGCCCGTCCAGCCGCGGTGTCGGAGTTCGGATTCGATGCGCGTGATGAAGGCCGCGAGGTCGCCGGTGAGCGTCTCGGATGTCACGCGAATGATCGCCCACTCGCGGCCGGTGATGGCGTTCCACCGCCGGATGTCTCTGCGCTGCTGTCGTATTGAGCGGTGGTACCCGCCGTCGTATTCGATGGCGATCTTGTGCTCACCGTCGCCCAGGTCGACGTGGTACCCGGTGCCGGGAACCGGCGCCTGCGGCGTGAAGAAGGTCAGGCCCGCGCGGTGCACGGCGAGGCGGGAGTAGGTCTCCCAGTGCGAATCGGCGCCCGTGCTCGATTCGGCGAGGACGGCGCGCACCCGGTTACCGCCGTAGAAGCCGGGATGGGCGTCGAGGTAGGCGAGGACCGCCTCCTGCGTGGTGACGGACCTGTCGTAGTCATCGACGCGCAGACACTGGTCGAACCCCGCGATCCCCTCGTCATCGGTGCTGTGGCGCGCGATGTCGGCAGCGGTGAGCGGCCCCGATGTCGCGCGCCGCCGCAGGACCCTCTCGATGTCCGCCTCGTCGAGCCGGCCGGTGCGGATGATGATGTCCTTGCGGCTGCGCTGCTGCGGCAGCCAGATCTCCGCCGGATGACCCTCGGTGTACAGCGCGCCGTGGAGCGCGGCGGCCGTCCAGCCGGTGAACACGGCCGCGGGGTAGGCGATGGCGAGCGCGTCGCGGACGTCTCTGGCGTTGGTGGACCCCACGCCGTCCTTCCGTAAGCCGTGCACCACCGATGTGGACTCGATGCGCACGGCGTGCGCGGTCCGAGCCTGGAGCAGTTCGCGCGTTCGGCGGATCACATCAATTGGACGCATCACCTCCGTCCGCGGTTCCCGGCCGACCGATTCCCAGCGGTTTCGGCGACGCCGACCTGCGATTCGCCCGCCGAAACCGCTGGGAATCCCATCCGCGGCTCACGTCGTGGACGCGATGTCGCCCGACGTAGCCATTGACGCAACCGATCGGTTGTGTGTACGGTGTGAACATTAGCTGATGTTCACGGCGTGAACACCGACTTGAGGAGCCGATCATGACCACAGCAACCGCCACCGACGCCACCGCCACCAAGCCGTGGACGGGCCGCTCGCGATCGTGGATCGCGGGGATGGTGCTCACCGTCCTGATCTGGGCGTTCCTGGTGTTCGACGTCGTCGGCAAGATCACGAAGCCACAGGCCGTCATCGACGGGACCACGGACCTCGGATTCCAGGAGAAGCACATCCTGGTGATCGGCCTGGTGCTGCTGGTCGGCGTCGTGTTGTGGACGATTCCGCGCACGGCGGTGATCGGTGCGATCTACCTCACCGGCTACCTCGGCGGGGCCGTCGCGATCAACCTGCGTGCCGAGCAACCGATCGCCGGATTCGTGCTGTCGGGCGCGTACGTGGGAGTGCTCATCTGGGTCGCCATGATCCTGCGTCGTCCCGAGCTGCGCCGCGCGATCCTCGGCCGGTAGGGCGCGCGCACGGGGCGGTCGGCGGACGCATATCCTTCCCGCATGAACCCAGATGTCCCGCCCCGCGGTCCCTACGGTGGCGGCCCCGGCGGACCCGCGCCTCAGCAGGGCCGGCAGCAGGGCCCGCCGCCACAGCAGGGCCGGCAGCAGGGCCCGCCGCCGCAGCAGGGCCCGCCTCAGCAGCAGGGCCCGCCTCAGCAGCAGGGATTCCCGCCGGCGCCGCGCTCGCCCCAGCAACAGGGATTCCCGTACCAGCCGGGTGGTCCTCAGCAGGCGGCACCGTCGGGCTACCCGCCCGCGGGCCGAGCGCCCTACGGCGGACCCCAGCAGCCCCCGGCCGCCTACGGGCAGCAGGGAGCGCCGGGCCTGGTGATCACCACCAAGTACTTCCCGATGTCGTGGATCTTCGCCTTCTGCAAGCCGGCGATCGCCGTCGACGGCCACGAATCCCGCGGCGTCTGGGGTCCGAACCCGATCCCGGTCGCGCCGGGCCGGCACCACGTGCACGTGCACGTGCCGTACATCTTCCCGTCGCGGACGGGCCCCGCCGACCTCGTGGTCGATGTCGCGCCCGGCCGCACCACCGAGCTGCAGTACAAGGCGCCGCTGTGGACCTTCAGCGCCGGCTCGCTCGGGGAGGGGGAGCAGAAGTACAACGGCGTCGGCATCCTCGTCGCGGTCATGGCCGTGCCGATCGCGCTGTTGGTGCTGATGCTGTTGCTACTGATCGTCGTGGCAGCGGCCTGACCCCGCACCTACGCCGTCGGCACGATCTCCGAACCGAGCGGCAGTAGTGACAGCCGGATCATCTTGAAGTTCGCGATGCCCAGCGGGATCCCGATGATGGTCAGGCACAACGCGATCCCGGTCACGATGTGCCCGATCGCCAGCCAGATCCCCGCCACCAGCAACCAGATGATGTTGCCGACCAGGGACGCCGCGCCGGCGGTCGGCCGGTCGACGACGGTGCGCCCGAACGACCACAGCGCGTAGTTCGCGATCCGGAAGGACGCCAGTCCGAACGGGATCGTCACGATGAGCACGCAGCAGATGACGCCGGCCACCGCGTAGCCCAGCGCCATCCAGAACCCGCACAGGACCAGCCAGATGATGTTGAGGATCAGCTTCACCACCCCAGTATGCCGACGCGGCTACCGTGGTGGCATGAACCTCTTCCAGCGCGGAGCCAAGCTGTTCAACACCGCCTTCACGCCCCTGCTCTCCCTTCCCGTCGTCGGGCCGGCGCTGGGGAAGTCGATGGTCACCATCAGCTACACCGGCCGCAAGTCCGGCAAGCAGTTCTCGCTCCCGGTCGCGTACCAGCGCCGCGGCGACGAGGTCGTCATCGGCGTCGCGATGCCGGACCAGAAGCAGTGGTGGCGCAACTTCTCCGGCGAGGGCGCCGACCTCACGCTCCACTTCCCCGACGGTGACCGATCGGGCCGCGCCGTCGCCTCGTCCGGTCCGAAGGGTACGGCCGTCACGGTCACCCTGCGCTGAGCGCCTCGGTCACCTCCGCAAGCCGTGTGGCGAGGGCCGCCCGGATCTCGGGTGGTCCCAGCACGGTGACGAAGGGCAGTGCGCCCCAGAGCGTCCAGATCGCCCGACCGACGTCGCCGAACTCCAGGGCCCCGGCACCGTCGGGACCGGGCGGCGTGACGACCGTGCCGAACGCGCTCAGTTTCGCCCAGCCGTACTCGTCGGCGCGCACGGTCACCGTCGTCCCGGCGTGCCCGGACCGGAACGACGCGCGGGAGGCCTCGAACTCGGCGGGGAGGTCCACCTCGTCGGGCCGCTGTGCGGGCTCGGAAAGGACTGTGACGGAGGAGAACCGCGACGTGCGATAGGTGCGCCGCTCGCCGTCGCGCAGGGCCATGAGGTACCAGGCCTGCCCCGCGTGCACCAGCCCGACGGGGTCCAGCACGCGTTCCGCCGCCCGGCCCCCGCGCGGTCGGTAATCGGCCCGCACGCGCAGCCCGTCGATCACGGCGCGCTGCAGGTCGCCGAGGAACGGGTCGGGCTCGGGCGCGCGGGCGAAACCGTCGGGGCGCACGTGGATCCGTTGGGCGGCGGCGGCCGCTTCCCGACGGTGCGCCTCCGGCACCGCCGCCGCCACCTTCCGCATCGCGCTCGCGAAGGCCGCCGACGACGGTGCCCCGGCGAGTAGCGCCTTGGCCTCGTCGAGGGTGAGTCCCGTCAGGTCTGTGCGGTAACCGGGGAGCAGGCTGATCCCGCCGCCGCGGCCGCGGTCCGTGTAGACGGGCACGCCGGCGGTGGAGAGGGCCTCGACGTCGCGGAGGACGGTGCGGGTGGACACCTCGAGCTCGACGGCGAGCTGTGCGGCCGTCATGGTGCCGCGGTGGCGCAGCAGCATGAGGACGGAGAGGAGGCGGTCGGCGCGCATGTCTTCAAGACTGACAGAAAAACATGACAGAAGGTGTCATGTTAGGGCTGTTGAATCTGTTCCATGACCAATACAGCCATAGATCCCCGCCCCGCCTACGCCGCCGTTTCCGCCTGGATGCAGTCCCTCCTCGCGGGCATCACGGCGGACCAGTTCGACAAGCCCACGCCGTGCGACGAGTTCGACGTCCGCGCACTCGCCCAGCACATCGGCGCCGTCGGCCTGCGGTCCGTCGCGCTCGCCGAGGTCGCCACCGTCGAGGGACAGCCCTTCCTCGCCGACGACTACAGCGCCGAGGCCTACGGCGCCACTCGGGAACGCGCCCTCGAGGCCTGGGACGTCGCCCCGCTCGGCCGCGAGGTCACCGTCCCGTGGGGCGTCGTCCCCGGCTTCGCGGCGCTCGGCATGTACATCAACGAGACGCTCGTCCACGGCTGGGACCTCGCCGTCGCCACGGGGCAGCCCGCCGAGTTCGGCGGCGATCCGGCCGTCGTCGAGGGTGCGCTCGCGGCTGTCCACGCGGCGCTTCCGGCCGAGATCCGCGGGATGGAGGGCGTGCCCTTCGGCCCCGTCGTCGAGCCGCGCGACGGTGCGGGCCCCACCGAGCGCCTCGCCAATTGGAACGGCCGCAGCGCCGCCGGCTGGGTGGCGTGACGCCGGAGCACATTGAGGTCGGGAACTGACCGCTGGGACCTGTTGGATCGATGTCATGACAGAGTCCGTTTCCGATCCCCGCCCCGACTACGCCGCCGCCACGGCGTGGGTCCTGTCCCTGCTGGAGGGCGTCACCGCCGACCAGCTGGACCGGCCCACGCCGTCCGGTGGCGACCTCGATGTCCGTGCGCTAGCGGGGCACCTGACCGCCCATTGCCTGCAGCTGACCGCGCTCGCGGAGACGGGCACCGTCGCCGGCCTGCCGAACACGGTGGCGGAGCACGACGCCGCGACATACGCCGACGCCCGGGCGCGGTCGCTCACCGCGTGGGCGGGCGCGTCGCTCGACGGGACGGTGACCGCGCCGTGGGGGCCGGCCTCCGGCGCCGAGGCGTTGGCGACCTACGTCAACGAGGCGCTGGTGCACGGGTGGGACATCGCCGTGGCCACCGGGCAGCCCGCCGAGATCCCCGACGGTGCCGTCGCCGCGGCCGCCCTCGAGGTGGCGCGGGTCGCGATTCCGGCGGAACTGCGTGCGGTGCCGGAGTTCCCGTTCGGCCCCGTCGTCGAGTCGCGCGACGGTGCCGGCCCCACCGAGCGTCTGGCCAACTGGAACGGCCGCAGCGCAGTAGGTTGGGGCGCATGAGCACTGTCGCGTTGTTCCACTCGGTTCTCGGCGTGCGCGAGGGCGTGCGGCTCGCCGCGGACCGCCTCCGCGCCGCGGGACACACCGTGCACGTGGTCGATCAATACGACGGCCGCGTCTTCGACTCGTACGACGAGGCCGCCGCGTTCGCGGAGGGCATCGGTTACCCGGCGCTCATGGCGTCGGCGCTGGCGGCTGTCGAGGGGCTCCCGGACGACCTGGTGGTCATGGGCTTCTCCAACGGCGGCGGCATGTCCACCTACGTCGCGTGCAACCGGCCGGTGAGCCGCGCCGTGCTCTGCTCCGGCGCGCTGCCGCTGGACATGATCGGCCTGCCGCACTGGCCGCAGGGCGTGCCGGCGCAGCTGCACTACGCGGTCGACGATCCGTTCCTGCAGCCCGGCTCCGTCGAGTCCGTGCTGCGCTCCGTGGGGGAGGCGGGCGCGATCGGCGAGTTCATCCAGTACCCCGGGGCGGGTCACCTGTTCACCGATCCGTCCCTGCCCGACGAGTTCGACGGTGCCTCCACCGAGGTCTTCTGGGACGCGGTGCTCCGGTTCGTGGGAGCGGCCGACGCCGACGGCCGTTAGCCGTTGACATGAACGCCGGTTGAGGTCCTAGCGTTTCAGGTATGAGCATCGCACTGAACCACACCATCGTCGCCGCCTCCGACAACTTCGAGACCGCGCGGTTCCTCACCGAAGTACTCGGTCTCGAGGCGCCGGTGGACGTCGAGGGTGGGCACTTCCAGCAGGTCCGACTGGCCAACGAGGTCGCCCTCGATGTCATGACGGTGCCCGGGCCGATCCACCCGCAGCACTACGCCTTCCTCGTCTCGGAGCCTGAGTTCGATGAGATCTTCGCCCGCATCCGCGAGCGCGGCCTCGCGTTCCACGCCCACCCCGACGGTTCCGGCGTCGGCGAGATCAACCACCGCTTCGGCGGCCGCGGCGTCTACTTCCCCTCGCCCGACGGCCACGCCCTCGAAGCCCTCACCGCCGTCTGAGCCGCCACTCGGGGAACGCGCGGGGACGGCGGCGTGGCTTGGGGGACGACGGTGCGGCTTGGGGGACGGCGTCGTCGCGCGGGGGCCAGCCGAGCCCCCATGAGAAGCGCGGCGTCTGACGAGGGAGCGAACGCCAGCCCCGCCTCTCGGCGCCGCGCGGGGGACGACTGCCCGCCGGCTCCTGGTGGCGGGACTCGGTGGGGTCGCGGGGATGATTCGGCGGAATGGACCACGCGAGGGATTGCGCCACACGCACTGCGCGTAACACCCGCGGAAGTGCTGCCCCACCGGCTGTACCTGGTTATGCATGTCGCGCATAACCTCTGATGAGAAGATAGCCTCTGACCTGCGCAAATAGGGGTATGCGCGGCGTGCATGACTGTTCGCGGCGACTATGCTCGCCCCGGCCCCGGCCCCGGCCCCGGCCCCGGCCCCGAACCTCAGTCCTCGAACAGCGCCCGGATGTCGGACTCCGCGAGCCGGGCGTCGAAGCCGCCCTCCCCGCCCACCACGGACTCGAACAGTGCCGCCTTGCGCTCCTTGAGCGCCATCACCTTGTCCTCGATGGTGTCCGCGGAGACCAGCCGGTAGACCATCACGCTGCGGGTCTGCCCGATGCGGTGCGCGCGGTCGATGGCCTGCGCCTCGGCGGCGGGGTTCCACCACGGGTCCAGGAGGAAGCAGTAGTCCGCCTGCACGAGGTTGAGCCCGAATCCGCCGGCCTTCAGGGAGATCAGGAACACCTGCACCTCCCCGGAGGTGAACTTCTCGATCGCCGCGGGCCGGTCGGTCGTCGATCCGTCGAGGTACGCGTACTCCACGCCCTCCTCGTC
Source organism: Tsukamurella pseudospumae (assembly GCF_001575195.1). Taxonomy (NCBI): domain Bacteria; kingdom Bacillati; phylum Actinomycetota; class Actinomycetes; order Mycobacteriales; family Tsukamurellaceae; genus Tsukamurella; species Tsukamurella pseudospumae. Next base: position 696,466 of record NZ_LSRF01000058.1, read on the forward strand.
GAGGCGCTCGGCCGCCTTGCGCAGGAACCCGGTGAACTGGCTGAACACCAGCACCGCGTGCTTCTCCTCGAGCAGCTCGTCCAGCTTCTCCACCAGGAAATCGAGCTTGGCCACGTCCTCGACCGCGAGCTCCTCGTCGATCAGCGACGGGTCGAGCGCGAGCCGGCGCAGCATCGTCAGCGACCGCAGGATCTCGAACCGGTTGCCCTCGAAGTCGTCGAGCAACCCCAGCAGCTTCGCCCGCTGATCGGCGAGGATCCGGTCGTAGGTGTGCCGGTGCTCTTCCGAGAGTTCCACCTGTACCACGGATTCCGTCTTCGCCGGCAGGTCCTTGGCGACGAGGTCCTTGGTGCGGCGGAGCATGAACGGCCGCACGCGCCGCCGCAGCCGGGCGAGGCGGTCGTCGTCGCCGCCCCGCTCGATGGGCCGCCGGTACTCCTCGGCGAACCATGACCGCCCTGGGAACAACCCCGGCACGGTGAGTGCGGTGAGGGCCCACAGCTCCTCGAGATGGTTCTCCATCGGGGTACCGGTCACGGCGAGGGTGAAGGGCCGGTCCAGCATCGTCACCGCGGCGAACGCTTTCGACCGCGGGTTCTTCACGAACTGCGCCTCGTCGAGGATCACGCCGGCCCACCGCACGCCCGCGTACTCCTCGGCGTCCAGCCGGAGCAGCGTGTACGAGGTCAGCACGACATCGGCGCCCGCCACGACCGCGGCGATCGACGACCCGGACTTCCTCGAGGTCTCGGACACCACCGCCACCGACAGGTGCGGCGCGAACCGCTTGCACTCCGCCGCCCAGTTGCTCACCACGGAGGTCGGCGCGACCACCAGGAACGGCCCGGGTCGCGCAGGGCCCGCGGTTTCGTGCGCCCGGCAGATCAGCGCCAGCGTCTGGACCGTCTTACCGAGACCCATGTCGTCGGCCAGGATCCCGCCGAAGTCGTTGTCGTACAGGAACGCCAGCCAGTCCAGGCCGTCCCGCTGGTACGGCCGCAGCTCGGCCTTCAAGGTCGACGGTGCCTCCTGCCGCGCGAGGTCGCCCGCCGTCAGGGCGCCGACCCGGCGCGACCAGTCACCGTCGAACTCCGTGGCGTCGGCGAGGTCGGCGAGGTCGTCGACGAGGCCCGCCTGGAACCGGCTGATCCGCAGCCCGTCCCGATCCGGCGCGCCCGGCCCGGACCCGGCGGCCCGACCCGCGCGCCGCGCGCCGCGGGCGGGCAGGTCCCGCGCCTCACCGATGAGCTCGCGGAGCCGATCGAACCGCTCACCGTCGATCCGCGCGAGTACGCCGCCGGGCGTGACCAGGGTGTCGTGGCCCGCGGCGACGGCGGTGAAGACGTCCCGGAAGGGGACCTCCTCGCCGTCGACCTCGACGGCCACCTCGAGGTCGAACCAGTCCGTCGACGGATTGTCGGAGTCGCCGCGTACCCGCACGGACACCGAGGCCGAGCTCTCCGCCCAGCGGAACCCGGGATCGTCGACGACCTCGACGATCACCGCCGGCACCGACCGCAGCACCGGCGCGACCTCGGCCAGCCAGACCGCGGCCTCGGTGCCGCGGTAGAAGCCCTGCGAGTGGTCGACGCCCACGGCGGCCTCGCGCAGCGACACCGCCATCGCGCGGGTGATCCGCTGCTGCCCGACCGCGTCCGCCAGACCCGCCGGCTCGCGCCCGAGCGTGTAGTCCCGGACCTCGCCGCCGACAGTGTACCGCCACTTCCAGTCGACCTCGAGCTCGGCGGCCTCGGGGAAATACCGTGCGGTGCACAGCAACTCGGGCCCGAGCACCTCGACCTCGCCGACCAGTTGCTCCGGGTCGCGGACGGGCGCGACCGCCGCGAGGTACGGCAGGTACTTCTCGCGCAACTGCGGGACGGCCGCGGCCGGGACGACCACGGGCGTGAAGCGGCGCAGCGCGCCGGTGTGGTTCGGGGACAGCGGCGGCTCGAGCGGCGCGAGCCGCAGCACGTCGCCGTCCTGCTGGAACACCCCGAGGGCGCGGTGCGCGCCGAGCAGCCCGCCCGTGAAGGGCCGCGGACCGTCGCCGAAGTCGACCTCCCGGTCCAGCTCGACGCTCCCGTCCGAGGATCGCGCCACCAGCCCGAGCCGCGTCGGCGGGCCGAGGATCACGCTGCCCCGTGCCTTCTTCAGCAGCAAGGGGACGCCCGCGTCGCGGACGGCGCGGAGCTGGTCCCAGAGCAGCGGCGTGTCGACCATCCCCAGGTCGGCCCAGGCGTCCACGCCGTACAGCGACCACGTGATGAGCTGCGCGAGCGGCGCCAGCGCGTCGCGCTGGGCGGGGGAGACCCGCGGCGCGGTGGCGATGGTGCGCCACCGCACGTCGCCGGCGACCCAGGACCCGTCGCGCATGCCGGGCGTCGCGAGCCGCACCTGCAGCCGCTGGCCGGAGACGACGCCGCGTTCGTCCACGTCGAACTGCAGCGCGACGGGCAGCACGGCGGCGCTCGTGCGCGGGGTGTGGGGGAGCAGGGCCTCGAGCTGCCGCTCCCAGGGGTCGGGCTGCTCGACGACGCCGTCCTCGACGTCCTCCGCGGTGAGCTCGAGCAGCAGGGCCGCGCCGTGCTTGCAGTTCATCGCGACGGGGCAGGTGCAGTGCGAGCGGACGGGTCGCCAGCGGTCGCCGGCGGGCGCGATCCAGACCTTGGTGTCGTACTCCCGGGAACCGGCGACGACGCCGGTCACCAGGTGCTTCTCGTCGTCCCACTCGAGATCGCCGATGAGGCCGGTGCCCACGTACTCGCCCGCCCGCCGGACGGTCGGCCCCCCGAAGAATCCGATCAGGTCCTCGGGGGTGAACGAGGGCCCTCCGCCGGTAGTCGCTGCGCTCATGGTCAAGCGGACAGTCTACCGCGCGGCGGTGGACGCCCGCAGAACTCACTCGAAGGGCACGGGCGGGAGCTTCACCACCTGGGCGGCGTAACTCAGGCCGGCGCCGTAGCCGAGCAGCAGCGCGGTCTGGCCCGGCTTGGCCCGGCCGGTGGAGAGCAGGTCGTCCATCGCCAGCGGGATGGACGCGGCGGAGGTGTTGCCGGTGCGCTCGATGTCGTCGGCGATCACGGTGTGCTCGGGCAGGTGCAGACTGCGCGCGAGGAGCTCGTTGATCCGCGAGTTCGCCTGGTGCGGGACGAAGACCTCGATGTCGGCGGCGGTGACCCCCGCCGCGTCCATCGCGCGCTGCGCCGCCCCACCCATCTCGAACGCTGCCCAGCGGAACACCGCGGTGCCCTCGAGCCGCAGGTAGGGGCGGTTCGCGTGGTCGTCACCGTCGAGGAAGGTGATCCAGTCGATGTCCTGCCGGATCGCGTTGAACTGGGTGCCGTCGCTCCCCCAGACGACCGGCCCGAGCTGCTGCTCCTCGGTCGGGCCGACGATCACCGCGCCCGCCCCGTCGCCGAAGATGAAGCAGTTGCCGCGGTCGGTCATGTCCATGCTCACGGACAGCTGCTCGGCGCCGATCACCAGCACCCGGCGCGCGCTGCCGCCGCGCACCATGTCGGCCGCGATCGCCATGCCGTAGCCGAAGCCGGCGCAGCCGACGGTGACGTCGAAGGCGGGCACGCCGTTCGCGCCGAGCTCGGTGGCGACCTTCACGCCGGCGGCCGGCGTCTGCAGGTAGTGGGTGTTGGTGGCGACGATGACCGCGTCGATGTCCGCGCCCGTGAGCAGGGCGTTGGCCACGGCGCGCCGCCCGGCTTCGACGGCCATCTCGACGACCGACTCGTCGCGCCGCGCGAACCGCCGCGACCTGATCCCGGTGCGGGTGTAGATCCACTCGTCGGACGAGTCGATCTTCTCGCAGATCTCGTCGTTGGTGACCACGCGCTCGGGGCGGTACGAGCCGATCCCCAGCAGTCCGATCGTCCGCGTCCCGGTCGCCTCCGCGAGAGTCGTCATCCGTGCATCCCCTTGCTCGTCGCGGCATCACCGAACTGAGACCCGCATTGATGACAGTTTGCTATTCAACACAGGACGGCGCAAGAGTTCAGGCGGAAACGGGCAGCTCGATCCGCGTCGTCGCCCCGTCGGGCGCCCGCAGGAGGACGGTGGCCGCCAACGCGCGTCCGGGCGGGACGGCGCGCGCCGTCACCGATCCGACGGGGAGCGAGTCGACGGCGTCGGCGATCCGGTCGCGGATGGCGTCGGCGACCGGTGTCGCCAGGTCGCGCAGGCCGCCGTCGTCGAGGAGTACGACGTCGACGCCCCGGCGCCGGGCCCGGTCCGCCGCGTCGGCGATGCGGGGCGAGAGCAGGCCCGGGGCGCGCACGGAGTCCCGCAGCCGCGCCTCGACGATGCGGCACTCCAGCCGTTCCGCCGCCGTCAGCGGGACGCCGGTCGCGAGCCGCTCGAGCATCGGGCGCGCCTCCCGGTCGAGGAAGTCGCGCTGCCGGCCGCGCACCTCCCGGGCGGTCTCGGCCGCGGCCTCCGCCGCGCGCCGCTCCCTGGTCCGCGCCCGCATCACGAAGGTCCACCGCGCCACCGGCCGGAGCGTCAGCGCGAAGAACGTGGCGGTCAGGGTCACCGTCGCGCTCGGCAGGCAGCGCAGCACCCCGTCGAGCGCCCCGTGGCCGCGGGTGACGGCCCACCAGACCACGACGGCTCCCGTCAGCGCGACCGACGCCCAGGTCGTGATCGCCCGTCCGCGCACCGCGAGGTAGGAGGTGAGGACGGCGCCGGCGCCGATGGGCCAGGTGGTGAGGGCGAAGGCGTAGTCGGCGGGCAGGAAGGGGAACACGCTCAACGCCGCGACCGGGCCGCCCGCGGCGACGACGAGGGTCCATCGCCACGGCAACGGATCGCCGGGGGCGCGGACCAGCACCATCGCGCCGAGCAGGAGACCGACGATGCCGATGACCTGCGGCCACGCCGGATCCAGGTCGGCGCGTGCGTACCACGAGAGGACGGCGAAGGTCGCGACGATCGCCCAGGCCAGCGCGGTCGCGCCCCGGTGCCGCATGCCGATGATGTCTCGGACGTCCTGGTCGTTCCTCATCGCGCCCACCGGACCGTCACGACGGTGCCCGCGCCCGGCGCCGATTCGACGGCGGCCGCACCGCCGGGGATCGACCGCATCCGGCCCAGGATGCTGCCCGCCACGCCGAGCCGGTCGGGCGCGACGGTGCGCGGGTCGAATCCGACGCCGTCGTCGCGGACGACCACACTGAAGCCCGATTCCTCGAAGACGGCGTCGACCGAGGCACGGTCGCCCGTCCCGGCGTGCCGCTGCACGTTGCGCAGCGCTTCCGCGGTCGCGGCGATCGCTCCCGTCAGTGCGTCCGACGGTACGCGTCCGGCGTCCGGATCGACCTGCGCCGACCACTGCGCGTGGGGCGCGCTGCGGCCGACCGCGGCGCCGAGAGCGGCTGCCGCTGCGCCCGCGGTCGCGTCCGCCCGATCGCTCGGGCCCTCGTAGTCGTCGACGGCGGTGAGCACCGTCCGGGCGTGCTGCGCGATCGCCGGGGCGTCGTCGATGCGGGTCGCGGCGAGCAGTGTCGCGATCACGTCGTCGTGGACGAGGGCGGCGAACCGCTGCTGCTCGTCGCCGCGGGCCTGCGCCGAGGCCTCGGCGGCCGTCGCCTCCAGGGCCTCGGCCTGCGCGAGGTCGAGCCGGCGCCCGGCACGCCACGCGACGATGGATGCGGAGAGGAACACCGCGGTGAAGACCAGCGAGAACAGCAGCGCCGGGACGTACGGATCGTGGGAGGCGCCCACCCGGTGGTTGAGCAGCACCGTGCCGACCACGACGACGACGCCGTATCCGGTGGCCGTCGCCGGACCCACGGGCATCGCGACGGCCATCGCGGCGAGCGCGGGGATGTAGTAGAGGAAGTGGTCGCCCGGCAGCTGCAGGGGGCTGATCGCGTCGGCGATGAGCCACAGCAGCACCGCGGCGAGGTACGCGACGCCTGCCACCAGCGCGGCCCGCCCGATGACTCGACGGTGCGCGCGGGCGAAGCTCGCGGGTAGCAGGGCGGCGCCGGTGCCGAAGACCGCCGGCGCGGTGACCGCCGTGAGCCACGGCGCGACGCGCCACGCGTCGAGCACGGACGGGAACGTGGTGACGAGGTCGAACAGGTAGCCCGCGGCGATGAATCGAGCGAACACCCTGGTCAGTCGCTCGTCGGCGCCGGCCGGCCCCTCGGGCACCGTCGGCGGGACGGCCCCGCGGGTCCCCGCTGTCAGCGCGACCATCGCCGCCTGCGCGGCGCCTGCAGGAAGCCGTCCTCGACGGCCCGCTGGTACATGTGCAGCTTGGTCTCCGCCGGGCGGCCCTGCACGGCGTACTTGGCGCGGATCCGGTCGATGTAGCTCTCGACGGTCTTGGGGGAGAGCGCGGTCAGCTCGGCGACGCGGGCGGTGGTCTCGCCCGACGCGTACAACGCGAGGACCTCCCGCTGCTGTGGGCTCAGCCCCACGTCGGAGAAGTCCGGGTCGCCGTCGATCGCCGCGGCCCATTCGGTGGTCACGACGGGGCGTTCGTCGGCGGTGTCCCGCACGGCCTGCACGAGCTCCGCCCCGCTCACCGTCTTCGGCACGATGCCCCAGACGCCGCACCGGGCGGCCTGGCGCGCGAGGTACGGATCGGTGTCGAAGCTGCCCGTGTACACCAGGACCCGGGACCCGGCGGTGTGCAGCTTCTCGATGTTCGCCTCGGGCGCGGTGCCGTCGGCGAGGAGCAGGTCGAGCACCACCACGTCGGGTCGGCCGCGGGCGAGGAGCTCGTCCACGCTCGGCGCGTGGCCGACGAACGCGAGGTCGTCGACGGCGGCCAGGCTGGCCTCGAAGCCGAGCACGATCAGCGCGTGATCCTCGACGATGCCCACGGTGTGCGTCGCACGGTTCGCCGGCTGTTCGACGACCGCGTCCGATTCGGTCATGGGAGAAACATACGCCGCCGCCGCGGAGCCGTCGGGGACGAGTGAAAGATCGTGCCGGATCGTCTGTTTCGTTGTCCTTGGGTAACGGTGAGGGGGTCTTCCCCGGCGGGACGGACCCGCTTTCGGGGCCGGCGTCCCGTCGCTAGCGTCGACGGTGGCGAAACCGCCGGATCCGGCGAGGCAGGGGTGGAGTCATGACCGCAGCGATGATGACGAGAGCGATGGACGAGCCCGAGCCCGTCTGGCTGACCGAGCGGGAGGTCGAAGTACTGCGGGCGTGGCTGTGCACGGAGAGCAAGGCGTCCGCGGCGCGGGAGCTGTACATCGCCGAGTGCACCGTGGCCGAGCACGTCGCGCGGGTGCGCGCGAAGTACGTCGCCGCGGGTCGGCACGCCACCACCAAGACCGCCCTCGCCGCGCGCCTCCTGCAGGACGGGCACGTCCGGCTCGACGAATTGCGCTGAGCCCGAAGATCATCCCTCGCCGAGCAGTGCCGCTCGCATCGACCCGACCTGTGCGCGCAGCGCCGTGACCACCGCGGCCACCTCGCGGCGCTGCGCCGCCTCGGGCCGCACCACCATCCAGTACTCGAGCTGGACGGACACCTCGTCGGGCAGCACCCGCACGAGGTCGGGGCGGCCGTCGGCGAGGAAGCAGGGGAGCAGTCCGAGTCCGGCCCCGGCGCAGGTGGCCTCGACGTGCACGAGCACGTTCGTCGAGCTCAGCCGGTCCGCCATGCCGGGGACGAGCACGCGCGCGAGGTCGAGGTCGTCGACCGTGAGCATCGAGTCGATGAAGTAGACCAGCGGCCGGCCCGTGAGCTCCCGGGGTCGCTGCGGCGTCCCGTCGGCCTCGAGGTAGCCCCGGGAGCCGTACAGGCCGAGCCGGTAGGGCGCGAGGAGTTCGGGCTCCACCCGGTACGTCTCGGGCCGCCCCACCACCACCTCGATGTCCACGCCGGAGCGGGTCGACGGTGCGCGGCGCGTCACGGTCAGCAGGTCGACGGACAGCCGCGGGTGCGCCCGGCCCAGCGTCGCGATCGCGGGCGCCACGACCCGCGCGCTGAACCCGTCGGTGGCGGCGATCCGCACCTTCCCGTGCAGGTCGTGGTCGGTGTCGGCGTCCAGTCCGTGCAGCACGGCCTCGATCCGCTCGGCGGCCCCGACGGCGGTCCGGCCGAGGTCGGTGAGCTCCCAGCCGGAGGCGGCGCGGGCCAGCAGCGGCCCGCCGAGCGTCTGTTCCAGCGCGGCGACCCGGCGCGACGCGGTGGTGTGGTTGATGCCCAGGACATCGGCCGCCGCGGTGTAGCGGCCGGTGCGGGCGACGGCGAGCAGGGTGAGCAGCCCGTCGGCGCTGGGGTCAGACGTGTGCATGGATGCAGATCCGATCGGCGATCGTGGGCATTGTGTCTGCGATTTTATCCATACATACTTCGTGAAACATGGCATGGATCACATCCCGATCCGGCTATGACTCATCACACAAGGAGTAGGTATGGCGCAGTCCGACCTGGAGCGGCCCACGGGGCTGCGCAAGATCGTCGGAGCATCGATGGCCGGAACGGTCGTCGAGTGGTACGAGTTCTTCCTCTACGGCACGGCCGCGACGCTGGTCTTCAACAAGATCATGTTCCCGCAGGGCGGCAGCCCCTACGACCAGATCATCGCCGCCTTCATCACCTACGCGGTGGGTTTCGCGGCGCGGCCCGTCGGCGGCATCGTGTTCGGACATCTGGGCGACCGGTTCGGCCGCAAGAAGCTCCTGCAGGTGTCGATCGTGCTGGTCGGCGCCGCCACCTTCCTCATGGGCTGCCTGCCGACCTTCGATCAGGTCGGCTATCTGGCGCCGACTCTGCTGGTGCTGCTGCGCTTCCTGCAGGGCTTCGCGGTCGGCGGTGAGTGGGGCGGCGCCGTGCTGCTCGTCGGGGAGCACAGCCCGAACCGATCGCGCGGTTTCTGGGCGTCGTGGCCGCAGGCCGGCGTTCCGGGCGGCAACATCGTCGCCACCGTCGTCCTGCTGATCCTGACCAGCGTGCTGTCCGAGTCCGACTTCCTGGCGTGGGGCTGGCGCATCGCCTTCTGGCTGTCGGCCGTGATCGTGCTGGTCGGCTATTACATCCGGACCCAGGTCGACGAGTCTCCGCTCTTCCAGGAGGCGCAGAAGGAGATCGAGGCCGAGAAGGCGGTGTCCTACGGCGTGCTCGAGGTGCTCAAGCGCTACCCGCGCGGCGTGCTCTCGGCGATGGGCCTGCGGTTCGGCGAGAACATCTTCTACTACCTGCTGGTGACCTTCTCGATCACGTACCTCAAGCTCGTGGTGAAGATGAGCACCACGCACATCCTCACCTGGCTGCTCATCGCGCACGCGGTGCACTTCGTCGTGATGCCGATGTTCGGCGCGCTCACCGACCGCGTCGGCCGCAAGCCCGTGTACTGGGTGGGCGCGGCGCTGTCGGCGACGTGGGGCTTCTTCGCCTTCCCCATGTTCGACACGGGCAACAACGCCATGGTGGTCACCGCGATCACCATCGGCCTGGTCTTCCACGCGATGATGTACGCGCCGCAGCCCGCGATCATGGCTGAGGCCTTCCCCACCCGGATGCGCTACTCGGGCGTCTCCCTGGCCGCGCAGGTCACCGCGGTCGTGGCGGGCTCGCTCGCCCCGATCATCGCCACGAAGCTGCTCAAGGCCTACAACAGCTCTCTGCCGATCGCCTTCTACCTCGCCGGCGCGTGCCTGATCACCTTCATCGCCGTGTTCTTCGTGCGGGAGACCCGCGGCATCAGCCTCTCCGATGTCGATGCGCAGGACCGCGCGATGCTCGACCGCGCAGCCGCCGACCTCCAGGTCAAGGCGTGAAGGCTCTCGTCACCGGCGCGGCCGCGGGGATCGGGGCCGCCGTCGCGCGCCGGCTGGCCGCCGACGGTGCCCACGTCACCGTCGTCGATCGCGACGGTGCCGCGGCCGCCGGGGTGGCCGCCGAGATCGGCGGGTCCGCGCTCGAGCTCGACCTGACCGACACGGCCGCGCTCGCGGACCTGCGCCTCGACGTGGACGTGCTCGTCAACAACGCCGGCGTGCAGCACGTCGCGCCGATCGAGGAGTTCGATCCGGCGTGGTTCCACCGCATCATGGTGCTCATGCTCGAGGCGCCCTTCCTGCTGACCCGCGCCGCGCTGCCGGCGATGTACGAGCGCGGCTCCGGCCGGATCGTGCACGTCTCGTCCGTGCACGGGCTGCGGGCGTCGAAGTACAAGGCGGCCTATGTCGCCGCCAAGCACGGCGTCGAGGGCCTGTCCAAGGTCACGGCGCTCGAGGGCGGCGAGCACGGCGTCACCAGCAACTGCGTGAACCCCGGCTACGTGCGCACGGCGCTGGTTGCGAAGCAGATCGCGGAGCAGGCCGCCGCGCACGGGATCACCGAGCAGCAGGTCACCGACGAGGTCTTCCTCGCCCGCCCCGCGATCAAGCGCCTCATCGAGCCCGACGAGGTCGCCGGTCTCGTCTCCTGGCTCTGCTCGCCGGCGGCCGCGATGGTCACCGGGGCGTCGTACACCATGGACGGCGGCTGGGCCGCGAACTGAGCCGTGCCCGACGGTGCTCGTCACCGGGCCGGAGCCGGGGCTGGAGGCGGACGGTGTTCCGGCGAGCCGTGCGCCCCGCGCATGGCTGATATTTTCCCAGCTCAAATATGGTTTTCGGAGGTCGGGGCCATGCACTTGACGCATGGCTCCCGTCCCATCGTTCGACGGTGCGCCTGCGCCGCGCTCCCTCGCGCCGCAGTGCTGTGCCGAAGTGCCGTGTCAGGTCCCCGCTCCGTCGTCCCCCGCGCGACGCCGTGCCCCCCAGCCGGCGTTCGGTCCCCGGTGAAACGCCGGGCGCTCGGTGGGGGAGCCGTCGTCCCCCGCGCCGCGCCGTCGTCCCTCGCGCCGCGTTCGCGCTCGCAGGCGATCGGCCCGTGCCGGTTGGAGGCAGCGGGACGGTGGGCACCGTCGGGCCGAAGACGGAGGGGTATTCGCGCAGTGAATAGCCCTCCTGCCAGAAACATCCCCTGACCTGCGCGAACCCAGCCATGCGTGGCGCGCATGGCTTTCAGGAGCAACCACATGCCCGCGCGGCGCCGCGAATCGGGCGCACCGTACGTCGTGGCGCGCCGTCCTGGCAGTCTCCTGGGAGGTGTGCGCCGGAGTTGGATCGGCGCTGTGCCAACGGTTACCGTACGAAGCGGCCTGTGACCAGGTATTGCCGTGGTGTATGAGGGATTGTTGATCAGTGGGTGTGGACCAGACGATGAGCGAACGCGGCACCGAGCCGGCGGGTACTGAGCCCACCCCGGCGGCGGAGCCCGCGGCCCCCGCGAAGCCGAAGCGCAAGGGCGGGCATCTCTACGAGCTCGACATCGTGCGCATCGTGACCTTCGCGGGCGTCATCTTCGATCACTGCGTCTCGGGTACCACGTTCCCGTTCAGTGTGGCGTCCAACGCGGTCCAGACGATCTTCCACTACACGCGCAACGCGTTCTTCGCGCTCACCGGATTCGTGCTGGTCTACCAGTACCGGGACCGCAAGCTGGACGCGGTCGACTTCTGGCGGCGCCGGTACAAGGCCGTCGGCCTGCCCTTCCTGACCTGGTCCGTCTTCTACTGGCTGTACCACATGTACGTCATGTGGCCGCCGGCGTTCTCCAATGTCTGGCGCACCTTCGAGACCTGGGAATCCACGAAGGCGGCGCTCAAGGTGCTCGGGTACGACCTGCTCACCGGCGACGCGTGGTACCACCTCTACTTCGTCTTCGTGACGATGCAGGTGTACCTGATCTTCCCGCTGCTGCTGAAGTTCCTCCGCTGGACCATGGGCTACCACCGGTACATCCTGGCCGCGAGTTTCGTCTTCCATCTGGTCCTGCTGCACTACATGACCAACGCCCGCCCCGAGATGTTCAACTACGGCCTGCTCGCCAAGCTGTGGAATCACCTCCCCGCCACGGTCTTCCCGTACCAGTTCTTCACGCTGCTGGGCTGCGTCGCGGCGATGCACATCGAGGGTGTCCGGGATGTGGTCGTGCGCTATCGCGGACGGGTGATCACGCTGGCGATCGGCGTGGTGATGGCGACGCTGATCGTCTACGGCTCCAAGGTCAGCATGGACGGGATGTTCCCGACCGACGCCGCGAACGTCTTCCACCCCTATGCGGCCGTCATGTTCGTCATGATCATCCTGGCCCTCTACGCAGCGGGCACGTACTGGGCCGATCACCGCACGGCCGGCTCGTTCTGGGACAGGTTCCTCAAGACCGCCTCGGACCGTTCGTTCGGCATCTTCCTCGTGCACGCGTTCGCGCTGCAGGAGCTGGCACCCACGATCCAGCGCTTCCGATTCGACGTGTACGCCCCGATCGTCACGGTGTGCACCTTCGTCGTCACGGTCTTCTTCACCGTCGCGATGACGGAGGTCTTCCGCCGCACCCCGATCAGCCTGTGGTCCACCGGCCGGAAGATGATTCCGATGGCGCAGCAGAGCCTGCCGGTCTCGGTCGGCATCGGCGTCGCGATGGTCGCCGTCGGGGCGGTCTTCTACTGGCCGCTGGCGGTGCCTGCGGGTGCGGTCGCGGTCTTCCTCGGCGCGGTCCTGCTGGTGTGGCAGGCCCTGGGCCGGACGGTGTTCGCCGGACCGGCCGGCGCTCGGCCGGCGGCTCCGGTCCAGCGCCCCTAACGCCCCAACTGCCGCAGCGCCCGGGTCGCCGCGTGGTGCCCGCACATCCCGTGCGCGGCCGGGCCGGGTGGGGTGGCGGCGGAGCAGATGTACATGCCGGGGACGCCGAGGTCGTAGGGCTGCAGGGTGATCCGGGGTCCGAAGACCAGCTGGAGCGGGTCCTTGGATCCGGTGTTGATGTCGCCGCCGACGAAGTTGGCGTTGTAGCGCGACATCTCGGTCGTCGAGCAGACCGCGGTACCCACGATCCGTTCCCGGAACCCCGGGGCGAAGCGCTCGATCTGAGCGATGATCGCTTCGGTCGCGTCGCCGGTGTAGCCGCCCGGGACGTGCGCGTACGACCAGACCGGATGGATGTCGCCCGCGCTGCGCGACGGGTCCGCGAGGTACTGCTGGCCGACCAGCACGAACGGACGATCGGGCATCCGCCCGGCGGCGATGTCGCGCTCGGTCGCCGCCGTCTCGGCGAAGTCCCCGCCCAGGTGGACGGTGCTCGACCGGCGGGCGTCGGGGTTGGTCCAGGGCACGCCGCCCTGCACGGCGAAATCGACCTTGAAGGCGCCGGGTCCCCGTCGGAACCCCTCGAACGCCCGGCGGACCCGCGCCGGCAGGACATCGCCGACGATGCCCGCCACCTGCGCGGGGTCCAGGTCGAAGAGCACGAGATCGCTGGACTCCACCTCGCGCAGCGAGGTCACCCGCACCCCGGTCTCGACGGTGCCGCCCAGCGCCAGCAGCTCGGCCGTCAGCGCGGCGGCGATGGCGCCGGACCCGCCCTCGGCGACCTTCCAGCCGTAGGCGTGGCCCGCGGAGAGCAGGCCGAGGCCGATCGCGGAGGTCATGGGCTGGTGCAGGGGCCGGAAGGTGTGTGCGGCGACGCCGCCCCACAGCGCCCGCGCCTGCGGCGTGCGGAAGGCCCGGGCCAGCAGCGAGGCCGGGAGCGGCGCGGGGGCGCCGAAGCGCGCCAGGTGGATCGGGTGCTTCGGGACACGGAGCAGGGGCGACAGGATCGCCGGGCCGACCTTGTCGATGTTTCGGACGGTGCTGTCGAACAGGGCCTTCCACAGCGCACCGTCGGGTCCCATCCCGGCGGCCGTCTCGTCGACGGTGCGCCGCAGCACCCCCGCCGTGCCGTCGTCGAGCGGCTGCACGCAGTCGATCTCGGCCGCGAGCCAGCGCAGTCCGTGCCGGGCGAGGTCGAGCGAGTTCAGGAAGGGTGAGCCGACGGCCATCGGATGCATGGCGGCGCAGTGGTCGTGGATCAGGCCGGGAGCCAGGGCCTCGAAGGAGCGGATGCCACCGCCGACGGTGTCGGCCGCCTCGAGGAGCGTGACGTCCACGCCCTCTCGGGCCAGGGTGATCGCGGCGGCCAGGCCGTTGGGGCCGGCGCCGACGACGGTGGCGGTGGTCATGCCGTCTTCTCCTTGTTCTCGACCGCGGGGCGGCGGTTGTTGCGGGAGGCCAGGTTCGACCAGGTGACGGTGTGCTTGGCGGGGCCGTTCGGGAGCCAGGGCTGCTCGTCGACCAGGTCGGAGAGTACCCAGGTGCCCTCCTCGACGACGCCGAGCGCGGGGTCGATCACCTTGTAGCACTGGTAGTTCTTGTGGATCGGCTGCGACTCGACCCAGACGATGAGGACCTCGCCGGGCTCGAACCCGGCCTCGTCCTGCACGGCCTTGATCATATCCTCGTTGTGCAGGTGGCCTTCACCGAAGTTGAAGCCGATCAGGGAATTGCAGAGGAACTCCGCCTCGCGGACCGACCGCTGGTCGATGTCCGGTGCCACGGCGTGCAGCACGGAGAACAGGCCGCGGCCCTGGCTGTGCAGCGAGCGCCAGCCGGCGGTCATCTGCAGCGTGATCTCGGCCCACTCGGGCGGGTAGCCGGCGGCGATGAACTGGTCGACCTGGTTCGGGGCGGAGCGGGTGACCCGATTGAGCTTCTCCTCGGCGCCGGGCGCGAAGGCCCAGATCGCGGAGGCCCAGTTGCCGCCGTACTGCCGCATCGACGGGAGGAACGAGATCTTGTCGGGGCGAAGGTTTCCCAGGATCGGGAAGAACATCAGTGCTGCCGCGACGATCAGGGCGAGCCACGCGGGGGTCATGTCCCAGAGGGCGTAGCCGCGGTCGGCGGGGAAGCCCAGGAACAGGATCAGGGTGGTGTGGGAGAACATCAGGTTCCACTCCAGCGGCACCGCCAGCGGGAAGGTGGAGATGATGAACAGGTGGTAGAGGCACATGAACACGCCGGCGATGAGTGTGACCGTGTGGTTCGAGGAGAACAGCAGGATCAGCGGGGCCACGATCTCGACGACGGTGCCCGGCCCGTGCGCCATGAACCGCGCGAGCCCGGAGGGGCGCAGATCCTCGGGGTAGTTGCGGTACATCGCCTTCCGGATCCCGGAGAACGGGTTCGACGGTGCGTTGCTCACCATCGGCGGTATCACCATGACGAAGTGCTCGTTGAGCTTGGAGATGCCGGCCCCGATCCAGACGATGCCGATGATCAGCTTGAGCGCGATGATCATGTTCGTGAAGCCGTGACCGGCGGACAGCAGGGGCAGGATCGCGAAGGCGAGCATCGGGGGGATGTACTGCTCACTGCGAGCGGCGAGGAAGACCGTCTTGTCCCGCAGGCCCATCAGGATCAGCAGGACGATGGGCACGAAGAACAGTGCCGGACGGACCAGGCCCGCGGCGGTGTCGATCCCGAGGGACTGCATCGCGGTGCTGAAGTTCGAGACGTTCTGCACGCCGGGCAGGGCGATCACCAGGACGTAGGAGGCGAGCAGCAGCAGGTAGAGCCCGATGTCGAGGGGCGTGCGGCGGTCGCCGGCGGTGCCGGGCACCCAGGTGAAGGGACGCAGCCGGATCGTGTTGCGCTTGGCCCAGAACAGGATTCCGCCGGTCATGGGCTTGGCCTTGCCGGCGAGCGGACCCCACGATCCGCCGATGCCGATGGTCTCGACCAGGAGCGTCCACATGACCAGCTTCTGGTAGACGATGGGCTGGTTCCACCAGCCGCCGTCGCCGACCACGGTGAATGGAGACAGGCCCGAGGTCGTGGTCGCGATGACCACGCCGAGGAAGCCGTAGAACACGACCAGTTTGAGGATGTAGATGGTGTGCACCATGTAGGGGGTGCCGAATCCGGAGCCGGCCCACTGGGTGCTCAACGTCT
Organism: Tsukamurella pseudospumae; assembly: GCF_001575195.1. NCBI lineage: Bacteria > Bacillati > Actinomycetota > Actinomycetes > Mycobacteriales > Tsukamurellaceae > Tsukamurella > Tsukamurella pseudospumae. The sequence goes on from NZ_LSRF01000058.1 coordinate 712,260, forward strand.
TGATCCGGTCGCGGAGGGGCAGTGCGAGGAATTCGTGCGGGTCGACCGCGGGGAATGTCGGGTCCTTGAAACCCATGATGATCGCTCCTTCGGTGGGTCGGGTGGATTGTCAGGCGCTGGTGGGCGCTTCGAACTTCCGCAGGGTGGGCTTGTCGAGCTTGCCGACGGCGTTCTTGGGGAGGCTCGGGAGAGTCGTGATCTCCGCGGGCAGTTTGTAGGCGGCCAGCTTGGCGGCCGCGTGCGTGAGGATCGCGTCGCGATCGAGCACCGCACCGTCGGTGAGTGCGACGAACAGGACGGGCACCTCGCCGAACTTCGGGTCCGGCCGGCCCACGACGGCCGCCTCGGCGACCTGGGGCAGTTGGTAGATCACGGACTCGATCTCCTTGGGGTAGATGTTCTCCCCGCCGCGGATGATCAGGTCCTTCGCGCGATCGACGAGGGTGAGGTAGCCGTCCTCGTCGAGGAATCCGATGTCGCCGGTGCGAAGCCGGCCGTCCACGAGGGTCTCGGTCGTGTCCTCGGGACGATTGAGGTAGCCGCGCATGACGTTCGGGCCGGAGATCACCACGTCGCCCGCCTCCCCGGCCGGCAGCACGGCACCGTCGGGGCCCAGGACCTGCACGGTCACGCCGGGGATCGCGGGTCCGACGGTGCCGGCCTTGCGGACGCCGTCGTACGGGTTCACCGTTGCCACGCAGGTGCATTCGGACAGGCCGTAGCCCTCGACGAGCGGGAAGCCGTAGCGCTGCTCCACTTTCGCGAGCAGTTCGACGCTGGCGGGCGCGGCACCGCAGATCCCGTACCGGATCGACGAGGTGTCGGGGCGGACGTCGGCCGGGAGGTCGACCAGCATCTGATAGATGGTGGGGACGGCGGAGAAGTAGGTGGGGCGGACCTGCTCGACCCGGTCGAAGAAGGTGGCGGCCTTGAACCGGCCGGCCACGGTGGTGCGGCCGCCGGCGAGCAGCGGCGACAGCGTGCCCGCCACGATCCCGTTCGCGTGGAACAGGGGCAGGATCAGCAGGCTGTGATCGTCGGCGGTCAGCCCGAGGACGTCCACGAGGGCGAGGCACTGCGCCGTCAGGTTCGCGTGGTCGAGCCGAACTCCCTTCGGGCGACCCGTGGTGCCCGAGGTGTAGATCAGCAGGGCTCGATCCTCGTCGTGCGGGTCGACGGCGGGCGCGCCCTCGGTTCCGGCGTAGAGGTCGGCGGTGAGCAGCACCGACGTGCCGAGATCGTCGGTCCGCGCGTTGTCGGTGACCAACACAACCGAGCTCGCATCCGTCGCCTGGTAGCGGATCTCATCGGTGGTCAGGACGGGGTTGATCGGCGTGACCGCCGCGCCGAGGCGCCACGCGGCGAACAGCGTCACGACGAGGTCGGCCGTGTTGGGCAGGAGCACCGCGACCACGTCGCCGCGGCGCACGCCAAGCTCGGCGAGGGTCGTGGCCGCGGCCTCGATGACCTGGTGGAACGCGGCGTTGTCGAGGGTCCGGTCGTCGTCGGCGACAGCCGGCGCCGAGGGCGCGGCGGCGGCCCGGTGTGCGGGGAGGAGTGCGAAGTGCATCGGAGGCCCTCTCAGGGGTGGAGTGTGGTCCGGCTCACTGAGAAATCTAGATCCACGTGACCGACGTCACATCGTCCGCGCAGGCCAAGGATTCCTCCGGCGTTGTCCTCGACGAACAACAGCGCGAGATCCACGGATCACCCGTCGCGCGTCGCCGCGATCGCTACGCTCGGGCTCATGTCGGCGACGGACGCGAGCGGATCCTCCGAGGGAACGGTCTCGGCGGCAGCGGCGGTGATCACCCGGATGGAGCCCCGCCTCGCCGCGGTGACGGACGCGGTGCGGGACGTGATCCTCGCGCAGATCCCGGAGCTGCGGGGTGATACCCAGCTGGTGGAGCTGCTGCGGGCCAGCGTCGAGGGCAACATCTCGACGATCTTCGCGGCGATCCGGCACGGCATCGACGTGGCGGGGGTGACCGCGCCGGTCGCCGCCGTCGAGTACGCGCGCCGGCTCGCGCAGCACGACGTGACGCCGAACGCCCTGGTCCGCGCCTACCGCCTGGGCCAGCAGGAGCTGCTGCGCCTGGTGTTCGCGGAGGTGCGGGCCGGCGGTGTCGACGCCGATACGGCGCTCGAGGTCTTCGAGGCCACGTTCACCGCGACCTCGCAGTACATCGACTGGATCTCCGAGCAGGTCGTCGAGGTGTACCGGCAGGAGCTCGACCGTTGGCGGGAGAGTCGCGAGCGGATCCAGGGCGAGCAGATCCGCAGGATCCTCTCCGGTACCGCGGATTCCCGCGGCGTCGACGAGATGAGCGCGGCGCTGCGCTACCCGCTACGCGAGCACAGCCTTGCGGTGATCATGTGGTACCCGCAGCCGGAGCTCGAGCGCGGTGAGCTGATCGGTATGGAACGCTTCCTGTTCCTCGCGGCGAAGCACCTCGGCGCCTCCTCCAAGCCGCTGTTCCTCGCGCACGACCGGCAGACGGCCTGGGGCTGGATCCCGCTGTCCGCCAGGGCGGCCGACGGTGCCGTGGAGATCCTGCGCGCCCTCGGAGCGTCCGACCGGCAGGCGCCGTCGCTCGCGATCGGCGCGCCCCGCAGCGGGGTGGTGGGGTTCGTGCGCTCGCACGAGCTGGCCGAACACGCCCGCGCGGTCGCGGTACGCGCACCGGGGGAGGACCGGGTCTCGGTGGCCAGCGGCGACGTCGGCGTCGTCATCGCCGCGATGCTGGGCGGCGATCTCTCGACGGCGGACGTCTGGGTGCGCGAGGTGCTCGGGCCGCTCGCCGAGCCCACCGAATCGGATGCGCACCTGCGGCACTCGCTGCAGGTGTTCCTCGAGGCCGGCTCCAGCTTCACCGCCGCCGCGCCGCTGCTGCACCTGCACACCAACACGGTGAAGTACCGGGTGCGCAAGGCCATCGAACGCCGCGGACGGCCGCTCGAGGACGGTCGGCTGGACGTGGAGATCGCGCTGCTGCTGTGCCGGCGATTCCCCGCGATCACGGGGCCGAACTGGCGCTGAGCGCGACGATCCGGGCGTTCTCGAGCACCCGATCCGGCGGCCGGATCTCTGCGGTGCGGATCATCGCCCGGCCGACCTCCACCGCGGAAGTGATCCGGTCGGGGATCATGCGGCGCAGCAGCGGCGCGGCGGGAACGATGACCGCGTACAGCGCCGTATTCAGCCGCGACCGGAGCCGCGCCCCGGGCAGCGGAAGGATGATCGCGGGCCGGAACATGTACGTGCCTGTACCGAGGGCGAGGAGGGCGTTCTCGGTCTCGCCCTTGACCCGCGCCCACATCAGCCGCGACCCGGCGTCGGTGCCCGCGCCGGACACGTAGCAGAAGGCCGCTTCGGGGTTCGCCGCGAGCACCGCCCGGGCCGCGGCGATCGGGATGTCCCGGTTGGCGATCCGGTACTGCGCCTCCTGCTTGCCCGCCGAGGTGGTGCCGAGGCAGAAGAAGCAGCCGTCGTAACCGACCAGCCGGTCGGCGACCGCGGAGTAGTCGGTGAAGTCGCGGTGCTCGATCTCGCGCAGCTTCGGGTGTTCCCGGCCCGTGGTCGAGCGGGCGACGACCAGGACCTCGGTCACGTCCGGGGCCTGCAGGCACGCCTCCAGCACGCCCTGGCCGAGGAGCCCGGTGGCGCCGAACACGATGACGCGCGTCAGCCGAGCTCCTGCTGAGCACGGCGGACCAGGCCGCCGCCGATGATGAGCCGCTGGATCTCCGAGGTGCCCTCGTACAGGCGCAGCAGCCGGACGTCGCGGTAGATCCGCTCCACGGTGGTCTCGCGCATGTAGCCCGAGCCGCCGTGGATCTGCACGGCGCGGTCCGCCACGTCGCCGACCATCTCGGTGCAGTACAGCTTCGCGACCGACGGTGCGATCCGCCGGTCCTCGCCGGAGACCCACTTCGCGGCGGCGTCCCGAGCGAGGGCCCGGCCCGCCATGACGCCGGTCTGCATGTCCGCCAGATGCGCCTGGACCAGCTGGAAGTCGCCGATCGGCGTGCCGCCCTGCGTCGCGACCGCCGCGTGCCTCAGGGACTCGTCCAGTGCCCGTTGCGCAGTGCCGACCGCGAGGCCCGCGATGTGTACGCGGCCGCGGGCCAGCGAGGTCATCGCAGCGCGGTAACCGCCCTCCTCGTCGCCGCCGACCAGCGCGGATGCCGGGACGCGCACGCCGGTGAACGCGACGTTCGAGGTCCAGGCGCCCTGCTGGCCCATCTTCTCGTCGTGCGGCGCCACCTCCAGGCCCGGCGTGTCCGCGGGGACCAGGAACACCGCGATGCCCGGGCCGGTGCCGGCCTCCGCGGGCCGGGTGCGGGCGAAGGTCACGAACAGGTCCGCCGACTGCGCATTGGTGATGAAGCACTTCTCGCCGTCGAGCACCCAGTCGGCGTCCGCGCCCTCGCCGTCCCGGGCGGCGCGGGTGCGCAGTCCTGCGGGGTTCGACCCCGCGCCGGGCTCGGTCAGCGCGAACGACGCGACGACCTCGCCGGCGGCGATCCGCTCCAGCCACGTCGACTTCTGTTCGGCGGTGCCGAAGTTCACCAGGACCTGGCCGGCGATGCCGTTGTTGGTACCGAACATCGACCGCACCGCCAGCGAGGTGTAGCCGAGCTCCATCGCGAGTTCGACGTCCTGCGCGAGGTCCAGGCCGAGGCCGCCCCATTCCTGCGGGATCGCGAAACCGAAGAGCCCCATGTCCTTCGCCTGCCGGCGCAGGTCGTCGGGGATCGCATCGGCGTCGGCGATCTCCCGCTCGCGGGGGACCACGCGGGTGCGCACCCACTCCCGGACCTGGTGCAGGATCTGGGCGAAATCCTCGGCGTCGACCTCGCTCATGCGGCGGCCTCGAACAGCCAGGACATGACCAGCGCACCGGGATCCGGTACGCCGCGTACTGCGTCGCCGAGGTAGCTCGCCCGGCCGCGAGAGGCGGCGCTGTCGGCCGTGGCCGCCACGCCCCGGGCGGCCGCCTCGGCGGCGTCCGCCATGGATCCGCCGGCGGACAAGGCGTCCGCGGCGGGGGAGAGCGCATCGACCACCGTCTTGTCGCCCACCCGCGCCCCGCCGAGCTCGACGACGGCGTCGAGACCGGCCCGCACGCCGGCGGCGAAGCCGGCACCGTCGGGCTGCAGGGCCCGCCCGAGCTCCGTGAAGAAGGTCCCGAAGACGGCGCCCGAGGTGCCGCCCGAGCGCACCAGGTACGAGGTGGCGATCGCCTCCAGGACATCGGAATCCGGGCCGCGCAGGGGCAGAGGGAAGTGGCCGAGCGCGGCGGCCATGTTGGTGCCGAAGTCGCCGTCGCCGGCCTTGCGGTCGAGTTCGGTGAGCTCGTCGACCGAGCGCTGCACCCGGCCCACGAAGTCCGAGAGCCACACGTTCGGCTCGCCGCGGTCCGCGGAGTCGTCCGGCAGCGCCTGCGCGAGCGGGTCCAGGTACGACGGTGCGGTGGCCGTGTTCGGCCAGCCCGGTGCCGCGGTCGGTGCGTCCCAGAGCGCGATCAGCTCGTCGTCGAGCGGGACGACGGTCACGGAGGCGCCGGCCATGTCGAGGGCCGTGATCACGCGCCCGACGAGCGAGCGGGCGACCTCGATCCCGCGCTCGCCCAACTGTTTCACCGTCTCGGCGAAGAGCACGCCGAGCTCGAGATCGGTGACGGCCCCGAGGTTGTCGACCACGACCAGGGCGCGGTCGCCGGACTCCAGGCCGGTGCCGGGCAGGATCCGCGCGAGCAGGTCGGTGACGATCTCCTCGGCGGCGACCACCGGCCGCTCGACCCGGGCGCGCTCGCCGTGGATGCCGACGCCGAAGGCCATCTCGCCGTCGGCGAGGTCGAAGGAGGGCTCGGTCGCGCCGGGCACGTTGCAGGCGGAGACCGACACCGCCATCGAACGCGCACGGGCGACGGTACGCCGCCCCAGCGCGGCGACCTCGGCCAGCGGCGCCCCGAGATCGGCTGCTGCGCCGCAGATCTTCTCCACCACGACCGTGGCGGCGGTGCCGCGCCGGCCCGGGCCGGCCGTGTCCTCGGTGGCCACGTCGTCGTCGACGAGGACGACCTCCGTCTGTACGGCGGACGCCGCGCCGTCGGCGACCGCGACCAGCCGCCGCGCGACGGCGAAGTTCATGACATCGCCCGTGTAGTTCTTCACGATGTGCAGTACGCCGGCGCCGGTGTCCACCGCGCGGGTGGCAGCGGCGATCTGAACGGCGTTGGGGGAGGTGAAGATCAGCCCGGGGCACGCGGCGTCGAGCATGCCGGCGCCGATCATCCCCACGTGCATGGGCTCGTGTCCGGAGCCGCCGCCGGAGACCAGGGCGACGCCGGAGGCGCGCGGCGTGCGCCGCGCGACGAAGCCCGCGTCGTGCCACGCGGCGTCGGGATGGGCCGCGAGGACGCCCCGCAGACCGTCGGTGAACAGGGAGCCGGCGGAGTTCTCGAAACGCGCGCGTACCGTCACGCCCCCACGTTAGCGAGGAATGTGCAGCTCCGCGTGCCCGTCTTCGACAACGGCGAAGGCCGAGGTCGGGAACTTGGCGAAGGTGAAGGTGGGATCGAGGATCTGGGCCGCCTCGGCGAGCCCCGGATCGTGGCCCACCACCAGCACCGTGGCCGCGTCGCCCCGCTCCGCGTCGACGATCTTCAGGATCTGTTCGCCCGTGGCGCCGTACAGCTTCGGGACGAAGCGCACCGGCGCGTCGACGGCCGCCTGTTCGAGCGTCGCCCGGGCCCGCTCGGCGGTGGAGCACAGCACCAGATCGACGACGTGCCCGTAGCGGCGGATCGCCTTGCCCGCCAACCCCGCCTGCCGGATCCCGCGCTGCGCCAGCGGACGGTCGTGATCCTTCACCTTGTCGGGGTACGCGGACTTGCCGTGCCGCAGCAGGATCAGGGTGTCCATAAAAGGACATCCTACGGGGTGAACCACGCACGCAGCCGCCCCGATCCGGGCGTGGCCGGACCGTCGTCGAGGTCCAGCAGCACGACGGTGCCGGGGGAGAAACCCGGCAGTTCGGCGCGCGGATCGAGCTCGGCCGCCGCCTCGGGCAGGCCGGGGAAGTGCGCGACCACCAGTAGGACCGGTACGTCGCCGGGGACGCCGTTGATCTCGTCGAGCACGCGACGGCCGGGGCACTCGTACAATTCCTCGGTCGCGGTCATCGGGCACCGCAGTCCCGTCGCGTGGAAGGTCTCGACGGTGCGCCGCGCGAACGAGACGAGCGCGTGGTCGGGCTCGAGCCCCTGCTCGGCGAGCCACTCCGCGGACCGTCGGGCCTGGTACCGACCGTTCTCGGTGATCGGGCGTACCTCGTCGGGGATCGACATGCCGGCCTCGCCGTGTCGCATGAGTGCCAGCACCGTCATGATTCGATCTTGCCCTGCCGGGAATGCGTACATTGGTGACATGGCTGGAAAAGAGCTCGATCCCGCGCGCAAGCAGGCCGCGCTGGACGTCGTGAAGCAGCATCCGGGGATGGTCGCCGCGATGGCCGCCCCGGCGGTCGTCGTGGTCGCGGTGGGCTTCTTCATCAGCACGGGCCTCGGGTTCCTGCTGCTGGTGGCCTTCGGCGTGCTCGGCGCCGTCGGGTACTCGCGGCTGACGCGCCGGCGCTGAACCGTGCGGGTCGACGCCTGGCTGTGGTCGGTGCGGCTGACCAGGACCCGGTCCGCCGCCGCCACCGCGTGTCGTGCCGGGCACGTGCGGGTCAACGGCGCCGCTGCGAAGCCGGCGCAGCACATCGTCGTGGGCGACGAGGTGCGGCTGCGGCTCGGCGGCCGCGAGCGGATCGTCGAGGTGGCCACGCTGATCGCCAAGCGGGTCGGTGCGCCCGTGGCCGCCACCTGCTTCATCGACCACAGCCCACCGCCCCCGCCACGGGAGATCGCCGCGTCCATGCCCCACCGCGATCGCGGCGCGGGCCGTCCCACCAAGCGCGAGCGCCGGGAGACCGACCGGCTACTCGGGCGGGAGTGACGCGGTCCGGCATCTACCGTGGAACCATGACACCGTCACCGGCCCGGATCGCGCAGGCGCAGGACGCCGCCGCCGTCGCGGCGCTCGCCGCGCGGACCTTCCCGCTCGCCTGCCCACCCTCGCTCCCGCGCGAGCACGTCCAGACCTTCATCGCGCAGAACCTCGGCGAGGCCGAATTCGCCGGGCACATCGCCGAGCCCGGCCACCGGGTCCTCGTCGTCGACGGTGCGCCGGGACCCGACGGTGCCGCGCGCCCCGTCGGGTACGCGCTGGTCCTGCACGGCGACTTCGATGAAGGGCCGGAGAGCCTGCGCGGCGCACCGTCGACCTACCTGTCCAAGCTGTACGTGGACCCGGACCACCACGGCTCCGGGGTGGCGCGCACGCTCCTGGACGCGGCGGTGCTGGGTGCGGCCGGCGAGCCGCTGTGGCTCGGCGTGAACGCCGACAACGCCCGCGCGAAGCGGTTCTACGCCAAATCGGGGTTCGTGGTGGCGGGCACGCGCACGTTCACCGTGGGCGGGACGACCTTCGTCGACGACGTGCTGGTGCTGGCGGCGAGCGCGGCGCGCGGCGCGTAGAGCCGGGTGATCTCGTTGCGGCCCCGCAGATCCTGTTCATCGGTGAAGCGCCAGTGCTGCGACTCCGCCTCGCGGGCGCCCATGACCGCGGGCTCGGAGGCGACCGGCAGCGAGGTGTCGCGCTTGGCCACCTCGGACAGGCGCGCGGACTCGTTGACCGGGTCGCCGATCACGGTGAACTCGTACCGCTCGATCGCGCCCACGTTGCCCGCGACGACGACGCCGTAGGACACGCCGATCCCGGCGGCGAGGCCGGGCACGGCGGAGGGCAGGCGGTCCGCGATCATGCGGGACGCGCGGAGTGCGCCGCCGGCCGGATCCGGGTGGGGGAGCGGGGCGCCGAAGACGGCGAGCACCGCGTCGCCCTCGAACTTGTTGACCAGGCCGTCGTTCTCCTCGACGGCGGTCACGATCACCTCGAAGAACCGGTTGAGCAGCTCCACCACCTCGGTGGCCGGCCGCTCGCGGGCCAGCGTCGTGGACCCGACGACGTCGACGAAGAGCACCCCGACCACCTGCTCGGAGCCGCCCAGTTGCACGCCCCAGCCCAGGGCCTGCTCGGCGACCTCGCGGCCGACGTGCCGGCCGAACAGGTCGCGCAGCCGCTCGCGTTCGGCCAGGCCCGTGGTCATCTCGTTGAAACGGGCCTGTAGCTCGCCCATGTCGGATCCGTCGAACACCGTGATGGAGACGTCGTGCTCGCCGTCGCGGACGCGCCGCAGTGCGTTCCGCAGCACGCGCAGCGGCCCGACGATGGTGTCGGCGTTGAGCAGGGTGAGCAGCGGGCCGGTGAGCAGGGCGATCGCGGCGATCGCGGTGACGGCGACGAAGATGTCCATCTTGGAGGTGTCGTCGCGGAAGGTGGCGAACACGACGACGAGGAAGATCCCGACGATCGGCACGCCCGAGCCCACCGCCCACGCGGTGAACGCCCGCCCCTTGAGACGGCTGCGGCGCGCGATCGGGTACCCGGCCTCGAGCGCCCGCGCGGCCGCCGGGCGCAGCGCGAACTCGGTGATCAGGTACGAGATGGCACAGACCACGACCCCGCTCAGACCGGTGACCAGGGCGACCTTCGGCATCAGTTCAGGGTCGACGAGGCCGTAGCCCACCGTGACCACGACGGTGCCGCCCGCCCACAGCAGCGCCTGGATCACGGTGAGCCGCCACGGCGCGGTCATGGCCGCCCGCGCCTCCCGTGCGGTGGGGGTGTCCCCTCGGATCGACCAGCGCAGGGACCGGACCAGCCGGACCGTGCCGAGCACGACCCCGAGGAGGAACGCGATGCCGATGTAGACCGGCATCACGAGGAAGGGCATCCACCAGGCGTCCCACCGCATCGCGGGTTTGGGGATGCCGACCGTCGCGAGCGCGATGGCGAGCCCCACGCCGATGGCGTTGGCGATGAGCACGCCGGTGGTGAGCACCAGCTGGATCCGCACCCGGGTGGTCCGCGGGCTGTCGTCGGCGGAGCCCAGCAGGACCGACCCGTAGTCGGCGCGGAGCCGCGGCAACCTCATGCCGACAACGTACCGGGCCCGCGCCGACCTCGGGTCAGACCTCGCCCGCGTCGAGGAGCTCGTCGAGCTTCGCGTATCCGTCGACGATGCCCGACTCCATCCCACTGGCCAGCATGCCGTCGCGGTTCTCGAAGCTGTCCAGCAGCGAGACGGCGCGCAGGCGGGTGCGGCCGTCGCCGAGGTCCTCGAAGGTCATGGTCTCGAGCGAGACCCCGTCGGGCATGTCGTCGTAGGTGAAGGTCTGCACGATCCGGTCCTCCCGGACGTCGTGGAAGCTGCCGTGGAAGGCGTACCGCTCGTCGCCGCGGCGGCTCACGTACGCCCAGCTGCCGCCGGTGCGGGCGTCCCAGTGCACGATCTCGGTGTCGATGTCGGACGGACCCACCCAGCGGGTGTAGATCTCCGGGTCGGTGTGCGCGCGGAAGAGCTGGGCGGGGGTGGCGCGGAAGTCGCGCGTGATGGTCACGGTGGGGAGGGTGGTGGAGGCCTCGATGCCGGCCTCGGCGTTGACGATGGTCATGATGCTGCTCCTTGCTCGGTGCTGTCGGTGGGGTTCTCTTCGGCGTTCATGTCGGCGAGCACGGCGTCGAGGCGCTGGTAGCGCTGCTCGGCGCGGCGGCGGTACCGCTCGATCCACCCGTTCATGAGGTCGAAGACCTCCGCCTCGAGGTGGGCCGGCCGAGCCTGTGCCCGTCGGGTCCTGCTGATCAGGCCGGCGCTCTCGAGCACGGTGAGGTGCTTCGAGACGGCCTGGATGCTCACGTCGTAGTGTTCCGCGATCTCCGTGAGCGTGGCGTCGCCGTCCGAGAGCCGGGCGACGATGTCGCGGCGCGTGGGGTCCGCCAGTGCGGCGAACGCGCGGGACAGGTCATCGTTGTCGTCCGTGGTGCACCTCCGTCGTGTTCAACCAATCGATTGAATACGACGGTACGCCCCTGTCCCGACGTGGTCAACCTGTTGGTTGAATACGCTTGTCCCCGGGACGGACGTCCCCGTCGGTGATAGGAACGACGCATGCGAACAGCAGCGGTCACCGACGACGCCCTCGCCCGGCGGGACCCTCCCCGAGCGGCGGTGACCGCGTTGCGGCGGGCGGTCCTCGCACTGCTCGTGATGCTGCTGGTCGCGGCGCCGCTGCCGGCGAACGCCGACCCGGTGCCGCCCGCCGGCGGCGTGCTGCGGGTGGGCACCGAGGGCGTGTACGCGGTGTACAGCTACCACGACGACACCGGGAAGCTGACCGGGTACGACGTCGAGATGATCACCGCGATCGCCGAGAAGATCGGCGTGCGAGTGGAGTTCGTGGAGACGCCGTGGGATTCGATGTTCGCGGCGCTGGAGTCGAACCGGCTCGACCTGGTGGCGAACCAGGTCGCCGCGAATCCGGCGCGGGCGGCCAAGTACGACCTGTCGGACCCGTACAGCACGGCGAGCGGGTCGATCCTGGTCCGCAAGGGCGACGATTCCGTGAAGTCGCTCGCCGACATCCGCGGCGAGCTCGCCGCGCAGAGCTCGACGAGCAGCTGGTCCGGCGTCGCCGAGAAGGCGGGCGCGCGGATCGAGCCGGTCGCCGGGTTCACCGAGGCGGCGACGCTGCTCGCGCAGGGCCGGGTGGACGTGGTGGTCAACGACACGGGCGTGATCCGCAACTACCTCGCGGTGAATCCCTCGGCGCCGGTGAAGATCGCCGCGGAGACCCCCGACAAGTCCGAGTCGGTGTTCGCGGCGCGCAAGGGATCCGGCCTCATGCCCGCGATCAACCGCGGCCTCGCCGAGATCCGCGCCGACGGCACCGCCGAGCGGATCTCGCAGAAGTACTTCGGCGCCGACAGTGCCGCGCCGAAGCAGTCGACCACCTGGGACCTGGTGCGGCGCAGCCTGGTTCCCCTGCTCAAGGCGATGGTCACCATGACGCTGCCGCTCACCGCGATCAGCTTCGTGATCGGTCTGGTGATCGCGCTGGCCGTCGCGCTCGCGCGGATGTCGGCGCGGAGGCCGCTGCGGGCGTTGGCGACCGCGTACATCTCGGTGATCCGCGGAACACCGCTGCTGGTGCAGCTGGTCATCATCTTCTACGGACTGCCCGCGATCGGGCTCGTCTTCGATCCGTTCTTCGCGGCGGCGATCGCGTTCTCGCTCAACGTGGGCGGCTACGCGGCGGAGATCATCCGCGCCGCGATCGGCGCGGTCCCGCAGGGGCAGTGGGAGGCTGCCGCCACCATCGGCATGGACTACGGCACCTCGCTGCGCCGGATCATCCTGCCGCAGGCCGCGCGCACCGCCACCCCGCCGCTCGCGAACACCCTGATCTCCTTGGTCAAGGACACCTCGCTGGCGTCCACGATCCTCGTGACCGAGGTGTTCCGGCAGGCCCAGATCGCCGCGGCGCCCACCTTCGACTTCCTCACCATGTACGTGGTCGCGGCCTGCTACTACTGGGTGGTCTGCCAGATCCTCAGCGTGTTCCAGTCGAGGCTCGAGACGCGATTCGAAAGGTACGTGACGCGATGACCGACCTGATCTCGGTGCGCGGCCTCACCAAGTCCTTCGGTGACGTGGACGTGTTGCGCGGCATCGACTTCGCCGTGCCGGAGGGCACGGTCACCGTCGTCATCGGACCCTCCGGGTCGGGCAAGACGACGGTGCTCCGCTCCCTCAACGCGCTCGAGCTGCCGGACGGTGGAACGGTCACCGTCGGTGAGGCGACGGTGGACTTCGGCGCGGGGCCGCCGGGCAAGGCGGAGCTGAAACGCTATCGTGCGCAGAGCGCGATGGTCTTCCAGTCGCACAACCTGTTCCCGCATTTCACGGCGCTGCGGAACGTGACCGAGGGGCCCGTCGTCGTGCAGAAACGGCCCGCGGCGGAGGTCGAGTCGCAGGCGCGGGACCTGCTCACGCGGGTCGGCCTGGCCGAGCACGCGGACAAGTACCCGCACCAGCTCTCGGGTGGCCAGCAGCAGCGCGTCGGGATCGCGCGGGCGCTGGCGCTGCGGCCGCGGGTCGTGCTGTTCGACGAGCCGACCTCGGCGCTCGATCCGGAGCTGGTGGGCGACGTGCTCACCGTGATGCGCGATCTCGCGGACGAGGGCCGGACCATGGTCGTGGTAACGCACGAGATGGCCTTCGCGCGGGACGTGGCCGATCAGGTGCTGTTCGTCGACCGCGGCGTGGTGCTCGAGGCCGGCCGCCCCGCGGACGTCATCGGGAAGCCGCAGCAGGACCGCACCCGCGAGTTCCTCGACCGCATCCTGCGGCCGCTGTGAGCGGGAAACGGGTCGCGCGAACGGCCTGCTGATCTCTAGGGTCGATGGCATGGCGCACGAACGCAGACCGGTGACCACCGAGGCCGAACTGCGCGCGGTCGTGCCCGAACCGATCCCGCGGATCCGTGACAAGGCGAAACCGGAGCTGCACGAGGTGCACCGGCTGTTCCTGGCCGCGGCGCGGCTGTACTTCGTGGCGACCTCCGGCGCGGCCGGCGACCTCGACGTCTCCCCGAAGGGCGACCCCGCGGGCGGCGTGCTCATCCTCGACGACCGCACGATCGCGCTGCCCGATCGGCCCGGCAACCGCCGCGTCGACGGGCTGCGGAACCTGCTGCAGGACCCGCACGTCGCGCTCGAGTTCGTGATCCCCGGGCGCGGCGATACGCTGCGGATCAACGGAACCGCCGTCGTGCTCGCCGACGCGCCCTATGCGCCGATGATGGCGGTGGGGGAAAAGCTGCCCCAGCTCATCGTGGAGGTCGCGATCGACGAGGTCTTCTTCCACTGCAGCAAGGCCTTCCTGCGGTCCGAGGCGTGGGAGCCGTCGACCTGGCCGACCAACGACGACGACCACGGCGTGCCCCGGCGCGCCGTCATCGCGAAATCCCTGGAGCGCCCGGACGACTCGCTCGAGGAGCTGGACCGCTACTACGGACCGGGCTACGGCCGCGAGTTGTACTGAGCTCTAGTCCGGCCACTCGGAGCGGAGCGCCTCCAGGTAGCCGTCGGGGAACCATCCGGTGCCGCTCCCCGCGAGCCTTCGGGCTGCTGCGAGACGCCGTTCGATGTCGGCGGCGTCGGGGTCGTCGACCGTGCTGTTCGCGTCTCGATCAGGGGATGCGGTCATACGATGAGTGTGCCCCTCGGCGGGATGCCGTCACACCTGATTTCCGCCGCGGAGCACCCGCAGCAGGTCCAGATCTGCGGAGAGCTCCAGGACATCGGCGCGCAGGCCGGCGGACAGCTCACCCCGGTCCTTGAGGCCCAGCAGTCGGGCCGGCGTCGTCGCGCCCGCGCGGGCCGCGTCGGCGAGGGCGACGCCCGAGTACCGGACGGCGCGAGAGAACACGTCGAACACCGAGGAGGTGCCCCCGGCGATCGCGCCCGGCGTACCGTCGGACGTGGTCAGGCGGGCCGTGCCGCCCCCGACGGTGACCTCCAGCGGCCCCAGCGAGTACTGGCCGTCGGGCATGCCGGCGGCCTGCATCGCGTCGGAGATGAGCGCGACGTGGTCGGGTCCGACGGTCGCGAAGACCATCGCGACGGTGCCTGCGGCCAGGTGCACCCCGTCGCCGATGACCTCGGCGACCGCGCGCCCCTCGCCCGCGACCTTGAGCGACGCGCCGACCGCGCCGGGGTGCCGGTGGTGCATCGGGTGCATGCCGTTGAACAGGTGCGTGATGCTCACCGGACCGGACGGCGTGCCGAGCGCGGCCGCGACGGTGTCGTAGTCGCCGGCGGTGTGCCCGACCGAGACGACGGCGCCGGCCTCGGACAACTGCTGGGCCAACACGTCGAAGTGCGCCGTCTCGGCGGCGACCGTCATCGAGCGGATCCGTCCGCCCGCGGCGTCGAGGAGCGTCGCGAGCAGCGCGGGGTCACCGTCGACGATGTACCGCGGGTCCTGCGCGCCGCACACCTCCTGGGCCAGGAAGGGGCCCTCCAGATGCAGGCCGGCGACGGTGCCGTCGTCGACGAGGGGCGAGAGCGTCGCGATGCGCTCGAGGAGCTTGTCCGCGGACGCCGAGACGAGCGAGGCGAGCATCGTCGTCGTACCGCGGCCGAGGTGGTGCGCGGCGGCCGCGCGGGCACCGTCGGCGTCGGAGTCCGGGAAGCCGAACCCGCCGCCGCCGTGGCAGTGCACGTCGATCATGCCGGGCACGTACACGCGGTCCGACGGTGCCGGGAGACCGGCGGGCGGGAAGGCGGACGCCGGCCCGACCTCCGTGATGAGTCCGTCGCCGTACGCGACGACGCCGTCGTCGATCGCCCCGGAGGGCGTGACGACGGTGCCGCGCAGGTACTCGGTCACGCCGTCACCTCTGCTTCCTCGTCCTCGTCCTCGCGGCCGGGGGTCTTGAGGTTCCGGCGCTTGATGATGAACGAGAACGTGAAGTAGTAGATCACGGCGTACACCAGGCCCATCGGGATGAGCCACAGCGGATTGGTCGCCTTGCCGAAGTTGAGGACGTAGTCGATCGCTCCCGCCGAGAAGGTGAAGCCGTGATGGATGTCGAGCCAGTTCGCGATGAGCAGGGAACTGCCGGTGAGCAGTGCGTGGACGATCAGCAGTGGCCATGCGACGAAGATGAAGGAGAACTCGAGCGGCTCGGTGATGCCGGTGAGGAAGCTGGTGAGTGCGACCGAGAGCATGATGCCGCCGACCACCTTGCGGTTCTCGGGCTTGGCGCAGCGGTAGATCGCGAGCGCCGCGGCGGGCAGGCCGAACATCATGATGGGGAAGAAGCCCGTCATGAACGTTCCGGCGGTGGGGTCGCCCTGCAGGAAGCGGGCGATGTCGCCGTGCACCACGTCGCCGCCGGCCGTGCGGTAGTCGCCGAGCACGAACCACACCACGGAGTTGATGATGTGGTGCAGGCCGAGCGGGAGGAGCAGGCGGTTGACGGTGCCGAACACGCCGCCACCGACGACCGAGTGCTCGGCGACCCAGTTGCCGAGGCCGGTGAGCGCCCAGTTGAACGCGGGGTAGATGAACGCCATGATCACGCCGACGACGATCGCGCCGGAGGCGGTGAGGATCGGCACGAGGCGCCGACCGGAGAAGAAGCCGATGTAATCGGGCAGCTTCGTCTTGTAGAACCGCTGCCACAGCATCGCCGACATGATGCCGATGACGATGCCGCCCAGCACGCCGTAGTCGACGACCGCGGGGTCGCCCGCCTTGTCGACCTTGCCGGCGAGCACCACGGGGGACATCGCCTTCTCGACGGCCTGGAAGGACAGGTAGCCGACGAGCGCGGCGAGTGCGGTCGAGCCGTCGGCCTTCTTCGCCCAGCCGATCGCGATGCCGACGGCGAACAGGATCGCGAGGTTGCCGATCAGCGCGTTCCCGGCGCCGCCGATGACCGCGGCCACCGTCTTCATCGACGACCAACGGCCGAGGAGGTCGTCCTGCCCGAGCCGCAGGAGCAGGCCGGCGGCCGGGAGGACCGCGATGGGCAGCATGAGGCTGCGGCCGAGTTTCTGGAGACCGCTCAGATCGAGCCGTCGTGCTGATATACCGGATCCGGATGAGGAACTCATTTTTCGCTCCTGTCGAGGGACGAGTCCACTAGGGTGACGACAGGTTATAACCAGTTGGGGGCGGCGTGAGCCGGTTTCCCCGAACCTCTCCGAAAGGGCGGCAGACATGTCGAAGGCTCAGGACATCGTGAACGGACTCGGCGGGGCCGACAACATCGAGGAGGTCGAGGGCTGCATCACCCGGCTGCGCTGCGAGGTCAAGGACGCGGGTCTCGTCGACCAGGCCGCGCTCAAGAAGCTCTCGCACGGCGTGATGGTGGCCGGCTCGGCGGTCCAGGTCGTCGTCGGGCCGACCGCCGACGCCCTCGCGGAGGAAGTGCAGGACCTCCTGTGACCGACGTCCTCGCGCCGGTCGCCGGGCGACTGGTGCCGCTCTCCGCGGTCCCCGATCAGGTCTTCGCCGGCCAGATGGTCGGTTCGGGTGTCGCGATCGAGCCGTCCGTCCCCGCCGACGGTGCCGACGCCGTCGTGGTCTCGCCCGTCGCGGGCACGGTGCTCAAGCTGCATCCGCATGCGGCGATCGTGCTCGGCGACGGTGGTGTCGGTGTTCTCGTGCACGTCGGAATCGACACCGTGAATCTGGGCGGTGAGGGCTTCACGCTGCTGGCTGCGGAGAAGTCGAAGGTGGCCGCAGGTGATCCGCTGATCTCGTTCTCCCCGTCGGGAATTCGCGATCGAGGCCTTAGTGCGATCTGCCCGGTCGTGGTGATGGATTCCAAGCCCGGATCGGTCGCGGATCCTGCGGAGCGCGAAGTGCTTGCGGGAGAGGTGTTGTTTGCAATGTAATCGAGCTTGTGTCTCGGCGTGTTCATCTGGTCACAGTGATCGAATCGAGGAGTAATCCTCTCATCTTGTTGAGTACTGTGAGCGCGAATGATGTCGAGCGGGTGACCGTGAACCATTCGTAGGACGAGTGATTCGGGCCGCGCGAGCGGAGATGGAGGGTACGTGGTGCGCTCGACGACGAACGTCGGTGAGGGGTGCGTGTCGTGAACGCACATCTGATCGAGCAGCTCATCACGATCCCGTTGTTCACCGGCATCATCGGTTACATCACCAACTGGACCGGCATTCTCATGCTGTTCGAGCCCAAGCGGTTCTACGGCATCAAGATTCCCGGCATGGCCACGTTGTATCCGTTGCTCCCGCGGCGCGTCCAGGTGATCCCGGCCATTCAGCCGGACGGCCGCGTCGGATGGCAGGGGATCGTGCCCTCGAGGGCCGAGAAGATGGCGAGCATCGCCGTCGACAAGTCGCTCAACAAGGTTGGCAGTATCGCCGAGTTCTACGAGGTGATGGATCCCGAGCACGTCTCCGAGGTGCTCACCCGCGCGTCGCTGCCGATGATCCCGTCGATCGTCGAATCCGTGATGCAGCGCGAGAACCCGCGTCTGTGGTACTCGCTCCCCGAGGACGTGAAGCTGCTCGTCTACCGCCGCGTGTCGGCGTCGCTGCCGAAGGACGTCCGGCGGATCACGTCGACCATCGGCGAGAACATCGACGACTACATCGACGCCAAACTTCTGGTGATCCGCTACCTCACCAACAACCCTTCGGTCCTGAAGGACATCTTCTACAACATGGGCCGTAAGGAACTGAAGTTCATGCAGAACTTCGGCTTCTACTTCGGCTTCCCCATGGGCTTCCTGCTGGTCGCCCTGCTGCATTTCTTCCCGTACTGGTGGCTCCTGCCGCTCGGTGGGATCGTCATCGGCTACGTCGTGAACTACATCGGGATCCTGATGATCTTCGAGCCGATCCACCCCACCTGGTGGGTGCCGTGGAAGCAGGGCCTCTTCCTGAAGCGGAAGAAGGAGATCGGCGAGGAGTACGCCAAGGTGATGGCCGACAAGGTGATCACCATCGAGAACATCTGCGACGAGCTGCTGCACGGTCCGCGCTCGGACCGGACCCGGGCCACCGTCGAGACGGTGCTGCGCGACTCGATCGACAACGCCGCGGGCTGGGCGCGCGGCTTCGTCAAGCTGTCGGTCGGCAGTGAGGCCTACGACCGCGTGCCGCAACTGGTCGGTGCGGAGGCGCTCAAGGTCGCCGAGGCGACGGTCAGCCAGCCGCAGTTCGTGGCCGAACAGCAGACCAAGGTCCGTGAGTTCGTCATCGAGCGGATGAGCAAGCTCAGCCCGGACGATCTCAGCGAGCTGCTCCGGTCGGCGATCAAGCAGGACGAGTGGCTGCTGTTCCTGCACGGAGCGGTGCTCGGCTCGTTCGCCGGCTTCCTTCATCTAGCGATCTTCGGGGTGTGACAGACGTGAGTGACAAGTCCGGTTCCAACGCGGCGCGGGACGTCGACGACGCGCTCGACGCCGAGGGGCGCGAGTTGGCGGTGCGTGGCGAGGGCGGGATCGCCGAGGTCGACAAGCACGAGTCCGGCGGCGGCCTCCTCGGGCGGCTCGGGCGCGTGTCGAACTCGGCGTTCAACGTGACCCGCGAGATCGGCGGCTCGGCGCAGCGCCTCACTCAGCAGTTCGTCAGCGAGGCGGGGCATCTCGTGGACGTCGCGCTGACCACCGAGGTGGCGCCGCGCATCGTCGTGCACGGCGAGGTCGTCGAGGAGCTCGACGAGCGTGAGGACGAGCCCGTCACCACCTCCGAGGAGCTCCGTCGCACGGGTGACCGTCTGCTCGCCCAGTCGGCCGAGCCGGCCGGGGCGCAGGCTCCTCACCCGGCGTTCGCGCACATCCTGCAGGAGCTCTGCCCCGACGAGGCCCGCATCCTGCGGCTGCTCCACAACGACGGTGCGCAGCCGGCCATCGACGTCCGCACGAACCGGCCGTTCGGGGTCGGCGCGGAGACGGTGGCCGCGGGACTGTCGATGATCCCCGAGGTCGCGGGCTGCCGCCATCCGGAGCGGATCGCCGCGTACCTCGGCAATCTGCACCGCCTGGGCCTCATCTGGTTCTCGAAGGAGCAGGTGGAGGTGCGGCGGTACGAGCTGCTCCAGGTCCAGCCGCAGATCCTCGATGCGATCAGCACCGCCGGCCGGTACGCCAAGACCGTCCGCCGTCGGATCGAGATCACCCCGTTCGGCCGGGACTTCTACGGCACCTCCTTCACGCCGTCGTCGGGCTTCTCGGGGGCGTGAGCGCGAACCGCATGTGGTAGACAGTTCTCAACAGAGTGTCTATCTTACGAGGTGATCATGGTTGACGTGGCTCACACGGATGTCGAGGGCGCGCACAGCAGCGCCCAGCGCGCCGATTTCCACCGGACGTTGTCGGACCTGTCGACCGCGTCGGTCGAACGCAACTTCGACCCCTACCTGGACATCGCCTGGGATTCGCCGGAGCTCGCGATCGACCCCGCGGACCCGCGATGGGAACTGCATCCCGAGCTCGACTACATCGGCCGGAGTCCCTGGTATCAGGCGCAGCCGCTGGAGAAGCGGATCGCCATGGGCGTCTGGCGGCAGGCGAACCTCGTCAAGGCCGGCCTGCAGTTCGAGCAGGTGCTCATCGCGGCGCTGATGCAGTACTCGTTCGTGCAGCGCAACGGCTCCCCGGAGTTCCGCTACGCCACGCACGAGGCCCGCGAGGAGTGCAACCACACGCTCATGTTCCAGGAGTTCGTCAACCGCACCGGCCAGAAGGTGCCCGGTGCGCCGCGCTGGTTCCGCACGGTGATGCCGCGCCTGACCCGCGCCGCCGTCTGGGCGCCGCCGGGGTTCTTCGTGGGCGTGCTCGGCGGCGAGGAGCCGATCGACCACATGCAGAAGCACCAGTTGCGCGCCGCAGACACCCAGCACCCCGCGCTGACCGCGATCATCGCGATCCACGTCGCGGAGGAGGCGCGCCACATCTCCTTCGCGCACCAGCTGCTCGACTACCAGGTCCCGAAGATGAGCCGCGTGCAACGCGGCATCCTGTCGGTGGTCACGCCGCTCGTCATGTGGTCGCTCAACAACGTGATCATGGTGCCGCCCAAGCAGTTCTGGGAGACCTTCGACGTTCCGGACGAGGTGCGCAAGCAGATCTTCTGGCGCGATCCCGCCACGCGGCGCATGCGCGCCGAGGTCTTCGGTGACGTGCGTGCGCTGGCCGAGCGCATCGGCCTGATGAACCCGGTCTCGCGCCGGGTGTGGTCGGCGCTCGGGATCGGCGGCCGCGCATCGCGGTTCCGGGGAGAACCGCAGTACGAGGCGATCTGACGGGTCGCGTTCTCAGCGATCAGCTGCAGGTCACTCGGCGGGCGCCGGTCTGGCGGTGGAACCACGACGCCGCTCCGAAGTTCGAGTACGCCTGGCCCCAGCGGACGTAGGTGCCGGCGTGGAGGCCGTTGGCGGCCACGCCGCTGCAGTACCAGCCGTTCGGGTGCGGGGCGGCCTGGGCGGCGGGGACGGCGACGAACCCGCCGGTCGCGATGGCGGCGATCGTGGCGGCGGCGATGGTGAACCTGCGCATGGGACTTCCTTCGTTCGGGGTGATCTGCTGCTGTTGTCAGCGATCGTGCCGAGCGCCCCTTGTGTCCCGCTTGGCGCGCCCTAGCGGCCGGTCTCGGTGACCGTCATCTGCACCTGGTAGCGATCGGAGCGGTACCAGGAGTAGCTGTGCTCGACCCGGACCTCCCCGGAGAACGAGACGCGATCGAAGGCGAGGATCGGGGCGCCCGAGGGTACCCCGAGCAGACGGGCGAGTTCGCCGTCGGCGGAGATGGCCCCGATGGACTGCTCGGCGCGGTCGATGGGGTGGCCGTACTCGGTGCGCAGCAGGTCGTAGATCGACTGCGTGAGGTCGTGCACGTCCATCCCGGGCGCGACCGCCTGCGGGTACCACGCGTCGTCGATCGAGATGGGCACCCCGTCTGCGAGGCGCAGGCGTTTGATGTGAAAGGCCTTGTCCGCGGCGCGGATCTGCAGGGCCGCCGTCGTCGACGGGGGTGGGATCCGGAGCTCCGTCTGCAGCACCACCGTCGACGGTGAGCGGCCCAGGCGCCGCATGTCGTCGTGGAACGAGGCGAGGTGCAGCTGCGAGCGGGCGGGGCGGTCCGCGACGAAGGTGCCCTTGCCGCGGATCCGGACCAGTGTGCCCTCGGCGACGAGCTGGCGCAGCGCCTCACGCACCGTGATCCGCGAGACCCCGTACTCCTCGCACAGCTGCCGCTCGCTGGGGAGCGCGGCGCCCGGCTCGAGGCCGTCGGCGCAGCGTTTCTCGAGGAGCGATCGCAACTGCTCGTGCTTCGGAATCGGGCCGTCCGCGATCATGATCCCATCTTGTCACACCAGGTCATGACCAGTGGGTCATCTGACCCCGGCCACCCGGAACTGCACGCTGATCCGCGGCCCGGCGTGCGGGACCTTCGGCACCGCGTGTTCCCAGGTGCGCTGTGCGGAGCCGCCCATCGCGAGCAGATCGCCGTGGCCGATCGACAGCTTCGTGCTGGCGCCGCCGCCGCGCGGCCGCATCAGGAAGGGGCGCGACGCGCCGAGGGAGACGATGGCGACGATCGTGTCGTGGGTGGCGCCGCGGCCGATCGTGTCGCCGTGCCAGGCCACCGAATCCGCGCCGTCGCGGTACAGGCACAGCCCGACCGAGGTGAAGGGCTCGCGCAGATCGTCCCAGTACAGCTCGGTGAGCCGATCGCGCGTGCGGGCCAGTTCGGGGTGGGGCAGCGCCGCGCCCGTGTCGTAGTAGCGCAGCAGCCTGGGCACGGGCAGCGTGCGCTCGTACATGCGGCGCTTCTCCTCGACCCACGGCACGTCGCGGCCCAGGGCCTCGAACAGTTCGTCGGCCCCGACCTGCCAGTCCGCGCGCACGTCGAGCCACGCACCGTCGGCCAGGTCCCGACGGTGCGGGGCCAGCGGTACGGCGTCGTCGAACAGCGAGTCCTGCATCGCCCACGACGATACGACGACCCACCGACATGTTCGCCGCGACCTCCGTAGGGTTGAGGAGTGCGATTCGGACTCTTCCTCCCGCAAGGCTGGCGTTTCGACCTCGTCGGCATCGACCCGGCGGACCACTGGTCCGTCATGAACGGCCTCGCCCAGCGTGCCGATGCCGGCCCCTGGGACTCGGTGTGGGTGTACGACCACTTCCACACCACGCCGGTCCCGAGCCGCGAGGCGACCCACGAGGCGTGGTCGCTCATGGCGGCCCTCGCCGCCACGACGAACACCGTCAAGCTGGGCCAGATGTGCACGGCCATGAGCTATCGCAACCCCGCCTACCTGGCGAAGGTGGCGGCCACCGTCGACCTGATCTCCGGCGGCCGCACGCAGATGGGGATCGGCGGCGGCTGGTACGAGCACGAATGGCGCGCCTACGGCTACGGCTTCCCGCCGGCCGGCGAGCGCCTGGGCCGGCTCGACGAGGGCGTGCAGATCATGCGGCAGGCGTGGACCGAGGGCGTCTCCAGCCTGGACGGGAAGTACTACCAGGTCGACGGTGCCATCTGCGAGCCCCGTCCGCTCCAGGACGGGGGCATCCCGCTGTGGGTCGCCGGTGGCGGCGAGAAGAAGACGCTGCGGATCGCGGCTCAGTACGCGCAGTACACCAACTTCGACGGGACCTTCGAGGGGTTCGCGCACAAGTCGGAGGTGCTGCGGAAGCACTGCGCCGACCTGGGCCGCGACTTCGACGCCATCACGCGGTCCGCCAACTACAACATCGCGATCGGCGAAGCCGCACGCGACGTGCAGACCAGGCTCGACGAGACGCGCAACCGGCTCCTCGAGCACGCGCCGGAGGCGGCGGTCGACGCCACCATGGGCAGCTTCCTCGGCATGCCGGGGGTGGGCACGCCCGCCGAGATCGTCGCGAACCTCAAGCGTCTCGAGGCGGAGGGGATGACCTACGCCATCTGCTACTTCCCCGAGATCGCCTACGACACATCGGGACTCGAGCTGTTCGAGCGCGAGGTGATTCCCGCCTTCAGCTGACGGAGGCGATGCGCGCCCTCCGCCAGCACGTCCTCGCGCTTGGCGAACGCGAAGCGCAGGAGGTGCCCCCAGCGGGCCTGATCGTCGGCGAGCGCGCTCACCGGCACCGCGGCCACGCCGATGCGGCCGGGCAGTTCCCGGGCGAGAGCGGCGGCATCGTCGAAGCCGAGGGCCCGCGCGTCGGCCACGACGAAGTACGTGCCCTCCGACGGGTGCACCGTGAACCCCGCATCGACGAGCGAGGCGGTGAGCAGGTCGCGGCTGTCCTGCAGTGCGGGGGAGAGCTTCTCGAGCCACGAGGACTCGTTGTCGAGCGCGTGCGCGACCGCGTGCTGCAGCGGTGTGGCGCCCGTGAAGGTGAGCCACTGCTTGGCGGAGCGGCACGCGTCGGCGAGCTCGCGCGGGGCCGTGATCCAGCCGACCTTCCACCCCGTCACGTTGAAAGCCTTGGCGGCGCCCGAGATCCGGACGGTGCGTGTCCGCATGCCCACGAAGGCGGCGAGCGGGCGGTGCACCCGGCCGTCGAAGAGGAGGTACTCGTAGACCTCGTCGGTGAAGCACAGGAGGTCCCGCTCGACGCACAGGTCGGCGATCAGCTGGAGGTCCTCGTCGGACAGAACGGTGCCGGTGGGGTTGTGCGGGGAGTTGACGATGATCGCCGCGGTCCGGTCCGTGACCGCGGCCCGGAGCATCGCCGGATCGAGGCGGTAGCGGCCGCCGTCCTCGACGAGCGGCACCACGACCCTGGTCGCGCCGGCCATCGCCACCGTCGCGGCGTAGGAGTCGTAGAAGGGCTCGATGAGGATCACCTCCTGGCCCGGTTCGACCAGGCCCAGCACGGCGGCGGCGATCCCCTCGGAAGCGCCGACGGTGACCAGCACCTCGCCGTCCGGGTCGTAGTGCAGGCCGTACTCGCGCTCGACCTGCGCGGACACGGCCCGACGGAGCTCTGGCAGGCCGTCGCCCGGCGGGTACTGGTTCATCCCGCCGTCGATCGCCGCCTTCGCGGCCGCGAGCATTCCGGCCGGGCCGTCCGTGTCCGGGAACCCCTGCCCCAGGTTGACGGCGCCGGTCTCGGCGGCGAGGGCCGAGATCTCCGCGAAGATCGTCGACGTGAAGGGCTGCAGTCGTCGCACCGTGCGCATACCCGCAGCCTACTGACGCCGCTGGCTAGTGTGGAGGAATGACCTCCGCCGTCGTCGTCGGATCCGGCCCCAACGGGCTCACCGCTGCCGCCTACCTGGCCCGCGCGGGGCTCGAGGTGACGGTGCTCGAGGCCGAGGCGACACTCGGCGGGGCCTGCAGATCCGATCGGATGGGCGGCACCGTCGTCGATCGATTCTCGACGGGGCATCCCCTCGCGTACGCCTCGCCCGCGCTCCGGGACGTGGGACTCGACATAGCCTGGGGCACGGCGGAGATCGATGTGGCGCACCCGCTCTCGCCCGACCCGGCCGATGCGGTGGGAACCCTCGCGGACGTGCCGGACTGCGGCCCCGACGTGATGGCGGCCTTCTTCGCGCCGATGACCGACGTGCCGCGGCACCCCGTGCTCGCCACGCGATGGGGGCCGCGTTTCGCGCTACCGGCCGCGGTGACCGCCGCCGCGCTCGGTCGGGTCGGCGGCGCAGTCTTCGCCGGTGTCGCCGCGCACGGCATCGTGCCCCAGCATCTGCCGCTCACGAGCTCGCTCGGGTACATCCTGGCGGGCGTGCGGCCCTGGTCGGTGCCGCTGGGCGGCTCGCAGAGGATCTCCGACGGGCTGGCCGCACTGGTGCAGGCGCACGGCGGCACGATCCGCACGGGCGAGCGGGTGACCGCGCTCCCGGACGCCGACCTCGTCCTCCTCGACACGGGCGTGCCCGCGGCGCGGGAGTTGCTGGGGGAGCGCGCCCCGCGGTGGCTGCGGCGCCGTGCCCGGCAGTGGCGGTTCGGTGCGGCCGCGTTCAAGGTGGACATGGTGGTGGACGGCGGGATCCCCTGGGCGCACGAGGATCTCCGACGGTCCGCCTTCGTCCATCTGGGCGGCACGGCGCGGGAGATCGCCGCCAAGGAACTGATGGTGAACCGGGGACGAATGCCGGAGCGCCCCGTGATGATCCTCTCCCAGCAGTACCTGGCGGACCCGTCGCGCTGCGCCGGTGATCTGGTGCCCGTGTCGATGTACGTGCACTGCCCCAACGGATTCCCCGGCGACCTCACCGAGTCCGTCGTCGCCGAGGTCGAGCGGCACGCGCCGGGCGTGCGGGAGTGCATCGTCGAACTCCGGTCCGTGGGTCCGGCCGGCCTCCAGGAGGGCAACGCCAACCTCGTCGGCGGCGACATCGCCGCCGGCGCTGCGATTCCCGCGCAGCTGGTCCGCCGACCCAAGCTGGTCGATCCGTACCGGCTCACCGATCGGGTGTACCTCTGCTCCGCCGCCGCGGCCCCCGGCCCGGGCGTGCACGGGATGGTCGGGTGGCACGCGGCGAAGGCCGCGCTCCGGGCGCTGTAGTCCGCGGCTACGTCGCCGCGCCGGTGGATGGCATCGCGGCGACGGCGGCCGCTACCGCCGCGACGACGATCGATCGACGCGCGGCGCCGTCGTCGGACGGTGCGAGGGAGGTCAGCGCGGGAGAGGCGGCGAACCACGCCGTGACCAGGCCGAGTGTGAGCACGAGCGCATCGACCGCGGCGTCGCCGTAGCGGGGTCGCAGCTCGTCGACCTTCTTGCGGTAGGTGGTGCCCTCGTCGTCCGTGCTCGAAGGCCGTTCGAGGTTCGCCCACGTCGAGAGCCGGAGCGTGCTGGGTTCGGCCAGGAGGTGGTCGTACAGCCTGCCCGCGTAGCCGGGCAGGTCGCCGGCGTCGAACCGGACCGCGTCCGCCATCGTGCGGAGGGCGTCGATGACGATCAGGTCGAACAGGTCCTCCTTCGGACCGAAGTGCACGTAGATCGAGCGCTTGTTGGCCGACGCGTGCTCGGCGATGCGGTCGATACGTGCTCCGGCCAGGCCGAACTCGGCGAACTCCCGGCGCGCTGCGTCGAGGATCCGCCGCTTCGTCTCCGTGGCGTCGGGTGGCACAGGAGGAGAGTACCGCCCTCCGAGTATGTAGGTAACTAACTAGTTATTGACAAACGTTCGGCGATCTTGCATCCTCGAAGGCGTCGCTCGCGGAGTGCGGGCGGAACGAAGGAGAGACGATGCCGAAGAAGATTCTGATCACCGGGGCCAGTTCGGGTTTCGGTGCCGGCGCGGCCCTTGAGCTGGCGCGTCAGGGGCACGAGGTGGTCGCCGCTGCGGAGACCTGGCCGCAGGTCCGGAGCCTCCGCGCCGCCGCGACGGACGCGGGCGTGCGGCTGGAGGTGATCAAGCTGAACCTGACCGACGAGATCGATATCAAGCACGCATCGTCGTTCGATCCGGACGTGTTGGTGCTCAACGCCGGCGTGATGGAGGGTGGCTCGATGGTCGATGTGCCGCTCGCGCGCGTCCGGGAGTCGTTCGAGATCAACGTCTTCGGCCACCTCGCCCTGGTGCAGGCGATCGTGCCGAAGATGGTCGCGCGGAAGTCGGGCAAGGTGGTGTGGACGTCCTCGATGGGCGGCATCCTGGTCGTGCCCTTCGTCGGCGCTTATTGCGCGACGAAGCACGCCATCGAGGCGATCGCGGGCTCGATGAAGGCGGAGCTCGCGCCGTACGGCGTGCAGGTCGCAACGGTCAACCCCGGCGTCTTCGGGACCGGCTTCAACGACACCGGCGCGGAGAGCTACGTGCAGTGGTACGACGCCGATTCCGCGGTCGTGCCGATGCCCGACATGGGCGACAGCCTCGCGGATCAGGCCGACCCGCAGGAGATGATCGACGCCATGGTCGAGATCATCCCCGCCGACGAGCACCTGTACCGCACCATGCGGCCGGTGGCGACCATCGATGCCGCGAAGCAGTGGCAGGAGACGGAGTGGACCCAGAATGCCTGACATCACTCTCGCGTACGCCCAGGAGCTCATCGCCGCAGCCGACCGTGCCGCCCGGGAGGCCGGCGTCAAGGCCGTCTTCGCGGTGCTCGACAAGGGCGCGAACCTCGTGGCCTTCGCCCGCACCGACGGGGCCTGGCTCGCGTCCAACGAGCTCGCCGTCGCCAAGGCCCGGACCTCGGTGATGTTCGAGGCGCCGACGGCCGGGCTCGCCGCACCGATCCAGATCGGGCAGCCCGCATTGCATTTCGATCACATCCACGCCGGTGGCCTGCTTCTGGTGGGTGGCGGTGTGCCGATCGTCGACGACGACGGCCGACTGATCGGCGGTCTGGGCGTTTCGGGCGGCGCCCCCGAGCAGGACGCCGCCATCGCGGAGGCCGCGATCGCCTGAGTCGTCGTCGACAGGGCGCGGATGGCGTCGAGGGATCGGCCCGCTCGGTGGAGGCGATGAGCGCCTGGTCGAGGGTGACCGCCTCGAAACGTCGTGACGATCCTGTCGTACACGGTCCACCCCCGTGGTCAGCGCGGCTTCGACGGAGTCGGGGCGACGGTGCCGGTTCCGTACGGATCGTCGCCGGCGCCGTGGTTCGGGTTGGTGCAGATCGTGCCCTCGCCGGGGCCTCCGGTGCAGGGGACGTCGTACTCGCTGCCCGGTCCGGTGGGTTTCGTGGGCTTCGGGATCGTGGTCGGGGCCTGGCGCGTCGGTTGGACGGTGACCGTCTTCGTCGGATGCACGGTCTGCGCCGGCGGATCCTGTTGGGCGGTAGTGGTGTTGGTGGCCGTCGTGGAGGTCGCCGACGGCGGGGTCTGAGCCCCGTCGTTCGAGCAGGCCGCCGCGGCGGCGAGCAGTGCGGCGAAGCCGGTGGCGGCCACGAAAGACCTGGTGTGGATCATGAGTGTCTTCTCCGTTCTGGGGTGTTCCCGGTCTGGGTGGACGCCGCCCAGGGTAACCGTCCAGCAACTCCATCGGAGGGCGGTAGAAACACCCGCCGGACCTCGCTCTGTCCGCGCGTGCTCTCGGTGGCCGCATCGAGTCCGTCGTCGCCGAGGTCGGGTGGTACGCCCAGGCCCCGGCTGTGCGGCGTTGTCGGCCGGCATGCGGCGAAGGCGGCACCCCGGGCACAGTAGGACGTGAATAGCATAGCCTTGCAAAGAAATTTACGATCGCACACGGGGTGGTGGGAATCGACACCGCAGTTCGACCGCAGTGGTGGATCAGGACGATGCGCCGACCTGGATACGGGCATAGGCTGCCGATCCGGAGGGATGGGGGGAGGACTTCGTCCCACGGTGATCAGTATGTGTAGGAGTCGTGGTGAAGCTGGGGCGCGGGCGTGTCCCGGGGGTGCTCGCGGTCCTGTGTGCGCTCCTGATCTCGGCGTCCGGGTGCGTGGTACCGGGAACTGCCGTCCCGGAGGTCCCGCCTTCGGTGCCCGGGACTGCCGGCGCCTCTGGCGCGGAGTCGATCCGCCGGGCGACGAATCTCCCGATGCGTCGCCTCGGTCCGGGGGAACGTCCGCCGCAGTTCGTCCTGTTCTCGTTCGACGGCGTCGGGGTCAGTCCCAACTGGGACCTGTTCCTGCGCACCGCGGACCGCACCGGCGCGCGGTTCACCGCGCTGATGACGGGTCTGTACTTCCTGACCGACGACGCCCGCCGAATCTACAGTGGTCCGGGGCACCGCCCCGGCGAGGCGGCGATCGGCTTCGGGGGCACGAAAGCGGAAGTGCAACAGCAGATCCAGTATCTCAATCGCACCTGGTACGCGGGGCATGAGCTCGGCACCCATTACGTGGGCCACTTCTGCCGCGGCGATCGCTATCCCGGAGAACGGTGGTCGAGCGCAGACTGGAACCGCGAACTGGATCAGTTCTTCGCCCTGATGCAGAACTGGCGCCGGAACACCGGTGTCGTGGGCGGAGAGGATCTGGCGTTCGATCGCAGCGTGGTGAAGGGCGGCCGCACCCAGTGCCTCGAGGGATCTCCCGAGCGACTCTTCCCGGCCCTACGGTCGCACGCGATGACGTGGGACTCGTCGCAGCCCTCGCGGGTGAAGGGCCTGGCGTGGCCTCAGAAGACCAACGGAATATGGGAGTTCGCGGTCCCGTACGCCTACTCTCCGCCGCTGAAGCGCGCGCAGACGGCCCTCGACTACAACTTCTGGTACACCGTCAACGGCGCGAAGAACGTTCCGGGCGACACGAACCGCCTGCGCCGTATCGTCCGTGAGACGTATAGGTACATGTACGACCGGGCCTACTCCGGCAATCGTGCGCCGCTGGTGATCGCGAACCACTTCAACAGCTGGAACGGCAACGCGTTCAATCCGGCGACGGCCGACTTCATGGCGGAGGTCTGCGGCCGCGCGCAGACCCTCTGCGTCACGCATGCGGACCTCGTCGCATGGCTCGAGTACCAGGACCCGGCGATCCTTCGTGCCCTGGCATCGGCGCCGCTGTCCGCAGTGGACGGGACACGCTGAGATGACGAGACACGACGGCGGTGGCGGGCGGCGGATCGCCGAGTTGCGGTCGGTGGTCGACGGTGTGTGGGAGGTGAGTGCCGCCCACGGTGTGGAGGACGCGTGTCGCGCCTTGGTCAAGGCTGCGTCACGCGCCGTGCCGAGCGCCGAGATCGTCTTCGTCTCGCTGGCGGGGACTGAGACGGGGGACCTGACCATCGTCTCGTCGACCGGCCTCGTCTCGCCCGAGTTCCGGTTCGGCCGGGGCCCGTACCGAAACGGACTGTGGGGGCGAGCGGCCGAACACATGCTCCCGGTGCGCACAGGGGACTACTTCGCCGACCGGTCCTTCGAGCACGACGAGATGCTGGACAGGGCGTGCCGGGCGGACGGCGTCGTCTCCGCGATCTGCGCCCCGATCGTCGTCGACGACAAGGCGATCGGTGCCGTCTACACGAA
This sequence comes from Tsukamurella pseudospumae, assembly GCF_001575195.1. Lineage (NCBI taxonomy): Bacteria > Bacillati > Actinomycetota > Actinomycetes > Mycobacteriales > Tsukamurellaceae > Tsukamurella > Tsukamurella pseudospumae. Next base: position 742,668 of record NZ_LSRF01000058.1, read on the forward strand.
CGGCCGCGCCGTCGACATGTTCGACGAGAGTGATGTCACTCGGCTCGCCGAGGTGACCCGTGCCGCAGCTCCGGTACTTGGGCTCGTCGTCGCGTACGGCGAACTCGAGGCCGCGATGTCGCGGACGATGGCCTCCCGCAACGTGCTCGCCCGGTCGGTGGCGGCGCACGACACGCTGCTCGCGCGGATTCTGGACGGTGCCGGGGCGGCCGAGGTCGTCGACGCGATCGTCGAATCGTGCGACGGTGCGATCGGGGCCCTCGGTGTCGACGCCGCAGACCAGGCGATCGCGACGGCTCCGGAGTCGGCGGAGCTGGATCCCCTGCGGGACCGGTGGATCCTGAGCGGGATCGTCGAGCTCCGCCGGAGCAAAGAGGCGGCCGTCGTCGAGCGCGGCGAGGGAGCGGCCCTGTTCGTGCCTGCACTCGCCGGCGAGCGGTACGTCGGCGCCGTCGTGGTCGTCTTCGGCCGCCCGATCGACGACGCGGAGGCCCACGCCGTCCAGCGCCTGGTGTCGCTGTACGCGCTCGTGCTCGCTCGCCGGATCGACTCGGAGGACGTTCCGGGCGCTGGGCTCGACCGCTATCACGTGCGCAGCCTGTTGAGCACTCGAGGTCGCGTGAGCGACGACTTGCGAGCCCGGGTCACGAGGGCCGGCTTCGATCTCGACCTGTCCCGGGTCGTCGTGGTCGCCGCCCTCGCGCGCAACACCGACCCGGACGAGGTGGCGGTACTGTTGCACCGGGCGCTCGCGAGCGACACCGTTGCCATACTCGATCGACGGATCGTGGTCGTCACCGTCGGCGATCCGAAGGAGCGGGCGCTGGTCGTCCTCCGCGAGATCCGGCGCCTGACCGGGGCGGAGCCGTTGGTGTGCTCCTCGGCGGCGGACGACGTGCCTTTCGGCGGGCTTGCGGAAGCCCGTCACGGCGCGGACGAGGCTCTCGGGCTCCTGCTCTCGCTGGGTCGGAGTCGTGGCGCGTTCGACGTCGACGACTTCCCCGCGCATCTCCCGCTGCTGCGCTCCGTCACCGTCGACTCCGTGGTGCGGTTCCTCGACGACACCATCGGGCCGGTCATCGAGCACGACCGTCACAGTTCCTCGGAGCTGGTGCGCACGATGCAGGTGCTGGTCGCGGAGAACATGAACATCGCCGCCACCGCGCGAGCGCTGGAACTGCACCCCAATACCGTCATCAAGCGACTGCACCGGGTGAGCGACCTGCTGGGCCCGCACTGGCAGGCCGGCTCCGATTCGCTTGCGATCCGGATCGCCCTGAACCTGCACGCGCTCGCGCACGGTCCGGGCCTCGAGGAGTACTGAGCCGTCGCAGACGCCCGTGCCCGCGCCGACGGTTCGGCACGGGCACGGTCGGGGTCAGCTGATCTGGCAGACCCAGCCGCCCTGCTCGTCCGAGACGTACACGCCGGAGACACCCATGCCCGTGGTGCACGGCTGGCCGGACTTGTCGCCGCCGCTGCTGGCGGGAGTCGTCGCCGTACCGTTCTCCGTCGGGTTGTCGCCGGCGCCGCGGTTCGGGTTGGTGCAGATCGAGCCCTGGTCGGCGCTGCCGTCGCACGGCGGCTCGTAGGTCCCGTTCTCCTCGGGGTTGTCGCCGGCGCCGCGATTCGGGTTGGTGCAGATCGAGCCCTGGTCGGGGCCGGTGCAATCGGGCTCGGTGTTCCCGCCGCCGTTGTTGCCGTTGCCGTTGCCCTGTGGCGGCGCGGTCACAGTCTTGGTCGGCCCGGGGCGCTGGGTGACGGTCTTCGTCGGGGCGGTGTTCCCGCCGCCTCGGTTCCCACCGTTGCCGGTCGCGGGCTTGCCCGCTGCGGGTGTCTGGTGGTGGGTTGTGGACACGGACACGGAGCTCGACGGTGCCTTCGCCGAGCTCGTCGACGACGTGGGCTCGGAGCCTCCGGAGCATCCCGCTGTGACGAGAACGAGTGTTGCAATGCTCGCGAGTACCGCGGTGGTGTGCTTTCGCATGGATGTGTTCCTTTCGTGTTTCATGACGTCGGTGAGCGTGGTCTTTCCCGGCCTATCACCCGCTCTCCGTCCGAGCGGCGCGCCGCTCGATCGCGTATCCGCCGAGAACCGCGGAGATGAGGGACAGCGCCACGATCGCCAGGGCCGGGAAGAACGCGACGAAGTCGATGAACGACCCGGTCGGTGGCGCGGGATCGCCGGGCAGCTGGTGCCGCAGGGGAGGGAGGGCGAAGAGCATCCCGGCGAGCATCGAGCAGGCGGGGAACAGGAGGCCGCGGTGGATGGCGAGCACGTAGTAGGCGGCCGTCAGCGCGGCGCCCGCGAGACCGAACATCAGGAGCATCACGAAGCCCGCGAAGGCGATCGACGGTGCGGTGCGTGCGGCGGTGAGGTCCACGTCGAGCGCGCCGCCGTCGTTGGTCTGGGCGACCGGCTTGACGGCGAACGATCCGACCGAGTCGACGACGATGACTGTGGCCGGGATGGGACGGCCGTCGGCGCTGAGCGGCGTGACGGAGAAGCTCATCCGGTACCGGTCGAAGGGGTAGTCGACGGCGGTGCCGGTCACCGCGATCCGGCGTTCCTCCACCGAGGGCATGCGGCCGGCCGAGGCGGCGATCGGGTCGGTGCGGTAGGTCGACAGTTCCACCGATGCGGGCCGCAGGAAGCGGCCCTTGCCGTCCGTGAGGGTGCCGATCGGTTCGACGAGGATGTCGGCGATGGCCGTGCTGGACGAGGTGTCGATGCGTTTGAGGACGACGGTGACCCGGACCGCGTCGACCCCGTTGAGCTCGGACTCATCGGGGCCGGCGGCCAGTCCCGCGTACCCGTAGGTGCGATCGACCAGGAACAGCGCGCTGGTGAAGACGCCGAGCAGCAGGAGTGCCACGGCGGTGAGGACGCCCCGGCGTGCCCTCACCGTGTCATGCCCCGGCGCCGACGGGCACCGCCCGCGGCCCGTGCTCGGCGACGGTCGCGATCGCGCTCTCGATCATCGGCCACCACGGCTTGCTGACGTCGACGACCTCGGCGTGCCCCGTCTGGGGGATCTCGATGAGCGCGGTGCTCCCGCCCTTTTGGCGCAGGGTCTCGACGTACTCGGCTGCCTCACGGGGTGGGACGACGGTGTCGTCCGTCCCGGTGATCGCGACGACGGGCACGCGTGGATCCATGCGCTCGAGGGGATCCACTAGTAGGTACCGGTCGGGGTACTGTTCGGGTGTCCCGCCCATCACGCGCAGGACGTGGTCGTTCTTGGTGAGCGACAGACGCATGTCGAGGACACCCGCGAGTGAGACGACCGCATGCGGGCGGACCACGGGACCGGCTCCGGGCGCACCGTCGGGCAGAGTCGCGCGCCCCGCGGTCCATGCGGCGAGCTGCCCACCGGCGGAGTGGCCGACCACGGTGACTCGGCTCAGGTCGATCTCGGGGACCGAGGACTTCAGCTTCGCCAGGTGGTCCACACCGGCTGCGAGATCGGTGAAGGTGGTGGGCCAGCCGCCGCCGTCACCGACCCGGCGGTAGTTCAGGCTCCAGACGACGAATCCGCGGTCGGCCAGCCGCTGCGCGGCGGGGCGGACGTACTCCGCGGTCGCTCCCTTGAGCCAGCCGCCGCCGTGGATGAGCACGATGGTCGGGGTCGGGGTCGTGTCATCCGCGCCCCGCGCCGGGCGGAACAGGAAGCCGCTCAGGGTGTCCCCACTCACGCCCGCCACCGACAGGTACTGATGCGTCGTCATTGTGGTGGTGGGAGCCTCTGCGGAACGCTTCCTAGAGGTGTCACCCCAGACCGCGACGACGGTGGCGGCGAGCACGATCAGTGTGATCACGGCGATCGCCGTCCATCGCTCCGGTCCGATGCCGGAACGACGGGATGACGTCCGCCCGGTGTCGCTGGTCATCCGTGCCCATCCGTGCAGACCCAAGCCTGGATCGCGCCGCCGCCGTTGAGCCGCAGAGCCGATTCCTGCGCCGCACCAAGGGTCGGGCCGTGCCCGCCGTGCCACTGCTCGTCGCTCCAGGCGACGGCGCCGCATCCGTCGTTGAAGACGACGAGGACGTCGCAACCGCGACGCCCGCCGCAATAGGCCTTCGCATCGGCCTCGGCGGCAGCGGCGGAGTGGTGGTTCGTAGTGGGCCACGCCGTCCCGTCGTCGTCGACGGCGATCGCGCCCCACAGGGACTCGGCCTGGGCGATCGCCGGGGCCGAGAGGGTCGCTCCGACGGCCGCCACGACCACGGCAAGAGTGAGGATTCGGTGCTTCATGAGGATGTCCTTGCGGTAGCTGAAATCACTTCGCCGGCTTGGCGGTCGCGCCGGGCGGAGGCGACGTGGGCCCGGAGGGCACTGCGCGGGTCGTGGGTGCGGCGATGTCGGGCCGGACACCCCAGCCGGACAGGTCGACCCGCACCTCGGTGTTGGTCCGCGGTGCCCCGGAGATCCGGATGACGTGGTGGGGCGCGGACTTCTGAATCCAGATTGTCGTCGGCGCGGGCGCGGAGTCGCGGCCGTACGCGGCTCGGATCCCGGCGAGTTCCGCGAGGTCGGAGGCCTTGGCCGTGCCGGTCACGCGCGTGGTCGCCGTCCCGTCGATCTGCTCGTCGCCCGCGATCGCGGCGCTCCCGAGGTGCTCGAGGATGTCGGGGATGCCGTCCTTCGGGTCGAACAGGGCGCCGACGTCGTAGAACGCGGTTCCCGCCCGATGCGCCACGAAGCCCTTGCCGCCGATGTCGGCGTACATGGTGTCGTCGACGAGGACGAACTGCGCGTCGGCGTCGCCGTTCGCGCGGACGACGGCGGTTCCCTTCGCGCTGGTCTTCGGCCGGACGACCAGATCGCCGCGGGCCGAGATCACCTGCTGCCTCTCGAGTGACCCGGACGTGGTGAGTACGAAGTGCACGGACTCGACGGCCCTCGCGGTTGAGAGGGCGGACTGCACGAGCGCGGTGACATCGGTGGTGGCGGACCCGGCCGGGGTGCCGTCGGCCTCGCCCGCGGTGCAGGCGGTGAAGCCCAGGGTCGCCGCAGCGACGGTTGCGATGATCGCCAACCGGGAAAGGGGGGGCATGATGCTCCGCTCGTCGACGTTGCGTGGGGAAATCGCCTTATGCTAACCGCATTTCGATACCTGTCCGCAAACGCGAGAGATAATGTGAGCCTGCAAAACTGAATGGTATGAGAGGTGTACACCGCAAGCTGGTGCAGGTGGTGGAATAGGACACTCCGGACATCTCGAAGTGCGCGTTAGTCTGCAGCTCGTCGGGGTGGGTGCCGGCGCTCGGAACGGAGGGCTTAGTGGTCCGGTTGCAGCGGGACGCGTTCGGGTCCGATCGCGCGGAGGCAGCGCTCGTCATCGCGGTGCTGACCGTGCTCGTGACTCGAGGCTACCTGGCGCTCACCGGGTATCCCCAGATCGGTGGCGGGTCGTTGCACATTGCGCACGCCGTCTGGGGTGGCGCGCTCATGATGGCGGCACTCGTCACGGGCTGGATGGTGTTCTCACAGTTCGCTCAGTCCGTTGTGGTGGTGCTGGGCGGAGTGGGTTTCGGTCTGTTCCTCGACGAGGTGGGCAAGTTCGTCACGCGGGACAACGACTATTTCTTCCGTCCCGCCGCGGCGATCATGTACACCAGCGTCCTCGCCTTCCTCGTTGTCGTGCGCGCGGTGCGGACGATGCGCGGCTTCTCGGCTGAGGAGTGTCTTGCGAACGCCGCACATCAAGCGGCGCTGGGGGTCTCGGGCGGACTCACCGACCATCGAATGCGTTCCGCGCGTGCTCTTCTCGCCCGTGCGGGGGACCTGGGGGCCGATCCGGCCGCCGTCGAGTCCGTCGGGTCGCTACTGGATGAAGTGTTGGTGCGCCCCGACCGGCTACGTGCTTTCGGGCGCAGGGTCGCCTCTGCGACTCCGTCCGTGTTCCGGAGCCCGGTGTGGGTGAAGGTCTTCGGGTGGATGCAGGTGGTCCTAGCGGTGCCGACCGCAGTCGCCGGAATGGTGCAGCTCGCGACCGAGGGCTTCCTGCCCGGCCACGTCGACTCCGATCTGTTCTCCGGACCGATGGGGGTCGCCGACGGTTTGCTCTTTGTCTCGGCGATGGCGTGCCTGGGCCTGAGCGTCCCGGCGCTCCTGGGCCGCGGGCCGGATCCGGTGCGCCGCCTGCAGAACCTTCGACTGGCAGCATTGATCTCGACGCTCCTGGGTGCCGAGGTGCACTTCCTGCAGGAGCAGTTCGTCGCGCTGGTGCCGCTGGCCTTCGGGCTCACCGCGATCGCGGTGTTCTCCCACCGGATCTCCGTCGTGCTTCTCGGGGGCGCGCCGAGCCCCGTCGAACCCGAAGCGGAGGAGCCTCGCGATCCGGTGTCGCTCCCGGCGCGGACGACCGCCGAGGACGCCGCCGCGGTCGGACCGTTCCTCCCCGTGATCACCGGTCTCGGCGTGATCCTGATCCTGGGCTTCGGCCTGATCACCGGCGCACTGTGGCGCCCGGCCGCGCAGTTCGCCTGGTTCCCCGACCTCGCCGTGGGAGTGCCCGCGATCGAGGAGGGCCGGTGGTGGACGGTGTTCACCGCGGGCTTCTTCGCGATCACGCCGGGGCAGTACGTGGCAGGGCTCCTCCTGTTCGCGCTGGCGGTGGGCTGGGCGGAACGCAGGCTCGGCTCGGCGCGCACGCTGCTCGTGATCGTCACCGCGCAGGTCGCCGGCCTCGCGGGAGCGGTGGGGATCGTGGTCGGCTTGCGGGCCGCCGGGAGTGACTGGGCGGCGCACCTCGCGCAGGTCCGCGACCTGGGCTGCACTACGGCGGTGATCGGCGTGATTGCGGCGGCCACAGCGACCCTCCGCAGTCCGTGGCGGCTGCGGGTGCGAGCGCTACTGACCGCGTACGTCCTCGCCTCGCTCCTGTTCTGGGGAACCCTCTCCGACATCACCCACGTCATCGCGGCAGCCGTCTGGCTGGTCCTGGGGGAGCGCTTTTTCTCGACGGTCGAGCGAGGGTGGCGTCCCCGGACCAGGCGCGAGGTCCGCCTCCTGGCCTTCACCGGTGTGCTCGTGATCGCGGCGGTCCGGATCCTCGTGGTGATCGATCCCGGCAGCGGTCCGCTCGGGGCGACCGCCGGGTCCGGTGCGGTGCTGTGGTCGACGATGGCGCAGGTGGTCGTGATAGCCGTGATCGCGAACCGGCTGCGTACCGGGCGCCGGTGGGCGCGCTACTCCGCGCTCGCACTGGGCGGGTTGGCAGTGGTCGCCGCCGCGGCGGCGCTCGCCCTGGCCGGATCCGGCACCGTCGACGAGCCTGTCATCGCGCTCGCCGTCGGAACGGCGCTGCTCTGGGGGCCGGTCCTGGTGCTCCTGATCCGTGAGCGGTCGGCGTTCGCGGTACGCGGACGGCCCGACCCCGAGGGGGATCCGGCGATCGCACGTGCGGCGATCGCGGAGTACGGCTGCTCCTCGATGGGCTGGATGATCACGTGGCCCGGGAATCGGTACCTCGCGGCGCCGGATGGCGCGGGAGTGCAGGCGTACCAGCGGCACCGGGGCGTCGACATCGCGCTGGCCGACCCGATCGGCCCACCGGAGGCGGTGCGCGACCAGGTCGTCGGTTTCCTGCGCGCCGCAGAGGGCCGAGGCGTGGTCCCGTGCCTGTTCTCGGTCACCGAGCAGGTGGCCGATGCCGCCCGCGCCCACGGGATGTCGTCCGTCCGGATCGCCGAGGACACCGTCGTCGACCTGGAGTCGCTCGCGTTCACGGGCAAGGCCTGGCAGGACGTGCGCACGGCCCTCAACCGGGCGAAACGCGACGGTATCGAGTACCGGGAGGTCCGGCTGGCGGATCAGCCCTTCTCGATCGTCGCGCAGGTGCGGGCGATCTCGCAGGCGTGGATGGGGGAGCGGGACCTGCCGGAGATGGGCTTCACGCTGGGCGGCGTGGACGAGGCGATGGACCCCGAGGTCGTCGTCGGACTGGCCGTCGATCACGAGGGCGATGTGCACGGCGTCACCAGCTGGTTGCCCGTCTACGGCCCTTCGGGCCGACTGCGCGGCCGCACCCTCGATGTGATGCGGCGTCGCCCGGGCGGTTTCGGTCCCGTCGTCGAGTTCCTGATCGCCTCGTCGTGCCAGGCCTTCGCGACCGAGGGGCTGGAGTTCGCTTCGCTGTCCGGCGCGCCCCTCGCGCGGTCCGACGGTGCACCCGACGGTGCGGTGGCCAAGACCCTGGACGCGCTGGGGGCCGTTCTCGAGCCGGTGTACGGATTCCGATCCCTGCACGCGTTCAAGGCGAAGTTCCGGCCGCGTACCGAGCCCGTCTACCTGTGCTACCGCGAGGAGGCGGATCTCCCGCGGATCGGCCTCGGCTTGACCGCCGCCTACCTCCCCGGCGTCGGCGTCCGCGAGCTCGCGCGGATCGCCGCTCGGACGTCGTCGACCCGTTGACGAGCAGGAAGAAGCGCAGCCATGACAGTGTCTCCGTCCAGGAATCCCCACCCGGGTCCCGCCCGGCCCCGTCGTAGGCGATGGCCGTGGGCCATCGGCGGCGCGCTCTCGGTGCTCGTACTGCTGTTCGTGGCGTTCTTCGGGTGGGTGGTGCTGTCCGATGACCCGAGGCCCACGGAATCCGACGCGTGGATCGTGACGGTGCTGCCTCCGAAGAGCGACGTCGAACGGATCACGAAGGCGGCGTTCGCGACCGAGACCGAGGACGATCCGCGAGCCGAGCCCGACGAATTCCGCGGAGCGGACGCGTGCCGCACGGCTTGGCAACCTCTACGCGGGACGGTCGTCGGATCGGCGACCACCGTCGACAGGACCTTCGACAGCGGCCGGCCCGAAGCCCGCCAGGTGGAGCTCGGGGTGGCGCGGTTCGCGGACGAGGCGTCGGCGCGCTCGGCGGTCGACCGCATCAACAACGACGTGGCGAGGTGCTCGCAGTCCTTCTTCGTCCGCGACGGAGCGGAGGCGAACGATTGGCGGGTCCAGCAGTCCGCCGGTGAGTGGTACCTGCGCCCGATCGTGGCCCGCGAGGGTGATTGGTATTGCGCGGCCGGGATCCGCTCGGACGGACGGTACGTGCTGCGAGCATTGGAATGCCGGACCGGCTCGAACTACGTTCCGGCTTTGCTGGACGCGATGGAACAGAGGATCCGGGCGGCGTGATTCCGCCTCGTTCTCGGGCGCACTATCGGACGTGCCGCCGGAGTAGAATCGCCGAATGCGTGGGATGGATATCCGATTCCTCCGTCAGGATTTCGCGGAGAGCGTCGACTGGACGATCGCAGGGCAGCGCCATGAGGTCCTCATCTGGAGGAGCGGAACGGCGCGCTCCAAGGAGTTCGAGTTCGACAGCGGTGCGTCCGGGCGGATCGTGCCTGGCGTGAGCAATGTCTGGGTGGTGCCAGCGGGAGACAGATCCACCGCGTTGGCGCGGCACGCCGAATACTCCTTCGCCCGTGTGACCCTTCCCGCCGTGTTGTCCGGTTCGGCCGTGCTCCAGCCCGTCGTGAATCGGCGTGATCCGCTGCTGCACCGCCTCGTGGAGCGCGTGGCGAGCGTGGGCGGTCGGCACGACGCCGTCGCGCGATTGCTGCTCGAGTCACTGCTCGACGTGACGAGGTTGCACATCCTGGACCAGTACGGTGATCAGCCGGTTTCCCGCGAACCTGCGCGCGAGTGGGATACCCGCGCCCGACAGAGGATCACCGAGTCGCTCAACGATGCGGCCGATGGTGACATCGATCTCAGATCGCTGGCGGAGGCCGAGGGAATGTCGGTGGAGGCGTTCCGTCGGACATTCGCTCGTACCTTCCGGACGACGCCGCACCGATATTTGCAGGACCGGCGTATCGCGCAAGCAAAATCGCTGCTCGTGACGAGCTCATTGTCGATGACCGAGATCGGCACGGCGCTGGGATTCGCGAGTCCCAGCCATTTCGCCACCGCGTTCAAACACCGGGTTGGCATGACACCCTCCGCCTACCGCGCCGCGCACTGAGTCGTTTCGTGACATCGCCGCGCATTTCGTGAAAGCGGCGAGCCGATCCCGGGCCTATCGTTTCCTTCGGCGCTCGTGACCTTTCGAGCGGTGTAGGAGGGAATCGGACGTGCACGTCGGGATCATCGAGTCGACGACGCGCACGCTCGACCTGTACGACGAGCAGTTCGCGCGTGTCCTCGCAGGGGCGGGTACGCCTGAGATCATTGATGCGGTGGTGGCCGGGTGCGACACGATCACCGCTGCTCTCGTGGTCGACGGCGTCGATTGTGAAGTGGCACGTGCGCCTGCCAGCGCGACGTTGGACCCGCGGAGGGATCGCTGGGTTCTCGATCTGGTCGTCGAAGGTCACCGAGCCGGACGGCCGGTTGTCGTACCCCGCGAGGGCGTGAACGCGGTCTTCCATCCGGCGACGGTGTCGGGTCGATACGTGGGCGGACTCGTCGTACTAGCGCGTGGTGACGTCTCTGCGGGATTCGTCAGGACCGTTGGACGATTCGCGGGCCTGTACTCCCTGGTCGCGGCCCGCGACCTCGCACTGCTGCCGCCGGGAGGCGTCGAGGATCTTCCTGTGATCAAGGACCTGCTCACGCACCACACGGTCGACTCGGACCTTCGTGTGCGGGCCGCCCGGGCCGGGATCGATCTGTCGGCGGAGTGGACGGTCGCCGTCGTCGGGCCGAACTCGCGGGCGGATCCGAGAAGGATTCGGACGGCGATCGGTGACTGCCGATTCGACCTCGTTTCGATCCACGGCGGTGTCGTGGTCGTCATGGCGGGCGGAGCGGATGCAGCGGGAACGGCGAGCGACATCGCTGCGGGAATCCGGCGGACCGCCGGCATCGACGTGCTCGTCTGCGCCGTCTCCGTGGACCACGCCGCGTCGGGTGGCGTGATGCGCGCGTATGAGCTTGTGGCGGAAGCGGAACGGTTCCTGCGAGTGGCCGGGCGTCGGGTGGGTGCGGTGGACGTGGCCGCACTTCCCGCCTACGTCTCGTTGCTGAAGTCGGTGTCGGCGTCGGAGTTGGCGGACTTCGTGGGTTCGCTGCTCGGCCCGCTTCGGGAATTCGACGCGGCGACGTCGTCCGAACTCGTCCGCACCGTGGCGGTCTTCTTCGAGGAGAACATGAACACGGCTGCGACGGCTCGCAGGCTAGGCCTGCATCCGAACACGGTGATCAAACGACACCGTCGCATCACCGAGTTGCTGGGCGGTGACTGGGGGGACGGTGCGTCGGCGGTGAATCTTCGGCTCGCGCTGAGCATCGACGGTCTCGCCGCCGACCGCCCGGCGTCGTCGCTTCGCGATGCGCGGTCGACCGTTCAGTAACTCCACCGAATGGCGGTAGAAATACTCGCTGGACCTGACCCCGCGGGTCCCGCAGGATCGTGGAGAACGATGCACGATCCGACGAAAAGGCGGGTGACCAATGCGATTCCACGACCACCTCACGGAGATGTGGGCGCGCTTCGGCGAGCTCCGTCGCACCCACGTCGAGCTCTACGAGCGGCGCCAGATCCTGCTCGAACCGTGGACGCACGACATCCTGCACTGGGGCTCGGACGGGACCCTGCACGGATCGATCGTCGTCGGGCGGGCACGGCCTCCGGTGACGCGGGGAGGGTGGTGCCCGTGCCGTCCGCTGGACGTGGTCACCCCCGAGGGGCACGGGGTTGTAATTAGTAGTTAGTAACTACTAATCTATTCGGGTGGCCACCCGAATGAGCGGACCCGAGCGCAGAGCGCAGGTATTGGAGATCGCCGCGCGCGAGTTCGGCGCGCACGGCCTGCACGGTGCGTCGATCGACGCCGTCGCCGCGGAGGCGGGCATCACGCAGGCCTACGTGTTCCGGATGTTCGGCACGAAGAAGGCGCTGTTCCTACAACTCGTCACCGACGCGTTCGGCGGGCTGGTCGACGCGATGGCCCGGGTGGGGAGCGGCACCGTCGGGATCGAGGCGCTCGCGCGGATGGGCGGCGAGTACTACGAGAACCTCGCGGACGACACCGGTCTGCGCCTGCAGCTCCAGGGTTTCGCCGCGTGCGGCGACCCCGAGGTCCGCGAGGTCGTCCGTGGCTGCTTCGCCCGACTGTGGGACGCCACTGCGGACGGAACCGGGCTCGACCCGGTCACCGTCAAAACCTTTCTGGCCTTCGGCATGCTGCTCAACGCGGGGGCCGCGCTCGGCGTCGGCGAGGTCGATGCGCCCTGGGCGGACGGCGTCCGGACCCTCATCCGGCCCGGCCTGTTCGAGCACGTGCGGACCGAGACCAACGGGCCGGCGTCCACGTGACCGGGAGGCTGTCCGGTGCGCTGGTCACCGTCGCCCTCTGTGCGGCGGTGATCGGGAGCGTCGGGGCGCCGCTCATCACCGCCGTGGCCCGGTCCGAGGGCGTGTCGCTGGGTGCGGCGCAGTGGACCCTGACGATCACGCTGTTCACGGGCGCGATCGCCGGGCCCGTGCTCGGGCGACTCGGTGCCGGCCCGCTCCGGCGTCGAACGATCCTCGGTACGCTCGGCCTGGTCGCGCTCGGCGGTGTTCTGACGGTGCTGCCGCTGCCGTTCGGCGCGCTCCTGCTGGGCCGCGCGCTGCAGGGCGTCGGCATTGCACTGGTGCCGCTGCTGATCAGCGTGGCGCGCAGTGCCCTCGCGCCCGAGCGGGCGGCGGGGACGATCGCGTCGCTGTCGGTCGCGTCGACGGTGGGCATCGGGGTGGGCTACCCGCTGATCAGCCTCGTCGACCAGCTGCTCGGCCTTCGTGCGGCCTACGGAACCGGTCTCGCGATCACCCTGGTCGCCCTCGCCGTCGCGTGGCGGGCGGTCCCCGTCGACGATCCCGGGGTGCGCCGGCCGATCGACGTACCCGGCTCGCTGCTGCTCGGCGTGGGAACCCTCGGTGTGCTGCTGCTCGTCGCGGAACCCGCGCTGTGGAGCCGGCCCGGGATGGCGCTCGGCGTCCTTGCCGGCACCGTCGCCGTGCTCGGCGTGTGGGTGGCCGTCGAGCTGCGCGTCGCATCACCACTGGTGGACCTCAGGCTCGCCGCGCGACCGGCCGTGGCCGCCGCGAACCTCGCGATGCTGGTCGCCGGGATCGGCATGTACCTGTTGTTCAGCGACCTCACGCGGTACGTCCAGGTGCCGTCCGATGCGGCGTACGGCTTCGCGCTCCCCGGCGTGTTCGCCGGCGCCGCGCTCATCCCGTTCTCGGTGCTCGGCTTGGTCGCGGGCAGGCTCGTGCCGCCCATGTCGGATCGGCTCGGCGCGCGCGGGACCTTCGCTGCGGCTTCGGTTCTCGTGGTCGTCGCGGCGGGAGTCTTCGTCGCCGGGCGGGACCACCTCCCGGCGGTGCTGCTCGCGCTCGCTGTACTGGGCCTCGGGGTCGGCGGGGCGTCCGCGATGATGCCGCGCCTCGTGCTCGACGGGACTCCGCAGTCCGAGACCGCCAGCGTCATGTCGATCAACCAGATCGCCCGGTCCGTCGGCTTCGCCGTCGGCAGTGCGCTCGCCGGGTTCCTCCTCTCGCGTGCCACGCCCGACGGTGCGCTCCTTCCTGCGCAGAGCGGGTACGTCACCGTCGCGGTCTGGTCGACGGTGCCTGCCCTGCTGGGTGTCGCGGTGCTGGCGGCGGGGCGAAGGAGTCGCGTACCGGACATTTATTCGATCTAGCTCCGCATCTCGAAAACTTGTCAGTGGTTCCGGGTAGCGTCCTGGTATGGACGAAAACATTGCAGTAGAGGAAGACCCACCTCCCGACGGTGCTGTTGGTGGGGACGTGGTGGACCGGTTGCGTTCGAGTGAAATCCAGCGGTGCCGGTTGGCGGTCGAACAGTACGCGCTCGCCGCGGACCTGCTCCGGCAACGGGTCTGCGAGCGGGTCGCGGCGGGCGTGCCGCAGGACCGGTGGCAGCAGGGCGTCGCCGGGGAGGTCGCGCTCGCCTTGCACATCTCCCCGAACACCGCCGGCCGGTTCGTCGCCCGGGCCGTGGAACTGGAGAAGCACATGCCGCACACCCGCGCCCGCCTCTACAACGGGGACCTCTCCCCGGAAGCGATACCCGCACTTCTCGCCGGCCTCTCGCATTTGGACATCTCCGAGCGCCAGCAGGCTGACGAAGAGCTCTGCGCCGACCCGGCGACCCTGACGGGGTTGGGGCTCAAACAGCTGGCGGCGAAGGTCGAACAGGTCGCCTACCGGCTCGACGCGCAGGCCACCGTCGACCGGAATGCGGCGGCGGAGAAGGACCGCACCGTCACCCTCCGCCCGCAACCCGAGGGCATGGCCCGCCTGTCCCTGTTGCTGCCGATGGCGCAGGCCGTCGGCGCCTACGCCGCACTCCGCAACCACGCCGACACCCACGTCGGCCACGATCAGGAACTACGGACCCGGCCGCAGCTCATGGCCGACACCGCGTTCGCCCGCCTCACCGGCCGCGACGCCGCCGACGGCCAGCCGGTCGCCGTCAACCTCACCGTCTCGGCGGAGGTACTGCTGGGCGACCAGCCCGGCACCGCCCACCTCGACGGTGGTGGGGTCATGCCTGCGGAGATCGCCCGCGACCTCATCGGGAAGGCCACCGCCAAGGGCGTCGCCTGGGTGCGCCGCTTGTTCATAGCGCCGGAGACCGGGGCGGTGGTGGCGATGGACTCGCGGCAGCGGCTCTTCCCCGACGGCCTCGCCGATGTCATCCGCCTGCGGGATCGGTACTGCCGCACCCCGTACTGCGACGCACCGATCGCGCACACCGACCACGTCACCCCGCACGCGAAAGGTGGAGCGACGAGTTTGGAGAACGGGCAGGGTCTGTGCGCGGCGTGCAACTACGCGAAGGAAGCACCTGGCTGGCGCAGCGCAACCGTTGACGACCCGTCAGGGAGGCACACCGTCGAAACCCGAACCCCGACGGGGCATGTCCACCGATCCACCGCCCCGAACCAGGCGGCCTGAGAGGAGGATTCAGTTCGCCTCGCCGATGGCGGGGCCGAGGATGTCGTCGGCGTCGACGATGCGGTAGGCGTAACCCTGCTCCGCGAGGAACCGCTGGCGGTGCGCGGCGTAATCGGCGTCGAGGGTGTCGCGGGAGACCACGGAGTAGAAGTGGGCCGTGCCACCGTCGGCCTTGGGACGCAGGAGTCGGCCGAGACGCTGTGCCTCCTCCTGCCGCGACCCGAAGGTGCCCGAGACCTGCACTGCCACGGAGGCTTCCGGGAGGTCGATGGAGAAGTTCGCGACCTTGCTCACCACGAGCGTCGAGATCTCGTCCGATCGGAACCTGTCGAACAGCGCCTCGCGTTCCTTGTTCTTCACCGACCCGGTGATCACGGGCGCATCGAGCTCCCGCCCCAATTCCTCCAGCTGATCGAGGTAGGCGCCGATCACGAGCGTCGGAGCGCCCTTGTGTCGCTCCAGGATCGACTTCACCACGGCGATCTTCGTGTGCGCGGTGGAGCACATCTGGTACCGCTCGTCCGCCTCTGCGGTCGCGTACTGCATGCGTTGGTTCTCGGTGAGCGTCACCCGCACCTCGACGCAGTCCGCCGGCGCGATCCAACCCTGCGCCTCGATGTCCTTCCACGGGGCGTCGTAGCGCTTCGGGCCGATCAACGAGAACACGTCGCCCTCACGGCCGTCCTCGCGCACCAGCGTGGCGGTGAGTCCCAAACGTCTGCGGGACTGCAGGTCCGCCGTCATGCGGAACACGGGCGCGGGGAGCAGGTGCACCTCGTCGTAGATCATCAGGCCCCAATCGCGGGAGTCGAACAGGTCGAGGTTCTTGTACTCGCCCTTCGACTTCCGCGTGAGCACCTGGTAGGTGGCGATGGTGACCGGGCGGATCTCCTTCTTCTCGCCCGAGTACTCGCCGATCTCCTCCTCCGTGAGCGAGGTCCGGGCCAGGAGCTCGCGCTTCCACTGCCGCCCCGCGACGGTGTTCGTCACCAGGATGAGCGTCGTCGCCTGTGCTCGGGCCATCGCCGCCGCGCCGACCATCGTCTTGCCCGCGCCACAGGGGAGCACGACGACGCCGGAGCCGCCCAGCCAGAACGAATCGGCCGCGGTCTTCTGGTAGTCCCGCAGCTCCCAGGGGGTCGAGTCCGTGTCCAGCGTGATCGGATGCGATTCGCCGTCGACGTAGCCGGCGAGGTCCTCCGCGGGCCACCCGACCTTGAGCAGCAGCTGCTTGAGGTGACCGCGCTCCGACGGATGCACCACGACGGTGTCGTCGTCGATGCGAGCGCCCACCATCGGGGCGATCTTCTTGTGTCGGAGGATCTCCTCGAGGACGGCCCGGTCCAGCGAGACCAGCGTCAGGCCGTGCGCTGGATGCTTGACCAGCTGCAGCCGGCCGTAGCGGCTCATGGTGTCGACCACGTCCACCAGCAACGGTTGCGGCACCGGGTAGCGCGAGAAGCTGACGAGGGCGTCGACGACCTGCTCCGCGTCGTGGCCCGCGGCGCGCGCGTTCCACAGTGCCAGCGGGGTCACGCGGTAGGTGTGCACGTGCTCGGGCGCGCGTTCCAGCTCGGCGAAGGGCGCGATCGCCGCGCGCGCGGCACCGGCCAGCTCGTGGTCGACCTCCAACAGGAGGGTCTTGTCGGACTGGACGATGAGGGGTCCGTCGGTCATCCCTCCATTGTGCCGCGTGCGGCGCGACTTCCGCTCCTCGTCACAGACGCACGAGGCCGCCGTCGGCCATTATCGTCTGCCCGGTCACGAATGCGCAGTCTTCGCTGCTGAGGAAGCTGACGGTGCCGACGATGTCGCTGGCAACGCCCCCGCGCTTGATCGCCTGCATGGATGCGACACCGTCAAGGACGTCCCCGGCGATGTTGGCCTCTCCGCCAGGGGTACGTGACGCAGTGGGGGCAACGGCGTTGACGGTGATGCCGTACGGCGCCAGGTCGGTCGCCAGCCCCCGCGTGAAGCCGACGACGCCGCCCTTGCTGGCCATGTAGTGCGACAGAGAGGGGACCGCGAGCCCGAGGGAGTTGGACGCGAGATTAACGATTCGTCCCCACCCGCTGTCCCGCATCGACGGCGCAAAGGCACGCGCCGTGAGGAACTGCGAGTCCAGGTTGATCGCCTGGATTTTGCGCCAGTAGCCGAAATCGACGTCGAAGAATTCCCGGAACGGATACACACCCGCGTTGTTGATCAGGATGTCGACGGAACGGAATG
This sequence comes from Tsukamurella pseudospumae, assembly GCF_001575195.1. Classification (NCBI taxonomy): domain Bacteria; kingdom Bacillati; phylum Actinomycetota; class Actinomycetes; order Mycobacteriales; family Tsukamurellaceae; genus Tsukamurella; species Tsukamurella pseudospumae. Next base: position 759,819 of record NZ_LSRF01000058.1, read on the forward strand.
TCGTCAGGATCTGGTTGCCGGCATCGGCGACGGACTCCGGTTGCGAGACGTCTGCCTCGACGGCCATCGCTCGGCGTCCAACGGCCTCTACCGCAGCCACTGTCTCGCTCGCTTCGTTGAGGTCGATCACCGCGATGTCTGCACCGCGCTTGGCGAGTTCCACTGCGATCGCACGACCGAAGCCCTGACCGGCGCCAGTTACCACCGCGACCCGTCCCTCATGCGTTTGGACAACACTCATCTTCTTCGCTCCTTCGCTGGTCACCGCACCCGTCCGGTGGGGCGACTGCGGCAACGGTAGGACTTGAACGAACGAAAGTCAACACTAATGTCGATCTATTGACAAACATGTTGATTCAAGCCAGGGTGGAGCAGTGGGTGTGCCAGGTCACATCGCGATATCCACCAGTCGGTGGCGAATCGATGGCGCTCCAACACCAGATGGGAGGCGGCGCACACAGCACCGCCCGTATGCCGTGAAAGGTGAAGATCCAATGACAATCGACTCGATCACTTCCGCAACGCAGTCGGTCGGCCGCAACTTCATCGCAGGCCGATGGAGCGACGAAGGAGAGCGCCTCGAGACGATCAATCCCTCGACGGGGCAGAGCATCGGAACCTATGCCAGCGCGGGAGAGGCTGACGCCCTCGTTGCTATCGCCGCAGCGCGGCGCGCCTTCGACGACACGGACTGGTCGCGCGATGCGCGACGTCGGTCGCGGGCCGTCAGCGCATTGGCAGACAACCTCGAGCGGCGCGTCGAGGAGATCGCGCTGAGCCTCTCCAGGGAGAACGGCAAGCGAATCGGGGAGACGATGTGGGAGGTGTCCACGACGGTGGATTGGCTCCGGTACGCAGCGGCCTCCGCGATCGTTCTGGACGGCGGGCGGTCGTCGGAGGTCTCGCCCGGCGTCTACTTCCAGACCGGGCGTGAAGCGATGGGTGTCATCGGCATCATCACGCCGTGGAATTCACCGGTGATCCTGTCCATGCGGTCGATCGGACCCGCCCTCGCAGCGGGGTGCACGATGGTGGTGAAGATGCCGGGGCAAACTGCGCTTACCAACACGCTGGTCGCCGAGGTGATCGCGGAGACCACAGAGATTCCTGCTGGAGTGGTGAGTGTTCTGACCGAGGGTGGGAACGCGGTAGCGCCGGCGCTCGTGGATTCGCCCGACGTCGACATGATCAGCTACACCGGGAGCACTCATGTCGGCCGCGCCATTGCGAAGGCAGGAGCGGACACGTTGAAAAGGCTCAGTCTCGAACTCGGAGGCAAGACACCGCTGATCGTTTTCGATGATGCCGACCTCGATGTGGCCATGCAGAACATCGTGGCGGCGTGCACGCTGATGAACGGCCAGTTCTGTCTCACCGGTTCCCGACTTCTCATCCAGCACAGCATCGCGGACAAGCTCCGACCGATGATCGTCGAGGCACTCAGCGGCCTTCGTCCGGGACCGAGTGAAGATCCCACGAGCGATCTCGGACCGCTGATCGACGCTGCGAGCGCCCGCCGTGTGGACGCCGTCGTCGAGGACGCGGCGAAGTACGGCACGATCCTCGTTCGGGGAGGGGTCGTGGAAGACGCTGATCGCCCTGGCGGGGCCTTCTACCAGCCGAGCCTCGTCGAGGTCGATCGCCTCGACGTTCCGCTCGTGCAGGACGAATTGTTCGGTCCTGTGCAGACGTTCGAGATCTTTGACGACGAGGCGGATGCCGTTCGTATGGCGAACGGAACTTCCTTCGGGCTCGGTGCCGCCGTGTTCACCACCGATGAGTGGCGCGCGCGGCGGGTCACCCGCAACATGCGGGCCGGGTTCGTGTGGACGAACTGCTGGGGCGTCATTCATGAGGCGTTCGAGGAAGGTGGGCTCAAGCAGAGCGGGTACGGCGTGCTGTGCGGTCCGAGCGCCGTCGCCGAGTTCCAGGACACCAAGCTGTACGCACAAGTCGCTCCGCAGTAACGGCGCCGAGAGAGAGGCGGTGGGCGGTTCAGTCGGTCACATCGTGTCGAGGCGGCGGGCGAGTACCGGCACCACGATCGCCGCCGCTGCGACGTGCGTGAGGATCAGGACTGCGGCGGAGGCACCGTCGAAGCCGAAGGTGAGGTCCGGCACGAAGGACAGGACCAGGAGCGTGACGCAGGTGCGGACGAAGGTCGAGCGCGGGCGCCGGGCACGCCGTGCCAGCACGGCGGCGATGCCCACGGCGATCAGCGAGAAGATCATCGTGAGCTGCGCGAACCCCAGCAGGGGGATGGAGGCACCGTCGGGCCCGGCGAAGGTGACACCCGCGTCGGAGGCGACCGCGGCGATCGCGGTGGTGGCGACCGACGCGCCGACGGCGGCGCCCAATCCGTGCTTCCACACGGGCAGGCGGTCGGTACGGACAGGTGCGACGGTGGCGGCGATGGTGCTCATGGCGTGCTCCTCAGCGGTGGTTGACGGTGCCCGGGGCGGGCGCGTCCTACCCCTTCCACGAACGGGGCCGACGGATTTCGACATCGGTGCTGCGAAGAATTTCCGAGGGTGGTGTCGTATCGGTACGCCCGAGTTCGTAGTGAAGGTGAGGGACCGCCACCAGGCGATCCGACGACGAGAGGAACGACCATGACGAACTACCTGCTCTCCGTGCACGGACCCGCCGAGCGCGGCGACTTCGGCGACTACGGCACGAAGGAGGCGATGGAGGAGGCGTTCGCGCGAACGGACGCGTTCAACCAGCAGCTCAAGGCCGACGGCTACTGGGTCTTCGCCGGCGGGCTCGCGGAGGCGACCACCGCAACCGTCGTCGACGGCCGCGGCGACAAGCCGATCATCACCGACGGCCCCTACCTCGAGTCGAAGGAGCTCCTCGGCGGGTTCTGGGTGATCGACGCGCCCGACCTCGACGTCGCGCTGCGGCTCGCGGCCGAGGGATCCAAGGCCTGCGGCGGCACCGTCGAGGTCCGCGCCTTCGACGGGCTGGCGTGACCGAGCCCGGCGCCGGGAACGGAGCGAGCGGGCCGAATCCCGACTCGGTCGCCGCCCTCGACCGGGTGTTCCGCGAGGAGTACGGCCGGGTCGTCGCCTCGCTCGTCCGCCGCTTCGGCGACATCACGATCGCCGAGGAGGCGGCGGGCGAGGCGATCCTGGTCGCCGTCGAGCGCTGGCGGGCCGACGGCATCCCGCCGAACCCCGGCGCCTGGCTCACCACCACCGCGGGCAACCGCGCGATCGACCGGATCCGGCGCGAGAACCAGCGCGACGCCAAGCACAGGGCGGCTGAGATGATCCACGACGACTCCGACCCCGAACCGACCGGCGCGGTCGAGGACGACCGGCTGCGGCTGATCTTCACCTGCTGCCACCCTGCGCTCGCCCCCGAAGCGCGGATCGCGCTCACACTCCGCCTGCTCGGCGGCCTGACGGTGCCCGAGATCGCCCGTGCCTTCCTCGTCCCCGAGACCACGATGGGGCAGCGGATCACCCGCGCCAAGAAGAAGATCGCCGCGGCCCGCATCCCGTACCGGGTACCGGCACCGTCGGACCTGCCCGACCGGGTCGACGGGGTGCTGACGGTGCTGTTCCTCGTCTTCAACGAGGGGTACCTCGCGAGCGGCGACGGCGAGCCGATCCTCGCCGAGCTCACCACCGAGGCCATCCGGCTGGCGCGGCTGGTCCGCGTGCTGCTACCCGACGACCCCGAGGTGACCGGCCTGCTCGCCCTGATGCTGCTCACCGACGCCCGCCGCGAGGCGCGCGTGCGCGGCGGCCAGCTGGTGCCGCTCGACGAGCAGGACCGTGCCGGATGGGACCGCGTCGCGATCGCGGAGGGGCACCGTCTGGTCCGGGAGTGCCTCGCGCTGAACCGGCCCGGGCGGTACCAGATCCTCGCCGCGATCGGTGCCGTCCACACCGACGCGCCCAGCGCCGACACCGTCGACTACGCGCAGGTCGTGGCGCTCTACGACCAGCTCCTCGCTATCGACCCGTCGCCGATCGTGCGGCTCAACCGGGCCGTCGCGGTCGCCGAACTCGACGGCCCCGACGTCGCGCTCGCTCTCGTCGACCCGCTGCCGCTGACCGACTACCACCCGTTCCACGCCACCCGGGCGCATCTGCTGCGGCGGCTCGGCCGCACCGCCGAGGCGAAGGCGGAGTACGACGCTGCGATCGCCGCGTCGGGCAACTCCGCCGAGCGCGCCTACCTCACTCGCAAGCGCGGCGAGCTGGTGTGACCAAGGTGGTCAAGATCCCGCGGGGTTCGGGCGAAGCGGCAAAGGGCGTATCCCGGAGGGCCCCAGTGCGACTGCCCAGGGGCCGGCGCCGCGTTTGATGATCTCGCGCCGAAGGCGATCTTCGTGGGCGAGAAACAGGTCCATCTGTTGCTGTGGCCCGAGGTCCTGCTTCGCGCCGATCCACACGGACCGGACACCGTGTTCGTGGTAGGCGCGCAGTTCCGCAGGGCGCGTCCTGATTCTTCGATCGCGGCTGACGACGATCATCGCGCGCGCTCCGACGATCGGGAGCCAATCCTGGTCCTCGGTGCCGCGCGGAATCTCAGGGAGCCCCTCATGTCCGGGGTAGAAGACGTCTGTGCGCCCGGCGCGGCGGAGCAGTTTGCCCAGCCCCAGGGTGTTCTCGTCGGTGAAGTACACCGGCGCGAAACCCTGGGCGCTCAAGCGCTGCGCTCGCTGCCCGCGATCAGTTCGAAGCGAATCGCCGCGTCGACCTCGCTCGGGCTTAGATCGTAGAGATCGGCCAGTTCGGCGCGGGTCGTGCCGGCGCGGAAGTCCTCAGCGAGGGATTCGGTCCTCACGCCACGGACGGACGGCCGCCCGAACGCTGTCCGGGGATTCATCGTGACGTCGGGAGTTCGTACATCCGGCGTCAGTCGGGCGACCACGTCATCGCTGTACCCGGCGGCCGAGTAAAATCGCTCGGCGGCGTCGGCGAGTACGACCTGGCCGTTCCTCACCACCACTAACTGCAGCGGACTCTCGAGTTCGACCCGCTCTTGCACGATCCGCACAAGCTCTCGGCCGGCGACGTCGAGGAGTGGTCGAGCGTGCGCGAGGGGGTAGCGACCGAACTCCTCCCTGAGCTGGACGATCGCGGGTCGAAGCCGTTGGACGGGTACGCGCCGATCGCGGTACTCAGCGAGCAGCCGGGACTCGACCATCTCGCCCCACGTCACTGCATCGGAGCATGTTGGTTCGTCGCGAAGAATCGGATCGTAGAACTTGCCGGCCCGGGCATAGCCCTCCAGCCAGCGGCGTGCGGTTCCTGAGTGAAGCCCGACGAGACGATCCACGTCCGAATAGGAGTAGATCGCTCGGTCGAGCAGGGAATGAGCCACACAACCATTCTTGCACGATTGAATTCGTGCGAGGACCGATGATTGCGACCTACTCGGCGTACTCCGCGGTGGTCACGCGATGCAGGGCGAACCGGCGGGGAGAGTCACCGTCGACCGCCGTGAGCTGACCGTGCCGCACCGACTCGGGCACCACGACGTGCCGCGTGAACACCCCGTTCGCATCCACGTAGCCCAGCCGGACGGATCGGCCGTCGCCGGCCGCGGACTGGAGCAGCTCCATCAGCTCCCGGCCGGAGACGCCGGCACCGTCGTCCGACGGGGCGTCCTGCCGGCGGATCTGCACCGCGGCGTCGGCCAACTGCTCGAGCGTGGGCCGCGCCGCCGGCGGCCGGGACCGGGGCGGGGGCAGCCGTACGGCGGACGGGCGCAGGTCGACGACGACGCCGCGCGAGTCCTCGGCGGCCGCGTTGAAGCCCGCGGCGGCCAGGCCGGCAACCAGGTCCGACAGCGTGACCTGGGCGATGAGCACCGTCGGGGCGACGGCCCGCAGCGCGAGCGCCTCCGCCGCGGGGGAGGCGAGGACCGCTGCGACGAGGGCGGGGTCGTCGGACCGGAGGAACGAGCCCGCGACGCCCGCGCGCAGGGCACCGTGCCGGCGCGCGACGTCGTCGACCAGGTAGGTGAGGCCTTGCGGCACCGGCGTCACCGCGTGCGCGGCGAAGAAGGCGTGCACCTCGGCGGAGGTGCGCCCGGCGTCGAGTGCCCGGCGCACCGAGGCGTCCGTCACGCGGTACACGGCCGCGCCGCCCGCGGACTCCAGGTCGGCGACCAGCGCGACGGACGCCGCGAAGTCGTGCGTCGTGGGACCGGGGATCGTCAGTGTCAGGTCCGCCTGGAGCAGGAACTCCTCGACCGGCTTCGGCAACGCCGCAGCCATCGCCTGCGCGGGATCGGTGGTGCGGGCCGCGCGGCCGGCGGCCGTCAGCGCGCCGCCCGCCACGAGGCCCACCACCTGCGCCTGCTCGACGATGTCCGCGATCGCCTGCAGCGTCAGCCTGCGGTACCAGGACGGGTGCGCGTACCGGGTCGCGGCGTGCAGGTCGGCCGTCGCCGGGGCGGTGCCCTCCGGGGCGAGGGCCAGGGCGTCGAGCACGGCCGCGCGGTCCTGCGGGGCGACGGTGCTGCGCGCCGCCCGGTGCAGCGGACCGACGATGCCCTCCTCACCGCGGGTGCCGATCAGCGCGGGCTGTCGCCGCAGGTCCAACCAGGTGCGGGCGAGCAGCGCCCAGCGGTCCGCGGGCTCGGACCGCTGCCACTCGTCGACCGCGACGGTCGGCGCGAACACCGAATCCTCCTCGCCGTCCAGTTCGCCCTCCGCGATCAGCGCCGCGGCCGCGAGCAGCTCCAGGAGGAGCGCGGCGCGCTCCTCGGGCAGGCCCGCCGCCTTCGCGACGCGGCGCAGCTCGCGGATCCCGATGCCACCCGCCTTCACCCGCTGCGCGGGGACTGCGCCCAGCACGCCCAGCACGTCGTCGGCGTGGCGCAGCAGCTCCAGAGCGGCGACCGCGCCGGCACCGTCGACGCCGGGGACGGGCGGACCGTCGAGCACGGGCGGCTTGAGGGAGGCGCCCAGCGGCAACTCGCCCCGCAGTCGGGCGCGGACCTCCCACGGCAGCTCGACGGTCTGGTGATCGACGCGGGCCAGCAGCCCGGATGCGAGCATCCGCTGCACCGGATGCTCGGTCGATGTACCGGGGCCCGCGGCGGCGGTCCGGCCCAGCGGCGAGCCCTCCGCGAGTCGGTCCAGTAGGGCCCGCTCGTCCTCGCCCGCGACCGCGAGGGCGGCGTCGATGTCCGCGAGGTCCGGCGGGGCGATCAGCTGCGCCGTCCGCCACGGGACGGCCTCCCGGACGGCGGGCGCGGTGTGCAGCTCCTGCTCGCCCCGGATCAGGGCCAGCCCGACGAGCTTGCCCGCCGACGCGGCGACCTGCTTCTTCAGTGCCCGGCCGCGGAGCCGGCGGGCCAGCGCGTCGAGGTCGATCCCCGACTCGGCGAGCACGAGTTCCAGGACGGCCAGGTCCAACAGGGTGAGATGCTCGGACACCCGGCCCAGCGATGAGGGGCTGAGCAGACGGCTCGCGAGCACCGGGAAACCCGCGGGGACCGGCGTCGCGACGTCGCGGCGGGCGTCGAGGAGGGCCGTGATCTCCGCGTCGTCGCGGCCGCGCAACCACTCCGCGAGGAGCGCCGCGGGGGCGGCCGACGCCGCAATACTGCTCACCGATACAGCCTAGACACCGCGGCATGTCAGAATAGCGGCGTGTCTGAGACCTCGAATGCGAAGAAGCCCGGCTACGTCGACAACGGCTGGCCGCAGGCGAACGACGGCCATGCCGCCCACGCCGTGAACGAGCTGGCCGCCCCGGTGGTCGGCGCGATGTCGCCGTTCGGCGAGGTCGAGTTCCCGCAGGCGCACATCCCGTACGTGCACCCGTCGACGAAGATCAACCGCTGACCGGAGAGCTCTCGCACGTCGACGCCACGGGTGCCGCCCGCATGGTCGACGTGTCCGGCAAGGACGTGACCGCGCGCACCGCGGTCGCGGCCGGGACCTTCCGTACCACCGAGACCGTCATCGCGGCCATCGCCGACGGTGCGGTCCCCAAGGGCGACGTGCTCGCCACCGCCCGCATCGCGGGGATCATGGCGGTCAAACGCACCGCCGACCTGATCCCGCTGTGCCACCCGCTGCCGATCTCGGGGGTCACCGTGGACCTCGAGCCCTCGGGAACGGAGATCACCGTCACCGCCACCGTGCGCTGCACCGGCCGTACGGGCGTCGAGATGGAGGCGCTCACCGCGGTGTCGGTCGCGGGCCTGACCCTGCACGACATGGTCAAGGCCCTCGACCCGGCCGCGGTCATGACGGACATCCGCGTGCTCACCAAGGACGGCGGCAAGACCGGCCACTGGGAGAGATGATGACCGAACCGCTCCGACCGTCCCGCGACCGCTGCGCCACCGTCGTGGTCGCCTCCACCCGCGCCGCCCTCGGCGAGCGTGCGGACACCACCGGCCCCCTCATCGCAGCCTGGCTCGGTGAGCGGGGCTTCGAGGTCTACGGCCCCGTCGTCGTGCCCGACGGCGAGGAGGTGGGCGCAGCCATCCGGTCCGCCGTCCGGCGCGGCGACGCCGTCGTGCTCACGACGGGCGGCACCGGCCTCACGCCGACCGATCGCACGCCCGAGGAGACGCGCGGTGCGCTCACCTTCGAGATCCCCGGCCTCGCCAACGCCATCCGCACGTCGGGCCTGCCGGACGTCCCGACGACCGTGCTCAGCCGCGGGCTCGCCGGCGTCGCGGGATCCTCGCTGGTGGTGAACCTGCCCGGGTCCACCGGCGGTGTCCGCGACGGGCTGGAGGTGCTCGACGGGGTGCTGCTGCACGCGCTGGACCAGATCCGCGGCGGCGATCATGGTTGAGGTCGTCATCGCGCAGGTCACCGAGGACCCCATCGACCTGCCCGCGCACGAGGCGGCGGTGACGCGCGCCGAGGCGGGCGCGGTCGTGGGTTTCGTCGGCGCCGTCCGCGATCACGACGGGGGCCGCGGCGTGACGCGATTGGAGTACTCGGCGCACCCCAGCGCCGGGCGGGTCCTCGCCGAGGTCGTGCAGGCCGAAGCGGACGCCGCGCAGGGAGTGCGGGCGGTCGCCGTGTCGCACCGCGTGGGCCCGTTGGCGATCGGCGACGCCGCGCTGGTGGTCGCCGTGTCGGCGGATCACCGCGCCGCTGCCTTCGCGACCTGCGCGCGGATCGTCGACGCCGTGAAAGAGGCGCTGCCCGTCTGGAAGCACCAGCTGTTCGGGGACGGAACAGACGAATGGGTCGGCAGCGCGTAGCCGCCGACCCACTCGATGCCGGTTCGTTACGAGGTGACCGGAACTACGCGCACGTGGTGACCTTCGTGGGGTCGCACGGGCGCGGAGTGAACAGGGGGACACCGAGGTGTCCGGGGACCACCGGGACGCCGAGCACGCCGTCGGGGATCGTGGCGCCCGGATTCGCCGGGCGCGACGGGACGTTCGCCGTCGCGGGCACGACGGGCCGCACGGGCTTGACGCCCGAGCTGGTGCCGGTCACGCCGACCCCGTCGATGCCGCCGTTGTCGCCGGGAGCGAGCGGATGCCCGGGGCGGCCGATCACGCCGCCGATACCCGCGCCGGGAGCGCCGACGGGGACGCCGCCGACGCCCGCGATGGCCGGGCCACCCAGGCCGCCGGGGATGGTGCCGACTCCGCGGGGTGCGACCGCCCCCGTGACGGGCGCGACGGTGCCGGTGCCGCGAGGCGCCACCACGCCGGTGCCGCGCGGGGCGACGGTGCCGGTACCGACGGGCACCACTGCGCCGACCGCGGGCGCGACGGCGCCCACGCCGACCGGCGCCACGACGCCCGCTCCGTTGCCGGTGCCGTTGCCGGTGCCGCGCGGTGCTGCCGGGCGGGTGCCCGTGGCGGGGGCGACCGCGCCGGTTCCCGTGCCGACGGCGCCGAGCCCGGGCACCGTCGAACCGCCGACCCCGCCCACACCGGGAATGACGACCGCGCCGACGCCGGGAACGTTCACCGAGCCGGGCCGGGCGGGAGTGCCGGCCGCCGGCTTCGCCGGGGCGGGCTTCGCGGCCGCGGGGGCCGCTGCGCCCGGTGCGGGCGTCGGCACGGGGGTGGGGTTCGCGCACGGGCAGCCGGGCGCGGCGGAGACCGGAGCTGCGACGACGAGGCCCGCGGCGGCGATCAGTGCGCCGACTGCGGCGATCTTGCCGGCAGTGCGCGAGGTGCGGGGGCGAGCAGTCATCCTGGCTCTCTTCCTACTGTGCTTTGCAGTCACGAAATGTGATCGACAAGAACCTAGCAGATGATGTGCGACTGCAAAACGTTACCTCCTCGTGATCGATTCGGTGTGTCGCAGTTCACAGCGTGCGAGCATGGGGTGAAAGAACGAAGGGACCGACGGCGATGCCGTCGGTCCCTTCGGGGGAAGCGTGTGTGGAGGCTCAGTAGCCCTTGGCCGCGGCCTGCTGCAGCATGGCGAGCACGGCCGGGTCGACCTGCTTGCCGCCGTTCTGGGCCTGCGCGATGACCTGCTGGACGTAGGCCGAGTTCGCGGTCTGGCCGGCGACCGGCTTCTGCGCCGGCTTGACGGCCGGCTTCGCGACGGGCTTGGCCGCGGGCTTCACGGCGGGCTTGGCAGCCGGCTTCTGCGCCGCCGGGGTGGCGGGCTTGGCGACGGGCTTCTGCGCGGCCGGGGTCACCGGCTTGGTGACCGGACGCGTGGTGTTCGAGGTCTCGGTGGGGGAGACGGTGCGCTGGGTCGCGGCACCGAGGCCGGTACCGCACGACGGCCATGCGCCCTTGCCCTGGCCTGCGAGGACCTTCTCGCCGATCGCGATCTGCTGCGCGCGGGTGGCCTGGTTGGCGGTGGGCGCGTACTGCGTGCCGCCGTATGCGGCCCACGTCGACGGGCTGAACTGGAGGCCGCCGTGGTAGCCGTTGCCGGTGTTGATGGCCCAATTGCCGCCCGACTCGCACGCGGCGACCTGGTCCCACTGGGAATCGGGTGCGGCGTTCGCGGCGGGGGCGGCGAGCGCGAGACCCGCGCCACCGAGCATCGCGCCGGCGGCGGCGATCTTGGCGGCGCTCAGGCTGGTGGTGGACTGCTTGCGGTGACGAGCGGTCATCGTGTGAAGTCATTCCCTCTCTACGCGCGTGCGAAGTTAGCTGTCGGGTTCGAGCGAGAGGCTGCTCGGCCATTGCTGGCTTGACCCCTAGGGCGTGTGCCCTGCGGCATTTGCGGCCGCGGTGGTTCCTCCGCCTTCGTCCAGGTGTAGATCATGGTGCGTTCCCCGAAACGGACACTGGACGAAGCTCTGCGCTGCGACCGATCGGGTGGCCACTGCTGCGGCCCTCAGCGACGGTAACAGACCCCGGCCCGTGGCCCAACCGTTACCGGACCGTGATTTTGTGGAGTGTGATGGATGTCACGAGCCGGTGTCGGAAGGATCAGCCGCCCGCGAAGGGTGGGAGCACGTCGAGCATCGACCCCGTCGCCGGCGCCTCGAGGTCGCGGACGGCGACCTCATCGAGCAGGTAACTGCAGCGCGTGAGCACGCGGCCCAGCTCGGGGTGGCGGGCGGTCAGGAGGTCGGCCACCTCGGCGACAGAGGCACCGTCGGGCATGGGGACGGTCTCCTCGGAGACCCCCGCGGCCGCGCGGGCGGCGGCGAAGTAGCGGATCAGCACGTGTCAGCCACCGATCGCGCTCATCGTGCGCGTGGGCTGCAGGAAGGTCGGGTCGTCGATGCCGTGGCCCGCCTGCTTGCCGAGCATCGCCGCGGCCCACGCGTCACCGATCTCCTCGTCGGAGGCGCCGCTGCGGAGCAGAGGCTTGAGGTCGGTCTCGTCGGCGGCGAACAGACAGGTACGGATCTGACCGTCGGCGGTGAGCCGGACGCGGTCGCAGTCGCCGCAGAAGGGGCGCGTCACGGACGCGATGACGCCCACCGTCGACGGTCCGCCGTCCACCAGGAAGCGCTCGGCCGGCGCACTGCCCCGGGGCTCGCCGTCCGGCGTGAGGACGAACTCGCGGCGCAGCTCGGCGAGGATGTGCTCGGCCGTGATCATCGTGGCCCGATCCCAGGTGTGGTCGGCGTCGAGCGGCATGTGCTCGATGATCCGCAGCTCGTAGCCCGCGTCGAGGCACAGGCGCAGCAGGGGACGCGCGTCGCCGAGGCGCCCCGGGCCCAGGACGGCGTTGACCTTGACCGGGGTGAGTCCGGCGGATGCGGCGGCCCGCAGTCCGGCCAGGGCGTCGTCGAGGCGGTCGCGCCGGGTGACCCGGGCGTACTCCTCGCGGTCGACGGTGTCGAGGGAGACGTTGACGCGGTCCAGCCCGGCGCCGGCGAGTTTCCGGGCGTGCCGCGCGAGGGAGAGTCCGTTCGTGGTCAGCGAGATCTCCGGACGCGGCTCCAGCGCAGCGGCGTGCGCCACGATCCGGTCCAGGTCCGCCCGCAACAGCGGCTCACCGCCGGTGAATCGGACCTCGGTGATGCCCAGGTCGCGCACCGCGATGGTGATGAGCCGGTCGATCTCGGGCCCCGTCAGGACGTGCTCGCCGGCCAGCCACTGCAGTCCCTCGGCGGGCATGCAGTAGGTGCAGCGGAGGTTGCACCGATCGGTCAGCGAGACGCGCAGGTCGCGTGCCACGCGGCCGTACGTGTCGATGAGGGGTTTCATGTCCGCTACTCGCGGTCCTCGGCGCGGCCTCCCAGGATCACGGCGACCACACCCACGAGGAAGCCGACCGGGGTCAGCGGGGTCAGTGCGTACACCCAGGTGGGTGCGGTGCCGCCGTGCGCGAGGAGGGGAGTGACGAACAGGGCGATGATCGCGATCAATCCGATCGCGAACAGCGCGATCGACACGGAGACGGCGACGGAAACGGACTTGCCCACACGTCTAGACTAGTCCCAGTGCGTCTCGCAGTTCGCGGGGCGCGTTTTGTTGTTCTTTGAGCGCAGAGCAGGTGACGAAGACATGCCTACCGGCAAGGTCAAGTGGTACGACACGGACAAGGGTTTCGGATTCCTCTCCCAGGAGGGCGGGGAGGACGTCTACGTCCGTTCTTCCGCGCTGCCCGACGGTGCCGACGGCCTCCGGCAGGGCCAGCGGGTCGAGTTCAGCATGGCCGCGGGTCGTCGCGGCCCGCAGGCGTTGACGGTGACCGTGCTCGAGCCGGCCCCGTCGGTCTCGCGTGGCGCGGGTGCGGGTGCGGGCGCGAGTGCTGCGCGCGGCCGCCGGCCCGCGGCGAACCGTCGTCCTGCCGAGGATCTGAACGTGCTCATCGAGGACATGATCCAGCTGCTCGACGCGGGCGTGCAGCCCGAGCTGCGCAGGGGCCGCTACCCCGACCGCAAGGCCTCCGAGCAGATCGCCAAGGTGCTCCGCGAGATCGCCCGGGAGTTGGATTCGTAGTTCAGCGCCGGTTCGTTGTGTCCGGCCGGGTGGAACGGGTGCGGAAGCGGCGTAGGACGGGCATTTCGGGTGCGGGAAGCCATCCGCACCCTGTACGCCCGAGCGCACCCGTCATGCCGGGTGCGACCGCGCGAATCGGGTGCGCGAGTCTGTCCGCACCCGATTCGCCCGGCCGCTGGCGGCCTCCGCACCGGTTTCGCCCGGTGACGAAGCATTCGCACCTGTTCTGCCAGCCTCAGTCGGCTTCGAGGATCCCGTGCCGGCGCAGTGACGGTGCGAGAAGGGCGCGGAGGGCACCGTCGCGCTTCAGGACCGGCCAGCCGAACCTGATCACTTCGAAACCGGCCCTCTCGAACGCCTCCTGTCGCGTCTTCTCGCGTTCGAGCGCCTCTTCCTTCTCCTCGTCGGTGTCGCCGTACTTGCCCTTGCCGTCGAACTCGGCGATGAGTGCCTCGCCGAGGGTGAAGTCGGCGTAGTAGGTGGAGCCGTCGAGGTCGTAGCGGATCTGCAGCTCCGGTGTCGGCAGCCCCCACGCGAACATCTGCATCCGCGCCCACGACTCGCCGGCGGACTCGCTCTTGTCCACCGACAGTGCAAGTCCCCTGCGTGCGATGTCGCAGCCGCGCCGACGCCCCATCAGTGCCATGCACGCTTCGATCTCGCCGTAGGGAATCGGATCCGGGTCCTCCGGTCGGGGATACCGCCGCTTGAGCCGAATCGCGTCGAAACCGATGACCGCGCGAACCAGGTTGCCGGTCAAGGCACCGTCGAGCGCGGTCCGGATGCGTGAGGTCGCGACGACCCCGGCCACCTCGACGATGTCGTCCGACGGGAGCGGACGCGGGTGCAGGAAGACCTTGCCGCGGGAACCGCCGCCCTGCCGCCGGTCGACAGTGATGTGTACCAGTGAACGGTCCGGCTCGAACCAGGGAATGTCGTGCAGCGCGGCGGCGCTCTGGTGACTGGCGGCGCCGGCGCGGCGGCGCATGGTCGCCACGACCTTGAGTCGATACAGTGCATCGGCGTCGAGGGATGCGGCTTCGATGTAGGCACCCGGCGCGGGGCGGATCAGCGTCTGATCCCGCACCGCCTTGGTGATCTTGTTGCTGCTCCAGCCGATGGACCGCAGGTGCGCCCGCGGCATGATCTCCCCCATGCGGCTGATTCAACCGCACGTGATCGTGGGACATCGGCGGCCGGAGCCGTTCATCCACAGGGCGGCAGCGCTGCGCAACACGGGCCGCGTATTCATCCACAGGGCATCCGCACCCGAAACACACGCACGCAGCCGGCACGCCGGGTGCGACCGGGAATGGTTGCGGGAATACAGCCGCACCCGAACCGACCGTGGTGCGGTGTGCGGCTACTGCGACGGGGCGAGCTTCGTCGCGACGTCGTCGGGGAGGGTGTTGATTCCCCACGACGCCTGAGCGAGCAGATTCCCCGAAGAGTCCTCGACGGACGACGGCACGCTGATGGTGACGGTGGCGAGCCGCAGTTCCTCCGTGGACTTCAGGACGAGGGTCGCTGCGGTCGGCTTCACGTGGGTGACCTGTTCGACCTTCCAGTCCCCGATGCGGGTGTCGAACCGTTCGATCCGCATGTCCCACGGGCGCTCGGTGATGTAGTCGGGGAGCGAGATCACGATCGCCTGCCCGGCTGTCATGGGCATCCTGATCGCACCGACGACGCGATCGCACTGCTGTGTGCGGACATCGGTGCAGTACAGCATCGGTCCGACGTCCACCTTCGTTTCCCCGACGGTGGCGTGGAGCGCCGGGCGGGGGCGCGGCTCGGCCCGCTTGTCCAGCGCGGCGCTGATCGTGAACGCGAACAGCACGGCCGCTGCGACGATGAACACCACCCCGGCGATGAGGACGTTCCGGCTGGGCTTGATCATCGAGCGACCCCGTTCATCGTGGGTGGGTGTTCATGGTGGGCGGCACGTGTTCGGGGCGCTTGCCGCCGAAGTTCGGGATGAGCGAGCCGCCCCGGTAGGTGAGGACCGTCTGCAGAGTGCCCACGACCATGATCGCGGCGACGGTGGCGAAGCCGATCCACAGCGTGGGCGGCAGCAGCACGCCGAGCGCGGCACCGCCGACCCAGCCGAGCTGCAGCGCGGTCTCCGAGCGGCCGAAGGCCGAGGCGCGGGACTCGTCGGGCAGGTCGTCCTGGATCGACGCGTCGAGTGAGACCTTCCCCAACGCGGACACACCCGAGGCGATGAAGGTGACCGCGGCGACCACCACGATGTTGCCGAACACCGCCGCGACGATCGCGCCGACGGTGGCGGCGATCGTCGTCTGCACGACGATGCGCGCAGGCCGGGGCAGCTGCAGCCGCGCGCCGATGCCGTTGCCGATGAAGTTGCCCACCCCCGCGGCGGCGCCGACCGCGCCGATCATCGCGAGCGAGGCGAACGGATCGCCGCCGGCCGCCGTCTGCGCCTTGCTGTAGAACGCGATGTACAGGGTGAGGAAGCCGGTGAGCACGCGGATCGTGGTGTTTCCCCACAGTCCGGTCACGACGCTGCGGCCCAGCGGCGCGCGCAGGTTCTTGAAGGCGGCGCCCAGCTTCGCGCGGCCGGTCTCGGTCTCCTGCTCGGCCTCGCGCGCCATGGCACCGGTGTAGGACAGCGTGGTCGGGACCTCGCCGGAGGTGTTCTCGACCCGCTTGGGGATGCGCATGCACAGCACCGCTCCGGCCACCGCGAACGCCATCAGCGCGTACATGCCGCCGGGGATGTGCAGCATCCGGCTGAGCCCGAACTCGGCGCCGGACGCGATCGCGCCGCCGAGGCCCGTGCCCGCCACCAGCCCGAACAGGGTCAGCCGCGAGTTCACCCGGGCGAGGTCGATCGACGGTGGCAACACCCGCGGCACGACCGCGGACTTGAGCACCGAGAACGATTTACTCATCACCATCATCGCGAGCGCGCAGGGATAGAGCACCCAGGGATCGAAGTTCACGGTGTTCGCGACCGGGTCGTACGAGCAGTTCGTGATGAGCAGCACCGCGAGCCCGACGCGGATCACGAAGGACGCCGCGAGGGCCATCCGCCGGCCGTGCTGGATGCGGTCGAGCAGCGGTCCCATGAACGGCGCGATGATCGCGAAGGGCGCGATGTTCACCAGCAGGTACAGCGCGACCTTCGACTTGGACTCGGCCTGCGCCGCCGCGAAGAACAGGGTGTTGGCCAGCGCGACCATCATCGCGGCGTCGACGGCGTTGTTGAGGATCACCGGGTAGGTGAGCGCGGTCAGACCGGACTTGTCGGCACCGTCGGCGGTGGTGGCCCGGTGCCACTTCGCGATCCCGGCCTCGGTGATCTCGCGCCCGCGCATCGCCGCCACGCGGGTGACGGTGATCTTGCGCGGCATCCGCCGCTGCTCGTCCTCGGTCGCGCGCCGCTCGGACGGGGTCGGGGTGTCCTCGAGGGGAGGGAGGTGATGGTTGGACACGTACTGCGGGCGGTGCGGTTCGCCGTTCGACGGTGGCCCCTGCCGCGGCGACTGCCCGCTGTGCGCACGCGGAACCGACCCCGGACGGCGCCGGGGCTCGTCGGGGGGATACTGCTGCTGCCCCGGATGACCGCTCACGCGGACCATTGTTCCGCATCGGCGACGGCGCCGCCGACACCGGTCGTTCGCCGCCCGCGTGCACCGGCGATCCCGGCGTCCGGCACAATCACTCAGGTGAGTTCCGCATTGCAGTCAGGTGCCGCGGTCGACCTCGCGCGTGCCGTGCTGGAAGCCGAGGAGGGCGCGCCGGTGGGTGCGCACGTGGCCACGGTCGTCGAGGACGAGTTCGCCGTGGCCCACTACTTCGAGGCGAACCTGCCCGCGTACCGCGGCTGGCAGTGGTGCGCCGTCATCGCCGCCACGCCCGGTGGCGAGCTGACGGTGTCCGAGACGGCGCTGCTGCCCGGCCCCGGGTCCCTGACCGCCCCCGAGTGGGTGCCGTGGGATCGGCGGGTCCGCGCGGGCGACCTCGCTCCGGGCGACGTGCTGCCGCCCCGGGAGGCCGACGAGCGCATCGAGCCCGGGTACACCCTCTCGGGCGACCCGGCGGTCGACGAGGTGGCCGGCGAGATCGGTGTGAACCTCGAGCGCGTGATGTCCCGGATCGGCCGCGTGGACGCGGCGGAGCGGTGGTTGGCCGGAGCGTTCGGCCCCGAGTCGGAGATGGCCCGCTCCACCCGGTACCACTGCGGCGACTGCGCCTTCTTCCTGCCGCTGGCCGGCGTGCTGGGCGCGGCGTTCGGCGCGTGCGGCAACGAGTACTCGGCCGACGGGCACGTCGTGCACGCGCACTACGGCTGCGGCGCGCACTCGTCGGTGGCGGCACCGTCGGGCCAGGGGAGCCCGGCCTACGAGCCCTACGACGACGGCGCAGTGGAGAAGGTCCCTGTCGAACACGGCTGAGCGGGACCCCTTCGGGACCGCCGCGCTGCGGGCGGCCGTGCTCGCCGCCTGGCGTGATTCGCCCACCCGCGCGGCCGAGGACCTCGCCTCCGAGTGCGATCTGGTCGACGTCGGCTATCGCGACCGGGTCGCCGTCGAGCTGGCGCAGAACGCCGCCGACGCCGCGACCGCGGCCGGCGTCCCGGGCGAGCTGGCCGTCTGGGCCGAGCCCGACGGGGTGCACGTCGCCAACACCGGTACGCCGCTGTCCACGGCGGGCGTGGCCTCGCTCGCCGCCCTGCGCGTCTCCCCGAAGGCCGACGGTGCCGCGGGCTCCGTCGGCAGGTTCGGCGTCGGCTTCGCCGCGGTCCTCACGGTGACCGATCACGTCGAGATCCGTTCCGCGGAGGGCGGGATCGCGTTCTCCGCGGAACGCTCACGCGCCGACGCCGGCCGGGCCGAGGTCGCCGTGATGCGGCTGCCCTACCCGCTGGACACGCCGCCCCGCGCGGGCTTCGCCACCGAGATCGTGCTGGTGGGCGCGGATCCCGCGCTGGTCGGCGAGTTCGCCGAACAGGCCGAGGACCTCCTGCTGGACCTGCCCGCGCTGGCCGCGGTCGTCGTCGAGGGGGAGCGGACCGGGCGTCCCGACCTGGTCGAGGGACACGGCCCGCACGCGCGCTGGGTGATCGGCGCAGACGCGCGGTTCCTGCACGCGCCGACCCGCACCGACGAGCCGCTGACCCTGCCCGTGCGGGTCATCGCCGACCTGCCGACCACGCCCGACCGCCGCCGCCTGCACCCGGATGCCGACATCGCGCGCGCGGCCCGCGGCTACGCCGCCTTCGTCGCCTCCCGGCCCGACCCGATGCCCCTGCTCCCACCGCGCCGCCCGCCCGCCGGGGCCGTCGACGCGCTGCTCCGCGAGGTGATCGAGGACGAGTTGCGCGGGCACGCCTGGGTCCCCGGGCCCGACGGTGCGCGGCTGCGCCCGGACCGCGCCGCGGTGCTGCCGGGGCTCACCGACGAGCTGTTCGCGCTGCTGTCCGAGACCCTGCCGCTGGTGCCGCCGGCGTTCTCGTCGGCGCCCGACGCGGCGCGGCTGATCGCGCTCGGTGCGCGCGAGCTGACCGCCGCCGACCTCGCCGACGCGATGCCCCGCGATCGCGAACCCGGCTGGTACGCAGGGGTGTACGGGGCGCTCGACGCGGCACGCCTGTCTGCGGACGATCTCGGCGCGCTGCCGGTCCCGCTCGCCGACGGCCGTGTCGTCACCGGTGCGCGCGGCGCGGCGCTCGTCGCGGGCGGCGCCGATGCGCTCGCCCTCGTCACCTGGGCCCGCGTCGTGCATCCGGCCGCGCAGCACCCGCTGCTGGAGCGGGCCGGTGCCCGCCGGCTCGCGGCCGCGGACCTGCTCGGCGATCCCGCGCTCCGTGAGGAGGTCGGCCGGATCGACTGGGAGGCGGGGCCCTCCGACGAGGACGTCGAGCTCACCGAGGCCGTGCTGGGCCTGCTGGGGGAGGACGGCATCGTCGGGCCCGGTTGGCTGGGCGCGCTCCCGGTCCCGGGCGACGACGGTGCGCTGTACCCCGCGGACGAGCTCCTGGCCGCCGGGGCGCCGCTGCGGGCCGCGCTCGGGGCGGACCACCCGTACGGCACCGTCGACCCGGACTTCGAGGCGCGACACCCCGCCGCGGCGCTGCGGGCGATCGGGGTGGGCTGGTCCTTCGGCGTGCTCCGCGAGGCGCTGCCGACGGAACCGGAGCCGAGCCTCGACGGCGCCGAGGACTGGTGGGCGCACCTGCCCGGCGAGCCGGACGAGCTGGTCGCGGTGCGCGACCTGGACCTGGTCGAGCACTGGGACCCCGCGCTGGCGCTGATCGCGGAACTGCCGGGCGTGCTGGACGATCCGGACGGCTACACGGCGTGGTGGCTGCGCACGCGCACGGCCCTGGGGAGCCTGCGCTCTCCCGACGACGGGACCTTCGCCGGCCTGCTGGACCCGTGCACCCATCCCGATGCGGGGCGTCTGCGCGCGGCCCTGTTCACCGCGGTGCGCGGCGGGGCGGACGCGCAGGTCCTCGCCGACGGGCTGGCCGACCCGGACCGGTCGCCGACCCCCGCGGTGGTGTCCGCGGCGCACCGGGCGATCGCGGGACATCGCCTGGCGCGGTTGCCCGCCCGGGTACGGGGCATCGACGGCGCGGTCCTCGACGCGGAGGCCGCCGCGGTGCTCGACGTGCCGCACGCGAGGTTCACCGCCGATGGCCTGGTGTTCGGCGGACTCGACGTGGCGGTGGACCTCGCGGACACCCTCGACCTGCCGCTGGCGAGTGCGGAGCCGATCGAGATCGTCAGCGGCGGTGACCGGTTCGTACGTGGCGCGCATCCCGGGGTGACGCTGGCGCAGGCCCTCGGCGAGCTGCCGGACGCACCGGAGACGGAGATCCACGACGAGCTGATCGTGCGGGTGGCCGCCGGCGCGCGGCGGGTGCCGTACGTTCTCGTGGGGGGTGTCCTGCACGTACAGTCGGGGCGATGGTGATGCAGGACGGTGCCTGGCCCAATCCGGTCGACCGCGCGGTGCTCGACTGGGTCGTGTCGATCCGGTCCGAGGCCCTGACGGCGGTGGTCCGAGCGATCACCACAGTGGGCAACACGATCCCGATGTTCGCGATCGCGATCGTGGGCTTCCTCGTCCTCCTGTACCGCGGCCGGATCGAGTGGGCGCTGTACTGCGGCCTGACCTCGCTGTCGGGGCTCTTCCTCATGATCGCGGTCAAGAACGCCCTCGGTCGGGAGCGCCCGCCGATCCCGCCGCGGCTGCTCCAGATCGACAGTCTCAGTTTCCCGTCCGGGCACGCGCTGAACTCGATGGTGGTGCTCACGACCCTCGCGGTGGCCGCCCACGCCCTCACGGGCCGGCGGTGGCCGCTCGCCGCCGCTCTCGCGGGCTCGATCGCGATCGGCCTGAGCAGGGTGTACCTCGCGGCGCACTGGATGACCGACGTTCTGGCCGGCTGGGCGATCGGGCTGGTGGTGGTGGCGCTGGGACTCGCGGTGCGCGCGGCGGTGTTGCGCCGGATCAGACCAGCCCGCGCTGCGCCCCTCGATCGCCCCGGAGGGCCGCCCGACGCTGCAGGGTGAGCACCGTCGCGCCGAGAACCCCGACCCCGATGCCGCACGCGCACACGATCCAGGCCGCGCCGAAGGTGTTCCGGGCGAGCAGCGCGACGACGAAGAATGCTGCGAACAAGACCGTTCCGGCGATCACGACCGGGCGCGGTTCGGTGAGAGCGCGGGGAAGTTCAGGGGCTTCCGTGGCGTGTTCGGGATCGCTTCCTTGAAGGTTCACGGGTTCTCCCGGGGTTCGTGCGCGGAAAACATTCTGACGGATGTAGTCTAACGCCGTGACTGACAATGACGATCGGCTGGCTGGAGAACTCGCGCTGGCCACCGTGCGGTTCGCCCGCCACTTGCGTGGCCGGCGGCGTGATTCGCTCGTCTCCTTGACGCAGCTCTCCGCACTCAACGCTCTTGCGAACGACGGGCCGCTCACGCCGGGCCAACTCGCCGCCCGCGAGCGGGTGCAGCCGCCGTCGATGACGCGGGTCATCGCATCCCTCGCGGACCTGGGGCTGGTGCGGCGAGCTCCGCACCCCACGGACGGGCGTCAGGTGATCGTCAGCCTCTCGGACGAGGGCGAACGGGTCATCACGGGCGAGGCCGCGGCGCGCGAGGCGTGGCTGCGCGGCAAGCTCGCGGACCTCACCGCGGAGCAGCGGTCCACGCTGAACGGCGCCGTGGACATTCTCAACGGACTCATTGCGGCCGAGGAGAAGTAAGGCGGATTCACCCGGTTTCATCATCAGGCCCTATCGGATTGATTCCGATAGGGCCGTTCCTTTTCTCGGGCAATTACTTATTCATGGGATGAATTTCTCGGCGGGTTAGAACGACGTGCCGAGTTCCGGTTGCCGGGAGGTCGAGAAAATCCGCAGCGCGGTGCTTTCTCCGGCGAACCGCCCGGCGCGGTCCAGCGTGCTCGGCGCCGTCGCGCCCAGGTACAGGCCGGCCAGGGTGGGCCCGGTCATCGAGACCGACGGTGCCTCCTCCGTCGCCCGGCAGCGCGCCGTGCCGTCGGAGACGGTGAGCCGGTACGGGACCCCGTCGACCGCGAGCACGAGGTCGCCGTCGCTCGCGTAGGTGCGGGCCTCGAGCGCCGCCGGCACGTCCAGGAACTTCAGCCACAGCCGGTCCTTGCGGTCGGTGGTCTTCACCGACCGCGGGTCGACGAGCATCTCGCGGAGCGGATGGTCCGAGGGCAGGTCGGCGGTCACCACGTCGAAGATGTCCAGTCCCAACACGGTCTGCCAGAGGTCGGCGGCCGCGTCGTCGGTCAGCGCCTTGACGTCGTCGAGCTGCGCCCGGTCCTTCTCGTCCACCCGGTAGGTCACGAAGCCGTCGGGGTGCAGCAGGTACCGGCGGGCCGAGCCGCCCCAGCGCGCCCACTCGGGATCCGCGTGGAACAGCTCCCAGAACTGCTCCGCCGAGACGGATCCCGGTGTCGCGGCGTGCCAGCGGCGGTACAGCTCCTCGACGCGCTCGCGGGCCGCGTCGGCCTCGACCGCGCGGGAGCGCAGCGGACCGGGGAGCGGATCGCGCAGGCGCGCGGTGCGGCGCGCGATCGTCACCTCGTCGACCAGGGTCGCGACGCCGTAGCCGAACCGCTCGTAGATCGTGCCCTCGCTGGCGGTGAGGACCGCCACGGCGGCGCCCTCGGCGCGGTAGCGGGCGTGCAGCTCGTCGAGCATGCTCCGCAGGACGCCCAGCCGCCGGTGGCTGGGCGCCACCGACACCCACGTGACGCCCGGCGCGTCCAGCTGTGCGCCGCCGGGCACCGTCAGGGTCAGCGCGAAGGACCCCGCGACGCCGACCAGGGCACCGTCGGAGCTGTCCCGTGCGACGACGAACCGGTCGAGGTCGAGCGTGCGCCGGATCAGCGGGCGCGCCTCGGTCTCGAACGGGGAGCCGAAGGCGCGCACGTCCTGCGCGAACATCTCCGGCCAGTCGGCCTCGACGGCGGTACGGATCTCGATCACGTGGCCCGATATTAGGCTGGTGGTGTGCAGGCGCAACCGATTTATCCGATTCACGACGCGGATGACCCGCGGCTGAACGACTTCCGCGACCTGTCGGCGGCGGACAGGCGACCCGATCTGGCACGCGGCGTGGTGCTCGCCGAGGGCGTGCCCGTGGTGGAGCGGATGCTGGCGTCGCGGTTCGTGCCGCACGCGATCATGGGGGTCGAGTCGAAGCTCGCGCGCCTCGGAGGCGTCGCGCCGGACGTGCCGCGCTACCTCGTGACCGCGGACCTCATGGCGCGGGTGGTCGGCTTCCACCTCAATCGTGGCGTGCTCGCCGCGGCGCGGCGGCCCGAACCGCTCGCAGTGGCGGACCTGCTGGCCGGGGCGCGCACCGTCGTCGTGCTCGAGGGCGTCAACGATCACGAGAACCTGGGCTCGATCTTCCGCAACGGCGCGGGCCTGAGCGCCGACGCCGTGCTGTTCGGTCCGCGCTGCTCGGACCCGCTGTACCGGCGCGCGGTGCGGGTGTCGATGGGGCACGTGCTGCTGGTGCCCTTCGCGCACCTGCCCGCGGACGGCTGGCCCGGGGACGGCCTGTCGCTGCTGTCGCGGAACGGGTTCCGGACGGTGGCGCTCACCCCGTCGGGCGAGACGACGGTGGCCGGCGCGGTCGCCGGCACCCCGGACCGGGTCGCGTACCTCGTGGGCGCCGAGGGACCCGGCCTCACCCCGGAGACGATGGCCGCGGCGGATGTCCGCGCCCGGATCCCGATGTCGCGCGGCACGGACTCGCTCAACGTCGCGACGGCCGCAGCCCTGGCCCTCTACGAGCGCGCCCGCACGTGAGCGCGCCCCGGTCGTTCCCGCCGCGGTATCCGCCGTGGTTCACCGGTGTCGCCGTCGCGGCGCTGGTGGCGCTGCTCGCCGGCGGGGTGTTCTCCGGGCTGTTCGTGGCGGTGATGATGGTGAACCGGTGGCTGGGACTGTTCCTCCTCGCGCTGGGGACCGCGGGCTCCGTGCCGGTGCTGGCGGCGTACCGTCGGCGCCCCGTGACGCGATGGTTCTGCGCGGGGTTCGCCGGGGCGGTCGTCATCGCCTGGTGCGCGGTGGTCGGAGCGCTGACGAGCGGGCTGGTCTGAGATCCGGCCAGAAACTTAGGACTACTATCGGACGAGTGCCGAGTGTCTTCGTGTCCCTGAAAGCGAGGAACTACCGGCTCTGGGCGGGAGGCCAGGCGGTCAGCCTGACCGGGACCTGGATGCAGCGCGTCGCCGAGGACTGGCTGGTACTCGACCTCGCACACGGCCGGGGCTGGGTGCTGGGTGTGGTGATGGCGCTGCAGTTCGGGCCGACGCTGTTCCTGTCGGCGTGGGCGGGGCTGCTCGCGGATCGGTACGACAAGCGCCGCATGCTCATGGTCACGCAGACCGCGGCGGCGCTCTGCGCGGCGGCATTGGCGGTGCTGACGCTGACCGGTGTGGTCGAACTCTGGCACGTGCTGCTGCTCGCCTTCGTCTTCGGCTGCAACGCCGCGATCGCGGGGCCGGTCCGGCAGGCCTTCACCATCGAGATGGTCGGGCCGGAGCTGTTGCCCAACGCGATCGGCCTGAACTCCATGGTGTTCAACGCCGCCCGGATCGTCGGGCCCGCGATCGCCGGCCTGCTCATCGCGGGCGTCGGCACCGGCTGGGTGTTCGCCGTGAACGCGGTGTTCACCGGCGCGATCGTGGTGGCGCTGGTGGCGATGCGGCCGGGCGAGCTGTTCCCGTCACCGCCGGTGGAGCGGGCGAAGGGGCAGTTGCGGGCCGGGTTCGCCTACGTCCGGCGGCGGCGTGAGTTGGTGCTGGTGCTGGTCGCGGTGTTCTTCGTCTCGACCTTCGGCATCAACTTCCCGCTGGCGTTGTCGCTGCTGGCGCGGCAGGGGTTCGGGCTGGGCGCCGACGCGTACGGGCTGTTGTCGACGATGCTCGCCGTCGGCACGCTCGGCGGCGCGCTGATCGCCGCCCGCCGCACGGGGATCGCATCGATGCGGACCGCGCTGATCGGGGGCTGCGCCTTCGGTGCGGCCTCGGTGCTGGCAGGGCTGGCGCCGTGGTTCTGGGCGGTGGCGGTGCTGTTGGTGGCGGTCGGGCTGCTGCAGATGTCGTTCACCACCTCCGCGATGAGCATCATGCAGTTGTCCGTGGATCCCGAGTTCCGCGGCCGGGTGATGGGCATCTACATGCTCGCCTTCCTCGGCGGTACGCCCCTGGGAGCGCCGCTGCTCGGCGCCATCGCCGATGCCACGACGCCCGCCGCGCCGCTCCTGGTGGGCGGGGTGATCTCCGCGGTCACCTGCGCCCTGTGTGGCGGGTACGCGCTTCGACGATCCGCTCCCGCTCCCGCCGCCGCGGAGGTGCCGGAGGAGGTGTAGTCGGCCGGAACAGCCATGCGTCGCGCGCATACCTCACGTTTCCGCAGGTCAAAGCGCCGTATCGGTCTTAGTGGTATGCGTGAACTGCATACCCTTGACGTTTCGAAGCGCCGCGAGTGCCGGCGTCGCCACTCTTTCCCGGAGCAGCGGGCATTTCGGGTGCGGATGCGCTGCCGCACCCGTTTCGCGCGGTCGCACCCGGGCAGGTGGGATCAAAAGCCGAAGAAGCTGCGGACCTTGCCGCGGTCGTCCTGGCCCGCTTCCTGGGGCTGCTCGACCGGGAGGTGCGGCGCACCGTCGGGCCCGGAGACCTGGGCCTGTTGCGGTGCGGGAGCGGGGATCTCGGAAGCCAGGACGAAGTCGACGACCTGGACCCGCGCGGGGTCGAGGTCGGTGGCGTCGAGGGGATGCGTGTAGCGGAAGCCGAGGATCTCGCGGTTGGCCTGCTCCGCGAACTCCATCGGGTGGAAGGGCAGCGCGCGCGGGTCGGGGACGACGCCCTCGGCGTAGGTGAGCGGATGCGCGCCGGCCCAGAACGGCCCCTCGAAGAGCTCGGGCAGGCCCTCGTCCTCGAGAATGTCCACGGGATGGGCGGAGAAGGCGCGCTTCGGCGCACCGTCGGCGCGCAGGGCGAACCCGCCGACGGCCCGTTCCGGGTCCGCGACCAGCAGGAACGCGCGATGCGCGGGCAGCAGGTTCCACCAGGACTCGTCGAGGTCAGACGGTCGGTCCACCCGCAGGCCCTGGTGCGTGACGACGGTCAGCCCGCCCCACGCGGCCACGTACACGTGGCCGGGCAGCGGGTCGGCCGCGCGGGCCAGTGACTCGGGTCGCCCGGCGACGGGGCCGCCCAGCACCTGTTCGGCGATCACGCGGGACGCGGCCTCGTCGGGCCGTCCGGCGATCGCCAGAATGCCCTTCGGCTCCGCCACGTCGATGAACCAGAGCGTCGCAGCTGTAGCGCCCACGCCCTAGCCGTTCTTCCCGCCGCGGACCCCGAGCAGCACGTCCTCCCAGGACGGCATTTCGGGATGACGACGCCCGTGCTGGCCCACCGCGGCCGCGGGGGCCTGGGCCGGACGCTCGGCGCGCTCCTCGACCACGCCCTCCACTACCGGACCGCGCGCGACGGGCACGGCACGCAGGGGCTCGTCGACCGATCGATCGATGCTCCGGAGTCCTTGCCGCGCATCGGGATCGAGCAGGCCGCGGGCGGCGTCGTCGATGGGGCTCGCGGTGCCGCCGTGGGCGCCGGGCGCGTACCGGAAGTGCGCCTGGTTGCGGGACTTGCCGACGCTCCAGCTGATCGCGACGACCCACCGGTTGTCGGCACCCTTGAAGGCGTCCCACTCGGTGGTGTCGGCGTGACCGCGCTCGGCCAGGGCCGTGCGGGTCACGTCGGCGAGGGTGGCGTGCATCGGGCCGTCGCCGCGCACGGGATGGGCCAGCTGCGCCATCTCGGCCGCGCGGGAGCGCTCCAGCAGGACCGGACCGGCGAACCGCTTGATCCGGTGGTTCGGGGCGCCGGTCAGCTCGGCGATCTCCTCGACGGTGGCGCCCGCACGGATTCGGGCCTGGATCTCCCGCGGCGACAGGTCGGCGCCCAGCTCGAGCTCCGTCTGCCCGCCCGTCATCTCGCCGTTCACTGCCGCCTTCAGGGTGTCGTCGATCGGCAGGCGGAAACGTCCCGCGGGGCCCTCGCAGACCACCGACGTCCCGTCGTCGTCCACTCCCGTGACCCGCAACTCCTGCATGAATTCAGGGTAGGTTATCGAATCGTTACGCGCCCGTAGACACGCGCTCGACCACGAAATCGATGCACTTCGTCAGGGCGGTGACGTCGTCGGGGTCGATCGCCGGGAACATGCCGATGCGCAGCTGGTTGCGGCCCAGCTTGCGGTACGGCTCGGTGTCGACGATGCCGTTCTCGCGCAGCGTCTTGGCGACCGCGGCGGCGTCGATCTTCTCGTCGAAGTCGATGGTGCCCACGACCTGGCTGCGCAGCGCGGGGTCCGCGACGAAGGGCGTGGCGAACTCGCTGGCCTCGGCCCACTGGTACAGGCGGTCGCTGGAATCCTTGGTGCGGCTGACGCACCAGTCCAGGCCGCCGTTGCCGTTCATCCACTCGATCTGGTTCGCGAACATCAGCAGGGTGGCCAGGGCGGGCGTGTTGTAGGTCTGATTCTTGCTCGAGTTGTCCACCGCGATGGGCAGCGACAGGAACTCGGGGGTGTAGCGGCCCGAGGCCTTGATCTCCTCGACGCGCGCGAGGGCGGCGGGGCTCATCAGCGCGACCCAGAGGCCGCCGTCGGCGGCGAAGCACTTCTGCGGCGCGAAGTAGTAGACGTCGGTGTCGGCGACGTTCACCGGCAGGCCGCCGGCGCCCGAGGTGGCGTCGATCGCGATGAGCGCGTTCTCGCTGCCGGCGAGGCGGCTGACCGGCACCGCGACGCCCGTCGAGGTCTCGTTGTGCGCCCAGCCGATCAGATCGACGGTGCCGTCGGCCACCAGCTCCGGGGCGCTGCCGGGATCACTCGAGACCACGACCGGGTCGCCGATGAACGGGTTGCCCTTGGCGACGCTCGCGAACTTGTTGGAGAACTCGCCGTACGTGAAGTGCTGGCTGCGCTCGCGGATCAGGCCGAAGGCCGCGGCGTCCCAGAAGGCGGTGGTGCCGCCGTTGCCGAGCACGACCTCGTAGCCCTCGGGGAGGGAGAAGAGGTCCTTCAGGCCGTCGCGCACGCGGCCGACGACGTTCTTCACGGGAGCCTGACGGTGGCTCGTGCCGAACACCGACGCGCCGGTGTCGACGAGCGAGCTCAGCTGCTCCGGGCGGACCTTGGACGGGCCGCAGCCGAAGCGGCCGTCGACGGGCTTGAGCGCGGCGGGAATCTCGATCGTCATGCCCTAAATCCTAATGGTGTCCCAACCGGGCACGTCCTCCGGCTGCCGCGGACCCTGGCCGATGTACTGCGC
Organism: Tsukamurella pseudospumae; assembly: GCF_001575195.1. Lineage (NCBI taxonomy): Bacteria > Bacillati > Actinomycetota > Actinomycetes > Mycobacteriales > Tsukamurellaceae > Tsukamurella > Tsukamurella pseudospumae. Next base: position 788,030 of record NZ_LSRF01000058.1, read on the forward strand.
GGACGGGCGGATCAGCTTGGCCGCCCGCTTCTGCTCCAGGATGTGGGCGCACCACCCGGCCGTGCGGGCGCAGGTGAACATCGCGGGCATCATCCGCACCGGCACGCCCGCGTAGTCGAGCACCACCGCTGCCCAGAACTCGACATTGGTCGAGATCGCGCGATCGGGCCTGCGCTCGGCGAACAGCGCGTTCGCCTCCCGCTCGAGGGCCGCGGCCGCCTCGTAGCGCGGCGCGTTCAGGGTGCGCGCGACGGTCCGCAGCACGTCGGCCCGCGGGTCCTCGGCGCGGTACACGCGGTGCCCGAAGCCCATGATCCGCTCGCCGCGGTCCAGCCGGTCGGTGACGGACCGGCGGGGGTCCCCGGTCCGCTCCACCTCGTCGAGCATCGGGAGCACGCGCGACGGTGCGCCGCCGTGCAGCGGGCCCGACAGGGCGCCGACCGCGCCCGAGAGCGCCGTCGAGACATCGGCCCCCGTCGACGCGATGACGCGGGCGGTGAGAGTGGAGGTGTTGAGGCCGTGCTCGGCGGCGGTGACGAAGTAGGCGTCGATGGCGCGCACGTGATCCGGGTCCGGCTCGCCCTGCCATCGGGTCATGAACCGGTGGGTCACGGTGGGCGACTGGTCGATGATCCGCTGCGGCACCGCCGGCTTCTCCAGGCCGCGAGCCGACTGGGCCACGAAGCTCAGCGTGGTCACCGACGCGCGGGCGAGGTTCTCGCGGGCCGTCGCGTCGTCGATGTCGAGCAGCGGCTCGAAACCCCACAGCGGGCCGAGGATGGCCAGACCCGCCTGCGCGTCCACGCGGACATCGCCGCTGTGGATCGGCAGGGGGAAGGGCTCGGCCGCGGGCAGCGGGTTGCCGAACTCCCCGTCCACCAGCAGGCCCCACACCTCGGCGTAGGTGACCTGGTTGCGCACCAGATCGGCCACGTCCACGCCCCGGTACCGCAGCACCCCGCCCTGCTTGTCCGGCTCCGCGATCTCGGTGGAGAACGCGACCACGCCTTCCAGTCCGCCGGGAATCTCAGTCATGCGCCTAACCTTAGTGGCGTGGACCTCACGGCGATGCGCGAGAAGTACGACGGCGACCCGTTCGATCTGCAGCCCGAGGACCTCGCCGCCGGCTGGGTGCCGCTGTGGCGCTCCTGGTTCGACGAGGCCGTGGCCACGCACGTGCCCGAGCCCAACGCGATGGTGCTGGCCACCGTCGACGATGCGGGGCTCCCGGCCACCCGAACCGTCCTGTGCAAGGGGCTCGACGAGCGCGGCGTCGTCTTCTACACCAACTACGGCTCGGACAAGGCCCGCGCGCTGGAGGCGAATCCCGTGGCGGCCGTGACCTTCCCGTGGATCGCGATCCACCGGCAGGTGCACGTGCGCGGCGCGGTGACGAAGGTGCTCCCGGAGGAGACGGCCGCCTATTGGGCGGAGCGGCCGCGGGGCTCGCAGCTCGGGGCGTGGGCGTCGGACCAGTCGCGACCGGTGGCCTCGCGGGCCGAGATGGCGGACCGGTTCGCCGAGGTCGAGGCCCGGTTCGAGGGCGTGGACGTGCCGGTGCCGCCGGAGTGGGGCGGCTACCGCATCGCGCCGCAGGTCGTCGAGTTCTGGCAGGGCCGGGAGAACCGCGTGCACAACCGCGTGCGGCTCGTCGCCCCCGACTACGCGGCGGTGCGCCTCCAGCCCTGACCGCTGCAATTGAACACCGTTATGGAGAGGGAAACCGCAGGTCGGATTCTCCATAACGGTGTTCAATTGCGGGTGGGTCGTGAGGAAGTCGTAGGATCTTTCGGTGCCGAGACTCCTGGCGGATACGCGTCCGCTCCGCAATCCCGACTACCGGCGGCTGTGGTGGACGGGGATCGTCACCGTCATCGGGGCGCAGCTGACGGCCGTCGCCGTCCCCGCCCAGATCTACGCGATCACCGGATCCTCGGCGTACGTCGGCCTGACCGGCGTCTTCGGCCTGGTCCCGCTGGTGATCTTCGGGCTCTGGGGCGGCGCGATCGCCGACGCCCTCGACCGCCGGCTGGTCATCATCGGCACCACGCTCGGGCTGGCCGGCACCGCGCTGCTGCTGGCCGTGCTGCCGAACAACGTGTGGCTGATCCTCGGCGCCTTCGCCCTGCAGCAGGCCTTCTTCGGTGTCAACCAGCCCACCCGCTCCGCGATCTACGCCCGACTCGTCCCGCCCGAGCAGCTGCCGGCGGCGAACTCGCTGAACATGACCGTCATGCAGTTCGGCGCCATCGCCGGGCCGATGCTGGGCGCGCCGCTGATCCCGATCATCGGCGTGCACTGGCTGTACACGCTGGACGCCGCGTCGCTCATGCTCACCCTGTGGGCGGTGTGGCGGCTGCCGTCGATCAAGGCGGAGGACAGGGGACAGTCGCTGGGGCTCAGTTCGGTGATCGACGGCTTCCGCTACCTCGCCGGCCACAAGGTGCTGCTGATGAGCTTCGTCGTCGACATCATCGCGATGGTCTTCGGCATGCCGCGGGCGCTGTTCCCGCAGATCGCGCACGAGAACTTCGGGGATCCGATGGAGGGCGGCTTCGTGTTCGGGGCGCTGTTCGCAGCGATGTCGGTGGGCGCCGTGCTCGGCGGCGTGCTCTCCGGCTGGACCTCACGGGTCTCGCGGCAGGGGCTGTCCGTGATCGTGATGATCGTGCTGTGGGGCGCCGCGATGGCCGGCTTCGGCGTGGCGGCCCACTTCAGCTGGCTGTGGGCGGCGCTGGTGATGCTCGCGCTGGGCGGTGCCGCGGACATGTTCTCCGCCGCCTTCCGCACCACGATGCTGCAGGAGGCCGCCACCGACGACGTCCGCGGCCGCCTGCAGGGCGTCTTCACCGTGGTCGTGGCCGGTGGGCCGCGGATCGGCGACGCCGCGCACGGCGCAGCGGCCGCCACCGCCGGTGCCGCGATGGCCGCCGCGGGCGGCGGCGTGCTCGTGATCGTGTTCACGGTGCTCGCGGCGCTGGCCGTGCCCGCCTTCGTCCGCTACCGCGTCACGCGCTGAGCCCCCAGTATCCTGCGCGGTATGAGGATGCAACGGATGCTCACCGTCGTCGCTGCGATGCTGCTCGCGCTGGTCGCGGTCGCCGGGTGCAGCCGTTCCATCGCGGGGACGGCGGTCCCGGCACCGTCGGGCGAGGCGGGGGCGACGGCGACCACCGGATCGGACGACGGTGCCGTCCGCGTCGGGACGGGTGGGCTGAAGATCACCGTCTACCTGGACTTCCTGTGCCCCGCCTGCAAGAACTTCGAGACGACCTATGGTGCGGACATCACGACCGCGGTCCGGGCGGGGCGGCTGACCGTCGAGTACCGGCCGGTGAGCTTCCTCGATCGGCTCTCCGCGAGCGGTGACTACTCCTCGCGGGCGCTGCAGGCCTTCCTCGAGGTGGGCCGCGGCAGCGGGACCGACGCGACGCTGGGCTTCGTCAGGTCGATGTTCCTCTCGCAGCCCCAGGAGAGCGGGGCGAGCGATCTCACCAACGCGGAGATCGCGACCCTCGCGGGCGCGTCCGGCACCGGCGACGCCGCGGTGGCGAAGATCCGTGACGGGGCGACCGGGGTCGACGGGAAGGCCGTGGGCGCCGCGAACCTGAAGCTGCTCACCGCCGCCGGCGGTACCGGCACCCCGACGGTGCTGCACGACGGTGAGCAGGTCTCGCTCAGCGATCCGGCGTGGCTGACGAAGATCACCGGCTGAGCGAATCCGCTACACCGGGAAGGACACCCCGGTGAGCTCCTCGGACACGGCCCACAGTCGACGCTGCAGGTCCAGGTCGAGCGACTGGGCGCTGGAGGTGACCAGCCGCGGGGCGCCGCGACGCTCGCCGGTGGCGTCGGGCCCGTAGTACTGCCCGCCGAGGACGGACGGGTCCGTCGCCGCCCGCAGCTGCGCGAGCGCGCCGTGCGCCGCGTCGTGCGAGAACAGGGGAGCGGCGACCTGGGCGAACTGCAGGGCCTTCGGTAGGTTGCGGACCAGCTCGGTGTCGGCGATGCCCGGGTGGGCCGCGACGGCGACTGTGCCCCGCTCGCCCGATGCGCGCGCCTCGAGGCGGCGCTGCAGCTCGTAGTGGAAGAGCAGGTTCGCGAGCTTGCTCTGCCCGTAGGCCGCGACCCGCTCGTAGGAGCGCTCCCACTGCAGATCGTCGAAGTGGATCGCTGCGCGGATGCGGTGGGCGAGGGAGGCCACCGTCACCACGCGCGAGCCGGGAACGTCGAGCAGTAGATCGAGAACCTGTGCGGTCCAGGCGAAGTGGCCCAGATGGTTGGTGCCGAACTGCAGCTCGAAGCCGTCGGCGGTGGTCTGCTTCGGCGGGTACATGACGCCCGCGTTGTTGACCAGCAGGTCGATCCGGGGCGTGCTCTCCCGCAGTTCCGCGGCGGCCTCGCGCACCGATTCCAGCGAGCCGAGGTCCAGGCGCTGCAGGCGCACCGTCGCACACGGGGCGGCCGCGGCGATGCGCCGGACGGCCTCCGCGCCCTTGTCCGGGTTGCGGACCGCGAGCACCACCTCGGCGCCCTTCTGCGCGAGCACGCGAGCCGTCTCGAAACCCAGGCCGGTGTTGGCGCCGGTGACGACGGCGACCCGTCCGGCCTGGGTGGGAACGTCGTTCTCGGTCCAGCTCATGTGTACTCCTGCTGCGTCGGCGATGGTTAATAGACCGTCGGTCTGTTGTGCCACCACGGTAGAAGGCCACCGTTCCGCTGTCAATAGACCGACGGTCTGTAAAATCGATCCGTGGGATTCCAGCGGGCGCGCACCGAGCAGCAGCGGCAGGAGCGGCGGGAGGCGATCCTGGCCGCGGCCGCCGCGATGCTCGGCGAGATGCCCGTGGTGGCGCTCACGCTCAACGAGCTCAGCCGCCGCGTCGGCCTCGCGAAGTCGAACGTGCTGCGCTACTTCGAATCCCGCGAGGAGGTCCTGCTCGAGGTGCTCACCCGCTCGGCGACGGGATGGATCGCACAACTCGATGAGGCCTGGACGGCGGAGGAGCCGGACGCCACTGCGCCGGCCGCCGAGCGCATCGAGCGGTTCGCGGCCGTCTACGCCCGCGTCGCCGCCGCGCGGCCGGAACTGCTCGACCTCCTGGCCGCGCAGGCCTCCGTCCTCGAACGCAATGTCTCCACCGACGCGATCGTGCGGTTCAAGCGCACCGCGCTGGCCGGGATGGAACTGCTGGGGCGGGTTCTGCGGCGGGCGGTTCCGGAGCTGGGCGACGCGGCGCCCGCCGTGTGCGTCTTCCTCGTCACCCTCTCGGGCACCGTCTACACGCAGGCCGAGCAGTCGCACGTCTGCCAGAGCGCGTATCTCGTGGACCCGGAACTCGCCGTCTTCCGGGTCGAGCTGGTCCCCGCACTGCACGCCGCCGTCGCGACGGTGATCGCCGGGACCCTGGCCCGCGGGTAGCAGGGGGTTGCACCGCCGCCGGTGGGGCCGACGCCGCTCGCCCCGGCGATGGCGCCCGTAGGATGACGGCCATGACGGTGCAACCGGGGTTCACCATCGCGGCCGGCGGTTACGTCGCCGAGATCGCGCGCACGGGAGCGGGCCTGCGCGGCCTGCGCCGCGACGGGGTCCCTCTCACCGAGGAGTGGCCGCTGGGTGAGAAGCCGCCGCTGTCCGCGGGTCTGGTGCTCGCGCCGTGGCCCGGCCGCACCGAGGACGGCATCTACTCCTGGGACGACGAGTTGTATCGGCTCGAGGTCACCAGCGACGTCACCGGCACCGCCGACCACGGGCTCGTCCGCCGCGTCGACTGGGACGACATCGAGACCGCCGTCGACGCCGTCACCCTCGTCCTCGACGTGGGTCGGCACACCGGCTGGCCCTTCGACCTGCACCTGCGGATCCGCTACAGCGTCGCCGCCGACGGCCTGACCTGCGCCTTCGAGGCGCGCAACACCGGCACTGTCGACCTGCCCTTCGCCGTCGGATTCCACACCTACCTCCGGGTGGGCGCGAGCCCCGTCGACGACTGCACGCTCGAGCTCGGGGCGGAGCAGTGGCAGCCCCTCGGGCCGCGCCTGTTGCCCGACGGTCCGCCGCGCACCGTCGAGGGCTCCGCGTACGACTACCGCGCGCCGCGGTCCCTGGCCGGCGTCCACATCGACACCCCGTTCACCGGCGCGGCCGGCCGGTACGTCCTGCGCGGACCGGACGGGGAGACCGAGCTGTGGACGGCACCGTCGTTGCCGTGGGCCCAGGTGTTCATCGCGGACCCGGACGACGGCAAGGGCTTCCCCGGACGGGGCGCCGACGGTGGACCGGGCCGGGCCGTGGCGGTCGAGCCGATGTCCGCCCCGGGCAACGCGCTGCATACCGGGACCGACGTGATCCGCATCGCCCCCGGGCGATCGTGGAGCACCGAATGGGGGATCAGGTGACACCCTCGTTTTCGCAGAGAACCGCGATACCGCTAGGTTCTAGCCAGGTAGCTTTTATCCGCCGACTACAGCGAGGGGATACGAACATTGTCCACCGATGACAACACCGCGAACGCTACGGTCGCCTACCCTGGCGGCCAGATCGAGCTGCCGATCATCAAGGCGACCGAGGGTGCGGACGGCATCGCGCTCGGGAAGTTCCTCGGGCAGACCGGCCTGAGCACCTTCGACAACGGCTTCGTCAACACGTCGTCCTGCAAGTCGGCCATCACCTACATCGACGGCAACGCGGGGATCCTGCGCTACCGCGGGTACCCGATCGAGCAGCTCGCGGAGAAGTCGACCTTCATCGAGGTCAGCTACCTGCTGATCCACGGTGAGCTGCCGAGCCCGGAGCAGCTGGCGGAGTTCACGGCCAAGATCCAGCGGCACACGCTGCTGCACGAGGACCTGAAGCTCTTCTTCAACGGCTTCCCGCGCAACGCCCACCCGATGCCGGTCGTCTCGTCGGCCGTGAACGCGCTGAGCGCGTACTACCCTGACTCGCTGAACCACAACGATCCGGCGCAGGTCGAGCTCGCGACGGTCCGCCTGCTCGCGAAGTTCCCGACCATCTGCGCCTACGCGTACAAGAAGTCGGTCGGCCAGCCCTTCCTCTACCCGGACAACTCGCTGAGCCTGGTCGAGAACTTCATGCGGATGACCTTCGGGTTCCCGGCCGAGCCCTACGAGGTCGACCCGGAGCTGGTCAAGGCCCTCGACATGCTGCTCATCCTGCACGCCGACCACGAGCAGAACTGCTCGACGTCGACGGTGCGCCTGGTCGGCTCGTCGAACGCCAACCTGTTCACGTCCATCTCGGGCGGCATCAACGCGCTCTGGGGCCCGCTCCACGGCGGCGCCAACCAGGCCGTCCTCGAGATGCTCGACGACATCAAGGCCTCCGGTGGCGACACCACGGCCTTCATGAACAAGGTCAAGAACAAGGAAGACGGCGTGAAGCTCATGGGCTTCGGGCATCGCGTCTACAAGAACTACGACCCGCGTGCGGCGATCGTGAAGCAGACCGCGGACCGCATCTTCGAGCTGCTAGGCGTGTCCGACGAGCTGCTCGACATCGCCAAGGGCCTGGAGGACGTCGCGCTGCACGACGACTACTTCATCGAGCGCAAGCTGTACCCGAACGTGGACTTCTACACCGGTCTGATCTACCGCGCGATGGGCTTCCCGACGCGCATGTTCACGGTGCTGTTCGCGCTCGGCCGGCTTCCGGGCTGGATCGCCCACTGGCGCGAGATGCACGAGGACCCGACCACCAAGATCGGCCGTCCTCAGCAGATCTACACGGGCCACACCGCCCGTGACTACCCCGGTGCGTAAATGCCGCCGATCCGTCGCGACAACCTGCACCGCCTGATCAAAGGAGCGTCAATGACCAAGCCGGAGATCGAGTTCATCGAGGGCCCCGCGCCTACCGAGCTCGTCATCAAGGACATCGTCGTGGGCGACGGCGCCGAGGCCCAGCCCGGCAGCGTCGTCGACGTGCACTACCTCGGCGTCGAGTTCGAGAGCGGCGAGGAGTTCGACTCCTCGTGGAGCCGCGGCGAGTCGATCAACTTCCCGCTGCGCAGCCTCATCGCCGGCTGGCAGGAGGGCATCCCGGGCATGAAGGTCGGCGGCCGTCGCCAGCTGATCTGCCCGCCCGCCCTCGCCTACGGTCCCGCCGGCGGCGGGCACCGCCTGTCGGGCAAGACGCTCGTGTTCGTCATCGATCTGCTGGGCGTCAAGTAACAGCAGTGAGTGCGCAGGGCCCCGTACCGTCGTTCGACGGTGCGGGGCCCTGCGCGTCAGTCCACCTCCGCCGCGAGGCGGGCGAGCTGCACCGTCGCGCCGCGGAGGCCGGCGGCATCGTCGAGCGGCTCGAGGTAGCCGACGCGCGTGACGGCCCACCCGCGGGGCGTGTCGACTCGCAGGTCGAGGCCGTAGCGATCGGCGCGCTCGCAGCGGGCGGACGTGGCGTCCGGGTGGCCGCCGAAGCGCCGCGCCATCGCCAGCAGCGAATCCGCATGGTCGTCGTTGAGGTGCCGAACCGCCCCGTCGGACACCGGGCTCACCGGGTCGGGCGCGGCCGTGGCGTAGTCGGCGCCGCTCGCCGAGTCCATGCGGCCGTAGCCGCCGACCCACCGCACTCGCTCGACCCCGAGCACCCACAGCGTGAAGTCGCTGTAGTCGATGTAGTGCCGGGCCGTCGGGACCGCGTCGAGGTGCGCCTGCCGCGCCGCCGCGGCCTCGTCGCCCGCGGGCTCGCGGACCCGCCCGGCCAGGGTGATCCGGGTGTTCGCGAGCGGGTCGTCGGGCGCCGCGGGGGCCACGATCGACAGGCTCGCGCGGGGATCGCGCCGCAGGTTGCGGCCGTGTTCGGCCATGTGGGACACGCACAGCACCGGGTCGCCGCCGAGCAGGCCGTAGGTCACCAGCGAGGCCCAGGGCGCACCGTCGGAGGAGAGGGACGCGAGCGTCGCGGTGAACGTGCCCGCCGCGACGGTGCGCGCCTCCTCCGCCGCGGAGGGGCGCGCGGGGCGGGCGATGTCGGTCAGCGGCGGGGCGATCGTGGGAGCGTCGCCGGGGTCGCCGTGGTCTCGTGCGGTCATGCGTCCGAGCGTAGGTGAGAGGCGCGCCGGGCGGTCCGGCGGCGCAGTGTCACGTCACCGGGTCCTCGACGGTGAGCCCGTGCTCCTCCGCGATCTCGGCCAGCCGGGCGTCGTGCGTCACCAAGACGGTCCTCGAGCCCAAGGCCAAGGCCGTGGCGAGGTGGATCGCGTCGAGCGTGCGGAGATGCTGGGCGATGGATTCGGCTGATGTGAGGATCGCTTCCGTCATCGGTGCGATCGACACGTGGTCGAGGATCGTGTTCCGGCGTGCGATGGTTTCGTCTTCACGGCGAAGCACTCGAGTGAGCTCCGTCTGGAGGATGCGTGACGAGGACACGACCTTCTCTTCGTCACCAGTGGCGGCCGTGAACCACGACAATGCCCCGGAGTCGCGCCATAGGACGTGGACTGCAACCGAGGTGTCCAGGTAGTACGTCGTCACCATCGATCTCCGCGCATCTCCTCGAGCAACGCGTCGACCTCCGCGGTCGTTCGGGGATGCCTCGGTGCGGGGAAGTCGGACAGCTTCGCGCCGCCCTTCTTCCGCGGCGGAATGAGCTCGATGGTCGGCTCGGGTGGGACGAGCCGCGCGATGACCCGACGGTGCCGCGTGACCTCGTAGGTCTCGCCCCGCTCGACCTCGTCCAGCGCGACGGTGGGGTTCTGGCGGAGTTCGGCCACGGTGATCACCTTCATGCTCTCCACGCTACCCATTCATCTACCTTTGTCTACCCTTCCGCCGACCACGGGTCGACGAGGCGCAGGCCCAGGCCCTCGAAGTCGGCGACGTTGCGGGTGGCGAGGCCCGCGCCGGTCTGCCGCGTGATCGCCGCGATCATTGCATCCATAGTGGCGATGGGCCTGCCACCTCGTCGTCGCTCGGCTCGGATCGCGGCGTAGACATCGGCGGAGTCGGTTGTGAACGGCAGAATCTCGCGCATGAGGGAAAGTGCCTCGGCGGATCGGCTACGGAGAGTGCGCCGGCGGGCGCCGTCCGGGAGTTGCTCGATCCCGTACAGCAGCTCGGCCGCCGTGATCGCCGTCGTCACCGGCTGCTCGCCCAGCGCCATGACCCAGGTGACGACGGCGCAATCGCCCGCCATCATCGCGGAGATCACGTTGGTGTCGAGGATGATCACGATTCGTTGAACGTCCACGCGGGCTCGACCTCGCGGGGTGGGATCTCCAGCTCGATACCACCGAACTCGCGCCCGAGTTCGATGAACGCCTCCACCCAGCTCAGGTCCACCTTCCCGGGTTCGACCAGGGATTCCTCCAGGATCATGCGCGCCTCCGCCTCCATCGACCTGCCGTTGTGGGCGGCCCTGATCCGCAGCTTCTCCTTCACGTGGTCAGGGAGGTTGCGGATCGTCAGGGTCGCCATGACTGCAATGCTATCAACGCAGTCATTGGCTGCGCCACTACTCGGTGGGTGCGAATTCCACCGTTCGGGGGATGGTGCGGGGCCTGCGGGCGTAGAAGGATGGGAACGGAGTCGTTGCGGTACCCGCGCGGCCGGAGTGGTGGAGGACTGATGAAGACGGTCAAGGTAGGGGCCGCGGCGGCCGCGGTGCTGTCGGTGGCGGGGCTACTCGCGGCGTGCGGGAAGGACTCCGCCACGCAGGATTCGCCGGTCGCCTTCAGTCCGGTCACGGGGGATCAGTACACGGCCAACCCGGGCGCCTTCCAGACGGACGGCGTGGCGGTGCCGCCCAAGAGCGTGATGATGGTGGGTGATCCGGTGGCCGCGCAGGCGGTCGTGAACTCGGGTCTGCCGCAGGGCACCATCACGTCGACCAGCAGTAACACCACGGTCTACTACCCGCCCGTCCCGTCGGACGTCCTCCCGCCCGACCTGCGTCCCGCGGCGCAGGCCCCGGTGCCGGAGCCGCTGGCCCGGCCCGCGAACACCCGGCCCTGGCAGTACACGCCGCACCAGATCGACGCGTACCGCGCCATCTGCGACACGGGTCGCTGGGGCTCGTGGGTCGCGGGTCCCGAGCACCAGACGCAGATCTGCTGGAGCGTCTACGGCCGCCAGCTCGGCGTCCGCCCGTGGATGCCCGGGCAACCGCGGCCCTGGGACCGGCCGGGGTACCCGAAGCCGTGGTTCGACCCGGGCTTCCGCGCGGACGTTCCCGTGATGTGGATCTACCCGCGCGGCTGGGCGCAGCCGAGGCCGCAGCCGATCATCTCCGTGTCGATCACGATCAACCTCGGCACCAACCCCTATCGCAGAGTGAACCCGCGGTACAGCGATCCGTTCTACCCGGTCTGGGCCGTCACGCCCGGTCGCGTCGTCGACGTCCGGGGGCAGGGCGCGATCGCCGCGCCGGTGTACACCACGACCACGACCACGACGACCACCGTGGTCAGCGCGCCCGTCGCCCCCGGGGTGGTGCTCATGCCGCTGCCCACTTCGGCGAAGGTCGAGCCGGTCCTCGCGCTGCCCGGCGCCCCGATCCCCGGCAACGTCAACGTCAATCCGACGATCCTCGCCCCGGTCCCCGCCGCGCTCGACGGTGCGGTGATCCAGGCCGGCAGCCGCGCCGAGGTCCAGGAGGCCGTCGGCACCAGCGTGAAGGTGTCGGTAGCGGATACGGCCACAGCCATGCGGACGACCACGGCCACCGCCGGGTCCGGCTCCACCGGGACCGGTAGTGCCGGCACGGGCACCGCGACCACCGCCACGGGCACCGCGACCACCGCCACGGGCGGCACCGCGAACCGCCCCACCGACGGCACCACGGCGAGCACGTCAGCAACCACCCCGGCCCCGGCACCGTCGGGCGCCCGCGCCGGTGACCCGACGAGCCCGGCACCGTCGACTGGCGGCACCACGACGCCCGCGGTCACGGGTACCACCACGCCGCCGGCCCTCACTGAGACCACGACGCCGCCCACCACCGTCGCGCCGCCGCCGACCACGGTGATCACCACCACGCCGCCGGCGGTCGTGACCACGCCGCCGGCCGTGGTCACCACGACGACCAAGCCGTACACCCCGCCGGTGATCACGACCACGACGAAGCCGTACACCCCGCCGGCGATCGTCACGACGACGACGAAGCCCTACACCCCGCCGGTGCAGACCACCGAGGCGCCCGTCGAGACCACGCGGCCCACCCGGACGCGTCCGGCGTTCACGCTGCCGCTGATCCCGACCACGACGACCACGGCCCCCGCGACGTAGCGGGCGCGGACACCGCGCTCACCAGCCGGAAGCAAGGTTTCGGTTGTCCGAAACCTTGCTTTCGCCTAACCTTGGCGTGTGCTGACGAAGACCGAATCCCGGAGGCCGACGACGCTGCGCGGCGTGATGCTGCTCGGCCCGGCGTTCGTGGCCGCGATCGCGTACGTGGACCCGGGCAACGTGGCCGCGAACGTCACGGCGGGCGCGAAGTACGGCTACCTGCTGGTCTGGGTGCTGGTGCTGGCCAACGTGATGGCCGTGATGATCCAGTACCAGTCGGCGAAGCTCGGCGTCGTGACCGGCCGCTCGCTGCCGCAGGTCCTCGGCGACCGACTGCCGCGGCGGGCGCGCCTCGCGTTCTGGGGCCAGGCCGAGCTGGTCGCCGCCGCCACCGACATCGCCGAGGTGATCGGCGGCGCGCTGGCCCTGAACCTGCTGTTCGGGGTGCCACTGGTGTGGGGCGGAGTGATCGTCGGGCTGATCTCGACGGCGCTCCTCGTGCTCGCGGACGGCCGCCGGCAGTACCGTTTCGAGCTGGTGATCATGGGCTTGCTCGCCATCATCGTGGTGGGCTTCCTCGCCGGTCTGGTGGTCGCGCCGCCCGACGGTGCCGCCGTCCTCGGCGGGCTCGTCCCGCGGCTGCAGGGCACGGAGACGGTGCTGCTCGCCGCGTCGATGCTGGGCGCGACGGTCATGCCGCACGCGATCTACCTGCACTCGGCGCTCGTGGTGGACCGGCACGGCACGCCGCCCGCGGAGGGGCGCGTCGAGCGCGCGCGGCGGCTGCTCAAGGCGACGCGGATCGATGTCGTGCTCGCCCTCGTGATCGCGGGCGCGGTGAACATCGCGCTGCTCGTGCTCGCGGCGTCGAGTCTCTACGGACGAGAGGGCACCGATTCCATCGAGGGCGCCCACGCGGCGGTGCGCGATGCGCTCGGCCCGGTCGTCGCCGGCCTGTTCGCAGTGGGCCTGCTGGCCTCCGGGCTCGCGTCCACGTCGGTCGGCAGCTACGCCGGCGGCACGATCATGTCGGGCCTGCTGCGCAAGCGGATCCCGGTGGTGATCCGGCGACTGGTCACGATGATCCCCGCGATCGGCGTCCTGGCGCTGGGGGTCCCGCCCACCGAGGCGCTGATCATCTCGCAGGTGGTCCTGAGCTTCGGCATCCCGTTCGCGCTGCTCCCTTTGCGGCGCTACACCTCCGACCGGTCGCTGATGGGGGAGTTCGTCGACGGTGTGCCGCTGCGCTGGGCTTCTGCGGGCGCGGGCGTGCTCATCGTCGTGCTCAACGCCGCGCTGATCTACCTGACCGTCACGGGCTGACCCGCGGCGTCTCCGCTCGGCGGCCTTGTGATCGCTGGCCGCTCATGATTCAATAATACAAATTGATTCATGAAGTAAGCGCAGATCGTTTGCGGAGGTAAGTGTCGATATGGCGTTGCGTGCACTGGCGGTGCTGGTCGGTGGCGCCGGTGTCGCCGTGCTGGCCTGCTGGTCGCTGTTCGCGCCGGCCGAGGTCGCCCGCGAGCAGGTCGAATCGGGCACGCTCGCGCAGGTGGCGGCGGCACCGTCGGACAGTCTTCGCTGTGACGGCGGGCTCAGAGCCGAGGTGGGCGCCGCGCAGACCTGCACGTTGACTCGCGGTGGTGAGGCCTTCGCCGTGGGGCTCACCGTGACCCGGGTCGACGGCGAGCGGGTCGACTGGGACTCCACGGTCGACGGCGTGCCGCGGTCCGGTCGGCGGGTCGCCGTGTCCGAGCTGGAGCGGCGCACCCGCGAGGTCCTCGCGCGGGAGCGCCCCGTCGAGGCCCTGACCTGCGACGGGGAGCTGTCCGGGGTCGTCGGGGCCACGCAGAACTGCGCACTCGTCTCCGACGGGGCCCGGCATCCGGTGACGGTCCGCGTGGCGACGGTGGACCCCACTCGCGTGCAGTGGGGCGTCACCGTCGCGGGGTGATCGACCGGTGATCGGTGCCGGTCAGAACGACGTCCGCGGGCGGTGTCGTCGTTCGTGGCGCAGGCGGTGGTACTCCAGGTGGCGGACGTAGTCGATCAGCGTCGTCGCGTCCGCGCACGCGTAGCCGAGCAGCTGATGGTCGAGGTCGTTCTCGGTGAGCTCGGCCGCGAAGAAATGCCGATACAGTCCGCGGTAGCGCACGCAGTCGAACGGTTCCTTCCCGCGTTCGTGGATCCGCCGGTACGCGGCGGCGAGCCGTGCGCGGTCGGTGCCCCGGCCGGTCTGCGTCATGGGTCGATTGTCCTGATCGCTGAGCGGTAAGGCAATCATCCGTCCAGATGACGTGGCGACGAAGTGTGCATCGCCGTTGATGTCTCCTCCGGGGCGGGTCTGGACCTCAACCCGTTGAGCAACAGCTCGGCGACGAAGCTCGCATTGTTCTCTGGGGACTCGGTACGTCTGGTGAAGCATCGGATGAAGAGGGCGTTGGTGAGGATGGCGGCGAACTCGGTCGAGGGCTGGCCGTCGGAGAACAGTCCCTGCTGTTGGCCGTCCGCGATGACCGGTTCGATGAGCGATGGGAAGTGCAGTTCCTGCTTGATCTCGACGACACCCTCTGCGAACCCCGACGTGTCGTGCGACACGCTCGCGATCATGGAATCCATGAAGGGGCGTTCCTCGACCGTCAGTCGAGCGCAGCGCAGCAGGTGTCGGCGGATCACCGTGACGTGGTCGGTCCCGAGCGACACGTCGTCCGTGACTCCCTGGGCCACGGCCGCGAACTTCGGGCGCAGTGCGGCGATCACGATGTGTGCCTTGGTGGGGAAGAGCCGTTTCAGCATGAATATGGGTACCCCGGACGATTCAGCGATCCCCTCCAGGGTTGCGAGGTAGAAGCTGTGCTCGGCGAACTCTCGCGCAGCGGTGTCGAGGACCGCCTGCCTGGGATCGTCGGGAAGCATCGGTTGTGGGGCCCTGCTTCGGGGGTCGCCGGAGTCGAGGGCTGATCCGAGTTCGTCGATGTGCTCGTGTCGGTGTTGCGTATCGAGGGTTGCGATCGCGATCGCGAGGGCCGTCTCACCGTAGAGGGAATCCGGAACTACGGCAGGGTCGATCAGGCGCCTGATGTGCAGCCCTTCCCGCAACGCGGTGAGAGCTACGGAGAGCTGGTCCACGGTGAACGGTCGGCGAACGGTGGCGCCGTGGCCTTCGAGCACCGACCGGAAGATGCCGATGCGCAAAGCGTCTGATGCCTGGTACGCCCGGCGGAGCGCCTGTGCGTTCGTTGCGTCGAAGCGTCCCAGCATCAACCCCAATACGCGTAGCGCGACCTCGGGGTCGTCGGCTGCGAAGTCGGCCGCGGACGAACTCCGGATGGTGTCACGAACATCTTTCGCGTGGATCTCGCCCGAGCCCGTGCCGTCGATCCGAGCTGGTTCGGCGGCGGGCGCGGCGGCGAGTCGGCGCAGCACCGCGTCGACGAATGATTCTTTTGTATAGTTTCGAAAGAATGTCGTTTGAGATGTTCGCGCCAGTGCAATCGCGCGTTCGCTGCGAATCCCGTGCCTGAGTACTTCGGCAGGGTCCTCTCGAAGGATCTCGATCGCGGCGTCGATCAGCCTCTCAGCGGCTTTCCGCTCGCCCACTCGTTCTCCTCGAAGCACTGTTGACCTGCGTAATGGGTGTAAACACTAACCCGGTGGAGCGTGTAGATAGTGGCGCAGTGAGGCCGGTTCTGTCAAACCGCAGCCATTGATTCCGACGCACCCTTCACCGGTACCGTTCTGACGAGTTCGCGTCGTCCACGGGACGCCCGTGCGAGAGGAGTCGTCATGGCCGGCGCTGTGCCCGAGTTGCAGAAGTTGAGCGATCACGTCGATGGTTTCATCGCTGAGCCGGTGGATCCTGTTCTTCGGTTGCCGGAGCTCAGTAGGCGTGAGATCGAAGTCCTCCGTGCGTGGCTTCAGGCACTGTCGAAGGAGGATGCGGCTGAGGTCCTGTTCATCTCACCGTCGACGGTGAGCACGCACATCGCGCGGATCCGTGCGAAATACGGTGCGGTGGGACGGCCGGCACGGTCGAAGATCTCGCTCATGGTCCGCGCACTGCAGGACGGGTACGTCACGATTCACGATTTCTAGAGCCGCCTCACTTTGGGGGAACGGTCCTCGTGCAGTCACCCACTGGACGAGAGGCCGGACGGATGTCAGTTCAACCGGATTCGATCCCATTCGCCCACACCACAATCTCGAGGCGTGCCGGCCGCTTATGCTCTGTACGGTCGGAGTGGAGCGCAAGCGCGTCGGCGGGAGCCTGGATGAAGGACGGAACGGGTTCGGACGGCCGCCGTCGGGCGTTGCTCGCCGCGACGGTCGGGTCGGCCGTCGAGTCGTTCGACTGGAACGTCTATGCGGTACTCGCGCCGTTCTTCGCCGTGAGCATGTTCCCCGCTCACGGAGCGTCCGCGCTGCTGGCCGCCTATGCGGGGTTCGCTGTCGGATTCTTGGCCCGCCCCCTCGGCGGCGTAGTGGTCGGCTGGGCGAGCGATAGATACGGTCGGCGTCCCACGCTCGCCTTCTGCATGGTCGCGATCTCGGCTGCGAGCCTTGGAATGGCGATTCTGCCGACCTCCGCCATGATCGGAGCCTGGGCTGCGGTGCTCATCGTCATCCTGCGCCTGGTGCAGGGTTTCGCGTTCGGCGGGGAGACCTCGACCGTGGCGGCGTACGTCAGTGAAGTCGCCCCTCCCGGTAGACGTTTCAGCTATGGCGCGCTGTCGTACAGCGGCACGGCCGGCGGATCGCTGATCGCCTTCGGAGTCGTCGCGGCGTTGACTGCGGTGTACGGGCGCGACGGACTCTCGGACGGCGCGTGGCGTTGGGGATTCGCCGCCGCGGCAGTCGCCGGTCTGTGCGCGATCTGGGTGCGGTTCCGGGCCCCCGAGAGCGCTGCGTTCACCGCGGAGGGGTCGACGAGCCGCAGCGGACGAAGCCCGCTGGGTCCGCTCCTGAGCGAACAACGGACTGCGGTGGTGACCGTTGCCCTCATGACAGCCGCTGGGACGGTGCCCGTCTACTTCGCGCTCGTCTATCTACCGGTGTACGCCGACACCGTGGGCAGGGTCGACAAGGCCGCCGTATCGGGCACCATGGCGGTGGTCCTCGCCGTTGTGGTCGGCGCGATCGTCGCCTTCGGCCGGCTGATGGACCGGTTCGATCCGATCCGGGTTCTGCGGATCGCGTACCTGGTCCAGGCTCTCGGAACGGTGCCGCTACTGTGGGCGTTTCGTCAGGGCCTCGTGCCCTTCGTCGCGGTGGCACTTCTCCTCGGTATCGCCCTCGCTCCCACACTGGCGATAGGAAACGTCCTGTACGGGTTGCTCTTTCCCACGATGCTCCGTGCGGTGGGTAGCGGGCTCGGCATGGCGATCGCCATCGCGGCCTTGGGCGGAACTCTGCCGATGGTCGCTGAGTGGCTATCGACGAGAGGCTGGTACGGATGGCTTCCCGTGTACGTCGCCTCGGCAGCCGTATGCGGACTCATCGGATTGGGTTCGGCAGTGCGGTCGGGCCGGCTCCGGGCGGTGCTAGCGCGGAGCCCGGAACCGATTCCGACTCAGAGGTGAACGTGAATCGGTGCTCCCCTTCATCGCTGAAGCGGAGCACCGTGGTGGGCTGGCCCGCGCATGCTTGATGTCATTGAAGGATCGTTCAATGACGTTGCGGCCCTTGTGGATATCGCTGTCGAATGCTGGGTGGCCGGCCACCCAATGAGCCCTTGCGGCGGCGGGCGTCGATCTCGGTGACCTTCTACGGGATGACGGCCTTGATACCCCGGTCCGAGAGCGTCCGCAGGTTCACGGTCACCGCCGAGCGGGCTCGCGACGAACCCGGCCGGCGGATTCGTGTAATCCGACCGGGCCCTGTGTCGTGATCAGGACGAACGGTGTTCGTCGTGTGCTGATGCGCCCGGTTGATCGTGGCGTCCACCCACACCGTCGTCCAATCGATCTCGCCCGCCACATCGGCATCGGCATCGGCGAGGAGGGCGGCGAGGACCTTATCCCAAGTCCCGTCCTGGGCGTAGCGCCGGTGACGCTTCCAGACCGTCTTCCACGAACCGAACACCTCGACCGGCAGGTCCCGCCACGCGATCCCGGTTCGGTACCGGTAGATGATCGCCTCGACCACCCACCGGTTGTCCTGGAACCGACGCCCACGCCGACCGACACTCGAAGGCGACAACGGCTCGATCCGAGCCCACTGGTCGTCCGAAAGCTCCTCGTACCGCGATGAACTCGCGGATCAGTCATCCCCGATCGGCTGCCGAGATTTGCAGGTTCAGTACCACGGCCCGGGAAAGGCGCCATTCACGTTCCTGACCATGGTTCTGGTGCACTCCGGTTGTCCTGATCTGCCGCAGGATGCGGCGTCGCCGATCATCGTCCAGCCAGACACTTGCAGGACCGGTCGTGACGACCACGACGTCGCAACCTGCTTCCTGTCGGACATGGTTGTGACAGAGTAGGTAGTACCCTTGTCGCTGTCGTTTACGATGTACAGGTAATCGCCGAAGAACGCGACACCCTTAATGCGCGCTGAGTTGACTTCCTGTTGGGAGATGGTGAACGACGGCTTCTGGCTGCGCAAATCGTAGATGGACACGCCGTCGTCTCGGCCGCCAAACTTGACCTTGCCATCGATGATGGGTATTCCTGTGATGTTATCGTCCGATCCGATCCCGAATACTCCCAGGTTGAACTCTCGCTTCGCGAGTACGTCGAACGCTGCGGCTGTTGGGTTTCCGACCTTCGGTTCCCGGCTGGTGAAGAACATCAATTGCCCTGTGGGACTCTCTGTGGTACCCGAGCAGCCGCCGAGGACGTGGATGGTCGGCACGAAGAGAACGGTGCCGGAGTGAGCGTCTCGGATTCCGGAATCGGTGAAAACGGCATCCGACGTAGTGCATCTAACGTTTCCGGCAATCGGCCAAAGGGGCTTGAGGTCGGTCACTGCGCGTATGACGGAGTCTCCGTAAGTGGGCTGGGTAATGACCCCTGAGGCAGTGCCGTATAGCTGTACTGAATCGTTCTTAGGTATAACGTCGAACTGGACGTGGGCTGCGGGATCGGAGTTCCCCACAGGGTAGGCGAAGAGGTGGACCCGTCGGACTTCGCCGCTTAATCCGCTCGCGGGTACCTTGGTTGATGCGGCCACGACGAGCGTCGCTGTGTCGGCGGCGCCAGCGAGGATACAGCCCTGGTCGATCAACTGCTCCCCGGTCGGTATCGGCTGGCTTGTCGGCGGCGACCAGAAGCTGCCCCGCTTGGTGTCGAATACCTGTGGCTTCCACGAACTTGGCCGGTAGGCGGGATTGGTGAACGATACCTCGGGCCTGCATCCGCCGTATATGGTGCCGGCGGCGAAGCCACTGCGGGTGAGATAGCCGGATGCGCCCTCGGCGATCGTGAAATCGTCGGGAATCGGAACCTGCACAGGTGCGGCCGGGGCGGCGCTGCTGCTGGTCGCCTCCGCGGTCGTCGGGGGATCGGTCCGCGTCGTTTCCGCGGAAGTAGGCTGACCCGAGGTCGTTCCGCAGGCTGCCAAAGCGGTGACAGTGAGCACGAGGAACGCGGTATGAAACTTGCCAGGTAGTCGCATTCCGGGATCGTATTGTGGTTGCCTCCTTGCGAGGTTCGAATGCGCGACGATTCATCCGTTTTTAGGACGTGCGCGGGTTGCACGTACGGGACTGCTGCTGCGTTGATGTTGCGAGATGGTGACCGTGAGGTGCTTGAGTCCTGGACTCGGTCGGGTCGGTTCTGGCTGGTCATACCCAGTGGACTGCAGGGTGGGCGGGTGGCAAAGATTGCGCGGGACATGGTGGTCGACCTTTCCGAAGCCGTCCGTCGAGCGCACGCCGCGGTAGGGTTCGCTGGCCCGAGACGCGATACCGGAAGGAGCGGATCGAGCCTGTGAAGACGCGGCCATGCAGTCAGGCGCAGGGATCCCGGTAGGGCTCGCCGGGCGCGAGCCGGTCCCACTCCTCGGTGCTGATCGGCGCGGACTTCGACGA
This sequence comes from Tsukamurella pseudospumae, assembly GCF_001575195.1. Lineage (NCBI taxonomy): Bacteria > Bacillati > Actinomycetota > Actinomycetes > Mycobacteriales > Tsukamurellaceae > Tsukamurella > Tsukamurella pseudospumae. Next base: position 808,305 of record NZ_LSRF01000058.1, read on the forward strand.
GCACACCGCGTCGATCACGCGCGCCGGATCCAGGTCCCACGCGCGCAGCCGCCCGCTGTTGCCGGACGCGACCACCATCGTCCCGTCGCCAGTGAACCGCGCGTCGAACAGGATCGCCCCCTCCACGGTGAGCGACGCCTCACGCTCGGGTACCCGGCCCTCCGCGCTGCGGTACAGCCGGACCTCACCGCTGCTCGAGGCGACGACGAGCCGCGTACCGTCGGGGGAGTACGACGCGCCCGTGATCGATCCGCTGGGTCCACTGAATCGGACGATCAGCGGGTCGCGGTCGGCGGAAATGCCCGAGACCTGCGCGAGGTGACCGCCCCCGGACTCCGCGAGCAGCAGCGAACGCCCGTCCGGTGCCACCGCCAGCGCGGCCACCGATGCGTTGAAGACCCGGGTGGTGCGCACCGCCCGCGGCGCGGAACGGTCGGTGATGTCGACCAGCACGAGGTCGCCACGCGCCGAACCGAGCACCGCCCGGTCGTCGCTCAGGAATCCGACCGACGGTACGCCGCCCGACACCTCGATCGACCCCAGGATGCGCGGAGTCGCGCGGTCGGCGATGTCGACGAAGACGACCCGCGGCGTCGACAGGCCCGCGATGAGCGCGGTGCGGCCGTCGGGTGTGACGGCCACGGTCTCCACGATCGATCCCAGTGCCGGCGCGCCGGTGGGGGAGAGTCGCGGCCGGGAACGATCGCGCAGGTCGGCGACGTATACCGAGCCGTTCGCCGTGCCGAGCGCGCCGGTCGTCCCGTCTGCGGTGACGGCCAGCGCACCGGAGAACAGGTCGCCCGACGGTGCCGGGATGTCCGGTCCGGACCGCACGAGTGCCGGGCCGGGCGCGGTGTGCCATTGCCCGACCGCGGACTCGGGGCCGCCGTTCGCGACCAGGATCTGCTCACCCACGGTGGGGATCTGGAACACCGAGCGTGAGCCGAGGGTGACCGCCGCGGTGCGCAGCGGCCACGTCCGCAGGACGCCGCCGTCGGCAGCGGCGATCACGGTGTCGCCGGCCACCGTGGCGAGGCCGACCGGCTCGGGTCCGGTGAACACGAGGTCGGGCTCGTCGCCGGCGACGGTCACGACCCGCACCTGCCCGTCCGAACTCCCGGCGACGAGTCGGGTACCGTCGGCGGAGAACTCGACGTCGTTGACGTAGCTGGTGAACCCTCCGACGGTGCGGCGCAGCGCCAGCGCTGCGGGGTCGGTCGTGTCGAGCACGAGCGCCTCACGACTACGCAGTCCGGCGGCCAGGTCGCGTCCGCGGAAGGCCATCCGGATCGCCTGGTTCGACGCACCGTCGAGAGGGTGCGTGCCGCGCTGCACCGGCACCGCTCCTGACACGTCCCACAGCTCGATGCCCTTGCCGGGCGCGGACACGGCCGCGATGCGCGCATCGGCGCTCAGGGCGACCCCCGCCTGCGACTCGGCGAAGCCGGTGCCCGGGAAGGCGGTGGGCCGCCACCCGTCGCCGGACCGGCGCAGCAGGACGGGCGGGGCGTCCTCCAGTGACGCGAGCACGGTCCGGCCGTCGCCGGACGGGGACAGCCGCACCACGGGCTGCGCGGTCGCGGTGGTGCCGCTCACCCGCGGCGCCGCGGGGACGCGGACGTCGACCTCGGTCATCCCCAGGCCCGTCCCGATGAGCAGCACCGCCCCGTCGGAGGTGAAGACGAGCCCGGAACCGGGCAGTGCGCCGGGGGTGATGGCCACCCGGCCGATCACGTCGCCGAGGCCGGCGCCGCCGGCCCGGTACAGATCGACACGGTTCGGCGTGCGGACCGCGACGACCGCGCCCGACGGTGACGCCGCGACCTCGAAGGAGTCGCCGATCAGGCGTCGCGAGGCCAGCGGGTCGGACAATGTGTCCAGGAGGTTCGATCGGGCCTCCACGGTCTCCGAGATCCGATACGCGGCGACCGCGAGCTGGGCGGCGAGCGCGGAGTCACGCGGACGAAGGCGCCGCGATTCCAGCGCCAGCTGGCGGCTCGCCGACTCGGCATGGGCGTGGGCCGCGGCGTCGCGCGCGTGTGCGGTGTTCGCCAGGCCCACCCATGCCAGGACCGCGGCGAGTACCGCGACCAGTGCGAACGCCCCCGCCGCGAGCGCGACGGCGCGCAGCTTGCGCACCTGCTTGCGGTCGTCCTCGAAGCGCTGATCCCGCCGCTCGACGCTGCGGCGGATCATCCGCCGCTCCGTCTCGCCCCACCGGAGTGGACGCTCGGCCGAGAGCGCCTCGATGAGGTCGAGCATGCCCGACGACAGCAGCAGTGTCTCCGGCTCGCCGGCCATGGCCCAGTGCTCGGCGGACACGCGGATCCGGTGTTCGAGACGTAGTCGCTCGAGGTTTTCCTCGACCCATTCCCTGAGCCGCGGCCACGCGTGCACGAGGGCCTCGTGCGCGAGTTGCACACCGTCGTCACCGACGGTCGCCAGCCGTGCGTCGACCAACCGGTCCAGCACCCTTTCCGCGTTCGGATCCAGACGCAGTTCCGCAGTCGCGACGATGCGGCGGGTCGCTCGGTGCTCGTCGACGTTGATCAGGCTGAGCAGCAGGTCGTGCATCGCCGCCCGGCCGGTGTCGTCGAGCCCCGAGTACACCGTCTCCGCGCTCTTCTCGACGGCGCCCGCGAGGCGCCCCGTCTCCAGGTAGTGCGCGACGGTCATGCCCTCGCGACCGGACCTCTCCCACGTGGTCCGCAATGAGTGCGAGAGTAGCGGCAGCACACCGGACGAGTCCCCGGTCGCGTCGGCGTCGTCGAGCAGGAGCTCCACCAGCCCGGGCTCCACGGCGAGCTGCGCCCGTCGGGCGGGACCGGTGATCGCATCGCGCAGGCCGTCCCGGTCCAGGGGGCCGACGATGACGGTGCCGGCCGCCGCTGCCGCAGCGTAGCCGGGCTCGGCGACCAGCCGGTCGAGGAAGTCCGACCGCAGGGCCAGCACGACGACGGGCGGCGCCTGCTCAGCGGCGGGACCGTCCCCCGCGGCGAGATTCAGCACTCGGCGGAGCACCTCGCCGGGGTCGGAGTGTTCGCCCTGGGTCCAGATCTCCTCGAACTGGTCGATCACGAGTACGGGTCGGAGCGCGGAGCGGTCCGCCAGCGCGGCGAGGGCTTCGTCGATGGCCTCCATCGGCGCGGTGCCGGGGGAGATGACCACCTGGTCCCAGCCGGCGTCGGCGTCGGCGGCGAACCGCCCGGCGAGCCCCGCCCGGACGACCGAGGACTTCCCGATTCCGCTACCGCCGACCACCATGATCGGAGATCGGGGATTCCTTTCCGCTGCGATTGCAGTGATTCTCCGGAAGAGGATTTCGGCGTCGTCGTCGCGGCCGAAGAAGTCCGCGGAATCGCCGATCTCGAATGCGGAGAATCCGCGGTAAGGCGACTTTCCGGGTTGCGTCGTAGTTTTGCTGCGCGAACGAACGCGTGCCCGGGTAACGCTCCCCCACCACGCGTCGAACTCGGATTCCGGGACTCCGCATGCGGCGAGCGTGCGCTCGAACACGTCGCGGCTTGCGGCGGTCGGAGCGTGCGCCCCGGACAACCAGCCGGACAGGGTGCCGAGGTACACGTCGGCCTGTTCCGCCAGTTCGCGCACCGTCAGACCAGCGGAGTCGCGCAGATCGCGCAGCGCCGCGCCCAGTTCCGCCCGCGAGTGCACGCCCCCCGGGTCCGGGCGCGGCGGCCCGCCGTCGTGCGATGTCATAGCGCCCACCCCCCCGTACAGCGTTCATCAGGCCAGGTCGTCGTACGGAGTTCGTGCGAACAAGCCCGATGACGAGGTGATTCCCGGCGCGGAATGGGAGATTACCCGTCGACGGGCGCACGCGTAGCGAGTGCGCGGGGAACACGAGAAAAAGGGGCGAACATGACTGTTGTCGAGGACTTCGGCCGTACGTCGGAAATGGTGGAGACCGCCGGCGGTGAGGCGCCGGGCGGAACGCCGCAACTGTCGGCACGCGAAGTGGAGGTGCTGCTCGCCTGGTTCGGGAGCGACTCGAAGGACGGCGCCGCCTCTGAGCTGTTCATCAGCGCGGCGACCGTCGCCACCCACATCGCCAGGGTGCGCGTGAAGTACGCCGGCGCGGGCCGCCCTGCGCGGTCGAAGACGGCTCTGTTCGCCCGTCTGCTCGAGGACGGCCACACCAGCCTGCGGGACTGGTGACCGTCAGTCCCGCCGGCCCAGGAACCGGTAGCGGTCCAGTCGCCGGCTGATCCGGATCGAATCCGGGATGAGTGAGAGCTCCGCGAGCGATTCACTGACTGCAAGTCCGACACGGCGGGAGAACTCCGTGGGTTCATCGGCCGCGTTCGGGCGCTCGGGGATCACCCGGTCGACGATGCCGTCGGCGAGCAGATCCGCGCCGCGGATCCGTTGCTTCTCCGCCATCTCGGGAGCGTGCTCGACGTCCCGGAACATCACCGCGCTCGCGCCCTCCGGCGGCAGCGGCGCGAGCCACGCGTGCTGCGCGCACAGCACCCGGTCGGCGGGCAGCATCGCCAGCGCCCCGCCGCCCGTCCCCTGGCCGAGCAGGACGGACACCGTCGGGACCCTGAGAGTGACCAGATCGGACAGGCTGCGCGCCACCTCCCCCGCGAGGCCGCCCTCCTCGGCCTCGGGGGACAGGGCCGCGCCCCAGGTGTCGATGACCAGCACGAGGGGGAGGTTCAACTCCGCGGCCAACCGCATGCCGCGCCGCGCGGCGCGCAGGGCGGCCGGGCCGAGGAGCGGCGGGGCCTGGCCCTCGGCGCGCGTCGTGTCCTGCCCGACCACCACGCACGGATAGCCCTGCACCCGCGCCAGCGACAACAGCAGCGAATGGTCGGTCTCGCCCTCGCCGGTGCCGGACAGTGGCAGTCGGTCCGTGGCGGAGTGCCGCAGGAAGGAACGCACCCCGGGCCGCCCGACCTCGCGGCTGATCCGCACCGAGTCCCAGGCGGACGTCCCGTCGTCGCCGGCCGCGAGCTCCTCGCGCACGCCCAGATGCGGGGCCAACGGGTCGGCGTCCTGCGCGCCCGCGAGCACCCGCAGCGTGCGGTGCGCGAGGAGCCGGACGAACCGCAGCGGTACGACCCCGTCGATCAGCCCGCGTTCGAAGAGATGCTCCGCGGTCTGGACGCCGTCGGGATAGGGCTCGCCGTGCAGCGCCTCGTAGACCCGCGGGCCGAGGAAACCGATCCGCGCGCCGGGCTCGGCGATGGTGACGTGCCCCAGCGAGCCCCAGGAGGCGAAGACGCCGCCCATCGTGGGGTCGCGCAGGTAGACCAGGTAGGGCAGGCCGGACTGCTTGTGCAGCGTGATCGCGGCCGAGATCTTCACCATCTGCAGGAAGGCGACGGTGCCCTCCTGCATGCGGGTGCCGCCGGAGGTCGGGGTCGCGAGGAGGGGCAGGCGCAGGGCGGTCGCGCGCTCGACGGCGGAGACGATCCGCTCCGCGGCCGCGACGCCGATGGATCCGCCGAGGAAGGCGAAGTCGCACGCGATGAGCGCCACCCGCTGGCCCCGGATGCGGCCCTCGCCGGTGATGACGGCCTCGTCGTGGTGCGAGGTCTCCCGGGCGCGCTGCAGGTCGGCGGCGTACTGCGGGTCCGGGCGGACGTCGAGCAGCGGGCGGTCCCAGCTGGTGAAGGTGCCGCGGTCGAGGATCGCATCGATGAGGTCCTGCGCGGTGATCGCCATGGATTCAGGTTACTGGGAACAGTGTCGGTGTCCGCCGTGTTGGCACAGGCATGACTGTGCCTGATGTGTTGCTCAACAACGGAACCTCCATCCCCCAGCTGGGCTTCGGCGTCTGGCAGGTGTCGGACGACGGTGCCCGCGACGCGGTCGCGGAGGCCCTCCGGGTCGGATACCGGTCGATCGACACGGCTCGCGTCTACGAGAACGAGGCCGGCACCGGCCGGGCGATCGCGGAGAGCGGGCTCGCGCGCGACGAGGTCTTCCTCACCACCAAGCTGTGGAACTCGGACCAGGGATTCGACGAGACGCTGCGCGCCTTCGACGCCTCCCTCGGCCGGCTCGGTACCGACTACGTGGACCTCTACCTCATCCACTGGCCCGTCCTCGAGTACGACCGCTACGTCGACACCTTCAAGGCCTTCCAACAGATCCGCGACTCCGGGCGAGCGAAGGCGATCGGCGTCAGCAACTTCACCGTCGAGGCGCTGCGCCGCGTCATCGACGAGACCGGCGAGACCCCGGCGGTGAACCAGATCGAGCTGCACCCGGGCCTGCCGCAGGACGAGCTGCGCGCCTTCCACGCCGAGCACGGCATCGCCACCGAGGCCTGGTCGCCGCTGGGTCAGGGCGAGTCGCTCGCGGATCCGACGGTGACCGCGGTCGCTGAGGCGCACGGCGTGACTCCGGCGCAGGCGATCCTGCGCTGGCACCTGCAGCTCGGCAACGTCGTGATCCCCAAGTCCGTGACGCCCTCGCGCATCGCCGAGAACTTCGACGTCTTCGGGTTCGCGCTGTCGGACGACGAGGTCGCGCGGATCAGCGCGATCACCGGCTCCCGCATCGGCCCCGACCCGGCGGAGTTCAACCTCCGCTGATCCCCGCTCGCCCCGGGGCCGCTCCTGCGGTTCCGGGGTTCGACGGTGCTCCGGGACGGAGCGCGGCACGTCCTCGGGGTGGACGGTGTTCTCTGTGGGTGGTCTCTCGGATCGTGACCGGATCGGACCGGCATCGGCTTCGGTTGCCGGCGTGAGGGACTCGGTTCTCGTGGGAGACCGGTGTCGCGCGGGGGACGGTCGATCCCGGTTCGCACGCCACGGGGATTCGGCTTCCCGTGGGGGAGGCCCGGCGTCTGGTGGGGGATTCGGCGTCGCGCGGGGGACGGTCGACCCCCTACGACACGACCGGCTTCCGATGGGGGTGGAAACGCCGGAGCCGCGGATCGGCGCGGCGTGGGGGACGACCCCGATCCGCCGGCCCTCACACCGCCGAGACCGCACCCGCCGCGATGTCCGATTCGGACACAATCGGAGAGCCGCCCACACGCGATGCGCCTGGTCTCACAGGCGCAAGCGCACGCGAGAGCTGCCCGCGGACGAAGCGCCCGGTCCCGCAGCCCCGGTGAGACGAGGGGGTGCCGGACGCGACCACGGACGAACGAGGGATGGGTGGGTGCGACGCCGACGAGCGCATAGGAGGACCCGAGCCGCAAGGCGAGCGGTCCGAGTTCTAAGCAAGCTGGGTCGCACCCACCCGGCCCGAACCTGAGCCCGAACCCGGCCCAGACGCACCGATCGCCTCCGCGACGGCGCGAGCGGCCTCGCGGCCCGCACGATTCGCCCCGATCGTCGACGCCGACGGCCCGTAGCCGAGAAGGTGCAGCCGCGGCTCGCCGGCGACCTCGGTGGCCAGCCGCCCCGTCATGACGATGCCGCCGCCGGGCGACCGCAGTCCGAGCGGCGCCAGGTGGTCCATCGAGTAGCGGAAGCCGGTACACCACAGGATCACGTCGGCCGCGGCGACGGAACCGTCGGCGAGCAGCGGACCGTCGGGCGTGAGCTCGCGGAACATGGGCTGCCGGACCAGCACCCCCGAATCGATGCCGGCGCGCAGCGCGGGCGTGAGCGGCAGCCCCGTCACCGAGACCACGGAGCCGGGCGGCAGGCCGGCCCGCACCCGCTCCTCGACGCGGGCCACGGCGCGGCGGCCCTTGTCCGGGTCGAAGGGCGTGGCGTCCCACTGGACCTCGCGGCGGGTGAACCACATGGTGTCGGCGACCGCGGAGATCTCCAGCAGCAACTGCACCGAGGTGATGCCGGCGCCGACCACGGCCACCGTCTTCCCGGCGAAGGGCTCGGCGGTGCGGTAGTCGTGCGCGTGCAACTGGACCCCGCGGAACGACGATGCCCCGCGCACCGTCGGCCAGAACGGACTGTCCCAGGTGCCGGTGCAGTTGATGACGGCCTCGGTGCGGTACTCGAAGGGGCCGGCGATCCCGTGTCCGGCGACGAGGTACCCGGAATCCGTCCGTGAGACCGACGCCACGTGCGCCGGGCGGTGGACGTCGATGTCGAAGCGCTCCTCGTACTCGCCGAAGTACTCCGCGACACCGGTGGAGGCGGGGACGTCGTCGCAGTGCGTCCCCAGTGCGTCCTGCAATCCCCAGCCCGGCAGGTCGTGCACCCGATTGGCCGCACGCAGTGTCAGCGACGGCCAGCGCTGTCGCCATGCGCCGCCGGGACCCGAGTTGTGGTCGAGGATCACCGCGTCGTCGATGCCGAACCTGGGAAGGTAGTACGCGGCCGAAAGTCCGGCCTGGCCAGCACCGACCACCACGACGCGTGTCATCTCCCCAGGGTAGATTGCGGGCCATGATTGGTTACACGCTGGAGGAGAAGGTCGCCGTCATCGAGTTCCAGCGCCCCGAAGCGCGGAACGCCCTGAACCCGGAGATCATGGACGGCCTGGAGGCGGCGTTCGACCGCGCCGAGGCCGACGGGGTGTTCGTCATCGTGCTCACCGGGCAGGGAACGGTGTTCTCCGCGGGGGCGGATCTGCGGTCGGGCGCGGTGCTGGACAAGGGCTTCATGGAGCGGGTGATCCGGTTCTACCGCCGGGTCGAGGCGATGAAGCAGATCCTGGTCGCCGCGGTCAACGGCCCGGCCGTGGGAGCGGGCGTGCAGATGGCGATGCTCGCCGACCTGCGCGTGCTCGATCCGAGCGCCACCATCGCGATCCCCGCCGCCAAGCTGGGCGTCACGATCGACAAGTGGACGCTGCGCCGGCTGGAGGACCTCGTCGGCGGCGGTCACGCCCGCGGCGTGCTGATGGCCGCACAGAAGATCGGCGCCGAGAAGCTCGCCGAGCTGGGCTTCGCCAACGCCATCGGCGACCGCGAGGCGGCGCTCGAGTTCGCCCGCGGCATCGCGAAGCTCGCCCCGCTGTCGCTGCAGAACTACAAGGCCCTGTTCAAGACGGACGTCGCGCTGGAGCCGCTCACCGAGGCGGAGGAGGCGCGGCTGCACGCCGTGTGGGACTCGGAGGACCTCAAGGAGGCCATCATGGCCCGGATCGAGAAGCGCGAGCCGCGCTTTACGGGTCGCTGACATGCGGCTGGGCAATGTCGTCACCTTCGCCGCCGGCGCGGCCGCCGGGATCGCGGGTGCCGCGGGCCTGCGCGCCGCGAGCGGCCTCAAGCGGTCGATGGGCGCGCAGGTCGACACCGTCTACACCAACACCGACCCCGACAGCCCGCACCAGCGGTTCGATGCGGCGAAGATCGCGCGCGGGGTCGTGGGGCGTGCGCGGCACGGGCTGGGCGCACCGTCGGGCTCCATCCCGCTGGCCGCCGACCCGAGCCCGGAACAGGCCTCCGACCTGGCCGTCACCTGGTACGGGCACTCGTCCGTGCTGATCGAGGTCGACGGCTTCCGCATCCTGGCCGATCCGGTGTGGGGCGAGCGGGTCTCGCCGTCGCCCACGATCGGGCCGGCGCGACTGCACCCGGTGCCCGTGGCGCTGAGCTCCCTGCCGGAGATCGACGCGGTGATCATCAGCCACGACCACTACGACCATCTCGACCTGCCCACGATCGACGAGCTCACCCGCGACCGGGACGTGCCCTTCTGCGTGCCGATCGGCGTGGGCGGGCACCTGCGCGCGTGGGGCGTCCCCGAGGACCGGATCGTCGAGCTCGACTGGGACCAGGCGCACACCCTGACCCGCGGCGGGCGCAGCCTCAAGGTGGTCTGCACCGAGGCCCGGCACTTCTCGGGCCGCGGCCTCACCCGCAACTCCACGCAGTGGGCGTCGTGGTCGTTGGTCGGCCCGGACCACGCCGTCTTCTTCGGCGGCGACACCGGCTTCACCGAGCGGTTCAAGCTGGTCGGCGACCATTTCGGCCCGTTCGACCTGACGCTGTTGCCGATCGGGGCGTACGACCCGCTGTGGCCCGACGTGCACACGAATCCCGAGGAGGCCGTCGCGATCCACCAGCTGATCGCCAAGCCGGGTGCTCCGCTCGTTCCTGTGCACTGGGCCACGTTCAACCTCGCCTTCCACGACTGGTCCGAGCCCGTCGAGCGGCTGCTCGCCGCCGCGGAGGAGGCGGGGGTCACCACCGTGATCCCCATGCCGGGCGGCAGGGTCGACGGTGCGCCGTCCCAGGGGCCGTCGGGCACCGTCGATCCCGCGATCGCGCCCGGTACTCGCGACTGGTGGGAGCGGGTCCGCTAGCCTGAGCGGCATGGATTTCAAGGATCTCGCGAACAAGGCCAAGGACGCTCTCGGGAAGAACCCGGGACTGATCGACAAGGCGGGCGACCTGGTCGACGGCAAGACCGACGGCAAGTTCGCCTCGCAGGTCGATAAGGCGCAGGACGCCGCGAAGAAGTTCGTCGGCGGCGACGAGCAGAAGTAACTCTCAAGAAAGAGCGTCACTGCACTCATGGGTCGTCATTACGCGCCGGGTGACCCGGCCGCGGAGCCCCCGCGTACGCGGCGAAACCTCGGTCGGGTCCTGCTCGGCGTGGGCCTCGTCGCGATCCTGATCGCCGGACTCGTCGCCATCGTGGGCGGCCGGTTCGAGCGGTGCAGTGGCACGAACACCTACACGGTGCTGGCCGACCCCGCGCTCGCCCCCGCGGTGCGCGCCCAAGCCGCCCGCGTCTCGGACCGGTGCACGACCTTCGCCGTGTCCGAGGCGCCGGACGGTGACGCCGCCGGCCGCCTCACGGGCGGCGGTCAGACGCCCGACCTGTGGGTGGCCCCGTCGCGTGCGCGGTCCGACGCGGTGGCGGCGCAGCTCGGCCGTGAACTGCCGACCACCGCGGTCGCGGGCTCGCCCCTCGTGCTCGCCGGGGCGTCGATCCCGCAGCCCGCGAGCTGGCTCGCGGCGATGTCGCAGGCCACCATTCGCGCGGTCCCGGCGAACTCGCCGTACGCGGACGCGCCGGTGGTGGCCGGTGTGTCCGAGGCCGGCTCGCCGGGCGGCGACTCCAAGGGGCTGGACGTGGCGCTCGCGCAGTACGCCCAGGCCGCGAAGCGGGTCAGCGGCGAGCCCGTGCAGGCCGCGGCCGCCGAGGGCGGCGTCGTGGTCGTCCCCGAGTACGCGTACCTGGCGGCGAAGAAGACCAAGGGTGATGTCGCCGCGGTGGTGCCGAAGACCGGCGCGCCGCGCGACGAGATCCTGCTCGCCGTCACCGCGACCGGGGATCGGTCGAACGTGGCGAAGGACGCCGGGCAGCGCCTCGCGGCGGCCTTCACCTCGGCGGACGGTCGCGCCGACCTCGCGCGGGAGGGCCTGCGCGGCACGGACCTGGCGGCGGCACCGTCGGGCGGCGTGGGCCCGGTGACGAAGCTCGCGGACCCGAACCCCCAGCTGCTGGCGCACGCCCTGCAGGCCTTCAGCACCCTCGAGGTGCCCCTCAAGACTCTGGTCGTGGTGGACACGTCCGGTTCGATGGACGAGAAGTCCGGCGCGACCACGCGCATCGGCATGCTGGTCTCCGGCTTCACCAAGGTGGTCACGCAGATCCCCGACGCGAACGCCGTCGGCCTGTGGTCCTTCTCCCTTGCGGCGAACGGCGGCAAGGACTGGAACGAGGTCGTGCCGACCGCGCCGCTGGCGGACAAGCGCGGCGCCGTCACGCAGCGGCAGGCCCTGCTCGACGGGGTGAAGGCGCTGCCCGGCAAGGTCGGTGGCGGTACCGGCCTCTACGACACCACGCTCGCCGCCTACCGGCAGGCCGTGAAGGACTTCGACCCCGCCTACTCCAACTCGCTGATCCTGCTCACCGACGGCGGCAATGAGAAGAACGGCGGCACCACGCTGGACCAGCTCGTCGCGGAGCTGCGCAAGCTGGTGGACCCGGCGCGCCCGGTGAACATCCACACCGTCGGCATCAGCAAGGACGCCGATCTGTCCGCGTTGAAGAAGATCGCCGACGCCACGGGCGGCACGGCCCAGTCCGCGGACAGCGAGGATCAGATGCTCACCGATTTCGTGACCGCGATCGCCAAGCGCGCCAAGTAGGCGCGATGCTGGTGCCCCCGACAGGAATCGAACCTGCGGCCTGATCTTTAGGAGAGATCCGCTCTATCCGACTGAGCTACGAGGGCGTGCGGCACGATTCTAGCCACGCGCGGCCTGCCGGGTACATTCGGATGTCCGAGTTTGCACCAGCACGAGGGGGAGACGCGCGTGCCCACCGGCGTCATCGTGGTTCTGATCGTCACTCTGGCGTCGCTGGCACTGGTCCAGTGGCGCGTCGTGCGACGCTGGTCCAGCCGTCCCGCCCGCACCGCGGGCACCGTCGCCGCCGTCGCCGCGGCGCTGCTCACCGTGGCCGCCGCGGTCGGCTTGCTCGCGGGCGCGGGCCGCATCGCCCCCGACGGCGTGCGCTGGATCAGCGCTGCCGGCCTGACCTGGCTCGCCACGGTCTTCTACCTGCTGCTCACCCTCCTCGTGCTGGGTGTGCTGTGGGTGCTCGCCCGCCTGGTCCGCCGCTTCCGTCCCGGGTTCGACGGTGCGCCGCTGCGTCGCGTCGTGGCCCTCGTCGGGGTGGTGGGCGCCGTCGTTGCCACGCTCTACGGTCTGGTCGAGGCGGCGACCCCGCGGGTCACGCACACCGCGGTGTCGCTGGCGTCGATGCCCGCGGCGTTCGGACCGCTCAAGGTCGCGCTGATCACCGACATCCACGCCGGCCCGGTCCGGAATCGGACGTTCGTGCAGGGCGTCGTCGACCGGACCAACGCCGAGGCGCCGGACCTGGTGATCCTCGGCGGCGACATGATCGACGGCACGGTCGCGCAGATCGGTGAGGATCTGGCCCCGCTGCGCGGGCTGCGCGCCCCGCTCGGGGTGTTCGCGGTGACCGGCAACCACGAGTACTACGCCGGCGACGCCGTCAACTGGGTGCAGCGCTGGCGCGACGTGGGCGTGCGGCCATTGGTCAACGAGTCGGTGCGGCTCGAGCGCGGCGGGGCCGCGATCACCGTCGTCGGCGTCAACGACCGCAAGGGCACTCCGCCGCTGGCGGTGGACTACGACGCGGCCTTCGCCGGCGTCGACCCCGCGGGTTTCGCGCTGGCCGTCGCCCACGAGCCGCTGCAGGGGCGCGAGTTCGCGAAGCGCGGGGCGGACCTGCAGGTCGCGGGACACACCCATGGCGGCCAGTTGTGGCCCTTCCGGTACATCGTGAAGCTGCAGCAGCCCGCGGTGGCCGGGCTCGAGAAGGTCGACGGGATGCCCGTCTACACCAGCCGCGGCGCCGGTGCGTGGGGGCCGCCGGTGCGCGTCGCGTCGCCGCCCGAGATCGCGATTCTGGAACTGCGCGCGGCGTGAGCAGCGCATGATCGGCACATGGCCGGTCGGATGCAGGTGCGCGCGAGTACCGAGGTCGGTCCGGTGCGGGTGAGCGTGGCCCCGGCGCGCGGCGCGAAGGGGCGTGCGAAGGCGGGCCGTACCGCCGATCCGGTGCCGCAGCGGGCCTCGACACCCCAGCGGTTCTCCACCGCGCAGCGGGCCGCCACCGCGGGGCGCGCCGTCGCCACCGGGCTGCGGTTGCCGAAGAAGGCGGATCTCCCGCCGCCCGTCGCGCCCGCCGGTTGGTACCCGGATCCCGAGGACCGCGCCAGGATGCGCTGGTGGAACGGTGAGAAGTGGACCCGCCGGTTCGCGGAGCCCGGCGCGGTCCCGGTCGTCGCGCGCAGGTCGGACGCCCCGCCCCGGCTGGCGGCACGGCCCAGGACCGTCCGCACGCAGGGGCTGCTTCAGAACGTCGGGTTCTCCGGCACCAGAGGTGCGCGGAGGGCATCGTCGGCCCGCAGAACCCGAGGGTCGGAGCGCAGCGAGTAGTCCCGCCTAGGAGTCGCGCGCCTCCTGCGCGCCCCGCGACGCCAGCTGGTCGGCGAGCTCGTTGCCCTCGTTGCCCGCGTGCCCCTTCACCCAGCGCCAGTCGATCTCGTAGCGCGCGGCGGCCTCCTCCAGGCGCTGCCACAGCTCGACGTTCTTCACCGGCTGCTTGTTGGCCGTCTTCCAGCCGTTGCGCTTCCAGCCGGCGACCCACTTCGTGATGCCGTTCTTCACGTACGAGCTGTCGGTGTAGAGGATCACCGGGAAGGGCTTGGTGATCGCCTCGAGCGCCGAGATCGCGCCCATGAGCTCCATGCGGTTGTTCGTCGTGTCCTTCTCGGCGCCGTACAGCTCCTTCTGATGGTCGCCGAACCGCAGCACCGCGCCCCAGCCGCCCGGTCCGGGATTGCCCAGGCACGCGCCGTCCGTGTAGATAACGATCTCTTCCGCCACGGGGAGCCATCCTAGCGGGGCGCGCTACCGTGAAGCCGTGCCGAACAACCACTACCACCACATCGCCTTCGGTCCGGGCGCGGTGGACCGCCAGCGGCGGGGCGGCGGCCCGCCCGGGTACGCCGGGGCGCTGGAGCGGCCGGACGACGGTCCGCAGGAGCTCACCGACCGCGAGCTGCTGGTGATCTCCCGCGCCGATCAGTTCTGCCTCGCCACCGTCACCCCCACGGGCTGGCCCTACCTGCAGTACCGCAGCGGGCCGGCGGGGTTCGTGCGGCACGACCCGGCCACCGGGCGGCTGCGGTTCACCGACCTCACGGGCAACCGGCAGTTCGTCACCCTCGGCAACCTCGACGCCGACGACCGCCTCGCCATGTTCTTCGTCGACTACCCGCGCAGGATCCGGCTCAAGGTCTTCGGCCGCGGCACGATCATCGAGACCGACGAGGCCCGCGCCATCGAGATCGCCGTCGAGGCCTACGACTGGAACTGTCAGCGCAGCATCATCCCCCGCTTCGACCGGGACTACCTCAAGCAGCTCGGCGCCGCGTACCAGAAGGTCGCCGCTGAGCGGGAGGCCGAGCTCCAGGCCGAGATCGATCGGTTGCGCGCCCGCGTCGCCGAGCTCGAGGGCTGACCGGGGCGTTCCGCGTCCCAGTGCCCTGGGGTCAGAGCGGCTGGGTCGGGCCGTCGAACCGCGGATCGCGGCGGGGAATGGCCTCGGTCTCGGGCTTCGGCGAGACCTTCACGGGGCGCGGCGGCCGCTTGACCACGACGGTGTGCTGCTCCGACGGCCCCGCCGGGCCGGTCTTCTGAGGTTGCGGGGCGCCGGCGGGCCAGTTCCGGTCCCAGTCCGGCTGCGGCCGACGCCGCGCCACGGGCGCCACCGCGGTGTTGTGCTGCTCGGCCGGAGCTGGTGCCGGTGCGGGTGCGGGTGCGGGTGCCTGGACCGGCGCGGGTGCCGGGAGGGGCGGCGGGGCGACGGGACGGGCCCAGCTCGGGTCCGGGACCGGGCGGTGCGACGGTGCCGGGGCCGCCTGCGGCGGCAGTGCCGCGGTCGGCGCGAAGGGCGGCGCCGGGACGGGCGGCAGCGGGGCCGCGGCAGGGGCGGACCGTCGGGCGAGGAGCAGCGCGAGGGCACCGAGCAGGACCACCGCGGCTGCCGCGATCACGATGTACGGCCCGACGGCGGCGGAGGTGTCGACGGTCAGGCTCAAACCCTCGACGGTGACCTTCTGCGAGCCGATCGGCGCGAGGAGCGCGTAGGCGCCGACGCCGAGTCCGGCGAGCCCGCACGCGCCCGCGGCGGCGGCCAGCGGGCGCCGCAGCCGAACCGGCCCGAACGCCGCGACGGCGGCGAGGAGCAGCGCCGCGACCGCGAGACCGATCACGGACCAGCCCGCCCATGCGGCGTGAACCGGCACGACCGAGGAGACGTCCCGCCCCCCGACCGACGGCATCGTCACCGCGCCGACGCCCGTCACCTCGGCGCGGACCTCCGCCGGGAGGTCGGGCAGCTGCGTGATCGTGGGGAGCTTCGCGGTCACGGTGAACCAGGTCAGGAACGCCGACGCGACGAGGCCGGCGGCGCCGGCAGCGGTGAGCACGAGCCCGGCGATGCGCGGCAGGGTGCCGGTTCGCTGCGGAGCGGGCGTGGAATCGGGCATTGCGGGCCTCCTCGGGCGGGTCGTCAACGACGCTAGGCGGCAGCGGTTGGCGACCGCTTAAAGTCCGGCTGAATCGATGGCTACCGACGGGTACACTGAGCCGATGACACAGCCACGCGCAATCTGTCCCATCTGGGCGATCGGATGACCGCGGCGCTGCAGCAGACGGACGACCCGAAGGGGCGCGCGAAGACCCGTCGGCGGCTGATCCGGGCGGCGTACATGGTGTTCGCGCAGCACGGCTACGGCTCGACGACCGTGAAGATGGTGTGCGAGGCGGCCGGCTTCACGCGGGGCGCGTTCTACTCGAACTTCACCAGCCTCGAGGAGCTGTTCATCGAGGTCTGGCGGTTCCACGTGCAGTGGATCATGGACATCATGGCGAAGGTCGTCGACACCTACACGGTGCAGGGCGCCGACTACGGCAAGCTCATCGAGATGGCCGTGCGCGCGATCCCCGTCAACGAGCGCTGGCAGCGGGTCAACGCCGACTTCGTGGCGCTGTGCACCCGCACCCCCGAGCTCAATCAGACGGTCCGCGACGCGCAGCAGATGCTGCTGGCCAACATGATTCCGACGGTGATGCACGTCCTCGAGGCCGCCGGCCGTCGGGTGACCGCGCCGGAGGCGCTGGGCTACGCGCTGCTCGCCGTGCACGAGGGCACCGCGTCGTACTGCGTCATCGACCCGACCAGCGAGACGCTCAAGCAGAACCGGATCGACCTGCTCACCGCGACCCTGAACATGTACAGCGAGCCGATCGCTTGAGCCGCACCGCACTGGTCATCGGCATCGGCGCCGGCGATCCGTCGCATGTGACGCTGGGCGCCGTCGACGCGATGCGCGCCGCCGACGCGCTGTTCGTGCTCGAGAAGGCGACCGCATCCTCACTGACCGCGATGCGCCAGGCGCTGGTCGATCGGCACGCTCCGGGCGTCCGGGTGGTCCTGGTGCCCGATCCGCCCCGGGATCGGTCCGCCGAGCACGGCGCGTCCCAGCCCGACGGTGCCTACGCCGCGAACGTCTCTTCCTGGCACGACGCGCGCGCCGCGGCGCTGGCGGCCGCGATCGTCGAGCACGTCCCGGAGGGAGGTTCGGCGGGCTTCCTGGTGTGGGGCGACCCGTCGCTGTACGACTCGACGCTGCGGGTTCTCGACCGGGTTTCTGCGGTGATCCCGTTGGCGCCGAAGGTGATTCCCGGCATCACCAGCGTGCAGGCGCTCACCGCGGCGCACGCGATCCTGCTCAACAGGGTGGGCGAGCCGATCCACATCACCACCGGCCGACGCCTGCACGAGGACGACGGCCGCAACACCGTGGTCATGCTCGACGCGGACTGCACCTTCCGCGAGACCGCCCGGCCCGACGACCACGTGTACTGGGGCGCCTACCTCGGCACGCCCGACGAGATCCTCCTCGACGGTGCCGTGGGCGAAGTGGGGGAGCTCATCGCCCGCACCCGCGCCGAGGCCCGGGAGAAGCACGGCTGGATCATGGACGTCTACCTCCTCCGCCGCCCCTGATCAGCGTTCGGTGAAGAGCAGGTCGCCCGCGCGCCGCGCGACCTGCGCGCGTGTCATTCCCGGGTGATCCGCCGCGAGCAGACTGCTACTGATCGCCGCGGAGAAGGCGAGGAAGGCGCGCGCCTCGATCTCCTCAGGGTCGTCGCAGACCAGGCCGATCGCCTCCCGCAGCAGCTGCATCCGGGCATTGTCGACGCGGCGCAGCCGGGCGGCCACGGTGTCGTCGCGTCTCGCCCAGTCGCGGACCGCCAGGTCGATGGGCAGGAGGCGTTCCGAGAAGGTGAGGCGCCCGGCGACGCGCACCTGATCGAGCGCGTTCTCGGTGGCGTCCGCCGACTGCCGGATCACCGCGTCGACGGTCTCCTCCTCCCACGTGTCGAGCATCGCGGACAGGAGGGCGTCGCGGTCGGCGAAGTATCCGTAGAAGCCGCCCTTGGTGACGCCGAGCGACGTGGCGAGCGTCTCGACGCGCACGGCGTCGACCCCGCCCGCGGCCAGCGCCGCAAGCCCGGCCTCGACCCATTTCTCGCGTGGCGTGCGCAAGGCGCCCATTGCGCTCCTCTCGTCCCCTCGATCCTATTGTGCGGTGGCGTACAACGTGTCATCCTGGGGTTATACGTATTCGTATAACCTCGGGAGGATTCGATGATCAGGTGGGCCGGTCGGTTGATCGTGGTGTTCGGGGTGGCGCACACGGTGCTCGCTCTCGGCTTCAAGGGGCGCGCTCACGCCCGCACGTGGGTCGGCGGCGGAATCCGGAACGTGGAACTGGGCGCGCCGGAACCTGCGAGCAGCGCGTACTGGTTCTCGCTCAACAGCTTCGGGGTGCCGATGGCGCTGCTCGGCGCGCTCGTCCTCCGGCTCGACCGCCGCGGCGAGGCACCGTCGTACCTACTCGCCGGGGTGCTCGCGGCGTGGACGGCGCAGTGCGCAGTCGTCCTGACCCGCACGCCGTGGCCGATCATGGCGGCCGCATCGGGGTTGTTGTTCGAGGGCACCCGCCGCGCACGTCGGGATGACCGGCGCGCGGGGACACATGCGGCGTCCGATGTGTCACTGGCGGTCACGATTTCATAGCCGCGATCGAGTCTGGACGTTCCCTGCCGGCGCGCGGCGCGGGGCGCGCGGCCCAGTCGCCGACCGGCGGCCGGGCGTTCAGTTCAACGCAGCGAGCACCTTCTCCGCCAGCTCCGGCCGGCAGATCACCAGGTCGGGGAGGTAGGGGTCGGGATTGTTGTAGGTGAGCTCGGAACCGTCGAGGCGCGAGCAGTGCAGGCCCGCGGCCCGCGCGACCCCGACGGGCGCGCACGAGTCCCACTCGTACTGGCCGCCGGCGTGCAGATACACGTCGACCTGTCCGGTGACGACGGCCATCGTCTTCACCCCGGCGGAGCCGAGCGAGACCGGATGCAGGTCCAGCGATTCGGCCACCCGGAACATGCCGGGCGTCGCACGACTGCGCGACAGCGCGAGGTTGCCGGTCAGTGACCCGGTGGGCGGGACCACGGTGTCGGAGCGGAAGACCTGTCCCATCGCGGGCAGCGAGACGGCGCTCTGCACCGGCTGCCCGCCCTGCGTCAGCGCGACGTGCACGGCGTAGTCCGGGCGGTGCGCGGCGTAGTCGCGGGTCCCGTCGAGCGGGTCGATCACCCACACCCGCTCGGCGGAGAGCCGCTCGGTCGAATCGGGCGCCTCCTCCGAGAGCACGGCGTCGTGCGGCCGGTACCGCTGCAGCACCCGCGCGATCCAGGCCTGCGCGAGCCGGTCGCCCGTGTCCCCGAGCACCCCGTCGTCCAGCAACGACCCGTGCCGGATGGCCTGCAGGATGCGCCCGGCACCGTCGGCGATCTCGGCCGCGAGGTCGATGTCGGACAGGTCGCCGCGGTCGGAACGCCCGAAGAAGGTCATACCCCCACCCTAGAGTGGCAGTATGCCGGAGCTTCCCGAGATCACCGCGATCGCGGACTACGTGGGCGCCAAGGCCGTCGGCACGCAGGTCCGGCGGGTCGATGTGGCCGCACTGTCCGTGCTCAAGACCTACGCGCCGGGCCCGCACGACCTGGTCGGCGCCACCGTCACCGGCACTCGCCGGATCGGCAAGTACTTCATCCTCGATGGCGAGAAGCCCGACGGTGAGCGGCTCTCCCTCGTGGTGCACCTCTCGCGGGCGGGGTGGTTGCGCTGGTCCGACAAGCTCTCGCCGACCCCGCTCAAACCCGGAGGCAAGTCGCCGATCGCGCTGCGGGTGCACGTCGGGCCCGAGGGGGAGGGCTTCGACCTCACGGAGGCGGGCACGCAGAAGCGGCTCGCGGTGTGGATCGTGCACGATCCGCAGGAGATCGAGATGGTCGCGACCCTGGGCCCGGACGCGTTGGCCGTCACCCGCGACGAGTTCGGCGCGATCCTCGCGGGTTCGCGCGCGCAGCTCAAGACGTTGCTGCGGGACCAGCGGACGATCGCGGGGATCGGCAACGCGTACTCGGATGAGATCCTCCACACTGCGAAGCTGTCGCCCTTCGCCGCGGCGAAATCGCTGGACACGCAGCAGGCGGACGCCCTGTACGCCGCGATGCGTTCGGAGCTCGACGATGCCGTGGCCCGATCCGTCGGGCAGCACGTCGCCACCCTCAAGGCGGAGAAGCGCTCGGGGATGAGCGTGCACGCCCGCACCGGCGGCCCCTGCCCCGTCTGCGGCGATACGGTGCGTGAGGTCTCGTTCGCGGACCGCTCCTTCCAGTACTGCGCGACCTGCCAGACGGGCGGGAAGATCCTGGCGGATCGTCGGATGTCGAAGCTCCTGAAATAGCCGAAATCGCCCGAAGGGTAGGCATCGCTGTGTGACGAGCGGTAGGCGTGCCTTACCTTCTAGGGATGATCTGGGGTGATGCCGTCCCGAACTTCCTCATCGGCCTGCGTGAAGGCCTCGAGGCGGGACTGATAGTGAGCATCCTGCTGGCCGCTGTGAAGAAATCGGGCGGTTCGCGGGTACCGGTGTGGTTGGGCGCGCTGGGCGCGGCTTCGTTGTCGGTGAGCTTCGGCGCTGTGCTGACGTTCACGACGTCGGAGCTGTCGGCCACGGCGCGCGAGGTGGTCGCGGGCACGCTGAGCGTGCTCGCGGTGATCCTCGTGACGATCATGATCTTCTGGATGCGCCGCACGGCCGCGTCGCTGTCGAAGAGCCTGCGCGGCGATGTCGAGACGGCGCTGGCGCTCGGCGCGGGCGCGTTGGTGCTCACGGCGTTCTTCGCGGTCGCGCGCGAGGGCCTCGAGACCACGCTGTTCCTGTGGACCGCGGCGCGGGCCTCGGGCGATGCGGTCGCGCCCGCGATCGGCGCGGCGATCGGTCTGCTGGTCGCCTTCGGGATCTGCGTTCTGCTCTACCGGCAGGCCGTCCGGCTCGACCTGGGCAAGTTCTTCCGCTACACCGCGGTGCTGCTCATCGTGGTGGCGGCGGGCGTGCTCGCGTACGGCCTCGGCGACCTGCAGAACGGCGGCGTGCTCCCGGGCCGCACCTGGCTCGCCTTCGACCTCAGCGGCACCATCAGCCCGGACTCGTGGTGGGTGGCGCTGATCAGCGGCGTCACCAACCTGGCGCCCAAGATGACGGTGCTGCAGGTCGTCGCGTGGATCGCGTACGTGGTGATCGTGCTGGGGCTGTTCCTCGGTACCAAGCCGCCGGCGCCCGTCGCCGGTGCGCACGACAAGGGCCGCTTCGAGGCGTGGGCCGCTCGGCTCGCGGGTCGTCGCACGCTGCCCGTCGCGGCCGTGGTGGTGCTGGTGCCGCTGCTCGTCGCGGGCCTGATCATCGCCCTCCTGCCGGCCAAGCCCCCGGCGGCGGGTTCGGTCACCGTCACTGCTGCGGACTGCGCCAAGGGCTTCTCCGGCGCGGGCCCGGGCCTGCAGCGGATCACCGTCACGAACAAGTCCGGCAAGTCCGGCGAGATCACCCTCGTCGACAGTGGGGACGCCGTGGTCGGCGAGATCGAGACGCTCGGCCCCGCTACCACCGCCGACCTGTCGGCGACGCTCGGCAACGGCGGCTACCAGTTCGTCTGCTACCTCGCGGGCCAGAAGGCCACGCGCTCCGCGCAGTTCACCGTGACCGGCGGCTCGGGGGACACCCCGAAGGCCGTCTCCCGGGTGACCAAGGACGATCTCGACGGCGTGAACGTGAAGTACCAGGACTACGTGCTGGCGGTGCTGCCCTCGGTCGAGGAGGCCCTGGGCCGGGTGAAGAGCGCGCTGACCGGCGGTGACACCGCGGGCGCGAAGCGCGCCTGGCTCGACGCCATGACGGCGTGGGAGCGCGTCGGCGCCTCGTACAACAGCTTCGGCGACGCGGGCAAGGCCGTCGCAGGCCTGCCGGACGGGTTCGCCGACGGTGTCCGTGATCCGGAGTTCTCCGGCATCCGGCGGATCGAGTACGGGCTGTACACCGGCGAACCGTCGGCCGCCCTGGTGACGCAGGTCGACAAGACCCTCGACGGGATCGCGAAGGTCCGCAAGGACCTGCGCACCGACGACATCGCCGGGGACTCCACGACGCTGTCGCTCCGCGGCCACGAGATCCTCGAGGACGCGCTGCGCGACCATCTGACGGGCGTCAGCGATCAGGGGGCGCATGCGGGCTACGCCGCGACCGCCGCGGACGTGGACGCCACCCGCAAGGTTCTGCAGATCGTGGAGCCGCTGCTCACGCCCCGCGACCCGGACCTGCTGCCGACAGCGCGCCGCCAGCTCGACGACATCGTCAAGGCCCTCGACGCCGTGAAGCGGCCCGACGGCACCTACCCGCCGCTCGATGCGCCCACGCTCGCGCAGCGGCAGAAGATCAACGGCACCGTCGGCGCGGCCCTCGAAACCCTGTCCGCCGTGCCCAACCTCCTGGAGGTCCCCAAGCATGACGGATGAGAACACCACCGGCACGGGTCGCCGGAAGTTCCTGCAGGGCACGGCGGTCGGCGCTGTCGGTGTGGCGGCGATCGGCGGCGTCCTCGCCGGGGGTGCTCGGAGCGACGCCGCCCGGTCCCGGGAGAACGGAGCGCCGACGCCCTCCGAGTCCTTCCCCTTCGAGGGGGGACACCAGTCCGGTGTGCTGACGCCGCCGCCGTCGGCGAAGCAGGCATCGCTCATGGTCGCGGCGTTCGACGTGATCGCCGCGGACCGAGCGGGTCTCGAGCAGTTGCTGCGCACGATCACCGATCGCGCGCGGTTCCTCACCGCGGGCGGCGCGCCCGCCGATCTCGGTGTGGGGAAGCCGCCGTCGGACAGCGCGGTTCTGGGCCCCGTGGTCCCGGCCGACGGGCTGACGATCACGCTCGGCGTGGGCGACTCGCTGTTCGACGACCGGTTCGGGCTGAGCGTGCGTAAGCCGCGCAAGCTCAAGCCGATGACGGTGTTCCCGAACGACCAGCCGGACGCCGCGCAGATGCACGGCGACCTGGTGCTGCAGTTGTGCGCCAACAACCCCGACACCGTGCACCACGCGCTGCGCGACATCGCCAAGCACACCCGCGGCGCGATGCAGCTGCGGTGGAAGATGCAGGGCTACGGCGCCCCGCCGCGGCCGGAGGGATCGTCGCGGAACCTGCTGGGCTTCAAGGACGGAACGGCCAATCCGGTGGGGAACCAGGCGGAAGAGCTGATCTGGGTCGCCCCGAAGAACGAGGCCGGCGAGCCGTCATGGACCGTGGGCGGCACCTACATGGTGGTGCGGCTGATCCGGATGATGGTCGAGTTCTGGGACCGCGTCTCGATCGCCGAGCAGGAGGGGATGTTCGGACGTCGTCGCGACACCGGAGCGCCGCTCGACGGTGCTCAGGAGACCGACGACCCCGACTACTCGAAGGACCCGGACGGGAACGTCATTCCGACCGATTCCCACATCCGCCTGGCGAACCCGCGCGAGGGTGAGGAGACGGAGAAGCAGCGCCTGGTGCGCCGGTCGTACAACTACGACCTGGGCCTGGACATGAACGGCAACATGGCGTGCGGCCACGTCTTCATCTGCTTCCAACAGGACATCGACGCGCAGTTCGAGACGGTCCAGAAGCGCCTCATCGACGAGCCGCTCACCGACTACGTGACCCCCTTCGGCGGCGGCTACTTCTTCGCCGTGCCCGGTGTGCGCGGTGGCGACGACTTCCTGGGGGCCGGGCTCTTCCGGTAGTTCCGACGGTGCCTGGCAGGCCGGGCCGAGTGGTGGCGACGCCGCTCGCTTAGACCTCGGTCCGCTCGGCTAGCGCCTCGGGCCCTCCGATGCGCTCGACGGCGTCGCCACCACTCGTCCCTCGTCCGGCAGGCCGGAAGTCATGCGTTGCTGGGAGTTCGGGGTGCGGAGGGCGTCCCGCACCCCGCGCTCCGCACCCCGCGCCCGGCGCTCCACACCCCGCCAGGGGCTCTCACGATTTCGAGTACTGCGGCAGTATCAGTGCTTCAGCGCGCGGCTCACTGCCGCAGAACTCGACATCCTGAAGCGCAGTCACTCCGCAGACGACGATGCCGCCGGCCCCTGGGTGAGGGGTCCGGCGGCATCCGCTTCTTCGCGGCCGGTGAGTGCCGCGGCGGTGGGGACTACTTGATCAGCTTGTCCGCACCGTCGTTCTCGCCCGTCTCCGGGTCGTAATCGCCGAGCAGGAAGTCGCCCTCGGCGGCCTCGTCCTCGATCTCCTGGGACACGGCCGCGGCCTGCGCCAGCGCGGCGTTGCGGCGCGCGATCGTGACGCCGGCACCGGCGGCGGCGCCGCCGAGCGCGAGCGCGGCCAGCCACGGCTTGTTCAGGCGGTCGCCCAGCAGGTGGTCGACGGAGTACTTGCCCGGGCCGGTGAGGGCCAGCGCGGCGGCTGCGACACCGAGGGTGATCGGGTACTCGTTGCCGCCGCCCTGCGCAGCGAAGCCCTGCGGACGGTGCACCTCGGCGGCGACGATCATCGCGCCGACGCCACCGGCGGCGGCCAGCGGCGTGGCGGCTCCGAGGGCCAGCGCAGCGCCGGCCAGCTCGCCTGCACCGGCGATGGCCGCGTTCGGCTTGCCGGGCGCGAAGCCCATCGACTCGAAGCCCTGGCCGGTGGCGTCCAGCCCGTGGCCGCCGAACACGCCGAACAGCTTCTGCGCGCCGTGGTAGGCGAGCGCCCCGCCGACGGCGGTGCGGAGGGCGAGGAGTCCCAGGTCACGTGCGGTGTTGTTCTGTCCCATGCCATGGTTCAACCGGACCGCGGTCCCAGGGATTCCGGGAGGCGCGAAATGTGTCACACGTCACCGCGTTTCGAGCGCGACTCCCCGGTGGTAGTCGCGAACAGACCGGTAGCTCAGCCACATCGCCCCATTCGCCACGATTGAGTACACGACGAACGCGACGATCTCGAGCTGTGTCGGCCCACCGTGCCGCGAGAACAACAACGCGATCAGTGGTGTCAGCAGGACCGCGCCGAACAGAGGCCCTGCGGCGACGCGACCTGGCGTGAGGAGTGAGACGTAGGGGACCCAGGTGCGGTCCTGATTCTTCGCGTAGAAGATCGGCCTACCGCCACGGCGGCACCCCGTGCCGATCGCCAGAGAGACACATCCTGCAGACGCGGTCGCGAACGTGCCGATGAGGACCACGGTGGTGATGGCGCGGTTGGAGGTGCTGCCGCACCACATCCAGGTGATCGCGCACGCGAACGTGAAATGCGTGATCACGCCCATGTAGATGATCCAGGTGGCCGAGCGTCGACGGTGAGGCGGCGCAGGAAGTCCAGTATCCATGAAAGCAATGTACCTATTAAGATTTGACGATACTTGTGGCGCGGGCCGCTCCTTCTTCTTGCCTGCAAGGATGGGCAAGCGATGCGGTATGGACATATACTAGATACATGATCGCGAACATGCGGAGGGGGTGTCGCGCGGTGGCCGCCGCCGCAGGGACGGGACTGCTCGTCATCGCGTGCTCGCCGGCGACCTCGCCGGGAACGTCGACGTCCGCGTCGTCGCCTGCGTCGTCATCGGCCTCGAGCTCCGCGGACCCGCGAGCCCGTGCCGCCGAGGTCGAGCGTGTCCGTGACCTCCTGGTCGGCACGTGGCGGCGAGTGGAGGCGCCGAATGAGGTGCTCGAGAGGTACCTCGTCGACGGAAGGACCGAGGTGGTCAGCGCGTCGGGCGCCGTCGCGGGCGCGGGGACGTGGGAGGTGGTCGCTATGGATCGGGCGGGCGACTATTCGCCCACGGCGATTCAGCAACGCGGCGATCCGCGGACACGGATGGTCGTCGCGGCGATCGACTGGAACTCGATGGTGTGGTCGATACCGCTGCGCGGCACGACGTACCACTACACGCGCGTGGGCCTCTCGCCCTTGGCGGGCTTCTACGGCGGGCATTGGCGCGGCCTGACGATTCGCGCGGACGGCACGGGCACCGGGTACTACAAGGTGGTCTGCGACAGCACGGGCGCCCAGTGCGAGAACGGCGTCTACTATGACTTCGTGCTCGAGGACGTCGAGACCGACTCGGGTTTCTCGAACGCGGTCCGGCGCATCACCCGCGTCCGGCCCTCCGCAGCCGGTGACCTCCTGCGCGCCACCGAGCGGGTGCGGCTGGATGCGAACACCGACGTCATCTTCAGTGGCGGCATCACCTTCTGCGGCTCCCGCGCTCGCGTCTCCGCCTGCGGCGCGTAGCTCACACCACGAGCTGTCCCTCCAGGTCCGGCACGGACGCGCCGCCGGTGGCCCGACGGTACGCCGCCCCCACCAGTTCGATCGCCCGCCGGAGCTGATCGGGCGGCAGCGAGTAGGGGATCCGGATGTTGCGCTCGAGGGCACCGTCGACCCCGAAGGCGGAGCCGGCGGCGATACGCACCCCGAGTCCCGCAGCGGCGGCCGCCGTCGCGGTGCCGACCGGTCGCGGCAGCGTCACCCACAGGCACAGGCCGCCGACGCCGGGCGAGGCGGTCGCCCCCGGAAGGTGCTCGGCGACGACCTCGAGGGCGACCGCGCGGCCGGCGCGCAGGGCGTCGAGCCGCCCGGGGAGGAAGTCGGCGAGGTGGTCGAGGGCGTAGCCGGCGGCGAGCTGCTCGAAGACGGCGCCGGCGAGGTCCATGTCGTGCCGGGCGGCGGTCAGTGCGTCGGGCGAGTTCTCCGTGCGGAT
Organism: Tsukamurella pseudospumae; assembly: GCF_001575195.1. Classification (NCBI taxonomy): domain Bacteria; kingdom Bacillati; phylum Actinomycetota; class Actinomycetes; order Mycobacteriales; family Tsukamurellaceae; genus Tsukamurella; species Tsukamurella pseudospumae. Next base: position 834,893 of record NZ_LSRF01000058.1, read on the forward strand.
CCAGCCCACGCGCAGGCCCGCCCAGATGGTCTTGCTCGCGGAGCCGATCGTGATGATGCGGGCGCCGCGCGGTGCGAACGCCGCCACGGGCGGGGGAGCGGGCGCGTCGAGCGCGAGCTCGGCCATCGTCTCGTCGACGACGACGGGCACGCGGTAGCGCGCGGAGATCTCCCCGAGCCGCCGCCGTCCGGTCTCGTCGAGGAGCAGCCCCGTCGGATTGTGGAAGTCGGGAATGGTGAAGATGATCCGCGGATTCTGTTGCTTCACCACGGCTTCCACCTGATCGAGATCCCAGCCGTGGTCCGGGTGCAGCCCCACGGCGACGGGACGCGCGTTGTGCCGTCGGATCGCGAGGATGGAGCCGTGGTGGGTGGGCTGCTCGATGAGTACGCGGTCGCCGGGGTGCACCAGCGTGTCCAACACCACCCGCAGCGCGTGCTGCGCGCCGGAGGTGACGAGCACCTGGTCCTCGGTCGTCGGCAGGCCGCGGTCGCAGTAGCGTCGCGCGATCGATTCCTTCAGCGCCCGAACGCCTCCCGGGTACAGTCCGATGCCCGCGAGGTAGGGCGGGGCGCATTCGAGGGCGTGCCGGTAGCCGTCGTGCACGATCTGGTCGGGTGCCGACGGTGCCGCGATGTTCAGCCGGATCAGGTCGGCCTCCGGCCCGGTGTCGGCGGGCTCGGCGGGTACGGAGTGGGGCAGCGTGAGCACGCTCCGCGCGCCCTGCCGGGACTGCAGGTGCCCGCTGTCACGGAGCTCGGCGTAGGCCGCGGTCACCGTCGTCCGGCTGACCTCGAGGTGGGCCGCCAGGGCGCGCTCGCTCGGGAGCGCGGTCCCGACGGGGACCCGACCGTCCAGCACGAGCAGGCGCAGGGCCTCGGCGAGGGCGAGGTAGGCCGGACGCGGACCGTCGGGCCTCCAGGAGCCGAGCTGGCGGGCGAGAGCGGCCGCGCCGACGGTGCCAGTTGAGGGGAACATGAGGCCAGTATCTCAGAACTGGCTATGGATTGCCATGCCACTTCGCGGCATTGTGAGTGTCATGATGATTCGACTGATCAAGCTGTTCGTGGGCCTGTGGCTGTACGGCACGGCCATGGTCGCGATCCTGCGCGCCGGGCTCGGCAACATGCCGTGGGACGTGCTGCACCAGGGGCTCGCGGAGAAGATGCACCTCTCGGTGGGTGTCGTCTCGATCATCGTGGGCGCGCTGGTGCTGCTCCTGTGGATCCCGATCCGGCAGAAGCCGGGCTTCGGCACCGTCGCGAACGTGATCGTGATCGGCGTCGCCTTCGACACCATGGCGCCGCTGTTCCCGGAGGACCCCGCGCTGGTCGTGGCGATCCCGATGATGCTCGGCGGCATCGTGCTCAACGCCTTCGCGACCGTGCTCTACATCGGGGCCGGGATGGGGCCCGGCCCGCGGGACGGCCTGATGACGGGGCTCGTGGCCCGGACCGGCGGCTCGGTGCGGGTGGTGCGCACGTCGATGGAGGTGCTCGTCGTGATCGTGGGCTTCCTGCTCGGCGGGACCCTCGGTGTCGGGACGCTGCTCTACGCGGTGGGTGTCGGCCCGCTGATCCAGCTGTTCGCGCGCACCGGCCTCGGCGGGCCGGCGTTGGCGCAGGGCGGTGACGGGCACGGCGGGGGCCACGATGCGGTCGCTACTATGGGGGAATGCGGATCCTCATCACCGGAGCCAGCTCCGGCCTCGGCGAAGGCATGGCTCGGACGTATGCGGAGCGCGGCGAGGACGTAGCGCTCCTCGCGCGGCGCCTCGACCGGCTCGAGGCGCTGCGCGCCGAGCTCACCGCGTGCCCGAAGGCGGGCACCGTCGAGATCGGGCGGCTCGACGTCACGGATTTCGACGCCGTCCCCGTCGCCATCGGCGCCGCCGTCGAGCGCCTCGGCGGCCTGGATCGCGCGATCGTCAACGCCGGTGTCGGCAAGGGTGCGCCGCTCGGCACGGGCAAGGCGCACGCCAACCTGGAGACGATCCAGACCAATCTGACCGGCGCGCTCGCGCAGATCGAAGCCGTGCTGGAGGTCTTCCGCGCGCAGGGCCGCGGCCACCTCGTGCTCATCAGCTCCATCGCCGGCCAGCGCGGCATGCCCAAGGCCCAGACCGCGTACTCGGCGAGCAAGGCCGGTCTCACCGCGATCGGTGAGGGGCTGCAGGCGGAGTTCGCGGGCAGTGACATCACGGTCACCGTGATCAAGCCGGGCTTCATCGAGACGGACATCAACAAGGGCGTGAAGACCTCGATGAAGTCCTCACTCGACGACGGCGTCAAGGCGCTGGTCAAGGCCATCGACCGGGAGCCCAAGGAGGCCGCCGTGCCGTCGTGGCCCTGGACGCCGCTCGGCGCGGTGCTGCGCCACGCCCCGGACGAGCTGACCCGCCGCCTCATCTGATTCGACTTCTCCGCCGTCTCACCCGTTCGAGGTAGGGGCTCAGCCCTGAGCCGGTGGCCGCAGAACCCAGGGGCCGGCCCGGATGTGCGGCACCATCGTCGCTCCTAGCGTGAGGAGTGACGAAAGGTGGTGCGAAATGCGCACATTCATCAAGACCGCCATGATCTCCACGGTGGCCGGAGCCGCACTGATCCTCGCGGCGGCACCGGCGAACGCGGGCCCCTCCGACGACTACGACTACGCGACCGGCGCGGTCGGCGAGTCCTGTGCCGCCCAGTCGCTGGGCAAACTCGCCCTCGACCGGTACAGCGGCATCGTTCTCACCTGCACCGACGCCGGCACCTGGCAGATCCCGAAGGCCTCGTAGGTCTTTCCGGCCAGCGGTCTAGACGGCGCGGCCCCGCGCCTCCCGGTACCAGCGCACCTCGGCGTCCGTCGACGAGTCGAGCTCGGCGGTGGGGGCACCGTCGGACGCGATGACGGGGAGCAGGGCGTTGGCCTGGACCTTCCCGAGCTCGACGCCCCACTGGTCGAAGGCGTTGATGCCCCAGACGGCGGCCTCCGTGAACACCTGATGCTCGTACAGGGCGATGAGTTGGCCCACGACGGACGGGGTGAGCTTGGGCGCGAGGATCGTGGTGGTGGGCCGGTTGCCGGGCATCACCTTGTGCGGCACCACCTTCGGGTCGGTCCCCTCGGCCGCGATCTCCTCGGCGGTCTTGCCGAACGCCAACACCTTGGTCTGCGCGAACAGGTTGCTCATGAGCAGGTCCTGCATGGTTCCGACGCCGTCGATGGTGGGCAGGTCGTCGGTGGACTCGGCGAAGCCGACGAAGTCCGCCGGAACCAGCCGCGTGCCCTGATGCAGCAGCTGGAAGAAGGCGTGCTGACCGTTGGTTCCCGGCTCGCCCCAGAAGATCTCGCCGGTGTCCACGGTCACGGGCGTGCCGTCGACGCGCACCGACTTGCCGTTCGACTCCATTGTCAGCTGCTGCAGGTAGGCGGGGAACCGCGCGAGGTCCTGCGCGTAGGGGAGCACCGCCCGCGACTGCGCGCCGAAGAAGTCGGAGTACCAGAGTCCGATGAGCCCCAGCATGATCGGCGCGTTCTGCGCGATCGGCGCCGTGCGGAAATGCTCGTCCACGGCGTGGAAGCCCGCGAGGAACTCGGCGAACCGCTCCCGGCCGACGGCGATCATCACCGACAGCCCGATCGCGGAGTCCACGGAGTAGCGGCCGCCCACCCAGTCCCAGAATCCGAACATGTTCGCGGTGTCGATGCCGAAGGCCGCGACGCGCTCGGCGTTCGTCGACACGGCGACGAAGTGCTTGGCCACCGCCTCCTCGCCCGTGCCCAGCCCGTCGAGCAGCCAGCGCTTGGCGGCGTGCGCGTTGGTCAGCGTCTCCTGCGTGGAGAAGGTCTTCGACGCGATGACGAACAGCGTGGTCGCCGGGTTCAGCGCGGCCAGTGCGCCGGAGACGTCCGCGGGGTCGACGTTCGAGACGAAGTGGCAGGTGATGCCGCGCTGCACGTACGCCCGCAGCGCGCCGTAGACCATCGCCGGCCCGAGATCGCTGCCGCCGATGCCGATGTTGACCACGTCGGTGATCGGCTCGCCCGTGGCGCCGCGCCACGTGCGGGAGCGGACGGCGTCGCTGAAATCGCCCATCCGGTCGAGCACGTCGTGCACGTCGCGGGTCACGTCCTGCCCGTCGACCTGCAGGTCCAGGCTCGACGGTGCGCGCAGGGCCGTGTGCAGCACGGCGCGGTCCTCGGTCGAGTTGATGTGCTCGCCGGCGAACATCGCGTCGCGCCGGGCGGTGACCCCCGCGGCCTCCGCGAGCGCGGCCAGTAGGTCCAGCGTCTCGCGGGTGACGCGGTGCTTGGAGTAGTCGATGTACAGATCTCCCACCCGGAAGACGAACTCGGAGCCGCGCTCCGGATCGTCGGCGAACAGCTCGCGCAGGTGGACGCCGGACAGCTCGGAATAGTGCTCGGCGAGGCTGCTCCAAGCGGGGGACGCGGTGATGTCGCTGTCGCTCATGGGCGCCAGCCTAATGTCCGGTGAGGGGTTCCGCGCGCGGTTCCGGGCGGACCCCGTGGGAGGCGGCGCGGACCCGGGCGCACGACCCGCCCGCCGGGACTAGTGTGGCTGGCATGGCAACCGAGCAGCGCATCCGTGACCTCCTCGACCGCGTCCCCACGGGGATCTTCGTGAACGGTGCGTTCCGCGATTCGAGTTCGGGTGCAACCTTTCCCGTGCACGATCCCGCCACGGAGGAGGTGCTGATCGAGGTCGCCGACGCCACCGCGGAGGACGGTGCGGCCGCGCTGGACGCCGCCGTCGCCGCCGGGCCGGCGTGGGCCGCCACACCCGCGCGCGAGCGTGCCGAGATCCTGCGCGCCGCGTACGAGGGCCTCGTCGCCCGCACGGACGACTTCGCGCTGCTGATGACCCTCGAGATGGGCAAGGCCCTGCCGGAGTCGGCCAACGAGGTCCGCTACGGCGCGGAGTTCTTCCGCTGGTTCTCCGAGGAGGCCGTGCGGATCGCCGGCCGCTACACCCCCGCGCCCGCCGGCACCGGGCGGATCCTGGTGAGCAAGGCCCCCGTCGGGCCGTGCCTGGCGATCACCCCGTGGAACTTCCCCCTCGCGATGGGCACGCGCAAGCTCGGCCCCGCGCTCGCCGCGGGCGCCACGATGCTGGTCAAGCCGGCCGGCCTCACCCCGCTCACGATGTTGCTGCTCGCGGAGGTACTGAAGGAGGCGGGCGTGCCCGACGGTGTGGTCTCCGTGCTGCCCACGTCGAAGTCCTCGGCGCTGACGGGGCCGCTGTTCGCCGACCCGCGCCTGCGCAAGCTCACCTTCACCGGGTCCACCGAGGTGGGCCGCAAGCTCATCGAGCAGTCCGCGCCGGGCGTGCTGCGCACGTCCATGGAGCTCGGTGGCAACGCGCCCTTCGTGGTCTTCGACGATGCCGACATCGACCACGCGGTCGCGCAGGCATTGCTCGCGAAGCTGCGCAACGGCGGAGAGGCGTGCACCGCGGCCAACCGGTTCCACGTGCACGAGTCGGTGATCGGGGAGTTCACCGACAAGCTGGTCGCCGCGATGGAGAAGTACGTCCTCGGCCCCGGTGTGCAGGACGGCGTCACCATCGGCCCGCTCATCTCCGCGGACCAGCAGGACATCGTCTCCGAGCTGGTGCAGGACGCGGTCGCGAAGGGGGCGACGCTGCGGCTCGGCGGCGTCGCGCCCGAGGGGCCGGGTCACTTCTTCCCGCCGACGGTGCTGGCCGACGTCCCGGCCGACGCGCGGATCCTCTCCGAGGAGGTGTTCGGACCGGTCGCGCCGATCGTCCCGTTCTCCGACGAGGACGAGGCCGTGACCGCCGCGAACGCCACCGAGTACGGCCTGGTCTCCTACGTCTTCACCCGCGACCTGGACCGCGCGCTCCGGGTCTCGGACCGTCTCGAGAGCGGGATGGTCGGCGTGAACCGCGGCGTCATCTCCGACCCGGCCGGCCCGTTCGGCGGCGTGAAGGCCTCGGGCTTCGGCCGCGAGGGCGGCAGCGAGGGCATCGAGGAGTACCTGGAGACGCGGTACATCGCGCTGCAGTGACCGCCCATCGCAATTGAACGACGTTCTGGAGGATCTGACCTGCGGTTGCCCTCTCCAGAACGTTGTTCAATTGAGTTCGGGGTGATCGCAAACCTCGCCGCGGCACGGTGAGTTGTGGCAACGTCGAGGGATGGCGGAGAAGCGGGCGGGCACCGGCACCCGGGAGAACGTGATCCTGGTGCACTGGCACGACCTGGGTCGCCACCTCACCTGCTACGGCGCCGAGGGCGTGGTCAGCCCGAACCTGGACCGGCTCGCGGCCGAGGGCATCCGGTTCACCGACGCGCACGCGACGGCACCGCTCTGCTCGCCCGCGCGCGGCTCGCTGTTCACGGGCCTGCACCCGCACCGCAACGGCCTCGTCGGGCTGGCGCACCACGGCTTCGAGTACCGCGACCACGTGCGCACCCTGCCGGCGCTGCTCGGCGAGGCGGGCTACCGCAGTGCCCTGTTCGGCATGCAGCACGAGAGTGCGGACCCGACCCGGCTCGGCTTCGACACCGCCGACGTCTCGGACTCCCTGTGCGACTACGTGGTCACGCAGTCGCAGGAGTGGCTGGCCGACGCCGCCACGCGCGACGAGCCCTTCTTCCTCACCGCGGGCTTCTTCGAGACGCACCGCCCGTACCCCGCCGACCAGTACGCGCCGGCCGACCCGAACGCGATCGGCGTGCCCGGCTTCCTGCCCGACACCGCGCAGGTGCGCGAGGACCTCGCCGGGCTGCACGGCAGCATCACGCAGGCCGACGCCGCGGTCGGGCGACTGCTCGGCACCGTCGACGAGTTGGGGCTGGCCGAGAGCACCTGGATCCTCTTCATCACGGACCACGGCCTCGCCTTCCCGCGCGCGAAGTCCACGCTGTACGGCGAGGGCACCGGCGTCGCGTTCATCGCGCGCCCGCCCCGCGCCCTCGGTCTCGCGCCGCGCGTCTACGACGACCTGTTCTCGGGCGTCGACCTGACCCCGACGGTGCTCGACCTGCTGGGCCTGCCCCTACCGGAGGACGTCGACGGTGAGACCCACGCGGCCGAGCTCCTGGAGCCGACGGGCGAGCAGGTGCGCGCCGGGCTGTTCACGCAGAAGACCTATCACGACGCCTACGACCCGATCCGCGCCGTGCGCACCAAGCAATTCAGCTACATCGAGAACTACGCCGAGCGGCCCGCGCTGCTGCTGCCGCTCGACATCGCGGACAGTTCCTCCGCCGCCTCGCTGGACCCGTACGAGACCGCCGCGCCGCGGCCCCGTCGGGAGCTGTACGACCTGGTCGTGGACCCGTACGAGCGGCGCAACGTGGTCGACGAGCCCGCGTACCAGTGGGTGGCGCGCCGTCTCGCCGGCGTCCTCGCGAATTGGCGCGAGGAGACCGGCGACGTGCTGCCCTCCGAGGCCGAGGGCACCGCGATCGCCGAGGCCTTCATGGCCGCCTTCTTCGCCGGCCGGGCCGAGCCCGACGCCGACGAGACGCCGCTGCCCTCGCGTCGCCCGCAGGGCGAGCGCCGCGAACTGGTCCCGCGCGAGTCGGCCGCTCGCGAGTCGGCCGAGCGGGTCCGTGCCGGCGCCGCGAACGCCTGACCTACACCCGCACCTGCCGGAACTCCGGCGCGACCTCCGCGATCCGCTCGTAGTCGCTGTCGCGATGCACCACGATCGCGCCGTGCTGGATGGCGATCGCGGCGATCATCGTGTCAACGGGTCCAGCAGCCCGAACCTTGCCTGAAATCCACAGCCTGCGCTGCAGATCCAGTGCGAGGGGGTGAGTCCGATCATTCGGGTGAAGAACCTCCAGCAACGACCATCGTGCGTGGTACTCCTTGTCCCACTCCCGCGGTGACCGCGCGGAGAACAGGGCCTCGAGCACCTGTGGTGTGCACGCGGCGAGGAAGTGGCCGCGCTGCGTGAAGCGCACGACCGACTCGACCGGAACTTCGCCGGTAGGGATCCGTGCGATAACGGAGTTGTCGAGCAGGCACGGCGTCAGCAATGCGCCTTCGAGTGTCGCCGTCATCGGCGTGCCTCCTTGCGGAATTCCGGATCCAGGAGGGCGACGTACGGCGAGTCGTCGTCGTTGGCGAGGCCGTAGAGCATCTTGCGCTGCAGCGTCTGCATCAGCGCGAGCTCGACGAGGCTCACGACCATGTCCTGATTGGATGCGTAGCCCAGCTCCTCGCGGGCCCTGTCGAACAGCCCCTCAGGGGCGCGGAGTGACGTCATCTTGAGCGGAGCCTCCTGGAACTCGGGCAGGTGAATCTCCATCGCCCTCACCTCCGTCTATATCGGATTTGTCAGATCAGTATATCGGAATCGGACACGGTGCGGAATCCGATGTTGCCCGCCGTCGAGCTCGGGGTGTTGTGGCTGCGGGCCGCCGTGCGGTAGCGGTAGCAGTAGGAGTCGTGGCACAGGTGGCTGCCGCCGCGCAGCACCCGGGCGGTGCCGCGGTCGGGCCCCGTCGGCGAGACCTCCGGTGCCGCACGGTAGTAGCGCGCCGAGAAGCGGTCGGCGCACCACTCCCACACGTTCCCCACCGCCTGGTACAGGCCGTAGCCGTTCGGCGAGTACGAGCGCGCCGCGACGGTGCCGACGGCCCCGTCGGACTCGGGGAATGCCCCGACGAAGACGTTGCAGTCCCGGCCGGTCACCGGGTGCTCGTCGCCCCACGGGTAGCGCGCGCCGTCGAGCCCGCCGCGGGCCGCGTACTCCCACTGCGCCTCGGTCGGCAGGGCGCGACCGGTCCATGCGCAGTACGCGAGGGCGTCCGCGTACGAGACGTGCACGACCGGATGGTCGTCCAGGGCGACGGTGCCGGGCCCGCCCGGCGCGCGGAACGTCGCGCCCGGCACCGTCAGCCACCACGGCGTGCCCGGGACCGGCGCCCCGGCCGACGGGTCCGCTGCGCTCGCGCGGAAGACGGCCGACGCGCCGAACCGCTCGGCATCGGTCACGTACCCGGTCGCGTCGGCGAAGGCCGCGAACGCGGCGACGGTCACCGTCGTCGCGTCGATCGCGAAGCCCGGCAGCACGACCCGGTGCACGGGGACCTCGCCGTCGGCGCGGTAGCCGTCGCCGTGCGCGTCGCCCATGCCGAACGCGCCGGCGGGGACGCCGGCCTGGGGGATCGGGTGCGTGCCGCCGCCCGGCACCGCGCCGGCGTGCGGCGGCAGGTCCGGGCCTTCAGGCGCGCAGCAGGTCACTCGTCGAGTATCCCGCGTTCGGTGAGCAGCGCGATCACCCGCTGGGCGAGCTCGTCGGTGTCGGCGCCGGTGGTGTCGAAGCGCAGGTCGGGGTCCTCGGGCTTCTCGTACGGTCCGTCGACGCCGGTGAGACCGCGCAGCTCGCCGCGGTCCGCGCGGGCGTACAGGCCCTTCGGGTCGCGCTTGCGGCACTCGCTGACCGGCGTCGAGACGTGCACCTCGAGGAAGTCGATGTCGGCCGCCAGGTTCAGCTCCCGGGCGATGTCGCGATCGGAGCGCAGCGGCGAGACGAGGGACGCGATCGAGATCACGCCCGCGTCGGCGAACAGGCGCGTCAGGTGCCCCACGCGGCGGATGTTCTCGGCCCGGTCGCCGGGGGAGAAGCCCAGGTCGTCGGAGATGCCGTGGCGGATGTTGTCGCCGTCGATGAGGTAGGCGACCCGGCCCCGCGAGACCAGCGCCCGCTCCAGGGCGACCGCCACCGTCGACTTGCCGGACGCGGGGAGGCCCGTGAACCACACCGTCGCGCCGCGCTGGCCGGTGCGGGCCCAGCGTTCGGTGCGGCCCAGCGAGCTGGGGTGCCAGCGGATGTCGTTGCGGATCGCCTGCCCGGGGATCACCTCGCGGGCGACCGCGATCGTGCCCGCGCCGACGGTGTCGTTGCTCGCCTCGTCGATGAGGATCAGCGCGCCCGTGTCCCGGTTCTGCGCGTACGGGTCGGCCACCACGACCGACGAGGTCCGCAGGGTGACGGTCCCGATGTCGTTCAGCGCCAGCTCGCTCGGCCCCACCTGCTCGATGAGCGTCTCGGGGTCGAGGCGCCGTTCCAGGGACTGGACCGTCGCGCGGACCGTCGCGGTGGCGTGCTTGAGCGCGACGCGGTCCCCGGCGCGCAAGGGCTTCTCGGCCAGCCAGCAGACGGTGACCTCCAGCTCGCGCGCGTTCACCGGCAGGTGCGCGCCCTCGGCACCGGAGACCAGGACGTCGCCGCGGCCCACGTCGATGTCGTCGGCCAGCTCGACGGACACCGACAGTGGAGCGACGGCCGTCGCGCGGTCGTCATCGAGCGTGTCGAGCGCGGTCACCGTCGACCTGCTCCCGGACGGCAGGACCAGCACCTCGTCGCCCACGGTCAGCGTGCCGGCGGCGACGCGCCCGGCGTACCGTCGGCGCCGCTCGGCCGTGGGGCGGGAGACCCACTGCACCGGGAGGCGCAGTTCCGTCGCGACCGCCGACGGTGCCCGCAGGGGCACGGTCTCGAGGTGTTCGAGGAGCGTGGGCCCGTCGTACCAGGGGGTGTGCTCGGAGCGATGCACCACGTTGTCGCCGAGCTTGGCGGCCAGCGGGATCGCGGGGATCGCGTCCAGGCCGAGCCGGACCGCGAGCTCGGCGAGCTCCGCCTCGACCTCCGCGAACCGCTCCGCGGAGAAGTCGACGAGGTCGATCTTGTTCACCGCGGCGATGACGTGCGGCACGCCGAGGAGCGTCGCGATGCGCGCGTGCCGGCGGGTCTGGCGCAGCACCCCCTTGCGGGCGTTCACCAGCAGGATCGCGACGTGCGCGTTGGAGGCGCCGGTGAACATGTTGCGGGTGTAGCGCTCGTGGCCGGGGGTGTCGGCGAGCACGTAGCTGCGCGACTCGGTGGAGAAGAACCGGTACGCGACGTCGATGGTGATGCCCTGCTCGCGCTCGGCGCGCAGGCCGTCGGACAGCGCCGCGAGGTCCACCTCGTCGCCGTCGGTCACGGCGTCCAGGTGGTCGGTGGGCAGGCTGCCGGTGTCGTGCAGCAGGCGGCCGATGAGCGTCGACTTGCCGTCGTCGACGGACCCTGCGGTGGCGAGGCGCAACAGCTGGCGCGTGGTCGGTGGTGCCAGTACGTCCGTCATCAGAAGTACCCCGCAGCGGTGTCCGCGACCGATCCGGTGGCGGGGTTCGGAACGCGATTCATCAGAAATAGCCCTCTTTCTTCCGGTCCTCCATGGCCGCGGCCGACGTTCGGTCGTCGGCGCGGGTCTCGCCCCGCTCCGAGACCGTGGCGGCGGAGATCTCCGCGATCACGTCGTGGATCTCGGTGGCGCGGCTGCGGACCGCGCCGGTGATGGTCAGGTCGCCCACGGTGCGGTAGCGCACCCACTCCCGGTTCACTGTCTCGCCGGCGCGCGGCTGCGTGAACTCCGAGACGGCCAGCAGGATCCCGTCGCGCTCGAAGACCTCGCGCTCGCTCGCGTAGTAGATCGGCGGCAACTCGAGGCCCTCGAGCTCGATGTAGCGCCAGATGTCGAGCTCGGTCCAGTTGGACAGGGGGAACACCCGGACGGACTCGCCGCGGCGGATGCGGCCGTTGTAGAGCGACCAGGGCTCGGGGCGCTGCGCCCGCGGGTCCCACTGGCCGAACTCGTTGCGGAAGCTGAACACCCGCTCCTTCGCGCGGGCCCGCTCCTCGTCGCGCCGGGCGCCGCCGAACGCGGCGTCGAAGTTCCCGGCCTCCAGCGCGTCCAGCAGGGTGCGGGTCTGCAGCCGGTTCCGAGAGCCGGAGGACTCCGTCGACTCGGCGACCCGACCCGCGTCGATCGACTCCTGCACCGAGGCGACGATGAGCTCGATCCCGTCGGGGTTCTCCGCGGTCGGAGCGACGCGGCGCCCGCGGAAGTCGATCACCTCGGGGAAGTTGTGGCCCGTGTCCACGTGCAGGATCGGGAAGGGCAGCGGCGAGGGCCGGAAGGCCTTCTCCGCCAGACGGAGCAGCACGATGGAGTCCTTGCCGCCCGAGAACAGAAGCACCGGTCGCTCCAGCTCGGCGGCCACCTCGCGGATGATGTGCACCGCCTCGGCCTCGAGGACGCGCAGCTCGTCGACGGCGGCGATCGGTTCGGGTGTCGCGGTGCTCATAGGGGGTATCCGTTCTCGGCGGCGTCGGCGCGGTAGCGCTCCGCCCACTCCTTGGAGCGGTCGTTGGACTGGGGTTTGAGCGGCGGCGGGGGAGCGAGCTGCGGGTCCTGCCCGAGCGCGTCCAGCATGCGCGCCGTCGTCTTCTGCGGGTCGGCGGTGAGCTCGTGGAAGTCGATCTCGAGCGGGGTGATGCCCTCGAACGCGAACCACGCCCGCCACGACCGCTCCTGCTCGCGCAGGATCCCGGCGAGGTGGGCGATCCCGTCGGCGCGGTACACGGCGCGCTCGTCGCGCTCGCGGTCGTGATCGGGGTCGTCGCGCCACACCCGGGTCTGGACGGCGCGCCACATCGAGACGGCCTGGGCGACCACGTCGGGCCGGTGGACGTGCACGTAGAGGGGGTCGGCACCGTCGAACAGCGAGCGGATGGCCGTCCGCACCGAGCCCGACGCGGTGCGGGTGCGGGTCACGAGGACGGGCGTCTGGTTCCACATGAGCTTGCCGCCCCACACGCCGTTGGGCGTCCGGCCCTCGCGCAGCACGTCGGCGCGCCACTGTGCGGGGCCGCGCGGGTCGACGGTGCCGGGATCGATCGGGTCGAGGAGGTCGAGCAGCGACGCATCGTCGACGCCGGCGAACCACTCGCGCGGCTGCGGCGACAGCGACGAAGACGGGTAGTACTGGAAGAACTCCTGCGGCCGCCCGGCGACGCCGGTGGCCGCGAGCGACTCCACGAGGAGGGTGCTCCCGCTGCGCTGGCTGGCGCACACGAGATAGTCGTCAGGGCTGGGCATGCCCGCCAGTCTGGCGCAGAAAGGCCTTCCGACCTGGGGTTCGATGGCACCGTGAACGTGATCCTTGACGGATCGCAGCCGGTGTGGTGCGTTCGCTACAGGGCGTCGATGCCGGCCAGGAGCAGGTCGAGCCCGGCGAGGAACTGGGCGCGGTCGTCGTGGTCGGCCATGGTCGCGGCGATGCGGCGCAGGTACGGGAACTCGTCGGGATCCAGCTGCCCGATGCGGGCCGCGACGCCGCCGAGCAGCTCCTCGCGGCTGGGCCCGCTGCGGGCGAGGTCCGAGCGCGCGTTGGCGGCGTTCTGGGCCGCCGAGCCGAGCACGTAGCCGACGATCGCGGTGGCGGCGTCGAACAGCGCGTCCTCCGGCGGGCCCATCGCCAGAACGGCGCCGCCGATCCGCTCGCTCAGCAGCAGGTTCGCCGGCCGACCCGGATCGGCCATCACCTGGGTGGCCAGCCACGGGTGCGCGTCGATCGTGTCGAACAGGGTGAGTGCGAGGCCGCGGATCGTCTCGCGGGGGTCACGGCCGCCCGCGGGCGCGGCGAGGATCGGCCGCAGGACGGCGTCGGTCGCGGCGGCGAGGAGCTCGTCCTTGCCGGCGATGTGGTGGTAGATCGCCCCGCTGCCCGTGTTCAGGGCGCCGCCGAGGGCGCGGAAGGTCAGCGCGTCGGCGCCGCTGTCGTCGAGCAGGTCGATCGCGGCGTCGACGATGCGGTCGCGGGAGAGGGCGTCGGTGCGGCGGCTGCGGGGTGGCACGCCTCCATCTTGACATGAGTGGAACGATGTTCCAAGCTCGTATGGAACGTTGTTCCAATGAAAGGGGAGCACCATGCAGACACCCATCACGATCATCGGTGCCGGACTCGGCGGCCTCGCCCTGGCCCGCGTCCTGCACGTCCACGGCATCGACGCCGTGATCTACGAGGCCGAGCCGACGCCCATGTCGCGCACGCAGGGCGGCCAGCTCGACATCCACGAGGCCGACGGCCAGGCCGCGATCGAGGCGGCCGGGCTGACCGCGCAGTTCCGCGCGCTGATCCACGAGGGCGGCGAGGCGACCCGGGCCCTCGGCCGCGACGGCACCGTCCTCCTCGACCTCCCCGACGACGGCGACGGCGGCCGGCCCGAGGTCCTCCGCGGAGAGCTGCGACAGCTGCTCATCGATTCCCTACCGGCCGACGCCATCCGCTGGGGCGCCAAGGTCGTCGCGGTGCGCGCGCTCGGCGGCGGTCGGCACGAGCTCACCTTCGCCGACGGGGCCACCGTCGCGACCGAGCTGCTGGTGGGCGCCGACGGGGCCTGGTCCAAGGTCCGGCCGCTGCTCACCGACGCGAAGCCCACCTACTACGGCACCACCTACGTCGAGACCTACCTGCACGACGTCGGGCGCCGCCACCCGGGCATCGCCGAACTGGTGGGGGAGGGCGCGATGTTCGCCCTCGCGCCGGGTCGCGGGATCAGTACCCACGCGGAGGCGGGCGGCATCGTCCACACCTACGCGCAGCTGCACGTCCCCGAGGATTGGGCCGACGGGATCGAGTGGACGGGCACGTCGGCCGTCGGCGCCGTGCTCGCGGAGTATCCGGGCTGGTCCGACGCGCTGACCCGCCTGGTCAGTGAATCGGACACGCCGCCCGTGCCGCGGAAGCTGTACACCCTGCCGGTCGGGATCCGCTGGGACCGCGTCCCGGGCGTCACGCTGGTCGGCGACGCCGCCCACGTCAGCCCGCCGGCCGGCGAGGGCGCCAACATCGCGCTGTTCGACGGTGCCGAACTCGCCCGGCACATCGTCGAGAATCCCGGAGACCGCGACATCGCGCTCACCGCGTACGAGCGGGAGATGTTCGAGCGCGCCGCGGCCTCCGCGGCGTCCGCGGACGAGATGGCCACCATGATGCTCGGCGACGACGCACCGAACAGCCTGCTGGACTTCTTCGCAGGGGTCGGCCGGGGCTGACCGCGGACCGTCGGACTAGCGGCCCAGCGGGCCCCGGCCCAGACGGAGGAGGAGCATGGCGAGGGTGTGCCCCTCGCGGCCGAGCTCGGAGAACCGCTCGAGCACCTTCATCTCCCGCGAGTGCACCAGGCGCGTGCCGCCCGACGCCATACGTGTGCGGCCGATGATCTGCGAGACCTCGCTGCGGCGCTTCACCGCGGCCAGGATCTCCGCGTCGAGGCGGTCGATCTCCTCGCGGAGGGCCTGGATCTCCTCTTCGGCGAGCGGCGTCTCGGCGCCGGTGTCGTCCGGTGTGCTCATGGGTTCAAGTTTTCCACAGGCGCGGGACCTACGATCACACACCGTGCACCGTCCCACCCGGCTCCCCGCTCCGCAGCGCCTGCTGTGGGTCGGCGCGGCGGTGCTCATCGCGGTGTCGCTCGCGGTCCGCGCGTACGTGCTCGCGCGGGGGAACTTCTACTGGGACGATGTCGCCTTCATCGGCCGGGCGTCGCGACCGCTGACCGACCTGAGCGCCTGGTTCGTCGACTACGACGGCCATTTCATGCCGGGCACCCTGTTCGCCGCCGCCGTCCTGACCAAGGTCGCGCCGCTGAGCTGGCCGGCAGCGGCGACATCACTCCTGGTCCTGCAGTTGCTGGCATCGCTGGCGACCCTGCGGGCGCTGGTCGTGGTCGCCGGGCGTCGGCCGGTGGTGCTGGTCCCGTTCGTGTTCTTCCTGTTCAGTCCGCTCACGCTGACGGCGATGGCGTGGTGGGCGTCGGGCCTCAACGCACTGCCGCTGCAGATCGGGCTGGCGGTGGTGGTCGCCGAGACGGTGCGCTACCTGCGCGGCCGCCGGCGGTCCGGGGTCTACGCGGTGCTCGCGTTGGTGCTCTCGCTGCTGTTCTTCGAGAAGGCGCTGGTCATCCCGTTCGTCGCGCTCGCGACCGCCTGCCTGTTGCCCTACCTGCGGGGGCACCGTCGGCCCGTGCGGACGGTGCTGCGGCGCGGTCGGTGGTTGTGGGGCGCGTTCGCGGTCGTCGTCACCGCGTGGATCGTGCTGTGGCTGACCGTCACGGCCTCGCGGCCCGGCACCCACACCGTCGGGTTCACGGCCCGGACCTTGTGGCGGTCGGTGAACGCCGTGATCGCGCCCGCCGCGGTCGGCGGGCCGTGGACGTGGACGCGCACCAACCCCGGGCCGCCCATCGTGGTGACGGGTGTGGTGCTCACCGTGTTCGGGCTGCTCGCGATCGCAGGGATCGTGCTGGTCACGCGGTTGCGCGCGCCGCGGGGGCTCGTCGCCTGGGGCGCTGCGGTGCTGTACTTCCTGGGCGTGTCCTCGACGGTGTTCTTCCTGCGCAGCTCCGAGTACACGTCGCCGCTGCTGCCTCTGTCCCTGCGGTACTTCGCGGACTTCGCCTGGGTGCTCACGCTCGCGGGCGCGCTGGTGCTGCGTCGTGAATCCGGCCGATTCCGGGGTCGGGACGCCGGATTCGGCCTCGTGATGTCGAAAACCGCCGGGTTCACGAGGGACCGCCGACTGTGGATCGCCGTCGTGGTGGTGTTCGCGCTCAGCTCCACCGTCTCCGCCGTCCGCTTCGCCCCGGTCTGGCGCGACAATCCGACCGGCCCCTACCTGCGGGAACTGCGCGCGGGCTCCGCGGAGTACGCGGGACGAGAGGTGCTCGACCAGGAGGTCTACGGCGATGTCCTGAGCCCGCTGTCGGGCCCGAACAACCGGCTCTCGCGGATCCTCGCCACCCAGCCCGCGCACCCTCGGTTCGCCGACCACGCGGACGAGGCCACCGTCGTCGACCGGTCGGGACGGTTCCAGCCCGGCCGCGTCACGCGGGTCCGCAGTCTGCCGCTCGGGCCGTTCCCGTGCGGCACCCGCGTCGACGACGGTGCCTCCGCGACCCTCGCCTTCGAGGGGCCGCTGGCGTTCTGGGACTGGGTCGTGGAGCTCAACTACCTCGCGTCGTCCGACGGTGTCGTCGTGCTGCAGCAGCAGCGCGGAGCCAGGCCCGTCCGCGTACCGCTGCGCAAGGGAGCGCACACCGTCTACGCCCGGGTCACGGGGACGGGGGACGGGCTCGCCGCCCGCGCGGAGACGCCCGGTCTGGTCGTCTGCGTCGGCAGCGGGCCGATCGGTCTGCTCGTCCCGGCGTCCATGCCGGACGCGGCGCCTCGCTGACCTGCGAACACTCTGACCTGCGAATATTCAACACTGTGGGTTTCATGCATGCGACACATCGACGTTAGATGTCGCAAAGATTCTGAAATCGGGCTTAAAACCCACGATGTGGACGATATGGTGCCCACGTCCGATCGCCAGTGATCGGCATCACTCCAGTCGAAGGGTGTTGCTTCCATGCACGCTGCCGTCCGCCGTTCCGTTCCACGCCGTTACGTCGGCGCCTCCCTGGCCATCGTCACCGCCGCCGCGGTCGCGGTCGCGCCCATGACCGCCTCGGTGGGCGCGGTCACCGCTCCCGCGTCGACGATCTTCGTCAACCCCGCCACGCTCGTGAACCTGCAGACGCAGGTCGCCGGCTCCGCCGCCGCGTTCCTGCCGCGTGTCTCCGTGCCGGGCGTCACCGCTGCCGCCGCGGCCCCGTCGTGGGGTTGGGGCGACGTCGAGTTCCTCTCGAAGACGCTGCAGGACGCGCTGAAGGCGACCTTCGAATCCGCGTCGGGCACCGGCGATTACGCAGGTGCGGGCTTCCCGAAGGCGCTGCAGACGGCGCTCGACGCGATCTCGAAGGGCAGCCTGTCGGGGGCGTACAGCCCGATCGGCGGCCAGCTCGAGTCGACCCTGTTCATCGCTCTGATGAGCGCGATGTTCCCGATCGCCGATCAGTTCAACCCCAAGCTGGGGAAGATCGGCGCGGCGCTCGACGCGGCACTCAACGACGGCAGCATGATCGCCCTCGGCCAGGCCGCGCTCGGGCTCCCGCTGCGACTGCCCACCGAACTGCTCAAGGCCGGCGAAGCCATCGCCAAGGCCGTGATGACCGGTGACGTCTCCAAGGTCGGCGCGGCGGTCGGTGCCGGTATTAACAACGTGGGCAAGTTCCTCGAGACCTATGTGACCAACGGTTCGACGGGCCTGCTTCCGAACCTGGTCAAGGTGGGCAGCACACTGCTCGGCGCGGTGATCCCGTCGGTGCCCGCCGCCTCCCCGGCCAAGGTCGACGCGCTCGCCGCCCAGGCGGCGGTGGCGGCTGCGCCGGCGCTCGGGATGCCGGACTTCCAGACGCTGTTCGCCGCGTGGAAGGACGGCTACGAGATGCTCGTCTCGAGCATCAAGGGTGATCAGTGGACGCCCGGCGTCGTGAAGACGATCACCGACGCGCTCGCCAAGATCGGCAAGGGGGACGCCGCCGGCGCGATCGGAGACGTCGCCGACAAGGCGAAGGCGCTGTCGATCATCGTCATGCTGGGCGGTGTCCTGCCGGTCACGGACCTGATCAACCCCTACCTCGGTCCGATCGGCACCGGTCTCACGAACTCCCAGGCCGATTTCATCGGCCTCGGAAACTCGGCTCTGGCAGTGCTCTTCGACACTCCGGGCAAGGTGGTGGGGGGCGGCCAGAACCTGGTGACCGCGCTGCTGTCCGGCGATCCTTCGAAGGCGCTCACCGGACTGACGACGGACATCGGCGCGCTGACGACCTTCCTCAACGATCGTCTGTTCGTCGCTAAGGACAACCCGTTCGACAACGCGCTCTTCCCGGGGCTCGCGAACATCGGGAAGAACATCTTCGACGCCTTCGGGCCCGCGAAGCCTGCGGCGGACGCGGCGAAGCCCGCGGCCGGCGACGTGCCGGTGACCGCGATCGCGGCGACCGTCGCGGACGAGATCGCGCCCACGCCGACGCAGGAGGCGCCGGTCACCGTCGTCGACGGGGTTGATGAGGTCGCCGCTGCGCCGGCGCCGGTGGTCGAGCCCGCCGCGCCCGTCGAGTCCGCGGCGCCCGTCGAGACGGCGCCCGGGGTCCCGGCTGAGACGGCGCCCGAGGCGCCCGCGGAGTCGGGTGGCGATACGCCCGCCGTTCCGGACGCGGCACCGTCGGAGCCGGTCGAGACGCCGGCGGCGGAAGCCTCCGCGGGAGATCCGGCGGATGCGGGTGCCGCCGGGGCAGCGTCGGAGGTCTCCGCCGGCGCGTGATTCGCTGCGCGAACCGCTCCCCAGTGCACGCCCGCGGAACTACCGGCCGCGGAGCCACCTGGGGGCGGTTTCGTTTCTGACCGAGAGAAAATACCCTCTGAACTGGTGGGTTCAGAAACATGCAGACAGCATTGAGACAGATGGACGTATGGTGTCGCAAAGCTTCTTCGAATCGAGTCCGAAAATCCACGGCGTGGGCGTATGTTCCGTTCGTCCGGTTCTTGTGTGATCCGGCTCACTCCAGTCGAAGGGTGTTTCTCCATGCTTTCTGCAGATACTCGGGCTCCCCACCGGCGTTATGCCGCTCCCGCCGTCGCGATCGCCGCGGCGGCTGCCGTCGCGGTGGCTCCGATCGCCACGTCGGCCGGGGCGGTGACGGCGCCATCGCTCCCGCCGATCGTCGCCGACCTCGGCGGCGCAGCCAGCGCCGTCGCGAACTGGGCCACGTCGATGGGTCTGACGTTCGTCACCGACCCGGTCACCGGCCTGACGAAGCTGGTGCAGGATCAGCTCGGCAACGCGGGTGTGATCGCCGGCGCGGCCGGCGACGCGGGCAAGGCCTTCTTCGGCTACCTCGACGACTACCTGCTGGAAAACCTTCAGAGCATCCAGAAGGACCTGGCCGCAGGGAATCTCGGGAACGCCTGGACGACTCTCGCCACGACCGTCACCGGCGCGATCCTTACTCCCGCCATCGGATTCCTTCCGGTCATGGACCACTTCGGTGAACAGCTCGGACCGATCGGCAACGGCCTGAAGGCGGCACTGACGCCGCTCATCGGCCTCGCATTCGGCCCTCTCCAAGCCGGTGTCGAGGTGCCGGCGCTCCTCGCCGACGGCGTCACCGCCGCGCTCAAGGCGCTGAGCACCGGCGGTCCCGCAGCGGCGTTGACCTCCCTCTTCGCCACGGCCTCCACGGTGAACGGGAAGGCGATCGAGGCGTTGTTCGGCGACTTCGGTGCGATCCCGAGCCTGGTCAACATGATTCCGACGATCCTCGGCGGCATCGCCGGTTCCGACTGGGCCAACGCGGGTCCGTTCACCCTGCCGACCGGCAACAAGGTCACGTTCACCGCGGCATCCGCGTCCACCCTCGCGGCGTCGCCGACCGCGCTTCCCGATTTCGGTGCGATCGGCGGGATCTGGACGGACACACTGACCCGGATCGCCACAGGCCTCGCCGGACCGGACGGCCTGCAGCGGGTTCTCAGCACACTGCTCACCGGGGTGCCGAGCGGGGACTGGTCGAAGTCGTACGAGGTCATCCACGGCATCCTGGCCGCGCCGCTCCTCGAACTCGGAGGTGCGGTCCTGCAGACCGGCGATCTGATCAATCCGTTCCTCGGTCCGCTCGGCAAGGCGCTCGACGGTGCGTCGGAGCCGTTGCTGTACCTGACGCTCGGCCTGTACAACTCCACTCGCATGCTGCCGTCGACTGCGTTCGCCGGCCTCGAGAACGTGGTGAAGGCGCTCGCGACGGGTGATCCCGTCGCGGCGATCAACGCCGCGGTGGCGGGCCTGGGGAACACGCTCACCGCCGGTAACGACGCGCTGTTCTCCGAGAATCCGTTCACCATCGGGCTGCTCCCCGGATTGCTGGGCGTCGGGACGGGGCTGATCGATGGCCTGACCGGCAAGACCTCGGAGCCGCAGGGCGGTGCAACGCTGGCGGATACGAAGTCGCGCCCCGCACTCGATGTGGTCACGGAGGCGTCCGACGAGTCCGCACCGGAGTCGAGTGATTCGTCCACGGTCGAGTCGCCGGCCGCTGAGGCTCCGGCGGCCGAGGTGCCTACCGACGTGGCACCGTCGACCGAGGTGCCCGCCTCGGAGACTCCGTCCGGTGAAGCGCCTGCCGACGAAGCGCCCGCCGGAGACGCACCCGCTGTGACCGACCCCGCGGAGGAGGCGCCCGCCGAGCCCGCCACCGACTCCGCCGGGAACGAAGCCGCGGCTGATCCCGCGACCGACGCCTCCGACGACGCCGATGCGGAAACGGCCGATACCAGCGCCGCAGACACCGCCGCCGCGGCGGCCTGATCCCGCACCTGTTCCACCCGAGCGCACCCGGCACGCCGGGTGCGCTCGGGCGTTCCGGGTGCGCGGACGGCCCCACTCGGTGCACGCCACGGCGCCGCATGAATCGCCACGAACGGCGTGCGAAAACTTGTCACCCACCCCGGCTAGGCTGGACGGGAGATGAGTAACCCAGCACCGCAGCAGTCCGGACTCCGCCAGCGTCAGCCCTTCTCCCGCGAGAAAGCGCAGGTGAAGCGGCAGGAGCGCGGGCAGGAACTGCTGGAGGGGCTGAACCCGCAGCAGCGGGCGGCCGTCCTCCACGAGGGTTCGCCGCTGCTCATCGTCGCGGGCGCGGGCTCGGGGAAGACGGCCGTGCTCACCCGTCGCATCGCCTACCTGCTGGCGGCCCGCAACACGCAGCCGGGGCAGGTCCTGGCGATCACCTTCACCAACAAGGCCGCGGCGGAGATGCGCGAGCGCGTCGCCGGGCTCATCGGCCCCCGCGCGAAGATCATGTGGGTCTCCACGTTCCACTCCACCTGCGTGCGGATCCTGCGCGCCCAGGCCGGCTTGCTGGCGGGGATGAACTCCAACTTCTCCATCTACGACGCGGACGACTCCCGCCGGCTGCTCACCATGATCGTCAAGGACATGGGGCTGGACGCGAAGAAGTTCGCGCCGAGGGCGCTCGCCACGCACATCAGCAACCTCAAGAACGAGCTGATCGACCCGGAACAGGCGTCGGCGGACGCCGCGAAGACGGGGGAGCCCTTCGCGGTCACCGTCGCCGAGGTGTACGGCACGTACCAGTCCCGCCTGCGCGGCGCGAACGCCTTCGACTTCGACGATCTCATCGGGGAGACGGTGGCGCTGCTCCAGTCGCACCCGAACGTCGCGCAGTACTACCGCCGCCGGTTCCGGCACGTGATGGTCGACGAGTACCAGGACACCAACCACGCGCAGTACGTGCTGGTCCGCGAACTCGTGGGGCTGGAGACCGACGCGGATGGCGTGGAGCCCAGCGAGCTCTGCGTCGTGGGCGATGCGGACCAGTCGATCTACGCCTTCCGCGGCGCAACGATCCGCAACATCGAGGAGTTCGAGCGGGACTTCCCGAACGCCGAAACCATTCTGCTGGAACAGAACTATCGCTCCACGCAGACCATCCTGTCCGCGGCGAACGCCGTGATCTCCCGCAACGCGGGCCGCCGCGACAAGAAGCTGTGGACGGACCAGGGCGACGGGCAGCTCATCACGGGCTACGTCGCCGACAATGAGCACGACGAGGCGAGCTTCGTGGTCTCGGAGGTCGACGCGCTGGCGGATCAGGGCGTCAAGTACAGCGATGTGGCGGTCTTCTACCGCACCAACACCGCCGCTCGCGTGCTGGAAGAGGTGTTCATCCGCCACGGCGTGCCCTACAAGGTGGTCGGCGGTGTCCGGTTCTACGAGCGCAAGGAGGTCCGCGACCTCGTCGCCTACCTGCGTGCGATCGACAACCCGAACGACACCGTGAGTCTGCAGCGCATCGTCAACACTCCTCGCCGGGGCATCGGCGACCGTGCCGTGGCCTGCCTCACGGTGCACGCCGAGAACCGTGGGGGCACCTTCAGCGGAGCCATCGACGACGCGGTCGAGGGCACCGTCGCCATGCTGAACCCCCGCTCCCGCAACGCGATCGCGGCGTTCTCGGGCCTCATGGCCGATCTGCGCCGCACCGCCGCCGACGACGATCAGGACCTGGGTGACCTGCTCGACGCCGTCGTCGAGAAGACCGGATACCGGGCCGAGCTCGAGGGCTCGTCCGACCCGCAGGACGGTGCGCGCCTGGAGAACATCGAGGAGCTGATCAGCGTCGCGCGGGAGTTCTCCGCGCAGGACTTCACCGATGTGGTGGTCGACGAGGGTGCACCCGAGCCCGGCTCGCTGGCCGCGTTCCTCGAGCGGGTCTCGCTGGTCGCCGACGCCGACCAGGTTCCGGACAACGAGGCGGGCGTGGTCACGATGATGACGTTGCACACCGCCAAGGGACTCGAGTTCCCCGTCGTCTTCGTGACCGGCTGGGAGGACGGCCAGTTCCCGCACATGCGCGCCCTGGGCGACGAGGCGGAGCTCGCCGAGGAGCGTCGTCTCGCGTACGTGGGTATCACCCGCGCCCGCGAACGTCTCTACGTCAGCCGCGCCATGATCCGTTCCACCTGGGGTGATCCCATGCAGAACCCCGAGTCGCGGTTCCTCGCCGAGATCCCGCAGCACCTCATCGACTGGCGCCGCACGGAACCCAAGGGCGGCAACCGCTTCGGCGGTGCGCGGGGCGTGTTCGGGCAGGACCGTCAATCCTGGGGCGGGGGCACGTACGGCGGTCGAGGCGGGGCCCAGGGCGCCGACGGTGCCTGGAAGTCCAAGCGGGAGCCCAAGCCGGCGCGGCGTTCGAACAAGCTCAAGCTCACGGTGGGCGACAGGGTGCTGCACGACTCGTTCGGCATGGGCACCGTCACCCGGATCACGGCTCAGGGCAGCACGATGGAGCAGACGACCTTCGACTTCGGCTCGGCGGGCACGATGACGCTGATGTCGCACTTCGGCCTGCCGATGGAGAAGCTCTGACGGCGCGGTAGTGGGCCGCCGCCGCCCCTACGGCGCCACGCAACGCGAAAGGCGCCTCGGAGTGATCCGGGGCGCCTTCTGCGTGTGCTGGAGTTCTAGACGTTGACGCCGCGCTCGGCCAGCCAGGCCTGCGGGTCCATCTTCGCGCCGGCGGGGCTGTGCACCTCGAAATGCAGGTGCGGGCCGGTGGAGTAGCCGTTGCTGCCGACCCAGCTGATCAGGTCGCCGGCCTTGACGGTCTGGCCGGCGTGCACGTTCACGTTGTACATGTGGCCGTAGACCAGGACGGTGCCGTCCGAGAGCCGGATCTTGATCCAGATGCCGAAGCCGGACGCGGGGCCGGCGTCGGTGACGACGCCGTCGGCGGCCGCGAACAGCGGGGTGCCGAGCGGCGCGGCCAGGTCGAGCCCGCCGTGCATGGCGCCCCATCGGGTGCCGAAGTTCGAGGTCAGGGTCGCGCCGTTGATCGGTGCGATCACCTTCGGGCGCATCGAGTCGATGATGCGCTTGTCGTCGGCGTCCTTGCGGGCCTTGCCACCCGCGAGACCGGCGGTGAACTGGTCCATGTCCTGCGCGGGCGGCAGCGGCGCCTGGCGGCCGGCGTTGGCCTCGGGGCCGGGCGCCGGTGCGATGGGCTGCTGCGAGGTCGACGGGCCCTCGTCGGGCGCGGTCGAGACGGCGGCACCGGCGACGGTCGCGCCGGCGGCCAGGGCCAGCAGTGCGGCGCGGCCCTTGAGGGCGTGCGGGGGAGCGGGAACGCGGTGCTTGCCACCCCGGCGGACGGGGTCGGCGAGGGGCTCGGGCGCGAGCTCGGGCTCGGCGAGGAGTGCGGTGTCCTCGTCCTCGTCCAGGGCCGGGCCGTCGAACCGCGGGGTGCCGGTGAACAGCACCTCGGGGATCATGAGGTCCTGCGTGACCTCCGAGCGGGACGGGCGGTAGAGCAGCGCCGATTCACCGTCGGACGCGTCGGTCCAGGTCTCGGCGTAGGCGGCTTCGAGGCGGGCCTCGAGCTCGTCCAACGGAATGATCGCGGTGATCGACTCATCGTCCAGTACCTGCGTGGAGCCCTTGAAGCTCACGTGGTCCTCGCGACTCCGTGTCATATCTCGCCTACTCCAACCGTAAAACCGCACTTCGGGCCACTCGGTGATCCGACGATGTCCTCGTCGTGACCGCTCTGTGACCCGCGTCCCGTCGACGATAACGAAATGATTGCGGCGAGACAACCTCTAGGGGTGCCCTCGTGGCGAATGTGTGCTTGGTCACAATGCGATAACAAAGCGCCGGATCACGACAGTGCTGCAGCCGGATCGAGCCGGATCCGATCGGCGTCCGCGTCGTAGTCGTAGAGCTCCGCGTACCGCCCCCAGTCGATCGCCAGCCGCATCTGCCGGTCGGCGTCCTCGGGGCCGAATCCGCGCCGCAGGAGGTCGACGAACAGGCCGAGCCGGACGGCACCGTCGTTCGAGGAGCGCAGGGTGCGCAGGATCGTCCGGACCAGCGGCGCCCGCCCGGCGGCCTGGCGCGCGAACACCTCCTTGGCCTCGGTCAGCGGCACCGTGACGAAGACGCGTCCCTCCTCGGTGATGCTGATGTCGTTGCCGGTGACCTCGACGAAGCCCAGCATCGCCGCGGCGTCGACGAGCGGCATGATGTCGTCGAGCTCGAAATTGAGGTCCGCGGCGAGGTCGGGCAGGTCGGCGTGGTCCTCGTGCGCGTGCACGAGCTCGACGAGGCCCGCGAGCCCACCGACGGTGGCGTCGGGCAGGGGCCGGCTGGCGGGGGTCGCCTCGCCGGGGTCGGGTGCGTGCTCGATCTCGACGCTGCGTCCGGTGAGGGCGCCGTACAGCTCGTCGACGATCGCCTCGAACTCGGGTGCGGTGCGCGTGCGAGGGCGCGGCAGGTCGATCCGGGACTCGTGGACGATCCGGCCGGGCTTGGACCCGAGCACGACGACGCGGTCGGCGAGCAGCACCGCCTCCTCGATGTTGTGGGTGACGATGCACACGCTCCGAGTGGGGAAGTCGTCCTGCGCCCACAGTTCGACGAGCTCGCCGCGCAGGTTCTCGGCGGTCAGCACGTCGAGGGCGGAGAAGGGCTCGTCCATCAGCAGCAGGTCGGGCTCGAGGACCAGGGCGCGGGCGAAGCCGACGCGCTGGCGCATGCCGCCGGACAGCTCCCGCGGGTACGCCGACTCGAACCCGTCGAGGCCGATGGTGTCGATGGCGGCGAGCGCGCGGGCGCGGCGCTCCTCGCGGGGCACGTTGCGGGCGGCGAGCCCGAGCTCGACGTTGTCCTGGACCGTCAGCCAGGGCATCAGGGCGAAGGACTGGAAGACCATGGACGTGCCGGGGTTGGGGCCGGCGAGTGCGGCACCGTCGGCCTCGACGGTGCCGGACGTGGCGGGAATGAGCCCGGCGATGATCCGGAGGAGGGTCGACTTGCCGGAACCCGACCGGCCGAGGAGGGCGACGATCTCGCCCGGCTCGATGGTGAGGTCGATGTCGTCGAGGACGGTCAGGGTGTCGCCGCGGGCGCCCTCGAAGCTCTTGGTGAGGCCTGCGAGACGGATCAGCGGGGTGGCGGTGGTGACGGTCATGGGAGAGCTCCTAGTAATACAGGGTGGCTAGAGGGAGTAGCGGCGTTCGGCGACGCGGTAGAGGCGGCGCCAGAGCGCCGCGTTGGTGCCGACGACGAACAGGCACATCACGACGATGCCGAGCAGCAGGTGCGAGACGTGCTCCGCGCCGGTGGCCGCCGTGGCGCGGGCGATGTAGTCGCCGAGACCGAACGCGTGCTGCGTGTCGCCGTTGTACGACACGATCTCGGCCACGATCGAGGCGTTCCACGCGCCGCCCGCGGCGGTGATGCCGCCCGTCACGTAGCCGGCGAAGACGCCGGGCAGGAGCACGTAGCGCCACCTCATCGTTCGGGGGAGCCGCATGTCGTCGGCGGCTTCGAGCAGGTCGCCGGGGATCGCGCTGGCCGCCGCGATCACGTTGAACAGGATGTACCACTGCGTGCCGAGCGCCATGAGCACGATCCCGCCGATGTTCAGCGGGATGTGCCAGGCTACGAAAACCGCCGTGACCACGGGGAACAGGAAGTTCGCCGGGAAGCTCGCGCAGACCTGGATGATCGGCTGCAGGGCACGGCTCAGCGCCGGGTTCAGGCCGATGATCACGCCGATCGGGACCCAGATCACGGTGGCGACGACCATCACCACGGCGACGCGCCCCATCGTCGCGAGCCCGAGGGGCAGGACGTGGCCGACCTCCCCGATGCCCGCGTCGCGCAGGATCAGTTCGACGGCGCGCCACAGCCCGTAGGCCACGACCGCGGCGACGACGAGCGCGAACACCCAGTTGCCCAGGCGCCTGCGAGCCGGATGCCCGACGGTGGCCGGCGCGCTCCGGCCGAGCAGGCCGAAGGTCGCGTCGAGGGCGGTGACGACGGGGTTCGTCAGGCGACGGAACGCGGAGCCGACGTGCGAGCGGCGCAGGACACCGAGGACCAGCGACTTCGGCTCGCGACCGGTGGCCGAGTCCTCGAGCCGGAACCGTTCGGCCCATGCGGTGAGCGGGCTCCAGAACAGGAGGTTCACGCCGACGATCACCACGATCATCGCGGCGATCGCCCACCCGACGCGGCCGAGGTCACCGTCGGACGAGGCGGTTGCGACGTAGGCCCCGATGCCGGGGAGGGCGTACTCGTTGCCCGCGACGGAGACGGCCTCGGAGGCGGTCAGGAAGAACCAGCCACCGCCGAAGCTCATCATCGCGTTCCAGACCAGCGGGATCATGCCGCTGGGCACATCGAGACGCCAGAACCGTTGCCAGCGAGATAGTCCCAGGTTCTGCGCCGCCTCACCGAGGTCGCGGGGTTGGCTGATGAGGCTCTGGTAGAAGGCGAAGGTCATGTTCCACGCCTGCGAGGTGAAGATCGCGAAGATCGCGGCGCATTCGAGGCCGAGCGTGGAGCCGGGGAACAGGGCGATGAAGAGCGTGACCGTGATCGACAGGAAGCCGAGGATCGGCACCGACTGCAGCACGTCGAGGATCGGCAGGAGGACCGCTCGGGCGCGCCGCGAGCGCGCCGCCAGCGTGGCGTAGACGAAGGTGAACACGAGCGAGGCGCCGAGTGCGAGGAACATGCGCAGCAGTGATCGTGCTGCGTAGTAGGGCAGTTCGGCGGGATCGGTGTCGATCCGGGCGCCCGCGTGGGCGGCGTCGAAGGGCGCACCCATGCCCTGGCCCACGCGGATGATGAGCCAGATCAGCGCGGCAGCACCGATGATCACGAGGAGGTCGGCGGCGAACCCGAATCGGCGTCGGCCGACGTTGCGGCGGCGGGCGGGCAGCAGTGCGCTGCCGAGGGGCGTGGTGGTCACAGGTCGACCTCCTCGTGGTCGGAGAGAACGTCCCAGCGGACCGCCGTGACCGACGGCTCCATGCTGAGCTGGCTGATGGCGGATTCGAGCGCGCGGTCGTCGCGACCGTCGGCGGCGAGCGTGGCGCGGACCTCGACCCGCCCCTTCTCCGCGTTGGTGCTGCTGATGGACTGCAGATGGAAGACGGTGCGGCTCAAGGCCTGTACGAGCATGACCCGGACGTGCGCCTCGTTCTCGTCGCGCGTCACGGCGACGAACTCGTACCGGCTGGGAGCCTCCTTGCCGGTGTCCGGCGCCTTGTCGACGGCGTGCCCGACCGATCGCAGCGCGGTGTTCACGCCGATCACGACGGCGGTGCCGATCGCGGCTGGCACGTACATCCCCGAACCGGCGAGCGCGCCGACCGCGGCCGAGCACCACAGCGTGGCGGCGGTGTTCAGTCCGCGCACGGTGAGGCCGTCGCGCAGGATCACGCCGCCACCGAGGAAGCCGATGCCGGACACGATCTGCGCCGCGACGCGGGTGGGGTCGCCGCCGCCGAATCCGTAGGCGGACAACACGACGAACAGCGCCGAGCCGACCGAGACGAGCGCATTGGTGCGCAGGCCGGCCATCCGGGCGCGGTACTGGCGTTCGAGTCCGATCAGGGTGCCGAACCCGACGCCGGCGGCGATGCGCAGCAGCATGTCGAGCAGGGCGATGTTCGTGGTGGAGGCGTGCATGGTGTTCCCCTCGTCCGGGCACGCGCTACCGCGCCGCGGGCCCGAGGGCCGCGGCGGAGCAGGGTGTGGGAGATGTCAGTGGGGCGGAGGAGGCATGCCTCCGGCCCGGATCACGGTGCGCTCAGCGGGTTCCCGCGGTGATGCGGGGAGTGCCGAGCGATCGACTACGACTGTCGTCGGGCATGCGCATCACCTCCATCGGTCGAACCGCGCGCCACAGGAGGAAGGTGAAGTAGATCGCCCCTCCACGTCAGACCTTCAGCACTTCGCGGCGTGAACCCGTGAACGGGAGCCAATCGGGGTGCACCCTTAATCCGGATGCGCCTGTCCTGACCCGGGGCGTCTCTCGACGTTCGGGGTCGCTGGCCTGTTTCCGCGAAGGAGCCTCAGCGAACGATTGGCGCCTTGCGCAACAAGCATGACACGGGGTCCGGGGCGGGGCAAGCCGAGTAGTGTGGCGCGCCATGGAGGTACCCACGACGAGGCGCGGTGTCGGCTCGGCGCCGGAGGCGGGCACGGCGCGCGAGCGGGCCAAGGCCGCGCGCCGCCGCGAATTGCTCGCCGCGGCCGCCGCGCTCATGGCGGAACGGGGCTTCGCGGGCGTGCGGCTGGAGGACATCGGGGCCGCCGCGGGAGTCTCGGGACCCGCGATGTACCGGCACTTCTCGGGTAAACAGGACGTGCTCGCCGCGCTCCTCGAGGAGATCTCCGAGTACCTCTACGACGGTGGCCGCCGGGTCGCCGAGGAGCGCGCCGACGATCCGCGGCGGGCGCTGCACGACCTCGTCGACTTCCACGTCGACTTCGCGGCCTCCGAGCCGGACCTGATCCGGGTGCAGTACCGCGACCTGTGGTCGCTGGCCCCGGAGTCCGCGCGCCGGGTCCGGCGGCTGCAGCGTCAGTACGTCGAGCTCTGGGCCGACGAGCTGACCCGCCTCGGCGGCGACCCGGTGGAGAACCGCGCGACGGTGCACGCCGTCTTCGGCCTGCTCAACGCCGCCCCGAGCCTGCCCGCCCTGCCCCAACCGCGCCTGCGCGCCCTCCTCCGCGATAAGGCCCTCGCCGCCCTCGGGGTGTAGCGCGCCGCCCGCAGGGTGAGCCGTGGCGCGGGGCCGGCGACGCGGCGCAGGGGACGACGGCGTGGCGTGGGGGACGACGGCGTGGCGTGGGGGTCGGTTCACCCCCTCTGTGACGCCGGGCGTCTGGTGGGGGAGCGAACGCCGAGGTCGCGGTTCGGTGCGGCGCGGGGGACGACGATGCCGCGTCGGCGCCATCGGTCGGTGAGCGAACCTCGGGAATCGGCCGCGCGGAAACTACTCGCCGGTAAGACTGGACAGAGGTGGTCGGGCTCACATATTCTCGATTTCAGTTAATGGTGACTAACTCACGAGGAGCGCGTGTGACATTCCGCGAGGAACACGAGGCGAACGTCGCCGAGCTGCGCGAACGGCTCGGCAGAGTGGCTCAGGGCGGCGGCGAGCGGGCCCGTGCCCGTCACGAGGGCCGCGGCAAGCTGATGGTCCGCGAGCGGATCCGTCGGCTGCTGGACACGGGCAGTCCGTTCCTCGAGGTGGCGCCGTTGGCGGCCGAGGACATGTACGACGGCAAGGCACCGTCGGCGGGTGCGGTCGCGGGCATCGGCACCGTGTCCGGACGGCAGGTCATGATCGTCGCCAATGACGCGACGGTCTCGGGCGGCACGTACTACCCGGTCACCGTCAAGAAGCATCTGCGCGCGCAGGAGATCGCGATGCAGAACCGGCTGCCCTGCATCTACCTCGTCGACTCGGGCGGCGCCATGCTGCTCAACCAGGACGAGGTCTTCCCCGACCGGGAGCACTTCGGCCGGATCTTCTACAACCAGGCGAACATGAGCGCTGCCGGTATCCCGCAGATCGCGGCGGTGCTGGGCAGCTCCACCGCGGGTGGTGCCTACGTCCCGGCGATGAGCGACGAGACGGTCATCGTCCGCGACCAGGGCACCATCTTCCTCGCCGGCCCGCCTCTGGTGAAGGCGGCGACCGGCGAGGACGTCACCGCCGAGGATCTCGGCGGCGGCCTCATGCACTCCACCAAGTCGGGTGTGACCGACCACCTCGTGGACTCGGACGACGAGGCGCTGGAGAAGGTCCGGCAGATCGTGCGACGGCTCGGCCCCGTCGGCGAGGTGCAGTGGGACGTGCGCCCGGCGGTGCCGGCGGCCCGGCCGCAGACGGACCTCTACGACGTGGTGCCGACCGATCCGAAGATCGGCTACGACGTTCGTAAGCTGATCGGGATCATCGCCGACGGTGGCGAATTCGACGAGTTCAAGGAGCTCTTCGGCACCACCCTGGTGACCGCGTTCGCGCGGATCCACGGCCACCCGGTGGGGATCATCGGCAACAACGGCGTGCTCTTCGCCGAGGCTGCCCAGAAGGGCGCGCACTTCATCGAGCTGTGCGACAAGCGCCGCATCCCGCTGCTGTTCCTGCAGAACATCACCGGGTTCATGGTCGGCCGCCAGTACGAGGAGGGCGGCATCGCCAAGCACGGCGCCAAGATGGTCACCGCCGTGGCATGCGCCCGGGTCCCCAAGTTCACCGTGATCGTGGGCGGATCCTTCGGCGCCGGAAACTATTCCATGTGCGGGCGGGCGTACTCGCCGCGCTTCCTGTGGATGTGGCCCAACGCGCGGATCTCCGTGATGGGCGGCCCGCAGGCCGCCGACACGCTCGGGTCGGTCCGCCGCGAGCAGGAGGGCATGGAGGAGTTCAAGCAGGGCGTGCGCGACCAGTTCGATCGGCAGTCGCAGGCCTACTACTCCACGGCCCGGCTGTGGGACGACGGGGTCATCGACCCCGCCGATACCCGCACGGTCCTCGGCCTCGCGCTCGAGGCGGCGTCCCGCACGCCGCTGGCCGAGGTCTCCTACGGCGTCTTCCGGATGTGAGCTGACATGAGCACGAAGATCGACGTGAACTACTCTGCGGCGGACGCCGGCACGACCGGCCCGGCACGTGGCCGGGCGATAGAGAAGGTCCTCATCGCCAACCGCGGCGAGATCGCCTGCCGCGTCATCGATACGCTGCGTACGCTGGGTATCGCCAGCGTCGCGGTGTACTCCGACGCGGATGCCGACGCCCGGCACGTGAGGCTCGCCGACGAGGCCGTGCGCCTCGGACCGGCGGCCGCGACCGAGAGCTACCTGCGCATCGACAGGGTCGTGGACGCCGCGCGCGCCACGGGCGCCGACGCTGTGCACCCCGGCTACGGCTTCCTCTCGGAGAACGCCGCGTTCGCGCGGGCGCTGTCCGAGGCCGGGATCGAATTCCTCGGCCCGCCCGTCGAATCCATCGAGACGATGGGCGACAAGATCACCGCGCGCGCCGCGGTCGTGGAGCGCGACGTTCCCGTGGTCCCCGGCATCAGCCGCCCGGGCCTCACCGACGCCGACCTCATCGGCGCGGCCGAGGGCATCGGTTTCCCCGTGCTGATCAAGCCCAGCGCGGGCGGCGGCGGCAAGGGCATGCACCGGGTCGAGAACCCGGCGGACCTGCCCGCCGCGGTCGCCGCCGCGCGCCGCGAGGCCGCCGCGGCCTTCGGCGACGACGCGCTCTTCATGGAGCACTTCGTGGACACCCCGCGCCACATCGAGGTGCAGGTGCTGGCGGACAAGCACGGCAACGTGATCCACCTCGGCGAGCGCGAGTGCTCGCTGCAGCGCCGCCACCAGAAGGTGATCGAGGAGGCCCCGTCGGCGCTGCTCGACGAGGCCACCCGCGCCGAGATCGGCCGCGCCGCCTGCGATGCCGCACGGTCGGTCGGCTACACCGGCGTGGGCACCGTCGAGTTCATCGTCTCGGCCAAGCGACCCGACAAGTTCTTCTTCATGGAGATGAACACCCGCCTGCAGGTCGAGCACCCCGTCACCGAGCTGGTGACCGGAGTCGACCTGGTGGAGCAGCAGATCCGCGTCGCCAACGGCGAGGTGCTGGCGATCGCGCAGGAGGATGTGACGCTCACCGGGCACGCCGTCGAGGCCCGCGTCTACGCCGAGGACCCGGCGGCCGGCTTCCTGCCGACCGGCGGCACCGTGACGGCCCTGCGCTACCCGCGCAGCGACCGCCGCGGCCCGGTCCGCGTGGACACCGGCATCGAGGCCGGCAGTGTGGTCGGCAGCGACTACGACCCCATGCTCGCCAAGGTGATCGTGCACGCCGACGACCGCGAGCAGGCGCTGCGCCGCCTCGACGAGGCCCTCGCCGGCACCCAGCTGACGGGCCTGCGGACCAACGTCGACTTCTGCCGGTTCGTCCTCGCGGACGCCGATGTGATCTCCGGCGAGCTGGACACCGAACTGCTGGATCGCCTGGCGCCCACCTACACCCGCCCCGCGCCGACGGTCCGCGCCTACGCCGCCGCCGCGATCACGGCCGTCGCGGCCGCGACGGGCGACGGTGCCTGGGGCACCGAGACCGGCTGGCGCATCGGGGGCGCGCAGCCCACCGTCGTCCGTTTCGCCGGCACGGAGGGGACGGGCGAGGTCCACGTCTCCCTGCTCGGCGACGCGGTGACGGTGCGCGGCACGGCCGAGGGCTCGACGCTCGACGGTGCCGGCACCGCCCGGATCGCCGGTGAGCGTCTCGTGGTGGACGGCTACTCGACGCCGGTCACCGTCGACCTGCTGGGCGGGACCTACTGGGTCAGTGGCGAGGACGGTACGCACGAGCTGCCGCTCGCGCGGTCGACGTCGAAGGACCGCGACGGCGCCCACGGCGGCGACGTCGTGAGTCCCATGCCGGGCGCCGTGGTGGCGGTGCCGGTCGAGGACGGCCAGGCGGTCAGCAAGGGCGAGACCCTGGTGATCATCGAGGCGATGAAGATGGAGCAGCCGCTGGCCGCGCCGCACGACGGTGTGGTGTCGATCGCGGTGCGCACGGGCGACAAGGTGACGGCGGCACAGGTGCTCGCGACGGTCACGGCGAACACGAACGAAGGTGAATGACATGGAACTCAGCCAGGATTACGCGGACCTGCGGGACACGGTGCGCGACTTCGCGAACCAGGTCGTCGCGCCGGTCTCGGCCAAGCACGACGAGGAGCATTCGTTCCCGTACGAGGTCGTCAAGCAGATGGGGCAGATGGGCCTGTTCGGCCTTCCCTTCCCCGAGGAGTACGGCGGCATGGGCGGCGACTACTTCGCACTCGCTCTCGCGCTGGAGGAGCTCGGCCGCGTCGACCAGTCGGTCGCGATGACGGTCGAGGCCGGCGTCGGCCTGGGCGCCATGCCGATCTACAAGTTCGGCACCGAGGAGCAGAAGCAGAAGTATCTGCCGTCGTTGGCCGCCGGCGAGAACCTGGCGGGCTTCGGCCTCACCGAGCCCGGCTGCGGCTCGGACGCCTCGGGTACGCAGACCACGGCCAAGCTCGATGGCGACGAGTGGGTGATCAACGGCTCCAAGCAGTTCATCACCAACTCCGGCACCGACATCACCAGCCTGGTGACGGTGACCGCGGTGACCGGCACCAAGCCGGACGGGCGCAAGCAGATCTCGACCATCATCGTGCCCAGCGGCACACCCGGATTCACCGTGGAGCCCGCCTACAACAAGGTCGGCTGGAACG
The DNA here is from genome assembly GCF_001575195.1 of Tsukamurella pseudospumae. Taxonomy (NCBI): domain Bacteria; kingdom Bacillati; phylum Actinomycetota; class Actinomycetes; order Mycobacteriales; family Tsukamurellaceae; genus Tsukamurella; species Tsukamurella pseudospumae. The sequence goes on from NZ_LSRF01000058.1 coordinate 869,264, forward strand.
CCTCCGACACGCATCCGCTCAGCTTCTCCGACGTGCGCGTGCCGAAGGAGAACCTGCTGGGCGAGGAGGGGCGCGGCTACGCGAACTTCCTCTCGATCCTCGACGAGGGCCGCATCGCCATCGCGGCCGTCGCCACCGGTGCGGCGCAGGGCTGCGTGGACGAGTCGGTGAAGTACGCCAAGGAGCGCAACGCTTTCGGTAAGCCGATCGGCGAGTTCCAGTCGATCGCCTTCGCCATCGCCCGGATGGAGGCCCGCGCGCACACCTCCCGCGTCGCCTACTACGAGGCCGCGCGGCTCATGCTGGCGGGCAAGCCCTTCAAGAAGGAGGCCGCCATCGCCAAGATGATCTCCTCCGAGGCCGCGATGGACAACGCCCGCATGGCCACCCAGATCCACGGCGGCTACGGCTTCATGAACGAGTACCCCGTGGCGCGGCACTACCGCGACTCGAAGATCCTCGAGATCGGCGAGGGCACCACCGAGGTGCAGCTCATGCTGATCGCCCGATCGCTGGGGCTGCAGGCGTGAGCGCGGCGGACTCGGGCGCCGAGCCCGTCAAGCGGGTCACCCAGCGCGGCCTGTGGTTCGACGAGTTCGAGGACGGTGTGCTCTACGAGCACCGCCCCGGCGTCACCGTGACCGAGGCCGACAACATGCTGTTCACGAAGCTGACCATGAACACCCAGGCGCTGCACCTGGACGCGCACTGGTCGGCGCAGCAGCCCGGCTTCGGCGGGCAGCGGCTGGTGAACTCGATGTACACGCTCTCCACGCTGGTGGGCCTGTCCGTGGCGCAGCTGACCCAGGGCACGCTGGTCGCGAACCTCGGGTTCAGCGAGATCGCCTTCCCTGCCCCGGTGTTCGCGGGTGACACGCTGTACGCGGAGACGCTGTGCACCGGCAAGCGGGAGTCGAAGTCGCGGCCGGGCGAGGGCATCGTCAACCTGCGGCACGTCGCGCGGAACCAGGACGGCACCGTCGTCGCGGTGGCCGAGCGGTCGACCCTGGTGCGCAGGGCACCGTCCGCCTCCGATGAGGCGGGGGAGTGAGCGTGTTCCATCACGACGGACGTGACGCCCCCGCCTGGCGGCCGCCGGGCCCCGCGATCCTGTTCTGTCCCGCCGACCGGCCGGAGCGGTACGCGAAGGCGGCCGAGCGCGCGGACGCGGTGATCCTCGACCTCGAGGACGCGGTGACGGCGGAGGCACGCCCGGCTGCGCGTGAGGCCCTCATCGACAACGATCTCGATCCGGAACGGACGATCGTGCGGGTGAACGCCTTCGGCACCTACGACTTCGCCGAAGACATCGAGGCGCTGCGGCGGACCGCCTATCGTGTGGTCATGCTCGCCAAGACCGAGTCCGCGCACCAGCTGGACAAGCTGGCGCAGGTCGACGGGCTGCAGGTGATCGCCCTGATCGAGACGCCGCTGGGCGCGGTGAACGTCAACGAGATCGCCGCGCACCCGCGCTGCATCGGGCTGATGTGGGGCGCGGAGGATCTGGTCGCGGCGATGGGCGGGCGGTCGTCGCGGTTCGCCGACGCCACCTACCGGGACGTCCCGCGGCACGTCCGCTCGGCGACCGCGCTCGCCGCGGCGGCGCACGGCAAGTTCGCCCTCGACGCGGTGCACATCGACATCGCGGATGTCGACGGTCTCGCTGCCGAGGCCGAGGACGCGGTGGCCCTGGGCTTCGCGGCGACCGTCTGCATCCACCCCTCCCAGTCGGCCGTGATCCGCGCCGCCTACCGGCCGACGGACGAGGAGATCGCCTGGGCCCGCGAGGTGCTCGAGGCCGAGGCGGGCAACAACGGCGTCTACCAGGTGCGCGGTCAGATGATCGACGCGCCGCTGCTCGCCCAGGCGCGAGCGATCATGAGCAGAGCAGACTGAGTCACCAGGAGCGAAGATGACCACCACGTCCTACGACCGCGGCCAGGCCGAACCCGCCCTGCTCACGTACACCATCGGCGCGCAGCTCGAGGTGACCGCCGACCGGTTCGGTGAGCGCACCGCGCTCGTCGACGTGCCCTCCGGCCGGCGCTGGACCTACGCCGAGCTCCTCGCGGACTCGCGTGCGTTCGCGGCGGGGCTGTTGCGGAACGGGATCCGGCGCGGCGACCGGGTCGGCGTCTGGGCGCCGAACACACCGGAGTGGGTGATCGTCCAGTTCGGCACCGCGCTCGCCGGCGTGATCCTGGTCAACCTCAACCCGTCCTATCGGCAGCGCGAGCTGGAGTACGCGCTGAACCAGTCCGGCATCGTCGCGGTGTACACCATGACGAGCTTCAAGACCTCGGAGTATGCGGCCATGCTGGAGGCCGCGCGGCCCGAGGCGCCGGAGCTGCGCGACGTGGTGACCTTCGGGTCGGCGGAGTGGGACGCGTACCTGGTTCCGGCGACCGCCGACGAGCTCGGCGCCCTCGCCGACCTCGGCGACGAGTTGGCCGCCGACGACGCGATCAACATCCAGTACACCTCCGGCACCACGGGGTTCCCCAAGGGCGCCACGCTGACCCACGCCAACATCCTCAACAACGGCTACCTCGTGGGCGAGCTGTTGAACTACACGGAGCAGGACTCCATCTGCATCCCGGTGCCCTTCTACCACTGCTTCGGCATGGTGATGGGCAATCTCGCGGCGATCACGCACGGTGCGGCCATGGTCATCCCGGGGCCGGCGTTCGTTCCCGACGATGCGCTGGCCGCCGTCGCCGCGGAGAAGTGCACCAGCCTCTACGGCGTGCCCACCATGTTCATCGCCGAACTGGCACTGGGGAACTTCGACGACTACGACCTGAAGAGCCTGCGCACCGGCATCATGGCGGGCTCGCCGTGTCCGGAGGAGGTCATGCGCAAGGTGGTCGACAGGATGGGCATGACCGAGGTGTCGATCTGCTACGGCATGACCGAGACCTCCCCGGTGTCCACCCAGACACGGGTCGACGATGCGCTCGAGCTGCGTGTCGGCACCGTCGGGCGGGTGGGACCGCACCTGGAGATCCAGGTGATCGACCCGATCGACGGCACGGTCATGCCGCGCGGCGAGGTCGGGGAGCTTTGTACCCGTGGCTATTCCGTGATGAAGGGCTACTGGAACAACGAGGAGAAGACCGCCGAGGCGATCGATGCCGACGGGTGGATGCACACCGGCGACCTCGCGACCATGGACGACGCCGGCTACGTACGCGTGACCGGCCGCATCAAGGACATGGTGATCCGCGGCGGCGAGAACATCTACCCGCGCGAGATCGAGGAGTTCCTCTACACCCATCCGGACGTCCTCGACGCGCAGGTGATAGGCGTGCCGGACGAGAAGTACGGGGAGGAGCTCATGGCGTGGATCCAGCTCCGCGAGGGCGTGGACTCCTTCACCGTGGAGGACCTGAAAGCCTTCGCCGACGGCAAGATCGCGCGGCACAAGATCCCGCGCTACGTGCACGTGGTATCGGCTTTCCCCATGACGGTATCGGGAAAGATTCGCAAGGTGCAGATGCGAGAGGAGTCCATCGGCCTCCTCGGTCTGGGAGAATAGGCAGATGCATTCGATCGATCGGTTCGCAGAATTCGCGGACGTCCCCACGAGTGACTACGACACGGTCTTCCGGTACTCCGTGGAGGAGCCCGAGAAGTTCTGGGGCGCGGTGTGGGACTTCTTCGAACTCGGCGAGCGCACCGGACCGGTGCTCGCCTCGCGGGAGATGCCGGGCGCGCGCTGGTTCCCCGAGGTGGAGCTGAACTACGTCGACCGCGTGCTGCGGTTCGCGGACCTCCCCGGCAACGCGATCGTCGGGCTGTCCGACGACGGTGCGCGGGTGGAGGTCCCGTGGTCGGAGCTGCCCGCCCGGGTGTCCGCGATCGCCGAGTTGCTGCGCTCCCTCGGAGTCGGGGTCGGCGACACCGTCGCGGCCTATCTTCCCGACGAGCCCTTCGCGGTCCTCGCCTTCCTGGCCACGGCGTCGATCGGGGCGATCTGGTCGGGCTGCGGCCAGGACTACGCGCCGGAGGGCGCGGCGGGCCGCATGGCGCAGCTGGAGCCGAAGGTGCTGTTCGCGCGCGACGGCTACGCGTTCGGCGAGAAGCAGGTCGACAAGCGCGCCGATACCGTCGAACTCGCTGAGCTGCTGGGCGTTCCGGCGACGCATGTGATCACCGAGTTGCCCGAGCCGGGCGCGGACACCCCGGACTTGAAGCCCGTGCAGGTGCCCTTCGACCACCCGCTGTGGGTGCTGTTCAGTTCCGGTACCACCGGCAAGCCGAAGGGGATCGTGCAGGGGCACGGCGGCATCCTCGTCGAGCACGTGAAGGTGCTGGGTCTGCACAACGAGATCGGTCCGGGCGATGTCTTCTTCTGGCACACCGCGCTGTCCTGGATGATGTGGAACTACCAGGTGGCCGGCCTGCTCATGGGGGCCACCATCGTGACCTTCTCCGGGCATCCGTTGGCGCCCACCGCCGATCGCCTCTGGCAGATCTGCGAGGACGAGCGGGTCACCTTCTTCGGTACCAGCCCCGGACAGCTGCAGGCCTCCCGCAAGGCCGGCCTGAACCCCGGCGCCGAGCACTCGCTGGTGCTGCGCACCATCGGCAGCACCGGCTCGCCGCTCGCGCCGGACCTCTTCACCTGGGTCGACGAGCATGTGGCGCAGGGGCTTCCGGTGAGCTCCGTCTCGGGCGGCACCGACGTGTGCAGCGCCTTCTGCGGCGGTACCGCATCGGTACCGCACGTCCCCGGGGAGCTGACTGTGCGCTACCTCGGGTGCGCGATGGATTCGTGGGCGCCCGACCGCACGCCGCTCGTCGGCGAGGTGGGCGAGATGGTGATCACCATGCCCATGCCCTCCATGCCGACGCGCTTCTGGAACGACCCGGGCGACACGAAGTACCGCGCCGCCTACTTCGAGCACGAGTGGACCGACGGGGTCGCGCCGAACGTCTGGCGCCACGGCGACTGGGTGGAGCTGACGGACCGCGGCTCGGTCACGATCCACGGCCGGAGCGATGCGACCCTGAACCGCAACGGGATCCGCATGGGCTCGGCCGACATCTACGAGGTGGTCGAGGCCGTTCCGGAGGTCGCGGAGGCCATGGTGGTCGGCGTGGACGGCCCGGATGCGCGGTACTGGATGCCGCTGTTCCTCACTCTTGTGCCGGGCGCCGAGCTGACGGACGAACTGGTCGGGCGCATCCGCACGGACGTCAAGACGCGGCTCTCGCCGCGGCACGTGCCCGATGAGGTGATCCTCGCCCCCGGTATCCCGCACACCAAGACCGGTAAGAAACTGGAGATTCCGGTGACCGGCATGCTCGCCGGCCGCGAGGTCAGCGTCGACCCCAGGTCCGTGGACGATCCGGATCTGCTCGGCTGGTACGAGGACCAGGGCCGCAAGCACGCCTGGTGATCGGCGCTACCGGAGAGCAGAACGAAGGGAGTCCCACGCCGGCTTCGCCCGGTAGTCCGCGTCGAGGAGGTTCGCGCTGCCGTAGCCGGAGAAGGTGGCGGGGTAGTCGGTGATCCAGGAGTGCCTGTCGGTGAAGCCCCAGAAGGTGATCCCGGTGCAGCGGGCGGTCTCGCGGCACAGCCCCGCCATCGTCGCGTAGACCCGAGCCTGGCGCTGCAGATCCTCGGCACCGGCCCGGCCGTCCTTCGTCGGGATCCGGACATCGAGCTCGGTGAACCGGACGTCGAGCCCGAGATCGGTGAATCGCTTCAGGTTCGCACGCATGTCCTCGGTGCGCGGCTGCTGATCCGGGCCGCCGAGCATGTGCGCCTGGAAGCCGACACCGTCGAGCAGTGGCCGTCGCTCGGTCTTGCCGTCGACGTTGACCTCGACGGTGGTGTCCCGCAGCTTCTTCGATAGTGCCAGAAGGGCATTCGACTTGTCGCTGATGGTCTCGGAACTGTGCTCGTTGAGAAGGAGCTTCATCGTCGGTGCGGCCAGACGCGCTGCCCGGAAGGCTTCCACGATGTACTCGTCGCTGGATGTGCTTCTCCACCAGGCGTTGTGCTGCAGCCCTCCACGCTGGTCGAAGGGCTCATTGACCACGGTCACCGTCGAGGCCCTGCCCGCGTAGCGGGAGACGACCTTCGTCACGAGATCGGTCATGAACCGGTGCCGCTGCGCGTCCGGGAGCGCCCGCACGTACTCGGGCACGATGCCCCAGACCTGCTGGTCCAATGGATCCCAGATCAGCGAATGGATCTGGAAGTCCTGGTGGTTTCGGCGCGCGGCATCGGCGACCGCATCCGCCTCGCGGAAGTCGAACCGTCCCGGAGTCGGGGCGACGGTGTTCGTCATGGTCCCGATCTCCGTGGTCAGTGAGCCGAAATCGCGGCCGGCGATCTCCGCGTAACAGCGGTCGCCGTCGGCGAAGACGGACCGGTAGGCGGTCCCGATCGTCCGTCCCTCGGCGAGGTCCCGCGGGGGCGGGCCGGCAAGGTCGCACGGGCCCGCGCGGTTCGACGGAGACGCGCCCGGCTCGACCGTTCCGCACGCGGCCGCGATCGCTGCACCCACCAGGATCGCGCAGGGCCGTCCCCGTTTCATGACCCGAGCGTACGGATGTCGTCGTCGACCGAGAACAGGCTGCTCGGCCCGAATACGCCGGAGGAGCGGCACCGTTCGAGAACGGTGCCGCCCCCAGGAGCAGAGCGGGGTGGATCAGAGGTGACCCGAGGTGCAGGTCCAGACGAAGATCGACCCACCGCCGGACAGCGAGATCGCGCTCCGCTGCGCCGCGTAGAGGGAACGGCCCGTGCCGCCCTGGTACCGGGTGCGGGTCTGGGCGACGGCGCCGCAGCCGTCGCTGAAGGAGGCGAGCACCTTGCAGCTTCCCCAGCCGCATGAGTTGAGCGCGGCGCGCTCGGCGGCGGCGCGGGACGGGTAGTCCCACGAGCGGCCGGTCGCGCCGTTGGACGCGACCGCGATGGCGCCGAAGTTGATGGCGGCGTTCGCGGCGGGGGCGGCCGCGATCTGGATGCCGCCCGCGACGCTCGCGGTGGCGACGGCGGCGACGAACGCCTTCTTGGTGAGGTTCTTCATGGTGGTGCCTTTCTCGGAAGAACTGGGGGATGGTGCGATCCGGGGGAGACCGCGACGGGGGTCAGCGGGGCAGGGCCTCGCCGGCTTCGGGCTTGTCGGTGGTCTCGATGGGCGTCACGTTCGGCTTGGTCACGGTGACCTTCTCGCCGAACTTGGAGAAGGTGAGCGTGATCGACCCCTCGGTGGAGGGCTTGATCTCGATGCGGACGAGCTGCTTGTCGCCGGACTTGTGGACCCACACCGTGGTGGGGACCGGGACGCTCTTCTGCGGATCGACGCGCGAGCCGGAGATCGTGGCGATCTCCGTCGCGGGCACGGTACCGGTGATCTTCGTGGTCTCCTGACCGTCGATGGTCTCGGTGCCGACGGCCTTGGCGCCCGTGATCTTGGTCAGGATGTTCGGGATGCCCTTGCTCTGGTCGAAGAGGGCCGAGACGTCGTAGATCGACTTGCCGTCGCCGTAGTCGACGTACTTGTCCCCGAACAGAGCGGCGTACATGGTGCCGTCGATGAAGGTGAACTTGCCCTCCGCGTTGCCGGGCTGCACGATCGCGGTGCCCTGCGCCTGGGTGGCGGGCTTGATCTGGAGGTCACCGTCGACCTTGGAGATCGGGAGGCCCTGCACCTTCCCGGCCACCGCGACGGTGAAGTGGGTGCTGGTGAGGTTCTTGGCCGCCTCGGAGGCGTCCTTGAGCACGGCGGGCGCGTCGATGTCCGAGGCTCCCGCCGACGCGGCGGCGCTGGTCTCCGAGCCGTTCGACGAGCTGCCCTTGTCGGCGCAGCCGGTGAGCGCGACCGTCAGCGCGAGCGCCGCGGAGGCGGCGATGAGAGCGGGGCGGGAAGACTTCATGAGATGTGTTCTCCATTCACTTCGACTGCGGTAACCATCGTCGGCGGCACTTAACCCGCGCTTGCGGTCCTCTGAATTCAGTCATAATCGCCAGGTGCGCAGCGCGGATCGCAAAACTTACCGGCGGGTAGGTTGCGGAGCCTGATAACCGCAGGTCAAGTGAGATAGGTCATGGAACAAGGGTCGGCGCCCGAGCGGATTCGCGGAGGCATAGAGTCGACTCCGGACCCGTGAAGAATGCGGGTGGACCGAGTAACCAGACAGATGGTGAGCTGATGGATCTCTTCGAATACCAAGCGAAGGAACTGTTCGTCAAGCACGGCGTGCCCACATCGGCCGGCCGTGTCACGGACAATGTCGCCGACGCCCGCGCGATCGCCGAGGAAATCGGCAAGCCGGTGATGGTCAAGGCGCAGGTCAAGGTGGGTGGCCGCGGCAAGGCCGGCGGCGTGAAGTACTCCGCCGACGCCGATGCGGCGCAGGCCAACGCCGAGGCGATCCTGGGCCTGGACATCAAGGGTCACGTCGTCAAGAAGCTGCTGGTGGCCGAGGCGAGCGACATCGCCGAGGAGTACTACATCTCCTTCCTGCTCGACCGCGCGAACCGCACCTACCTGGCCATGTGCTCGGTCGAGGGCGGCGTCGAGATCGAGGTCACCGCCGAGGAGAACCCGGACGCGCTGGCGAAGATCGCCGTCGACGCGACCAAGGGCGTCGACCTGGCCACCGCGCGCGCGATCGCCGAGGCCGGCAAGCTGCCCGCCGAGGTGCTCGACGCCGCGGCCGTGACCATCCAGAAGCTGTGGGAGGTCTTCGTCGGCGAGGACGCCACCCTGGTCGAGGTCAACCCGCTCGTCCGCACCCCGGACGATCAGATCCTCGCGCTGGACGGCAAGGTCTCGCTGGACGAGAACGCCGACTTCCGCCACCCCGATCACGAGGCCTTCGCCGATGCCGGGTCCACCGACCCGCTCGAGCTCAAGGCCAAGGAGAACGACCTCAACTACGTCAAGCTCGACGGTCAGGTCGGCGTCATCGGCAACGGTGCGGGCCTGGTCATGTCGACCCTCGACGTGGTCGCCTACGCCGGTGAGAACCACGGCGGCGTCAAGCCGGCCAACTTCCTCGACATCGGCGGCGGCGCCTCCGCGGCCGTGATGGCCGCCGGCCTCGACGTCATCCTCGGTGACGAGCAGGTCAAGAGCGTGTTCGTCAACGTCTTCGGTGGCATCACCGCGTGCGACGCGGTCGCCAACGGCATCGTCGGCGCCCTCGAGACCCTCGGCGCGTCGGCCTCCAAGCCGCTCGTCGTGCGCCTCGACGGCAACAAGGTGGAGGAGGGGCGGGCGATCCTGGCCGCCGCGAACCACCCGCTGGTGACGCTCGCGCAGACCATGGACGAAGGCGCCGACAAGGCCGCCGAGCTGGCGAACAAGTAAGGGAGACAACAGAAAAATGGCTATCTTCCTGACCAAGGACAACAAGGTCATCGTCCAGGGCATCACCGGCGGCGAGGGCACCAAGCACACCGCACTGATGCTCAAGGCCGGCACCAACGTCGTGGGCGGCGTGAACGCGCGCAAGGCGGGAACCACCGTCTCGCACACCGACAAGGACGGCAACGCCATCGAGCTCCCCGTCTTCGGCTCCGTCGCCGAGGCCATGGAGAAGACCGGCGCCGACACGTCGATCGCGTTCGTGCCGCCGGCGTTCTCCAAGGACGCCATCGTCGAGGCCATCGACGCCGAGATCCCGCTCCTGGTGGTCATCACCGAGGGCATCCCCGTGCAGGACTCGGCGTACGCCTGGGCCTACAACGTGGAGAAGGGCCAGAAGACCCGCATCATCGGCCCGAACTGCCCCGGCATCATCACGCCGGGCGAGGCCCTCGTCGGCATCACGCCGGCCAACATCACCGGCACCGGCCCCGTCGGCCTCGTGTCGAAGTCGGGCACGCTGACCTACCAGATGATGTACGAGCTGCGCGATTTCGGCTTCTCCACCGCCATCGGCATCGGCGGCGACCCGGTGATCGGCACCACCCACATCGACGCCATCGAGGCGTTCGAGAAGGACCCCGAGACCAAGGTCATCGTCATGATCGGCGAGATCGGCGGCGACGCCGAGGAGCGCGCCGCGGCGTACATCCAGGCCAACGTCACCAAGCCCGTCGTGGGCTACGTGGCCGGCTTCACCGCTCCCGAGGGCAAGACCATGGGCCACGCCGGCGCCATCGTCTCCGGCTCGTCGGGCACGGCCGCCGCGAAGAAGGAGGCCCTCGAGGCCGCCGGCGTCAAGGTGGGCAAGACCCCTTCCGAGACCGCCGCTCTCGCCCGCGAGATCCTGAAGTCGCTGTAACAGTAGCGTATTCGGTCCACGACCCCGCCTCCCGTCAGGGAGGCGGGGTCGTCCCGTTTCCGGGGTCGACGGTGCCCGACCGAGCGCTGGGATGTCGGCCCCAGCGGCGCCGGTCCGGCGTGTCGAGGGGTCGGCGCCGGTCAGGCGGACACCTCAGCGGGTCCCACGGATACGGTCTCCACGCGGCGGAACGCCAGGTACAGCACCAGGGCCGCCGCGGCCAGCCCCGCGCCGAGCAGGCAGCACCCGGTCCAGCCGGCGACCGGCCACAGCGCAGCCGTCGCTGCGGAACCCAGTGTGCCGCCGACGAAGAAGGTGCCCATGAACACCGCGTTGATGCGGCCGCGCGCCTCGGGCCGGAGCGCGTAGATCACCGCCTGGGACGTGTTCAGCACCGCCTGCTGCCCGGTGCCGAGCACCACCAGCCCCACGATCAGCGCGGGCAGACCGCCGGCGCCGTCGGCGAGGAGCATCGCGCACCACGCGATCGGCTGCGCGATGAGGCCGGCCGCCGTGAGCACCGTGCCGTGCCCGCGATCGACGATCCGGCCGATCACCGGCCCCGACAGTGCGCCCACCGCGCCGAGCAGCCCGATCGTGCCGATCGCCGTCGGCGTCCACCCGAACCGGGGGCCCGCGAGCAGGAAGGTCACCGCCGCGCCCTGTACCACGAACGAGGCGAGGGAGAGGGCGGCCAGTACGGACCGCAGCCGGACCGCGGGGAACTCGCGGACCAGCGCGATCATCGACGCCAGCAGGCCGCGGTAGCGCGCGGCGGTGAGCCCCGGCCGGTCCGGGTCGCGCCGCGGCATCGTCCGTGCCAGCCCGGCGGCAGCTGCGAGGAGCGTTGCCGCGAGGACGAAATAAGGGGTGCGCCAACCGAACGCGTCCGTGAGCACCCCGGACAGGAAGCGGCTCAGGAGGCCACCGAGGATCACACCGCTCATCACCACGCCGACCGCGTGCGCCTGTTCACGCGGCCCCGCGAGCTCGGCGGCGTAGGGCACGATCACCTGTGCGCCGACCGCCGTGACGGCCGCGAGCGCTGACGCCACGAGCAGTACCGCTCCGGTCTGCGCCGCGCCGGCGACGACGAGCGCCGCGGCCGTGAGTGTCAGCAGCGCCAGCGCCAGCGGGCGGCGCCGCACCACGTCCGACATCGGCACCAGCAGGATCAGCCCGGCCGCGTAGCCGGCCTGCGCCACCGTCACGAGCAGCCCGGCCGTCGTGTCCGACATGCCGAACCGGTCGCGCAGCAGGTCGAGGATCGGGTAGGCGACGTACAGGCTCGCCGCCGAGAGGCCGGTGGCGACGGCCATCAGGCGGAGCAGGCCGGGGCCGGCGGTCGCGACGCGGGTCGTGGTCATGTCCTCCACTCTCGCCGAGCCGCGACCATCAGTACAACGTATTGTTTCGATGAAATGATCTACCAGGAAGATGATCGATGGAGTTGCAGCAGCTGCGCTACGTCATCGCGGTGTCGGAGACCCTGAACTTCACCCGCGCCGCCGAGCGCTGTCACGTGGTCCAGTCCGCGCTCAGCCACCGGGTCGCCGCGCTCGAGAAGGAACTCGGCGCGCGCCTCTTCGACCGCACCAACCGGTCGGTCCGGCTCACGCGCGCCGGGGAGGCGTTCCTCCCGCAGGCGCGGGCCGCGCTCGCCGCCGTCGACCGCGCTGCTGACGAGGTGGCCGCCACGACGGGCGCGGTGCGCGGCACCGTCACCGTCGGGATGATCCCCACCTTCACCGCGTTCGACGTGGTCGAGGTCCTGCGCGCCTACCGCGCCGCCCACCCCGACGCGGGCGTCCGGCTGCGCAGCGGCCCCAGCGAGCACCTCCTCGAGGACGTGCGCACGGGCACCGTCGACCTCGCGCTCCTCGGCGTGCCCGACGGATTCTCCACCGCGGGCGTCGTCGCGCGGCGACTCTCCGTCGACCGGCTCGTGCTCGTGGTGCCCGAGTCCGAGGAGGTCGACGGTCCCCTCACCCTCGCGCAGGCGGCCGAGCGCCCGTTCGCCGACTACCCGGCCGGCGGCGCCGGGCGCGCCGAGACCGACCAGGCCTTCGACCGGGCCGGGGTACGGCGCACCGTCGCCTTCGAGGTTGACCGGTCCGAGACCATGCTCGAGCTGATCGCCGCCGGGCTGTGCGTCGGGACGGCCGCGCGCGAGACCGTGCCCGACGGTGCCGGGCTCGCCGTCGTGCCACTCGTCGACGGCCCGACGCGGTCGCAACTGCTGGTGCACTCGAAGCTGCTCAGTCCGGCGGCGAGAGCGCTGTTGACCGTCGTGGATCAGCACTCTGCATGAGGTGAACCGGATTGACGTCGGAGTTCGTGTATAGGGTGGTGGCGTACTGGCCCGTGGGGCCGACGTCGACCTTCGGGGAGAAGAACATGACCTACTCAGGTGGAGGGTACGGGCAGCAGCCGGGCCAGGGGGGCTACGGGCAGCCGGACTACTCGCAGCAGGGCTACGGCCAGCAGGGCTACGGCCAGCCCGCGCAGCAGCCCCAGCAGGGTTACGGCCAGCAGGGCTACGGCCAGCCGGCGCAGCAGCCCCAGCAGCAGGGCTACGGGCAGCAGCCTCAGGGTTACGGCCAGCAGGGGTACGGCCAGCAGCCGGACTACTCGCAGCAGGGCTACGGCCAGCAGGGTTACGGCCAGCAGTACGGCGGCTACCCGCAGCAGCAGGCCGCGCCCTCCAAGCCCCTGGACCTCGCGCTGATCGCGTCCATCGCCACTGCCGCGCTGGGTGTCATCACCTTCCTGCTGGGCTTCCTCGAGTTCACGTCCCTCGGTGGTCAGTACAGCTCCAAGACCATCGAGTTCAACGGCTTCAGCACGCCGGGCGCCACGGGTCTCGGGTTGGCCCTCGCCGCGGGCGTCGCGGGTGGGCTCAGCCTGATCTCGAAGGGCAACACCGGCCGCACCCCCGCCGCTGCGCTCGCGTCCGCTGCGTTCCTGATCCTGCTCTTCGGCGCTTTCGCCTGGAACGATGAGCTGTACGGCGATCTGTCCTACGGATTCTGGATCGCGCTGGTCTTCGCGCTGCTCACCGCGGCCGCTGCCGTGGTCCTCGTGCTGATCGACGCGGGCATCGTCAAGAACCCCGCCGCAGTTGCAGCCGCCGCTGCGGCGAGCGCCTCGGCGGACGCGTCCGCGACCGCCGCCCCGTCCGCCGACGCCGCGCAGGCGCCCGCCGCGGAGCAGCCCGCCGTCTCGTCGCCGTCGCTCCCCGCCGCGCCGTCGGCGCAGGCGCCGTCCGCGCAGTCGCAGTGGCCGAGCTACGGCGGCTACCAGGCGCCGGCCCCGTCGGGCTACCAGGCCCCGGGCGCACCGTCGACGCCGTCCGCTCCGGCCGCTCCCGCGGCCCCGGCCACCACGGGCTTCCAGGCCCCGGGTGCGTCGGCGGCACCGTCGAACCCCGGCGCCTCGGCGTCGCCCGACGAGGTGACCACCGCGTTCGGCCAGTCCGCGTCGTCGTCGGCCACCCAGGCCTTCGGCAGCCCCGCCACCCCGCAGCACGGCTCGCACTCCACCGAGGGCGAGAACAAGCAGGGCCAGTAGTCCCTGCCTGCGGCGCGCCTGAGCCACTATCCGACGCTGCGATGTCACAGTGGTGAAGATGATGGATTCAGCGCGCGCCGCCGGGCCGGGCCCGAGCGAGACCCGGCCGCTGTTCGTGATGGCCTTCGGGCCGTCGCTCGTGACCCTCCTGATCACGTTCGTGGTGGGAGCGGTCGTTCTAATCACCTCGTCGACCGGCCTCGGGGCCATCGCCCCCGCCGTCGCCGGGCTCTGGCTGGCCGTGCACCAGGTGCCGGTCACCATCAGCGACATCACGCTCGGCGTGCTTCCGTTGGTCCCCACGATCGCGCTGGTCGCGGGCGTCGCGCGCGCCGCGCGTCGCGCCGGCGGCGAGGGACGCCCGCTCGCCGAGCTGCGCTCGGTGCTGCTGTGCGCCATCGCCGGACCCGCCCTCTTCACCGCCATCGCGCTGGCCGTCGTCAACGACGCCGCCGGGCGGTTCACGATCGGCACGCCGCCGCCGCTCACCGCGTTCCTGTGCACCATCGGCGTGCACCTCGGCGCCGCCCTGCTCGGCCTGGCACCCGCGTACTGGCGCGACGCCGCCCACTTCCTGCACCTGCCCACCTGGATCGACGACTGCGCCCGGCTCGCGGGACGGGCGCTGCTCACCTTCGGGGCCGTGGGCCTCGCGATCGTCGTGGTCCGCCTGGTGATCCGCTGGGAGACGGTCTTCGAGCTGGTCCGCTCCGGCAACGACGCCGTCGGCATGATCTCCCTGGTCCTGCTGTCGCTGCTGTACCTGCCCAACGTGGTGATCGGCGCCGCGGCGCTGCCCCTGGGCGCCGGTGTCCAGCTGGGCCCGATCTCGATGAGCCTGTTCTCCGCGGCCCCCGGCCGCGCGCCCGGCGTGCCGATCCTCGCGGTCCTGCCCCAGGGACCGTCGCCCTGGTACCTGCTGCCCCTGCTCGTCGTCCCCGCCTTCGTGGCGGTCCGGGTGGGCCGACGGTGCGCCGCCCGCTCCCTCGACCTCGGGCCGACGGTGACCACGGTCGCCGTCACCGCGCTGCTCACGGCAGCGGGCTTCACCGCGGCCGCCTTCGTCGCAGGTGGGGAGCTCGGCGGGTTCGGCTACGCGGGCGCGGACCTGCTGCAGGTGTTCCTGTTCACCCTGGGCTGGGTCGGCCTCGTCGGCGTCCTCGCCGCCCTCGTGCTGCAGCAGGCGGGGGAGTCGCGCGCCGTCCGCGCCGCGCGCCGGGCGGAGGAGGAGGCACCGTCGGGCTACACCACGTACGCCGACGAGCCCGATGTGATCGACGACGGCGCCACGGTGGAGATCGAGCCCGCGCAGCGGGGCGATCACGACGGCGACCGGGCCGGCGACCCGGACGACGACCTGCGCGAATACGACGAATCCGCGGCCGATACCGGGGACTTCGACGCCCTCGCCGAACAGCCGACCGAGGAGGTCCGGCCCGTGTCCCGGCCGGCCCGGCGGGCGACCTCGGCGCCGGCCGCGTCGAAGCGGGAGCGGAACATCGCGGACATCGAGGAACTCGACAGTTACACCTTCGGTCAGTAGGCCGGACCCGGCGATCGGTAGGCCGGATCGAATCGTCCGGACCGGCCGATTAGGCTGGACGCGAATCGTCCCCCTGCGATGGAGAGCATCCTGACCACCCCCAGCCCCTCCGTGGTGTCGCCGTGTGCGCCCGCCCGGATCGTCGTGCTGGCCTCCGGCACCGGTTCGCTGCTCGAGGCACTGCTCGCGGCGTCGTCCGGCCCCGACTATCCGGGGTCCGTCGTCGGTGTCGTCGCCGATCGGAGCTGTCGGGCGCTGGAGGTCGCCGGGCGGGCCGGGGTCGAGAGCGCCGAGGTGCCGCTGCAGGCCTACGCCGATCGCGCCGAGTGGGACGCCGCGCTGACGGCCGCCGTCACCGAGCTGGAGCCGCACCTCGTGGTGGCGGCCGGCTTCATGAAGATCCTCGGCCCCGCGTTCCTCGCCGCGTTCGGCGGGCGCGTGATCAACGCGCACCCCGCGCTACTGCCCGCGTTCCCGGGCGCCCACGCCGTTCCCGCAGCCCTCGAGCACGGAGTCAAGCTCACCGGCTCCACCGTGCACCTCGTGGACGCGGGGCTCGACACCGGACCGATCCTCGCTCAGGAGGCGGTCGCGGTGGAGGCGGGGGACACCGAGGACACCCTGCACGAACGGATCAAGGTCGTGGAGCGCCGGCTTCTGACAGAGGTCGTCGCGGAAGTCGCCCGCCAGGGCTACCGCGTGGATGGACGAAAGGTCACCATTTCATGAGCAGCAACATCCCGCTCAAGCGCGCGCTGATCAGCGTGTACGACAAGTCGGGTCTGGTGGAACTCGCCACCGGGCTCGCCCAGTCGGGCGTCGAGATCGTCTCGACCGGCTCGACCGCGCGCACCATCGCCGACGCCGGCGTCGCCGTGACCCGCGTCGAGGACGTCACCGGCTTCCCCGAGTGCCTCGACGGCCGGGTGAAGACCCTGCACCCGAAGATCCATGCCGGCATCCTCGCCGACACCCGGCTGCCCGAGCACCTCGAGCAGCTGCGCGAGCTGGACGTCAAGAAGTTCGAGCTGGTCGTCGTGAACCTCTACCCGTTCACCGACACCGTCGCGTCCGGCGCCTCCGAGGACGAGTGCATCGAGCAGATCGACATCGGCGGACCGTCGATGGTGCGGGCCGCCGCGAAGAACCACCCGTCGGTGGCGGTCGTCGTCTCGCCCTCCGACTACGGCGACGTGGTCGACAACGCGCGCGTCGGGTTCTCGCTGGAGCAGCGGAAGGCGTTCGCGGCGAAGGCCTTCCGGCACACCGCCGACTACGACGTGGCCGTGGCCTCGTACATGACCAATGTCGTCGCGCCCGAGACCGTCGACGGGGGCGCCGTGACCTTCCCGTCCTGGATGGGTGGCACCTGGACCCGTGAGGCCGTGCTCCGCTACGGCGAGAACCCGCACCAGGGCGCGGCGCTGTACGTCGGCGGCTCGAAGGCCGGGCTGGCGCAGGCGCAGCAGCTGCACGGCAAGGAGATGAGCTACAACAACTACACCGACGGCGACGCCGCCTGGCGCGCCGCGTACGACTTCAACGAGCCGGCCGTCGCGATCATCAAGCACGCCAACCCGTGCGGCATCGCGATCGGCAAGGACGTCGCGCAGGCGCACCGCAAGGCCCACGCGTGCGACCCGGTCTCGGCGTACGGCGGCGTCATCGCCGCGAACCGCGAGGTCAGCCTGGAGATGGCCGAGCAGGTGTCGGAGATCTTCACCGAGGTCATCATCGCGCCCTCCTACGCCGACGGTGCCCTGGCCGTGCTGCAGCGCAAGAAGAACATCCGCGTACTGCTCGCCGAGCCGCCGGTGCTGACCACCGAGATCAAGCAGATCACCGGCGGCCTGCTGTTGCAGCAGTCCGATGCGATCGACGCCCCCGGCGACGATCCCGCCAACTGGTCTCTGGCGTCGGGGGAGCCCGCCGACGAGGCCACCCTCGCCGATCTCGAGTTCGCCTGGCGCGCCTGCCGAGCCGTGAAGTCGAACGCGATCCTGCTGGCGTCGCGCGGCGCATCCGTGGGCGTGGGTATGGGGCAGGTCAACCGCGTCGATTCGGCGCAGCTGGCCGTGACCCGCGCGGGTGATCGGGTGCTCGGCTCGGTGGCCGCGTCCGACGCCTTCTTCCCCTTCCCCGACGGTCCGCAGATCCTCATCGACGCGGGCGTGAAGGCGATCGTCTCCCCGGGCGGGTCGATCCGCGACAAGGAGGTCATCGCGGCGGCGGCCGAGGCCGGCGTCACGATGTACTTCACCGGAACGCGCCACTTCTTCCACTGATCCCGGGCGGACCGGTCGAGGGATTCCGGCCGGCCGGATGCTATCCGGCCGGCGGTGGTGTGCGGGTGATCCGACCCGCGAGCGGGTTGCCGGGGTCCTCGTACAGGACCTCGCAGTAGGTCACCGCGGGCGCGGCGAGCACGAGGCCGGTGGCGGGCGCGCACCGGGCGATGTCGGACACCCCGTCGATCCGGCGGGTGACCTGCCACGCCAGGAGGTCGCACGCGATCGTGCGCACCAGACCGCCGCGGTCGGTCCCGGCCGTGTAGCAGGACCCTGCGTGCAGGACCGGGGCGAGGCACATCGAGCCCCAGCCGTACGTGGTGCGGATGGTGCGTGCACCGTCGCGGATGCGGACCCGGGCCGCGGCGGCCGCGTCCTTCTTCCCATCGGGGCACGTCATCGCGGTGACCGGGGTGGTCGTGCTGTGCGCGACGACGACGTAGTTCGCCTGCGCGCCGTCGCACGGCACCGTCGTCGCCCGAGTGGCGCCGTGACCGCCGAGCTGGGCGACGGGGCCGTACGGGACGGAGGCGAGGCACTCACCGTCCGTGGCATCGTCGAAGAACGTGCCCGTCGCGCGACCGTGGTACCAGATCCCGAGCGCGACTCCGACGGCTGCGATCACCAGTACCGTGGCGACGCGCCCCCACCTGCCCATGCGGAGATACTCCCACGTCCGGCGGGAGCGGGGTGTTATCAAGGAATGGAGTGCGCGCCGAGCGGTGCGCCGCGTCCTTCAGGAGAGTGCCGATGACCGTGCCAGCCGAATACCTCCCGTTGCTCGAGGCGGCGGTCGGGCCGATGCCGGAGAAGGCGGAGCTGCCGCTACCGCCGATGGGACTGTCCGTCGACGAGGAGCGCGAACAGCGCAAGCGCGACCTCGCGGTGGCGTTCCGCGTGTTCGGCCGGCTCGGGTTCTCCGAGGGTGTCGCGGGGCACATCACCGCGCGCGATCCCGAGGATTCCGGACTGTTCTGGGTGAACCCGTTCGGCATGAGCTTCAACCAGATCCGCGTCTCGGACCTGATCTGCGTCGATCACAACGGGGTCGTGGTGCACGGCCGGCGTCCGGTGAACCGGGCGGCGTTCGTGATCCACGCGCAGGTGCATGACGCCCGGCCCGACGCGGTGGCCGCGGCGCACGCGCACTCGGTGTACGGCAAGGCCTTCTCGTCGCTGGGGATCCCACTGGCGCCGCTCACGCAGGACGCGTGCGCCTTCTACGACGACCACGGCATCTACGACGACTACGCGGGCGTGGTGAACGAGACGGTCGAGGGCAAGCGCGTGGCGGCGGCGATCGGCGATCACAAGGCCGCGATCCTCAAGAACCACGGCCTGATCACGGTGGGCGGCTCGGTGTCGGCGGCGGCGTGGTGGTTCGTGACGATGGAGCGCTCGTGCCAGGCGCAGCTGGCGGCGATGGCCGCGGGGGAGCCGCAGGAGATCGACCACGAGACCGCGCTGCTGACGCGATCGCAGGTGGGCAGCGACATCGCCGGGTGGTTCCAGTTCCGTCCGTTGTGGGAGCAGACCGTCGCGAGCTCGCCCGACGTGTTCGACTGAACGGGCCGTCGCCGGGGTCATCGGGCGGTCGGAGTCGGCGGGCTCGGGTCGGCGGGCTGGGCGGCGCGGTCGGGGTCGGCGGGGCCTGCGCGGAGGCATGTGTCGACCGTATGGCGATGCGTGGGACGCATGGCCTCTGACCAGCGGGTTCGCTGATCGGTTATGCGTTCCCTGCATACCCCGACCTCGCGATGTTCCTCCAGCGCCGGCTATCCGCGGGTGAGGTCGTCGAGCAGGGAGACGGCGGCGCGGGCGTACTCGCCGATCCAGCGGTCGTGGATCCGCTTGATGGGCACCGGCGCGAGGGTGAGGTGTCGCTCGCGGCCGACCTTCCGCCCGATCACCAGCTCCGCCCGCTCGAGGACCCGCAGGTGTTGGAGCACCGTCGTGCGGTCGAGGTCGGGGAAGTGCGCGCACAGGTCGCCCGTGGTGCGCGGCGACTCCTTGAGCACGTCGAGCATGCGGCGGCGGGTGCCGTTCGCCAGCGCTTTGAAGACCTGGTCATCGGCGTCGTCGTCCGGTGCCATCGCCTGACCCGCCGCGGTGGTGCTCGTGTTTGCTCCCGCCTTCGTGTCCGCCGGCGTGACCGACTCTGCGCCGATACGGCCTCCCGACTCCGCGGCGGGAGTCTCGGGATCGCTCTTGCGGTCGACGTCAGACATGTTGTAGTTTTATCACATGTCCGAACTCGCAGAACTCTCCTTCACCGTTTCCGGCTACGTGGCGCGCCCCACGGCCCAGGTCTACGAGGCCGTCGCCGACCCGCAACAGCTGTCCGAGTACTTCACCACGGGCGGCGCCCGGGGACGGCTGGAGTCGAACACCGAGGTCACCTGGGACTTCGCCGATTTCCCCGGCGCCTTCCCGGTGCAGGTGGTCGAGGCGGATCCGCACTCGAAGATCGTGATCCGGTGGGCCGCGGAGCACGCCGTCACCGGCGCCGACACCACGGTGACGTTCGAGTTCGAGCCCGTCGACGACGATTCCCGCACGCTGGTCACGATCACCGAGTCGGCCTTCGCGGCGAGCGGCGACGGT
Source organism: Tsukamurella pseudospumae (assembly GCF_001575195.1). NCBI lineage: Bacteria > Bacillati > Actinomycetota > Actinomycetes > Mycobacteriales > Tsukamurellaceae > Tsukamurella > Tsukamurella pseudospumae. The sequence continues at coordinate 889,523 of NZ_LSRF01000058.1, forward strand.
GCCAAGAGCGCCTTCGGCAACTGCATGGGCTGGACGGGGATGCTCGCCGCGCTCAAGGTGTGGGTCGAGCACGGCATCAACCTGCGCGAGGGCTTCTACAGGTAGCCCGGCGTCGACAATCCTCGCCCGCCCTGACAGTGTGGGGACATGTCGGACAACGCCGTCGCCCTCGCCCGTACCGCCTACGAGACCGTCGAGCCCTTCCACGTCGTCGCGTACTTCAACCCGGGCATCCGGGACGCCGTCGCCGACCTGGGCATCGACCAGCACGCCTTCTACGTGGGCGCCCGGGCCGCCCCGATCGGCGAGGCGCACGCCTCCGTGGTGGCCGCCGCGTTCTACAACTTCGCGCCCACGCTCATCGAGAGCGCCTGGTCCGTGGCCGTCGACGCGGGACTGGCCGAGATCGATGACCGCCGCTACGTCATGCTCGCCGAGCAGTACCGCGGGATCCTGGCCGGCATCGATCCGGCCGAGGTCCGCGCGCTCGCCGAGGGCTTCGGTGACCTCGTCGCCGACCTGCCGCTCGCCGGTCGCACCCTCGCCTCCGCCTGGGCATCGTCGACGGTGCCGGACGATCCGGCCCTCGCCCTCTGGCGCCACCTCTCGGTGCTGCGCGAATGGCGTGGCGACAACCACCTCGCCGAGCTGATCCGGCACGGGCTCACCGGCCTCGAGGCGGGCGTCCTGCACGAGGCGGACGTCCCGGATCCGACGGTGCGCCGTCGGGTCATGGGGCGCAGGTTCTTCCGCATCACGCGCGGGTACAGCGAGCAGCAGTGGGGCGACGCGGTCGCCCGCCTCGCGGAGCGCGGCCTCGTCGAGGGCGAGCTGGAGGAGCACCGCCTGACGGGCGAGGGCATGGGCGTCTACCTCGACATCGAGGCGGGCACCGACGCCATCACCGCCGCCGCGTTCGGACCCGGGTCGGAGGAGCTCATCACCCGGATCCGGCCGCTGACGAAGGCCGTGATCGACGCGGGCGTCATCCCCGGCACCAAGAAGAAGTAGCCCCGCCGTATTCCCGATTTCGCTGCGGGCGTAGACCCTGGGGCGGCGCGGGTCGACCGGCGTAGCGTGGACGGCGTGACTTCCGCACGCTCCGATGCACGCACCGATCGCCGCTCCGACGTCCCCACCGAGCTTCCCGGCACGGTCGGCGAACTCAGGGCCTCCGGCCACGTCTACCGCGGGATCAAGGACGAGCTCCGCAACAATCTGCTCACCGCCCTCCGGGCCGACACGAACCCCTGGGACGGCATCCAGGGCTTCGATGACACCGTCGTCCCGCAGCTCGAGCGGGCCCTGCTGGCCGGCCACGACGTGGTGCTGCTCGGCGAACGCGGCCAGGGCAAGACGCGCCTGATCCGCACCATCGTCGGCCTACTCGACGAGTGGACCCCCGTGATCGACGGAGCCGAGCTCGGCGAGCACCCGTACCACCCGATCACCCCGGCCTCGATCCGCCGCGCACAGGAACTGGGCGACGATCTGCCCGTCGCGTGGAAGCACCGCGAGGAGCGCTACTCGGAGAAGCTGGCCACGCCGGACACCTCCGTCGGCGATCTGGTTGGCGACGTGGACCCCGTCAAGGTGGCGCAGGGCCGCAGCCTGGGCGATCCCGAGACCATCCACTTCGGCCTCATCCCGCGGGCGCATCGCGGCATCGTCGCCGTCAACGAGCTGCCCGACCTGGCCGAGCGCATCCAGGTGGCGATGCTCAATGTCATGGAGGAGCGCGACATCCAGGTGCGCGGCTACACGCTGCGCCTGCCGCTCGACGTACTGCTCCTGGCGTCGGCGAACCCCGAGGACTACACCAACCGCGGCCGCATCATCACGCCGCTCAAGGACCGCTTCGGCGCCGAGATCCGCACGCACTACCCGCTCGACCTCGAGGATGAGGTCGCGGTCATCGAGCAGGAGGCCGACGTGGTCGCCTCCGTGCCGCAGTACCTCACCGAGGTGCTGGCGCGGTTCACCCGCGAGCTGCGCGAGTCGCCCGCCGTCGACCAGCGGTCCGGCGTGTCCGCCCGGTTCGCCATCGCGGCGCAGGAGACCATCGCCGCCGCGGCGCTGCACCGCGCGGCCGTCGGCGGCGAGGAGCTGTCGGTGGCGCGCCCCGTCGACCTGCTGACGGTGCCGGACGTACTGCGCGGCAAGGTGGAGTTCGAGGCGGGGGAGGAGGGGCGCGAGATCGCGACCCTGGTGCACCTGCTGCGCCGCGCCACCGCCGCGACCATCGGCGAGTACCTGCTGGGCGTCGATCTGGGCCCGCTCGTGGAGGCCATCGAGGCCGGCGGGCCGATCGTCACCGGCGACGACGTGACCGCCGCGGCGCTGCTCGCGAACCTGCCGGAGGTGCCGGTGCTCGCGGAGGTCTACCGACGGCTCGAGGCCGAGTCGCCCGGGGAGCGTGCCGCGGCAGCGGAATTCGCGCTCGAGGGGCTGTACCTCGCGCGGCGCATCGGCAAGGAGTCCGACGACGAGGGGCAGACCGTCTATGGCGGATAGTTCGTCTCGGGGAGGGCGGAGCCCACGTCGGGACAAGGGCACGCGGCGCGGGCATCTGGCCCGCTACCGCCGGTACACCGGCGGGCCGGATCCGCTGGCGCCGCCGGTCGATCTGCGAGACGCACTCGACGAGATCGGTCGCGACGTGATGAACGGCGTCTCGCCGCGGCGCGCGCTGCAGGAGTACCTGCGGCGCGGCGGCGAGAACCGGCGCGGGCTGGACAAGCTGGCCGAGCTCGCGAACCGCCGCAAGCAGGATCTGTTGCAGCGCAACAATCTCGGCAAGACCTTCGAGGACGTCCAGAAGCTGCTCGACGAGGCCGTGCTCGCCGAGCGCAAGGAGCTCGCGCGGGCGCTGGACGACGATGCCCGGTTCCAGGAGATGCGGTTGGGCGACCTGCCGCCGTCGGCGGCGCAGGCCGTGCGCGAACTGGGGGACTACCGGTGGCGCTCGCCCGAGGCGGCGCAGAAGTTCGAGCAGATCCGCGATCTGTTGGGGCGGGAGCTGCTCGATCAGCGGTTCGCGGGGATCAAGCAGGCCCTCGAGGGCGCGACCGACGAGGACCGCGCCGCGATCCAGAAGATGCTCGACGACCTGAACACGCTGCTGGACAAGCACAATGCCGGCGAGGCCACGCAGGACGACTTCGACGACTTCATGGCCGAGCACGGCCAGTACTTCCCCGAGAACCCGCGCAACATCGACGAGCTCATCGACGCGCTGGCGCAGCGGTCGGCGGCGGCGCAGCGGCTGTACAACAGCCTCACCCCGGAGCAGCGGGCCGAGCTGGACGAGCTGTCGCAGGCCGCCTTCGGCTCGCCGCAGCTCTCGCAGGCGTTGAACGATCTCACGGGCAAGCTCATGGACGCGCGCCCCGGCGAGGACTGGTTCGGTAGCCAGGAGTTCGAGGGATCCGAGGGCATGGGTCTGGGGGACGCGACGCAGGCGATGCAGGACATCGCCGACTTGGAATCCCTGGCGGATCAGCTGAACCAGCAGTACAACGGTGCATCGCTCGACGACATCGACCTCGAGGCGCTGCAGCGGCAGCTCGGCGACGAGGCGGTGGCCGACGCGCGCACTCTCGCCGACCTGGAGAAGGCGCTCCGCGACCAGGGTTACTTCTCCCGCGACGCCGACGGCTCGCTCCGCCTCTCGCCCAAGGCGATCCGGCAACTCGGCCAGTCGATCCTGCGGGACGTGGCGCACCGTCTGACCTCGCGGGGAGGGGAGCGGAACACAGCCCGCACCGGGGCGACGGGCGAGGCCACCGGCGCGAGCCGGGAGTGGCGGTTCGGCGACACCGAGCCGTGGGACGCGACCCGCACCGTGCTCAACGGGGTGCTGCGGCAGGCCGGTGAGGGACGTTCCGGCGCAGTGCAGTTGGACGCCCGCGACATCGAGGTCACCGAGACCGAGGCCCGCAGCCACGCGGCGGTCGCGCTGCTCGTGGACACCAGTTTCTCCATGGTGATGGAGGGCCGCTGGCTGCCGATGAAGCGCACGGCTCTGGCGCTGCACCAGCTGATCTCGACGCGCTTCCGCGGAGACGACCTGGCGCTCATCGGATTCGGCCGCTACGCGCGCACGCTCAGCGTGGGGGAGTTGACCGGGCTCGACGGCGCCTACGAACAGGGCACGAACCTGCACCACGCACTCCAGTTGGCGCAGCAGCACTTCCGTGCCCATCCGAACGCGCAGCCGGTGCTGCTCGTGGTCACCGACGGTGAGCCGACCGCGCACCTGGAGCGGAACGGCAGGAGAGGAGTCGGGGGGGACTCGGGGGGCGGAGCCCCCCGAGGGGAGGCCTTCTTCGACTACCCGCCGCACCCGCGGACCGTCGCGATGACGGTGCGCGGCCTGGACGCCGTTGCCGCGCAAGGCGCGCAGATCACCGTCTTCCAGCTCGGCGACGACCCCGGGCTCACCCGCTTCCTCACCGCGGTGGTGCGGCGCGTGGGTGGGCGGCTCGTCTCGCCGGACCTCGACGGCCTGGGCGCCGCCGTGGTCAGTGACTACCTGGGCAGCCGCAAGCGGGGATAGCTACTTGATCTTCACCTCGACCCCGCCCCAGAAGGCGAAGCCCTTCACGGTGATCCGGGGACCGGTGGGGTCACCGGTCTGCGGGTTCTTGTGCTCGAAAGCGCCCATGATCCCGACGCCCTCGACGTGCACGTTGGCGCCCTTGGGCAGGATGATCTCGACGCCGCCCATGACGGCGTAGACGTTCAGGGTCACATCGCCCACGAGGAAGGTGGCCTCGCGCAGGTCCAGGTTCACACCACCCCAGAACGCGGTGGCGGTGTGCTCGGGTCCCACGGCGATCGGCCCGCGCACCCGTGTTCCGGACATGACGGCCCACTTGTTCTCGCTCATGCGCGGCACTCCCGCGGGCGCGACCGACGGTGCGCGGTACGCGGGAGCCGCCATCGACGACGGTGCCTGCACGGCCGGAAGGTCGACGACCAACCGGTCGAGGTCCGCGAACGTGCGGGCCTGCACGGCGTTGTGCGACCGCTCCTCGTACTCGGGCAGCGTGATCTGGCCGAGGCCGAGGGCCTCGGAGAGCATCTCCACCACACGGTTGCGGTCGTGATCCGATGCCCGCAGGACGTCGCGGCGCAGGGGTTCGAGCTCGTCGGACATAGCCTCGACTCTAGGCGAAGCGGGTGGGTCCCCGCTGCCGACAGCGAGCCGGCCTCCCCGCTGCAGAGCGGGGAGGCCGGATCGTCGAGGGTGGGGGCGCCGCGTCAGAGCAGGCGGCCGACCACCGGGAGGCGCTTGAGGAGCAGCGCGATGCCGGTGGGCTGATTCTTCTTCGGCGCGGGCTTGTCGGCCTTGGCCACGTCCTTCGACGGTGCCTTCGTCTCCGGCTTGGTCTCGGCCTTGGTGGCCTTGGCCTTCGGGGCGGCCTTCGCGTCGGCCTTGGGGGCGGCCGCGGGCTTCGCCGACTTCGCGTCGATGGAGGCGGGAGCCTTGCCCTTCGACGCGGCGTCCTTCTGCGCGGCGATCGGGGTGATCTTGGCCTCCGAGGCCTTGACCGGTGCCTTCTTGGCGGCAGGCTTGCTCGCCGCAGGCTTCGCCGCAGCGGTCTTCGCGGGGGTGGACTTCGCAGCCGCGGGCTTGGCGGCGGTGCTCTTCGCAGCCGCGGTCTTGGCCGGCGCCTTCGTGGCCGCGGCGGCCTTCGTGGCGGCAGTGGTCTTGGCCGGGGCCTTCTTGGCGGCGGTGCTCTTCGCCGCGGCCGGCTTGGTGGCGGTCTTGGCAGCGGCCGGCTTCGCAGCCGCGGCGGGCTTCGCGGGGGCAGCGGCCTTGGCGGGCGCGGCGGCGGCACCGTCGAGCCCCAGCACGGACCAGGCGTCCTCCCAGGCGGCCACGGCGTCGGCGGTGACGACGAGGTTGGTGTTCGCGGTCAGGGTCTTGCCCGGGTTCTTGCCCTCGTAGCCGGCGGCGAGCTTGCCGACGTGCGCGGCGTAGTCGGCGGCCGAGACGATGGCGATCGGCGCACCGTCGGACAGGTCGACGAGCGCCCACGCGGTGACGGGCGCCTTGGCGACGGCCTCACCCTTGCGGGCCTGCCAGGTGTCGCCGGTGGTGGCCTTGACGCGAAGCGTCTCGGTGCGGCCGGCTGCGGTCACGGTGACGAGCACGGTGCTCCCCTTCGTGGCGACCTCTGCCTTGCCCCCGCGGGCCTGAACGGCAGAGACGAACACCTCGACGGCGCGCTGAGCGGCGGTCTGAGCCATGGGTCTCTCCTGAGTGTGTGGTCGCGGCGCGCCGTACAGCGCACCGCTCGTAGTCTTATTAACCCACGAGTAAGATGCCGAACCCAAGCCGAAACGGGCGTCACAGGCGTAATGTGACCCGGTCGTTCGTCACATCCGTCAGGTGAGGAGAGCCGCGATCAGCATGATCGCCGGTATCGACAGCATCGTCGTGATAAGGCCGGTGTCCCGCGCCAGGATCACGCCGCGGTTGTATCGCAGGCCGTAGACCAGCACGTTCTGTGCCGTGGGGAGGGCGGCGGTCACCGTCTGCGCGAACAGGGCGTGGCCGGACTGGCCGAACAGGAACCGGGACATCGCCCACGCGAGCACAGGCATTGCGATCATCTTGAGCACGGTCGCCAGCGCGATGTCCCGACGGGGCGCCTCGCCCTTCTGCAGCACCCGCACCCCGCCCAGGGACAGCCCGAACACCACCAGCGCCATCGGCACCGACGCGTCGCCGAGCAGTTTCACCGGGCTCATCAACCAGTCCGGCGGGTGCCACCCCGCGACGGAGATCGCGAGGCCGAGCAGCGCGCCCACGACGATCGGGTTGAGCAGGGGAGTGGCGACGGTGCGCCAGATCGGCTGGGTCTTCTCGGGACTGTCCCGGAACTCGGCGACGTCGAGCATGGTCAGCGCGATCGTCGAGTAGATGAGGATCTGGAACAACAGCAGCGGAGCCACGTACGAGGTGTCGTGCAGCACGAACACCGCGATCGGGATGCCCAGGTTCGACGAGTTGACGTAGCTGGCCGCGAGCGCGCCGATCGTGGCGTCGCCCATCGGCCGGCGCCGGAACCCCCGGACGATCACGTAGTAGATCGCACCGATCGCCAGCGCCGACCCCGCACTGACCCACAGTCGCGAACTGAACAGCACCGTCACGTCCGTGGTCGCCAGCGCGTGCAGCAACAGGGCCGGGGTGAGCAGGTAGAACACCAGGAGCGAGAGCTGCTTCTCGGGCTCCTCGCCCAGGACGCCGACCCGGCCGACCAGCCAGCCCGCCGCGATGATGATCGCGATCACGGCGAAGCCGGCCAGCACGGAGGTCACGAGCCAGAAGGTTACGCGACCGAAGTATCGTGCCCGAGGCTGCGCCCGGATGCACGGGACGGGTGGTCCGAACCGGGCTCGTGCGCGGGCGCGGCGATGTATTCGCATCGTGACCCCGCTTGAGCCCGGCTTCGGGAGGCTACTTCGTCGAGTACGGGAGCAACGCCATCTCGCGCGCGTTCTTCACCGCCAGCGCGAGCTGCTTCTGGTCCTGCGGCGACAGCCGGGTCACGGCGCGGGAGCGCAACTTGCCGCGGTCGTTGAGGAAGGTCCGCAGGTACGTGACGTTCTTGTAGTCGAGGGCACCGTCGGGCACGCGGACGAGGCCGCGGCGCGTGGCCGGGGTGCGCACGGGCCTGCGTGCCATCACCAGCTCGACTTCCGGACGCCGGGCAGCTGACCGTCGTGCGCCATCTGCCGGACCCGGACGCGGGACAGGCCGAACTTGCGCAGATGCCCGCGGGGCCGGCCGTCGGCGGCGTCGCGGTTGCGCACGCGCGTGGCCGACCCGTCGCGGGGCAGCTTCGCGAGCGCGCTCACGGCCGCCGCGCGGTCGTGAGCCGAGGTCGACGGGTGCGCGATGACCCGCTTGAGCTCGGCGCGGCGCGCGGCCCAGCGCGCGACCAGAACCTTCCGCCGCTCGTTCGCGGCGATCTTCGCGACGCTCGCCATCAGCGCTCCTCGCGGAAGTCGACGTGCTGCCGGACCACCGGGTCGAACTTGCGCAGCACCATGCGGTCGGGGTCGTTGCGACGGTTCTTCCGGGTCACGTACGTGTACCCCGTGCCGGCGGTGGACCTGAGTTTGATGATCGGTCGGATCTCGTTGCGGGCCATTTACAGCTTCTCCCCTCGGGACAGGATGTCGGCGACCACGGCGTCGATGCCGCGGCGATCGATGGTCTTGATGCCCTTCGTGGACACCCGGAGCGTGACGGTGCGTCCGAGCGAGGGCACGTAGTAGCGGCGGCGCTGGATGTTCGGGTCCCAGCGGCGGTTCGTGCGCACGTGACTGTGCGAGACCCGCTTGCCGAAGCCGGGCGCTCGGCCCGTGACCTGGCAGTGTGCGGACATGGTCCTCCTTCTTGCGAACAGTTGTCGATAAGGTAACGTACTAGAAATGGGAATCATTTCCAACAGAACTCCGGTCCTGCTCCTCACCGGCTTCGGAGGGCAGGAGCGCGCCCTCGATCTGGCCGAACCCGGCACCGTCGTCGTGCACCACGATCTGTCCGGCCTCCGCGAGGGGATGGTCGTCCGGTCGGAGTCCACCGTCCGGCCCGACGGCACCGCCGAGGAGCGCGTCGCTCTGCTCGAGCTCGCCCACGGCTGCGTCTCGTGCACGCTGCGCGAGGACATACTGCCGCTGCTGCGCACCCTGCACCGCCGGGCGAGCGTCCGGCGGATCGTGGTGCGGCTCGACCCCACCCTCGAGGCCGACGCGCTGCGGCACGCGATCGAGCACGTCGTCGTCGAGATGGTCGGCGGCGTCTCCGCGCCCGCGGCCCGCGACGTCGAGGTGGTCGGGACGATCGGTTTCGTCGACGGCGCGACCTGGCTCGACGACGCCCTCGGCGAGCAGGAGCTCGGTGAGCGGTTCGCGGTGCTGGACGACGACGAGCGCACCGTCGCCCAGCTGGCCGTGGGGCACGCGCAGAACGCGGACCTGCTGGTGGTGACCGGCGACAGTCCCGACCCCGCCCGCCTGCGCGCGGTGCTGCGCCGCCTGGCGCCCGGTGCGCCGATCGCCCGCGAGCGGGCGCCGCTGGCCGGCCTGCTCTCACGGCTGGGGGCCCCGCGCGCGCCGATCGAGCCCTTCGGGCCGCTGCTCCCCGGCTGCCCGCCCCTCGAGCCCGACGGCGACGTCTGCCTGGTCGAGTTCAGCGCGCGCCGGCCGATGCACCCCGGCAGACTCCACGAGGCCATCGACGCGCTGCTCGACGGGGTGGTCCACGCGCGGGGGCGGATCTGGATCGCCACCAGTCCCGACGATGCCTTCTGGCTCGAGTCCGCCGGGGCGGGGCTGCGCGTCGGCGCGGCGGGCCCGTGGCTCGCCGCGGGCGGCCAGGGGAGTCCCGACCGCTGGGCGATGGCGTCCGCCGGCTGGGATGAGGCCTACGGGGACCGTCGGACCGACCTGGTGGTGCTGGTCGCCGGGGCCGACCCCGTGCGCGTCGCCGAGACGCTGCGCTGGGCCGAGCTGACCCCCGCCGAATTCGCCGCCGGGCCCGGCGAGTGGGCGCTCTGGCACGACCCGTTCGGCGCGATGCACGCCGACCCGTGCGAGGACCTGGCCCCCGACCCGGCGGCCGGGACACGAGAAGACGAGGAGATGTCATGAAGCAAGGAATCCACCCGGAGTACCGCCCCGTCGCGTTCCAGGACGCGTCGACGGGGAAGGTCTTCGTCACCCGGAGTACGGCGACGTCGGCGCGGACCGTCGAGGTCGAGGGGGAGACCTATCCGCTGATCGTCGTGGACGTCACCAGCGACTCGCACCCGCTGTGGACGGGCAAGCAGCGGCTGGTCGACACGGCCGGACGCGTGCAGAAGTTCGAGGAGAAGTACGCGCGTTTTGGCGGGCGGGCTGTTCGGCGGTAGACTTCTGTGCTTGTGACGTTGGAAGCCTTCCGGGCTCGCGTCGAGAGCTTTTTTCGTCAAGACCGATAGGAAGAATCATGGCTGTACCGAAGCGCCGTATGTCGCGGGCGAACACGCATGCTCGCCGCTCGCAGTGGAAGGCGAACAACCCCGAGCTGCAGGCCGTGCAGGTCGGCGGCCGCACCCACCTGGTTCCGCGTCGCCTCGTGCGCGCCGCGAAGCTGGGCCTGGTCGATCTCGACCGCCGCTAAGAACTGATCTTTCCCCAAGAGCGGGTCGGCCTGGTGCCGGCCCGCTCTTGAGGTGTATGCAAGCTCGTTAGGGGGGTTCCGTGCTGCTGGCGGTGCTGAACTACGCGGGCATCGCGGTGTTCGCGGCGTCCGGCGCGCTGATCGGCGTCCGCAAGCGGCTCGACCTGTTCGGCGTCTGGACGCTGGCCGCGCTCACCGGCGTGGGCGGCGGCGTGGCGCGCGACGTCCTGCTCGGCATCCACCCGCCCGCGTCCTTCCAGGGCTGGGAGAACCTCACCACGGCCACGATCGCGGCCGCCTTCGTCTTCGTCTTCCACCCGCAGTTCGGGCGGCTCAAGCTGTCGGTGGTCGTGCTCGACGCGATCGGCATGGGCGTGTTCTCCGCCGCCGGCGCGCTGACGGCCCTGCACCACGACGCGTCGCCCTTCGCCGCCGCGCTCATCGGCATCACCGCCGCGCTCGGTGGCGGCGTGCTGCGCGACATCCTCGTCAACGAGGTGCCGCTGCTCATCCAGGAGCGCGATCTCTACGCCATCCCCGCGCTCACCGGCGCCGGCGCGACGGTGCTCGCCTCGTACTGGGGCGCCACCGACGCGCGGTCGCTCGTGGTCGGCGCCGTGCTGGCCACGGGTTTCCGGCTCCTCGCCCTGTGGCAGGGGTGGAGCGTGCCCCTCGCGCCGGAGAACGTCGCGCACCGCTTCTACCGCGGGTGCCGCCGGATGCTCCGGCGCTGACGGTCCGGTGTCTCCGGGCCGCCGGGTGGCGCGGCTCCCGCTCAGGCGGTCCGACGGTCCGCCGCCCGCTTGGCCCGGTACATGGCGGCGTCGGCGGAGGCGAGGAGCGCGTCGAGGCCGGCGGCGCCGTCGGCGATCCCGTGGGCGAGGCCCAGACTCGCGCGGACGGGCACCCCGTCGAACGTGCCGCGGATACCGGCCTCGAGGTCGGGGAGACGGCCGGCGACCACGGCGAACTCGTCGCCGCCGAGGCGGGCGACCAGGGCACTGGGCCCGGCCGCGGCACGCAGTCCACGAGCGACGTGGCGCAGGACCTCGTCGCCCGCGGGGTGGCCGTGGGTGTCGTTGAGCCGCTTGAACCCGTCCAGGTCGAGGACGGCCACCGTCATGGCCCCCGACCAGCCGCGGCACGCGTGACCGAGGCCCCGGCGGTTGAGCAGTCCCGTGAGATCGTCGAGCCGCGCGAGATGCTCTGCACGTTCGGCGGTGAGCCCGAACCGGCGGATGCCGCCGTCGATGACGAGTGCGGTGGCGGCGTTGATGACGACAACGGTGACCGAGCCCGCCGCGAGCAGCGGGATCGACGAGTCGTGGTGGATCAGGGCCATCGCGATAACCACGCCGAGGCCGACGACACCGATCGCACTCTGCAGCGCCATCGCGACCCGCCCGTGGAACCCGTAGGCGTAGCCGCTCACCGCGACGAGCCAGGTGAGTTTGAGGAACCCGACCTCCGAGTCGGTCACGACGAAGAGGCCGACGATGATCACGACGTCGCAGTACGCGAGGAAACCGAGCGACTGGGCGTATCGCATCCGCGGCGTCCGATGCAGGAACCAGGCCCAGCCGACGGCGGGCACGGCCAGCGCGACACACAGCGCCGGGATCGTCGACCGGCCGCTGAGTGCTAGCAGGATCGCGGTGACGGCGATTCCGGCGACGCAGAGCGCCGCGAGGTTCACCGCTACGCGATGCAGCCCCACCCGTCTCAGGACGTCGTACTTGTCGGCGTGGACGCTCGCGCCGCTGTCGAACACGGCTCGGATCCCGGCGCTGGACATGGTGGCCACGCTAGCGCAAAGCTTCAGGATTGAAGAATCTGTTCACGAGGCGATCCAGCGTCCACCTGCGTGTTTCGCGGCGTACATCGCGGCGTCGGCGGCGGCGAGGAGCCGCTCGAGGGCGGCGGCGCTGTCGGCGACGCCGTGTGCCACGCCGACACTTGCGTGGACCGGGGTGCCGTCGGCGGGGTCGAACAGCCGCTCGCCGAGGTCGGTGGGCACGTGGTCGGTGACGACCGCGAATTCGTCGCCGCCGAGGCGGGCGACGAGGGCATTGGCACCGCAGATCGTCTGGAGCCGACGCGCGGCCAGGAGCAGTACTTCGTCGCCGGTGGCGTGGCCGTGCGCGTCGTTGATCCGCTTGAAGTGGTCGAGGTCGATCATCGCGACGGCGACGGTGCCGGGTCGGTTGCCCGCCACGGCGGTGAGCCCGCGCCGATTGAGGAGTCCGGTCAGTTCGTCGAGCCGCGACAGGCGCTCCGAGGTCAGGGCGAACCGGCCGAGCCGCTCCTTGCCCGCGAAGGTCAGGAAGGACAGTTGCGCGGCGCAGGCGACGGTGCCGAGGCTGATCGCGAGGACCACGGGGCGGACGTCGTCGAACCGGGCGGCGGCGGTCGCGGTGATGATCATGCACAGGACGATCACGACGTACTGGATCGCGACGGCGACGCGGCCGTGCCAGGTGTAGGCGAAGCACACCGTCGCGAGCATCCAGATGGTCTCCAGCAGCGCGACGAGGGTCGACGGCGCTGCGTGCAGCGCGATGAGAAGGCCGGCGTTGCTGAACGCGATGTAAGCGAGCGATCCGTGATAGGTCAGCGGGCGACCGGTCGCGAACCGCGCGCCCCAGAGGAACCCCAGCGCGGAGGCGAACAGGCTCGGGATCGCGGCGGGGGACCAGTCGTCGATCGCGAGCAGCGCCACGCCGCCCCATCCGGCGAAGGAACACAGGGCGGAGAGCAATGCCGCTGGGCGTTCCATGCCGAGGGTGCGGATCAGCGCCAGGTTCTCGGCGTGGACCCGCGCGCCGTCGCGATGGATGCGCAGCAGCGCACCGACGGGCACGCCGGCGCGGCGACGGGCGAATCCAGGGGCTACGGACACGATTCGAGTGTATGTCGGTGCATCGGCCGTGCACCAAATTGTCGAAGCCGTTGTCCAGAATTACCGGAGCCGCACATCACTGCCGCCTCTTCAGCGAATTCCTAGCCGCGTTGGGTAAGACTGGTAACCATGCGAATTCTGGTGGTCGACGACGACCGCGCGGTGCGGGAGTCCCTGCGGCGCTCACTGACCTTCAACGGGTACCAGGTGGACACGGCCGTGGACGGCCAGGACGCCCTCGATCACATCGCGGGCAACCGCCCCGATGCGGTGGTGCTCGACTTGAACATGCCCCGGCTCGACGGCCTCGAGGTGTGCCGTCGCCTGCGCAGCGCCGGCGACGACCTGCCGATCCTCGTGCTCACCGCGCGTGACGCGGTGAGCGACCGGGTCAGCGGGCTGGACGCGGGCGCCGACGACTACCTGCCCAAGCCCTTCGCGCTCGAGGAACTCCTCGCCCGCATGCGGGCGCTGCTGCGCCGCGCCACGCCGGACGCGGGCGCGGACAACGAGGTGTTCGCGTTCGAGGACCTGAGCCTCGACCCGGCGACCCGCGAGGTCTCCCGCGGCGAGCGCTCCATCAGCCTCACGCGGACGGAGTTCAGCCTGCTCGAGATGCTCATGGGCAACCCGCGCCGGGTGCTGACCCGCAGCCGGATCCTCGAGGAGGTGTGGGGTTACGACTTCCCGACCTCGGGCAACGCGCTGGAGGTGTACGTCGGGTACCTGCGCCGCAAGACCGAGGCCGATGGCGAGAGCCGGCTGATCCACACCGTGCGGGGCGTCGGGTACGTCCTGCGCGAGACCCCGCCGTGACGCCTGGGGGCGCGCCGTGACGGGGCGCATCCCGACGGTGTCCGGACCCCTGCCCCGGCACGCCCGGCCGGAGGTCCGGGACAAGCGCCCCATGCGCGACCCGAACCCGGTCACCCGCAACGTCAGCTTCCGCTGGCGGGTGACGCTGCTGGCCGCGGTGGTCGTGGGTATCACCGTCGCACTCATGGCGGCGTCGGCGTTCTTCGTGGTCAAACGGGCCATGTACGCGGACGTCGACAACCGGCTGCACCAGCAGGTGGACTCGGTGGCGCCGGCGATGAGCTCGCCGGTCACGCAGTTCACCACCGTGATGATGATGCTCATGTTCCGTCCGGACATGTCCGTCAACCGCACGATGGTCGTCTATCCCGACGGGACGCCGTACCACTCCGGGCCGTCCGGGCAGGTCCCGATCGGCGACGACGAGCGCGCCGTGATCTCGGGCAAGCTCGAGCAGTCGCTGCGCTCGGTGGGCGACACCCGCGTCATGGCCCGGCGGCTGGACAACGGCGTGACGATCATCGTCGCCGAGGACCTGACACCCACGAAGAACCTGCTCAGCGAGCTGGGGACGGTGCTCATCGTGGTCGGCGCGTGCGGCGTGATCCTCGCGGCGATCGCCGGCACCGCGGTCGCCCGCGGCGGGCTCAGGCCGGTCCAGCGGCTCACCGAGGCCGCGGAGCGCGTCGCCCGCACCGACGATCTGACGCCGATCCCCGTGACGGGCCGCGACGAGCTGGCGCGGCTGAGCATCAGCTTCAACACGATGCTGCAGGCCCTCGCCGAGTCGCGCGACCGGCAGGCCCGCCTCGTCGCCGACGCGGGGCACGAGCTGCGCACCCCGCTGACCAGCCTGCGCACCAACGTCGAGCTGCTCATCGCCACGCGCCGCCCCGGCGCCCCGCCGATCCCGGAGGAGGATCTGCAGGAGCTCTCCGCCGATGTGCTCGCGCAGGTCGAGGAGCTGACCACGCTGGTCGGAGACCTCGTCGACCTGGCGCGGGAGGACGCCCCCGAGGCCGTCAACGAGGAGATCGACCTCGAGGAGGTCCTCGCCAAGGCGGTCGAGCGGGTGGAGCGCCGCCGCCCGACGGTGCGGTTCGAGGTCTCCAGCGCGCCCTGGTACGTGTACGGCGACAACGGCGGGCTGGGCCGTGCCGTGGTCAACGTGCTCGACAACGCCGCGAAGTTCTCGCCCGACGGTGCCGTGGTGCGCGTCGAGCTGTCCGAGGTCGGCGTGGACCGGGCGGCGCTCACCGTCGCCGACAGCGGCCCCGGCATCCCGGAGGAGGACCGCGAGCTGGTCTTCGAGCGGTTCTACCGGTCGATGGCGAGTCGTTCGATGCCCGGCTCGGGTCTGGGCCTCGCGATCGTCAAGCAGGTGATCGAGCGGCACGGCGGCAGCGTGGCGGTCGGCTCGGCCGACGGTGGCGGTGCCCTGGTCCGGTTCGAGATCCCCGGCAGCCCGGTGGCGGGCGGACGGGCCCCGCAGATCGTGCATCGGGAACCCCGCATGCGGCTGCTCCGGGGGAAGTGACAATCTGCTCACAGCGACCTCACAGGCGGCGACTGCAGTCTTGGCGTGAGACACGAAGGAGGGGGCTCCATGACCGAGGGTCCAAACCATCCCTACCCGCAGGGACAGCAGCCGGGGCAGCCCGCGCAGCAGCCTGGGCAGCCTGCGCAGCAGCCGGGCCAGGCCGGGCAGTACCGGCCCACCCAGCAGTACTCGAACCCGTACGCGGCCGGACAGGTCGGCGCACCGTCGGGCTACCCGGCGCCGGGCGGAGTGCAGACGGTGCCCCCGGCCCCGTCGGGCTCGCCCAAGGGCGGGCCGAAGCTGGGGGCGCTCGTGGCGTTGGGCGTGGCGATCGCGCTGGTCGCGTCACTGCTGTCGGTGACCGGGGCGTACCTCGTGTGGGGCAAGGACTCCTCGAGCACGACGACGACGGTGTCCGGGGGAGCGGCGCCGCCGGTCGTGAAGGGGTCGGTGCAGGAGGTGGCGCAGAACGTGCTGCCCGCCGTCGTGTCGATCGACAACCAGGCCGGGTCCTCGGAGTCCTCGGGCTCGGGTGTGGTGATCACCGCGGACGGCAAGATCGTCACGAACAACCACGTGATCGCGGGTAACGGCAAGCTCACCGTGTCCTTCTCGGACGGCAGCGTGAGCAACGCGGCCGTGGTCGGCGCGGATCCGGTGACCGACCTCGCGGTGATCCAGACGGACAAGCGCGACCTCAAGCCCCTGGCGTTCGCGGACAGCGGCAAGCTGACCGTGGGCCAGGAGGTCGTGGCCGTGGGCGCGCCGCTGGGGCTCGCGGGCACGGTGACCAGCGGTATCGTCTCGGCCCTCAACCGCCCGGTGGCGACCAGCGGCCGCGACTCGGATCAGGCCACCGTCGTCAATTCGGTGCAGACGGACGCGGCGATCAACCCCGGCAACTCCGGCGGTGCGCTCGTGGACATGGCGGGGCAGCTCGTCGGCATCAACTCGTCGATCGCGACGCTCGGATCATCCCGGACCACGGGGCAGCAGAGCGGCAGCATCGGTCTGGGCTTCGCGATCCCGGCGAACCTGGTGCAGCGGATCAGCAAGGAGCTGATGGACTCGGGGAAGGCGTCGCACGCCGCGGTGGGCGTGACGGTGGATCCGCGGCAGACCTCGGTCACCCGGCCCGGCGCCCTGGTCGCGGAGGTGTCGCAGACGGGGACCTTCGGCCGCGCGGGCATCCCCAAGGGCGCGTTGGTGACGAAGGTCGACGACGTGCAGATCACCGACGGCTACGGATTGATAGGGGCCGTGCGCTCGTACCCGCCGGGGGCTACCGTGACGATCACGTACCTCGAGAGCCCGAGCAGTACGAGTCCGGTGTCCAAGCAGGTGACGCTCGATAAGTTGGACAAATGATGCGAGGAGTGGACATGACCGCAGCGGATTGGCCGGAGGACGAGGTGCTCGAGGTGCCCGTTCTGGATGAAGCGGCGCTCGACGGGGCCGGGGTGATCGGTCGCGCGCTCGTGGTGGTCGTCGACGACCACGTGCAGCCGGGCGTCCCGAACGCCGGCAAGTCGGTGGGGTCGCTGGTGACCGAGTTGCTCGAGGAAGCCGGTTTCGAGGTGGACGCCGTGGTCGTGGTCCCCGCCGAGGAGGTGGACGTGCGCAACGCGCTCAACACCGCGGTGATCGGCGGCGTGGACCTGGCCGTGACGATCGGCGGTGTGGGCGTGGGCGCCCGCGACGTGACGCCGGAGGCCACCGAGGACATCCTCGACAAGAAGCTGCCCGGCATCTGCGAGGCGCTGCGCTCGTCGGGCCTGGCGGCCGGCGCCACCGACGCGGGGCTCTCGCGCGGCCTGGCCGGCGTGTCCGGCAGCACGGTGGTGGTGAACCTGGCCAGCTCGCGCGCCGCGATCCGTGACGGCATGGCCACGCTCAGCCCGCTGGCCACCCACGTGATCCGGCACATCGCCGGTGGGGACGACCAGGCCCGGTGACCGAGGGCTCTGACAGCCGGTCCGGCGAGCCCGGGCCCCGGAAGTACTCCGCGCGCGACATCGCGCGGATCTTCGGGGACGTTCTGCCCGCACAGACCAAGGACGACATGTCCGACGATGCCGCACCCCGCTCGGGTGCGGCATCTCCCGTTTCCCGGCCCGACGGTGACCCGACCGAGCGCTGGTACCGCGAGAACCGTCCGCCGCACCACGGGGGCTGACCGGCCCGACCGGCAGCGCGGCGAACGGCGTAAGATTTTGCATTCATGCTGGTAGTGTGACTAAAGACACAGTCCCCTAGATTTACGTTCAGGTTACAGGCCTGGGTTACCTGAGTGAACTCTAAGGGGAAGCCTACCCTTACTAGAGTGCTGGTCAGGGCGTAGTTACCGGTGAGTATGTCCTAAGAAGTCCTGGTTGCGGCGCCGCATCTGGTTCGAAATCCAAGAATTACAAGTTTCGAAACATATGATTGACGAAGATCGAAACCGTTGCGGAGCGTCGAAACCTGAGGATATGCTCCGTGGGAACCGAAGGTCGACGAAGATCTCCGGGGAAACGACAGTGGTCACGCGCTGAGACGAAGTGCGGGATTCGGTAGGTGGCTGGGTGAGCTGCTACGCCGGCGGTCCTGATCGGAGCGTCACTCCACAGATTCCTGGTGAGGGGAACGAATGAGCAAGATGAGCAAGGTCGCTACGCGCGCAGGCGTCGTCGCGGTCGCGGTGGCAGCTGCCGCCTCGGTCGCTGCCGGCTCCGCCAACGCCGGCCCGCTGCCGAGCGGTCAGAAGACGGTCGCCGCGCCTGCGGGTTGGAGCGTCGTTCTGAAGTCGACGGGTAACTCCTTCGCGATTCAGGGGTCGCTGGCCACGGCGCAGTCGCGGAGCGCTTGGTACACGTCGAACGGCTCGGTCGAGGTCAAGGCTCCGGCTGACGCGAAGGACATCCAGGGCAAGCTCGGCGTCGGCGTCATCGTCGGTTGCCAGTTCCCGGGCCAGATCGGTGCTTCGGGCACTCTGACGGGACCCGGCGCGGCTGTGGATTCGTCCGGCCCGAGCCTCTCGCTCGGCGGCGTTGGCGCAGGCGTGAGCGTGCCCCTGACGCCCGGCGCGACTACCGGCGTGACCGGCTACGGCCGCGCGGATCAGCCGGGTTCGACGGACTCGATCAAGTTCACCAAGGCTGGTACGTACAACGTGTCGATCAAGGACCAGAACGTCGACATCAAGTTCTGCTCGGGCTACGCGCAGGCGCGTGTCGTGACCTGGGTCGAGATCAAGGGCAGCAACCGCATTCAGGGCTTCCTGTACGGCGCGCCTTTCTCGCTGGGCTGATCTGAACTCCGACCGACCTGACTCTCTTGTCCGCCCCGCGGGGCGGCGATTCCCCGAAGGAAGTTTCATGAAGAACATCGCGATCCGCGGCGCCGCCGTGGCCGCAGTGGCCGGCGTGGCGCTCGGTACCCTCGCTACGGGTACAGCGAACGCCGACACTTTCATCCCGCTGCCCAACGGCAGCACGAGCAGCAAGATCGGCGACGCCACGGTCACCGTGAGCATCACCAACCAGAGCGCCAAGCTCTCGCCCGGCATGGTGGCCCTGCCCACCACCCGCAACGCGTGGGTCTCCGGTGTCGTGTCCGCGAAGATCACCGGCGGCAAGGCCGACGGCGGATCGATCCAGGCGGGCTACGCGGTCGGCTGCCAGATCGACGTGGGCAAGACCGAGGTCACCGCTGGTGTGACGGGTGAGTCGGGCGCGTCGGTAGGCCTCAACGGTCCCACCATCCAGCCGAAGGTCACCGCCAAGACCGGCGCGACCATCTCTCTGGGTGCAGGCAGCGTCGGTACCCAGATGCTCACCTACGATCGCTCCACCTGGCCGTCGCCCGGCGACGAGATCGCGCCCGACTGGGCCGACCCCAGCACCAGCTTCAAGTTCAAGGGTGCGTCGGGCTCGCTGGGCTACGCCGAGCAGACCATCGGCGTCGACGGCTGCGCCGGCTACGCGCAGGCCCGCTTCTTCGCCAAGGTCAAGGCGAAGGTCGGGAACACGCAGGGCACTGTGATCCTGTGGAGCAAGCCCTTCACCCTGGGCTGATCCCCTAAGAACGCCAGAAGGCGGTGTCCGAACCGGGCACCGCCTTCTGTGTCTCGTCAGATTGGTACGAACGTACAAATCGGGCATGGCGCCGACCGATCTGTGCGGTACGACCCACGGGCGCTGCATCCGTCCTCAAGGAAGCTGGCACATGAAGCACAAGGCAACCTCCATCACCGCGCTCGCCATGGCTGCCGCCGTCGCGATCGCCCCCGTATCCAACGCCGTCGCGGCGACGTCGTTGCCGACGACTCCCGCGGCATCTGGTCCGACGACGCCCGCGGCGGTCCTCAAGAACATCGCGGCCGCTCCTGCCGTCGCGAACTCGGCCGCGTCCGTCGCGCCGACAGCCCTCGGCACCTTCGTCGTCGTTACCGACGAGGCGGTCGCCGCCGCGCCCACTGCAACGGGTGCACTGTCCGCCGCAGCGGCACCGGTCGCTGCCGCAGACAAGGGCGCAGTAGAGCTGGCCGGCGTTCCGAAGGCCGTCACCGACATCCTCAACACCGCCGGCCTTCCGGTGCAGGCCGTCTACCGGGTTCTGCAGACCAGCCAGGGCGTCTACACCATCTGGTACAAGATGCTGACCTCGGTGCCGCAGGCGATCTTCAAGGGCGAGTTCGGCTCCGTGCCGACGCTGTTCCAGAAGGCGATCTCGGACTCGCTCACGTGGATCGCGACCGGCGCGGGGCCCAAGGTGCCTGAGACGCCCAAGACCGCCACGACCGCCGCGACCGAGACCGCCGCGGCGGTCTCCCCGGTCTCTGCGGCGCTCGACGTCCTCGGTATTCCTGTCGCCACTGCTTATGCGGCGGGCCAGGCCGGGCTGTCGATCTACCAGAGCTTCTACGGTCTGCTCACCTCGGTACCGCAAGCGATCTTCCAGGGGAAGTTCGGCGATGCCGCGGGGCTGGTCGTCGACGCGGTCGCGAAGTCGATCACCACCATCGTCGACTTCCCCGGCGCCCAGCTCAAGGCGGCCTCGGACAAGATCACGAAGCTCGTCACGGCACTCACTCCGGCGCCCACCGCGCCGACCGCGGCGACCGATGTCCGTGCTCTGTCGCTGACGTCCGCCGGAGAGGTGCCTGCCAGCACCGCCCTGCTGCCGGTGACCACCGGCAGCGGCGACCAGAAGGCGTCCGACACGCAGAAGCCCGTCGAGCGCACCCTCGGTCTGGACGCGAAGCCGACCGTCGAGGCGCCGAAGCCGGCCGAGACGAAGCCCGTGGCGATCGCACCCGCGGAGACGACGGCGAGCAAGCCGGTCGTCGAGCCGACGAAGCCCGCGGACGGCGCTGTCGTCCCGTCCGCTCCGACGGAGTCCAAGCCCGCGTCGGGCGGATCCACGGAGAACGGCTCGAGTCCGGCCGCCGAGTCGAAGCCCGCGTCCGACGCGAAGCCCACCGTCGAGTCGAAGACGTCGGACTCCAAGCCCACTGTTGCCACCGCGACGGACTCGACGCCCACCGCGGACCGGAGCTCGGTGACCGAAGCGAAGCCGACGGCAGAGCGTTCCACTGGGGCGGACGAGAAGCCGACTGCCAGTTCCAGCGCGGAGTAGTCCTTCCGCATCCCCTCACACCGCAACGCGCGCCCTGGAGTCAGGGCGCGCGTTGCGCGTTCTGCAGTTCTTCGAGGTACTCCGGGGCGTGCGCCGCCCCCTCCCGTGTCATCGCTCCTGGCCGACGAACTGGTCACCGTTCGCCCAGGTCCGCGCCCGACGTCCGACGGGGTCTGCGGCGGGTTGCCGCAGTCTCGAAATGCGAAAGCGCTTCGTGCTGATCTGACATCGACACTTCAGTCACCCATCGATTATTCGCGTTCCTAGCTACATTCTTGGATGTTTCGTTGGCGCACCATTTGTGGTGAATTGCCGAGCCTTGGTGCTATCTTAAGAAAACGCTGAACGGCGTAAGAATAATCTGAGGGGAACTAATAAGAATGAAGCGCACCACCTCGCTGGCGGCGGCTGTCGCCGCAGCCGCGATCATCGCGACGCCCGTCGCGGGCACGTCCGCCGCTGTGACTGCTCCGGCGCCCGCCGCCGCAGTGGTCAACGCTGCGCAGGCACCGACGCTGCCGCCCGTGGAGTCGTTCGCGCCGGACCCGCTGAAGGTTCTTGCGCTTCCCTTCAGCAACTTCGAACTGATTCGCACCTCGGCTTTCGTGATCACCGGGTATGTGAACAAGTCCGACGGCAAGCCGGTGCGCGCCAAGGGGGAGGGCGAGGGCAATGCTAATGAGACCGACTCGCAATACGCCGCATGGCTGAGGTTGAACGCCAAACCTGTTGAGGTCAATATCTTCCAGGCGATCAGTGATTCCGTGAACAAGGTCGCACTGAAGGGTGATTTCGCGACGGCGGCGGCACAGATCCAGAACTACCTCTCTCAGCTCGCTGCGCAGGTCATCGCCCTCCCGACGGCGCTGATCAATCACAACGTCGACGCGTTCTTCCCGAAGCCTGTGCCCTCTCCGACGGCCACCGCGCAGCGCGCTGCGGCACCGGTCGCCGCCGCGAACCCGTTCGCGCTGCCCGACGCCGGAGCGCTTCTCACCCTCGCTGGCGTCCCGCTGAAGAACTTCGATCAGGCTCGCCTGGCCACCTTCGTCACCACGGGCTACGAGACGAATAAGGCGGGGGAGTTTGTAGGCAAGGATGGCAAGCCTTTGAAGGAGGGGCAGACCAAGGAAAAGGACGGTGTCCCCATCACCGCGAACATCTTCCAGGCGGTCAGCGATGCGGTGAACAAGAAGGCTCTCAAGGGGGATTTCGCTGGTGCGGCGACGGCGATCCAGGGCTACTTCACCGAGCTGGCCGGCAATGTAGTGAAGCTGCCAGGCGAAATTCTGACCTACGACCTTCAGGCGATCAGCGCGGTGGTCCCGGGCGTGCCGACTCTCTCCGAGGACAAGCCCGACACCGGCTCTGCCAAGACGACTTCCAAGGATCTCTCCCCGCGGACCACGCTGGTCCGTACGAGCTCCGCTCAGGTCGGCGACAGCGCGAACGAGGCCGGTGCAGGAGTCGGTGATTCGGTCGGTCAGGCCGGAGCGCCCGGCGCGGGTACTGGCGGTGCGCCGGCGGGCTCGTCCGAGCCGAAGGAAGGCCCCGACCTGATCGAGAAGGTTCGCGACCTGTTCGATCGCCCCGACAAGTCGGGTCCGGCGAAGGACAAGGAGGCGTCGCCGGAGCCGGAGGCTCCGGAGACCGAGTCGAACGTACCGAGCGACGAGGGGGCCGGCGCCGAGGCGTCCGGCGACGGCGCGAAGTAGGACATATCGACAGCGGCACCGTCCGCCCCTGAACGATGGGGCGGGCGGTGCCTTGTATTGCGCCACGAAACCCTGCAATCGTGCTCGAAACGTGCCTATCCTGTTACAGCCTCCGCTCAGTGTTAACTCAGTGTTACCACGGGTGATTTGGGTGATTCACGGCTGGTACCTTCCCATTTCAATCGCTGGCGAAGTTCGGCCGGCGTTGTGAAAGGACCGAGTACATGCCCCTCAAGAACTCATTCGCTGCAGCGGCGCTGGCCACCGCAGGAACGATCACCATCGGACTGCTCGCGCCTCTGGCGCCCGCCAGTGCCGACACCGTCATCCCTCTCCGTGACGCCACGCAGTCCGTGAAGGCAGGCGGGGGGACGATCACCGTCTCGGTCAAGGGGCAGCGCGCACGCCTGTCGCCGGGCATGGTCGCGTTGCCGACGACGCGCAACGCGTGGGTGTCGGGAGCAGTGAGCGTCAAGGTGTCGGGTGACGCCGATGGCGGCTCGATCGAGGCGGGCTACCTCGTCGGCTGCCAGATCGACGTCGGTGAGGCGAGCCTCGACCTGGGAGCCGGCGCCGAATCGGGTGCGACGTTCGGGGCGGGCGGGGGAATCAAGCCCTCGGTCTCCGCAACGACAGGCGCTTCCATCAAGCTGGCGGCCGGATCCGTCGGGACGCAGTCGCTGACCTATGACCGCGCCACCTGGCCCAAGCCCGGCGACGAGATCGATCCCGATTGGTCGGCGCCGTCGACCAGTTTCGACTTCACCGGGTCCAGCGGCAGCTTCACCTACGCCGACCAGACCATCGGCGTCGACGGCTGCGCCGGATACGCCCAGGCGCGCATGTACGTGATCGTGCGGGCGCAGGTGGGCAACAGCAAGGGGCGCGTCATTCTCTGGGGTGATCGCTTCACCCTCGGGTGATCGGCTACGCCGCGGCCGCGGGAGGCTCCGGCGACTGGCTCTGCCAGTCGACCTCCGCGTCGTGTTCCGCCAACATCTCCTCGAGGAGCGGCGGACCGTGCGGCCCGTCGAGGACGGCTGCGATGTCGTCGTAGACGGTGCCGATGAAGTCCTCGTACTGCACGCGCAGTTCCTCACTGCGCCACAGTGATCGGAGTTGCGCGCGCCGCCGCTGCCAGCGTTCGATGGCCTGGCGGTAGAGCTCGTCCACGTGGTGCGCGTGGTTCACCCGGACCGCGCCGGTGGGGTCGGCCTTGCGCTGCCAGCCGGTGCGGCCGGCGTGCTCGCCGTGCGGAACGGTGATCGTCTCCCACCCGCCGGGGTAGTCGCTGGTGCTGGGCGTGACCTTCCCGTGGTGCTTGTCGCACGCGAGGGTCAGCATCGTGATGTCCGTGGCGCCACCGTCGGCCCACTCCGTGATGTGGTGGACCTGGCACCGAGTCGCCGGGACATCGCAACCGGGTGCGGTGCAACCCTTCTCGCTGCCGTACAGCGCGATCCGCTGATCCGGGGTGGCCAGCCGCTTCTCCCGGCCGAGGAACAGCGGCCGGTTCGCGAGGTCCAGCACCAGCACGTACTTCGGGTTGGTGCCCATCATGCGCAACGCGTCCTCGACGGGCATACGCCCACCGGTCGCGGTGGTGGCGAACCCGGCCTCGGACTCGAGCTGATCGATCCCCAGCGTGATGACCGGGACGCACGGCACGCCGCGGTGCTGCCCCAGTGCCCCGGACGAGACGAAGTCTCGGAGCACCGTGTGCAGCGCGTCGTGATTGCGCTGCCCCTGCGAGCGGGTGTCGCGCTGGGCCGCCTCGGCGACTGCGTCCTGGTCCGCGGGGTCGACGGGGTTCTCCTCGTCCGCCGGGTTGTTCACGCCGGGCCGGGCGAGCTTCTCGAAGACCACGTCCATCAGCGCGCGGCACTCGGGGGAGAGCGCACCGTCGAGGTCGGACATCAGATCGTCACCCTGCTTGCCCAGGTTCACCTCCCGCTTGCGCGCGATGTTCTCCGGGCTGGGCTCTGCACCGTCGGGATCGATGAGCTCGTAGGCGCGCTGCCCGATCTTGGCGAGCTCCTCCGGCCGGACACTGAGCGCCGCGGTGACGAGCACGTCCTCGAGGAGGGCGAGCTTCTCCGGAGTGGCCTCGGGCGCCTTGGCGACCTTGTCGATCCACTGCTCCACCGCGGCGGCATGCCGCTCGGAGACGAGGCCTTCCCGCTGCGCCGCGGAGAGCTCGGGCAGCCGGGGCTCCGGCGCCTGGCCTCGCACATTGCGCGGCGCGCGAGACCTGGCGCCCTTCATCCGGTCTCGTGCCTCCGTGCCCGCGAGCCGCAGCTGATCGGCCAGCATCTCCTTGATCCCCGTGTAGCCCAACTGCCCGGGGATTCCCTGCTCGACGCACACCTGCGCGAGGAGATGCTGGCCGTGCGGCACCTTCCGTGCCGCCTTCTCGAGCCGGGGGAGCGCATCCAGGATCTCTTCCGAGGAGAGCATCACGGGGCTCGCCGCAGCGAGCTGCTCGGCTGCATTTTCGAACGAGGCGAGCGCGGCCAGATACTCCGCTGCTGTGCTGGTAGTCATGCCTACCACCTCCTCGTACTGCTACCACGAGTCTACTCCGATATTCGGTGAGTTTCGATGAAATCGAACAAAAAGACTAGTGATCTGCGGGCTCGACAGTGGTGCTATCGGCCTCTCCTTCGTGTCACCCGAATCGCTGTGTGCGATGTGCCGCCGCCCGGTGCCTGTGTGGTGGGAACTGATCCGCGTGCTGGTGCGTCCAATTGATGAGAGCCTCTCGGAGAACCACACCAGTCGTGGTGCCCGCGAGCTGTGGGGGCGCGGCGTGAGGAGGCGTCTGGGGTGTGGTTTCGGATGGGTGTCGCACTGCGTGTGCTGCGGTTCACTGCGCCGAACGGGCTGCTGGCGCGAGGTGCGCGACTGCTTGCTCTCGTGTGGTGGGTTCTGAGAGGTCATCGTGACCGTCTGCGATCGTTCTCGATTCAAGATCAACTCGCCGCGGCGACGCGAAAGGTGCGCTCGCGCAAACGGGCGCAGCGGTTGTTGTGGAGCGCTGTCGTTGCGGCGATTGTGGCGGCTGCGGCTGGTCCAGGACTGCGTCAGTGCCGTGATCGCTGGCCCCAGGGGACCTCCGAAGTGCTGCACAGTGCCTGGACCCTGGTCACATCGCCGGGATTCGGAGCAGTCGGCGCCGTGATCGCGGCTCTGGTGGCGTTCATGGGGGCGTTGCGGAGTCAGGCGCGGTCCGCCAGCAAGGATCGATGGTGGGCGACCTTCGAGTGGGTGATGAAGAACCGCGTGAACAAGCAGGGAACGGACTCCGAGATCGCGGCCGAATGGCTCGCGTTCCTGAAAGGGACCGCGACCAGCCCTGATGAGAGCGCTATCATCAACGTACTGATCGAGGAGGCGCTGAGGCGTGGACCACACGAGAGCTGAGAAGGACATCCGGGTCGTCGCGCCGGCGGGCAAGGGGCGGTACCGTGCGGTGAACGCGAAGGTCGTCCGGTCGACGCCGCTCGCCGGGCACCGGTATCGGCTTCATCTGTCGAACGGGAAGGACGTGGTTGCCACGCGGTCTTCGGGCGGCCGGTACGTGCTCGTCAAGAAGCCGGCACTCAAGTCCTTCGCGAAGACCTCGCTCCGCATCCCGGCTACGTCCGCGGTTACCGAACCCGGAGAGCGACCTATGTCCGCGGCGACCCGCGACAAGCTCGTCGCGATCCTCGAGATGGACAACACCGGGCTCTCGCGCCGCGGCGTGCGGTAGCGGCGCACCGTCGAACCCGGAAACGAGAGCCGGCCTCCCCGCGCGTGGGGAGGCCGGCTCTCGTGGTGCGTCGGTCAGCGCTGCGTGGGGAACTGACCCGTGGGCGGCAGGGCCGAGTGCGCGCCGCCCTGCGACGGCGCGGCCTGCGCGGCCAGCAGGTCGCGGATCTCGACGAGCACGTCCACCTCGTCCTCCGCGGCCTTCTCGGGTGCGAACCGGGCCTTCATCCGCTCGTACGGCATGATCAGGAGGAAGTAGACGACCGCCGCGACCAGCACGAAGTTGATCACCTGGGTGATGACCGCGCCGAGGTCGATCGTGGTGGCGGCCACGCCCGTCTTGATCTCCCACGCCATCCCCTGCACGTCCTTGCCGCCGCCGATGGAGGCGATGAGCGGCTTCACGACATGGTCGGTGAACGCCGTGACGATCGCGGTGAAGGCCGCGCCGATGACCACGGCGACTGCGAGGTCGAGCACGTTGCCCTTGAGGAGGAAGTCCTTGAAGCCCTTGAGCATGTTTGTCGTCCTTCGGAAAGTTGTAACGGATGCGACGCGTGGTGCAGTGTCGCAATTATGCTAGCCGCATGAACCGAATCCGCGCAGTCGACGCGGGCGTTTCGGCGGGGGTGATTGTCGCGGTCGGCGGGCTCGCCGCCGGGTGGTACGGCGTGGACCGCGCCGTGCCCACACCGCGCACGCCCGTCGCCGACCACACCTATCGCGTCGGGAACTCTTCTGCGGGAGTGGACTTCCGCGCACCGTCGGGCTGGGACAAGGTGCCGTCCGGCCGGGCCGACGTGGTGCGTTTCGTGCATCCCAGCGGCAGCTCGCTCTCCGTTCGCCTCACGACGGGCATGACCGACTTCGACACCGCCGCGCCGCGCCGCCTGCGCGAGTTCGCGGCCGGCGGCGTCGACGCGCACTTCACCGGCGACATCCGCGGCCCGCAGTTCGCGGGTCGCAGCTGCGCCGCGTCGGGCGGCGGCAGGTCGGGGGAGTGCGCCGTCGTGGGCCACTCGGACCTGCTGGTCACGGTGCTCACGCTCCGCGGGCCCGACGGTGCCGCCCCCGACCTGACCGCGCTCGTCCAGACCCTGCGGGAGGACTGATGCGCGCGCAGCTCAAGACCGTCAGCTTCTGGGTGTTTCTGGCGGGCTTGGTGTTCGGCGGATTCGTGCTCGTGCGCGACATGGTGCCCCGCATCACGGAGGCGAGCGGCGCGGTCGCGGTCGCGTTGCCGATCATCCTGCTGGCCGCCGTCCTGATCGCCGTGATCATCTGGGCGCTGGACCGCTCGCACGCTCAGCTGCGCGCGGTGTGGGCGCTCGCCTTCGCGTGGGGCGCGATCGGCGCGTGCGGACTCGCCCTGCAGATCAACGGGTTCGCCTCCGACGCCGTCGACGACGTGCTCGACGACCCCGGCTCCACGACCTGGGGCGCGGCCCTCATCGGCCCGCTGGACGAGGAGACCATCAAGGGCGCCGGCGTCGCGCTGCTGCTGGTGATGTTCCGCGACCGCCTGCGCCGGCCGCTCCAGGTCTTCGCAGTGGGTGCGTTCGCGGGCCTGGGCTTCCAGGTGGTCGAGAACCTCTCGTACGCAGTGACCTTCGCGGTCCGTGATGCCCAGTCCGACACCGCCGGCGCGCTCACGGTCACGCTCATGCGCGCGCTCTTCGGCTTCCAGTCGCACTGGGTGTACACGGGCTTCTTCGCGCTCGGCCTGGCGCTGCTGCGCATCCGGCCGGCCCTCGCGGCGATCCCGCTGGGGCTCGCGTACCTCCTGCACTTCTGGTGGAACGCGCCCAGCGGCGAGAACCCGATGGTCGTGCTCCTGCTGATCGTGCTCAAGTGCGCCGTGACCCTCTCGCTCCTCGGCGGCGCGTGGACCTGGATGATCTACGAGCAGCGCCGGTGGCTGCAGCGCGCCATCCGCATGCCGGAGGCCGCGAAGCTCGCGCCGCCCGCCGAACTGGCCACGCTGCCCACCCGCGCGCTGCGCCGCAACGGCGAGGACTACCTGCGCTTCTATTACGGCCCCGCCGTCGCCGAGGTGGCGCGCAAGCGCCAGAAGTGGCTGATCCGCGAGCTCACCTACCGGGTCGGCTGAGCGCCGCCATCCGGAACCCGTTGCCCGGGATCGACGAAGAGACTCAGCGATTCCTAGGCCGCCGGCGTGTGTTGGGTGACGCTCCGGATCACCTGGTCGGTCTCGTCGAGCAGGTCGACTCGCACGTCGGGGAGCGCGGACGCCACGGCGATGTGCACTCGATCGGCGTACGAATTGTGCGCATGATCGTCGTCGGTGACGCTCTCGATGCCGACGCCGAACCCTCCTTCGGACACGCCCGGGGTGACGACCCCCGTAGCGGTACGGATGACGGCCCGACGGCCGTTCGGCCTCGTTCGCACGGCGCTGTCCTTCGCTCCGAGCGACGCGGCGAGGTCTGCGACGAACTGTGAGAACCGGCCCGTCGGATCGTCGACCTGAGCCGTGAGAATGAGATCGTTGCGCATCACGGCCACCTCCCGAGCTCGATGTCGGCACGACGTCCGATGACCCGAATATACGCGGCGTCGCCATGCGCGACCAGCGCCTGCATCGCTCCGACGAGGTCGGCGTGATCGATCGCCGACTCGTCCGCGTTCACGAACACGAGGCCGGTACCTTGCCGGTCCCACACCTCGCCCACCCGGAATGCGAACGCTCGAGCATTCCCTCGGGTGGACGACTTGATCTCCGCGGCCCGGCCATCGACTGCGATATCGGGCGTCGAGTCGCCGGTCCGCGCCCGAGCGAGAACCGTGACGTTCCGGCCCTCGGCGACCAGCGTGTCCACGACAGTGCGTTCCCTCCGGTCCAAGGGCTTGCCGACGCGTTCGTCCACTCGGCCGGAGATGAGGAGTCGCCGGCGAAGCTCCTGGAGTGCGTGGACGTGGAACATGACCTCGGCAAGAGGTACCTGTGGGACCTTGATTCGACGGAGCATAGCGACGTCCATCTGCCATTCGAGTCGGCGTTCCACGTCGACGTCGGAGTACCCGCGGCCGCCGAGTCGTGGAGGTGCGGTTGTCGGGACGTTGCCGTCGGGGCCGCCGGGCGAGCCTCGGCGCCGGTCGTCGCCCGGCCTCACCGGAACACCACGGACAGTGGTGAACTGAGCGCCGCGGCGGCGACGGCGTGCGCCTCCGTCTCGGACATCGCGAGCATCACGGTGCGGGCCTGCTGCCGTGAGGCCTGCGCCGCTGCGGCGACGGCGACCGTGGCCGAGCGGGCCAGGACGGAGGGCGCAGCGTCGTCCCGCTCGCCGGCGCGGGGCTTGCGCTGCGCCACCACGTCCACCACGTCGCCGGGGCGGAGCAGGTCCATCGTGGCGGCGTCCTGCAGCGCGATCGGCACCAGCCGCGAGCCGGGGCGGATGAAGCCCGCGGTGCGGTCGCTGAGCACCCTTCGGCCCGTGAGGATCTCGCCCGCGCCGACGGGCCCCGTCACCGACCGTCCGACCGCCTCGTCCGGACGCGTCAGCGCGTCCTGGGGCGCGAGGTCCGCCGGAACGGTGCGCACCACGAGATCCTCGCCGACGAGCTTCCCTCCCGGCCCCAGCTCGCGCGCCGCGACGAGCACCTGCGCCTGCGGCCCGCTCGGCCGGCTCGTGACCGCGACGATCAGCGCCACCACCGCCAGCGCCGCGGCCGCCGCCCGCCGAGCCGTCAGCGTGCGCGCCCACCCGGGCCGCAGCGCGGCCCGCATCCGTTCGACACCGGTCGGCTGCAAGGACTCCATGCCCGGAATCTACGACGGTGCGCCGACGGCGGACCGTCGGAAAGGGGCCCGGAAGCCGCCCTTGTGGATAACCCCGTTCCTGTGGAGGAACGGCCCCGATCAGGCCTGCGGATCCTTGTAGTAGACGATCTGGTGCGTGGTCGCCAGCAGGGTGCCGTTCCGCCCCCAGACCTGGCCGTACTGGTCGAAATGGCCATGGCCGAAGCGCGCCGCCCGGGCGGTCGCGAGGAGGTGCTCGGCGCCCTGCTGCTCGAGTTCCGCGGGGCTCGCGTGGAAGTAGGTGGTGAGCGAGATGGTGCCGGCGGGGGCGTAGGTGCCGCGACGGCGGAAGATCCGCGGGTAGAAGGAGTCCGCGATCGACGCCAGCGCCGGGTAGTCCAGCGGGCGAGCGGGCTTGTCGCGCAGCCACATCGTGGTGGTCGAGTCGTCCTGCGGGCCGTCCATGACCAGGCTGCCCTCGACGAAGCGGGTCTCGTAGTTCTTGGCCCACTCGACGAAGTCCGGCATCGACTGCTCCGGGTAGTCCTCCGGTGCCTGGACCTGCGGGAACGGCGTCTCAGTGGCGCCCCAGGTGTCGCGGCGCGTGCCGAACACCGCGGTCCCGGAGGCGACGGGGCCGTCGCCCTGGCTCAGGACGAAGACGAAGTGCTGATTGGTGCGGTTCGTGCGCAGGACGGTGACCGCGAGGTCCCAAGCACCGTCCTTGATCGGGGCGGCGAAGTTCAGTGTGAGGCTCAGCGGATGGCCCTGCGCCTCGGGGTGCGCCTGCAGCGCCGCGACGACGGTGCCGGCGGTGATCCCGCCGAACGGCCCGACCATGTTGTTGTAGGCCGGGTGCGTGTGGGCGCGGAAGCCGCCGTCGATCGGCTCGACGGCGGTCGCTTCATCGAAGACGTGGGTCATGCCAGCAACGTAGCAAGGCTAGGAGCTGGTGGCCTTGTCGACCTTGGCCGCGGTGTCGGAGCTGCTCTTGGTCTCCGACTTCGCGGTGGTATCGGCCTTCGAGCTGCGGGAATCGGTGCGGTAGAAGCCGCTGCCCTTGAACACGACGCCGACGGAGTTGAACAGCTTCCGCAGCGGGCCGCCGCAGTTGGGGCACACCGTGAGCGGATCGTCGGAGAAGGACTGCACGGCGTCGAAGGCCTCGCCGCACTCCTTGCATTGGTACGAATAGGTAGGCACCGATCGATTCTACCGCTCAATTAGCACTCCGGCGATTCGAGTGCCAGGGGTGTGAGCGGATACGATACGGCCATGAGTGCCCCACGTACGCCGTCGCCCGCGCGACGGATCGTGGACGCCGCCCGCGAGGTGATCGCCGCGAACGGGATTCCCGGCGTCAGCATGGACCAGGTCGCCAAGCAGGCGCACGTCTCCCGCAGCACGCTGTACCGGATCTTCCCCAACCGCGACCAGCTGATCGCCCGCGTCGTGGCCATCGAGATCCGCACGCTGCGCCGCAAGTTGGACAAGACGATCGTCGGGTACACGCCGCAGCAGACGCTGGTCGAGGTGTTCGCGCTGAGCATCGGGCAGGCCGAGTCGAACATGGCCGTGTCCAAGGTGCTGGCCGCCGAGCCCGAGTACTTCCTGCGCATCCCGCGCGGCGTGTGGGACCTGCTGATCCAGGGCATCGTCATCCGGCTGCGCAACTCCGGCGCCGAGCAGGACTACGCCGAGCTGTGCTCCGTGGTGGACCTCATGCTGCGGATCACCGGGTCGCTGCTGTCCAACTCGCCCACCGGGCTGGACATCGGTGACTCCGATGCCCTGCGGGCGTACGGCGAGAAGTACATCTCCCGGCTACTGATCTAGACCGTCCGACGGTCCGCGGTCCCTCGCCTCGGGTGGTGGTGACTGCGACGGCAGAAGTGGGGCGTGTCGTTGCCGAGAAGTCATGCGCGCCACGCATGGGTCGCATATTCGCAGTTCAAGAGCATTGTTCGACGGTGCCCTCCATGCGTGGCGCGCATGGCCTCGGCGGGTTGGTGACATCGTGCGCCGCGCGCGGCTACCGGCAGCGGCGGCGCTTCCGCCCTGTGGTGGGGACGGCGGTTGCCAGTGGTTTCGGTGCGGAGATCGCAGGCCGCGATCACCGAAACCGCAGGCGATCTCGGACGACGACCGCAGCCGGCGTCACCCACCGTCGGGCACGCCACGCGGCCCGGGAACGGTCACCCCGTCGGGCCGGTGAGAAGCCATGCGCGCCACGCATGGCTTGACTGCTGAAAATGCATGCTGACCTGCAATGATGCATCCATGCGTGCCACGCATGGCTGCGCGGAACGACATGTCACCTCGCAGTACGAACAGGCGACCGCGCCGCTCCCGGGCCCCGCAGGATTCGGAACTCAGGACTCAGAACTCCACCAGCCCCGACGGGGTCAGCGCTGCGCCCACCGGCACATCCGTGGTCTCGGACGGCAGGAAGTCCACCAGCTCGTGGTCGTAGACGACCGCGATCAACCGCGGTCCCGGGACCAGCGACCTGTCGTAGTACCCCGCGCCCCGTCCCAGCCGCACCCCGGCGCGCGAGACGCCCAGTGCGGGCAACAGCACCGTGTCCACCGAGGCCAGGGCATTCGTACCCAGCCGCGGCCCCGCCGGCTCCAGCAGCCCGAACGGCCCCGGCGCCAGCGATCCGCTCCAGGCCCAGTTCAGCGGCCCCGGCTCCGGCGGGGTCACCGGCAGCAACACTTGCGGGCCCAGGGCGTCCAGCAGCTCGATCGAACCCGGCTCCGAACCCACCGGCACGTACGCCGCGACCACACCCAGGTCGAGCCCGGACACCGCGCGGACCAGCGACGCGGCCGCCGCTGCACGCGCACCGTCGGACATCGCGGCCCGGCCGCGCCGCAGCCGCGTGCGCCACTCCGCCTTCGTCTCGGGGGTGGGGCCGGGCCCGGAATCGATCACCGCGCCATCCTCCCACCCGTCGCGCCGCTTCGTTACCCGAGCGTGACCTCCCCTATGGTGGGGGGATGAGCACCACACCCTCCATCCCGAGAACCGCGGTCGTCCCCGCCGCAGGCCTCGGCACCCGATTCCTCCCCGCGACGAAGACGGTTCCCAAGGAGCTGCTCCCCGTTGTCGACACTCCCGGCATCGAGCTCGTCGCCGAGGAGGCGGCGGCTGCGGGCGCGGAGCGCCTCTGCATCGTCACCAGCCCGGGCAAGGACGGCGTGGTCGCGCACTTCGTCGAGGACCTCGTGCTCGAGGGCACGCTGGAGAAGCGCGGCAAGACCGCGATGCTCGACAAGGTGCGCCGCGCTCCCAACCTGATCCACGCGGAGGCCGTGATCCAGGAGAAGCCGCTGGGCCTCGGGCATGCCGTGGCCTGCGTCGAGCCGGTGCTCGACGACGACGAGGACGCGATCTGCGTCCTCCTCCCCGACGACCTGGTGCTCCCCATCGGCGTGCTCACCACGATGGCGCGGGTCCGCGAGAAGCGCGGGGGCTCCGTGCTCTGCGCCATCGCGGTGCCCGAGAACCAGATCAGCAGCTACGGCGTCTTCGACGTCGAAACCGTGCCGGACGCGGTCAACCCCGACGTGCTCAAGGTCAACGGCATGGTCGAGAAGCCCAAGGCGGAGGACGCACCGTCGAACTTCGCGGCCGCGGGGCGCTACCTGCTGGACCGTGCCATCTTCGACGCGCTGCGGCGCATCGACAAGGGCGCGGGCGGCGAGATCCAGCTGACCGACGCCATCGCGCTGCTCATCGAAGAGGGGCATCCGGTGCACGTCGTGGTCCATCACGGAACCCGACACGACCTCGGAAATCCCGGAGGCTACCTCAAGGCTGCGGTTGACTTGGCGTTGGACCGTGACGACTACGGTCCCGACCTGCGCTCCTGGCTGCAGGATCGCCTGAACAAGTAGGAGGCCGAGTACATGCGCTCCGTGGAGGACCATCTGGCTCGGGTCACGGCGGCGGCGGTGGCGCCGCGGCCGGTGCGCGTGGGGATCTCCGAGGCGCAGGGCCTCATGTGCGCGGAGGAAGTGGTCGTCGAGAACGCCCTTCCCGCCTTCGACCAGGCCGCTATCGACGGCTACGCCGTGCGCTCCGTCGACGTGGCGCGTGCCGGCGAGACCGACGAGGAGACCGGCGAGCAGATCATCGTCAGCCTCCCAGTCGTCGGCGAGGTGCGCGCGGGCAACCGGCAGCCCATCCGGCTGCAGCCCGGCCAGGCCGTCAAGGTCGAGACCGGGGCGCCGCTGCCCACGCTCGCCGATGCCGTCCTCCCCGACAAGTGGACCGACGGTGGGCTGTCGAAAGTCCGTGTCGGACACTCGGTCCGGTCCGGGCAGTACGTCCGCCGCACCGGTGACGACGTGCAGCCCGGCGACGTGGCGGTGCGTCGCGGCACCGTCGTCGGACCGGCCCAGGTGGGCCTCCTCGCCGCGGTCGGGCGGGACAAGGTCTCGGTGCATCCCCGCCCACGCGTCGCGGTGATCTCGGTGGGCCGGGAGCTCGTCGACATCGATCGCGACACCGGCGCCGGCCAGGTCTACGACGTGGCCTCCTACGCGCTCGCCGCGTCCGCCCGGGACTGCGGGGCCGAGGTGCACCGCGTGGGCATCGTGGGCACCGACGGCGTCCGCGAGGCCGTCGAAGCGCAGCTGCAGCGGTCCGAGGTCGTGGTCATCACGTCCGCGCTGGGCGGCTCCGCGTCGGAGGACATCTCGTCGGCGCTGGCCGAGCTCGGCGACCTCGTCGTCGAGCGGATCGCGATGCACCCCGCGTCGGTCCAGGGCTTCGGTGCCCTCGGTCCCGACGAGGTGCCCACCTTCCTGCTGCCGTCGAACCCGATGAGCGCGCTGGTGGCCTTCGAGGTGATGGTGCGCCCGCTCATCCGCATCGCGCTGGGCAAGCGGCAGCCGATGCGCCGCCTGGTCACCGCGAAGAGCGCGGCGGCCTTCGAGTCGCCCGAGGGGCGGCGCGAGTACGTGCGCGGCCAGCTCATGCGCGACGAGGACACCGGCGAGTTCATGGTCGCGCCGATCCCGGACAACGGCTCCCACCTGCTGGTGAGCCTGGCCGAGGCGAACTGCCTCATCGTGGTGGATCCGGAGGTCACCGAGGTCCGTGCGGGCGACGACGTGATCGTCGCGTTCCTCGCCCAGCGCGGCTGACGCGGGTGTTCGGGGCGAACTGGCAGGTCGAACTCGGGCCGCTCACCACGGCCGCCGGCGTCGTGCGACTGCGACCGATCCGTGCCCGCGACGGGCGGCAGTGGTCGCGCCTGCGCCTGGTCAACCGCGCGGAGCTGGAGCCGTGGGAACCGTCGGGCGAGACGAACTGGCAGCGCCGGCACGCCGCCTCGCAGTGGACGCCCCTGTGCGCCTCGCTCCGCTCGCAGGCCCGGTCCGGGACCATCGTCCCGATGGTCATCGAGGTCGACGGTGCCTACGCCGGCCAGATCACCATCGGCAACATCAGCCGCGGGCAGTTGCAGAGCGCGTGGGTGGGCTACTGGGTGGACCGTCGGGTGACCGGCCACGGCGTGGCGACGGTGGCGGTCGCGCTGGCCGTCGACCATTGCTTCGGGACGCTCGGCCTGCATCGGGTGGACGCGACGGTGCGCCCGGAGAACGGCGGATCGCGCGCGGTGCTGCGCAATGCGGGGTTCCGCGAGGAGGGGCTGCTGCGCCGGTACCTGCACGTCGACGGTGCCTGGCGCGACCATCTGCTCGTCGCGATCACGGCCGAGGAGATCGCGGATTCCATGGTCGCGAGGGTCGTCCGGTCCGGCCGGGCGTGGTTCTGAGACGCCGACTCGCGTGTGACTGAAGTGACTGTTTGAGATTTTTGGGGTTTCGCTACGGCGCGTCGGGCGCGCTGATCCACCCTGGTGAAATAGCCTTCGAGGCGACTTACACGGATGTGATCCGTGCTCGCTGATTGCCGGAGGGAGCCGACATGATCCCGCAGACACTGCTCTGGGTGGGGCTGATCGTCGCGTGGCTGGTGGTGCTCGTTCCGATGCTCGCCGCGCGTCACCCCAGGGTGAACCAGGTGTCCGACGCGACGCTCAAGACCCGACTGCTGCACCGCGGCGGCTCGGCCACCCGCGCCGTCCGCCGCCGCATCCGCCCGGCGGCCACCGTCGCCGAGGATCGCGCCGACGAGGCCGAGCTCCCGGAGGACGACGACGCCGAGCCTGTCGAGGACGGCCGCATCGTTCTCGGGAAGGCCGTCGACGACCCGGCCGACGATGATCCGGCGGACGATGATCCGGCGGACGATGACGCCGAGGCGCACGCCTATGTCGACTCCGACGTGGACGACCTGCACGGGTCCAGCCCGATGGACGGCGACACCACCCCGATCCCCACCGTCGAGCGGGCAGCGATGCGCGCGAGGGCGTCGATCGTCGACCTGGACGCGCCCGCCCCGAAGGCGGTCGCCGACACCGACGCCGCCGCGCCGGAGTCCGAGCCGATCGTCCGCCGCGTGACCGCGCCCGTGGCGCCGATCGCTGAGGACTCCTTCGTCGCCGATGATCTCGACTCGGCCGATGACCTCGACCCTGCCGATGACCTCGACATGGACGAGTCGGCGGACGAGCTCGTCGACGGGTCGGTCGTCGAGGACCCGGCCGGCCCGGAGCTCGCGGACGCGGACCTGGCGGACGACCAGCTCACCGAGGAGATCACCCCGGCGACCCGCCCCAAGGCCGAGCCTGCCGAGATCGACGCCCTCGACGACTCTCCGCGTCGCCGCCGCGGCGGCTACGACCCCGAGAACGACGCGCGGATCACGGAGGCCCGCTTCCGCTTCCGGCAGCGCGTCACGCTCGTGCTGGGCGTGCTCGCGGTGGTCGCCCTCGGCGCCGGCCTGATGAACGTGCCCTTCGCCTGGTACGGCCTCGGTGCCGTCGTGCTCGCGCTGGCCGTCTACCTCACCTACCTCCGCCGGACGGTGCGCATCGAGGCGGAGATCCGCCGCCGCCGGACCGCGCGGCTGGAGCGGGCCCGGAGGGAGCGCGAGCGCGAGGCCGAGGTGCTCGACGGTGTGCCCGCCCACCTGCGCCGCGGCGGCTGCGTCGTCATGGAGATCGACGACGAGGACCCCGCGTTCGACCACCTCCCGCGCTACCGCGCCGAGGAGTTCGACTTCCTCGATCGGCCTGCTGACGTGCGGGAACCGTACGAGCGCAAGGTCGGTTAACAGTTTGCCGAGCGGGCTTGCTAAGGTAGTCGAGTTCCGCAAGGGGCTATAGCGCAGTTGGTAGCGCGCCTCGTTCGCATCGAGGAGGTCAGGGGTTCGATTCCCCTTAGCTCCACAGAGGAAACCGCAGTTCGGGCGGGGTTCTGAGAAATCAGAGCCCCGCCCGAACTCGTTTCCGGACCGATCCCGTGCCCTGCTCGCGACCGTCGCTCGCGGTAGCGTGAGCGCATCGACCGCAGGAGTCGATCGAACCGAGGGAGGCTCACGGATCATGTTCTCGAAGAAGGGGGACGCGGCCGTCCTCGCGAAGCTCCGGGCGATGCCCGCGCCGTACGCCGAGATCGGGGAGCGGCTGCACGCCATCATCCGCGAGAGCGCTCCGGGTCTCGAGCCGGTCGTGCGCTGGGGCCTGCCCTTCTACGTGGGCGGCGGCGAGGACATCTGCTACATCAAGCCGGGAAAGGACTACGTGGCCTTCGGTTTCGGTGAGACGGTGAACCCCGCCTTCGAGGAGGGCTCGACCATGCACCCGCTCGTCTGGACCGTCACGGCCCTCGACGAGGCGACCGAGGCCCGGATCGCGGAGCTGGTCTCCCGGGCCGTCGCCTGATCCCCGGCCCCGATCGACGCGGAGCCGACGCACACCGAAAACGTGGGCACCGTTGATCAACGGACAGTTGATCAACGGTGCCCACGTCTTTCCGGTGAACGGGTCAGCGGCGCGCGAGCATCTCCGTGATCGCCTGGTAGCCGCCGACGGCCAGGATCGCGATCAGCGCGATCGCGGCGCAGATCAGGCCCGCGCCGGGGGAGATGGACATCCCGGTGTCGTAGCCGGACGACTTGGCGGTCGCGAACTCGCCGGTGCCGCTCACGGCGATGCCGGGCGAGATCCATGTGAACACCGCGACGACGAGCGCGCCCAGGGCGAGCAGCGCCGTCCCCGCCGCGCCGCCGGGATGCATGCCGCGCACGGCCTGCAGTGCGCCCAGCGCCCCGACCAGACCCAGCACGATGGGGATGATCGCGACCATCGCGATGCTCATCGGCCCGATGTCGAGGAAGCCGATGTGGGCGGTGGCGGAGCCCTGCACGATGCACTCGTCCGGGTACTTGGTGCAGTACTTCGTCATATCGGTACTGCCGTACCCGCCGTAGAAGCTCCACGGCCCGATCCCGGGGTTGACGAACTGCAGCTGTACGTCGGTCGCCTTGATGGTGAGCAGCGGCAGCATCGTCAGCCCGAGCCCGGCGATGCCGAGCACACCGGTGATCGCAGCCAGGATCCGCGCGGGATTCACCACGCCCCCGGCTGGTTGCCGGGCCCGCCCGGGCCGGGCTGACCGGGCTGCAGCGGACCGTCGACGATGCGCGGCATCTGCCCCGTGAATCCCATGCCGGGCTGGCCGTACGGAGCCCCGGGCGCCGGCGGGACGGGTCCGACGGGGCCGGGTGCGCCGTCGGGCTTGCGGGCCCCGATCTGGAGGTACGACAGGACCGCGCCCGCGGACCCGAGGAGCCCGACGATCAGCGCGATGATGAGGCCCGCGCCGGGGCCGACGTCGACGACGCGCGAGACCAGGTCGTCGATCGAGGAGAAGTTCGTCTCCTTCGAGAAGTCGGTGGCGAGCTTGCCGGACAGCTCCACGCTGGGCAGCGGGTTCGCGATCATCAGCACGAGCGAGAGCAGCGTCGCGGCGATCGCCGCGACCGCGGACACGAGCGCGCCCTGGGCGCCCCGGCCGAGCACGCCGGGTAGCGCGGTGAGCGCCGCGACGAGCATCAGGAGCGGGATCGCCAGCGCGGTCACGGGCGCGGGGAGCGGGGCCACGTTGTAGAAGCCGATCCCCACGTCGACGGTGCCGCTGGGGATGTCGTTGTAGTTCGACGTGTCGGCCGCGCTGGGCGTGACGGTGACGGTGTACAGGTTCAGCAGCGAGCAGAACAGCACGATCAGGCCCGCCGCCAGCGTCACCGCCGCGCCGATACGGGCGATCGGGAACGCGGGGCGCGGGCCGAATCCGGACGGCGGTCCGAACGGCATGCCGCCGGGCATTCCCGGCGGTTGGCCCCCGAGTGGTGGCCCGCCCGGCGCTCCGGGGTAGTTCTGTGCCGGTCCGTGTGGTTGCATGCTCGTGTTCCCCTCCTGACACGGCGACATGACTCCACCGTGAACTCCACTGTGAGAACAGCACACTACGCCGGAATCGGATGTTCGCGGGGCTGAAACCGGCAGACCTCATCCGTTCGGATGACGTTCGGCTCCGGCATGCGGGAGCCGCCTATCATCGGGCCATGACTCCGCTCGAACAGCTGCAGCGCTGGGAGGACTCCGGTGGCACCTGGACGGTGCTGCACCGGTCGGGCGACGGTGCCGTCGTCGCGCTGATGCGGTGCGACGGTGGCGAGATCGTCGACCGTCTCGAGTCCGGGGATCCGGCGCTCCTGGCCCACCTCGACGCCGCCGGCTGAACTCAGCCGGGTCCGGGTCTCACGCGCCCGGCGCGACCCGCGGCATCGCGGTCTGGACGGCGTCGGCGAGCCTCAGCACGGCGTCGGCGATCGACGCGCCGACCTCGGTGAGCCGGTACTCGGTGTGCGGGGGATTGGTGCCCGCGGAGTACCGGCTGACCAGGCCGTCGTCGACGAGGGTTCGCAGCGTCTGCGTGAGCATGCGATCGCTGATGCCCTCGACCTGACGGCGGATCTCGCCGAAACGCTGCGGCTCCGGGCGCAGGCGCCCCAGTACGAGCGCGCCCCACCGGCCGGTGACGTGGGCGAACACGTCGCGCGAGGGGCAGTCCTTCGCGAAGACGTCGAAGTCGGGCATGTCGTGGAACCTAACACTCACGGAAGTATTGCGCTTACGAATCGTATGTGCTTCCATGGTAGCGCAAGCTTGAAGCTTCAACAATTAGAACGGAGTGGTCCACATGACCGCACAGCTCGAGCGGGGCCAGGGCCTCGCCTCCACGATCGCCCGGGTGATCCTCGGCGGCATCTTCTTCGCCCACGGCTGGCAGAAGTTCGTCACGAACGGCATGGACGCCACCGCCAAGGCCTTCGACGGCATGGGTGTTCCCGTGCCCACCCTGTCCGCGTGGTTCGCCGGCATCGTCGAGCTGGTCGGCGGCGCCGCGCTCATCATCGGTCTCGCCGTGCCGATCGTCGCGGTGCTCGGCATCATCGACATGCTCGGCGCGATCGTCTTCGTGCACTGGGACAACGGATTCTTCGCGTCGAACCCGGGTGGCGGCGGCTACGAGCTGCCGTTGGCCCTCATCGCCGGCCTGATCGCCGTGGGCATCGCCTCGCACGGCCCGCTGGCCGCCGACACCCACCTCCTCAAGAGCCGATCGAAGGTGAACGCATGAAGGTCGTCGTCTTCGGAGCATCCGGCTACTCCGGCTCCAACATCGTCTCCGACCTCCTGACCCGCGGCATCGACGTCGTCGGCGTCGCCCGCGACACCGCGAAGGTCCCCGCGGGCGCGACCGCCGCCGCCGGCGACGTGACGGACGCGGCGTTCGTCGCGCGCACCGTCGAGGGTGCGGACGTCATCGTCTCGGCCCTGCCGACCGCGGCACCGTCGGGCGAGGGCGTGGACCTGCCGGCCTCCCTGGAGCACCTCGTCGCGGGTGCCCGCGAGGCGGGCGCGCGCCTGGGCGTCGTCGGTGGCGCGGGCAGCCTGCTGGTCGCCGACGGCGGCCCGAAGCTGGTGGACACCCCGTCGTTCCCCGATGCCGTCAAGCCCATCGCGCAGGAGCACGACCGCGCACTGGACTACCTGCGCACCGTCGAGGACGTGGACTGGTTCTACCTGAGCCCCGCCGCGAGCTACGGCTCCTTCAACCCGGGGGAGCAGCGCGGCACCTACCGCACGAGCGGCGACCTGCTGCTCACCGATGCCGAGGGGAACTCCGAGATCTCGGGCGTCGACTACGCGAAGGCCTTCGTCGACGAGATCGTCGCGCCCGCGCACCGCCGCGAGCGGTTCTCCGTGGCGTACTGATTCCCCGCGGCTCGCGCCGCGCCGTCGTATCCTCGGGTAAGAGAAACGAGGGGGTGTGATGGCGCGGCGCGAACCCGTCTATCAGGTGGTCCTGATGCTGGCCAAAAGCATTGTGGGCGTGCAGGGGCTGCGCGTTCAGTACCGGGGCCTGGAGAACATCCCGGCGGCGGGCGGGGCG
Organism: Tsukamurella pseudospumae; assembly: GCF_001575195.1. Taxonomy (NCBI): domain Bacteria; kingdom Bacillati; phylum Actinomycetota; class Actinomycetes; order Mycobacteriales; family Tsukamurellaceae; genus Tsukamurella; species Tsukamurella pseudospumae. The sequence continues at coordinate 931,198 of NZ_LSRF01000058.1, forward strand.
CTCATCGCGGTCAACCACACGTCCTACGTCGACTTCCTCGAGGCGGGGCTGACCGTCAAGCGGACCGGCCGCTGGCCGCGCTACATGGTCAAGGCCGAGCTCCGCAAGGTCAAGATCATGGCGTTCATCATGAAGCACTGCGGTGCGATCGGCGTCGACCGCGAGCACGGCGCCGAGAGCTACCACGAGGCCGTCACCGCCCTCGAGGCCGGCGAGATCGTCCTCATGTATCCCGAGGCCACGATCAGCCGCAGCTTCGAGCTCAAGGAGTTCAAGTCCGGCGCCGCGCGCATGTCCCTCGAGGCGGACGTGCCCATCGTCCCCGTCATCGTGTGGGGCACCCAGCGCATCTGGTCGAAGGGCACGCAGCGCCGCATCGGCCGGCACCGCTTCCCGGTCGTCGTGGAGGTCGGCGCGCCCATCCTGCCCGACGGTGCCGCCCCCGATGTTCTCACCGCCCGCCTGCGGTCCGCCATGGGCGAGGCGCTCGAGCGCGCGCAGCGCGGATTCCCCGCTCCCGCAGGCGAAGACTGGGTTCCGGCCCGACTCGGCGGTGGGGCGCCGGCGCCCGACGAGGCATTGCGCCTCGAGCAGGAGGAGTTCGCGCTGCGGAGGGCCAAGCGCGAAGCCCGCGGCGACTGAGCCTCTTCGGTGGTGCCGGCAGTGCCGGGTTGGTAGGTTTGCCGGGATCGTCCGTCAGCGACCGGAGGAAACCATGACGCAGCCGCCGAACAACCCTGGCGACAACCAGGGCGGCTACCCGCAGGACCCGAATCAGGGTGGATACCCGCAGCAGCCTCAGCCCGGCTACGGCCAGGGTGGCTACCCGCCCCCGCCGGCAGGCGGATTCCCGCCCGCCGGCGGCTACCCGCCGCCGCAGGACCCGGGGTACGGCCAGGGCGGCCAGGGCTTCCCGCCGCCGCAGGATCCCGGGCAGGGCCAGGGCGGCCAGGGCTTCCCGCCGCCGCAGGCCGGCTACGGCCAGGGCGGTTTCCCGCCCCCGCCGCAGGGCGGATTCCCGCCGCCCCCCGGCGGTTTCGGTGCGCCGCAGCCCGGCGGCCAGCAGCCCTTCAACATCGGTGACGCGTTCTCCTGGGCGTGGAACAAGTTCAGCAAGAACGCCGTCGCGCTGATCGTCTCGATGCTGGTGTACGTGCTCGCGATCGGCATCATCGGTGGCGCAGCGACCTTCCTGGTGGGCTCGTTGACCGGCAACACCACGTCCGTCGACGGCGGTTTCGTCTACCAGGCGAACGGATTCGGCGCGATGCTCGGCTTCGCGCTCGCGGGTCTGATCACTCAGATCCTGGCGTCCGTCGTGCAGGCCTCGCTGTTCACAGGTCTCCTCGACATCGCTGACGGTCGGTCGGTCTCGATCGGTTCGTTCTTCAAGCCCCGCAACCTGGGGCAAGTCGTACTCGCCGGCGTGATCATCGCGGTGGTGACGAACGTGCTGATGCTCATCCCGTTCCTCGGCTACATCGCTGCGCTCGTCATCGGCTTCCTCACGATGTTCGTCGTGCCCGTCATCGTCGATCGTGGCCTGCCCGCCGTCGACGGACTCAAGGAGGGGTTCGCGATCATCCAGCGCGACATCGGCAACTCGATTCTCACCTACGTCATCGCGATTCTGATCGCGTTCGTGGGCGCGTGCCTGTGCGGTATCGGCCTGCTCGTCGCCGGCCCGATCGCGAGCCTGCTGATCACCTTCGCGTACCGTCGCCTCTCCGGCGGACAGGTGGCTCCGCTCACCCCGTAGCACCGCGCGTTCCGTACTGCGAGGTCCCGCTCCACCGTTCGGTGGGGCGGGATCTCGTCTTTTCCGTACACCGACACCTGCGCACCGGCTGTGATGCGGATTACAGGAATCGAAATGTCATCGGTGCTCGCTGTTACCCTTCTGCGCGTTAGCGGCCCGAAAGGGTTGAATCGCCCAAAAGGGAAGGCGCACATCGGAATGCGTGTTGCAATCGCATGCATGGGGTCGAGAGGTGACATCAGCCCACTGCTTGCGGTGGCGCAGGTCCTCGTCGGTCGCGGTGACGACGTGGTGATCGGCTGCACGGTCGAATCGCGGGAGTTCGTCCGGTCTCACGGCTTCGAACCGCACGTGCTGACGACGCTCGATCTCAAGGCGTTCCTGCAGTCGCCCGTGGGGCAGCAGCGCTTCTTCGGGACCGGTACCACGACGCAATTGCGCGCGGTGGGCAAGCTCGCGGACTCGCACGCCGACGAGTTCGACGACCGGCTCACGGAGCTCGTCGTCGACGCGGACTGCGTCATCACCACGCGGATCATCGAGGAGCGCGCCGCACTCGTCACCCACGCCACGGCAGTGCCTCTGGTCACCGTCGAATACTTCCCCGGCGATGCGCACAGCCGTGTCCCGAACCCCCTGCTCGAGCCCCGAGTCCAGGACCTCGCGGCCAGGTTCCCGCTGGTGATCCCGCTGACGTACCGTCTCTTCGATGTCGGCTGGGCGCTGAGCATCTTCACGAAGACGGTCCAGCTGGCGAAGCGCGTGGGCTACCCGCACCGGATCATCGACCCCCGTTCAGTGCTCCGAGGACGGGACGTGCTGCGCGTCGAGGCGTTCGGCCGCACGCTGGTACCGCCTCGTACCCGCGAGGACGTCGACCATCCGCGGATCGGGTTCGTCCGGATCGCGGACCGCGCCGCGGACTGCGCGGAACGGGACTCCCGGATCGATCGCTGGATCGCGCAGGACGAGCGTCCCGTCGTGTACGTCGGATTCGGCAGTATGCCGGTCCCCGATTTCGACGGTGTCGTCGGTGATCTGTCTCGCGAACTCGCCGGTGCGGGAGTGCGGTTGATCGCGGTCCCCGGCTGGTCGGCCCGGACTGACGACGCGCCCGTCGACACCGACGACCTGCTGGTCGTGCAGGACATCGACCACGCCGCCGTGCTGCCGCGATGTGCAGTGGTCGTGCACCACGGCGGCGCCGGTACCACCGCCGTGGCCGCAGCCTCCGGCGTTCCGACACTGGTGTGCAGCCAAGCGTTCGACCAGCACTTCTGGGGGCGCCGCATCGAGGCCACCGGAGCCGGCGCGGTCCTGTCGCGCAGCAGGATGACGGCGCGCAGCATCGCCGACGCCGTGCTCGATCTCGTCCGTGACGAGGCCGTCGCGGAGCGGGCCCGCGTGCTCGGCGATGCGGCCGCCGCCGATCTGGCCGGGTGCGGCGAGTTCATCGAGGTGTTCGACGACTTCCTGGCGCGGACGGGTGCGACCGCGAGGGCGGGGGCCGGCCCTGACCGGCGATAGCTCGCTCACGGCGCCGGGTGCGCCCGGGCGCACCCGCTGGATCTCGCTGGGCACCCTGTGCGTCGCGGTGCTCATGACCGGGATGGACAACAGCATCGTGACCATCGCGCTGCCCACCCTCAGCCGCGAGTTCGGCGGCGGCATGAGCGCCCTGCAGTGGATCGTGGACTCCTACACGCTGGTGTTCGCGGGTCTGCTACTGGCGACCGGCTATCTCGGGGACCGGGTCGGGCGGCGTCGTGCGCTCGTGATCGGACTGGTCTGTTTCGCGGTGGTCTCCGTGCTCGCGACCCGCTCGACCTCACTCGCGCAACTCATCACCGCCCGCGCCGCGCTCGGCGCGGCGGCGGCGCTGATCTTTCCCGCAACGCTGGCGATCATCGCGGACCTGTTCCGGGAGAAGCAGGCCCGCAGCACCGCGATCGCGGTGTGGGCGGCGTCGGCGGGCGCGTCGATCGCGATCGGCCCCGTCGTGGGCGGATACCTCGTCGAGCACTTCGCGTGGTCGTCGGTGTTCTGGATCAACCTGCCGATCTCCGTGGTGGCGATCGCCGGTTGCCTCGCGCTGGTACCCGAGTCCTACGGCTCCGAGCGGCCGCGGTTCGACGTGGCAGGTGTGCTGCTGTCGATCTCGGGAATCTCACTGCTCGTGTGGGTGCTCATCGAGACGCCGAACTTCGGCTGGCTCAGCGTGCAGAGCATCGGTGGTCTGGTAGGCGCGACGATCCTGTTGACGCTGTTCATCGTGCACGAGCGCCGGCACGCCAACCCGGTACTCGACATGTCGCTGTTCCGCTCGCGCCAGTTCTCCTCGGGCGCGATCGCGATCTGCTCCGCGTTCTTCTGTCTGCTGGGGTTCGTATTCATCACCATGCTGTTCTTCCAGGCCGTGCAGGGCTACAGCCCGCTGGAGACCGCGGTCCGGGTGATCCCGTTCGCGATCACCGCCGTCGCGGTCGCCCCGCTGACGGCGCTGGCGACCACCGAGCGGCGGGTCCGGTACACGATCGCGGGCGGGCTGGCGCTCATGGCGATCGGCTTCGCGCTCACCTGGCGGCTCACCGAGTCGGCCGACTACGTGACGCGGATTCTGCCCGCGATGGCGGTGATCGCCGCGGGTCTCGCGTTGGTCCAGGGGCCGGCGACCGCGGCGATCATGTCCGCCGTTCCTTCGGGCGAGGCGGGCTCGGGCTCGGCCGTCAACGACACCACCCGCGAGATCGGGGGCGCGCTCGGCGTCGCGGTGCTCGGCTCGGTGGTCGCGCACGTCTACTCCACTCAGGTGCTCGCCGACGCAGCATCGCTGCCGCTCGGCGCGGCTGCCCGGGCGGAGCTGCAGTCCTCCGTGATCGGCGGTGTGCGCGTGATCGCAGCGGCCCCACCGGAACTTCGGCCCGAGCTGCAGCACGTGGTGCAGCAGGGATTCGTCACCGCGATGCATGCCGCGAACGGCGCGGCCGTCGGCGCGGCGCTGTTCGCCTGCGTCGTCGTCCTGATACGGATGCGAACCCCGTACACGGGGCGGCATCGTCAGCCCAGTGCGTAGCTCAGCGCCACGCACACCGCGGTTCCCGCCACGATGCTGAGTACCGCGTTGCGGCGCCAGAGGTGGGTGAGCACCGTCGCCGCGACACCCGCGAGCTGCGGCAGGCCGTGCGCCGGCGCCGAATAGTCCACCTGCGCCATGCAGTACACGGCCAGCACCACCACCGCCCCCGCGGGCATCCACTTCCCGAAGTCGGCGAGCAGCGGCGAGTCGCGCAGCACCGTCGCCAGCCCGAAGGGGGCGAGACGCAGCGCGACGGTGATCGCCGCGGCGATGGCGATGCCCGCCAGCAGGTATCCGGTGCTAGGCATGCGCCGCCTCCCGTCGGGCCAGTGTGTGCCGCACCACGAGCACACCGGCGAACCCGCCCATCGCCACCAGCAGCATCGCGCCGGGCGCCGCGACGAGCGCGACGGCGCAGGCCCCCAGCGCGAGGGCCGCAGTGGTGCGGTCGGGGTGGGCGTCCAGCGCCAGCACGATGAACAGGGCGGTGAGGACGAAGTCGACCCCGGGCACGTCGCGCAGGAAAGCGCCGCCCGCGATCCCGCCCACCAGCGAGCCGCTCACCCACGCGACGTGCAGGCCCACCTGGGTGCGCAGGATCATCGGCCCGGTCATCGTGGCCGACGGTGCCGTGCTCACCAGCGCGTAGGCCTCGTCCGTGAGGGCGTAGACGCCGTACGCCCGGCCGAGCCGGCTGCGGATCCGCGCCAGTGGGAAGGTCAGGCCGTAGAACAGGTGTCGCGAGTTGACCAGGAAGGTCGTGGCCGCGATCGCGGCGAGCGGCGTCGATGCCGCGAGCAGGCCGGCGAGCAGGAACTCGACCGAGCCCGCGTACACCGCCATCGACAGCACCGGGGCGATCCACCACGGCAGCCCGTTCCCGGTGACCACGACGCCGAGGCCGAGCCCGAGGACGAACAGGCCCAGCTGCACCACAGCGACTTTCGACGGAACTCCCATGGGAGACAATTCTATTTCTCATCACGCGCAATGTGCTTGCGACAATGTTGAGATACCGCCCATGTGCAGCAATACTTGCGAGGTGGATGCACTCGATCGAGCAATCATCGACGAGTTGGTGCGGGACGGCCGGCTCACCAACCAGGAACTCGCCCAGCGTGTGGGTCTCACTCCCGCGCCGTGCCTGCGCCGCGTGCGGAGGCTCGAGGCCGACGGCGTGATCACCGGCTACACCGCTGTGCTCGACCCGGCCGCACTCGGCCGCGGCTTCGAGGTGCTCATTCACGCGGACCTCTCCGCGAACGACCGCGCCTCCGTCGAGGCTTTCGAGGCGCGCATCGCCTCGTTCGACGAGGTGATCGAGGTGCGCCGCATGTTCGGCCTGCCCGACTACGTGATCCGCGTCCGCGTCGCCGATCTCGACGCCTACGAGCGGTGGGTCACCACGCACCTGATGGGCGATCCGGCGATCGTGCGCGTCGACTCCCGGATGACGATGAAGGTGGTCAAGTGAGCGATCTTGCCGTCGCGCAGCGCATCGCCGACGGTGCCGTCCCCGGCGCCCGCGTCGAGCCGCTGCTGGTCAGCGAGAACGCCACGTTCCGGGTGCGCGGCGGGCCGCTACCGGCGGTACTGCGGGTGCATCGTCCGGGCTACCAGGACGACGCGGCGATCGAGTCCGAGCTCGCATGGATCGCCGCGCTGCGCCGCGACACCGCGGTCCCGGTGGTCGAGCCGCTCAGTGGGGTTCTGACGGACGGCCCGACGGGACGCCGCGCGGTGCTGTTCGCGGAACTGCCGGGCGGCCCCGTCCCCGATGAGACCCTCGACGCGGCGCACTTCGCCGCCCTCGGCGAGATCGCCGGGGCGTTCCACGACCATGCCGAGACCTGGTCCCGCCCGGCCGGTTTCGCGCGCTTCCGCTGGGATCTCGACGACACGATCGGCGCGCGCCCGCGCTGGGGTTCCTGGCGTGCGGGTCTCGGGGTAGGGGAGGCGCACCGTCGGGCATTGGCGCCGGCGGCCGAGCGGGCCGCGCACCGGATCGACGCCTTCGGCCGCACGGCCGAGAAGTTCGGGCTGATCCACGGCGACCTGCGGGCGGCCAACCTCATCGCGGGGCCCGGCGGCGACGGGTTCACCGTGATCGACTTCGACGACTCCGGATTCGGCTGGCACCTCTTCGAATTCGCGGCGGCGGCCTCGTTCGTCGAGACGGACCCGCGGCTGCCGGAATGGGCGGCGGCGTGGACCGCGGCGTACCGGCACCGTCGGGACCTGCCGGACGCGCACGCGGCGCTCCTGCCGGACTTCGTGCTGCTGCGCCGGCTGCAACTGCTCGGCTGGCTGGGCACCCACGGACACGCCCTGGAGGCGGACCCGGGGTTCGCGGACGGCACCGTCGAAGTGGCCTCACGGTACCTGGCCGGACGACTACTGTGAGTGAGGTGAGCCTCTCGGATTCGCCGCCCGCGCACGTCGTGCGCTACGGCGGCACCTTCGCGCCCCTGCCCGTCGACCGCGCCGCGGGCACGTACGTCTACAGCGGCGAGCGGCGCTGGCTGGACTTCACCTCCGGCCAGATGAGTGCCATTCTGGGACACAGTCATCCGGCGATCGTGGAGACGGTGCAGCGCGAGATCGCGACGCTCGACCACCTGTTCTCGGGCATGCTCTCACCGCAGGTGCTGACGCTGGCGGAGCGGTTGGCCGCCACCCTGCCGGAGCCCCTGAGTCACGTCCTGCAGCTGACCACGGGTGCGGAGTCCAACGAGGCCGCGCTGCGGATGGCCAAGCTGTACACCGGGAAACACGAGATCGTCAGCTTCTCCAAGTCCTGGCACGGCATGACGGCGGGCGCCGCGGCGGCCACCTACTCGTCGGGGCACAAGGGCTACGGGCCCACGGCGCCGGGCAATTTCGCGCTGCCCACACCGAACGCCTACCGCTCCCGGTTCGTGGACGCCGCCGGAAAGTACGACTGGCAGTCGGAGCTGGACCTCGGTTTCGAGCTCGTCGACGCGCAGTCCACGGGCTCGCTCGCGGCGTGCCTGGTGGAGCCGATCCTCAGCTCCGGCGGCATCATCGACGTGCCCGTCGGCTACCTCGCCGCGCTCAAGCGCAAGTGCGAGGAGCGCGGCATGCTGCTCATCGTCGACGAGGCGCAGACGGGGCTGTGGCGCACCGGCGCCGCGTACGCCTTCGAGCGCGACGGCATCGTGCCGGACATCCTCACGCTGAGCAAGACGCTCGGCGCGGGCCTGCCGATCGCCGCGGTGGTCACCTCCGCCGAGATCGAGCGGGTCTGCCACGAGCGCGGCTTCCTGTTCTTCACCACGCACGTCAGCGATCCGATGGTGGCGGCCGTGGCCACGACGGTGCTGGACGTGCTGGGCGACGGTGGCCCCGACGGCGTCGCCGGGTGGGTCGCCTCCCGCGGTGCCCGGCTGCGCGCGGGCCTGGACGAGCTGGCCGGGCGCCACGAGGCGATCGGAGACGTCCGCGGCCGCGGCCTGATGCAGGGCATCGAGCTGGTCGTCGACCGCGAGACCAAGGAGCCCGCGAACGAGCTCGGCAGGCTGGTGACCGAGCGCTGCTACGAGCGCGGCCTGCACATGAACGTGGTGCAGTTGCCGGGCATGGGCTCGATCTTCCGGATAGCGCCGCCCTTGACCGCGTCCGACGCCGAGATCGACGAGGGCCTCGCCATCCTCGACGGTGCCCTCACCGGATAGCGGGGAAGTTTTTTTCCGTCGGACCGATGAGTTCCGGTGAGCAGGAGTGTCCAACCATGTGACGGCATCCGAGAGCGGGCGCCACCGACACCAGGAGAACACCATGCACAAGATGATCTTCGTGAACCTGCCCATCGCCGACGTCCAGCGCTCGCGCGAGTTCTTCACCGCCGTGGGCTACACCATCAACGAGAATTTCAGCGACGAGAACGCCCTCGCCGTGGAACTCGGCGAGAACATCGCCGCGATGCTGCTCAAGACCGACTTCTTCGGCACCTTCCACGAGTCCACCACCGCGGAGCCCGGCGTCAAGGAGTGCCTCATCGCGCTGAGCGCCGAGAGTCGCGAGGAGGTCGACGAGGTGGTGAACCGGGCCGTGGCCGCCGGCGGCAAGGAGGGTCGCTCCGAGGACCACGGCTTCATGTACGGCCGCGCCTTCGACGATCCCGACGGCCACGGCTGGGAGATCATGTGGATGGATCCCGCGGCCGCGGAGGCCGGCCCCGAGCACGTCGGCGAGCAGGGCTGACATGACCGCCGCCGACACCGGCTTCGAGGAGGTCACGGCCCCGCTGCGTGCGGAGCTGCTCGCGCACTGCTACCGCATGTCGGGCTCCGCGTCGGACGCGGAGGATCTGGTGCAGGAGACCTACCTGCGCGCGTGGAAGGCCTTCCACCGCTTCGAGGGCCGGTCGTCGGTGCGCACGTGGATGTACTCCATCGCGACGAACGTCTGCCTGTCGGCGTCGAAGGCCCGGCGGGTGCTGCCCGTCGGCCTCGGCGGCGAGCCGTCGAATCCGCTGGAGCCGGTGGCACCGTCGACCGAGGTGCTGTGGCTGCAGCCGCTCCCGGACGCCGCGCTGGGCGATCCGGGGGAGGCGGCCGTCGCGCGGGAGGGGATCGGGCTGGCGATGGTGGCGGCGCTGCAGGTGCTTCCGGCGAAGCAGCGCGCCGCCCTGATCCTGCGCGACGTCCTCGCGTTCTCCGCCGCCGAGACCGCCGCCGCGCTCGAGACCTCCGTGGCGTCGGCCAACAGCGCGCTGCAGCGGGCGCGGGCCTCCATCGGCGGCGGTGCCGCCCGTGACGGCCGGAGGGCGACGGAGTTGTCCGCGCACGAGCGGGAGGTGTGGGACGAGTTCTGCGCGGCCTTCGAACGGCACGACATCGACGGGGTGGTCCGCATCCTCGCCGCCGACGCCACGTGGGAGATGCCGCCCATCCCGGGCTGGTACCGCGGGGCGGAGGCCATCGGTGAGCTGTCGCGGACGCAGTGCCCCGCTCAGGTCGCCGGGGACCTGCGGATGATCCCGACGGTGTGCAACGGCCTGCCCGCCGCCGCGATGTACCTGCGCTCGCCGGCTGCCGACGGGGCCGCCGGGGCGGGCGGCGATGTCTGGCTGCCCTTCCAACTGGACGTGCTCACCTTCACCGACGGTGCGCTGACGCACGTCTCGGCCTTCTTGGACCCGGCACCGCTCTTCGCCCTCGCGGGCCTGCCCGCATCGCTGGGGCCGGTCGAGCCGCGCTGACTCAGCGCGCGGCACCGTCGGCGTAGGCCGCGACGGCGAGGCTCCACGCCCGCTCCAGCGGCTCCACGGCATCGGAGTCGAGGGACTTCCCGCTGGCACTCGGATTCCGTCCATCTCGGACACGCTGTCCGCAACGGACAGAATCCGAGTGTCGCGCAGAAGTCGTGTGATGTCTCAGGACATCGGTGACAGTGTTTCGCCGTCCGCACCCACAGGCGCGGTCACGGCCGTAGCCTCGGCATCGGGGGAACACGTGGACTTCGGGGGGAGCCATGCACAATTTCCAGGAACGCACGATGCCGATCCGCGATCGGGCGCTGCACGAGGCGGCGATCCGCGTCGCGCTGCCGATGGTCGCGCGCGAGGGGTTCGACCGCGTGTCGCTCACGGCGGTCGCCGACCGGTTGCGGCTGCCCGGCGAGGAGTCGGTGTCCGAGCGCACGCTGCGCCGCAAGTACGGCTCGACCGCCCGCCTGCTGTTCGGCACGCCGTGGTGGCTTCCCGAGCCCGACGATGCCGTGCGCGCGGTGCTCGAACCCCGGCCCGATCGCGCGGAGCCGGACGTCTGGCCGTCAGGGCCGGCCGCGGAGGCCGCTGCGGCGGTCCTCGACGACTGCCGGTGCGAGGGCGGGGTGCCCGCACGCGACGTGCGGGACCGCCCGTCCTGGTGCCGCTGCGAGGACGGCCGCACCGACGATGCGTGGCCGGACGCGGAGTTCTTCGGCGCCGCCGGCGGCGACGACCCGCTCGGCCCTCTGGCCCGTACGGTGCCGTCGTCGATCACCCTGCGGGGGCTTCGTGCACGACCTGCACGCGGTGCTCACCGGCCACGTCGTCGCGACGGGGTGGGCCTCGAACCTCCCGTGGATCCTCCCGCTGCGACAGGAGCGGCCCGAGGTGGCCGCGTGGCTCGCGCTGGCGGAGCGCAGCTGGGCTGAGCGGCTCGCCGCGCCGCTCGCCCGCACCTTCAGCCTCGACACCGCGGCGGGAACGGTTGCCGCGCATGCCTTCGGCGCCGTCGTCCGCGAGCTCGAACCCCTGGTGAGCGATCTGGGCGACGCCGACAACCGGGCCGCGCACCGCGCGGGAACCGTCGCCGCCGCCGAGACCGCGGACGCCGCGCTGCGCGCCGCGCGGCAGCGGGCCGTCGAGTCGTTCACCCGCGTCGTGTCCGAACCGGACAGAATCCGAGTGTCGCGCGGAAGGAGCACCGTCGTTCCCGGCGGGCGGTACGCCGAGCTCCCCAACCGGGCCCCGGCACTGTCGGCGCCTGTGCCGTCGGCGACGGCCGCGACCTATGGGATGAACCGGTAGCCCATCCCGGGCTCGGTGACGAAGTAGCGCGGGGTGGCCGGGTCCGGCTCCAGCTTGCGCCGCAGCTGCGCCATGTACACGCGCAGGTAGTTGGTCTCGCGGGAGTACGACGGGCCCCACACCTCGTGCAGCAGGGTCTGCTGGGAGACCAGCCGGTCGGCGTTGCGGACGAGCACGTCGACGATCTTCCACTCGGTGGGGGTGAGGCGCACGGTCGCGCCGTCGCGGGTCACCGTCCGCGCCTCGAAGTTCACCTCGAAGGCGTCGGTGCGCACCGGCGCGGGCGCGTCGACGAGGCCCGTCCGCCGCACCTGGGCCCGCACCCGGGCGAGGAACTCGTCCATCGCGAAGGGCTTGGTCACGTAGTCGTCGGCGCCGATGTCCAGCGACTCGACCTTGTCGTCGCTGCCGTGCCGCGCGGAGAGCACGATCACCGGCGACGTGCAGAACTCCCGCAGCTTCGCCAGCACCGCCGTCCCGTCCAGGTCCGGCAGCCCCAGGTCGAGGATCACCACGTCGGGGGTGCGCTCGCGCGCGATCTGCAGGGCGGAGCGCCCGTCGGCGGCGGTCTCCACCTCGTACCCGCGGGCCTTGAGGTTGATCCGCAGGGTCCGCAGGATCGCGGGCTCGTCGTCGACGACCAGAACGAATGTCACGAGACCACCTCATCACTCGACACCGGCTGCGCCGCCGGCAGGTCCACGATCATGGTCAGGCCGCCGCCCGGGGTGTCCTCCGCGGTGAGCGTGCCGCCCATCGCCTCGGTGAGCCCGCGGGCCACCGCGAGACCCAGGCCCACGCCGTTGCCCGCAGGCGCGTCGCCCATCCGCTGGAAGGGCGCGAACATCGCGTCGCGCTGCTCCTGCGGCATGCCCGGACCGTGGTCGCGCACGTGCACCTGCAGGCGGTCGCCGTCCGGGGTGTGGACGCCCGAGACGCCCACGGTCACCGTCGAACCTCCGGAGTGGCGCACGGCGTTCTCGACAAGGTTCGCCAGCACCCGCTCCAGGAGGCCCGGGTCGGCGAGTGCGGTGGGTGGCGGCGCCGTGTCGTCGCCGGCGAACTCGAAGGCGAGGTCCGCGTCGGGGAGCGCCGTCCAGATCGCGGGCAGCACCTCCTCGATCCCCACCTCGCGGGTCAGCAGCGTCAGCGAATCCGATTGCAGCCGAGACATGTCCAGCAGATTCCCCACCAGGGAGTCCAGCCGGTCCGCGCTCTCCTCGATGGTGGCGAGCAGTTCCGCCTCGTCCTCGTCGGACCACTCCACGTCGTCGCTGCGCAGCGAGCTCACCGCCGCCTTGATGCCGGCCAGCGGCGTCCGCAGGTCGTGCGAGACGGCGCTGAGCAGCGCCGTCCGGGCCCGGTTGCCCTCGGCGAGCGAGCGCGCCTGACGGGCCTCCGCGGTGAGCGCCTCGCGGTCCAGGCGTGCGGCCGCGTGCGCCGCGAAGGCGACGAGCAGGCCGTGCTCGGACGCGCTGAGCGGGTCGCCGGCCACCACGAGCGCGACGGTGTCGCCGACCAGCGCCGCGTCGGTGCCGGCGTCGGGGGTCAGTGGCGACTCCTTCCGCCCGGCGACCAGCTGCCACGGCGACTCGGCGTCGTCGCGGCGCAGAAGAGACGCGCCGCGCAGGCCGAAGGTCGCGATGGCCTCGTCCAGCAGGGCGGGGAGCTCGTCGTCCGCCGCGAGCAGCGTGTCCGCGAGGCCGCTGAGCACGTCGGCCTCGGCCCGGGCCCGGGCCGCGCGGGCCGTCTGCCGGGCGGCGATCGACACCACGGACGCCACCGCGATCGCCGTCAGCACGAACATCGCCACGGCGAAGACGTTCTCGCCCGATGCCACGGTGAACGTGTACAACGGCGGCGCGAAATAGTAGTTGAGCAGCACGGACCCGAGGATCGCCGCAGGCACCGCCGGCCGCAGCCCACCGACGAGGGCCACCGCCACCGTCAGCATGAGGAACAGCATCAGCTCGGTCGGCAGCGAGTGCCAGTGCCGGGTCTGCGCGAGCAATGCCGTGAGGAGCACCGGGCCCGCGATCGCGAGCACCCAGCCGGCGATCGTGCGCCGCCGGCCGAGGAGCGCGGGCTCGGGCCCGTCGACGCGGGGGAGCAGCCGGCGACGGCGCGCACCCGCGGCCCGCTCGTGCGTCACCACCTGCACGTCGATCTCGCCCGACCCCTCGATCACCGCGTCCGACACGGGCCAGCGCACCACCGAGGTCAATGCCCGGTGCCGCGACTTGCCGAGCACGATCCGCGACGCGTTCACCGACGTGGCGTACTGCAGGATCGCGGCGGCCACGTCGTCGCCGGTGACGATCTGGAAGGTGCCGCCGAGGGATTCGGTGAGCTGCCGCAGCTTCGTCAGCGCCGCGGGCGAGGCGCCCGACAGGCCGTCGCTGCGCGCGACGTACACGGCCCGCAGCTCGCCGCCCGCACCCTTCGCCGCGATCCGCGCGGCGCGGCGCAGCAGCGTGCCGCCCTCCGGTCCGCCGGTCAGCGCGACGACGGTGCGGTCGCGCGTGGGCCACGCCGCCGAGATGCCCTGCTCGGAACGGTACTGCTCGAGGCGCTCGTCCACCCGGTCCGCGAGCCACAGCAGCGCGAGTTCCCGGAGCGCCGTGAGGTTCCCGATGCGGAAGAAGTGCGAGAGCGCGGCGTCGACCTTGGACGGGTGGTAGATGTTCCCGTGCGCCATGCGGCGCCGCAGCGCCTCCGGCGTCATGTCCACCAGCTGGACCTGCTCGGCGCGGCGCACGACGGTGTCGGGGATCGTCTCGCGCTGCCGCACACCGGTGATCGACTCCACGACATCGCCGAGGGACTCGAGGTGCTGGATGTTGACGGTGGTGACCACGGCGATCCCGGCGTCGAGCAGCTCGGCGATGTCCTGCCAGCGCTTCTCGTTCCGCGAACCCGGCGCATTGGTGTGCGCGAGCTCGTCCACCAGGACCACCGTCGGGTGCGCGGCGATCACCGCGTCGACGTCCATCTCCTCCAGCACCGCACCGCGGTACTCGACGCGCCGCCGGGCGATCACGTCCAGCCCCTGCAGCTGCGCCTCCGTCTGCGGCCGGCCGTGGGTCTCCACGTATCCCACCACCACGGAAGTCCCGCGGGACGCGCGGCGCGCGCCCTCGGTGAGCATCGCGTAGGTCTTGCCCACGCCCGGCGCGGCGCCCAGGTAGACGCGCAGCTGCCCCTTCGGCATGTGTCCTCCTGTGTCGGGCCCGGACTACTTCGCTGTGGCGGCGAGATCGGCGAGTGCGGCGTTCAGAGTCACCACGTTAACCCGCTCGACGCCCAGGTAGCCGAGCTGACGCCCCTCGGTGTGCTGCGCGATCAGCGCCGTCACCCGCTCGGGCGACACGCCGCGGGCCCGGGCGACGCGGGCCGTCTGCTGCCGGGCGTACGCGGGGGAGATGTCCGGATCGAGGCCGGAGAAGCTCGCCGTCACCGCATCGGTCGGCACGTCCGACGGTGCCACGCTCGCGCCCGGCACGGAGTCCTCCGCGGCGACCTTCGCGCGCCGCTCGGCGATGAGCGCAACGAGCTTCTCGCTGTTGGGCCCGAGGTTGGTGCCGCCGGAGGCGAGCGTGTCGTACTCGCCCGCGGACGGGCGCGGATGGAACCACTGCGGACCGTCGAACGTGCTGGCCAGCAGCGACGATCCGACGACGGTGCCGCCCCGCTCGATCTGGGAGCCGTTCGCCTTGTCGCTGAAGGCGGCCTGCCCCACGCCCCACACCACGAGCGGGAACAGGGCGCCGAGCACGACGGTCATGACGATCAGCATGCGCAGCCCGGCCAGGAGCTGGCGGGGCGCGGCGGAGAGGGATCCGGAGAACATGTCGGTGCCTTTCAGGAGAGTCCCGGCAGCAAACTCACGACGAGGTCGATGAGCTTGATCCCGATGAACGGCGCGATGATGCCGCCGAGGCCGTAGATCGTGAGGTTCCGTGCCAGCAGCTTGTCCGCCGACCTCGCGGTGTACTTCACGCCCCGCATGGCCAGCGGGATCAGCGCGACGATGATGAACGCGTTGAAGATCACCGCCGAGAGGATGGCCGACTGCGGGCTGTGCAGCCGCATCACGTTGAGCACGTCCAGTCCTGGGGCGAGCGGCACGAACATCGCGGGGATGATCGCGAAGTACTTCGCGATGTCGTTGGCGATGGAGAAGGTCGTCAGCGCGCCGCGGGTGATGAGCAGTTGCTTGCCGATCTCCACGATGTCGATGAGCTTCGTCGGGTCGGAGTCCAGGTCGATCATGTTCCCGGCCTCCTTCGCGGCGGAGGTGCCCGTGTTCATCGCGACGCCCACGTCGGCCTGCGCGAGCGCGGGCGCATCGTTGGTGCCGTCGCCCGTCATCGCGACGAGGCGGCCGCCCTCCTGCTGCTGCCTGATCAGGGCCAGCTTGTCCTCGGGGGTGGCCTCCGCGAGGTAGTCGTCGACGCCGGCCTCTTCGGCGATGGCCTTCGCCGTCAGCGGGTTGTCGCCGGTGATCATGACGGTGCGGATGCCCATCTCGCGCAGCTGCGCGAAGCGCTCCCGCATGCCCGCCTTCACGACGTCCTTGAGGTGCACGACGCCCTGCAGAGTCGGGGCGGCGCCGGGCTCGGCGTGCGCCACGACCAGCGGGGTGCCGCCGGACGCGGAGATCTCGTCCACGGCCAGCCGCACGTCGACGGTGCTCAGCGACTCGTCGTCGGTCCCCTCGCCCTGCCGCTCGGCGGCGACCCAGGCCAGCACGGCCGCTGACGCGCCCTTGCGGATGCGGGTGCCGTCGGGCAGGTCCACGCCGGACATGCGCGTCTGCGCGGTGAAGGGCACGAAGGAGCCGAGGCGGACCGTCGGGACCTCGTGGCCGAGCGTCGTCGCCAGGTCGACGATGGACCGTCCCTCGGGCGTCTCGTCGGCGAGCGAGGCGAGCAGCGCGTGGCCGGCCAACGCGTGCTCCGCTTCATCCTCGTCTCCGAGGCCCGTCACGGGGTGGAACGACGTGGCCCGGCGGTTGCCGTAGGTGATGGTGCCGGTCTTGTCGAGCAGCAGCGTCGACACGTCGCCCGCCGCCTCCACGGCGCGGCCCGACTTGGCGATCACGTTGCGCTGCACCAGCCGGTCCATGCCGGCGATGCCGATCGCGGAGAGCAGCGCGCCGATCGTCGTGGGGATCAGGCACACGAGCAGCGCCACGAGCACCACCACGTCGACGGCTCCGCCCGAGTAGATCGCCATCGGCTGCAGCGTCGCGACGGCCAGCAGGAAGATGATCGTGAGCACCGTCAGCAGGATGTTCAGCGCGATCTCGTTGGGCGTCTTCTGCCGGTTCGCGCCCTCGACGAGCCCGATCATCCGGTCGATGAAGCTCTTGCCCGGCTCCGTCTTGATCTCGACCACGATGCGGTCGCTGAGTACGCGGGTGCCGCCCGTGACGGCGCAGCGGTCGCCGCCGGATTCCCTGACCACGGGCGCGGATTCGCCGGTGATCGCGGACTCGTCGACGGTGGCCATGCCCTCCACGACGTCGCCGTCGCCGGGGATGACCTCGCCGGCGTCGACGATCACGAGGTCGCCGATCTTGAGTTGCGAACCGGGGACCTCCTCTTCGCCGGTGGAGGTGCGCCTGCGGGCGACGGTCTCGGTCTTCGCCTTGCGCAGCGACTCCGCCTGCGCGCGGCCGCGCCCTTCGGCGACGGCCTCCGCGAGGTTCGCGAACAGCACCGTCGCCCAGAGGAAGAACGCGACGGCCCACGCGAACACCGAGGGCTTCGTGATGGCGAGCGCGGTCGTGTACACCGACGCGATCCACACCACGAACACGACGGGCTGTCGGATCTGGGTGCGCGGGTCGAGCTTGCGGACGGCGCGGGGCAGGGCCGAGCGGATTTCTTCCCAATTCACTGGGTGACCTCCGAGATCGGTGCGAGCGCGAGGGCGGGAACGAAGGTCAGTCCGGCCACCAGGACCACGACGCCCACGGTGAGGCCCACGAACAGTGGGCGGTGGGTGGGAATGGTGCCCGCGGTGGCGGGCACGGGGTGCTGTCGCGCGAGAGTGCCTGCGAGGGCGAGGATCGCGACCATCGGCGCGAACCGGCCGAGCAGCATCGCCGCGCCCAGCGTGTAGTTGAACCACGGGGTGTCGACGGCGAGGCCGGCGAACGCGCTGCCGTTGTTGTTGGCCGCGGATGCGTAGGCGTACAACACCTCCGACAGGCCGTGCGCGCCGGAATTGGTCATCGCGGCGACGCCCTGCTCCTGCACGACGGTGGCCGCGGTCTCGACCAGCACCAGCGCGGGCATCACGAGGATGTAGAGGGCGGCGAGGGTGATCTCCTTGCGGCCGATCTTCTTGCCCAGGTACTCGGGGGTGCGGCCGACCATGAGGCCGCACAGGAACACCGTCAGGACGGCGATGACGAGCATCCCGTACAGGCCGGAACCCACACCGCCGGGGCTGATCTCGCCGAGCAGCATGTTCACCAGCGCGGCGCCGCCGGCGCCGGGCGTGAGGCTGTCGTGCGCGGCGTTGACGGCCCCCGTCGACGTACTGGTGGTGGCGGTCGCGAACAGGCCGGTGCCCCACTGGCCGAACCGCAGTTCCTGGCCCTCGAGGGCGGCGCCCGCGGCGCGCGACGCCGTGCCCTGGCCGCCCAGCTGGGAGCCGATCGAGATCGCGGTGGAGACGGCGAAGATGATCGTCATCGAGCCGAGGATCGCGTAGCCCTGCCGGTGGTTGCCGACCAGGTTGCCCAGCATGCGCGGCAGCGCGACCGGGATCAGCAGGATGAGGAAGATCTGGAAGAGGTTGGTCGCGGCCGTCGGGTTCTCGAACGGGTGCGCCGAGTTGCCGTTGAAGAAGCCGCCGCCGTTGGTGCCGAGGAGCTTGATCACCTCCTGGCTCGCGACGAGGCCGCCGGTGAGCACCTGCTTCTGGCCGTCGAGTCCCACGATCTCGTGTCGCTGCCACAGCGTCTGGACCACGCCCTGCGCCATGAGGATCACCGCGCCGATCACGGCGATCGGCAGGAGCACGCGCAGCGTGATGCGGGTGAGGTCCACCCAGAAGTTGCCGAGCCGGTCGGTGCGGGAGCGGACGAAGCCGCGGATCAGCGCTACGGCGACGGCGATGCCGACGGCCGCGGACACGAAGTTCTGCACCGCGAGGCCGATGGCCTGTGCGACCAGGTTCATCGCCGTCTCGCCGGAGTACCACTGCCAGTTGGTGTTGGTGACGAAGGAGATCGCGGTGTTGAGCGCCTCGTCGAAGCGCCACTGCTTCGGATGGAAACCGGGCAGCAGGCCCTGCGCGAGCAGCAGGCCCGTGAGGGCGATGATGCTCACCGCGCTGAACGCCAGCGCCGCGACCGCGTAGACGCGGTAGCCCTGCTCGGCCTCCGGGTCGGCGCCGACGAGGCGGTAGACCACCTTCTCGACCCGCCAGTGCCGGGGCGTGGTGACGACGTGCGCGAGGTAGTCGCCCAGCGGGCGGTACGCGATCGCGAGCGCCGCGACGAGCGTGCCGATCGTCAGCAGCCCGGCGAGAGTACCGCTCATCAGAAGCGCTCCGGGCGCAGCAGGGCGTACAGGAGGTACGCCAGAGTGAGGATCGTCGCGGCGAGGGCCAGCGCGTTGGAGATGTCCATGGGGTCCACCAGACCACCGGGAACGACGGTTCTCGCGCGGCGTTAACGGCCCCCATGCGGGTCTTGACGCGTTCTTAGCGGATGATGTTTCGGTGACTCACGACCCAGCCGCCACCGCGGACACGACCCCGCAGCGGGTGCCCGCCGAGGTCTGGGTGCTCGTGGCCGCCAGCTTCGTGATCGCCCTCGGCTACGGCGTCGTCGCGCCGGCCCTGCCCGCCTTCGCCCGCACCTTCGACGTGGGGATCGGCGCCGCGTCCGCCGTCGTCAGCGCCTTCGCGATCATGCGGCTCGCCTTCGCGCCCGCGACCGGGCCCCTGGTGAAGGCCTTCGGCGAACGCTGGATCTACATGGCGGGACTGCTGATCGTGGCGGCGTCGACGCTCGCGGTGGCCTTCGCGCAGAGCTACTGGCAGCTGATGCTCTTCCGCGGCCTCGGCGGCGTCGGCTCGGTGATGTTCACCGTCTCGGCGATGGGGCTGATGATCCGCATCGCGCCCGCCGAGATCCGCGGCCGGGTGAGCGGCGTGTACTCGTCGAGTTTCGTTCTCGGCGGCATCTGCGGTCCGCTACTGGGCGGCGCCCTCGTCGGGTTCGGCCTGCGCGTGCCCTTCGTCGTCTACGCGATCGCCCTCGTGGTGGCCACGCTCGTCGTCGGGGTCGCGTTGCGCGGCAGCACGCTGGCGGGCCGGGAGGAGGCCTCCTCCGAACCCGGTACGACGGTTCGCGAGGCCCTCGCGGATTCCGCCTACCGGGCGGCGCTGTTCTCGTCGGTGGTGTTCGGCTGGGTGTACTCGATGCGGGTGTCACTGCTGCCGCTGTTCTTCGCCGCGGTGCTCGACCAGCCCGCCGCGATCGCCGGGTACGCGCTGGCCGCGTACGCCGCGGGCGACGTGCTCGCCATGTTCCCGGCGGGCCGCGCCTCCGACCGGTACGGGCGCAAGCCCTTCATCATCACGGGCATGCTCGTCATCGCCGCGGGCACGCTGGCCCTGGGCTTCACCGATTCGGTGCTCGTCGCGTTCCTGGTGACGGTGGTCGCCGGCATCGGCACGGGCCTCGTCGCGCCGACCATGCAGGCCACCCTCGCCGACGTCCTCCAGGGGAAGGGGCGCAGCGGCGGTGCGCTGTCGGCGTATCAGATGGCGCAGGACGCGGGCACGATCTCCGGCCCGCTGCTGGCCGGCGCGATCGCCCAGTACCTCGGTTTCACCTGGGCCTTCGCCATCACCGCGGCGCTGTGCGTCGCCGCCGCGGGGGCGTGGCTCCTGGCCCGCGAGACCCGCACCGTCGCGAAGGTCTGACATCGTTCGGAACCGTCACCGATGTCCTGATAGCGAACTGTCACCCCTGTCCTGAGACATCACGTGCACGTGTTGTGTGACACTCGGATTCTGTCCACTTCGGACAGCGTGTCCGAACCGGTCAGAATCCGAGTGCCGGGCGGAAGCGGCACCGTCGGACTCGAGGACCGGGCGCGGAGGCACCGTCGGACCGGGAACGGGAGACTACTGCCAGCTCGGCAACCAGAGCTCGAGGCGCCACCACCACATGGGGATGGGCGCCGCGGTGAGGATGGGCCAGAGCCACGCGAAGTCGAGCACCACGATCGTGGCGTAGATGACCACGAGCCAGCGGCCCAGTTGCAGCCGCTCGAACCCGAAGAACCGCGCGCGGCCGTCCAGCCCGAGCACCTCGCGGCAGATCAGGGCGATCATGATGCAGAGGAAGGGCATCAGCGTCAGCGCGTAGAAGTAGTACATCTGCCGGTCGAGGTTGAGGAACCACGGCAGGTAGGTCGCGAAGTACATGGTCACGGGCGCGGCGTAGGCCCAGTCGCGTTTGACGAACATCTTCCACAGCGCCCACAGCACCACCGGGACGGCGATCCAGGTGAGCGCGGGCGTACCCACGGCCATCACGGCCCGGACGCAGGGGCCGTCGCCGCACATCCCACCCGACTGATCGGCGGTGTAGTGGTAGAGCATCGGGCGCAGGCCCATCGGCCAGGTCCATGGCTTCGACTCCCACGGATGGTGGTTGCCGGCGGAGTTGGTGAGGCTGTCGTGGAACTTCAGGACGCTGTCCTCGTAGTAGAACAGCGAGCGCAGCGCCGCGGGCACCCAGCCGAAGGTGCCGCCGTCGCCGATCTGATTGCCCACCGCGTACCGGTAGACGGCGGTCTCCGAGGTGAACCAGGCCCAGAAGGTGCCGAGGTAGATCAGCACGGGCAGCACCCCGAGTGACATGCCGGACGGGATCAGGTCGCGCAGGATCACCCCGCGCCAGGGCCGCAGCACGCCGTACTGCCGCCGGGCCGCGATGTCGAAGGCGAGCGAGAGCGCGAGGATCCCGATGAGGAAGTAGATGCCCGACCACTTCACCCCGCACGCCAGGCCGAGCATGACCGCGGCGGAGAACCGCCACCAGCGGAAGCCCAGGCGCGGGCCGTACAGCGAATCCGTGATCCGGCCCTCGACGGCGGCGCGGTGCAGGCGGGCGCGCATCTGGTCGCGGTCGACGAGGATCATCGAGAACGCGGCGAAGCCGAAGAACACGAGGAAGATGTCGAGCAGGGCCACCCGCGAGGACACCATGGTGAGCCCGTCGCAGATGAGGAACAGGCCGGCCAGGCCGCCGATCAGCGTGGACCGGGACAGCCGACGGGCCGCCCGGATCACGAGGAACACCAGCAGCGTCCCGCACACGGCCGACATGAACCGCCAGCCCAGCGGCGTGTACCCGAACATCCACTCGCCGATGGCGATCATCCACTTGCCCACCGGCGGGTGCACGATCAGCCCGAATCCGGGGTTGTCCTCGATCCAGTGTCCGCCCGTGAGCACCTGCCAGCCCTGCGGCGCGTAGTGCTTCTCGTCGAACACCGGGGTCTGCACGGGAGCGCTGCCGATGAACCCGTTGTTGCTCGGTGTGCCCAGGTAGAAGAACCGGGTGGCGGCCGCGACGGCAGTCAGGAGCAGCGTCACGGTCCAGCCGAAACCGCGGTCGGTCGCGCCGAACACCGCGGGCGGCAGTGTCGGGCCGGGACTGACGACGTCGCGGTCGGCGTCGGCTGCAGGGGTGGCCACGGCTGTCACGCGACCCATCGTAGGGTGTCAGTCGTGGGAGCTGAGGAAGCGCGCGGTGTGCTGATCGTCGCCGGGGTGCCGATGGGCAACCCGGGTGATGCCACGGCCCGGCTCGTCTCGGCGCTCCGAACGGCCGACGTGATCGCCGCCGAGGACACCCGCCGGGCGCGGTCGCTGGCCGCCTCCCTGGACGTCGAGCCGCGCGGCCGGATCCTCAGTTTCTACGACCACAACGAGGCCGGTCGCATCCCGCAGTTGCTCGCTGCGCTCGCCGCCGGCGAAACCGTCCTGCTCATCACCGACGCCGGCATGCCCTCGGTGTCCGACCCTGGATATCGCCTGGTCGCTGCGGTCGTCGAGGCCGGCCACCGGGTCACCTGCCTGCCCGGGCCGTCGGCGGTCACCACCGCGCTGGCCCTGTCCGGGCTGCCCGTCGAGCGGTTCCTGTTCGACGGCTTCGCCCCGCGCAAGTCCGGCGCCCGCAGGGCGTGGCTGCAGGAGCTCGTGACGGAGCGCCGCGCCGCGGTCTTCTTCGAGTCGCCGCACCGCCTCGCCGACACCCTCGCCGACGCCGCCGAGGTCCTCGGATCCGGTCGACGCGCCGCGGTGTGTCGCGAGCTCACGAAGACCTACGAGGAGGTGCGGCGCGGCACGCTCGGCGAGCTCGCGGCCTGGTCGGCCGACGGGGTGCGGGGCGAGATCACCGTCGTGCTCGCCGGCGCCGACCCCGTCTCCGCCGACCCCGCCGACCACGTGGCCGCGGTCCTGCGCCGCGTCGACGCGGGGGAGCGCCTCAAGGACGCGTGCGCCGCCGTCGCCGCGGAGACCGGGGCGTCCAAGCGTGAGCTCTACGAGGCGGCGCTTGCGGAGCGGCGCTCGGGTCCCGACCACTGAGCGAGGTCGCGGAGGCTCAGGCGGCACTCGCGGAGCGGCGCGCCGGACCCGACTGAACCACCGGCCGTGTCAGGATCAGCCGGAGCGCCCCGACCACGACGATCCCACCGACCGCGAGGTCGAGGTAGTGGCACGCCATCGCGCCGAGGTAGGTCGGCCCGCCCCACGCGTTCACGGTGAAGTTCGGGTCCAGACCCGCCAGCACCTGGACGCCCGCCCGGAACGCGGCGAAGACCAGCAACGCAAGCAGTGGCGCCGCGAGCACGAGCCGCGCCGGCGTGGGTGCGGGCGTGCGGGGCGGCCACCGTCGGGCCCGGACACCGAGGACGAGCAGCGCACCGACCACTGCCACCACCGCGTGCTGCGGCCACGCCGCGGTCCAGGGGACGAACCCCGCGACGTGCGGATCGCGGTGCAGGAAGAGATAGCCGCCGAAGGCCAGTCCGGCGGCGAAGGCCACCGCCAGGAGGGCCGAGAATTGCCGGACCACGGGGCTGCGTACGTCGATCATGGTCCCACCGTGCCGCGCCGGGTCGCGCGTCGGCATCACCCGTGCGGGGGAGATCCCGTCAGGGCCGGAAACCCACGATCGACGCGGCCTTGTCGAGGCACTCGCGCCACTCCGCGTCGGGCTCGGAGTCGATCGTGATGCCGCCGCCCACTCCGAGCCGGAGGGTCCCTTCCCGTGCCTCGACGGTGCGGATCGCGACATTGAGATCCAGACCCGTCAGCGGATGGTCGATACCGATCGCGCCGCAGTAGCTGCCGCGGGTGTGCTTCTCCCAGTGAATGATCCGATCGCGGGCGGCGAGCTTGGGCGTGCCGGTCACGGAGGCGGGCGGGAAGGTCGCGTCGAGGAGCTCCCGTCGGGTGGTTCCGGGCCGCGGCTGCGCCGTCACCGTCGAGACGAGGTGCCAGACGCCGGGCGCCGGTTCCACCCGCAGCAGCTCCGGCGTCCGGACGGTGCCGGTCGCGGCGACCCGGCTGAGGTCGTTGCGCACCAGGTCCACGATCATGACGTTCTCCGCGACGTCCTTGACGCTGGCCCGCAGTTCCTCGGGCCGCCGGTCCGCCGGCAGCGTGCCCTTGATCGGTCTCTCGGTGAGCAGGCCGTCGCGGTCGGTGAGGAAGGTCTCGGGGGAGAAGGAGGCGATCGCGCCCCAGTCACCCTCGAGGTAGGCGGCTTTCCCAGGTCGGGTCGCGGCGGCGATGTCGGCGAACATCTCCAGCGGGTCGCCGGTGAGGACGCCGTCGAAGCGCGTGCACACGTTCACCTGGTACACGTCGCCCGCCCGGATCGCCTCCTGGCAGGCGAGTACCGCCGCCCGGTGCTCGCCCCGATCCGGGGGTGACCAGCGGGCGGCCCATGGTCCTGCCCGCGGCGGCGAATCCGGCACCGGGAAGGTCGGATCGGTGCAGGTCCAGCGCCCGCCTGTGTCCAACAGCAGCAGCGGACCGGGGTCGCCGCCGACGACCTCCGGCACGAGCCGCGACTCCCCGGTGACGTCGGGATAGCCGACGATGCCGAGCCACGGCGCACCGTCGGGTCCGATACCGGGGCGGAGCGCGGGCACCGGGGCGATCACAGCGCGAAGGCCACCCCAGCCACCGAGCAGCGCGGCGGGACGATGGCCGCGATCCCGCAGCGCCCGCAGCATGTCGACCGGATGCACCGCGCCATCCTGTCATGCGCCCGCATCGGCCGAATGGGGGACGGATGTCGGGGAGAAATAGGGAATTCGCCTGATGTGCGCAGCGGCGCGAGACGGAAGAGTGCTTCGTGGCAGGCGGATCCTCTCCCACCCGATCCGCCCGCCACCCACACCTATGAACCGCACCCGCACGACGAGGAGGAGCGATGAACCCGGTGATCGACGGCGGTACCGACCTGGGCGGTCGGCTGACCTGGGTGCACGTGGCGCACGGCGATCTGAGCCAGGTCCGCTTCTACGCCGGGGGTGAGTTCGCCGGCACCGCCGCGGACGCGCCGACCGCGGAGACCGAGGTCATCGGCGTCGACTACGACGTGGTCTACGTGCGCTACGGGCGCGACATCGCCCGATTCCGGCTGGACGAGTCCGGCGCGGTCGTCGCTCTCGACGCGGTTCCCGACTCCGGCGTCGGGCCGCGGGTACTCGGGGTGGCCGCTGAGATGTCGGCCTGAGCGGCGCCGCCTCCGCGACACGCCGGGTCGCCGCCGCTCCGGCGGACGTTTCAGCGCGCATCCGTGTAGTCCGTCACGCTGCGTAGTCCGTGGCCCGCCGATGGTCTCGGTCGGCGATCTTGCGATCGATCGCCGCGACGACCTTGGGGAACTGGTGGAAGACCTGCTGGTAGGAGACGCGGAGCACCTCGAAGCCGAGCGTCTGCAGCACGAGATCGCGTTCTCGATCGGTCTCGATCGCGTCGCCCGCGTGATGCTCCTCGCTGTCGCACTCGATGACCAGGCTCCGGCCGACCAACAGGTCGACGTGGCCGACGCCGGGGATGAACACCTGCGTGCGGCACGGGAGCTGTGAGCGGCGCAGGTGCAGTCGCACGTGCGTCTCGGTGCCCGACTCGGCCGCGCCGTCGACGCCGGCGAGTGCTCGCGCGACACGACGTGGCTGCCCGCGGAGCAGCCCGGCGAGTTCGCCCGGCTGGAAGACTCGTCGATGCAGGAGCGAGTCGAGCACGGCGGTGAGTTCGTCGCCGTGCACGCAGTCGATCACCGCGAGGAGTGCGGTCGTCGGATCATCGATGGCGCCGATCGGTGCGCCCGGCCCACGAACCCCGCCCGCGAGCGCCGCCTGTGGAGGGATCCTGACTTTCCACAGGGGACCGTCGGGCCGTTGACCGGCGTGCCGAAACGTGCTTGCCGGACCCCGGGAACGCACCGATAAGCTGACCCCACCATGGCTGCAGACAAGGCTTTCTTCCTCACCACCGCGATCGCGTACCCGAACGGTGTTCCGCACATCGGGCACGCGTACGAGTACATCGCCACGGATGTGATCGCGCGGTTCAAGCGCCTCGACGGCTTCGACGTGTTCTACCTGACCGGCACCGACGAGCACGGTCTGAAGATGCAGCAGACCGCGGCCAAGGAGGGCATCGAGACGAAGGCCCTCGCCGACCGCAACGCCGCCGCCTTCGAGGCGCTGCAGCGCGCCGTGGGGTCCACCTTCGACCGGTTCATCCGCACCACCGACGCCGACCACTACGAGGCGTCGAAGGCCATCTGGGAGCGGATGGCGGCCAACGGCGACATCTACCTGGGCAAGTACTCGGGGTGGTACTCGGTGCGCGACGAGGCGTACTACGCCGAGGACGAGACCACCGTCACCGAGAACGGTGTCCGCGTGTCCACGGGCACCGGCACCGAGGTGGAGTGGACCGAGGAGGCGTCCTACTTCTTCAAGCTCTCCGCCTACCAGGACAGGCTGCTCGCGCTGCTGGAGCGCGAGGGCGGCTACCTCGAGCCGGCCACCCGCCGCAACGAGATCGTCAGCTTCATCAAGGGCGGCCTCAAGGACCTCTCGATCAGCCGCGACACCTTCGACTGGGGCGTCCCCGTCCCCGGCGACCCGGACCATGTCATGTACGTCTGGGTCGACGCGCTCACCAACTACCTCACCGGCGCCGGCTACCCCGACACGGAATCGGAGCAGTACCAACGCTTCTGGCCCCCGAAGCTGCAGATCATCGGCAAGGACATCATCCGCTTCCACGCCGTCTACTGGCCGGCGTTCCTGATGAGCGCCGGGATCGAGCTGCCCGAGCGGGTCTTCGCCCACGGCTTCCTGTTCAACAAGGGCGAGAAGATGAGCAAGTCGGTCGGCAATGTCGTCGACCCGCACGCCCTCATCGCCGAGTACGGCCTCGACGCGCTGCGCTTCTTCCTGCTCCGCGAGGTGTCCTTCGGCCAGGACGGCAGCTACAGCCACGAGGCGATCGTGGGCCGGATCAACGCCGACCTCGCCAACGAGCTCGGCAACCTCGCGCAGCGCTCGCTGTCGATGATCAACAAGAACTGCGCGGGCATGGTCCCGTCGCCCGGCCCGCTCACCGAGGCCGACGATGCCCTGCTCGCCAAGGCCGACGGCCTCCTGGCGGTCGTGCGCCGCCGCGTCGACGACCAGGCGCTGCACCTGTACCTGGAGGCGATCTGGGAGGTCCTCGCCGACACCAACCGCTACTTCTCCGCGCAGGAGCCGTGGAAGCTCAAGGCGAGCGACCCGGACCGCATGGCGACGGTGCTGTACGTGACCGCCGAGGTCGTGCGACAGGTCGCGCTGCTGCTGCAGCCGGTGATGCCGGAGTCGTCGGAGGAACTGCTCACGCTGCTCGAGCAGCCGAAGGACGAGCGGACCTTCGAGGCCATCGCCACCCGGCTGCGGCCCGGCACCGCACTGCCCAAGCCGCAGGGCGTCTTCCCCCGCTACGTCGAACCGGAGTAGCGGGCGCCTACGGGTTCTTCGCCAGGATCGTGTACTGCGCGGCGGCGGTCTGGACGGCGTCGAGCGCGGTGTCGGTGGAGAGGGAGAAGACGTAGCGTCCCACCTGGCCGCTGCATCCGACGGTCCCGTCGTCGGTGTACTGACCGCAGTTGACGGTGAGCAGGCCGGCGGGCACCGCGACCGGCGTGGTCTTGGTGGGATCGGCGTGGCTCCGGCGGTCGGCGAGCAGCTTCGCCGCCGCGGCCGTGTCCCGGGCCCGGAAGACGACGGTCTTCCCCTGTCCCACGGCGTCCACGCCCGCCGCGCGGTACATCTCCGCATCGGAGACGTCCTCGACCCGCAGCACGAGCCCGGCGAGGTCGTAGTAGTTGTTCGCGATCTCCTTCGCATAGATCGGCGGGTTCGCCTCGTAGACCGTGCGGGCGAGGATGCCGCCGTCGTCGCTGGGCAGCGTCTGCACCGACGAGACCGGGGTCGGCTGGAACCGCTGGACCTTCGGCACCTGCAGCGCGTAGGCCTTGGAGACGAATCCGGTCGCCTCGCCTGTGGTCGGGGCGGTGCCGCTGACGTTGATCACGAACGGGCCCTCGGCACGGTACGAGTCGACGGTGCCGGGCTTGAACTCCGTCGCGAACACCCCGTCGATCCCGACGATCCGCCGCTGCGATCCGGCGCCCGCCTCGACCGCGTCGAGCGCCTTCGCGGCGGTCGCGGCGTCGTCGAACCGGTACAGCCCGACGCGCAGCGCGACCGTCGGCTTCTCGAGCTTGTCGCCGCGGGTCGTGGTCATGCCGACGTGCATCTTGTTGCGGCTGAATGCCGATGCGGTCGCGTCGGGCACCCGGTCGGAGAGGTTCAGCCCGTCGAGGACGGGGTAGGAGCGCAGCGCGACCCCGCCGATCTTCAGGCGCGGGTCGACGTCGCTGACCTGGATCAGCGCGTCACCCATGCGGTTTCCCTCGACGATCCAGCCGCCGTCCGTCGACGACGGTGGGATGTCTCGCAGCGTGGTCGGGTTCTGCCCGACGTCCAGTCCCGTCGGGATGACGGGGCCGGGCGAGTTCCCGGCGCTGTCACTGGCGATGCCGGGCACCGTCGTGCTGCAGGCCGTGAGGGTCGCAGCGGCGAGTGCGAGGGCGAGTGCTGGAACGACGCTGCGCTTCACGGCCTTCGATCCCTACGGGTTCTTCGCGAGGATCGTGAACTGGGCCGAGATCGCTTGTTGCGACTCCGCGAGGCTCTCGCCGCCGGCGGTCGCCGCCCACCGGCCGACCGCGACGGCGCAGTTGAAGGTCTGCGTCTCCCGGCGCTCGGTGCACTGCGCCTGCGGCAGAGCCGTGGGGGAGGCGGCGGCCACGTGGTTCTTGTCCGCGCGGGTCGTGGACACCAGCGCTGCGGCCATGTCGGTCGCGGCCGCGGCGTCCCGCGTGCGGTAGACGATCGCAGCGCCCTCACCGACCAGGTCCACGCCGGCCTTGCGGTAGATGTCCGCGTCCGAGATGTCGCGGATGCGGTGCAGCATCGCGTCGAGGCCGTAGTAGGCGTTGGAAAGGCTGCTCAGCGCGCTGGATTGCTGCATGAGGGTGCGCGAGAGGATCCCGTCCTTGTCGCCCGGCAGCGACTGGATCGAGGCCACGGGCGTAGGGCTGAAGCTCTTGACCTTGGGGATCTCGAGTGTGTACGCCTTGGCGACGAACTTCGCCGCGTCGTCCGTGGCGGGGGCGGTCCCACTGACGTTGATGACGAACGGGCCCTCGACGCGGTAGCTGTCCACGGTGCCGGGCTTGAACTCCGTGGCGCTGACGCCGTCGGTGCCCGTGATCGGGATCTGCCGCTGCCCGGCCGTCGCGGCCTTGATCGCCGCGAGCGCCTTGGCCGCGGCGTCGGGGGTGTCGAAGCGGTACAACCCGATGCGGGTGGCCACGGTCGGGTTGTCGAAGGAGTCGCCGCGCGTGGTCGTCATACCGACGCGCATCTTGTTGTCGTAGAAGGCGTTGTAGGTCGCGTCGGGAACCCGCTGCTTGAGCTGGATGCCGGTGAGTACCGGGTAGGACCGCAGCCCGGCACCGCCGATCTTCATCCGCGGGTCGACCTCGTTGACCTGGATGAGCGCGTCGGCCATCCGGTTGCCCTCGATGATCCAGGCGTTCTCGTTCGACGGTGACGGGACCTCCCGGATCGTGGTGGGGAACCGTCCGACGTCGAGTCCGGCGGGAACCGCGACCGTGCTGGGTGCGGCGCTGCTGTCGGACACGGTCGGGGTGCCGCCGGTGGTCGTGCTGCAGGCCGCGACCAGGGCGGCGCAGCCGACGACGAGACCGGTCACGAACTTCGAGCTCATCTGTTCTCCTCTTCGAAGGGGCTGATGCGATCAGATCAGCCGCCGCTTCGTCTCCGCTTAACACCGGATTAAACATGGTCTGAAGAGACGCGGTGCGGGGACTACCGGAACAATGGGCGGCATGGGGAAGAAGAAGCCGCCACCTCCGCTGCCCGATCCGCTCCCGGGCCTCGTCGACGCGCACACGCACCTCGACGGCTGCCGCGCCCGCACGCCCGAGGCCGTGCGGGAGCTGGTCGATCGGTCGGCGTCCGTCGGCGTGGGCCGGGTCGTCACCGTCGCCTGCGATCTCGAGCAGGCCCGGTACGTCATCGACGCGACCCGCTGGGACGATCGGGTCTTCGCCGCGGTGGCCCTGCATCCCACGGATGCGCACCAGCTCGAGGTCGACGGTGCACCGGAGGAGCTCGAGCGGCTCGCGGCCGATCCGCGGTGCGTGGCGATCGGGGAGACCGGGCTGGACTGGTACTGGCTGGGCAAGCGCGAGGACGTGGCCACGCCGGCGCAGCAGCACGCGGCGTTCGAGTGGCACATCGACCTGGCCAAGCGCCTGGGCAAGCCGCTGATGATCCACAACCGCGAGGCCGACGCCGACATCCTGACGGACCTGGAGCGCTTCGGCGCCCCGGAGACCGTGATCTTCCACTGCTTCTCCGGCGACGCTGCCATGGCCCGTGAGTGCGTGGACCGCGGCTACGTGCTCAGCTTCTCCGGCACCGTCACCTTCACCAACGCGACGGCGCTGCAGGAGGCGGCGCGCCTGGTTCCCGACGATCAACTACTCGTCGAGACCGATGCGCCGTATCTCACACCCCACCCGTACCGGGGTGCCCCCAATGAGTCGTACTGCATCCCCTACACCGCCCGATTCCTCGCTGACCTGCGCGGAGTCGCTCCCGAGGAGGTCGCGGCGGCCACCACGGCGACTGCGGAGCGTGTGTTCGGCGCCACATTCGCGGCGTCGAAATGAACAGAAGCTGGCACGCCACCCACTTCTCCGTTACCGTACTGTGATGTAACGGCGACCGAAACGTCGCCGACCGCCGTACCCGGCAGCCCATCCGCAGTACCCGTAGGGAAGTCACCAGTGCCTGAGTTCGACGCAGACGACAACTCCACCATGGTGGATCAGCCGACCGCCCACTCCCGCCGAGGTGCCTTCGCCCCCACCGGGGAGCGCACCGCGGAGTTCGACGTCACCCGGGTCTTCGCCCGGTTCAGCGACCTGCACGAGAAGACGGTCGACCGCGCGATCATCGACCTCGAGGCCGAGGTCTACGGCGATGAGGCGGTGGAGGAGGCCGAGAACCTCACCCACCTGGCCGACGAGGTCGAGCCCCTTCCGTCCCTCGAGGTCTACGACGAGGACGACGAGGTCGAGCCGGCTCCGTCCCTCGAGATCCTCGACGAGGACGACGAGGTCGAGGCTCCTGAGGTCGCAGCCGACGACGCCAAGGGCGGC
This sequence comes from Tsukamurella pseudospumae, assembly GCF_001575195.1. NCBI lineage: Bacteria > Bacillati > Actinomycetota > Actinomycetes > Mycobacteriales > Tsukamurellaceae > Tsukamurella > Tsukamurella pseudospumae. The sequence goes on from NZ_LSRF01000058.1 coordinate 962,444, forward strand.
GTGCTCGGCGGGATCAGCACCCGCCTGGAGAACACGCCGGTCCGCGCCGTCACCGGCGCCATGCTCGTGGCCCTGATGGCCGCCGGCGGCACCGCCGCGGCGCTGTACCAGGACGTCACCGTCACCGTCGACGGGCAGGCCCGCGAGGTCTCGACGATGAGCCGTTCGGTGAAGTCCATCCTGGAGTCCGCGGGCATCGACGCCGGCGCCGCCGACAAGGTGACGCCGGGCCTGAACGAGTCGGTGGCCTCGGGCCAGCCGATCTCCGTGCAGCACGCCCGTGACATCGCGGTCAACGTCAACGGCGCTGTCCGCACGGTCAAGACGACCGACCTCACGATGGGCGCAGCCCTCGCCGACGCCGGCCTCGGCGACGCCAAGAACTTCGTCTCGCTGCCGCTCGACGCGCAGGTCCCGCTCGCGGGCGCCGCGGTGTCCGTGACCACCCCGGTCGCGGCCACCGTCATCGACGCCGGGAAGACGGTCCGCGCGGACGCGGCCGGGCGCACCGTCGGCGAGTACCTGGCGAAGATGGGCGTCCCGCTGATCCAGCAGGACACCGTCACCCCGAGCGCGAACTCGCGGGTCACGCCGGACATGACCATCAAGGTCAGCCGCAACCGGGTCTCGGACGTCACGGTCACCGAGCCGTACACCGCGCCGCCGAAGAAGGTCGACGATCCTAAGCTGACCAACGGCAAGACCCAGATCACGAACCCGGGCAAGCCGGGCACGCAGAGCGTGCAGTACCGCGAGAAGATCGTGGACGGCAAGGTCGTCTCCCGCGAGAAGATCGCCTCGAAGATCCTCGACGCGGGCGTCGCCGGCGTCACCGCCGTCGGCACCGCGCCGGGCGCGCCGTACGTGGCGCCGGGCTCCGTGTGGGACCGCCTCGTGCAGTGCGAGTCCACCGGCAACTGGGCCATCAACACGGGCAACGGTTTCTACGGCGGCGTCCAGTTCGATTACGGCACCTGGCTGCGCCACGGCGGCGGCAAGTACGCGCCCCGCGCCGACCTCGCCACCCGCGAGGAGCAGATCGACATCGCCCGCAAGACCCTCTCCGCGCAGGGCTGGGGCGCCTGGCCCGCCTGCTCGTCGCGCCTCGGCCTGTCCGGCAACTCGGAGTAGCTCGGTAGAGTCACACCGGTGACCGGCGCCGACTTCAAGAACAAGGCACGACTGCTCGGCCCCGCGGAGATCCGCGCGCTGGCCGGGCAGTTGTCCGTTCGCCCCACCAAGACCTTGGGGCAGAACTTCGTGCACGACCCGAACACGGTCCGCAAGATCGTCGCCGCGGCGGACGTCCGGCCCGACGACATCGCCCTCGAGGTGGGCCCGGGTCTGGGATCGCTGACGCTGGCGCTGCTCGACGCCGCCGCCGCCGTGACCGCGATCGAGATCGATCCGGTTCTCGCGGAACAACTCCCGAAGACGGTGGCCGACCGCGCGCCCGAGCTGGCGGGGAACCTCACCGTGATCGGCGAGGACGCGCTCAAGGTCTCGGGTTCGCAGGTCTCCGTCGCGGGATCCCCGACGGTGCTCGTCGCGAACCTCCCGTACAACGTCTCCGTCCCGGTGCTGCTGCACCTGCTGGCCGAGGTCCCGACGCTGCGCACCGTGCTGGTCATGGTGCAGCTGGAGGTGGCGGACCGCCTCGCCGCCGCGCCGGGCTCGCGGGTGTACGGCGTCCCGTCGGTCAAAGCGGCGTACTACGGGCGCGTACGCAAGGCCGGCACCGTCGGGCGGGCGGTGTTCTGGCCCGAGCCCAATGTCGAGTCGGGGCTGGTACGGATCGACCTGCACGGGCCGGACGGTCGCGCCGATGTGGACCGCGCGCAGCTCTGGGCCGCCGTGGACGCCGCCTTCGCGCAGCGTCGGAAGACGCTGCGCGCCGCCCTCGCGGGCTGGGCCGGATCTCCCGCCGCGGCGGAGGAGATCCTGGTCGCCGCGGGCATCGATCCGCGGGAACGCGGCGAGAAGCTGGGTGTGGAGCAGTTCGCCGCGCTCGCCGCCGCGAAGTCCGCGGCCGGACCACGGTCGCCGGCACCGTAGTCTGGAACGCGTGCTCTCCGTGGTCCCGACGCCCCTGACCGTGCGTGCGCCCGCCAAGGTGAACCTCCACCTCGGGGTGGGTGACGTGCGGCCCGATGGTTTTCACGAGCTCGTGACGGTGTTCCAGGCGCTGTCGCTGCACGACGACGTGACCCTGACCCCGGCGGACGAGCTCTCGTTGCACGTCACCGGCGAGGGCGTGCGCGACGTGCCGACCGACCCGACGAACCTGGCCGCCAGGGCCGTGGTAGCCCTCGCCGAGCGGTACGACCGCGACCCCGCGATGCGCATCGACATCGTCAAGGGCATCCCCGTCGCCGGCGGTATGGCGGGCGGGTCCGCGGATGCCGCGGCGGCGCTGCTCGGCGCCGCGACGCTGTGGGGGCTCGAGGTCACCCGGGACGACCTCGACGAGGTCGCCGCGACGCTGGGCTCCGACGTCCCCTTCTCGCTGCACGGGCACACCGCGCTGGGCACGGGCCGCGGGGAGCGGCTGATCCCCGCGCTCGCGCGCGGCGAGTTCCACTGGACCCTGGCGCTGGCCCGCGAGGGCCTGAGCACGCCGGCGGTGTACCGCGAGCTCGACCGGCTGCGGGAGGCGGGGGCCCCGCCGCGCGCCGGCAGTCCCGACGAGCTGCTCGCCGCCGTCGCGTCGGGCGACCCGCACCGGCTGGCGCCGCTGCTCGCCAATGATCTGCAGGCGGCCGCGCTGTCCCTGCAGCCGGGCCTGCGCCGCACGCTGCGCGCGGGCGTGGAGGCGGGCGCGCTGGCCGGCATCGTCTCCGGCAGCGGCCCCACCTGCGCCTTCCTCTGCGCGAGCGCGGACGATGCCGTCGACGTGGGCACCGAGCTCGCCGGCGCGGGGGTGTGCCGGACGGTGCGCGTCGCCTCCGGTCCGGTGCCCGGCGCCACCGTCGTCCCGTAGTCCGTGCGGACCCGGGCCCGACGGCGCCGGGCTACTTCGCGGCGCCCGCGCAGGCGGTCAGCACCGCGGTGATCTGCTGGTCGATCGGGGCGCGGAAGGCGGTGTAGGCGTCGGCGGCGCCGGGTGCGATCTGCCGGGCGCCGGCGACGAGCTCCTTCTCGGCGGTACCCACGGTCTGGAGTGTGGACTGCACGGTCTGCAGGCCGCCCGGGATGAACTGGATCACGGTGCACACGAATCCGGTCAGCGGGTCCGCGGGCGCGGCTGCTGCGGGCTTCGCCGCCGGTTTCGGGGCGGCCGGCTTCGCTGCGGCGGCGGGCTTCGCCGTGGGCTTCGGCGCCGCCTTCGCTGCGGGCGCGGGCGCGGGATGCGGCGCGGGGGCGGTGCCGTGCGGGGCGGCGAACGCGGTTCCGGGGAGCAGGAGGGCGGTGCCCGCTGCGAGCGCAGCGGCGGCGGAGGCGACACGGAGGCGGATCATCGAATCTCGGTTCCCATCTTGTGGTGGCGGTGCGAATGGCACTCGGGGTGAAGGTATCCGACTGTGCTCGATGTTTCGGTCGCCGTCGACATTTGTGGTCGGGGTGCTCGAAAACACCGGCCGTTCGGCCAGGTTCCCTCGGAAAATGCTGTATCGCAATCGCTTTCACGCAAGACCGCAAACCGGTATGGAGCTGCGGATTCAGACGGAATCCGCCCGAATGTCTGTCCGGTTCCGCGATCGGATTGTGCGGCGCGAACAGAATTCGCCGGCGGTGTTGGCGGTGGCGGACGAGGACGCCGGGATTCGTGCGGAACCGGCCCTTGTCATATACCCCCTAGGGGTATAACGTTCGGTGTGTCAGATACCCAGTAGGGGTATCAGCTACCGAGGAGGATCCGATGGACGGCGGCCGGCGGAAGCGGCGCTCGATGAACCCGGCGGCACGGCTGGCGGTCTACGGCGCCGGGCTGGTCGTGGCCTTCGGCGGTGCCTACGGCCTGGCCGGCGCGGTGGTGCCGGACAGCGTGGTGGCGCAGTGGAATCAGGAGAGCGGACAGATGAACGAGCATGCGGGACACGGCGGGGCGACCAGCGAGACCGGGACGGCGGTGCCGAGCCTCAAGGGCGTCGCGCTGAGCGCCGAGGGACTGACGCTGTCGCCGGTCGCCGCGCCGCGGGGCGTCGGGGAGGCGGGCGTGCTGAGCTTCCGGATCGAGGACGCTGCGGGCGCCCCTGTCGCCGCGTACACCACCACCCACGAGAAGGACCTGCACCTGATCGTCGTGCGGTCCGACGGGCGGGACTTCCGGCACGTCCACCCGACGCTCGACCGGGAAACGGGCACGTGGTCCGTGCCGTGGAGCTGGGCCGAGGCCGGCTCGTACCGCGTCTACGCCGATTTCGCCCCGGCCGTCGGCAACGCGGTCACTCTCTCGCGCACGGTGGACGCCGCGGGCACCGTCGAGCCCGCGGATCCCGCGCCTACGCGGACCGCGCAGGTCGACGGGTTCACCGTCACCCTCGACGGCGACCTCGTCGCCGGTGCGTCGAGCCCGGTCGAGCTGCGCGTGACCCGCGACGGTGCGCCGGTCACGACGCTGCAGCCCTACCTCGGCGCCTTCGGGCACCTCGTGGCGCTGCGCCAGGGCGATCTGGCCTTCCTTCACGTACACCCCGAGGGGAACGCGCCGAAGCCGGGCGAGACCGGCGGACCGTCGATCTCCTTCCAAGTGCAGGCGCCCACGGCGGGTCGCTACCTGCTGTACCTGGACTTCCAGGTCGACGGTGCCGTCCGCACCGCGAGCTTCGTGGTCGATGCCGCGGGAGCGGGATCGGCGCCGATCGCCACCCCGCCGGCCGCCGATCACAGCGGCCACTGACCCGAGAACGCGACGAGGAGGAATCGACCATGAGCAGCACCGAGGCCGCTACCGGCGGATCACACGTCGAACTGGACATCGGCGGCATGACCTGCGCATCGTGCGCGAACCGGATCGAGCGCCGGCTCAACAAGATCGAGGGTGTGAGCGCCACGGTCAACTACGCCACGGAGAAGGCGAAGGTCACCGCGCCCGACGGCGTGGACGTGCAGCGGATCATCGACGAGGTCGCCGAGACCGGCTACAGCGCAACGCCGTCCGGGCCCGCGGCGCCGTCGGCCTCGGGCGGCGAGAAGCTCTCCCCGGCCGACCGAGAACTGGAGTCCCTGCGCACCCGGCTGATCGGCGCCGTCGTGCTCGCCGTGCCCGTGATCGCCACGGCGATGGTCCCCGCCCTGCAGTTCACCTACTGGCAGTGGGCATCGCTGGCGCTCGCCGCGCCCGTGATCCTCTGGGGCGCATGGCCCTTCCACAAGGCGGCCTGGACCAACCTCAAGCACGGCACGGCCACGATGGACACGCTCATCTCGATGGGCACGCTGTCCGCGTTCCTGTGGTCGCTGTACGCGCTGTTCCTGGGGACCGCGGGGGAGCCGGGGATGGTGCACCCCTTCAGCTTCACGCTCGCGCCGTCCGCCGGTGCCGCCAACATCTACCTCGAGGTGGCCGCGGGTGTGACGATGTTCATCCTCGCCGGGCGGTACTTCGAGAAGCGCTCCAAGCGCCGGGCGGGCGCGGCGCTGCGCGCGCTGCTGGAGCTCGGCGCGAAGGAGGTCTCGGTCCTGCGTGACGGGGCCGAGGTGAAGGTCCCCGTCGACCTGCTCGCGGTGGGCGACGAGTTCGTCGTGCGCCCCGGCGAGAAGATCGCCACCGACGGCGTGGTCGTCGCCGGTAGCTCGGCCGTCGACGCGTCGATGCTGACGGGGGAGTCCGTGCCGGTCGAGGTCGGTGCGGGAGACGCCGTCACCGGCGCCACCGTGAACGCCGGTGGGCGCCTGGTGGTCCGGGCCGTGCGCGTCGGATCGGACACGCAGCTCGCGCAGATGGCGCGACTCGTCGAGGACGCGCAGACCGGGAAGGCCGAGGTGCAGCGCCTCGCCGACCGGATCTCCGGGTTCTTCGTACCGATCGTCATCGCGATCGCCGCGATCACGTTGGGCGGCTGGCTGGGCGCGGGTTTCCCCGTCGCGGCGGCCTTCACCGCCGCGGTCGCGGTCCTGGTGATCGCCTGCCCGTGCGCGCTCGGCCTCGCCACCCCGACGGCGCTGCTCGTCGGCACCGGCCGCGGCGCCCAGCTGGGCGTCCTCATCAAAGGGCCGGAGGTCCTCGAATCGACCCGGCGCGTGGACACCGTCGTACTCGACAAGACCGGCACCGTGACCACCGGGCGGATGACCCTCGTCGACGTCGTGGCCGAGCCGGGCGTCGAGGCGCAGGACGTGCTGCGGTTCGCCGGCGCGCTCGAGGACGCTTCCGAGCATCCGATCGCGCAGGCCATCGCGGCGGGCGCTCGGGAGAAGGTCGGAACGCTCTCGCCCGTTGAGGGATTCGCGAACGTCGAGGGACAGGGCGTGCAGGGCGTCGTCGACGGCCACGGCGTGATCGTGGGCCGCGAATCGCTGCTCGCCGACTGGGCGCTGACGCTGAGCGACGGTCTCGCGGCGACCAAGGCCGCGGCCGAGGCCCGCGGCGCGACCGTCGTAGCAGTCGGCTGGGACGGCGCGGCGCGGGGGATCCTCGTGGTCTCCGACACCGTGAAACCGACCAGTGCGCAGGCGATCCGGGAATTGCGAGCTCTCGGCCTGACTCCGGTGCTGCTCACCGGCGACAACGTGGCCGCCGCCCGGCACATCGCCGCGCAGGTGGGCATCGACGAGGTGATCGCGGAGGTCATGCCGCAGGACAAGGTCGATGTGGTGACCCGACTGCAGGCGCAGGGCCGCGTGGTCGCGATGGTGGGCGACGGCGTCAACGACGCCCCCGCGCTCGCCGCCGCCGACCTCGGCCTGGCGATGGGCACCGGCACCGACGTGGCGATCGAGGCCTCGGACATCACCCTCGTCCGCGGCGACCTGCGGGCAGCGGTGGACGCGATCCGCCTGTCGCGCAGCACCCTCCGCACCATCAAGACCAATCTGTTCTGGGCCTTCGCCTACAACGTCGCCGCGATCCCGGTGGCCGCCCTGGGCATGCTCAACCCGATGCTCGCCGGTGCGGCGATGGCCTTCTCCAGCGTCTTCGTGGTGGGGAACAGCCTGCGGCTGCGCGGGTTCCGCAGTACGGCGGAGAGCGGCGCAACCGAGAACCCGAATCCTTCCACCACTTCCACTGATCGAGAGGACACCGCCGACATGAGCTGCTGCAGCACGAACTCCAGCGGGCCCGAGGACATCCGGCTGGGCGCCGCACCCACCACCGCGTCCGCGGACGACTCCACCACCTGCCCCGTGATGGTGGGGAACCCCGTGGTCAAGTCCACCGCCGAGGCGCGCGGCCTGTTCCGCGACTACGACGGCGAGCGGTACTTCTTCTGCTGCCCCTCGTGCGCCCCGAAGTTCGACGCCGATCCCGCGAAGTACGCGGCGAACGTCGCCTGACGCGCGGCAGAAGTCGCCGCTCCCCTCAGAAATCGCCCCGCCCCGCGTGTATCCGCGGGGCGAGCGAAGATACCTGCGGGGAGCGGCGATTTCTGCGGGAAGGGGAGAAATCGGCGGCGGCCGGATGACCGCCGCGACTCTCAGCCCTCCAGCGACTCCGACAGCTCCAGCCAGCGCAGTTCCTGCTCGGCCAGCTCGTCCTCGAGGGCGGAGATCTTCTTCATCTCGTCGGCGAGGCCGGCGTAGTCGCCCTGGTCGTGATCGGCCAGGGCGTTCTTCGCCTTCTGGATCTGCTCGCTGAGCTTGGCCATCCGCCGCTCGACGGCGGTGACCTCCTTCTGCGCCGCCCGCAGCTCCGCGCCGCTCAGCCCCGACTCGGGCGCGGTCACCGTCGAACCGGAGGAACCGGACACGGAGGCCGAGCCGGCGCCGCGCTCGGCACGCCGCAGCGCCAGGTACTCGTCGACGCCGCCGGGCAGGTGCCGCAGGCGCCGCTCGAGGATGGCGTACTGCTGGTCGGTGACGCGCTCGAGGAAGTAGCGGTCGTGGCTGACCACGATCAGTGTGCCCGGCCACGAGTCGAGGAGGTCCTCCATCGCGGCGAGCATGTCGGTGTCGAGGTCGTTGGTGGGCTCGTCGAGGATCAGCACGTTCGGCGAGTCCAGGAGGATGAGGAGCAGTTGCAGGCGCCGTTTCTGCCCGCCGGAGAGGTCCTTGACCGGCGTCGAGAGCTGGGCCGACGCGAAGCCCAGCCGCTCGAGCAGCTGCGACGGGGTGAGGTCCTGCGCCTTGGAGCCGCTGCCCACGGTGAAGCTGGTGGCGAGGTTCGCCAGGACCACGCGGACGGGGTCGTTCCAGTGCTCTTCGAGCTCGTCGAGGCGCTGCGTGAGTGTCTGGACCTTGACGGTCTTGCCGCGCTTGACGGTGCCGGACGTGGGCTCGGTGGCACCGTCGATCAGCCCGAGCAGGGTCGACTTGCCGGCCCCGTTGACGCCGAGGACGCCGGTGCGCTCGCCGGGGGCGATGCGCCATTCGACGTCGCTGAGCACCTGCTTCTCGCCGTACGAGACCGAGACATCGAGGATGTCGACCACGTCCTTGCCGAGCCGCGAGACGGCGAGCGACTGCAGCTCCGTCTTGTCGCGGATCTCGGGGACGTCGGAGATGAGGGCGTTCGCCGCGTCGATCCGGAACTTCGGCTTGGAGGTGCGGGCCGGAGCGCCGCGACGCAGCCAGGCCAGCTCCTTGCGCGCGAGGTTCTGCCGCTTCTGCTCGATCGACGCGGCCTGCCGGTCCCGCTCGACGCGCTGCAGGATGTACGCGGCGTACCCGCCCTCGAAGGGTTCGACGATGCGGTCGTGCACCTCCCAGGTGGCGGTGCACACCTCGTCGAGGATCCACCGGTCGTGCGTCACCATGAGCAGGCCGCCCTGGTTCGCGGGCCAGCGGGTCTTGAGGTGGCCGGCGAGCCATTCGATGGCCTCGACGTCGAGATGGTTCGTCGGCTCGTCCAGGATCAGCACGTCGTGCTCGCCCGCGAGGAGCTGCGCGAGCTGCACGCGGCGGCGCTGCCCGCCGGACAGCTCCCCGAGCCGCGCGTCCCACGGTAGGTCCAGGAGCAGGCCGGAGAGGATGTCGCGCACCTTCGGGTCGCCCGCCCACACGTGCTCGGGGGTGTCGCCGACGACCGTGTGCCCGACGGTGTCGCCGTCGTCGAAGAGGTCCGTCTGGGTCAACACGCCCACGCGGACGCCGCCCCGTCGGGTCACGCGTCCGGAGTCGGGCTCGCGCGTACCGGCCAGCATGCCGAGCAGGCTCGACTTGCCGTCGCCGTTGCGGCCGACGATGCCGACCCGGTCGCCCTCGTTGACGCCGAGGGACACCGAATCGAAGACCGTCTTGGTCGGGTACTCGAGGTGCAGCGCATCCGCGCCGAGAAGATTCGCCATCGCCGGTCCAGATTACGCGGGCACCTGGCATACTGATTTAGTTGGATATGCGACCAATCGCGAGGAGTGAGCTGTGAGCGACGCCGAGATCGTCACCACCGTGGTCGGGGGCACCGGCCACATCGAGCTGAACCGTCCGAAGGCGCTCAACGCGCTCACGAGCGACATGGTGCATGCGATCGACGAGGCCCTGCAGGCCTGGGAGTCCGACGATGCCGTCGCGCGCGTCCTCATCACCTCCGCCTCGCCCAAGGCCTTCTGCGCCGGCGGCGACATCCGTGCCATCCGCGATCAGGTCGTGGCGGGGGAGGACTTCACGCCCTTCTTCCGCGACGAGTACGACATGAACCTGCGCCTCGCCGAGTTCCCCAAGCCGGTGGTCGCGCTGATCGACGGCGTGAACATGGGTGGCGGCGTGGGTGTCTCGATCCACGGTTCGCACCGGGTGGTCTCCGAGAAGGCGCTCATCGCGATGCCCGAGGTGGCCATCGGCTTCCTGCCCGACGTGGGTGCCACCCACATCCTGGGCCGGCTGCCGAAGGGTGTCGGCGAGCTCATGGGCATGACCGCCGCGCGGATCGGAGCCGGAGACGCGCTCGCCGTCGGGCTCGCGACGCACTTCGTGCCCTCGGCCGCGATGGCCGACGTGAAGACGGCCCTGCTCGCCGGCCGCGACCTCGACGTGGTCCTCGCCGAGTTCGCCGGCCCGGCCCCCGCGCCGACGCTGCCGCTCGACGCCATCGCCGAGGTCTTCGGCCTGGGCGCGGTGCCGGAGATCCTCTCCGCGCTGGCGACCACCGAGGGGGCGTGGGCGGACACCGCGCGCGAGCAGCTGTCCACAGCGTGCCCGACCTCGGTGTTCGTCACCTTCGGCCTGATCCAGGAGTCCCCGAACCGCACGCTGGCGCAGTGCCTGGCGGAGGAGGCCGTGGTCGGCGCGCGCCTCGTGCGTCGCCCCGACTTCGTTGAGGGCATCCGCGCCGTCCTCATCGACAAGACCCGCGACCCGAAGTTCTCGCCCGCGTCCGTGAACGATGTCGACGAGTCCGAGATCGAGACGATCCTCGGCAGTTGATCAGCCGCGGCCCGCTGCGGCCGCGAGGAAGTCGCGCAGCGCGATGCTGTCGCGGAGGTAGCGATCGTAGGGGAAGTCCCTCTCGGTGAGGGCCTTCTTCAGTTGTGCCGCATAGTCGTTGCTCGACGCGTGGAACAGCTCGGCGCCGTCGTCCGTGAGGCGCACGAGGCGCCGCCGGGCGTGTGCGGGATCGGGTTCGACGGTGACCAGTCCCTCCGGCACCAGCGCGGTCAACATGCGGCTCACGGCCGCATCCGAGACGAGCATGGCCTGTGCGAGTTCGTGCTGCGTGGCCGGCTGGATCTCCTCCAGGGTGCCGAGCAGTCGCATCCGGCTGTAGCTCGGCGCCCCGCGCTCGCCGTGCTCGCGGGTCACGATGCCCAGCAGCATCGTGATGTGGCTCAAGACGTCGCCCAGGCCCTCGGTGGGTTCGCTCATGATTGGAATCCTACCTGAGTCTTGACGACTTAATATTAACTTGTTAAGACTGATGTCATGAACACATCGACGCAATACCTCATCCACTCCGCAACGCCCGTGCTGTTCCCGGTCATCGCCGTGATCGGGGCGTCGATCCGTTCGGCGCGCCGCCCCGGCCGCCGGCTGGAGACCTGGCAGCGCTGGTGGCTCACCTGGGCCGGTGTCGGCGCCGCCTGGGTCGGCATCAGCTTCCTCGTCGCGCCGGACATGATGGCGCACGAGATCGGCTTCCCCATTGGCAACCCCTTCCAGTTCGAGATCGCCTTCACCAATCTCGGCTTCGCGGCCATGGCTCTCGTCCTGGCGTTCCGGTACCCGGAGTTCCGGCTGATGTACGGCGTCGGGTACGCGATCTTCCTGTGGGGCGCGGCCTTCGGGCATCTCTTCCAGTGGTTCGCGCACGGAGATCATCAGCCGGGCAACACCGGCGGGATCCTCGTCGTCGACATCATGGTCCCGGCGGTGATCATCGTCCTGGCGCTGCTGGACCGACGACGCGGCGCACCGTCGAAGACGGTGGCGGCGCATCCGCCGACGGGCGCGACCTCGATCGCATGAGGACGTCGGTTCGGCGACTATGAAAACGTGACCGCCAGCGCCATATCGGACACATGACCGATATGGCACTGGCGGTCACGATTGCACAGTCGGCTGTGGCCGCCCGGACGTCAGGCCAGTCACAGTCAACTGGCTATGTACGGCGAGGCCAGTTCTCGTGAGGATGGATCCCATGATCGTTTCGTGGACCGCGATGGCGGGAATGGTGGTGACGGCGTTGGCCATGGTGCTCACGCCCGGGCCGAACATGATCTACCTCGTCTCCCGCAGTATCAGCCAGGGGCGCACGGCGGGCCTGATCTCGCTGTCCGGCACCGCCGTCGGCTTCGTCGTCTACCTCACGCTGGCCAATGTCGGGCTGGCCGTGGTGTTCGTGGCCGTGCCCTGGCTGTTCATGGGGTTCAAGGCCGCGGGAGCGCTGTACCTCGGCTACCTCGCCTGGCAGGCGCTGCGGCCCGGCGGGCGCGGGCTGTTCGAGACCACCGACCTACCGCGGGACTCGAACGCCAAGCTGTTCCGCATGGGGCTGGTCACGAACCTGCTCAACCCCAAGGCGGCGATCATGTACCTCGCGCTGATCCCGCAGTTCATCGACCCGAGCCGTGGACACACCACCGCGCAGGGCTTCCTCCTCGGCGGCGTGCAGATCACCGTGTCGATGCTGGTCAACGCTGCCATCGTAATCGCGGCCGGCGCGGTGGCCGCTCTGATCGCCCGCCGTCCCGAGTGGGCCGTCTGGCAGCGCCGGATCACGGGCACGCTGCTCGGCGCCGTCGCCCTGCTGTTGGCGCGCGAGGTCCCGCAGCGGGCTCGAGTCTGACCGCCGCGAAATGTGCGGTCGTTCGTACTCATGATCGTCGAGACGAACGACCGCACATTTCGCGTCAGCCCATCTGGTACGTGCCCGTGGCGCTCGCGACCAGCACGTCGCCCGACTCGGAGTACATGTCGCACCGCACGTGGCTCGTCTTCCGTCCCGTCGACAGACGGTGGGCGCGTACCCGCAGCCCGTCCTCGATGAGCGGCGCGATGAAGTTCAGCGACAGCGACGCGGTCACCCCGCGCAGCTTGTCCGGCACCGGGCGTCCGGCCCAGGCGGCCACCATCACGCCGATGTCCGCGGCCGCGGCGATGAGCCCGCCGTGCATCATCGTGCCGACCGTCGTCAGGTCCGGTCGGTACGGCACAAGGAGGGTGGCGGCACCGTCGGAGATGTCCTCCAACTGCACGCCGAGCAGCGCGACGAAGGGTGAGGCCGGCACGAACTGCTTCATGATCTCGGAGCCGTCGGCGGCGCCGGCGTCGAGCTGGTCGGGGGACACGGTCATCTTGATCTCCTAGGCTGACTATGAAAACGAAATATGACTAGGATAGTGTCATGGAATCGCTCCTGGCGGAACCCGTTGACAAGCGTCGCCGGCGCACCCGCTCGGCGCTGCTCGATGCGGCGCGCGTGCTGTTCGCGCGTCCCGGTGGCTACCGCGGAACGTCGGTCGACGAGCTCGCCGCGCAGGCGGATATCGCCCTGACCAGCATCTACTCGAACTTCCCCGGCGGAAAGGCCGACCTTTACGCGGTGCTCGCGTGTCGGGTGGGTAGTGAGCACGTCGATGCGATGGCCGCTGCGGTCGCCGGCGCAAGAGGCGAGGAGGCCGCGCGCCTGGCCTTCGACGAGTACCTCGACTTCCATCGTCGCGAACCGATCGCCTTCCGACTGCTCGGCCTCACCGACGTGCACGGTGAGGACTCGGAGACTGTGCGCGCCGCACGCGCCGAGGTCCGCGGCTACCTGGCCCGCGCTCTCGACGTCGTGATTAACGCGGTCGGCGAGCCCGCAGACACCGCGCGGGCGGAGGTGGTCCAGTGCTGGGCCGGCATCAACGGGCTGCTCGCCCTTGCCGTTCGCGGCCTGATCGACTCCGCCGAGGCCGACGATCTCATCGATGAGGTGCGGCGGCGGTGCGCCGCGAATCTGGGGACGGCGCTCAAGGCTTCGGTCGCGAACCCGCGTACAGCACGAGTTCGTGACCGCAGTGTCGCGAGCTACGAGTAGTCGTAGAAGCCCTTGCCTGCAGCGACCCCGGTGCAGTCCGTGTCGATGTAATTCTCCTTGAGTAACGCAGCGAGCGCCCGGCTGGTCAGTGACGAAATCGCCCCATCGGGTGTACGTTAACCGCATGCGGGCATCCATAGTGATAACTTCACTTCTGGTGCTGTCAGGGTGTGGAAGCCGTGATGTCGAGCCCATCACGTGTGCGGTCGGATCGCAGGTTGCCGGGGCGCACTGTGTCGCAGACATTCGCGAATCCACGGGCTACGACAAAACGGGCCGCAGCGCGCCCGACCTGATCCGATTCGAGTGCCCGGGAAAGCCGTTCTCTGAATGGACGATCTCGCTGTCGCGGTCGGTCGACAGCGCCGAGATCGTCGACGGACGAACTACGAGCGCTTCAGGCCTGACGCCATGGGCGGCGGATACGATTCCGGTCGCCAATACGCCACTGCCGAAAGAACTCTTCTTCGTGCAGCAAGCCGTCAAGGAGTGGAAAGCCGTGATGGCCCGCGAGGATCCGACGACGCGCTGGACGGTCAAGTCCACGGACTCGGGCTTCACGGGCACTCAGTTCCGACGCCATGGCATGGGGCGCGCGTATCGGCTGATCGAATACTCCGTCGCGCGGAGTGTGGCTGGTCCCGCTGCGAAGATCCAGGTCCGCGTGTGGCAGGCCACCGTGTCGCCTCTGGTTCCCGTTTCCATGACCGACGAGGAACGTCGCACGCACTGCGGCTGACCCCGCCACAGGCTGTTGCAGGCTAATCCGCCGCGGCGACCAGCGGCTGGAGCGTAAGAGTGGGGTGCTCCTTCTCGATGTACTGCAGCCGCCACTTGTCGGAGAACAGGGCGAGGAGGGCACCGTCGTTGCGCTCGAAGACCTCCACGCCGCGCTGCAGGTTCAGCTCGTCCGCGCTCGGCGAATCCGTCCGCCGCGCAACGGAGTAGCCGAGGTTCTCGACCTGCACGTCGACATTGAACTCCGTCTTCATCCGGGCGACCACGACCTCGAACTGCATGGGGCCGACCGCGGCCATCACAGGGGAGGCGTCGCCGCGGACGTCGTTGCGCAGCAACTGGACCACGCCCTCCGTGCCGAGCTGCTCGATGCCCTTGCGGAACTGCTTGTACTTGCCGGCCGAGTCGGCGCGGACCACGGCGAAGTGCTCGGGCGCGAACGAGGGGATCGGCGGGAACTGGACCTTGGCACCGTCGTACAGGGTGTCGCCGGGGGCGAGGGCGTTCGCGTTGACCAGGCCCACGACATCGCCGGGGTACGCGGTCTCGACGGTCTCACGGTCACGGCCGACGACCGTCATCGCGTACTTGGTGGCGAAGGGCTTGCCGGTCTGCGCGTGCTGCACGACCATGCCCCGCTCGAACTCTCCGGAGACGATCCGCATGAACGCCAAGCGATCCCGGTGCGCCGAGTCCATGCCGGCCTGCACCTTGAAGACGACGGCGCTGAACGGATCGGTGACCTCGCGCTCCTCGCCGGCGATGCTCTCGCGCGCTGCGGGCGGCGGCGCGAGCTCGACGAGCGACTCGAGAAGCTGGCGCACACCGAAGTTCAGGATCGCCGAGGTGAAGATCACCGGCGAGGTCTGGCCGGCCAGGAACATCTCCTGGTCGTGGCTCTGCCCCATCTCGGTCATGAGCTCGGTCTCCTCGACCGCCTCGGCCCACACATCGCCCTCGCGGTCCAGGGCGGCATCGGTCGAAAGGTGTTCCTCCGGTGCGATCTTCGCGCCGCCGGCGGTGCGGGTGAAGTGGACGTACTCGTCCTTGCGCACGTCGCGGAGGCCACGGAAGTCGCCTGCGATGCCGACGGGCCAGAACAGGGGAGTTGGCGTCAGGCCGATGCGCTCGGAGATCTCGTCGAGCAGCTCCAGTGGGGTGCGACCCGGGCGGTCCCACTTGTTGATCACGGTGATGACCGGGATGCCGCGGTGCCGGCACACCTGGAACAGCTTGAGCGTCTGCGGCTCCAGGCCCTTCGCGGCGTCGATGAGCATCACCGCCGCGTCGACAGCCGTGAGTACGCGGTAGGTGTCCTCGGAGAAGTCGGCGTGGCCGGGGGTGTCGACGAGGTTGATCACCGACGGCTCGGAATCCGCGGCCGCGCTGGAGGAGGTGTAGTTGAACTGCAGCGCCGTCGAGCTCACCGAGATGCCGCGGGCCTTCTCCATCTCCATCCAGTCGGAGACCGTCGACTTGCGGCCGGACTTGCCATGGATCGCGCCCGCCTCGTTGATCACCCGGGCGTGCAGCGCCAGGGCCTCTGTCATCGTGGACTTACCCGCGTCGGGGTGGCTGATGATGGCGAAGGTGCGGCGGCGGGAGACCTCGTCGGCAATGGAACTCACGAGCAGCCAGTCTACCCGTCCGCGCAGGTAGACCCCGCCACGCCCGTCGCCCGAATTCTGTCAGTGGGTCGCTCTACTCTCGGTGTCATGACGAGTCGGGGGACGAGTCGCCGGAGGGGGAAATCTCATGTCGAGAGCCGAAGACGCGCCGATCAGGCAGTTGTCAAGTGCCACTAGACGTAGTTGTCTAGTGTGGGCTGGACGCGTACCGTGACAACGCGAGACGACATGGTGAGAAAGATCCGAAAGGCGACGCGAGAAGCGGGGTTGACGTGGGATCTCGAACGCGAGGGCGGCCGGCATTCGATCTACTCGCTCGATGGGCTGCGGATCCCGATCGGTCGGCACCCCGGCGAGGTCGGAAACCGCTACGCGGAGATGGTCTATCGGCAGTGTGAGCCCAAGCTCGGAAAGGGGTGGTGGCGGTGAAGATCACGGCCACGATGAGTCGCGACGGCCGTTTCTGGCTGGTCCACGTTCCCGAGATCGACCAGTACACGCAGGGGCGGAACCTCAAGGAGGCCGCCGAGATGGCGCGCGACCTCACGGCGACCTGGCTCGACATTCCTCTTGATCAGGTCGACCTGGTGGGGACGACGATCGAGCTACCGGCACCGGTTCGCGTTCACCTGGACAACGCTGAGGAGCAACGCCGCGTCGCCGAGCAGGCGAATCGCGTGGCCGCGCGGGAGAGCCGCGCCGCGGTCGCCGATCTGCGGGCAGCGGGCCTCACCGTTCGTGACATCGGCGCGGCCATCGGACTGTCGCACCAGCGGGTTCAGCAGTTGCTCACGTCCGAGATCGGCGGGGCATCGAGCAGGTAGACCACGTGGTCCGGCGGGTCGACGGGGTTGTCGGGCGGGATGTCGACGTGTCCCACGAGGGTGAAGCCGGCCCGTTCGAGGGCCCGCCAGGAACGGCGGTTGCCGGCCGCGACGGCCACGACCACCCTGTCGCCGCCCAGCTCACCGAAGATGGTCGAGCACATCGCCGCGATCATCGCCGTGCCCAGGCCGCGTCCCGTGGCAGCGGGGGAGCCGATGAGGTAGTCGATGCCCCAGTCGCGGGGGCCGAGGTCGACGATGGTGCCGACCGCGACGGTCTCGGGCTCGTCCGGGTAGTCGATCCAGCGTTGCCGCTGGATCAGCCCGAACGGGGCCCCGGCACCGTCGGCCTCGGTTCCCGCGCCGCCGTCGACCCGATCGGGCCCGCTCGCTCCGCTCCCGGCGCCCAATGCCAGGAAGTCCAGCGAGGGCTCGGCACCGTCGACGGACGGCCCGAAGTCGCGCTCGACGGCCTCGAGGGAGGTCTCGTGGTTCCACCACCGCCGATTGTGCGACTCGCCGAGCCACGCCGCGAGGAGACCGAAGTCCTCGCGGGTGACCCGGCGGAAGGTGATCACCAGGCGTGCACCGTGTTCTGCGCGGCCTCGAGGCCGTCGCGGATGAGCAGCTCGACCGCGTCGGCGGCGTTGGTGACCAGGAGCGGCACCTCGGGCTTCTCGGTCTTGGCGAAGGGCTTGAGCACGTAGTCCGCGGGATCCTGCCGGCCCGGCGGCCGGCCGATCCCGGCCCGCACGCGCAGGTAGTCCTTCGTGCCCAGGTGCTGGGTCAGCGAGCGCAGGCCGTTGTGCCCGCCCTCGCCGCCGCCGCGCTTGAGCCGGACCAGACCGAAGTCGATGTCCAGCTCGTCGTGCACGGCGATGACGTCGGTCGGCTCGACCGAGTAGAACCGGGCCAGCGCGCCCACCGGCTCGCCGGAGAGGTTCATGTAGGACTGCGGCTTCGCCAGGTACACCTGGCGGCCGACGAGCCGCGCGCCCGCGACCTCCGCCCCCGACTTCTTGTGCCGGGAGAAGGAGGTGCGGGCGCGCGATGCGAGCTCGTCGACCACGTCGAAGCCGATGTTGTGCCGGGTCCCGGCGTACTTCTCGCCGGGGTTGCCCAGCCCCACGACGATGAGTGGCCGGTCGGTCATCGAACTACTCGGCAGCCTCGGCGGCGGCCTCGTCGGCCTCGTCGGCGGCGGCCGCGATCTCGGTGACGTTGACGACCAGGGCGTCGGCGTCGGTGAGCACGGAGACGCCCGCGGGCACCTCGAGCTGACCGGCGGTGATCTGCGTGCCGGCCTCGAGCTTGTGCACGTTGACCACGATGTTCTCGGGGATGCTCAGCGCGTCGGCCTCGATCTCGACCTCGTTGAGCTCCTGCGCGACCTGGGTGCCGCCGGCGGGCTCGCCCTCGACGACGACGCCGACGGACACGGTGACCTTCTCGCCCTTCTTGATCACCAGGAGGTCGGTGTGCTCGATGTAGTTGCGCAGCGGGTGCACGACGACCTGCTTGGTCAGCGCGAGCTGCTCCTTGCCGTCGATGTCCAGGTTCAGCACGGCGTTGACGCCGTCCTTGCGCAGGATCGCCGAGAACTCACGGGCGACGACGGTGAAGTGCTGCGGGTCGGTGCCGTGACCGTAGAGCACGACGGGCACGAGGCCGTCGCGGCGGGCGCGGCGCGCGGCGCCCTTGCCGAACTCGGTACGGACGGTGGCGACGAGCTTGTTGGTGTCAGACATGATGCTCCTGCTGCGGTGTATCGGCCTCGACGATGTCGAGGCGGCCCGCACTGCATCGCTCGCGGAATCCGCGGGGAGAAGTGCCGTTCGCGTCGATCACGGCGGCCGGGGCCGCCCTCGCCGAGAAGGTCGCAGGAGAGTCTACCGAACGCCCCGCTCAGGAGTGAAATCGAAGTTTCGCCGTTCCGTCATGTCCAGTTCGTGCGGCGTCCACGCCACATCGGCACCATCGACCCCGTGAACAACTTCCCGCTGTGGTCGCCGCAGGACGTCGCCGAGCGTTTCGTCGATGCCCTGGGCAGCGGCGACTACGAGATCGCCGAGCAGCTCCTGGCGAAGAACGTGGTCTACCGGCGTACCGGCGGCAGGCCGCTGCGGGGCCGCGCGGCGATCGCGCGGCACTTCCGCTGGCACGCGCGCACGCGGGTCGCCATGCAGGCGGTCCTGCTCGCCTCCGAGCAGTCCGACGGTGCCGCGCTCACCGAGCGCGTGACCGCCCTCGTCTACGGACCGTTGTGCTTCCAGTTCCGGGTGCACGGCACGTTCGAGGTCGACGGGGGCCGCATCGTCGCGTGGCGCGACGAGGCCGACGTGCGCGACGTGGCCAAAGCGGTCGCCCGAGCCGTCGCCGGCGCCGTCTACGCCCCGGCGCGGCCGACCCTTCCGCGCGCCGCGGTGTGACGGGAAGCATCCGACCCCGGCCCGGCGTTGCACCCAGCATGACGACTCTGGGCAGGTTGGGAATCTGGCGCGGCGCCACGCAGGTCGACGGTGCCTTCGCCGATCGGGCGGAACGATTGGGCTACGGCACGGTGTGGCTGGGCGGGTCGCCGGGCGGCGACCTGGCGGTGGTGGATGCCCTGCTGGAGGCCACCGAGAACCTGGTGGTCGCGACGGGCATCCTCAACATCTGGCAGGACGACGCCCGCTCGGCGGCCGCCGCCTTCCACCGCATCGACAAGCTGCACCCGGGCCGGTTCGTGCTCGGTATCGGCGCGGGCCACCGCGAGGCCACCGCCGATTACCGCACCCCCTACCAGGCGCTCGTCGATTACCTGGACGTGCTCGCCGCGGAGGGCGTGCCGAAGGAGCAGACGGTGCTCGCGGCCCTCGGACCCAAGGTGCTGCGGCTCGCCGCCGACCGCACCGCCGGGGCGCATCCGTACCTGTCCACGCCCGATCACACGCGGCAGGCCCGCGAGATCCTCGGCGTCGGGGTGCTGCTCGCGCCGGAGCAGAAGATCGTCCTCGACGAGGACGACGCTCGCGGTCGGGCGACCGGACGGCGCACCGTCGAGTTCTACCTGGGCCTGCGTAACTACGTCGCCAACCTGCGCCGTCTCGGCTTCGACGATGCCGACCTCGCGAAACCGGGCAGCGACCGCCTCGTGGACGTGCTGGCCGTGCACGGCGACGGCGACGCCGTTGCGGCGGGCGTTCGAGCCCATCTCGACGCCGGTGCCGACCACGTGGCGGTGCAGGCGCTGGGCGACGATCCGTGGCCGGCGCTCGAGGCCGTGGCGCACCGTCTGGCCTGAGTTCCGCCGCCCGGACTCCGCGTGGATGGGGCACGATGATGCTCGTGGATCTCAAAGCCGAAGCTGCCGCTCATCTCATCGACTTCACGAAGGAGTCCTTCACGTCGGACGGCGTGACGCACGACCTGTACCGAAAGGGAACGGGACCTGCGGTGATCGTGATCGCCGAGATCCCCGGCATCACCCCGAAGGTGCTGGACTTCGCGCGCAAGGTCGTGGACGCGGGGTTCACTGCGGTGCTGCCGCACCTGTTCGGCACGCCCGGCCTGGACGCCGCGAACCCCAAGGCGATCGGCTATGCCGGGACGGCGAAGAGCATGGCCAAGCTCGCCGGCTCGCTGTGCGTGAGCCGCGAGTTCACCATCCTCGCGACCGGCAAGTCCTCGCCCGTGGTGACGTGGCTGCGCGCGCTCGCCCGGAAGGAGCACGAGCGCTGCGGAGGGAAGGGCGTCGGCGCCGTGGGCATGTGTTTCACCGGCGGCTTCGCGCTCGGCATGGCCGTCGACGACGTGATGCTCGCGCCCGTGCTCAGCCAGCCCTCGCTGCCCTTCCGGCCCATCCCCGGCACCGGCCGCACCATCGACATCTCGCCCCAGGACCTCGACACGGTGAAGGTGCGGTGCGCCAAGCAGGGGCTTAAGGTCATGGGCCTGCGGTTCAAGAGCGACTTCATGGTGCCCGGCGAGCGTTTCGACTTCCTCCGCGAACAGCTCGGCGACGGCTTCATCGCCGTCGAACTCGACGACGCCGACGCCAACCCCGACGCCCTGACCCCGCCGCACTCGGTGTTGACGGAGCACCTCATCGACGAGCCCGGGCAGCCCACGCGTCGGGCCCTGGACGATGTGATCCAGCTGTTCCACGACACGCTGGTGTGAGGGCGCAACTCGCCGAAGCGGGTCGCCTGGGCTGGATAGCGGGAGATACCTAACCCGATGTCCACCACGTGGGGGCGACCTCTGCTGGAGGCAACTGGGAGATGTCACTGTCGTCGAGCCGCACGGTTACGCCGTGGGCGGGGCTCGCGTCGATCGTCAGCGTGTTCCATCTCGCACCGGTATCGCTGCCGCCGCGATACCGGTGCCTTGTCAGCAGTTGCTGAACTCGGGCCGTGACCGGAACTCGGAAGGTTCCGGAGGAGGTTGCCATTGTGACCGATGCCGATTGGTGGCGTTCGCCCACAGATTGAAACTCTCCGTGGAGCGATTGCCAGTACTGCGATCCCTGTGCGACGAGTAGCTCCACGATCTGCCGGATCGTTGCGTCATCCACCGTGCGGTCGTCAGTAGGAGCGGGATCCACCCTCGTTGCGCCCAGAGGGATTGGGGGCGTTGAGGAAGCTGGCGCCCGCATCATTGTGGGGACGTCGCGTGGGTCTGGCTGCTCGGACGGTGACAGTGTGGCATGTGACATGCGCGCGACCGCTGCGGTCAATTCTTCCGAGAACTTGCGAGAGGTGCGGAACCGCTGCAGCGGCTCCTTGGCCAGCGCACGGGCTATGACGTCGTTGAGTGGCGTGAGTGCGGGGTCGGCATCTCCGACGTGGGGGGTGGGGCCGGTGATGTGGGCCATCATCAACGCGCCTGGATTTTGGCCGGCGAAAGGTGGCCTGCCGGTGAGTAATTGATACGCGGTGGCGGCGAGGGAGTACTGGTCGGATTGGGGGACGACGCCGCCGCCGGTCAGCGACTCGGGTGGGGCGTAGGTGAGGGTGCCGATGAACGCATTGGTGGCCGTGAGATGGGTGCCGTCCATGAGTTTGGCGATGCCGAAGTCGAGAACAGTCACTCTGACGATCAGGCCGGTGAGGTCCCGCCGGACGATGATGTTGGCGGGCTTGATGTCTCGGTGGATGACGCCGCGGGAGTTGGCTTAGTCGACGGCGTCGGCGACGCGTTCGACGATGGTGGCCACTTCGGCGGGTGGGAGCGCACCGGCGCGGACGAGATCCTCGCCCTCGAGGTGGCTCATGGTGAACCACGCGGCATCGCTCTCGATGCCGTACGCGTAGACGGTCACGATGTTCGGGTGGTCGAGCCCGGCGGCGGTCTGGGCTTCGGTGGTGAACCGGCGGGCGAAGTCGTCGCCCGCGCCGGATGTGGATACGACCTTCATCGCTTCCAGCCGGCGCAGGTTCGGGTTCTCCACGAGCCAGACCTGGCCCATGCCGCCCGCGCCGAGCTTGCGCACGACCCGATACCCGGCGAACTCGCCACCCTCACGCAGATCCATCGCGCCGTTCCCCCGTCCCTCGGCGAGCACGCTACTCGCCCTGCGCGACGGTCCGCCCGATCGCCCGGCGATCGTCGCCGTCGGAGACGGTATCGACTCGACCTTGCGGTGCGGTTGTTCGCAGCTTGCGCCGCAAGGTTATGCACCCGGCGTATGACCTCCGGGTGTTCGTGCAGGTCAGAGGATATGCGCCGCGCGCATCGCCGACAGGACTGACACACCCCCGATCGTTCGCGCGTCAGTCCGCGTCCCCATCCCACGTCCCGCCCGCGCCCCGGGCCTGCGGTGCGGTCGCCCCGCGGCACCGTCGGCGCCCTAGCCGTTCGTCGGCCGCCCTCCGATGACGTCGTCCCAGCGCTTCCGGACCGGTCCCCACCGCCTGTCGAAATCCTTGGCCCGCGTCGCCGCGCAGGCCATCTTCGCAGGGGAGTAGAACCAGCGGGCCCAAGGGGAAGTGGGGCGGGCGAGGCGCACGGCCGCGACCCAGGTGACGGGCCACGCGAACAGCCCGACGAGCGCCGTCGGGTACTTGCCCTTGAGCGCGGTGACGGCCACAAGCAGCAGGTGCACCACGAGCAGCGTGGCGACGCCGCCGCGTACCCACCGCTCGGTGTCGCCGAGCCCCGCAACGTTCGCGGGCGACACCCCGACCACCGCGAGCCCGACGCACGCCGCCGCCAGCGTCACCATGTTCACGGACAGCTGGCCCTCCTGCGACCAGTACACGTCCTTGAGGTGGAAGATCATCGCGAACTCGTCGAGCACCAGCGATGCGCCGACGCCGACGAGCAGCGCAGCCAGGTAGGCCCACGGCGGGCGGCCCACCGCGCCGACGGCAGTGAACGCGCCGGCCACCAGCAGGATCAACCCCGGTGTCGAGTGGTGCAGATGCACCCCGCCGGCGCTGACGTTGTGGAAAGGGCCGCGGCCCGCCCGGATCATCCGGGTGATGGTCCGGGTGGCCGTGAACGTGATCACGAACGCGACGAAACTCAACAGCAACGGGCCCTTCTGGGCGCCGATGACCTCGTCGTGCCACCACTGGGTGAGCCCGTCCACGACTAGGAGGTGCCCTCCTCCTCGGCGATGACGCCCTCGCCGTCACCGCCGACTTCCTCGCCGATCGCCTCGCGCGCCTCGGCCTGCTTCTCGTTCGCAGGCAGCGAACCCTCCGAGACCGTTCCGTCGGCGTGCTTCTCCACGACCGAGAGCACCAGCCCGTCGTCGCCGGCGTCCACCCGCACGGTGTCGCCGCCGACGACATCGCCGCGCAGCAGCATCGATGACAGCCGGTTGTCGAGCTCCTTCTGCACCGTCCGGCGCAGGGGTCGGGCTCCGAACTGGGGCTGGAAGCCCTCGTCCGCCAGCCAGTCCTCCGCGGTGGAGCTGACGTCCAGCTCCACATCCTGTGCGCGCAGCAGCCGACGCGTGCCGTCCAGGATCAGCTCGACGATGTTGCGCAGCTGCGCCTTGTCCAGCCGGTGGAAGATCACCGTGTCGTCGATCCGGTTGAGGAACTCGGGCCGGAAGTGCACCCGCAGCCGGTCCTTGACCTTCGGGATCACCGATTCGAAGTCGTCGTCCGGCGCGTCCAGGATCAGGTCGGCCCCGATGTTCGACGTCAGGATCACGATGGTGTTCTTGAAGTCGACGGTGCGGCCCTGCGCGTCGGTCACGCGGCCGTCGTCGAGCAGCTGCAACAGCACGTTGAAGACATCGGGGTGCGCCTTCTCGACCTCGTCGAACAGGATCACCGAGTAGGGCTGGCGGCGCACCTTGTCGGTGAGCTGACCGGCCTCCTCGTAGCCCACGTAGCCGGGAGGCGCGCCGACGAGCCGAGAGACGGTGTGCTTCTCCTGGAACTCGCTCATGTCGAACCGGATCAACCGATCCTCATCGCCGAACACCGTGGCGGCCAAGGACTTCGCCAGCTCGGTCTTGCCGACACCGGTGGGGCCGAGGAACAGGAACGAGCCGATCGGCCGGCTCGGATCCTTGAGCCCGGCGCGAGCGCGACGGACCGCCTCGGCGACGGCGAGCACGGCCTCGTCCTGGCCGATCACCCGGTCATGGAGGTCGTCCTCGAGGCGCAGCAGCTTCTCCCGCTCCTCGGACGTGAGGTCCGCGACGGGGATGCCGGTGCGCCGGGAGACGACCTCGGCGATGTCGACGACGGTGACCTCGGGCTCGGGCTCGCCTCCGCCCGCGGCCGCGAGCCGCTCCTCGGCCGCACTGATCTTCTCCTTGAGGTCGTCGGCGGTCTTGTAGTCCTCGCCCTCGACGGCGCTGTCCTTCTCGCGCCGCAGTGCGGCCAACTCGTCCTCGATCGACCGGGTGTCGGCGTCGGGGGTCTTGGTGCGCAAGCGGACCCGCGCGCCGGCCTGGTCGACGAGGTCGATCGCCTTGTCGGGCATGAACCGGTCGGTGATGTACCGGTCCGACAGTTCCGCGGCCGCCACCAGTGCGGCGTCCTCGTACCGCACCTGGTGGTGCTCCTCGTAGACGTCGATGAGGCCGCGCAGGATCTCGATCGTGTCGTCGACGGAGGGCTCGCTGACCATCACGGGCTGGAACCGTCGCTCGAGCGCCGCGTCCTTCTCGATGTACTTGCGGTACTCGTCGATGGTGGTGGCGCCGATCGCGTGCAGCTCCCCGCGCGCCAACGCGGGCTTGAGCATGTTGCCGGCGTCCATGGAACCCTCACCGCCACCGCCGGCGCCGATGATCGTGTGCAGTTCGTCGATGAACACGACCAGTTCGTCGGAGTGCTCGCGCACCTCGTCGAGAACCTTGGTCAGCCGTTCCTCGAACTCGCCGCGGTACTTGCTGCCCGCCACCATCGAGCTCACGTCGAGCGCGACGACCCGATGCCCCGCAAGGGTTTTCGGCACGTCGTCGTTGACGATCCGTTGTGCGAGCCCCTCGACGATGGCCGTCTTGCCGACGCCCGGATCGCCGATCAACACCGGATTGTTCTTACGTCGCCGAGACAGGATCTCGATGGTCTGCTCGATCTCCTCCGCGCGGCCCACGACCGGGTCGACCTTGCCCGCGCGGGCCTCGGCCGTGAGGTCGCGGCCGTACTCGTCGAGCGTCGGGGTCGTGCTCTCCTGCTGCGTGGCCTGGCCGGCGCCGACGGGCTTGCCCGGCTTGCCCGGCGCCGACGTCGCGGACATACCGCCACCCGAGAGTGCTTGCGCAGCAACCGTATCCGGGTTGTCGGCGATGCCGAGCAGGATGTGCTCGGGTCCCACGTAGGACTGCCCGTTCTGCGCCGCGTGCTGCTGAGCCACTCGCAGCGCGCGCCGCGAGGCCGGGCTGAGCGACGGTGCGCCGTCCATCGCGGCCGGGTTCGCGCTCGCCTGCGCCGCCGCCTGCATCGCGGCGGCGACCTTGTCCGGGTCGAGCTTGAGCCGAGCGATCACGTCGCGCGTCGGCTCGTTCATCGCCGCCGCATAGAGCAGGTGCTCCGGAGTGATCTCCGAATTGTCCCAGTCCGCCGCGGCCACCTGGGCCTCCGCGAGCAGGCTCTTCGCCTGGTCGTTGAGGAGTCGGTTGAGGTCCACCCGCGCCGTCGCCGGGCGGCCGACCGAGTTGCCGAAGAAGCGCTGGAAGATGTCGTCGAAGACGCCGTCGAGTTCACTCATGGGAATTGCCTTTCTCCGGTACTCGGGGGCTCGGGTTCGAACGGGAGGTTCTGTCGCAGAAGTCAGTTGGTGAGCGGCACGGAGGCTTCGGCGGTGTACGCGAGGAAGGTGAAGGTCTCCTGCAGGTACAGCTGCACCGACTCGGCGTCGTGGCTGAGGTAGCCGATCTCGACGTCCGTGCCCAACCGCAGCTCGTAATCGCCGCCGCGGGTGGTCAGCGCGAACGCTCCGTCGATCGCGGGCGCCCAGATGATCTCACCGTCCACGAGCCGGTTGAGCTGCTCGCGGACGGGGTAGCCGTGATCGGAGGTCTCGCTGATGCTGGTGTACACGTCGGCGGACAACACCACGGAGTACGGGCCGTTGACGCCCGCGAGACGCAGATCCTCCAGCGCCTTCGCCACAGCGTCCGGTGTCTCGAGCGGATCCGAGGGGAGTGCGATGGCGGCGTTCGACGACGACGCGCGCATCCCGCCGATCGACGCCGCGGGGTAGCCCTCGAAGACGGCGCGGTCCTCGGCGTAGGCGAGCTGCTTCGCCGCCGCCTTGACCGGATCCCAGTCGGCGTCCTGCGCGCCCCGCTCGACCGAGTCGATCGCGGAGCGGCTCAACGTGAAGGGCACGCGGAGGCGGACGAGTGGCACGCTCTCGCGCAGGTCCGCCTGAACGCCGTCCGCGGGACCGTCGACCGAACGCACGTGGCCGGTGCCGACGGCGGCGGCGGTCGGGCCGTCCGGCCCCGTCACGTCGACGACGCGGCGGCCGGCGATGTTGCGCTTGAAAGTCCGTGCCGCCTCGTCCTCGATCTGCTCCCAAGCCTCGGGGGTGACGGGCGCCAGTTCCCGGTACAGGTTGTTCATGCTTGACTTCCTTTCAAACTGCCGATCTCGAGCGAGCCGCCGGTTGCGGCGGGCGTGGTGGTCGCGGTCTCCTCCGACGACGGTGCGCCGCCGGCGGGGAGGTCCGGTGGGGCGTCGAGCCAGTCTCCGGTGGGGGTGAAGAAGAGGCATCCGGTGTGTGCGGTCGAGAAGTCGAGGATGCGGTCGGTGTTGCCGGGCGGGTCGCCCAGGAACATGTTGCGCAGCATGCGTTCCGTGACCTCCGGGTCACGGGAGTATCCGATGAAGTAGGTGCCGAACTCCGCACTGCCGAGCTCGCCGAAGGGCATGTTCTGCCGGACGATCTGCAGCTGGTTGCCGTCCTCGTCGTTGATCACGTTCAGGGCGATGTGTGCGTTCTTCGGCTTCACGTCGTCGGCCATCTCGATGTCCTCGAGCTTGCTGCGCCCGATGACCTTCTCCTGGTCCTCGACCGACAGTGCCCGCCACGCCGTCATGTCGTGCAGGTACTTCTGGATGTGCACGTAGCTGCCGCCCGCGAAGTCGGGATCCTCGGATCCGACCGCGGTCGCGTTCACGGCGGCAGCGCCCTCGGGGTTCTCCGTCCCGTCGACGAAGCCCAGCAGGTCGCGGGCGTCGAAGAAGCGGAAGCCGTGCACCTCGTCGACCACGGTGACCGCGTCCCCGAACGAGTCGAGGATGCGCCAGGTCAACTCGAAGCACATGTCGAGGGTGCTCGCCTTGACGTGCAGCAGCACGTCGCCCGGTGTCGACGGGGCGCGGTGCCGCGGACCGTCGAGCTCGATGAACGGATGCAGCCCCGTGGGCCTGGGGCCGGCGAAGAGTCGATCCCAGACGTCCGAGCCGAACGAGGTGGTGAGCGAGAGGTGCTTGTCCGGATACCGGAATCCGACGGAGCGGGTGAGGCCGGACAGGTTGTCCAACGCGTCGTGAACCCGCTCCTCCTGCCCGTCCGAAACGGTGAGCACGACGAACATCGCGGCCTCGGTCAACGGTGATGTCACAACTTGATTCGGAACCACGAAAATCACCCTAGCCCTTCCCCGGACGGTGCGGAGGTCGAAGCAGATCGGTACGCCGCGCTGCGAAAAGCCGCGCGTGCGATGATGGTCGGCGAACCCGATGCCGGCTCTGCACCGGCGGATGCGGGTGGAATCCGTACGACCGGAGGGAGCCGGACATGACGTGGATCGCAGTGGTGGTACTGGGGATCGCTTCGCTCGCCGGGCTCGGATTCGCGTGTGCGGTGTCCACGCCCCGTCGCCCGGCGTCCGACGCGACGTACACGACGAGCGCGCTCGTGGCCGCCGGAGCGGTCGTGGGGTCGGCCCTGTTCGCGGTGATCGCCGCGATCCTTGTCGCGACCGGATAGCGGTGGCGCGCGGCCGGCCCCGATCCGGCTGCCCGAGCGCTTCCGACCCGACCTGCGCGACAGTGGACACGCCCTTCGCGTCGCCGTCGCGCTCCTGATCCCCGGTCTGCTGCTGATCGCCTGAGGCCGTCCCGAGCTTCTCGTGTACGCCGAGTTCGGCGCCTTCGCGGGCATGTACGGCCGCGGCGAGAAGGGGCGGCCCCGGATCGTGCATCAGGTGCAGGCCGGTGGACTGCTGGTCGCGGGCGAGGCCCTGGGGATCACGCTCGCGCACCATCACGCACCGCCCTGGGTGCTCGTGGTCGTCGGTGTCGTGTTCGCCACCGTCTGCTCCGTCCTGTCCGATGCGGTGCGGCTGCGCCCCGCAGGCCCGTTCTTCTTCCTGTTCGCGATGGGTGCCACCGCCACGCTGCCCGCCGGTCTCGCGCCGCCCTGGCAGGCCCTCGCGATCTGCGCCGCGACCGCGGTGTTCGCGATCGTCATCGGCGCGTTCGGCCGACCCGGCCCGTTGCGCGGGCGGCCCTGGCTGGACGGCATCGCCATGGTGCTGCGCCGGCCCGCGCCCGGCGTGGGTATCCACGCCCTGCGCTACGCCCTGGCAGTCGGCCTCTCGGGTGCGGCCGGTGTCCTACTCGGCGTCGACCACGCGAACTGGGCGATGGCGGCCGCCGCCGTGCCGCTCGCCGTCATCGACGCCGGCCGACCGTCCGACGCGGAGGCCGGGCTGGTGCTGACCCGCGCCACCCACCGCACCATCGGCACCTTCGTGGGGCTCGCCGTGGCAGCGGGTCTGCTCGCGCTGGACCTGGAGCCCACCGCGCTGGCTCTGATCGCGATCGCGCTCCTGTTTCCGACCGAGCTGTACATGGCGCGGCACTACGCCGTCGCGATCGGCTTCTTCACCCCGCTGATCATGCTGATGACCGAGCTGGCGGACCCGTCGGATCCGTTGCGGATGTTGCTCTACCGCGGCATCGACACCCTGATCGGCGTGGTCGTCGGCGTCGCGGTGGCACTGCTGGTGCGCAGCCCGTCCGAACGCCGGGCCTGAGCCGCGCCCGACGCCCCGTCGGAGGACGCCGGGCTCGGCCGCGCACCGTCGAACCGGTCAGACCTTCGCGCCGGGGCTGGCGGAACCGTCCGACGTGTACGAGCTCGCGCCCACGCCGGCGAGCGCGCCGCCGTCCACGATGAGGTACTCGTCGCGGATCGCGGACCCGGCGAAGAAGTCCTCGAGGATCTCGCGCGTGCCCGCGGCGTACCGGGCCTGAGCGGAGAGGGTGGTGCCGGAGACGTGCGGGGTCATCGCGTGGTGCGGCATGGTGCGCCACGGGTGGTCGACGGCCGGCGGCTGCGGGAACCAGACGTCGCCCGCGTACCCGGCGAGCTGTCCGGACTCGAGGGCGGCGACGATGTCGTCGCGGACCACGATCTCGGCGCGCGCGGTGTTGACGATGTAGCTGCCGCGACGCATCGTCGCCAGCAGGTCGGCGTCGAACATGTGGTAGGTCTTCGGGTGCAGCGGGGCGTGGATGTCGACCACGTCGACCGAGCGGACCAGCGATTCGACGGAGTCGTGGTAGGTCAGGTTCAGCTCCTGCTCGAGCTCACGGGGCAGGCGGCGGGTGTCGAAGTAGTGCAGCCGCACGCCGAACGGCGCGAGCCGGCGCATCACGGCCTGGCCGATGCGGCCGGCGGCGATGATGCCGACGTCCATGCCCTCGAGGTCGTAGGCGCGCTCGACGCAGTCGGCGATGTTCCAGCCGCCCTCGATCACCCACTTGTACGAGGGCACGAAGTTGCGGACCAGCGTGAGGATCTGCATGACGGCGTGCTCGGCGACACTGATCGAGTTGCTGTAGGTGACCTCGGCGACGGTGATCCCGGCCCTGATCGCGGCGTCCAGATCGACGTGGTCGGAGCCGATGCCGGCGGTGAGCGCGAGCTTGAGGTTCGGCGCCTTCGCGATCCGCTCCGCGGACAGATAGGCGGGCCAGAAGGGCTGCGAGATGACGACCTCGGCCTCGGCCAGGTGTCGCTCGAACTCGGGCCCGTCTTTCTCGGAGGTCACGATCAACTCGTGGCCGGCGGCCTCCAGGTACTTCCGCAGGCCGAGCTCGCCGGACACGCAGCCGAGCAGCTCACCGGGCGTGAAGTCGATCGCGGCGGGGGAGGGGGATCGTCTGGCCGCCGGGGTACGCCTCGATCAGCGGGATGGAGTCGCGGGCGTACTCGGGCGGGTAGCCGGTGACCGGGTCGGGGTACAGTACACACAGAATCTTCGCCATGATCGCTCCTCGAATAGTTGAGGGGGAGAATTGATTTCGTCCCTCTGCAACCACTCTCCCGCGAGTTTCGGGGGCGCGTCCAATACCGGAATCCGTTCGGTCGATAGGCGGCGCCGATCACCCCTGATCGGGGCTCACGCGTCGCGGCGCGCGCTCTCCGCAAGCGCCCGCGCGAGCACCGACTCGGGCTCACCCGCGCCGCGGACGAGGGCCACCGGGGTCGCGAGCCCGTCCGCATCCTCGAGCTCGACGGTCCGCGTGCCCGACGGTGCGCGGTACGTCGCGATCCAGGCACGGGGCACGATCGAGGCCCACCGCCCGGCCCCGACCATCGCGAGGAGCGTGGCGACGGAGTCGGCCTCGAGGCGCGGCGACAGTCGCACCCCGTGCGCACGGGCGGCCCCGTCGACGAGGTCCCGGCCGTGCATGCCCTCGTGCAGCAGGCACATCGGCAACTGCGCGGCATCCGTCCAGGCGAGGGGACCGTCACCGTCGGGGAGGAGGTCCTCGCGGGCGATGAGCGCGAGCCGGTCGGTGTAGAGCGGGGTCACGGACAGCCCGTCGGTGTCGACTCCGTCCCGGTAGACGATGCCGGCGTCGAGCTCGAATCGGCGGATCCGCTCGACGATGTCGGCGGAGCGCAGCCCCGCCCGCACCCGGATCCGCACGAGCGGGTGGGCGGTGCAGAACGGGTCGGTGAGTAGGGCGGCCGAGGTCGCGGCGGCGGGGATCACGCCGAGCGCGAGCTCGCCGGTGAGTCCCGTGCGCAGTGCGGTGACCTCGTGCTCGAGGGCGTCGCGGTCGGCGAGGATCCGACGCGCCCAGGGCACGAGCCGCTCGCCCTCCGGGGTCAGGCCCTCGAAGGAGGAACCGCGCAGCACGAGCGGCACCTTCAGCTCGCGTTCGAGCTTGCGGATGGCCTCGGACAGTGCCGGCTGCGAGACGTAGCAGGCGCTCGCGGCGCGGGCGAAGTGCTGCTCGCGGGCGAGGGCGACGAAGTACTCGAGCTGCCGGAAGAGCATCTCTCCGCGCTACAGGATCTCGTCGACGGCCTCGGTGGGACGGGCCATGCGCGTGCCCTTGGCCGTCACGACGAAGGGCCGCTCGATGAGGCGCGGATGCGCGACCATCGCGTCGAGCAGGGCGTCGTCGGTGGCGTCCGCGAGTCCGAGCTCCTTGTACTCCGCCTCGCGCGTGCGGACCGCCTGCCGGACGGTGAGCCCGGCATCGTCGATCAGTTTCGTCAGCTCCGCCTTCGTCGGGACCTGATCGAGGTACTTGACCACCGTCACCGTCGCCCCCGCCTCCTGGAGGCGGGTGAGTGCCTGGCGGGACTTGCTGCACTGGGGATTGTGGTAGATCGTCGCGTCCATGTCGCCCAATCTAGTCTGCCACCGTGAGTTCGACGGAGACGGTGTCGCCGGCCTCCACGCGCTCGGCGGCGCGCACCGCCTTCTTCACGGGCAGCACGTAGGTGCCGCGCTTGGCGTCCGGGAAGATCGACGTGGCCCACGTGGTCGCGCCGATGGTGACGGAGACGCGAACGCTCCCGAACCCCGGCCTGGATCCGTCGACGGTGTCGGCGATCTCGTCGGCCAGGTGGTTCGGGAGCGAGACGAAGTGCCAGGCGCCGGTCGATTCCGCGAGCCAGATCTCGGCCCGGAAGTCGCCCCGCACGCCCGTCACGGCGGGCTACGCGTTGCCGTTGAAGAGGCTCGTCACCGAGCCGTTCTCGAAGACCTCGCGGATGGTGCGGGCCAGCAGCGGTGCGATCGGGAGCACGGTGAGGTTCTCGAAGTGCTTCTCCGGCGGGATCGGCAGCGTGTTGGTGGCGATCACCTCGCGCGCACCGCAGTTGGCGAGCCGCTCGGTGGCGGGCTCGGAGAAGACGCCGTGCGTAGTCGCGATGATCACGTCCTTCGCGCCGGCCTCCTTGAGCACGCCCACGGCGCCGGCGATGGTGCCGCCGGTGTCGATCATGTCGTCGATGAGGACGCAGGTGCGGCCGGCCACGTCACCGACGACGCGGTTGCTCTTGACCTGGTTCGCGACGTTCGGGTCGCGGGTCTTGTGCACGAAGGCCAGGGGCGCACCGTCGAGGGCGTCGGCCCACTTCTCGCCCACCTTGACGCGGCCGGCGTCGGGGGAGACGACGACCATGTTCTCGGTACCGTAGTGCTCACGCACGTAATCGGCGAGCATCGTCTGCGCGTGCATGTGGTCGACGGGGCCGTCGAAGAAGCCCTGGATCTGGTCGGTGTGCAGGTCGACCGTGATGATCCGGTCGGCGCCCGCCGTCTTGAAGAGGTCCGCGACCAGGCGGGCCGAGATCGGCTCGCGGCCGCGGTGCTTCTTGTCCTGGCGGGCGTAGGGGTAGAAGGGGAGCACCGCGGTGATCCGCTTCGCCGAGCCGCGCTTGAGCGCGTCGATCATGATCAGCGTCTCCATGATCCACTGATTGACCGGGTACGGAGCGCTCTGCAGGACGAACGCGTCGCTGCCGCGCACGGACTCCTCGAAACGCACGAAGATCTCGCCGTTGGCGAAATCGCGTGCCGTCTGCGGTGTGACCTCGATACCGAGCTCGTCGGCGACCTGCTGCGCCAGCTCGGGGTGGGCACGACCCGCGAACAGCATCAGGTTCTTCTGGTTATCGATCCAGTTGCTCACTGCTCGTCAATCCTCGCGATAGCCTGCTGGGCCGCGTCCGCCGAGCTCGTGCCCGGGCGTTTGTGCAGTACCCAATCCTCGATGTTGCGCTGATCCGCGGCGGACACCGCAAGGGCTCCCGGTGGCACGTCGCGCTTGATCACGGTACCCGCTCCCGTGTACGCGCCGTCGCCGACCTCCACCGGGGCGATGAGCATCGTGTCGGATCCGATGCGCGCGTGGTCGCCGATCACCGTTCGGTGTTTGTTCACCCCGTCGTAATTCACCGTCACCGTGGCGCAGCCGATGTTGCTGCCCTCGCCGACGGTGGCGTCGCCGATGTAGCTCAGGTGCGGGATCTTGCTCCCGGCGCCGATCTGCGCGTTCTTGGTCTCGGCGAACGCGCCGATCTTGCCCCTCGGCCCCAGGTCGGTGTTCGGTCGCAGGTAGCTGAACGGGCCGACCGTCGCGTTCTCGCGGATCGCCGACAGGTGCACCTCGCTGCGGAGCACGGTCGCGCCGGCGCCGACCTCGGTGTCGACCAGGGTGGTGTCGGGCCCGATCACGGCGTCCTCCGCGATGACGGTCGCCCCGCGCAGGTGCGAGCCGGGTTCGATGGTGACGTCCTGGGCGATCTCGACGTCGACGTCGATGTAGGTGCTCTCCGGGTCGATGACGGTGACGCCGGCCAGCTGATGCCCCTCGACGATCCTCCGGTTCATCTCGCGGCCGAGCTGGGAGAGCTGGATCCGGTCGTTGCAGCCGGCCACCAGCATCTCGTCGTCGACGTGGTCGCCGCGGACGAGCTGGCCCGCGGCGCGCGCGATGCCGATCACGTCCGTGAGGTACAGCTCGCCCTGCGAGTTGTCCGGCCGTAGCTGCGCGAGCGCGGAGACGAGGTGGACGTGGTCGAAGGCGTACACGCCGGAGTTGATCTCCGTGATCGCGAGCTGCTCCGGGGTCGCGTCCTTCTGCTCGACGATCTGCGTGACCTGCCCGTCCTGCGTGCGCAGGACCCGGCCGTAACCGGTGGGATCCGCGACGGCGGTGGTCAGCACGGTGACCGCGGCGCCGGCACCGTCGGTGTGGGTGTCCAAGAGCTCCTGCAGTGTCGTGGTGTCGAGAAGCGGTACGTCCGCGGCCGTCACGACGACGGTGCCTGCGAAATCGTCCGGCAGCGCGCCGAGGCCGGCCTGCACGGCGTCGCCGGTGCCGCGCTGTTCCGCCTGGACCGCGACGAGGATCGCGTGATCGAGTTCGTCCGCGGTGCCGAGCGCGGCCGCCGACACGCGGTCGCGATCGTGGCCCACGACCACGACGAGGTGGTCCGGCCGCGTCCCGGCGGCCGCGTGCAGGGCGTGTCCCAACAGGGTGCGCCCGGCGATCGTGTGCAGCACCTTCGGGGTCTTCGACCGCATCCGCGTTCCCGCGCCCGCGGCGAGGATCACCACCGCTGTACCGTTCGCCATCGCTGCTCCTGAGGTCTCGTGCCGTGTCGTGCGTTCGCGTCGAGCGTCGGGTGCGATCCTACGAGAGTCCGCGCCGGTCACGGTCCGTGGCACAATGCTTGGCGACGGTTCCGAATCGCATTCGGTCCCGGTCTCCCGTGGTGTAATCGGCAACACTTCTGATTTTGGTTCAGACATTTCAGGTTCGAGTCCTGGCGGGAGAGCAGTTTTCACGTTCCAGCAGGTCGCGCCCGTTCCCAGCTCTCGACCTCGCCGGGCACGGCCCGGAAGCTCGGGTGCGGGTCCGGCCGTTCGACGCCGCGCCACTGCGCCGCGACGTCCGGGTTGCGGACGTCGAGCTTCGCCATCAGGTGGGCCCACTCCAGGTCGAGCTGTCCGATGGTGACATCGATCGGCGACACGGTCGCGGCGGGTTCGTCGATCCGGGAGCGGTCGAAGTTGTAGCCGCGGGCATCGGCCTCGTCGGCGATCGCGGCCAGGTAGGAGCCGACCGTGCCGAGCGGCTCCGGCGTCGCCCGGAATCGCTGCAGCTGCGGGTGCTGCGTGTAGCCCTTCGTCCGGCCGGCCAGCACGGCCTGCGCGAGCAGCGTCTCGCGCCAGCAGGCGACGAGCGCCTGCCGGTCGAGGTAGCGCGGGTGCACCGACCAGATCCTCATCGCTACAACCTATGCCCGCTGAGATGTCGCGCCCGGCGGCGCCGGCACCGCGACACGCCGGATCGGCGCCGCCTGGGGTGACATTTCAGCGCCCGCTCCGGTCGTCCCGCGCGGCGGCGCGGGTGAATCGTCCGGAATGTCCACGGGCCCAACCCCGCTGCAAGCCCCGCGTAAGAGCGCGGTGGCGCAATGGCGTCATGAATCCGGAGCAGTCGTACCAGCAGCAGCCGTACCCCCAGAACGGCCATCCTCAGCAGCCGTACCCGAATCAGCAGTACGCGCAGCAGCCGTACCCGCCGCAGCAGTACCCGCATCCCGCGCAGGGCCCCGTGTTCCAGGCGAAGTTCCGCAAGCACACCGGGCTGATCATCCTGGCGCAGTGGCAGGACTCCTATGTCACCGGTTCGTACGCGGACGTGCGCGCCGCGTACCGGGCCGCGCAAACGCACAATCTGCTCGCGGGCTGGTGGGGTCTGATCTCGTTGCTGGTCTACAACTGGATCGCGCTCATCGGCAACACGTCCGAGATGGGCCGGATCAAGCAGCAGGCGCGGGCCGCCGGACTCGAGGTCTAGCGGCCCGCGCCTCGGCGGGACGACGACGCGGAAGGGGGAACCGCGTCACCGTCGAGTCGTCAGTTGGGCGCTTCCCAGTCGTATCCCGTGCCCGTGTCCACCTCGACGCACTCGAGCACGTCGCCGTTCGCG
Source organism: Tsukamurella pseudospumae (assembly GCF_001575195.1). Classification (NCBI taxonomy): domain Bacteria; kingdom Bacillati; phylum Actinomycetota; class Actinomycetes; order Mycobacteriales; family Tsukamurellaceae; genus Tsukamurella; species Tsukamurella pseudospumae. The sequence goes on from NZ_LSRF01000058.1 coordinate 998,352, forward strand.
GTGGTGATGCGCTGGCCCTCCTGGGTCGAGCTGCAGGAGTCGTACATCGAGGGGGTGTCGGCGGCCGCGATGGCCGGGGTGAAGGCGAAGGTGGCGGTGGCCGCGAGGAATCCGGCCGTGGCGAGGGTCTTTCGGCTGATGTTCATGATTCGACGATGCGCCGCGAACCTGTCAGTCGGTTGTCAGGGGCATGGGTCTGCGCTGGCAGTGTTCCCCGAATTCTCAGGAACCGTTTCCGCGCAGGTCGGTCCGGTGCTCGGCGATCGCGATCGCGCCATTTCCTGTCGCAGAGGTTGACAACAATGAGCTTCAGCCATAACGTGAAATCTGCTCGATACGACATAGATTTTCGGATGGGAGCGAGAGATGAACAAGCATCGCACCACGGCAGCGGGCTCGGCCGAGCCGGCTCCGGCGGCTCCACCCCTCGTTCTTCATCCGCGCAGCGGAGTCGTGATCGTCGTCCTGCTCGTGCTCACTCTGGGGCTGATGATCGTGCCCCTGATCGTGAGCATGCTGGGCGCGCCGGTCGGCTGACCGTCGAGCAGTACCCAACGGACCCTCTTCTCGAAGGAGACAACCATGAGCTTCAGCGACGACGCCAAGAACAAGGCACAGGACATCAAGGGCCGCGCCAAGGAGGCGGCGGGCTCCGCACTCGACGATCAGGACCTCAAGAACGAGGGCCGCGGCGACCAGGCGGAGGCCTCGGTGAAGGACAAGATCGCAGGCGTCGCGGACAAGGTCAAGGAGGGAGTCGACGAGGTGAAGGACAAGCTCTCCGGCAAGTGAGCGCCACCCGCCGACCCCACGACGATGGGAGCTGGACATGATTCGACGGATCGCACGACCCCTGCTCGGATCGTTCTTCGTCTACACCGGGTACACCGGTCTGACGAGCGATCCGGGGCACAAGGCGGATACCGTCGCGCCGCTCGTCGAGAAGGCCACTGAGTCCCTGCCGGACTCGACGGTGATCCCGACAAGTGCCCGGACCTGGCTGCGGATCAACTCGGGTGTTCAGCTCGGCGGCGGGCTGCTGCTCGCCACCGGCCGGCTGCCTCGGGCCTCGTCGTTGACCCTCGCGGGGACCCTGGTCCCCGCGACGGCCGTCGACCACCCGTTCTGGCGGGAGTCCGACCCCGAGATCCGGCGTGAACAGCAGCTGCACTTCGTGAAGAACCTGTCGCTGTTGGGCGGACTGCTCATCGCGGGGTTCGACACGGAGGGCAGGCCCGGTGCCACCTGGCGAGCCCGCCGCGCGGCGCAGCGTGCGTCGGAACGGGTCTCGGACACCGTCTCCGCGATCGCGCCGCACGGCGAGCACCACGGAGACGAGAGTGTCTGGCGCGAACGGGCACATGCCGCACAGGAATACGGTGCGCACGCGATCGAGCGTGCCAAGCCGGCGATCACGGACGCGGTGGGCAGGGCCAAGCCCGTGGTCACCGACGCGGTCGACAAGGCCAAGCCGGTGCTGACCGACGCCGCGGAGCGGGCACGGCCCGTGCTCGCAGACGCCGCCGACACGGCGTCGGATCTGCTCAGCGCGGCGAGCGAGCGGCTCCATACGTTGCGAGACGAGGCGTTCGAGGTGGTGGCGGATCGACGGCGTGCGATCGCGTAATGTGGGGCGCCCGGCCTGATTCGGTCGGGGTAGGGCTACACGAATCGAGGTGCCCGTGCCCCGCAGGCCAGAGTTCACCGGGCGCTACACGGACGCCCTGCACGCCCTCGAGGTCTCGACCGAGCGCGACGCCCGGGTGGAGAACATCGACGGTCAGTACGCCCTGCGCGTCGATTTCGAGCTCGGCCGCTACCTGCTCGCCACCAACAACGACGAGCTGGTCGGGCTCGCGGACGAGGACGCGGGCAGGCCCTGGCGGGTCCGGTTCTTCGACGGTGCGTTGGCCGACGGGCCGTCGACCCTGGTGGCGGACAGGTCCGCCGCGTGGCTGATCGACGCCTACGACGCCGCGGTCGCGGACCTGCCGCCCCTGGTGGAGCTCCCGCCGCACAGCTGATCCGGCCCGCGCGTCGGGCCGGATCGGCGGGTGGTCCACCACGGGTCGGTCCTGAAGATCTACAGTGTCGGGAGCAGGTTTTCGCTTCCTCGCGGCGTATCGCATCGACGATGCGGCGCGGAGGGACCCGAAGGAGGAGTGCGATGACGGACTCGCATCGCGTGCGCTCCGATCTCGGTGTGTACAGCATCTCGGTGGCGTCGGAGTTGTCGGAGGTCGGCCTGCAGACGCTCCGGCTCTACGAACGGCGCAACCTCATCCGGCCGCACCGCACCGCGGGCGGCACGCGCCGCTACAGCGAGAACGACATCGCACGGATCCGGCGGATCACCGAGCTCGTCGCGACGGGCGTCAATCTGCCCGGCGTCGACCGGATCCTCAGTCTCGAGGACGAGTGCGCGGACCTGCGGGCGCAGCTCGACACCTGCCGCGCGGGAGCCGAATAGCCCTCTAGGGCTGGACGTTCACCGAGTACGCCGCCGCGGCATCGCGCACGTCCAGCACGTACTTGCGGGACTGGTTGTAGACCATCACGGCCTTCTCCCACCCCGCCGCGGTGGTGAGGTCCTTCCCGGACACGCACAGGTACCGCGCGGCGGTCATCGCGGCGTCGTCGATGTTGTCGGGGTCGGCCTTCCCGTCGCCGTTGGCGTCCACGCCGAAGCGCTTCCACGTCTCGGGGATGAATTGGAACGGTCCCATCGCCGCGTCGTACTTCGCGTTCGGGCGGTGCGGATCGGTGCCCGTGGCCAGGATCTCCTGGTTGCCGTTCGTCCCGTCCAGCGGAACGCCGCGGATGGGCGGGGAGACCTGACCGTTCGCCGCGACGGTGGCCCCGTGGTAGGTGCCGTGCTTGCTCTCGATGAACGCGATCCCGGCGAGCGTGGTCCAGGTGATGCCGCACTCGGGCGTGCGCTGACGCAATGCCTCGGCGGCGTTGCCGTAGGCCTCGAGGGAGATCACGGGGATCCCGGTGGCCACGCTGATCGGGGTGGCCCAGTCGCGCAGGAGCTCGGCGGTGCGGCCGGGCCCGTTCACGTTGATCAGCGGCACCGGCGCGCCGGCCCCGGGCGGGATGCCCTGCGGGATCTCGGGGCGCGGGGAGATCACGCCGCAGGCGGCGAGCGCCGTCGACGCGACGCCGACGACGAGCGCCGCACGCATGCGGGAACTGATCATGGGAAGGCCGTGAACTCTCTTCGACTGCGGAAAACCGAACGCGAGGTCAACGTCCGGTTCGCGCCTCGGGGTTCCCGACGTGATCGTCGTCCCAGGCGGCGACCCATGATTCTACCCCGCCCGCGGCCATCACAGTCTCGGCTGCGCGCACCCGGTCCATGAACGCGAGCACGCGCCGACGGTAGTCCAGTTCGAAAGCCGCGTCCTGCTGCTCGGGGTCGACGGTGACCGTGCGCACATCCTCGGGGACCAGCTCGGCGGGGAATTCGACGGTGCGCAGCCGCTCGAAGACCTTCGCGACCAGGGCCAACGCGGGCTGGCTCAGCGAGATCGAGTCCAGAACGGAGTCCCGCTCGCCGCGCTCCAGACGCTTCTGGCGCTCCCAGTTCTCGGCCTGCGTCGCGACGTCGACCGCGGCACCGTCGGCGAGGTGCGGCGTGCGCCTGCGCACCTTGGCGGCCAGGGTGCGGGCAACGTCGTCGATGCCGAACGGATGCGCACCTTCTTCGGCGATCCGGGCGTGGAAGACGACCTGCAACAGCAGGTCGCCGAGCTCGCTGCGCAGCTCCGCCGCCGCCCGCGACCCGGCCTCCTCGTCGGTCTCGGGATCGTCGAGCGCGGCGACGGCATCGGCGACCTCGTAGGTCTCCTCCACGAGGTAGCGCAACAGACTGGAATGGGTCTGCTCGGACTCCCAGGGCCCCTCGCGCCGCAGCCGATCGATCAGCGCGACGGTGTCGAGCACGGCGAGCCCGGCGGGCGCGGGCGCCGCGATCACGTCGGCGCCCGCCTCGCGGAGCGCGATCGCGGCCGGGTGCCCGGCGTCGGAGGTGAGCATCGTGGCCCCCGGCGGAACGTCCGCGCCGAGGACCGGGCGCCCCGCGGGCAAATGCCACACGAGCCCCACGGGCAATTCCTCCGTGTAGTGCACGGGTCCGCCCAGGTGCCTCAGGGCCGCCACGGGCAGCAGGGTGGGCACCGCGGGGTTCACCAGGACGACGGTGCCGCCCCCGCCGGTCACGCCGGCGCCCCGGACGTCGCCTCGACGCGCGGCGGCTGGTCGAGCCGCCAATAGCCGGCTCCCTTGCCCGCCATCGCGGCGAGGAAGTCGGCGACGGCCTGGAGGACCTCGATGTCGCGCACCCGATCGCTGCCCACGCCGCCACCGCCGACGCGCGGCAGCGGGAAGGTGACGGTGCGCGTCGCGGCGCGGTAGGACCCGCCGGGGTAGAGCCGCTTGAGACGCATCTGCTGCGAATCGAGCAGCTCCATCGGGGAGACGCGCAGGTTGGTGCCGGTCACGATGATCTCGGTGACGCCGGCGGCACGCGCCAGCGATCGCAGGCGTGCGATCGCGGCCAGTCGTTCCACTTCGACGGGCGGCGGACCGTAGCGGTCAGTGAGCTCGGTGAGCACCTCGGCGACGGCCGCATCGTCGTGCGCCGCAGCCAGTTTGCGATACGCCTCCAAGCGCAATCGGTCGCTGGTGACGTAGTCGGGCGGGATGTGCGCGTCCACCGGGAGGTCGATGCGCACCTCCTTCTGCTCCTCCTCGATGACGATGGGCTTGCCGTCCGCCGCGGCGCGGTAGGCCTCCACCGCCTCGCCGACGAGCCGCACGTACAGGTCGAACCCGACCCCGGCCACGTGGCCCGACTGCTCCGCACCCAACACGTTGCCGGCGCCGCGGATCTCGAGGTCCTTCATCGCCACGGCCATGCCCGCACCGAGGTCGTTGTTCTGGGCGATGGTCGCAAGGCGGTCGTACGCGGTCTCGGTGAGCGGCTTCTCCGAGGGGTAGAGGAAGTAGGCGTAGCCGCGCTCGCGGGAGCGGCCCACGCGCCCACGGAGCTGATGCAGCTGGGACAGGCCCAGGTTCTCCGCCCGCTCGACGATGAGCGTGTTCGCGTTCGAGATGTCCAGGCCCGTCTCGACGATCGTGGTGCACACGAGTACGTCGAACTCGCGGTTCCAGAAGCCCTGCACGGTGCTCTCGAGGGCCTCCTCGCCCATCTGGCCGTGCGCGACCACGACGCGCGCCTCGGGGACCATGTCGCGGATGTGTTTGGCGGCGCGGTCGATCGAGCTGACCCGGTTGTGCACGTAGAACACCTGGCCGTCGCGCAGCAACTCGCGCCGGATCGCCGCGGCCACCTGCTTGTCGTCGTACGCGCCCACGTAGGTCAGCACCGGATGGCGCTCCTCCGGCGGGGTGAGGATCGTCGACATCTCGCGGATGCCGGCCATGCTCATCTCCAGTGTGCGGGGGATCGGCGTGGCGCTCATGGTGAGCACGTCGACGTTGGTACGCAGCGCCTTGATGTGCTCCTTGTGCTCGACGCCGAAGCGCTGTTCCTCGTCGACCACCACGAGCCCCAGGTCCTTCCACCGCACGCCCGTCTGCAACAGTCGGTGCGTGCCGACCACCACGTCGACGCTGCCGTCGGCCAGGCCCTCGAGGACCTGCCGGGTCTCGAGCTTGTCGGTGAACCGGGACAGACCCTTCACGGTGACGGGGAAGCCCTGCATCCGCTCCTCGAAGGTCTTCAGGTGCTGTTGTGCGAGAAGGGTGGTCGGCACCAGAACCGCGACCTGCTTGCCGTCCTGGACGGCCTTGAAGGCGGCGCGCACGGCGATCTCGGTCTTGCCGTAGCCGACGTCGCCGATGACCACGCGGTCCATCGGGACCGCCTTCTCCATGTCGCCCTTGACGTCGCCGATCACGGTCATCTGGTCGACGGTCTCGGTGAACGGGAAGGCGTCCTCCATCTCGCGCTGCCACGGCGTGTCCGGGGCGAAGGCGTGGCCGGGCGCGGCGTTGCGGGCGGCGTACAGCTGCACCAGCTCGCCGGCGATTTCACGGACGGCCTTGCGCGCCTTGCGCTTGGTGTTCTGCCAGTCGCTGCCGCCCATCTTCGACAGGGCGGGCATCTCGCCGCCGACATACCGCGAGAGCTGGTCGAGCGACTCCATCGGCACGAAGAGCTTGTCGCCCGGCTGGCCGCGCTTGCCGGGCGCGTACTCGATGACGAGGTACTCGCGCCGCGCGCCCGCGACGGTGCGCTCGATCATCTCGACGAACTTGCCGATGCCGTGCTCGTCGTGCACCACGAGGTCGCCCGCCGTGAGGGCCAGCGGGTCGACCTGGTTGCGGCGCTTGGCAGGCAGCCGCCGGCCGTCGCCGACGCCCGCCACCCGGTTACCCGTGAGGTCGGGCTCGGCGAGCAGGACGAGCTTCTCCGACGGGACGGTCAGGCCCGTCTGCAGGCTGCCGCGCAGGACGCCGACGGTGCCCGCCTTCGGGGCGGCGCCCGCGTCGAGCTCGGCGGCGGGGACCTCGGCGTCGCGCAGCCGCTCCAGGATGCGGGCGCGGGTGCCCTGGCCCGCCACGACGATGACGCCGGTGCCGCCGGACGCGGCGTGCGCACGCAGCGTGGCGAACAGCTTCTCCGCCTCCGCCTCGGATCCCCGTGGCGCGGGCGCGTGTTCGGCGCGGATGATCAGGTGGTCGTCGTCGGCCTCGGGGCCGGAGGCCAGCGGGGAAACCGTCCACCAGGGCACACCCCGTGCGGCGGCCGACTTCCGCACCTCGTCGAGGTCGCGGTAGGCGCTGGCGCCCAGGTTCATTCCGCTCGGGTCGAGCGGCGCGGCCGAGCCGAGCGCGGCCGCGGTCCAGGACGCCTCCAGGAACTCCTGCCCGGTGCGGCCGAGATCCGCTGCGCGGGTGCGGATCTTCTCCGGATCGAGCAGCAGGGCGTGCGCGGCCGCGGGCAGCACGTCGGTGAGCAGTTGCAACTCCCCGGGGACGAGTGCGGGGATCAGTGCCTCCATGCCCTCGACGGGGATGCCCTGGGAGAGTTTCTCGAGCATCTCCACGAGCGCCGCGTCGGCGGCGTGCTCCGCCTTGAGCTCCGCCGCCCGGTCGCGGACCGCGGCGGTGAGCAGCAGCTCGCGGCACGGGTAGACGTGCACGGTGCCGACCTCGACCTCGGGCTGCGAACGCTGATCCGCCACGGAGAAGGCGCGCAGGTCGGTGATCTCGTCGCCCCAGAACTCCACGCGCACGGGCAGATCGGTGGTCGTGGGAAAGACGTCCAGGATGCCGCCGCGCACGGCGAACTCGCCGCGCTTGCCCACCATGTCGACCCGCGTGTACGCCAGCTCGACCAATGTCTCGATGAGCTCGTCGAAGTCGTGCTCGACGCCCTCCCGCAACGTGATCGAAGGTGCGTCGCCCAGCCCCGGCGCCATCGGCTGCACCAGCGAGCGGACCGTCGCCACGACGGCGCGCAGCGGCTCGCCGTACTGCGCGTCGTCGGGATGCGCCAGGCGGCGCAGCACCTGCAGCCGCCGCCCGACGGTGTCTGCGCCGGGGGAGAGCCGCTCGTGCGGGAGCGTCTCCCAGCTGGGGAACTGGGCCACGGCACCGTCGCCCAGCATCTCGCGGAGCTCGGACGTCAGGTCGTCCGCCTCGCGCCCGGTGGCGGTGACGACGAGGACGGGTGAGCGGTCGGCGAGGGCGGAGACGAGGAAGGGCCGCGCACCGTCGACCGCGGTGACGGTGAGGTTCCGCCGGCCCGCGGCGGCGGCGAAGGCGGCGATGTCGGGATCGGCGGCGACCGCCCTGGTCAGTCCGGAGAGGGCTGGAACGTGCGTGGGGGCGGCGTTGGACACCCGACCAGTCTATGGGCGGGGTCCGACATCTCGACCCGGGCCTTGACAGGTGATGTGGGTCACCTTTAAGTTCCCTGAGTATGGAGAATGAAACATCAGCGTTCCGGATGGGTGTGCGAAGTATCGCGGCGCTGATCAGCGCGATCGTCGTGGTCGCGACCGGCTTCGTCGCGACCCCCGCCGCCCAGGCGGTCCCGGCCATCGTCGAGCCCGCCCCGCCCGCGGACTCCTTCTACGACCGACCGGCCGACCTGGCATCGATGAAGCCGGGCGAGATCGTGCGGACTCGCACCACGTCGATCCGGTCGCTGCAGGTCATGCCGGTCAACGTGGACGCCTGGCAGCTCGCCTACCGGACCACGGGCATGGACGGTGCGCCGGACATGACGGTGACCACGGTGATGGTGCCGCGAGGGAAGAAGCCGACCAAGCTGCTGTCCTACCAGGCGGCCGCCGACTCGACCCTGCGGATCTGCCAGTCGTCGTACGCCGCGACCAAGGGCGGTCCGGTCGACCTCGCGGCGAAGGAGGGGCCGCTCACCTTCGGCATGCCCGCCGCCGAGCTGCTGTTCGCGAATCTCGGCCTGCAGGAGGGCTGGGCGGTGTCGATGCCCGATCACGGCGGCGGTGACAACAGGTTCCTCACGCCCCGTCAGCCCGGGTGGGCGGTCCTCGACGGCATCCGCGCCGTCGAGAACTTCACTCGCCTCGGCATGAACGCCAAGACGCCCGTCACACTGTGGGGCTACTCGGGCGGCGCGATCGCCAGCAGCTGGACCATCGAGGAGCAGCCGACCTACGCGCCGGAGCTCAACATCCGCGGTGCGGCCTTCGGTGCGCCGGAGCGCGACCTGGAGGCCTCGCTGCGGTCGGTGAACACGTCGTTGCTCGCGGGCCTGATCCCGCTCGCCCTCTCCTCGCTCGGTAAGGACTCCGAGGAGTTCCGGGCGGCGCTGGACAAGGTGCTCACGCCGGAGGGCCGGGCGCGGGTCAATGCGACCCGCAGCCACTGCATGCCGCAGAACGTGGTCGCGAACCTGTGGTTCGACTACAACCGGATGCTGACCAAGCCGGTGGACGAGGTGTTGCGGATCCCCATCATCGCCAAGACCATTCGTGAGCGTGGTGTCAGCGGCCGCGTCCCGACGGTGCCGGCCTACGTCTACAACGGCATCACCGAGGAGGTCGCGCCGATCACCGGGACCGACAAGCTGGTGAACTCCTACTGCAAGGGCGGTGCCTCGGTGACCTACCGCCGGGAGGAGTTCCCGCCGAACCCGGTCAAGCAGCTCATGACGACCCATGGCACCGTCGTGGTGACCGGCGCGGGCGGCGCCTTCAATTGGCTCAAGGACCGGATGAACTCGACCGGGCCGGCACCGTCGGGCTGCGACATCCGCAATGTCTTCAGCAGTGGCCTCGAGCCCGCGGCGATCGGCACCTTCGGGCAGGCGATCGGCACGATCCTCGCCTCGCTGGTCGGTGCGCCGATCGGGACGGGACCCCGGTAGTCGGCCAGGCGGAGGCGGGGTGACGTCACCGTCGCCCCGCCCCGTCCGGCAGGTCCGGTTCTTCTAGGCCTCGGGCTCGCTCCGCTGGCTGGGCTCGATGGCGACGGGGTTCTCCTTGAGGCCGATGAGCCCGTACCAGGACAGGTTCACGATGTGGGCCGCCACCGCCTCCTTGGGCGGATTGCGCACCTCCAGCCACCACTGAGCCGTCATCGCGACCATCCCGACCAGGGCCTGCGCGTACAGCGGCGCGAGCTCGGGGTCGAGGTTCTTGTTCTCGAACTCGCTCTCGAGGTGGATCTCCACCTGGCCGACCAGGTCGTTGAGCAGCGTCGAATAGCCGCCGGTGTGCTCGACGGAGCTGTTGCGGGTGAGGATGCGGAAACCGTCGGAGCGCTCCTCGACGTAGGTGAGCAGCGCGAGGGTGATCTGCTCGATCCGCGTCTTGGAGCGGTCCTCGAGCAGCGCCCTGGAGAACACCTCGAGCACCATCTCCATCTCGCGGTCCACGACCACGGCGTAGAGGCCCTCCTTGCCGCCGAAGTGCTCGTAGACCACCGGCTTCGAGACCCCCGCCTTCGCCGCGACCTCCTCGATCGTCGCGGCCGCGTACCCGCGGTCGGCGAACACCGACCGCGCGGTGTCGACGAGCTGATTGCGGCGTTCCGCCGCGGTCATCCGCTTGCGGGGCTTGGCGGTCGAGGTCACGGTGTGTCCGCGTCGGGTGCCCCGGCACCGGTGTCCGGGCCCGACGGTGCCGCACCGTCGGCCTCCGAACGCTTCGCCTGCGTCGCGACCTGCGCCCGGTAGGCCGCCTCCGCCTTGTCGTGCTGGCGCTTGATGTAGCGGCTGGCGAACAGCAGGCCCACGAAGAAGAGCAGCTCGAAGACGATCGCGACCCCGTACAGCACCCGCTGCGTCGTGTTCTGCGCGTCGGACAGGCGCCAGATCAGCACCGCCAGCACCAGCAGCAGGACTGCACCCATGGCCTTCAGGTTGAGGCCGTTGCTGAACGGAAGCGGCTTGTCACTCATGGGTGACGATTCTACTTACCGGCCCGAGAACACCGTGATGTCGGCGAACAGGTCCAGCAGCGGCTGGGGGAACAGGCCCAGCGCGACCACCGCCACGATGCCGAGCGCGATCGCGAAACCGGTCATCGGGTCCACTCGGGGCACGTCCGGCGCGAACTCGTGCGGGGGCGCGAAGTACATGGTCATGAGCACTCGGATGTAGAACACGGCGGCCAGCGCGCTCGCCAGCACGCCCACCACCACGAGCCACCCGCCGCCGCGCTGCGCCGCCGCGGTGAACACGGCGAACTTGCCGGCGAACCCGCCGGTCAGCGGGATGCCGGCGAAGGACAGCAGGAACAGGGCCATCGCGCCCGCCAGCCACGGGCGGGTGCGGCCCAGCCCGGCCCACCGGTCCAGATCGCCCACCTCGACGGTGCCGCCGTCCGGCCTGCTCTCGCGGACCGCGCCGGCTACCGCGAACGCGCCGACGGTGCTCAGGCCGTACACCGCCAGGTAGAAGCACACCGCGCCGGTGCCGCGGACCGTCCCCGCGTACACGCCGATGAGGAGGAAGCCCGTGTGCGCGATGGCCGAGTACGCCAGGAGTCGCTTGACGTCCGACTGGGTGACGGCGATGACCGAGCCCACGATCACGGTGACCACTGCGACCACCGCGATCACCGGGCGCCAGGGCACGTCGCGGAAGGCGATCGGGGTGAGCCGCAGAATCACGCCGAACGCGGCGATCTTGGTCGCCGCCGCCATGAAGGCGGTCACCGGTGTGGGGGCGCCCTGGTAGACATCGGGCACCCACGAGTGGAACGGGACCGCGCCCACCTTGAACAGCAGCCCGACGCCGATCAGCGCCGCGCCGAGGGTTCCGAGGACGGCGTCCTGCGGCACCGCCGCGAGCGAGGTCGAACCCGTGGCGGCGAACCGCAGCGCGACGCCGAACAGCAGGATCGCCGAGCTGAACGCGCCCAGCAGGAAGTACTTCAGCGCCGCCTCGAGCGGGAGCAGCCCGCGCCGTTTAGCGAGCGCGCACAGCAGGTACAGCGGTAGCGAGAAGACCTCGAGCGCGACGAACAGCGTCAGCAGGTCCTGAGCGGAGACGAAGGCGAGCATGCCGCCGAGCGCGAAGAGGGTGAGCGGCACCGCCTCTGTGTGCGTCAGCGAGTCGTACCGTCCGACCATCAGCGCCAGGGCGGGCAGCGTCGACACCAGCAGTAGTCCCTGCAGGGCGAGGGAGAGCCCGTCGTCCGCGACGGAACCGGCGAGGACCGCGCGGGGCCGCGCCCCGGCGTCGGCGAGCAGCGCGACGGCGATCAGGGCGGCGAACACTGCGCCCCCACCGAGCACCGCGTGCATCTTCGCGCGGAGCCCGGCCGGCGCGAAGGCCTCCACGAGCACGCCGAGGATCGCCGCACCGAACACGATCAGCGCGGGCGCGATCTCCGCGTACTCGACGGACGGGTTCATCGCGCGACCTCCGCGACCGTGGGCGAGACGGACGGGTTGATCGCGTCCAGCGCCGGGGCGGGGAACAGGCCCAGCGCGAACAGCGCGACCACGAGTGGGACCAGCACGATCAGCTCGCGCGGCCGGGCATCGTCGACGGTCCGCGTCACGGCTTCAGGGGCCGGGCCGGTGAACATGCGCTGGTAGGTCCACAGGACGTACATCGCGGACAGCACCAGCGCGATCACGGACACGATCGCGGCGATCGCCCACCGCGGATAGGTCCCCACCACCACGAGGAGTTCGGAGACGAACGGGCCGAGGCCGGGGAGCGAGAGCGTCGCCAGGCCGGCGATGAGGAACACCGCGCCCAGTTTCGGGGCGCGCGACCACACGCCGCCGAAGTCGGCGATCTCGCGGCTGCCGCGCCGCGCGACCAGGATCCCGGCGGTGAGGAACAGCGCGGCGGTGGCCACGCCGTGGTTGACCATGTAGAGCACGGAGCCCGCCTGGGAGTCGCCGGTGCGGGCGAAGACGCCCAGGATGATGAAGCCGAAGTGGCTGATCGAGGTGTACGCGATGAGCGACATCACATCGCTCTGGCCGATCGCCAGGATCGCGCCGTAGACGATGCCCACCACGGCCAGGGCGGCGATCCACGGCGCGAACCGGGCGGCGGCGTCGGGGAACAGGGTCAGGCAGTAGCGCAGCATCGCAAAGGTGCCCACCTTGTCGACGATCGCCATCATCAGTACGGCCGTCGGCGGATTGGTCTGCACCGCGGCGCCGGGCAGCCAGGTGTGCAGCGGCCACAGGGGCGCCTTCACGGCGAAGGCGAACAGGAAGGCCAGGAACATCAGGTCCTGGCCGATGCCGGGGCCGGGTCGGGCACCGTCGATCAAGGCGCGCAGGTCGAAGGTGCCGGACGCGGCGTACAGGCCGACCACCGCGGCCAGCATGATCAGCCCGCCGGCGAGGTTGTACAGCAGGAACTTCACGGCGGCGTGCGCCCGGACCGTCGGATCGCTTCCGGTACCACCGAATCCGGCGAGGAGGAAGTACAGCGGGATCAGCATGGCCTCGAACAGCAGGTAGAACAGCAGCACGTCGGTGGTGACGAAGCTGACCAGCACCATCGCCTCGACCGCGAGCGTCAGCGCGACATAGGTTCCCGCCCTGGAACTCCCGGGGTCGGTCTCCTTCCACGCGGCCAGCAGCAGGATCGGCAGCAGCGCCGCCGTGAGCAGGACGAGGACCAGCCCGGTGCCGTCGAGCCCCAGCCGGTAGCCCGCGCCGAAGGACGGTATCCACGAGTGTGATTCGACGAACTGGAAGCCGCCCGCGGGATCGAAGGCGCAGGCCAGTCCGATGCCGATCGCCAGCGCGAGCAGGGACGCCGCCAACCCGATCCACCGCGCCGCACGGGGCACGGCCGCCGCGGCGATCGCGCCGACCGCCGGCGCCGCCCACAGCAGCGTCAGCCACGGCGCGCTCATGAGAGCCACACCGCCGCGGCGCCGATGAGCACCGCCGTCCCGGCCAGCATGGTCAGCGCGTAGCTGCGGGCGTACCCGGTCTGCGAGCGGCGCAGCAGTAGCGAACCCACGTGCACGCCCGCGGGGATCGCGTCCACCGCACCGTCGATCCCCTTGCGCTCCACCGTGACCAGCGCCGCCGTCGCCGCCTGCCCGGGCCGCATGAACAGGGTCTCGTTGACCGTGTCGCCGTACAGGTCCTGCCGGGCGGCCCGGGTCACGGCGCTCACGTCCGACGGTGCCTCGACCGGCACCGTGCGCGTCGCCCGGACCGCGACGGCCACGCCGATCGCGACGGAGCCGAGGACGAGCGCGGTGACCGCCCACGCGGGGATCGCGTGGTGCGCCTCGGGAGCGGAACCGACGGCGGGCGCAAGGAAGTCGGTGATCCTGCTGCCGATCACCAGGAAGGCACCGGCACCGATGCTCCCGAGGGCCAGCACGACCATCGGCGCGGTCATCACGCTCGGCGACTCGTGCGGGTGGGTGCCCTCGTGCCAGCGGGGCGATCCGAAGAAGGTCAGCACCATCACCCTCGTCATGTAGAAGCCGGTGATCCCCGCGCCGAGGATCGCGATGCCGCCCAGCACGATTCCCCAGAACCCGCCGCGGCCGAGCGCCGCCTCGATGATCCCGTCCTTGGTGTAGAAGCCGGACAGCGGTGGAACGCCGATGATCGCGAGGTAGCCGAGGCCGAAGGTGACCGCGGTGACCGGCATGAGCCGGCCCAGCCCGCCGTACCGGCGCATGTCGGTCTCGTCGTCCATGCCGTGCATGACCGATCCGGCGCCGAGGAAGAGTCCCGCCTTGAAGCAGCCGTGCGCCAGCAGGTGCGCGATCGCCAGGGCGTATCCGGCGGGGCCGAGTCCCGCGGCCAGCACCATGTAGCCGATCTGGCTCATCGTGGACGCGGCCAGGGCCTTCTTGACGTCGTCCTTCGCGCAGCCGATGATCGCGCCGAACAGCAGCGTGATCGCGCCGACCGCGAGGACGAAGCCCTGCGCCACCGGAGCCGCTTCGAAGACCGGTCCGCAGCGCACGATGAGGTAGACACCGGCCGTGACCATCGTGGCGGCGTGGATGAGGGCGGACACGGGAGTGGGGCCCTCCATCGCGTCGCCCAGCCAGCTCTGCAGGGGTACCTGCGCCGACTTCGCGCACGCCGCGAGGAGGAGCAGCAGGCCCAGCCACGTGATCGTGCCCTCGCCCGCCTCGCCGGCGCGGGGCAGGAACTCGCCGAAGGTGGTGGTGCCGAAGGTCATGAGCGTGACGGCGACGGCCAGCGCCAGTCCCATGTCGCCGACGCGGTTGACGATGAACGCCTTCCGCGCCGCGGTGGCCGCCGAGGGCTTGTGCTGCCAGAACCCGATGAGCAGGTACGAGGCCAGGCCCACGCCCTCCCAGCCGAGGTACAGCACCACCAGGCCGTCCGCGAGGACCAGCACCAGCATCGCGCCGAGGAACAGGTTGAGGTAGCCGAAGAACCGGCGCCGCCCGGCGTCGTGCGCCATGTAGCCGATCGAGTACACGTGGATCAGCGTGCCCACGCCCGTGATCAGCAGCGCGAAGCACACGGACAGCTGATCGAGCCGCAGCGCCAGGTCCACCGACAGGTCGCCACCCGAGAACCAGTGGTAGAGCACGGTGCTCACCGACCGATCGGTGGCCGCGCGGCCGAGCAGCAGCACGAAGGCGATCACCGCTACCACGAAGGACGCCGCCGCGATCGCGGTCCCGAACAGGTGCCCCCACGCATTCGTACGGCGCCCGCCGAGCAGCAGCACCGCCGCTCCGGCGAGGGGGATCAGCGGCAGAGCCGCGAGGAGTCCGCTCATGTCTCACCGCCTCAGCAGGTGCGGCTCGTCGACGGACACGGACCGCCGGACCCGGAAGATCGCGATGATGATCGCCAGCCCCACGACCACCTCGGCGGCGGCCACGACCATGGTGAAGAAGGCCAGCACCTGTCCCTGCGGCACGGCGTGGATCCGGCCGGCCGTCACGAGCGCGAGGTTGGCGGCGTTGAGCATGAGCTCGACGCACATGAACACGACGATGGCGTTGCGGCGCAGCAGCACCCCGGCGGAGCCGATCGCGAACAACAGCGCCGCGAGGTACAGGTACAGGTGTGGATTCACGACGACACCTCGCTCCCGTCCGGGGTCCGGGCGTCGTCCCGCAGGGTCGACGGTGTCTCGTCGTCCAGCGTGTTCGCGCGTCCGGGCAGGGCCCGCCGCTGTTCGGGGGAGCGCGGGACGAGCGTGTGGTTGACGGAGTCGGGAGCGGGCGTACCGTCGGGCAGCAGGGCGGGGAGGTCGACGGCGTTGCCGAGCGCGTACACCCCGGGATTCGGCAGCGGGGTGGCCCGGCGGCCCTCGCGGAATCGGCGGATCGACTGCTCGCGTTGGGAGAGCGCGGTGGAGAGCTTCTCGCGGTGGGCGAGGATCATCGCGCCGAGCGTCGCGGTGATGAGCAGTGCTGCGGTGAGCTCGAACGCCCAGAGGAAGCGCACGAAGACGGTGTCGGCGAGGGCCTCGACGGAGTTCGGCGGGTACGGCGACCTCGCGCGGCCGGGGTCCGGGGCGGGCAGCACGGCGCGGGCCACGAGACTGATCAGCAGGATGCCGAAGCCGAGTCCGGCGACGGCGGCCGCCACGCGGTGCCCGCGCAGAGTCTCCACCAGGGAGTCCGAGGAGTCGACGCCCACGAGCATCACCACGAAGAGGAACAGCATCATCACGGCGCCGGTGTAGACCACGATCTGTACGACGCCGAGGAACAGGGCGCCCTGCGCGATGTACGCCACCGCGAGCAGGATCATGGTGGCGGCCAGGCAGAGTGCCGAGTACACGGCCTTGGACGCGAGGACCACGCCCAGCGCGAACAGCACCGCCGGCACGGCCACGATCCAGAAGGCCCATTCCTCTCCGGTCACTCGTCCACCTCGCCCCGGTAGTAGTCGGCGGCGGTGAGGCCCTCGCGCAGGGCGTGCGGCGGGGGCTGCTCGCCCTCGTGCAGCGGGGCGAGCAGGTCTTCCTTGTCGTAGATGAGCGCGCCGCGGTCGCGGTCGGCCATCTCGTAGTCGTCGGTCATGGTCAGCGCGCGGGTGGGGCACGCCTCCACGCACAGCCCGCAGCCGATGCACCGCAGGTAATTGATCTGGTACGTACGCCCGTACCGTTCACCGGGGGAGTAGCGCTCCTCCTCGGTGTTGTCGGCGCCCTCCACGTAGATCGCGTCGGCGGGGCAGCTCCACGCGCACAGCTCGCAGCCGATGCACTTCTCCAGGCCGTCGGCGTACCGGTTGAGCTGGTGCCGGCCGTGGTACCGGCCGGCCACGGGCGCCTTCTGCTCCGGGTAGTTCTCGGTGACCGGCTTGCTGAACATCGTGCGCAGGGTCACGCCGAACCCGGCGAGTCCGAGGGGATCAGCCATGGGACGCCTCCTTCGCGTGGGCCTCGCTCGGCAGGGCTCGTCGGGCGGGTTCGGGCAGGTACTGGCCGGGCATCGGCGGCACCGGGAAGCCGCCGGCCAGGGGATCGAAGGGCAGGGAGAAGGTCTCGGGGTCCGGACGGGGCTCCGGTTCCGTCTGGCGACGGTGCCGCAGCACGAGGATCGCGAGCACGGCGAGGGTGAAGACCAGCGAGACCGCGGGGGCGAGCACCGACGCGTCGTGCCCCGCCAGTGCCCACGCCTGGACCGCCCCGGCGACGAGCACCCACACCAGCGCGGTGGGGATGAGCAGTTGCCAGCCGAACCGCATGAACTGGTCGTAGCGCAGGCGCGGGAGGGTGGTGCGCAGCCAGATGAAGCCGAACAGGAAGCACCACACCTTGCCCACGAACCAGATCACCGGCCACCAGCCGGAGTTCGCGCCGTCCCACATGTTCAGCGGCCACGGCGCGTGCCAGCCGCCGAGGAACAGTGTGGTCGCCAGCGCCGAGACGGTGGTCATGTTCACGTACTCGGCGAGCATGAACATCGCGAACTTCAGCGAGCTGTACTCGGTGTGGAAGCCGCCCACCAGCTCGCCCTCCGCCTCGGGGAGGTCGAAGGGCGCGCGGTTGGTCTCGCCGACCATCGACACCACGTAGACGGCGAACGAGGGCAGCAGGAGGAAGACGTACCAGGTGCCGTTCTGGGCGGCCACGATGCCGGACGTGGCCATCGTGCCGGCGTACAGGAACACCGCGGCGAAGCTCAGGCCCATCGCCACCTCGTAGCTGATCACCTGGGCCGTGGAGCGCAGGCCGCCGAGCAGCGGGTAGGTCGAGCCGGACGACCAGCCCGCCAGCACGATGCCGTACACGCCGATGCTGGTGATCGCGAGGATGTAGAGCACCGCGACCGGAAGGTCGGTGAGTTGCAACGGCGTCCGCGTACCGAAGACCGACACCTCGGGGCCGAACGGGATCACCGCGAACGCCATGAACGCGGGGATGGTCGCGATGATCGGCGCGAGCAGGTACACGGGCTTGTCCACACCGGCGGGGGTGATGCCCTCCTTGAGCGCCAGCTTGATGCCGTCGGCCAGGGACTGCAGGATGCCGAAGGGGCCCACCCGGTTCGGCCCGTAGCGGTGCTGCATCCGCGCCATGACCTTGCGCTCGATGAGGATCGCGGCGAGCACCGTCAGGACGAGGAACGCGAAGACCGCCACCGCCTTCGCGAGGACCAGCCACCACGGGTCGCGGCCGAACGCGGACAGGTCGACGGGGGCGTGCGGCCCGAGTGTGAGCGTGCGGGTCATCGCGGGTACCCCCACTGATTGATCGACACGACCGAACCGGAGGTGGCCCGGAGCGTCTCGAACACCGCGCTGCCCGGCGAGTTCTGCGGCACCCACACCACGCGGTCGGGCATCTCCGTGATCATCAGTGGCAGCGTGATCGAGCCGTGCCGGGTGGAGACGACGACGAGGGAACCGTCGGGCACCTGGATCTCGCGGGCGGTGTCCGCCGACAGTCGTGCGACCGGACGCCGAGCCGTCGCCGCGAGGTCCGGCTCACCGTCCTGCCCGCGCCCCAGGTCGAGGAGTTGCCGCCACGACGCGAGCAGCGCCTCGCCCGGCCCGGGAGTGCCGACGGTGGCGGCCCTGGCGGGCACGGGCCGCCGGGGCGGCCGGACGGTGCCCAACTCGCGCAGGGCGGCGGCGGCACCGTCGACGTCCGTGAAGCCGAGGTCGGCGCGCAGGGCGCGGGCGAGGACGGCGAGCACCCGCGCGTCGGCGAGCGCGCCCGGTGCGGGCAGGGCGGCGCCGAAGGCCCGCGCGCGCCCCTCCCAGTTTCGGAAGGTGCCGGAGCGCTGGGTCACCGTCGCCACGGGGAGCACCACGTCGGCGCGGGCGGTGACCTCGGACTCGCGCTGCTCCAGACTCACCACGAACGCCGCGTCCAGGGCCCGGCGCGCCGCGTCGGGGTCGGGAAGGTCGGTGATGTCGACGGCGCCGCACACCAGAGCGGGAAGATCGCCGGCGGCCGCAGCCGCGAGGATGCCGGCGGTATCGCGGCCCGGACCCTCGGGAAGCGGACCGCCCCAGAAGGTCTCGAGCTCGGTCCGGTGCGCCTGGTTGGCCGTGAGCCGACCGCCGGGGAGCATCCCGGCGAGGGCGCCCGCGTCGACCGCACCGGGCTCCCCGGCGCGGCGCGGGATCCACGCGAGCCGCGCTCCTGAGGTCTCCGCCAGAGCGGCGGCGGCGGCGAGCGCACCGGGCGACTGCGTGAGCCGCTCGCCCACGAGGACGACCGATCCCTCACCGTGGAGGCGCTCCGCCAGCGACGGATCGGTGAGCGCGGCGGGCTCCCCGCCGGGCGCGCAACTGATCAACTCGCCGTCCAGGCGGGACAGGCCACGGGAGGCGAACGGCGCGATCGACAGCACCCGGGTGCCGCCCGCCCGCACCGACTTCCGCAGCCGCAGATGCACGATGGGCGATTCCTCCTCGGGCTCGAGGCCCGCGAGCAGCACCACCGGCGCACGTTCGAGGTCGGCGTAGGTCACCCCGCCCGCGGTGCCCGAGGCGAGGAAGGCCGCCTCCTCCGCGCTGTGCGGCCGGATCCGGAAGTCGATGTCGTTCGTGTGCAGCGCGATCCGCGCGAAGGTGGAGTACGCGTAGAGGTCCTCGACGGTGCCGCGGCCTCCGGCCAGGACTCCCGCGGCGCGGCCGGCCAGGCCCTTCGCGGCTGCGGCGATCGCCTCGGGCCACGAGGCCGGGGCCAGCGCACCGTCGGCGCCGCGCACCAGCGGCGTGGTCAGCCGGTCCGGTTGCGTGGCGTAGGCGAAGGCCCAGCGGCCCTTGTCGCAGCTCCACTCCTCGTTGACCTCGGGGTCGTCGCCGGCCAGGCGGCGCAGCACCTCGCCGCGCCGGTGATCGGTGCGCAGGCCGCAGCCGCTGGCGCAGTGCTCGCAGGCCGATGGCGTGGACGTCAGGTCGAAGGGCCGGGCGCGGAACCGGTACGTGGTGTTGGTGAGCGCGCCCACGGGGCAGATCTGCACCGTGTTGCCGGAGAAGTACGAGTCGAGCGGCTGATCGCCGGCGACGCCCACCTGTTGCAGCGCACCGCGATCCATGAGCTCGATGAAGTCGTCGCCCGCGATCTCCTCGGAGAAGCGGGTGCAGCGCGCGCACAGCACGCACCGCTCGCGGTCGAGCACGATCTCGGCGGACAGCGGGATCGGCTTGGGGTAGGTGCGTTTGTCGGCGGCCGGGAAGCGGGAGACGGCGCGACCGGCGGACATGGCCTGGTTCTGCAGCGGGCACTCGCCGCCCTTGTCGCACACCGGGCAGTCGAGCGGGTGGTTCACCAGCAGCAGTTCCATGACGCTGCGCTGCGCGCCGGCCGCGGCCGCGGACGTGGCCTGTGTGCGCACCACCATGCCCTCGGTCACCGTCGTGGTGCAGGAGGCGAGCGGCTTGCGCTGACCCTCCACGTCGACCAGGCACTGCCGGCACGCGCCCGCGGGCGCGAGGAGCGGGTGGTCGCAGAACCGGGGGATCGCGATGCCCAGCTGCTCCGCGGCGCGGATCACGAGAGTCCCTGCGGGGACCTCGATCTCGACGCCGTCGATATTGGCCCGGACCGTCTCGCTCATAGCGCACCTCCCGGAACGGGCGCCTCGCGCAGGGATGCCGCGGGGTCGAAGGGGCACCCGCCCTCCGCGACGTGGCGCTCGTACTCCTCACGGAAGTACCTCAGCGAGGACATGATCGGGCTCGCGGCGCCGTCGCCGAGAGCGCAGAAGGCCTTGCCGAGCACCCCGTCCGCGACGTCCGCCAGGGTCTGAAGATCCTCCGTGCGGCCCTCGCCCTCCTCGAGCCGGCGCAGCAGCCGCACCAGCCAGTAGGTGCCCTCGCGGCACGGCGTGCACTTCCCGCACGACTCGTGCGCGTAGAACTCGAGCCAGCGCAGCACCGCCCGCACCACGCACACGGTGTCGTCGAAGACCTGCAGCGCCTTCGTGCCCAGCATCGAGCCGACGCCGGCGACGCCCTCGTAGTCCAGGGGCACGTCGAGATGCTCGGCCGTCAGCAGCGGGGTCGACGAACCGCCGGGCGTCCAGAACTTGAGTTCGTGCCCGGGACGGACTCCGCCGGCCAGCTCGAGCATCTCCCGCAGCGTCACGCCCAACGCCGCCTCGTACTGGCCGGGGCGGACCACATGGCCCGACACCGAGTACAGCGTGAATCCGGGCGACTTCTCGCTGCCCATTGTGCGGAACCAGTCCGCGCCGTTGGCCAGGATCGCCGGAACACTCGCGATCGACTCGACGTTGTTGACGCACGTCGGCGAGGCGTACAGGCCCGCGACGGCGGGAAAGGGCGGACGCAGCCGCGGCTGGCCGCGACGGCCTTCCAACGAGTCCAGCAGCGCCGTCTCCTCGCCGCAGATGTACGCGCCGGCGCCGCCGTGCACCACCAGGTCGACGCTGAACCCGCTCGGGCCGATGGGCTTTCCCAGGTAGCCGGCGGCGTACGCCTCGGCGACCGCCGCGCGCAGGCGTCGCTGCACGCCGAGCACCTCGCCGCGCACGTAGATGAACGCCTGCCGCGCGCGGATGGCGTACGACGCGATGATCACGCCCTCCACCAGGGTGTGCGGCGTCGCGAACATGAGCGGCATGTCCTTGCACGTTCCGGGTTCCGACTCGTCGGCGTTCACCACCAGATAGTGCGGCTTGTCGGCGCCGGGCTTCGGGGGTTCACCCTCGCGCAGCTGCGGGATGAAGCTCCACTTCAGGCCGGTCGGGAAGCCCGCGCCGCCGCGGCCCCGCAGGCCGGACTCCTTCACCAGCTCGATGACCTCGTCGGGCGACAGGGCCAGCGCGCGGTCCAGACCGGCGTACCCGCCCGCTGCGCGGTAGGCGTCGAGGGTCCACGGTTCGGGGTCGCCCCAGTGCGCGGAGAGGACCGGGGTCAGGTGCGCGGTCATGACGGGGCACCTCCCTCTGCCTCCCGTGCCGCCCGCAGGCCGGCCATCGTCGGGGCGCCGCCGGCGCCGGACGCCGAGACCGCTCCGGGCCGGGTGTCATCGAAACCCGCCAGCAGCCGGGCGGTCTCACGGAAGGTGCCCAGCGGAGCGCCGCGGGTGGGCGACGGTGCCCGGCCCGCTCGGAGCGCGTCGACCAGCTCGCGGGCGCCGGCGGTCGTCTGGTCGTCGAAGAACTCCCAGTTGACCATCACGACCGGTGCGTAGTCGCAGGCCGCGTTGCACTCGATCCGCTCGACGGTGACCGAGCCGTCCTCGGTGGTGCCGCCGGGGGCGATGCCGAGGTGGTCGCAGAGCGAGGCGAGGATCGCGTCGCCCCCGAGGACCGCGCACAGCGTGGTGGTGCACACGCCGACCAGGTACTCGCCGGTGGGCCCGCGCCGGTACATCGAGTAGAAGGTGGCCACGGAGACCACCTCGGCCGCAGTCAGTCCCAGTGTGCGGGCGCAGAACTCGATGCCCGCCGGGGTGATGTACCCGTCCTCGGACTGCACGAGGTGCAGCAGCGGCAGCAGGGCCGATCGGGATTCGGGGTAGCGTGCGACCAACTCCGCCGCGTCGGCGGTCAGTCGCTCGGCCACGTCGGCCGGGTACTCGGTGGGCGCGCCGGGGCGGTACAGCTGCACCGACTCCTGCGGCCGCGCACCGAATTCGAGGAAGACGGGTTCGCTCATCGGTCCACCCCTCCCATCACGGGATCGATGCTGGCGACGGCCGCGATCACGTCGGAGACCATGCCGCCCTCGCACATCGCCGCCACCGCCTGCAGATTCGTGAACGACGGATCGCGGAAGTGCACCCGGTACGGGCGGGTACCGCCGTCGCTCACCGCGTGCACCAACAGCTCCCCGCGCGGCGCCTCCACTGACACCGCCACCTGCCCGGGCGGCACCGCGAAGCCCTCGGTGACCAGCTTGAAGTGGTGGATCAGGGATTCCATGGACTCGCCCATGATCTCCGCGATGTGGGCCCGCGAATTGCCCAGCCCGTCAGGCCCCACCGCGAGGTCCGCCGGCCAGCCGAGCCCCGCATCGTCGATCATGACCGGCCCGGGAGCGAGCCGGTCGAGGCACTGTTCGACGATGCGCAGCGACTCGGTCATCTCCAGTACCCGGATCAGGTAGCGGCCGTAGCAATCGCAGCCGGTATCGGTGATCACGTCGAACTCGTAGTCCTCGTAGCCGCAGTAGGGCTCGCTGCGCCGGAGGTCGTGCGGCAGGCCGGCGGAGCGCAGCACCGGCCCGGTGATGCCCAGCGCCATGCACCCGGTGAGGTCGAGGTACCCGATGTCCTTGGTGCGGGCGATCCAGATCGGGTTCTCGGTGAGCATCGCCGACATCGCGGCGAGCTGCTTCGGCAGTGTCTTCAGCAGGTTCCGGATCTGCGGGACGGCCTCCTCGGGCAGGTCGGCAGCCACGCCGCCGGGCCGGATGTACGCGTGGTTCATCCGCAGCCCGGTGATGGTCTCGAAGACGTCGAGGATCTGCTCGCGGATCTCGAACCCCTTGAGCATGGGGGAGACCGCGCCCAGTTCCATGCCGCCGGTGGCCAGCGCCACGAGATGGCTGGTGATCCGGTTGAGCTCCATCAGCATCACGCGAATCACGGTGGCGCGCTCCGGGATCTGCTCGGTGACGCCGAGCAGCTTCTCGACGGCGAGGCAGTACGCCGTTTCGTTGAACAGCGGGGCCAGATAGTCCATGCGGGTGACGAAGGTGGTGCCCTGGGTCCAGGTGCGGAACTCCAGGTTCTTCTCGATACCCGTGTGCAGGAAGCCGATCCCGCACCGCGCCTCGGTCACCGTCTCGCCGTCGAGTTCGAGGATGAGTCGCAGGACCCCGTGCGTGGACGGGTGCTGCGGGCCCATGTTGACGACGATCCGCTCCTGGCCGATGGCCTCGGCCGCGATGTCGTCCCAGTCGGAACCCATCGCGGTGAACTCGCTCTGGTCCGTGGTCACGAGTACGACCTCCGGGTGTCGGGCGCCGCGACCTCGGCGCCGTGGAACTGAACGCCGATGCCGCCCAGCGGGTAGTCCTTGCGCTGCGGGTGGCCCTCCCAGTCGTCCGGCATCTCGATCCTGGTCAGCGACGGATGCCCGTCGAAGACGATGCCGAAGAAGTCGAAGGTCTCGCGCTCGTGCCAGTCCGTCGTGGGGTACACCGCGAACAACGACGGGACGTGCGGATCGGTGTCGGGACAGGAGGTTTCGAGGCGCAGCCGCCGGCCGTGCGTGATGGACTGCAGGTGGGTGACCGCGCGCAGCTCGGCGCCCGCGTCCTCCGGGAAGTGCACACCCGAGGTGCCGAGGCACATCTCGAACCGCAGATCCGGCCGATCACGCAGGAGTCGCGCCACCGTCACGACGTGCTCCCGCGGCACGCGCAGCGTCACCTCGCCCCGATGCACGACGACCGCGCCGAGAGCCTCGGCGAGCCCGGGCGCACCGTCGGCCTCCGCGAGTGCGTCCCGCAGACCCGCTAGTACCCCCTCGTAGCCGTCGGGCAGGGGCTCGGAGCCCGGCCCGGGCATGGCGACCGGACGGGTGATCCGGCCGTACCCCGAGGTGTCGCCGGTGCCGCCGCTGAACATGCCGGTGCGGGTGCGCACCACGTCCGGCTGCGGTCCGGCGGGCTCGACGGTGCCGCCCGCCTCGGGGCCCTCGGAGGAGTCGGTCATCGCAGCAGGCCCTTGAGCTCGATCGTGGGTCGTGCGGCCATCGCGGCTTCCTCCGCGGCCCGCCGGGCGGACTCGCGGTTCACGCCCATCGGCGTCTCGGCCACCTTCTCGTGCAGGGCCAGGAGCGCGTTGAGCAGCATCTCGGGACGCGGCGGGCAGCCGGGGAGGTAGATGTCCACGGGCACCACGTGATCCACACCCTGCACCACCGCGTAGTTGTTGAACATGCCGCCCGAACTGGCGCAGACCCCCATGGCCAGCACCCATTTCGGCTCCGCCATCTGGTCGTACACCTGCCGCAGCACCGGCGCCATCTTCTGGCTGACGCGGCCCGCGACGATCATCAGGTCCGCCTGCCGCGGCGACGCGCGGAAGGCCTCCATGCCGAAGCGGGCGATGTCGAATCGCGGGCCGGTGGTGGCCATCATCTCGATCGCGCAGCACGCCAGCCCGAACGTGGCCGGCCACAGCGATCCCTTCCGCGCGTACCCCGCCACCACCTCCAGCGTGGACAGCAGGAAACCGCCTGGAACCTTGTCCTCTATGCCCACGACCACACCCCGCTCCCGACGGGTCCGTCAGCGTGGCGCACCTCGGGTGCCACGTCCACTCCACGGCCTGATTCGCTCCCGACGGGTCCGTCAACGTGGCGCACCTCGGGTGCCTCCCTCAATCCCACGTGAGTCCTCCCCGTCGCCACTCGTACGCGTAGGCCACCGTGACGTTGACCAGGAAGAGGCCCATGGCGAGCAGGCCGTAGGTGCCCAGCACGTCGAAATGCACGGCCCACGGATAGAGGAAGACGATCTCGATGTCGAAGATGATGAACAACATCGCCGTCAGATAGAACTTCACCGGAAACCGGCCACCCCCCGACGCGGGTTCGGGGGACGGGTCGATGCCGCACTCGTAGGCCTCGAGCTTCGCGCGATTGATCCGGCGGGGCCCCACGAAGCGGGCGACGCCCACGGAGAACACGGCGAAGGCGGCCGCGATCGCCCCCAGTACGAGGATGGGCACGTACAGGTTCACGGCGATGCTCCTTCCGCGGTGTCAGCGAAATCCCCGTCAGCAGAACCGGTTAGGTTCCCCTGAGTGAAGTTGTGAGCTACATCACAACTATAGGTCCAACGTTTGATCGGGGTGGGGTTTTGGGGCGAGCGTGTCGACTCAGAGCGTGGCCGTCGCGAGCAGGCGGCCCGCCGCCTCCGCGAGCTCGAACGGGTCGAGGGGGTGGCTCACCCAGTCGTCGGCCTGGGACCAACGTGCCAACCAGCCGTCCGCGCGCCGCGCGGTGATCACGAGCAGCGGCGGGCACGGTTCGATCTCGTCGCGCACTTGCCGGGCGAGGCCCATCCCGCCCGTCGGGGATGATTCACCGTCGAGCACCACCAGGGCGACCCCGCCCTCGTCGAGCCGCGCGATGACGGCCTGCGCGGTGGCCGCCTCGAGCACCGTGATCGGAGGTCTGTCCGGCGCGGGCCGGGCGCCCAGGGCGGCGGTGATCTCCGCGCGGTGCCGCGCGTTGGAACTGTAGACGAGGACGAGCGGGGCTGCGCCGGTCATGGTCCCCACGATAGGGACGCAGGTCGGGTTACGAAGCGGTTTGCGGGTAGTGCCGCGCCGCGACATCCGGGTGCGCGCGCAGGCGGCTCTTCCAGGCGTTCTCGCCGTAGGTGTCGAAGATCGGGTTGTCGGGGTCGACGGTGACCCCCGTCCGCAGGTCCGCCGGGAGAGGTAGGTGCGGCATCCGCGCCGTCACGGCGGGATTGAAGAAGTACGGCACCGAGATCCGGTCCCCGCCCGCGCGGCGGTTCACCACCCGGTGTTCCGTGGCATGCAGGTAGCCGTCCGTGCCGACCTCGAGCATCTCGCCGATGTTGACGATGAACGCGCCCGGCATCGGTGGCACGTCGACCCACTCCCGGGCGCCCGGCGGCAGGACCTGGAGCCCCTCCGAGTCGGGATCGACGAGCAGCAGAGTCAGGACGCCCGAATCCTTGTGCGCGCCGACGCCCTGATCCGAGTCCGTGCCCGCGGGGTACCGGACGATCTTGATGAGCGTCGCCGGCTCGACGGCGAAGGCGGCGTCGAAGACCTGCGGGTCGGCGCCCAGTGATCGGGCCCACGCCCGCAGCAGCGCGCGGGAGACGCGTGCGAGGTCGGCGTCCCAGCGCTCCATCACCGTCCGCAGAGCGGGGAGCGCGGCGGGCCACTGGTTCGGGCCGATCAGGTTCAGGTAGTCCGGTCCCGCGGGGACGGAGGCCGACGGTGCCGCGCTCTCCTGTCCGTGCTCGTCCGGGGCCACCGTGGTGCTCGGGGGACGCGCCGGGCTCACGCCCTCCTGTCCGAGGTCGATCTGCTCCCGCCAGTCCACCGCCCCGCGGGTGAGCTCTCCGCCGAGCCGCGTGTAGCCGCGGAAGTGGGGTGAGTTCGTCATCGCGATCGCGTCCTTGTCGGCCTGCGGGAGCGCGAAGAATTCGCGCGCCAGTGCGAGCACCTCGTCGATCCGCTCGTGCGCGACGCCGTGCCTCGTCAGGTAGAAGAAGCCGACGTCGTGCGCGGCGGCACGGACGGCACCGTCGAACCGCTCGGGTTCCGTATCGAGCAGAGACAGGTCGAGGACGGGGACGGCGCTCATGGCCGCAGGGTAGCGCCGGACGCGCGCGGTATGAACGGATTCGATCGGTGTGATCGCACTATCGTGCGCGCCGGGCTTCGTGTCACGACCGCCGGGCACTAGGCTTGCCGGTGAGTTGCCCCCGAGCTCGGCCAGTGCATAAGGAGAGACCGTGTCCGAAATCATCCAGGTAGGCGCCCGCGAGATCCTCGACTCCCGTGGCAACCCCACGGTCGAGGTGGAGATCGTTCTGGCCGACGGCAGCTTCGCCCGCGCGGCGGTGCCGTCCGGCGCGTCCACCGGTGAGCACGAGGCCGTGGAGCTGCGTGACGGCGGCGACCGCTACCTGGGTAAGGGCGTGACGAAGGCCGTCGAGGGCGTGCTCGAGGTCATCGCGCCCGAGGTGATCGGCATCCCCGCCGACGAGCAGCGGATCATCGATCAGACCCTGCTCGACCTGGACGGCACCCCGGACAAGAGCCGCCTCGGCGCGAACGCGCTGCTCGGTGTCTCGCTGGCCGCCGCGAAGGCAGCCGCCGAGTCCGCCGCGCTGCCGCTGTTCCGCTACCTGGGCGGCCCGAACGCGCACATCCTGCCCGTGCCGATGATGAACATCCTCAACGGCGGCGCGCACGCGGACAGCGGCGTGGACGTGCAGGAGTTCATGGTCGCGCCGATCGGCGCGGAGACCTTCAAGGAGTCGCTGCGCTGGGGCGCCGAGGTCTACCACTCGCTCAAGTCGGTGCTCAAGAGCAAGGGCCTGAACACCGGCCTCGGCGACGAGGGCGGCTTCGCCCCGTCGGTCGCCGGCACCCGTGAGGCGCTCGACCTGATCTCCGAGGCCATCGGCAAGACCGGCCTGAAGCTGGGCTCCGACGTGGCGCTCGCGCTGGACGTCGCGGCCACCGAGTTCTACACCCCCGAGGGCTACAAGTTCGAGGGCAAGGTGCTCAGCGCCGCCGAGATGGGCGAGTTCTACCGCGGCCTGGTCGGGGAGTTCCCGCTGGTCTCGATCGAGGATCCGCTGTCCGAGGACGACTGGGAGGGCTGGGTCGACCTCACCGACGCCATCGGCGACAAGGTGCAGCTCGTCGGCGACGACCTGTTCGTCACCAACCCGGAGCGCCTCGAGGACGGCATCGCCCGCGGCGCCGCGAACGCGCTGCTGGTG
Source organism: Tsukamurella pseudospumae (assembly GCF_001575195.1). Taxonomy (NCBI): domain Bacteria; kingdom Bacillati; phylum Actinomycetota; class Actinomycetes; order Mycobacteriales; family Tsukamurellaceae; genus Tsukamurella; species Tsukamurella pseudospumae. The sequence goes on from NZ_LSRF01000058.1 coordinate 1,026,705, forward strand.
AAGGTCAACCAGATCGGCACCCTGACGGAGACCCTGGACGCCGTCGCGCTCGCGCACAACAACGGCTACAAGTCGATGATGAGCCACCGTTCGGGCGAGACCGAGGACACCACCATCGCCGACCTCGCGGTCGCGGTGGGCAGCGGTCAGATCAAGACCGGAGCCCCGGCCCGCAGCGAGCGCGTCGCCAAGTACAACCAGCTGCTGCGCATCGAGGAGGAGCTGGGCGACGCGGCGCGGTACGCCGGCGACACCGCGTTCCCGCGCTTCGAGTTCAACAGCTGACCGATCGATAGCCAGAGCAGAAGGAGCACAGCACCGTGAGCAGCAGGTCCCGCCTCGTGCGAACCCCGTCCGGCGGCGAAGGCCGTTCGGATGGACGGAGTGCGGGGCGCACCGTCGTGCTGTTCCTGGTGCTGTGCGTCCTGGCGCTCACCCTCGCGGTGCCCGTGCGGACGTACCTGTCCGAGCAGGCGCGCGAGGACAAGGTGGCCGCCGAGCACGCGCAGCTGCTCTCGGACATCGCGCGGCTCGAGGAGCAGAAGCGGTTGCAGGACGATCCCGAGTACATCAAGGCGCAGGCCAGGATCCGGCTCCAGTACGTGATGCCGGGGGAGACGCCGTACCGCGTGCAGGTGCCCGGGGCGCCTGCGCCTTCGATCGAACAGGTCGAGGCGGAACAGGCCAAGCAGAACCCGTGGTACACCAATGTCTGGCGCACGATCGCGGTGCCGCACTGATGAATGGATCCGTTGTCGCCCAGGCGGACCTGGACCGGGTCGCCGAGCAGTTGGGCCGCGCCCCGCGCGGCGTCCTCGCCGTCGCGTACCGCACGCCCGACGGCGAGCCCGCCGTCGTCAAGACCGCGCCGCGGCTGCCCGACGGTACGCCCTTCCCGACGCTGTACTACCTGACGGATCCGCGGCTCACGGCCGAGGCGAGCCGGCAGGAGAGCGCGGGCATCATGCGCGAAATGGAGGCGCTGCTCGCCGCCGACGAGTCGATCGCCGAGAACTACCGCGCCGCCCACCGACACTATTTGGAGTCGCGGAACGCGTTGGAGGACCTGGGAACCGACTTCACCGGCGGCGGCATGCCGGACCGGGTGAAGTGCCTGCACGTCCTCATCGCGTACGCGCTCGCCGAGGGGCCCGGCGTCGTCCGCCTGGGCGACGAAGCCGTGGCCCTCGCCGCCGCAGCCGGCCTGTGCGGCACCGCTGTCCCCGCCGACTGGCCCGAGCCGCAGTTCCCCTGGGGCGGCCGGTGAGCTCGTCCTTCGCGGGCGTCGTCGCGGCGATCGACTGCGGCACCAACAGTATTCGCCTCTACGTGGCGCGCTCGGAGCCGGGCGCCGCCGGGCTCGTGGAGCTGCACCGGGAGATGCGGATCGTCCGCCTCGGCCAGGGCGTGGACGCGACCGGCGAATTCGCCGCCGAGGCGCTCGAGCGGGTCCGTGTCGCGCTGGACGAGTACGTCACCACGGCCGTGGATCTCGGCGCCGAGCGGGTGCGCATGGTCGCGACCTCCGCCGCCCGCGACGTATCGAACCGGGAGGTCTTCCTCGAGCTCACCGCCGCCGCCCTGGGGCGGATCACGCCCGGTGCACGGGCCGAGGTGATTCCCGGGAACGAGGAGGCCGAACTGTCGTACCGCGGGGCCACGGTAGGGCTCGCGTCCGTGGATCCTGCGCTCGTCGTGGATCTCGGCGGCGGATCGACGGAACTGGTGGTCGGGTCCGGTGGCGCCGTGGCACATGCGTTCTCGGCCGACATCGGCTGCGTGCGGATCACCGAGCGCGCGCTGCACACCGATCCGCCGCCTCCCGCCGAGGTCGCCGAGGCGACCCTGCACATCGACGCCGCGCTCGACGGGGCGACCGCCGTCGTGCCGCTCGAGGGCGTGCGCACCTGGATCGGCGTCGCCGGCACCTTCACCACGCTGGCCGCGCTCGCGCTCGGCCTCGACGAGTACGACCCCGTCCGGATCCACGGCGCACGAGTTCCGCTCAGCGACCTCGGCGTCCTCTGCCGGCGCCTGGTGCGGATGACCGCCGCTGAGCGACTCGCGCTGGGCCCCATGCACCCCGGCCGCGCCGACGTGATCGGCGGCGGTGCGCTGGTCGCGCTGCGCCTCGCCGAGCGGCTCGCCGCGGTCGGCGTCACCGAGCTGGTCGTGTCGGAGCACGACATCCTGGACGGCGTCGCCATGGGGCTCGCCGACGCCGCCCCCGCGAATTAACGCACTGTTGACGAACTCACAGCCTCGCGGCAGCGCGCGGGGAGGTTTCGTCGCCTAACGTCATCTGCGTACGGCGAAGGGAGTCGGAGATGAAGAACGTTGCTGCGGAGGGCGTGATCGTGGTGCTGGACGGCACCGATGCGACAGCCCGCCTGGTGAGTGACCTGTGCTGTTCCGGGACCCGAGTCACGGCCGTCGGATCGAACTTCCGCGACGTGGTCTCCGTGCTGTCGGGCGATGTCTACGCCCTGGTCGCCGATCTCGGCGACCCGGAGCAGTGGGAGACCGCGGTGCGCCGCGCCGAGGCGCGGCACGGCACCGTCGACCGCGTGCTGGATCCCGGCAACCGGCTGGCCGTCCGCGCGGCCTGAGCGCCGGTGGGCGCCGGCACGGGTCCGGCGGCGTCAGTGGGCGAGCTTGAGCCCGATGACGCCGCCCACGATGGCCATGATGCAGACGACCTTGACCAGCGACGCGGATTCCGCGCCGGTGACCATCGCGTAGACGACGGTGAGGGTGGCGCCGATGCCGACCCACACGGCGTACGAGGTGCCGACCGGCAACTCTCGCATCGCGTACGCGAGCCCGCCCATGCTGGCGATGAGAGCGACGCCGAACACGATCGACGGTGTGAGGCGGGAGAATCCCTCGGACTTGCCGAGCGCGGTGGCCCAGACGGCCTCGAGAACACCGGATACAACGAGAACGATCCATGCCATGATGCGAACCTCCTCAGGTTCGCACCGTCTTTTCGCTGGCCGGGTACGGTGCGCCTCGTCCGGATGTCCTTCGACGTCCCTGAGGGTACCCGAGCCCGCGCGGTTGGCAACTCGGGTGATCGCGGCGCGGATCGGCGATTAGGGTGATCGGCATGGCACGCGAACTGGTCTACACCGGCTTCATCACCCTCGACGAGGTTGCGGACTCGCCCGGCGGGACCGTCGAGGGCCACCGCAGCGGCGGCTGGGTCGCGCGGCACGAGTTCCTGCCGGATGCCTTCTCGCTCAAGGGCGAAGAGCTGGGGGAGACCACCGCGCTGCTGTTCGGGCGGCGCAGCTACGAGGCGTTCGGCGCGGTGTGGCCGCGGTCCGGGGACCACGCTGCCTACCGCGACCTGCCGAAGTACGTCGCCTCCACGACGATCGGCGAGGGCGACCTCGTGGACGGCTGGGGCGAGACGACGATCCTGCGCTCCGCCGCCGATGTCGCCGCGCTGAAGGAGTCCGAGGGCGGCTCGATCTTCATCCACGGCAGCCCCGAGCTCGCCCGGAACCTCGCGGACGCCGGTCTCATCGACCGGTACAACCTCCTCGTCTTCCCGTACCTCCTCGGTGCGGGCAAGAGCATCTTCGGGCGCGCGGACCGCGACGCCACCGCGCTGCGCCTGCGGGAATCGGAGGCGTACCCGAACGGCGTGCTTAAGGTGGTCTACGACGTGGTTCACCAACACTGATCCGCCCAGCCGCCGTTGGCGGAACTTGCGTGTCACGCGAGCGTCCGTACCGTCGGGGGCATGTCCGACCTGGCTCTGCAACTCAGTGAGAACGGACGACAGTGGTTGATCCACAGGCCCCTGGAGATCGGCCTGTACGTCGTCCTCGCCATCGTGGTGCGCTTCATGCTGCATCGGGGGATCGACCGGCTCGTCCGCGGCAACCGCCGCGGAGAGGACACCGCCCCACGACGATTCGGCTTGGGCAGACTCGGCGGCGGGAAGATCCCTGCGGTGCGGCGGCGCACCGTCGACGATCCCGGTAAGGCGCAACGGGATCGGGAGAACCGCGCCCGGCGGGCACAGCGGGCCGAGACCATCGGCTCGGTGCTGAAGTCCGCGGTGTCCTTCCTCGTGCTGATCTGGGTCGTCATCCAGTCGCTGGCGATCCTCGGGGTGAACGTGGCGCCGCTCATCGCGTCGGCCGGCGTCGTGGGTGTCGCCCTCGGCTTCGGTGCACAGAACCTGGTGCGAGACTTCATCTCCGGCATCTTCATGTTGGTCGAGGATCAGTACGGCGTCGGTGACGTCGTGGACGTCGGTGAGGTGACGGGCACCGTCGAGACCGTGGGCCTGCGGATCACGACGGTGCGCGACGTCCAGGGAACGCTCTGGTACGTGCGCAACGGAGAGATCATGCGCGTGGCCAACTTCAGTCAGGACTACGCGGTCGCCTTCCTGCAGTTGCCCATCTCGTACTCCGCCGACGTGGACCTCGCCTGCCGCGTCGCGCTCGAGGCCGCTCTGGAGGCTGTGGGTGAGGAGCCGCTGTCGGAGGACGTGCTCGGCGCCCCCGACATGCTGGGTGTCGACGGTGCCACCGCCGACCGTGTGAGCATCCGGTTGACGGTGCGGGTGCGGGCGAACCGTCAATGGGCGGTCGAGCGCGAGCTGCGGCGCCGGATCCTGCGCGCCTTCGACGAGAACGACGTCGCGCCGCCGTACCGCACCGGGCTCCCCGTCTCGATCGGAGCCGAACGATCCGAGTGACGGTCGCGGCGCGTGTCGGTCAGGCCGGGCGGACCTTCCGGTGTTCGTCGCAGCGCCAGCAATCGTAGGAGGTATGAGCCTCGGGGATGTCGTTCGCAGCGCCGCAACGGGGGCACGTGAAACGCCGCCGGCCCTCCATGACCGGACGGACGTCGACGGTGCCCGGGCGCGGCGCGACGGGGCGTCCCCGGTCCTCGCGGGGTGCGACGAGGGCGAATCCCGGCCCGAGCGGACCGAGGAAGAACAGGGTGGTGAAGAAGAAGCCGAAGCCGCTTCGGCCACGGATCTCCGCGATCACGCCGGCTATCACGGCACTGAAGAACCACGCTGTGGCGACCGCGATCAGGGGGCCGGTCGTGAATGCGGCGAGAGTCGTCCCGATATCGTCGGTGACCTCCATGATTTCCTCCCGGTTCGGCGGCTGTGCAGGAATCTTCACGCGCAGCGCCGCTTTCCGGACCGAAACGGTGGAGAATGCAGGCGACCGAAGACGTTCACGACGAGGTGGTGAATCGCTGATGCGCAGCGTGACCTATTCCCTGAGCACGTCGGCGGACGGGTACATCGTGGGGCCGGACGGCACCTTCGATTGGTCCCAGCCCGACGAGGAGGTGTTCCGGTTCGCCACCGACGAGGTCCGCGGGCTGGATGTGCACCTGATGGGACGGAAGCTGTACGAGACGATGCTGTACTGGGACACCGCCGAGGAGACCCAGCCGCTCGACGCCGACGAGCGCGTCTTCGCCGCGCTGTGGAAGGCGCTCCCCAAGGTCGTCTTCTCGCGCACGCTCACCGAGGTGCACGGCGCCAACACCCGCCTCGCCGACGGCGATCCGGCGGAGGAGATCGCGCGGTTGCGCGCCGAGCCGGGCGAGGGCGGCATCGGCGTCGGTGGTGCAGGCCTCGCCGCGGAGGCCGCCCGGCTGGGACTCATCGACGAGTACCGCGTCCGGGTGTACCCGGTGCTGGTCGGCGGCGGAACTCCCTATTTCCCGCAGCAAGGGCGGATGACCGCGCTCGAGCGGATGGGCTCCCGCACCTTCGACTGCGGCGTCGAGTTCGTGCACTACCGGGTGGCGCGATGACGGTTGCTGTGAAACGTCACGACGAACATCTCCAGTGTCAGGCCGGCGAGGCTCCGTCCCTCGAGGTCACGTAGCGATCCATCCCGTGGTCGGGACCGCTGACAGCCAGCGATGCACGGGAATCTCGATCAGTACCCTGACGCCGTCGACGGATCCATCTTCTGCATCCCACCCGCCGTACTTCCTTCGGAGGAGAGAGGTGGCCTCGGTGCAGTTGCTGAGATCGTCATGAATGCGGGCTCGCCCCTCGGCGACGAGCGGTGTCGCCCCTGAGCCGTCCACTGCGATGGATACTCGCGGATCGCGTCTGATGTTCCCGACCTTGATGTTCGAGCTGGCGCTCGCGATCCAGAACGTGGGGTCGGCGGTGAGTACGAACCAGACCGGAGTCGTATGTGGCGAGCCGTCGGCTCTGATCGTGGTGAGCCACGCGATTCGATCTCGGGTGCTTTCCATCAGCCCAGTTTCGCCCACCCCGTAGTGTTCAAGGCAGTCGTTGGGGTGGAAGTGCGGTGCCCCCAGTCGGACTCGAACCGACACTGCGCAGATTTTAAGTCTGCTGCCTCTGCCAATTGGGCTATGGGGGCGCGGGGAAAAGCGTAGCGCGCGGCGCACCGTCAAACCTGTCAACATGCGTTGACAGCCGGACTGTGTCAACGTAGATTGACGAACGTGAGCTCACCACCCACCCTCGTCGGATCGGCGGCATCACGGGACCCCGCGGAGGGGCTCCGGGCCGTCGTCGCACTGCGGAAGCTGGCCGACCAGCTCGAGGCGGTCCAGGTGTCCAACGCCCGGAACCTCGGATGGTCCTGGCAGGACATCGCGGAACACCTCGCGGTCAGTCGCCAAGCTGTGCACAAGAAGTACGGCAAGTAGCCGGGAAGCGGGAACATCATGTTCGAACGGTTCACCAGGAGCGCCCGCGTCGCGGTCGTGCTCGCACAGGAGGAGGCGCGCGACGCGGGCGCCGACCGGATCACCCCCACGCACCTGCTGCTCGGTGTGCTCGGCACCGTCGACGGGGAACTGCAGAGCGAGCTCGGCGAGGTCGGGCTCACCGTCGACGCCGTGCGCGCGGCGGACGTGGGGCGAGTGCTGACCGATCAGGATGCCGACGCGCTCAAGGGGATCGGCATCGACGTGGCGGCCGTCGCGGACGCGGTGTCGGAGCGCTTCGGTTTCGACGTTCTGCGTCCCATTCGCAAGCGGTTCCGCGCGGGAAACATCCCCTTCGGGCCCGGCGCCAAGAGGTCGCTGCAGCTCGCGCTCCGCGAGGCTGTGAACAGGAAGGATCGCAGCATCGACGGCGCCCATGTCGTGCTCGGTGTGCTGCGCAGCGACGATGCGGAGTCGCTGGCCGCGGTGGAGTCCGTCGTGCCCCGTGACGAGCTGCGCCGGCGCCTGTACGACCTGCTGGATCGTCCCGCGGCGTGAGGATCCTGCGGGAGAGCCGGGAGATGGTTAAGCTGTTCGTAAAGAACGGTCGACAGCGGGAACGCAAGCGTCGGCCCGTTCGTTGAACGACATGTAGGTGCACGACCAGGGAAAGGACCCCACGGTGCGCGAGAGCAGCAACCCGATCTTCCGCGGGCTGACGAAGGACACCCGCCAGGCGGGTGCGCCCGCGGGCTACCCGCAGCAGCAGGGCTATCCCCAACAGGGGTACCCGCAGCAGGGCTACCAGCAGGGCATGAACATGGGCATGGGCGCCGCGGGCGCCGCCCAGGGCATGCAGTACCAGCAGTCGCCGCAGGCCCCGTACCAGCAGGGTGCGGGAACGCGGTCCATGACCATCGACGACGTGGTCACCAAGACCGCGTCCACGCTGGGCGTGCTCATCGTCTTCGCGATCGCCGCGTTCGCGCTGATCTCCCAGAGCCTGAGCCTGGCCATGCCGCTCATGATCGTGGGCGCCCTCGGTGGCCTCGTGCTGGTGCTCGTCGCCAGCTTCGGTCGTAAGCAGGACAACCCGGCCATCGTGCTGGCCTACGCCGCGTTCGAGGGCCTGTTCGTGGGCTCGATCTCGAAGGTGATCACCTTCAACGTCAGTGGGAACATCAGCGCGGGTGCGTTGATCGGCCAGGCCGTGCTCGGCACCGTCGGCGTGTTCATCGGCATGCTGGTGGTCTACAAGACCGGCGCCATCCGCGTCACGCCCCGCTTCACCCGCATGCTGGTCGGCGCCATGATCGGCGTGCTGGTCCTGTCGCTCGGCAACATGGTTCTCTACCTGTTCACCGGAGACAACCCGCTGCGCGGCGGCGGCACCATGGCGATCATCTTCTCGCTGGTGTGCATCGCGATCGCGGCGTTCAGCTTCCTGCTGGACTTCGACCAGGCGGACCAGCTGATCCGCGCCGGCGCACCGTCGAAGGCGGCGTGGGGCGTGGCCCTCGGCCTGACCGTCACCCTGGTCTGGCTGTACGTCGAGATCCTGCGCCTGCTGAGCTACTTCTACGGCCGCGACTAGTAGTATCCCAGTCCGAACGCCCCGCAGCCCCGGCTGTGGGGCGTTCGGCGTCTGCGGGGCCGTCAGGCGCGGTGCAGGACCCGGGTCAAACGTGCCGTCAGACCGTTCGCGTCGGCAGCCTCGGAGACCTCCGGCGGCGACGGCAACGGACCGTGCCACTCGCCGATCGCCGCGAGGACCTCGGGGAGGAGCAGGCGCGCCGCCAGCTCGTAGCCGGCAGCCGACGGGTGGAAGTTGTCCGGCGAGAACATCCGCTCGGGTGCCTCGAGGAACTCGGGGGTCAGGGTGTCGGCGAAGGGCACGGGACGGCCGCCCGCGTCGAGCACGTACGCGCGCTGCCGCGCCGCCAGCTGCAGGCCGTACCTCCGGATCACCGACCGCAGGGGCTGCGGGATCGCCTGCACCACGCCGATGTCCGGGCAGGTGCCCACCACCACCTCGGCGCCCGCGCCGCGCAGCTGCGCCACCGCCGCGCCCAGGCGTCGTGCCGAGGCCTCGAAGCCGTTGAGCGCCGTCACGTCGTTCGCGCCCACGATGATCACCGCCACGTCCGGGATCTGCTTGGCGATGAACGCGGCCTCGATCTGTGCCGCGAGGCCCTTCGACGTCGCTCCGACGATCGCCTTGACCGCGAGCCGCACGGTGCGACCCGTCTCGGCCACCACGCCGCGCGCGAGGAGCACGCCGGGCGTGTGTTCGGCATCGTCGACCCCGAGACCGGCGGCCGTGGAATCCCCGAAGACCATGAGGCTCACGTCCGCGACGTGGTGCGGCCCGGGCCGCTCGACGACGGCGGTGCCGGGGGAGTAGATCCCGTCCTTCGACGGTGCTTTGTCGGTGCGGTGCGGGATGACGGTGCGCGCGGTGCGCGCCTGCTTGGTGAGCAGGGCGTAGGCGCCCCAGGTGGCTCCGGCGCCGCCGACCGCGGCGGCCGAGGTGTACAGCGCGTCGCGCGTCATGCGGCTTCGGGAGTACCCCATGAGTGCCAATCTACTGCCCGACCCGGGCACCGGCCGTGAGGCGGGCCGGGCCGTTCTGGGACGATGGAGGCATGCGTATCGCAGGACACGTCAGCGAGTTGATCGGCGACACCCCACTGGTGCGACTCAACTCCGTGGTGAAGCCCGGATCCGGCCTGGTCGCGGCCAAGATCGAGTACCTCAACCCCGGCGGGTCCAGCAAGGACCGGATCGCGGTGAAGATGATCGACGCCGCGGAGGAGTCGGGGGAGCTGAAGCCCGGCGGCACGATCGTCGAGCCGACCTCCGGCAACACCGGCGTCGGCCTCGCGATCGTCGCGCAGCAGCGCGGCTACAAGTGCGTCTTCGTCTGCCCGGACAAGGTCAGCGAGGATAAGCGCAACGTCCTCAAGGCCTACGGCGCCGAGGTCGTGGTGTGCCCCACCGCCGTGGCGCCCGAGCACCCGGACTCGTACTACAACGTCTCCGACCGGCTCACCCGCGAGATCCCCGGCGCCTGGAAGCCGAACCAGTACTCCAACCCCAACGGCCCCGCCTCGCACTACGAGACCACCGGCCCCGAGATCTGGCGCGACACCGAGGGGAGGATCACCCACTTCGTGGCGGGCGTCGGCACCGGCGGCACCATCACCGGCACCGGCCGCTACCTCAAGGAGGTGTCCGGCGGGAAGGTCAAGGTCGTCGGCGCCGACCCCGAGGGCTCGGTCTACTCCGGCGGCACGGGCCGCCCGTACCTCGTCGAGGGCGTGGGCGAGGACTTCTGGCCCACCGCCTACGACCCCGACATCCCCGACGAGATCATCGCCGTCTCCGACGCCGACTCCTTCGAGATGACCCGTCGCCTCGCCCGCGAGGAGGGGCTGCTCGTCGGCGGCTCGTGCGGCATGGCCGTCGTCGCCGCGCTGCGCGTCGCGGAGCGGGATCCCGAGGCCGTCGTCGTCGTCCTTCTGCCCGACGGTGGCCGCGGCTACCTCTCGAAGATCTTCAACGACAAGTGGATGTCGAGCTACGGCTTCCTGCGCGCGCCGCTGGATCCCAACGAGCAGGAGGCCCTCGTCGGCGACATCCTGCGCGGCAAGAAGGGCGAGCTCCCCGACCTGGTGCACACCCATCCGTCGGAGACCATCCGCGACGCCATCGAGATCCTCGCCGAGTACAACGTCTCGCAGATGCCCGTCGTGGGCGCCGAGCCGCCGATCATGGCGGGCGAGGTCGCGGGCGCGGTCACCGAGCGAGAGCTCCTCTCCGCGGTCTTCGAGGGCCGCGCCGAACTGGCCGATCCGGTGAGCAAGCACATGGGCCCGGCCTTCCCGCTCATCGGTGCGGGAGAGCCGATCTCGGCGGCCAACGCCGCGCTCCGCGAGTCCGACGCGCTGATGGTGATCGACGACGGCAAGCCCGTCGGCGTCATCACCCGGCACGACGTGCTGAACTACCTCTCCCACGGCAAGTAGAAAGGGCCTCGATCATGAGTGAGCAGAAGAGCGCGATCGACAAGCACGCGGCGCAGGGCTTCTCGACCCGGGCGATCCACGCCGGCTACGAGCCCGATCCGCTGACCGGCGCGGTCAACGTACCGATCTACGCCAGCTCCACCTTCGCCCAGGACGGTGTGGGCGGAATGCGCGGCGGCTACGAGTACGCCCGCACCGGGAACCCGACCCGCCGCGCGTACGAGGCGAACCTCGCCGCGATCGAGGAGGGAACCTTCGGCCGCGGCTTCGCATCCGGCATGGCCGCCACCGATTGCATGCTGCGCGCCGCGTTGCGCCCCGGCGATCACCTCGTCATCCCCGACGACGCCTACGGCGGCACCTTCCGTCTCATCGACAAGGTCTTCTCGCAGTGGGGGATCGAGCACACCCCCGCGCCGATCAACGATGTCGACGCGGTGCGCGCGGCGATCCGCCCGAACACCAAGCTGGTGTGGATCGAGACGCCCACCAATCCGCTGCTCAACATCGGCGACATCGAGGCCCTCGCCGGCGTCGCGCACGACGCCGGCGCGAAGCTGGTGGTGGACAACACCTTCGCGAGCCCCTACCTGCAGACGCCGCTCACGCTCGGCGCCGATGTGGTGCTGCACTCGGTGACGAAGTACCTGGGCGGCCACAGCGACACCGTCGGCGGCGCACTGATCACCAACGACGAGCAGCTCGACACCGATTTCGCGTTCCTGCAGAACGGTGCGGGCGCGGTGCCCGGCCCGTTCGACGTGTACCTGGCGCTGCGCGGCATCAAGACTCTCGGCGTGCGCATGGACCGGCACTGCGACAACGCGGAGCGGGTCGTCGAGTTCCTCTCCGGGCGCCCGGAGGTGTCGACGGTGCTCTACCCGGGCCTGGACAGCCACCCGAACCACGCCGTCGCCGCCAAGCAGATGAAGCGCTTCGGCGGCATGATCTCGGTGCGGCTGGCCGGCGGCCGCGAGGCGGCGCAGCGGTTCTGCGCGCGGACCGAGATCTTCACGCTCGCCGAGTCGCTGGGCGGCATCGAGTCGCTCATCGAGCACCCGGCGGCCATGACCCACGCCTCCACCGCGGGTTCGCAGCTCGAGGTGCCCGAGGACCTCGTGCGGCTGTCGGTCGGTATCGAGGACATCGGCGATCTGATCGCGGACCTGGAGAACGCGTTCAGCTGACCCCGCAGTACTGCCAGAGTCCGCCCTCGTAGCGGAAGCGCACGGTCGTCGTCGTCTCCCGATCGGCACCCGCCGTGACGGGGTGTGTCACGGCGACCGTCGCGTCGTCGCCCGCGATGGTGACCGCACCGACGAGCCATCGGCCCGGCGGATACCACCGGTCGCGGGCGTCGAACGACCCCAGGATCCGCCGGCACATGGAGTCGCTCATGTCCTTGCCGGGCGCGCTGTCCCTGCTGAACAGGCTCGCCCGGAATCGCACCGACCCCTCGTCGTGGCGGTCGTGCACGAGAGGGTCGGACAGCGCGTGGGCGAGGAGCAGGAGCATCCCGAACGCGGCGGCCAGTGCGGCGACGGCGACGACGAGCACGAAGGCGATCGCCGAGGTGGCGGCGACGGCGACGAACGCGGCCGGATTCCGCTGTCGCAACGGCGCCTGGTAGGTGTTCACCACCACTCGATCGTCCGGCTCAGACCTTGCCGCCCGTTTGGGCGCCGCTTGCGCGTCCGAGGTGTTCCCGGCCGGTGGCGGCCGGCGCAGGGCTTTCGGCGACGCCGAGATCGCGCAAGCACTGTGCGATCGCGACCTGGACCCGCACCGCGGTCGGATCGGCGAAGACCGCGTACGAGCCGGGGCGGGCGAGGGCGGTGATCGCCGTGACGACGCCGGCCAGCGCGAGCCCGCCGACCGCTGCGACTCCACCGGCGACTCCGCCGGGCCCGAACCCGGCGAGTCCGGTCCGCACCGCGCCGGTCCCGGTCGTTCCCGGTGCCCTGCGCACGCCCACGCCCAGCGGGCCGGCAGCGACCAGGATGCCGGCTGTCGCGATGAGGGCGAGCCGGGTCCGCGTGCGGAACAGGGGTTTCGGGCCGAGCCGGTCGTCGACCCTGCGGACCCCGGCGCGGACCTGCTCGCCGACGGCGTCCGGGAAGCCCAGCCGGCGCAGGATCGTGGGGATCGCGTCGATCGCCGCGTCCGTGATGTCGATGCCGTACGGCGCGACCAGGTCCGAGTAGGCGAGCTGCACGACCTGGGTCACCGCGTCGCGCAGGGTCCAGCGAGCGGGGAGCTCCGGCATGTTCCCCGCGACCAGTTCAGCCAGTTCCGGCGGTAACTCGCCGACGCGGTGCTCGATCTCCTCGACGTAGCTGCGCCGCAGCATGCTCACGACCCCGTCGAGCTTCTCCCGGGCGGCACTGCCGGCGACGCTCTCGCTCATCACGCCGAGGTAGGCGAGCGTGAGCAGGGTCCCGGCATCGGCGTCGCTGAGCCGCGGACGCGGTCGCGCCCCCTCGGCGTCGACGGTGCGCTGCAGCGCGTCGTCGATGATGGTCGCGAACGCGGGGTGCGAGGTGTACATGCTCGCGAGATGGCCTGCGCTGCCGCCGATCCAGAAGTCGTTCGCCTCGGGGAAGACGTCCGACAGCCCTCGGCCCGCGGTGACAGGATCGAGCGGATCGATGAAGTTCGACCAGTCGCCCACCCGGGAATGGGGGAAGCGCCGGAGGATCCGGTCGGGGGCCCGGTGCAGCGTCTCGTTGCCGCCGGGACTGCCGATGGTGACGAAGCGCCGGACATGAAGGTCGGGCGGGAGGTGGTCGAGGAGGTCGATGGCGATGATGCTGCCCAGGCTGTGGCCGACGAGGACGATCTCGCCGTCGTCGGTGGGGAGCACATCGAGGATGTGCTGCAGGACGGTCGCGCGAACGCCCTCATCGGTCAGGTAGTTCTGCACCTGCTTGAGCGCGCCCAGCACGGCGTGGTCGAGGCCGATCGTCTGCACACGATCGACCAGCCCCTTCGGTACGTCGTTGAACGCCAGGCCGCGCACGCCCTCGAAGCGGCGGATGCGCTCGGCGAGTCGTGCCTGCCGGGCGGCGAACGCCTGGCGGGCATCGGCGTCGTCCTGCTCGGTGTAGGTGATGGCGGGATGGTCGACGGCGGGACGCAGGCCGTGGAGGTGGTCGGAGTACCGGGGCGCGAGCACGTCGGCGGCGGTGACCGGGGCGGCGCCGATGTGCTGCAGGCCGAAGTTGAGGCCGGTGAGCCAGTTGCCGCCGGCATCGCCGCTCCCGACGCCGTGCAGGTACACCAGCTTCACCGACGTCTCCTCGATCCCCATGGCGGCACGATCGCGATTCTATTCGGCGCCGGACCGGGGCCCGCTCGGGCGTAACGACTCGGTCACCATCTGAACCTTCGACTTCCCCTTCAGGGTTCATGGGACTAATGTGGCCCTTGTTGTAGAACATGACACAAGTGGCTGGAGTGAGTTCTTGAGGCCCAATCAGAGCCGAAAGGTCCGCAATTACGCGGTCGCGGGGAGTGCCCTCGCGATCGCGGCGGCCGTCGCGGTCGGATGCGGTGTGACCGGCACCGGTACCAACCGCGCAGGGTCGAGCCTGACCTTCGATCCGTTGCCCTCGGCACCGTCGGGCGCCTCGGCCGCACCCGGTTCGGGCGTCAACCCCGGCGCGCTGCCCCCCGGGCAGACCGCCCCGGTTCCGTCCCCGCCCGCGCCGGCCACGATGACCGTCGTCGTTCCGCCGCCCAGCGCGGCGGCCAAGCCGCAGCCCACCGTGCCCGGGACGCCGGCACCCGCGGCGCCGCCCAAGCCCGCGGCCGGCAGCGGTGGGGGGAGCGGCGCACCGTCGGGCCAGGGCGGCGGTGCCCCGAGTGGTCCGACCTCGCCCACTCCGGCGGCGCAGGCGCAAGCGCGCTCGGTGACCAAGCCCGTCCTGCTACCGGACGGCAGCGTGGACTGCGCGAAGAGCAAGTGCGTGGCGCTGACCTTCTCCGGCGGCCCCGGCCCCGTGACGCGGCAGTTCCTGCAGACCCTCGACGCGCACGGCGGCAAGGGCACGTTCTTCGTCACCGGCGCGCAGGTCAACCTGAACCCCGACATCATGACCGCGATCGCGGGCACGGGGAACGAGGTGGCCAACGGCACCTGGACGCAGCCCGACATGACCACCCTGTCGGACGCCGACGAGACGGCTCAGCTGCAGCAGACCAACGACGCGATCCGCACGTCCGTGGGCAGTACGCCCACGCTGTTCCGGCCGATGGGCGGGCACACCTCGCCGTCGGTCGTGGACGCCGGCAAGCGCCTGGGGCTCACGCAGGTCCTGTGGGACCTGGACTCGATGGACTACAACTACCAGGCCGATCCCGACGGCCTCACGCAGGTACTGATGGGGATGAAGCCCGGGCAGATCGTGATGCTGCACGACACCTTCGTCTCGTCCGCGACCGCGCTCGACCGCGCGATGACGGCGCTCTCCGACCAGGGGTACGCCTTCGTCACCGTCAGCCAGCTGCTCCGCACCCGCGCAGGGTAGCCGCTCGCGGATTCCCTCGCCCCGCATGCCGAAAGCGGGCCCGCCCCCGAGGGGACGGGCCCGCTTTTGCGAGGCCGGAGCGGGACCTACGAGTGGTAGGGCTCCGCGCTGACCAGCGTGACCTTGACGGTGGCGCCGCTGGGGATGGTGTACTCGCGGGTGTCGCCGACCTTCGCGTTGATGAGCGCCGCGCCGAGCGGGGAGTTCGGGGAGTAGATCTCCAGCTCGTTCTCCTGCGCGCCCTCCTCGCGGGTGGCGATGAGGAAGGTCTCGACGTCCTTCTCGTCACCGTCGTAGTACACCTTCACGACCGAGCCGGGAAGCGCCACGCCGGACTGGGTGGGCGCCTCGCCGACCTTCGCGTTGTTGAGGAGCTCCTGCAGCTGGCGGATGCGCGCCTCCTGCTGGCCCTGCTCGTCGCGCGCGGCGTGGTAGCCGCCGTTCTCCTTGAGATCGCCCTCTTCGCGGCGCTCATTGATCTCGGCGGCGATGACGGGGCGGTTGGCGATCAACGCGTCCAACTCGTTCTTGAGGCGCTCGTGGGACTCGGGGGTCAACCACGTCACCTGAGTGTCCGTCATTTCTCTGTCCTTCGTCGTAGTCGGCGGGGCCCGGCGCGGGGCGATCGTTCCGCAGCCGAGCCGGCCCTGGAACGGTGCCCGGGGCCCGCAAATGCAGCAATACACGGCTCCATGCGGAACCGTGTATCCGCCCACCCTAGCACGAAAGCGGCAAGCGGGTTGGGCGGATCAGGTCGCCAGCAATGCCTGCTGGTAGGTGGGCTCGCGTCGCTTGAGGAACCCGCAGAGGGCGTAGCTGAACGGCATGATCACGATCTCGACCAGCGTTTTCCACACGAAACCGAGGATCATGTAGTTGAGGAACTGGCCGGGGCTGGTGAACCCGAGGGCCGGGGCGGCGATCGAGCAGAACACCAGGGTGTCGAAGAACTCGCCGACCACCGTCGATCCGAGCAGACGGGACCAGAGGTGCTTCTCGCCCGTCCAGGCCTTCATGCGTACCAGCACCCAGGAGTTCATGAACTCACCCACGAGGTAGCCGGCCAGGCCCGCGACGAGGAACCGCGGGACGACGCCGGCCACGGTCCGGAAGGCCTCGTCGTTGGGCCAGCCGGGGGCGGCGGGGAGGGTGGTGGTGATCCAGAAGCACAGGGCGGCCAGCGCGAGGATCGCGAAACCGGTGAGGATCACCCGGCGCATCGCGCGGAAGCCGTACACCTCCGAGATCACGTCGCCGAGGACGTAGGCGAGGGGGAAGAGGTAGAAGGCGCCGTCGGTGGCGATGCCGTCGATCTTCAGGCCGAGGAACTCGAGGTGCAACGACGGGGCGAACAGCACGGCCTTGGTGCCGGTGATGTTGCTGATGATCATCACGCCGACGAAGAGGCCGACGAGGGCGGGGAAGTAGTGGCTGGAGACGGAGGCGAACGCCGGCCGCGCGCGATTGCGGGCCGGCTGCCCAGACTTGGATGTGTTGTCAGTGCTCACGGACGGTCAAGATACGCGGGCACGTCCGTTCCGCAACCGAAGACATCGCCGACGGCGGGCGGCTCGGTGGTGCGCACCTCACTGCTCACCACGACGACGGTGTCCGGCGACGGGGCGACGTAGAACTCGCGGCGACCGATCTCGTCGCCCGCCTTGTTCTTGACGTAGACGACGCAGCTGACCGCCTTCGACGGGTCCGTCCGCGTGACGGTGACCTGGACCTCCGCGGCCGAATCCGAGAGCACGCTGTACCCCGCGGTCTCGCCCGTCACGGGTTGGCGGGAGAACTTCTGATACCCCAACCACGCGATGAGCACACCGAGGATCACGACCACGACCAGCCCGATGGCGCCGATCCGGCGAGCGCGGGCGGGATCGCGCTCGTCGGGGTAACGATCGGAAGGGCGGACGCGGGCGGTCGACATGGCATCCATCGAATCACACCCGATGGCGGCGGCCCACCGGCCCGCGCGGTGCCCGCGCCCGTCCGCTCGCGCGGGGCGTGCCCGCCCGCTCGCGCAGCGCGTGCCCGGTCGGGTGCACCCGGCGCGCGCGCGGCAGCGCGGATCGTGGACACTGGACGGCATGACCGGATACCGCCTCCTCGCCGTTCACGCGCACCCGGACGACGAGTCGAGCAAGGGCGCCGCAACCATGGCGCGGTACGCGGCCGAGGGGAACGACGTGCTGGTCGCGACGTTCACGGGCGGCGAACGGGGAGACATCCTCAACCCGGCGATGGACGTCGCCGGGATCCAGGACCGGCTCCCGGAGGTCCGGCGCGAGGAAATGGCCAAGGCCGCGGCGATCCTGGGCGTCGAGCACCGCTGGCTCGGCTACGTCGACTCGGGACTGCCCGAGGGCGACCCGCTGCCCCCGCTGCCGGAGGGCTGCTTCGCGCTCGAGCCGGTCGAGGTGCCGACGGAGACGCTGGTGCGATTGATCCGCGAGTTCCGCCCGCACGTGATGATCACGTACGACGAGAACGGCGGCTACCCGCACCCGGACCACATCATGACCCACACGGTCTCCATGGCGGCGTACGAGGCGGCCGCGGATCCCGAGCAGTTCCCGGACGCCGGCGAGCCCTGGCAGATCTCGAAGGTCTACTACAGCCACGGATTCCTGCGCGGCAAGTTCCAGGCCTTCGCCGACGAGTTCGAGAAGAACGGCCTCGAGAACCCCTACACCGAGTGGCTCGCCCGGTGGAAGGACGAGAAGAACGACATGATGGCCCGCGTGACCACGCAGGTCGAGTGCGGCGAGTACTTCCCGGTCCGTGACGACGCGCTCCGCGCCCACGCCACCCAGATCGACCCCAACGGGCCCTTCTTCGTGGTGCCGATGGAGTGGCAGCAGCGCCTGTGGCCCACCGAGGAGTACGAGCTGGCCAAGACCGTGGTGAGCAGCAGGATGCCCGAGAAGGACCTGTTCAGCGGAATCGACCTGTGATGACACCGCTCCTGCAGCTGGCCTCCGACGTGGCGGTCCTCGTCGCCGACCCGCAGAAGCCCAAGGGCCCCGAGTTCGGCAAGTCCGGCCCCCTCGGGCTCGCGGTGATCGTCGCGCTGCTGGCGGTGACCTTCCTGCTCATCCGCTCCATGAACAAGCACGTCAAGAACCTGCCGGAGTCCTTCGACGACGAGGCGCCGGGCGAGGGCGACGAGGCCGGCGGCACGGACCACGCCGGGATCGAGGCCGACGGGGCCGCGCTCGGCAAGGGCGACGGCGCACCGTCGGACCGCGCCGACGGTGCCGGGGGCGACGGGCCCCGGTAGGGCCTCACAGCCACCTCCCAGGCTCAGGCCCGGGGCCGCCCAGTTCCGCCCGCGAGGGTGGCTTCCGTGAAGTACATGACTCCACGGCGCTGTGCCGTGACCGCACTGCTCGCCGCCACTGCGCTGCTGTACTGCTGGAACCTGTCGATCAACGGATACGGCAACGAGTTCTACGCGGCGGCGGCGCAGGCCGGCGGGCTGAGCTGGAAGGCCTGGCTCTTCGGCTCGCTCGATCCGGGCAACGTGATCACCGTCGACAAGCCGCCCGCGGCGCTGTGGGTGACCGGCCTGTTCGTCAGGGTCTTCGGGCTCTCGTCCTGGTCGATCCTGCTGCCGCAGGCGCTGATGGGCGTCGGCACCGTGGGATTGGTGTACCTGACGACGCGACGCCTGCTCGGTTCGGTCCCCGGGCGCATCGCCACGGGCGGCGCACTTCTGGCCGGCGCGGTGTGCGCGCTGACGCCGGCGGCCGTGCTGATCTTCCGGTTCAACAACCCCGACGCCCTGCTGGTGCTGCTCATGACCGCTGCCGCCTACTGCACGGTGCGGGCCTGCCAGGCGGCGTCGTGGCGCTGGCTGATGGCGTGCGGCGCCCTCCTCGGCTTCGCCTTCCTGACGAAGATGCTCCAGGGCCTGCTGGTGCTACCCGGTTTCGGCCTCGCCTACCTGTTGTTCGCGCAGACCTCGTGGCTCCGGCGCGCCCGCGACCTGGCGATCGGCGTCGTGGCGGTCGTCGTCGCGTCCGGCTGGTACGTGCTCCTGACGGTCCTCTGGCCGGCGTCCTCGCGTCCGTACATCGGCGGGTCGACGGACGGCACCTTCATGGACCTCGTGCTCGGCTACAACGGGCTGGCGCGGATCGTCGGGAACAGTGGGGGCTCCGGTTCCGGCGGTTTCGGTGGGGGCGGCGGGCCGGGTGGCAACGGGGCCACGGGCACCTCGTTCGGCGGCACGCCGAGCCTCGCCCGCCTGTTCAGCAACGAGTTCGGCAACGAGATCTCCTGGCTGCTGCCCGCTGCACTGCTCGTGCTCGCGATCGGTCTCGTGCTGGTGGCGCGGCGTCGTCTGGAGCGCGACCTCGCGCTGGGGCTCACCGTCTTCGGCACCTGGCTCGTGGTGACCGGCCTGGTGTTCTCGTACATGAGCGGCACGGTGCACCCGTACTACACGGTGGCACTCGCCCCGGCGATCGCGGTGCTCGTGGGCGGCGGTGCGGCCGTCGCCTGGAGCCGCAGGTCGACGGTGCCGGGCAGCCTCGCGCTGGCCGGGCTGGTGGTCGCGGCGGGTGGCTGGGGCGTGATCCGCGCCTGGCGGACCGGGTACGCGTGGCCCGTGCTCGGGGTGGTCGTCGGGGCGCTGACGGTGCTCGCCGTCGTCGCGCTCGTCGTCACGCGTCGGGGCGGTCGACGGGCCGTCGCCTCCGCGCTGGTGCTCGCGCTCCTCGCCGGCGGCGTCGCGACCGCGGCGTTCTCCGTGTCGACGGCGGGCACCGCGCACAGCGGCGGTATCCCGACGGCCGTGCAGACGGCGAAGTCGGGCAACGGGTTCGGTGGGTTCGGCGGTCGGGACGGGGACCGTGGCGACCGCACGCGACCGTCGGAGGGGGCCGGCGCACCGTCGAGCGTCGCACCGTCGAGCAGTGGACCGTCGGCCGGCGGATCGGTCGGTGAGAAGGGCGGCGCGGGAGGTCCCGGCGGCGGGAGCAGGGCGAACACCGAGCTGGTCACGCTGCTCAAGGGCACGACGACCCAGTGGGCGGCGGCGGTGAGCGGCTCGCAGAGCCAGGGCACGCTGCAGCTGACCTCGGGCCGACCGGTGATCGCCCTCGGCGGCTTCACCGGCTCCGATCCCGCACCCACCCTCGCGCAGTTCCAGCAGTGGGTGAAGGACGGGAAGGTCTCGTACTACATCGCGTCCGGCGGATTCGGCCCCGGCGGCGGGAAGTCCGAGATCGGTACCTGGGTGGCGGCGCATTACACGGCGACCACCGTGGGTGGATCGATCGTCTACAAGCTCGTGTAGCGCGCCCGGTCGGCACGCGTGCTCCGATGCCGTGCTGCTCAGTCGGACCGTCGGTAGTGCAGGGCGACGGCGCCGTTCGACAGCGGAGTCGAGGAGATGAGGTCGAGGCGCCGCGTGCCGGGCAGGCCGCCGCCGAACAGGGTGGGTCCGTGGCCGGTGATCATGGGGTGCACGAGGAACCGGTACTCGTCGATCAGGTCCAACCGGTCGAGCTCCGTGGCGAGGGCGCCGCTGCCGACCAGGACCCCGTCGGGCGTGCGGTCCTTGAGGTCGCGCACCGCGGTGCGCAGGTCCCCCGTGAGGTGATGGCTTCCCGTCCACGGGAAGTCGCTGCGCGTCGTCGAGACGACGTACTTCGGTTTCGCCTCCAGCGCGAGGGCCCACTCGCGCATCGCCGACGGCGCCTCGACCTCGCCGCGCGCGACCAGAGGCCAATAGGACTCCATCATCTCGTAGGTCGTGCGGCCCCAGAGCATGGCGCCGCCGGCGTTCATCAGGTCGGTGAAGAGGGCGTGCGTCTCGTCGTCGGCGATGCCCTCCCGGTGGTCGACGCAGCCGTCCAGCGTGACGTTGAGGCTGAACGTGAGGAGGCCCATCCGGTGATTATGGTCCTGGCGGCGCGACCTGTGCGCCGGTCGAGTGCACTGAGGCAGGATGGGGTCATGAACCGTCTCGGCGCGTCCACCAGCCCCTACCTGCGCCAGCACGCCGACAACCCGGTGCACTGGCAGGAGTGGTCGGAGGCCGCGCTGGCGGAGGCCGCGGAGCGCGACGTGCCGATCCTGCTCTCCATCGGCTACGCCGCCTGCCACTGGTGCCACGTCATGGCGCACGAGTCCTTCGAGAACGAGGCGATCGCGGAGCAGATGAACGCGGGCTTCGTCTGCATCAAGGTCGACCGCGAGGAGCGCCCCGACCTCGACGCGATCTACATGAACGCCACGGTCGCCATGACCGGCCAGGGCGGCTGGCCCATGACCTGCTTCCTCACACCCACCGGCGAGCCCTTCTACTGCGGCACCTACTACCCGCCGGAACCCCGGGGCGGACAGGCGAGCTTCCCGCAGCTCCTCGAGGCCATCTCCGACACCTGGCGCGAGCGCCGCGACGAGGTCGGTCGGGTGTCGGGGCAGGTGGCCGCGCACCTGCGCCAGGCCTCCGCCGGGCTGCCCGACGGTGCCTCCCCCTCCGCCGAGGACCTGGCCGGCGCGGTGCGCGCGATCTGCGCCGATGAGGACCCGTCGGGCGGCTTCGGGCGCGCCCCGAAGTTCCCGCCGTCGGCCACCGTCGAGGCTCTGCTGCGGCACCACGAGCGCACCGGCGATCCCGCGTCCTACGGCGTGGCCGTGCGGTGCGCCGAGGCGATGGCGCGCGGCGGGATCTACGACCAGCTCGGCGGAGGCTTCGCCCGGTACGCCGTGGACGCCGACTGGGTGGTGCCGCACTTCGAGAAGATGTTGTACGACAACGCACTTCTGCTCCGCTTCTACGCGCACCTCGGCCGCCGGACGGGTTCGCCGCTGGCGCTGCGCGTCGCCGACGAGACCGCCGACTTCCTGGTCCGGGATCTCGGGGTCGACGGTGGCGGGCTGGCGTCCTCGCTCGACGCGGACACCGTCGTCGACGGGCACGGTGTGGAGGGCGCGACGTACGTGTGGACGCCCGCCGAGCTCGTCGAGGTGCTCGGCGAGGCCGATGGCGCCTGGGCCGCCGAGGTTTTCGCGGTCACGCCGGACGGCACCTTCGAGCACGGAACGTCGACGCTGCAGCTGCGCGGCGAGCCGGATCCGGTACGACTCGCGGACGTCCGGCGGCGGCTGTTCGAATCGCGTTCGGGGCGGGCGCAACCGGGCCGTGACGATAAGGTCGTCACCGTGTGGAACGGGCTCGCGATCACCGCGTTCGCGGAGGCGGGCAGGGTCGAGCAGGCCGAGGCCGTCGCGCGGTACGTGCTCGGAACCCATTGGGACGGTGAGCGCCTGCGCCGCAGTTCGCTGGGCGGGGTCGTCGGTGACGCCGACGGGATGCTCGAGGACTACGCCGCGCTGGTGACCGGACTGCTGGCGCTGGTGCAGCAGACCGGTGGATCCGACTGGGCCGCAGCGGCGGCCGCTGTCCTGGACGCCGCGATCGTCCGCTTCGCCGACCCGGAGGCGGCCGGCAGCTGGTACGACGCACCGTCGGACGGACAGGCCCTGCTGACCCGCCCGCGGGACCCCGCAGACGGTGCGACACCGGCGGGCGCGAGCCTCATCGCCGAGGCGCTGACCTACGCCGAGGTCCTGTTGGGGGAGCGGTACGCCGCTCTCGCCGCTGCCACGCGGGCCCGGTCCGGGGAGCTCGTCCGCCGGGTTCCGCGGGGAGCGGGCCACCACCTGGCCGTCGCCGAGCAGGCTGCAGCGGGGCTGCAGATCGCGGTGGCCGACGGTGCCGGCGCCGCCGCGCTCGTCGCGGAGGCACGCCGTCTGGCACCGGGCGGTGCGGTCGTCGTCGCCGGCGCGAGGGATTCGCATCCGCTGTTGGAGGGCCGCGGGCCGGTCGACGGCCGGGCCGCGGCCTACGTGTGCCGGGGCACCGTCTGCTCCCTGCCGGTGACCGGGGGTGAGGCGCTCGCAGAGGAGCTCGCGTCGTAGCTGTGCTATGTTCGCTGCGTGGGTATGAACGCGTATTGGCGCTTTACCGAGGCTCCGGGTGGGGCCGTCGGTGAGGCGCGTGTGCGCTAGTACCGAACGTCACGACCCGGAGCCGAAGGCAGCGAGAGCACTCGCTGCCTTTTTCTATGGCACCGGGAGTCCAGCCTGGTGTCGCCTACCAGGAAGACATGAGATGACCATCGAACTCGACACACCGGCGTCCACCTCGAACCGGCGCGTCCGGGCCTTCCATCCGATCCCCTCGCCCGCTCAGCTGCGCGACGAGTTGCCGCTCGCGCCGCGTCTGGCAGCGCAGGTCGAGGCCGACCGCCGCGCCGTCGCCGGCGTCATCGCGGGCCGTGACCAGCGGCTCCTCGTCGTCGTGGGGCCGTGCTCCGTGCACGACCCCGAGGCGGCGCTCGACTACGCCCGGCGGCTCAAGCCGATCGCCGATGAACTGGCCGATCAGCTGCTGATCGTGATGCGGGTCTACTTCGAGAAGCCGCGGACCACCGTCGGCTGGAAGGGCCTGATCAACGACCCCGGGATGGACGAGTCCTACGACGTGCCCCGCGGCCTGCGTACCGCGCGGCGGCTGCTGCTCGACATCCTCGAGATCGGCCTGCCCGTGGGCTGCGAGTTCCTCGAGCCCACCAGCCCGCAGTACATCGCCGACACCGTCGCCTGGGGTGCGATCGGCGCCCGCACCACCGAGTCCCAGGTGCATCGTCAGCTCGCGTCGGGGCTCTCGATGCCGATCGGTTTCAAGAACGCGACCGACGGGAACGTGCAGGTCGCGATCGACGGTGCGCTCTCCGCCGCGGCCCGGCACGTCTTCTTCGGCACCGACGACGAGGGCTCCGCCGCCGTCGTCGAGACCGTCGGCAACGACAACTGCCACATCATCCTGCGCGGCGGACGCGGCGGGCCGAACTTCGACGCCGCGTCGGTGTCCGGTGCCGTCGCCGCGCTCGAGAAGAGCGGGCTCGCGCCGTCGGTGATGGTGGACTGCTCGCACGCCAACTCCGGCAAGGACCACGTGCGCCAGGCCGAGGTGGCTCGGGAGATCGCCGCGCGCATCGCCGCAGGCGAGACCGACATCTCCGGCCTCATGCTCGAGTCCTTCCTGGTCGCGGGTGCGCAGCAGCCCGGGCCCGGGCCGCTCGTCTACGGCCAGTCCGTGACCGACAAGTGCATGGACTTCGCCACCACCGACTCGGTCCTGCACGACCTGGCCGCGGCGCTGCGCTGAGGGCGGACCGCTGAAAATGTGCGGTCATTCGTCTCAAGAATCCTTGAGACGAATGACCGCACATTTCCGCCGGCGCCACCGGCCGCCGTGAGCCCGCGGTGATCGGAGGACGTAGATTGAGTCCGTGGCGATCGAACCGGATGTCAAGGACTGGACGTGGGTCATCGAGCGGGCGTGTCCCGCCTGCGGATTCGACCCGGCGACGGTGCGCCGCGCCGAGGTCTCGGACCGCATCGCGCGTTCGGCGAACGGGTGGGGCGACGCACTGGCCCGGGCGGACGCGAAGGTCCGCCCGGACGAGAACACGTGGTCGGTCCTTGAATACGGCTGTCACCTGCGGGACGTGCACCGGATCATGCGGGAACGACTGGGGCTCATGCTGAGCTACGACGAGGCTGTCGTCGACGGCGCGACCTTCGCGAACTGGGACCAGGACGCGACCGCGGTCGAGGACGCCTACAACGACCAGGAGTCGGCCGTCGTCGCGGACGAACTGGCCCGCGCTGCGGCGGATTTCGCGGAGGCGTACCGCACCGTCGCCGACGACCAGTGGCACCGGAAGGGCCTGCGGTCCAACGGTTCCGCGTTCACCGTCGAATCGTTCGCGACGTACGCGCTGCACGACCTGGAGCACCACCGGGTGGACGTGGGGCTGGCGCCGCGCCCCGGCGACTGAGCACGATCCCCGCGAGCACCACGAGGCCGCCGACCGGCTGGTGCCACGCGGGCCGTTCGTCGAGCACCGTGACACCCAGGAGCACACCGACGACCGGCGTCAGGTAGGTCACGGACGCGCCC
The DNA here is from genome assembly GCF_001575195.1 of Tsukamurella pseudospumae. Classification (NCBI taxonomy): domain Bacteria; kingdom Bacillati; phylum Actinomycetota; class Actinomycetes; order Mycobacteriales; family Tsukamurellaceae; genus Tsukamurella; species Tsukamurella pseudospumae. The sequence continues at coordinate 1,051,937 of NZ_LSRF01000058.1, forward strand.
GCCGCGGCGCCCCATTCGGCGACGATGTTCGTGTTCCACACGTACGCGAGGCCCGTCCCGAACGCGCCGAGTGCGAGCATGGCCAGCACCACCCGCGGAGACGCCGTTGCGTGATGACGATCGGCGAGGAGCACGCCCGCGTCGATCACGACCGCGCCCATGCCCACTTGGTACAGCGCGACCGAGGCCGCGGGCAGCTGCAACGGGGTGACGAATCGCCGCAGGTAGACGAAGGCGACGCCGTAGCTCGCCGTCGCCGCGAGGCAGGCGAGTTGTCCGGACACCGAACCTGAGCCGCCTAACGCCCACGGTGCGAGCACGACGAGGACGCCCGCGAAGCCGATTCCCAGCCCCAGCAGCTGGTTCCGCGTCGGCCGCTCGGACCTGAGGGCCACGCACGTCACCAGCACCGTCATCAGCGGCGTGGTCGCGTTGAAGATGCTCGCGAGGCTCGAGTCGATCCGCTGCTCCGCCCAGCCGAACAGGGTGAAGGGCAGCACGCACAGCGTGATCGAGACGACGCCGATGTGCGCCACGGCCCGCAGGTCCCGGATCAGCGGCGCCCGCACGACGACCGCGACCACGAACAGCGTGAGTGCCCCGATCGTCATGCGGGCGGTGGTGACCTGGGCGGGGGAGAGGCCGGCGAGCCCCTCCTTGATGAACAGGAAGCTGGATCCCCACGCGAGAGCGAGGGCCGCGAACTGCAACGGGATGGTGCGCATGTACCGATTCCACCGCTCCCCGTCGTCCGGCGCTGGCGGGAATCGGTCGCGTCGTTCCGCCTCGGCCGGGCGGTCCGCAGCGCTCGGCGATACGGTGATGGTTCACCCGTACCGATCGAGATGCAGGAGAACCCATGGCCGAGATCGCCGTCGTCACCGGAGCGAGCAGCGGGATCGGGGCCGCCACGGCGCGGCACCTCGTGCGCGCGGGATTCGACGTCGTGATCGGGGCTCGTCGGCTCGAGCGGCTGGAGCAGCTCAAGGCCGACCTCGAGGCCCAGCATCCCGAGCGGATCGTCACGGCCCTGCCGCTGGACGTCTCGGCCCCCGCCTCCGTGACGGCCTTCGCCGGCGCGATCGAGAAGGTCGACGTGCTGGTCAACAACGCCGGTGGCGCGCTCGGCGTCGACCGCATCGAGACGGCCGACGAGGCCGACTGGTCGCGGATGTACGACATCAACGTGCTCTCGATCCTCCGGGTCACGCAGGCACTGCTGCCGAAGCTGCGGGCGTCCCCGGCGGCCTCCGTCGTGACGATCGGCTCCGTGGCCGCCCTGGAGGCGTACGAGACCGGCGCGGGGTACAACGCCGCCAAGCACGGCGCCCGCGCCGTCACCCGCGTGCTGCGCCTGGAACTCAAGGGCGAGCCGATCCGCGTCATCGAGATCGACCCGGGCCTCGTGGAGACCGAGTTCTCCGTGGTCCGCCTCGGTGGGGATCGGGCGGCGGCCGACAAGATCTACGAGGGCGTCGACAACCTCACCGCCGATGACATCGCCGACGCCGTGACCTGGACCGTTACGCGCCCGCCGCACGTGAACATCGACTCGATCCAGATCATGCCCCGGGACCAGGTAGCCGCTCGGAACGTGCACCGGAGGACCTAACGATCAGCGAGATTCGAACGGTTCCCGTGCGAACCTTCTCCTGACAGGGTCAACTGTTCGTGTGCCCGACAGGGCACCGGAGAGGAATCCATGGCCGGAGAGCCCCCGCTGCTGCGGGTGAAGAACGCCGTCATCGAACCGCTGCCGCAGACGGTCCGCGCGTGGCTCGTCCGCATCGTCGCCCTCGTCGTGTTCGTCGCGGTCTGGTGGCTGATCAGCGCTCTGCACCTGATCGACGAGAAGTTCCTACCCACGCCGAAGTCCGTGTGGGACGCCGCCGTCCGCGCCAGCACGTGGCACCAGGTAGCGCCGGGCGTGCCGCGCGAGGTGCTCGGCGAGCAGAACTACTTCCTCTGGGAGCACCTGGTCGCCAGCCTGCAGAGGATCTTCGCCGGCGTGGGCGCCGCCATTGTCGTGGGCCCGATCCTCGGCTTCGCGATGGGTACCTCGAAGACGATCAACACGATCATCGAGCCCTACCTGAACTTCCTCCGCGCGCTGCCCCCGCTCGGCTACATCGGCCTGCTCATCGTGTGGTTCGGCATCGGCGACACGTCCAAGATCTGGCTGCTCTTCCTCGCCGCGTTCCCCGCCATCGCGATCTCCACGGTCAACGGCGTCCAGGGCGTCAGCGTCGATCAGATCAACGCCGCCCGCGCGCTCGGCGCCAACCGCCTGCAGACCATTCGCGGCGTCATCGTCCCGGCCACGCTGCCCGAGGTCATCAACGGCATCCGCATCGCCGTGGGGTTCGCCTGGACCACCGTCGTCGCGGCCGAGCTCAACAACGGCATCCCCGGCATCGGCGGCCTCGCCTACCTCGCCGGCCAGCAGCTCAACACGCCCCTGACCATCGCCTGCATCATCGTCATCGGCATCACCGCGCTCCTGCTGGACTCGCTCATCAAGTGGATCGGCCTGCTGGCCGTCCCGTGGAAGGGGAAGGCATGAACCGCCTCACGCGCCTGGCGCGCACGGCGCTCGTGGTCGGCACCGTCGGGCTGCTGGCCTCCGGTTGCATCGTGGAGTCCGGCAGGGCCGAACAGTCCCGGTCGATCGGCGGGAGCACCCCGTGCCCCGTCGCCCCGGATCCGACGGTGCGCGGCACCGTCCGGATCGGTTGGCAGGAGATCCCGAACGGTGACCTGATCGTCAAGGACACCAGCCTGCTCAAGACGTGCATGCCCAACGTGAACGTCGTGTGGAGCAAGTTCGCCTCCGGCGGCGATGTCATCCAGGCCTTCGGAGCGAACAGCCTCGACGTCGGACTGCTCGGCAGCGCGCCCGCGGCGAAAGCACTCAGCGCCCCGCTCGATATCGACATGAAGGTGATCTGGATCCAGGATCGGATCGGGGCGGCGGAGTCGCTCGTCGCCCGCGGCGACGGCATCAAGAGCGTCGCCGACCTGCACGGCAAGCGGATCGCGGTGCCCTTCGCCTCCACCGCCCACTACAGCCTGCTGACGGCGCTCGACAAGGCCGGCGTCACCGACGCGCAGGTCATCAACCTGGCCCCCGACGCCATCCGCGGTGCCTGGGGCGGCGGGCAGATCGACGCGACCTACATCTGGGAACCCACTCTCAGTCAGCTCAAGGGCACGGTCCTCACCGACAGCGCGAAGGTCGCCGAACAGGGCGCGCCCACCTACGACCTCGAGGGCGCGCGCAGCGACTTCGTGCGCGACAACCCGGCCTTCCTGAAGATCTGGACCGCGGCGCAGGGCTGGGCGGCGAACCTGCTGAACACCGACCCGAACAAGGCCGCCGAACACATCGCCGGCCAGCTCGGCGTACCACTGGACCAGGTGCTCACGCAGGTCAAGGGGTACGCCTACTTCGACGCCAAGACCCAGGCCGGCCCCGATCACCTCGGCGGCCAGCTGGGTGCCGACATCCGCAAGACGGCCGAGTTCCTGCTCCAGCAGGGGCAGGTCCAGGGCGTCGGGCCGGCGCAGCACTACACCGACGGCGTGTCCGCGACCGCGGCACAGGAGGCGAAATGAGCGGCACCGAACGCGTCCAACTCACGGGCGTCGGCAAGACCTACGACACCGCCAGCGGGCAGACCGTCGCGCTGCAGCCCACGGACCTCACCGTCGAGCCGGGGGAGTTCGTCTCCATCGTCGGGCCCTCGGGCTGCGGCAAGACGACTCTGCTGCGCCTGGTCGCGGGCTTCGAGGACCCGACGGCCGGCGTCGTCGAGGTCGGCGGCGAACGGGTCACGGCACCGTCGGCCGACCGGGGTGTGGTCTTCCAGGCCCCGACCCTGTACCCCTGGCTGACGGTGCGCGGCAACGTCGAGTTCGGACCCAAGGTCAGCGGGGTCGGTAAGACGCAGCGCCGCGAGCGGGCGCAGAAGATGCTGGACCTGGTGGGGCTCGGCGATTTCGGCGACAAGCGGCCCTACGAGCTCTCCGGCGGCATGCAGCAGCGCGCGCAGATCGCCCGCGTCCTGGTCAACGACCCGGCGATCGTCCTGATGGACGAGCCCTACGGCGCGCTCGACGCGCTGACGCGCGAGCGGCTGCAGGTGGATCTGCTGCGGATCTGGCGCGAGGCGGGCAAGACGATCGTGTTCATCACCCACTCGGTGGAGGAGGCGGTGTTCCTCAGTACCCGCGTGCTGGTGATGAGCGCCCGCCCGGGCCGCATCGTGATCGACCGGAAGGTCGAGCTGCCCGGCGACGGGCCCGACACCGTCCGCGACCCGTCGGTGACGGCGACGCCCGAGTTCCAGGCGCTGCGCACCGAGCTCGCGGAGGCGATCTACGCCGCCCACGGCTGAACCTCAGCTGTCGCACAGGTCGCGCGGCGTAGTCTTGCACGCGTGGTGAGCGTCCCGAAACTGCCAGTGTCGCTGCCGTCCGGGCCTGCCCGGGCGATCGCGTCCCCCGTGTACGCGATCTACGAGCGCAGGCTGGCCACGGAGCTGGCGCACGCGTACCGCGACGGCGCGCAACGTCCCCGGCACGTCGCCGTGCTCTGCGACGGCAACCGACGCTGGGCCCGCGCCGCCGGGTTCTCCGATGTCAGCCACGGCTACCGCATGGGTGCCAAGAAGATCGCCGAGATGCTCGAGTGGTGCGACGAGGCCGGTATCGAGCTCGCGACCATCTACCTGCTCTCCACCGAGAACCTGCAGCGCGACCCCGACGAGCTGTCCGCGTTGCTGGAGATCATCACCGATGTCGTGGAGGAGATCTCCGGCCCCGACAAGAACTGGTCGGTGAAGATCGTCGGCGCGATGGACCTGCTGCCCTCCGACGCCGCGCGCCGGCTCACCGCCGCCGCCGAGGGGACCAAGGGCCGCACCGGCACCCACGTCAACGTGGCGGTCGGGTACGGCGGCCGCAAGGAGATCGTCGACGCCGTCCAGTCGCTGCTCAAGGATCGGCTGGCGGCAGGGATGTCGGCCGAGGAACTGGTGGACGCGGTCACCGTCGAGGGGATCGACCAGCACCTGTACACGAAGGGCCAGCCCGACCCGGACCTCGTGATCCGTACGTCCGGGGAGCAGCGGCTCTCCGGATTCCTGCTGTGGCAGAGCGCCTACAGCGAGATCTGGTTCACCGAGGCCTACTGGCCCGAATTCCGGCGCGTCGACTTCCTGCGCGCGCTGCGCGACTACGCCGCCCGGCACCGTCGCTTCGGGGCCTGAGCCGCATCGTCAGAGCTTGCGCAGGCGCACCCGGTTGATGGAGTGATCGGAGTCCTTGCGCAGCACCAGGGTTGCGCGCGGCCGGGTGGGCAGGATGTTCTGCACGAGGTTGGGGCGGTTGATGCCCGCCCAGATGCCCTCGGCGCGGTCCCGGGCCTCCACGTCGGACAGTCCCGAGTAGTGGTGGAAGTGCGAGGACGGATCGGCGAACGAGGTCGTCCGCATCGACAGGAACCGATCGACGTACCAGCGCTCGATGTCCTCGATCCGCGCGTCCACGTACACCGAGAAGTCGAACAGGTCCGAGACCATCAGCCGCGGCCCGGTCTGCAGCACGTTGAGCCCCTCGACGATGAGGATGTCGGGCCGCCGGACGTGGATGGTCTCGCCGGGCACGATGTCGTAGAGCTGGTGCGAGTACATCGGTGCGGTCGCGTCCTGCGCGCCCGATTTCACCGTGGTCACGAAGCGCAGCAGCGCCCGCCGGTCGTAGGACTCCGGGAAGCCCTTGCGGTGCATGATGCCGCGCCGCTCGAGCTCGGCCGTGGGGTAGAGGAAGCCGTCGGTGGTCACCAGGTCCACCCGCGGGTGCGAGTCCCAGCGCGCCAGCAGCGCCTGCAGCACGCGTGCGGTCGTCGACTTGCCGACCGCCACCGACCCGGCGACGCCGATCACGAAGGGCACCTGCGCGTCGTGCCGCTGCTCCCCGAGGAAGGTCGCGGTGGCCGCGTACAGGCGCTGCCGCGCCGCGACCTGCAGGTGGATCAGACGCGAGACCGGCAGGTAGACCTCGGCGACCTCGGCCAGGTCGACCTGTTCGCCCAGGCCGCGCAGGTGGGACAGGTCGTCCTCGGTGAGCGAGAGCGGGGTGGACTGCCGCAGTTCCCGCCACTGCGCTCGGTCCATCTCGATGTACGGACTCGGCTCGCTCACGCGGCGACTCCGTGACACACCGGGGAAGGCATATCCCTAGTCTGGCATGTATGGACGAGCTCAGTCTCACTGACCGCTACCTGCGGCTCGGCTTGCGGTTCGACCGCATCGAATCAGGATTCGTCGACGCGTACTTCGGTGACCCGGCGCACCGTCGGGCCGTGGAGGCCGACGACGCCCCCGAACCGGCCCGTCTCGCCGACGAGGCCCGCGCGCTCCTGCGCGACCTGGCCACCGACACCTCCCTGAGTCCGGCACGGCGCGAGTTCCTCGTCGGGCACGTCTCCGCGCTCGAATGCTCGGCCCACAAGTTCGACGGTGCGCCGATCGGCTTCGTCGACGAGGTCAAGGCCTACTTCGACGTGGACATCGCGATGGGAGACACCGCCGACTACGAGGCGGCGCACGCGAAGCTCGACGAGCTGCTTCCCGGCACCGGCCCCCTGCAGCCCCGCATGCAGGCGCAGCGCGAGCGGTTCGCGGTCCCGACGGAGCGCGTGCCCGAGGTGGTGGACGCGCTCGCCGGCGCGCTGCGCGATGTCGTGCGCGGGCGGTACCCGCTGCCGGAGGCCGAGACCGTGGCCTTCGAGATCGAGCACGACAAGCCCTGGTCCGGTTTCAACTACTACCTCGGCGACTACCGATCGCGGGTCGCCGTGAACGGTGACCTGCCGCAGTACTTGTCGTCGCTGCCGCACCTCATCGCGCACGAGGCCTACCCCGGCCACCACACCGAGCACTGCCGCAAGGAGCAACTACTGGTCGCGTCCCCCGAGAGCGGAGCGCAGCAGCCGGAGCAGACGATCTTCCTCGTCAACACCCCGCAGTGCCTCATGGCCGAGGGCCTCGCCGACCACGCGCTCGGCGCAGCGATCGGGCCCGGCTGGGGCCGCTGGGCGCAGGAGATCTACGCCGACCTGGGCCTGTCCTTCGACGGGGACCTCGCCGAACGGATCGCGGCGGCATCGTCGGGGCTGCTCCACGTGCGCCAGGATGCGGCCCTGCTGCTGCACGACCGGAACGCGGGGGAGGACGCCGTGGCCGCGTACCTGCAGCGCTGGGGGCTGATGGCGGAGAACAGCGCGCGGCAGGCGCTGCGGTTCGTGGGGTCGCCGCTCTGGCGGGCCTACATCTCGACCTATGTCGAGGGCTACGCGCTGCTCGGCGCGTGGCTCGACGAGGCGGAGCCGGGGGCGGCGCGACTGGATCGGTTCGGCCGTCTGCTCGACGAGCCCCTCACCCCGTCGGCGCTGCGGCGGGAGATGGCGGCCGCCGCGTGAGATCGCCGACCCTCGAACTAGGATGACCGCATGAGCGATTCCAGCGTGAACTCCGCGTCCCTGGCCGAACTCGATCCCGAGGTCGCGGCCGCCATGAACGGCGAGCTCGCGCGCCAGCGGGACACGCTGGAGATGATCGCCTCCGAGAACTTCGTGCCGCGTGCGGTGCTGCAGGCCCAGGGCTCGGTTCTCACCAACAAGTACGCCGAGGGCTACCCGGGTCGCCGCTACTACGGCGGCTGCGAGTACGTCGATGTCGTGGAGGATCTGGCCCGGAACCGGGCCAAGGAGCTGTTCGGCGCCGAGTTCGCGAACGTCCAGCCGCACTCGGGCGCGCAGGCGAACGCCGCGGTCCTGCAGGCGCTCATGGAGCCGGGCGAGACGCTGATGGGCCTCGACCTCGCGCACGGCGGCCATCTCACCCACGGCATGCGCCTGAACTTCTCCGGCAAGCTCTACGAGAACGTCTTCTACGGCGTGTCCAAGGAGGACCACCGGGTCGACATGGACGAGGTGCGCAAGATCGCGCTGGACTCCAAGCCGAAGGTGATCGTCGCCGGCTGGTCCGCGTACCCGCGCCACCTCGACTTCGCCGCCTTCCGTTCCATCGCCGACGAGGTGGGCGCCCACCTCTGGGTCGACATGGCGCACTTCGCCGGCCTCGTCGCCGCGGGCCTGCACCCGAGCCCGGTCCCGCACGCCGATGTCGTGTCCAGCACCGTGCACAAGACCCTCGGCGGCCCGCGCTCCGGCATCATCCTGGCCAAGCAGGAGTGGGCGAAGAAGCTCAACTCCGCGGTCTTCCCCGGCCAGCAGGGCGGCCCGCTGATGCACGTGATCGCCGCCAAGGCCGTCGCGCTCAAGGTCGCGGGCACGGAGGAGTTCCGCGAGAAGCAGCAGCGCACGCTCGACGGTGCGCGGATCCTCGCCGAGCGACTGAACGGCAAGGACGTGGCCGATGCCGGCGTCACCGTGCTCACCGGCGGCACCGACGTGCACCTGGTCCTCGTCGATCTGCGCAACAGCGACCTGGACGGGCAGCAGGCCGAGGACCTCCTGCACGAGGTGGGCATCACCGTCAACCGCAACGCCGTGCCCTTCGACCCGCGCCCGCCGATGGTCACCTCCGGCCTGCGCATCGGCACCGCCGCGCTCGCCAGCCGCGGCTTCGGCGACAAGGAGTTCACCGAGGTCGCCGACATCATCGGCACCGCGCTCGCGCAGGGCAAGGCGGCCGACACGGCCGCGCTGCGCGCCCGCGTCTCGGCGCTCGCACTGGAGGTGCCGCTGTACGAGGGCCTCGAGGACTGGGGCCTGCTCTCGCGCTGAACCCGGGTTCCGGGTTCGTCACCTCTCCCACCTGGGATTTGAAGGCCGGGTGGGGCCTGCTTTAGAGTGGCCGGGTGACTTCCAGCATCTCCGACGACGACCTGACGCTCGCCATCGACAAGGCGCTGCCGGACATCCGCGCGGCCTATGTCGAGGCCGGCGATGCGTGGCAGCCGCACGACTACATCCCGTGGGACGACGGCCGCAACTACGCCTTCCTCGGCGGCGAGGACTTCGTCCCCGCCGACGTCAAGGTCGACGCGGTGGTCAGCAACGGCCTCATCCTGGGCCTGCTGACCAAGGACCACCTGCCGTCCTTCCACCGCCTGCTGGCGCAGCACCACCTCATCGAGTCGGACTGGGGCAAGTTCGTCGGCCACTGGACCGCGGAGGAGAACCGCCACGGCATCGCGCTGCGCGATCACGTCGTGGTCAGCCGCACCTGCGATGTCGAGCAGCTGGAGATGTGGCGCCTCGAGGCCGTGACCCGCGGCTACCGCCAGTACGAGGGCACCCGCGAGGAGATCAAGATCGCGGAGCAGATCGCCATGGTGATCGTGCACGAGGCGCTGTCGGCCGACTACTTCGACCGGCTCGCCGACTACGCGGACACCGTCGAGAGCACGCCCGCCGGCCTCGTCACCACGCTGCGCAAGATCGCGAACGACGACCGCGTGCAGCAGCAGTACTGGACCGAGCTGCTCACCGTCGCGCTGGACGTCAACGAGGGCCACGTCAAGGACGCCCTGCTGGGCCAGGCGCGCGTCGCGTCGCCGATCGGTGCCGAGACCGCCGACGGGCTCGACGAGGCCCGCCGCATCGTCACCGAGGCCGGCATCAGCTCGCCCGAGCGGGACCGCGAGATCCTGAACGGGCTCCTCGCGACGTGGGGTCTCGCACTCTAAGTCGTCACGAACTGTTAACGAACGCGCCGCTCCGGGTCCCGCCCGGGCGGCGCGTTCGGCGTTAGTTTGACGGTGACGGATTGCGGGGAAGCAGTTCGTCCCGGGAGGTTCCAACCGTGACTCGACTGATCGTCGCGAGAGGGCCGGCCCCGGTCCTCGTCGTCGGGGCGTAGACCGCGCACCGAGACGTTTGGACCGGCCGGCCGCAGCTACACGCTTGCGTGGGCGCCGCGCAGGCTAGGAGCGTCACCGTGTCTTTCCGTGAGACCCCCCGCACGTACGTGCTCGACACCTCCGTCCTGCTGTCCGATCCCTGGGCCATCACCCGCTTCGCCGAGCACGACGTCGTGCTCCCGCTCGTGGTGATCAGCGAACTCGAGGGCAAGCGCCACCACGCCGAGCTCGGCTGGTTCGCCCGCGAGTCGCTGCGCATGCTCGACGACATGCGCCTCGAGCACGGCCGCCTCGACCAGCCGATCCCCACGCCGGGCGGCGGCACGGCTCAGGTGGAGCTCAACCACATCGACCCGACCGTGCTGCCGGTCGGATTCCGCACCGAGACCAACGACTCCCGCATCCTCGCCTGCGCGCTGAACCTGCGCGCCGAGGGCCGGGACGTGGTGCTGGTGTCGAAGGACATCCCGCTGCGGGTCAAGGCCGGCGCGGTGGGCCTGCCGGCCGACGAGTACCGGGCGCAGGACGTGGTGACCTCCGGGTGGACGGGCATGGAGGAGCTGGAGGTTCCGCGCGCGGTGATCGACGCGCTGTTCGCGGGCGGCGTGGTCGATCACGACGCCGCACGGGACCTGCCGTGCAACACCGGCGTTCGGCTACTGGGCGGCACGTCCAGCGCGCTGGGCCGGGTGACCGCGGAGAAGCAGCTGCAGCTGGTCCGCGGCGACCGCGAGGCCTTCGGCCTGCACGGCCGCAGTGCGGAGCAGCGCGTCGCGCTGGACCTGCTGCTCGACGAGTCGGTGGGCATCGTCTCCCTCGGCGGCAAGGCCGGTACGGGCAAGTCGGCCCTGGCGCTCTGCGCGGGTCTCGAAGCGGTGCTGGAGAAGCGCACGCAGCGCAAGGTCGTGGTCTTCCGGCCCCTGTACGCCGTCGGCGGCCAGGACCTCGGCTACCTGCCGGGCTCCGAGAACGAGAAGATGGGGCCGTGGGCGCAGGCCGTCTACGACACTCTCGACGGTCTCGCCTCGCCCGAGGTGATGGACGAGGTGATGGACCGCGGGATGTTGGAGGTGCTGCCGCTCACGCACATTCGTGGCCGGTCGCTGCACGACTCCTTCGTCATCGTCGACGAGGCGCAGTCCCTGGAGCGCAACGTGCTGCTGACGGTGCTCTCCCGGCTGGGGAGCGGCTCGCGGGTGGTGCTCACGCACGACGTCGCGCAGCGCGACAACCTGCGGGTCGGCCGCCACGACGGCGTGGCCGCGGTGATCGAGAAGCTCAAGGGGCACCCGCTGTTCGCGCACGTCACGCTCACCCGCTCCGAGCGCTCGCCGATCGCCGCCCTGGTCACCGAGATGCTGGAGGAGTTCGCCCCCGGCGCGTGACCGGGCGCCGCGCCGACCGTTGTCATACCTAGAACCGCAAGGTATACCTGTACCTAGTGGTTCTAGGTATGGAGGTCGGCATGCACATCGATAAGGACCTGGTCGCCGCGTCGGCGACCCCGCTGGTGCTGAGCATCCTCAGCAGCGGGGACAGCTACGGCTACGCCATCCTCACTCGCATCCGCGACCTCTCCGGCGGGCGCCTCGAGTGGTCCGACGGGATGCTCTACCCGCTGCTCCATCGCCTGGAGAGGCTCGGACACGTCGAATCGCGGTGGGAGGTCGCCGAGACCGGTCGCAAGCGCAAGCACTACGCCATCACCCCTGCCGGCCGGGAGGCGCTCGCGGACCGTCGGGACCAGTGGCGGGCCGTCAGTGCCGCCCTCGACGTCCTCTGGTCCGACGGTGCGCCGCACCCGGGGCTCGCATGACCGGCCCCGTCGATGCGCAGATCCGGCAGTGGCGCGGGTACCTGGAGGGCCGGCGGAAGCTGCGGCCCGAGGACGTCGACGAACTCGAATCGCATCTGCGCGACACGATCTCGGACCTCGAGGCCCGCGGTCTCGACGGCGATGAGTCCTTCCTCGTCGCGGTCAAGCGGATGGGCGCCGCGGACGCGGTCGCCCACGAGTTCGCCCGCGAGCACTCCGATCGGCTGTGGAAGCAGTTGGTGCTGGGTGCCGCAGAGGACGCGGCGGCGCGGCGCGGTGAGTTGCCGGTGGTGCTCGCGCTGGGTGCGGGTGCGGGCCTCTCGCTGCTCGCGGTGCTGCAGCTGCTGGGCGACGTGTCGCCGCGGTTCGTCGCCTTCGCGGTCGCGCCCTTCCTGGTGGCCTACTTCGCCTGGAAGCGATCGATGCCCGTCCGCGGGGCCGCGATCGTCCTCGGCGGCTTCGTGGTGACGGCGGCGGTGCTCGCCGCGTACCGATTCGGTTCCGGCACCTCGACCGAGGTCCTGTGCGTCGTGGCCACCCCCGTGGTGCTGTGGTTCGGCGTCGGCGTGGCGTACACCGGCGGCGCGTGGCGCTCGGGGCCGCGCCGGATGGACTTCGTGCGGTTCACCGGCGAGTACGCGATCTACTTCCTGCTCATCGCCCTCGGCGGCGGCGCGATCACCGGCCTGACCATCGGCGCGCTCAGCACCGTCGGACTGCAGGCCGAGACCCCGATCACCACCTGGGTGCTGCCGGTCTGCGTGGGCGGCGCGGTGCTGGTGGCGGCGTGGCTGGTCGAGGCGAAGCAGGAGGTGATCGAGAACATCGCGCCCGTGCTGACCCGGATCTTCACCCCGATCACGCTGCTCATGCTGCTCGTGGTGCTGGTGGCCTTCGCCTCCCGGCCCGGGCTGATCGGCGTGGACCGCGACCTGCTCGTCTTCATGACGGTGGTACTCGTCCTCGTGGTGGGGCTGCTGCTCTACGCGGTCTCCGCCCGCGACCCGCGGCGCCGGCCCGATGTTTTCGATCGGCTGCAGGTGGCCCTCGTCGTCGCGGCGATCGCCGTGGACCTGGTGGTGCTGGTCGCGATGCTCACCCGGACCGCCGAGTTCGGCGCCTCACCGAACAAGGCCGCGGTGGTGGGGCTGAACCTGATCCTGCTGGTGATCCTCGCCGGCGCGGCCGTGCTCGGCGTCGGATTCGTCCGCGGGCGTAGGGATTTCGTCTCGGTCGAGCGCTGGCAGACCGGCACGCTCCCCGCGTACGCGGCGTGGGCGGCGATCGTCGCTCTGGCCTTCCCTCCGCTGTTCGGCTTCAGGTGAGGCGCGCGGTCCTGCGGTACTGCGACGGGCTCACCCCGTGGTGCCGCGTGAACGCGGCACTCAGCGCGTACGGCGATCCGTAGCCCACCCGGCGGGCGATCGCCTCGAGCCCGTCGGCGGTGGACGCCAGCGCGTCCGCGGCCAGGGTGAGGCGCCACAGGGTCAGGTACCGCCCGGGCGGCTCGCCGACCGCATCCCGGAACCGGGCCGCCAGGCCGGCCCGGGAGACGTGCAACTCCGCGGCGAGCGCCGCCACCGTCCACGGCCGCTCCGGCGCGTCGTGGATCAGGTCCAGGGCACCTGCCACGGTGTCGTCCACGCTGCCGGAGAGCCACCCGGTCGGGGCGGTGTGCGCCGCGGCCCGGATCGCGGCGCAGACCACCACATCGAGCAGGCGGTCGATGACGAAGCTGTGCCCGGGGCGCGGGTCCGCGAGCTCGCGGCGCAGCAACCCCAGCAGGGCTTCATCGACCTCGCCCGGCGGGAGGACGGTGAAGACGGGGAGCTGCTCGACGAGGTGCCGGCCGACCTGGGATGCCGAGGCGTACGTGCCGACCAGGAGCTGATCGGCACCGTCGTCGTGGTTGCCCCACGTGAGCAGGCCGCGATGGGTGGTCGACCGCATCGATTCGGTGAGCGGGATGCACGTTCCGCCCGGCCCGATGCGGACCGTCGGGGCGCGGCCCGGATCGTCGGCGACGAGGTAGCGCGGGCCGTGCGCGACGAGGGCGACGGCGATCACGCTGAGCGGCGCACCGTCGTCGATGTCGACGGACCACGGCGGCGCCATGGAGATGCGCAGCGAGAACAGGCCCCGAGCGCGAAGGCCGGAGACCATCCGGAACAGGGGGTCCACCCCTGTCAGGTTAGACGAATGCGTATGGAATCAGGGGCCTGAACCATGGATGACGCCACACCGGGGCGTGATCCTGGAACCATGACACTCAAACTCCTCCTCGGATCGGCTGCGCTGCTCAGCGCACTGCTGGCCGGCTTCTACTTCGCCTACGCCACGGTGATCACGGCCCAGCACGGCGTATCCGACGGTGCCGAGGCCATGCGCCGCATGAACGTCGCGGTCGAGCGGCCGCCCTTCCTCGCGATCTTCGTGCTGGGGGCGGTGGTGCCGCTCGTGGCCGCCGTCGCTCTGGTGATCGCGGACGGGTTCGGCGGTCGGACCACCGCGGGCGTGCTGGGGGCGCTGTGCGCGATCGCGGCGTTCGCGCTGACGGTGGCGGTGAACGTACCCCTCAACCAGCGGCTGATGGCGGGCACCGTCGACTGGGCCGAGTTCGCGCGTACGTGGGGAGCGTGGAACCTGGCGCGGCTGTGGCTCAGTGTCGTCGGTGCCCTCGGTCTGGCCCTCCCGGTCCTGCGGTGACGGCACCGTCGGGAACGGACGCCGCAGGTAGGGCAGCCTAAGCCGGACACGGATGTGCAGGGGGAATACCCTCGAAGGCGTGACTTCGAACAGCCCCGAATTCATCTACTCCGATCTACTGCCCATCGGCCCGGACACCACGCCGTACCGATTGCTGACCACCGAAGGCGTGTCGACCTTCGAGGTGGACGGGCAGAAGTTCCTCAAGGTGGAGCCGGAGGCGATCCAGAAGCTGACCGCCGAGGCGATGCACGACATCAGCCACTACCTGCGGCCCGCGCACCTGAAGCAGCTGCGGAAGATCATCGACGACCCCGAGGCGTCGGGCAACGACCGCTTCGTGGCGCTCGACCTGCTCAAGAACGTCAACATCTCCGCCGGCGGCGTGCTGCCGATGTGCCAGGACACGGGCACGGCGATCGTCATGGGCAAGAAGGCCGAGGGTGTGCTGACCGGCGTCGAGGACGGCGAATGGGTCTCGCGCGGCGTGTTCGACGCGTACACCAAGCTGAACCTGCGCTACTCGCAGAACGCGCCGATCACCATGTACGAGGAGAAGAACACAGGCACCAACCTGCCTGCGCAGGTGGAGATCTACGCCACCGAGCAGGGGCCGAAGGGGCCGGAGTACAAGTTCCTGTTCATGGCCAAGGGCGGCGGCTCGGCCAACAAGTCCTTCCTGTTCCAGGAGACGAAGGCGATCCTCAACCCGGACCGGATCCTGAAGTTCCTCGACGAGAAGATCCGCTCACTGGGCACCGCGGCCTGCCCGCCGTACCACCTCGCGATCGTCATCGGCGGCACGTCGGCGGAGTTCGCGCTCAAGACCGCGAAGTACGCCTCGGCGCACTACCTCGACGAGCTGCCGGAGACCGGATCGATTGCCGCGCACGGCTTCCGCGACAAGGAGCTCGAGGAGAAGGTCTTCGAGCTGACGCAGTCCTTCGGGATCGGCGCGCAGTTCGGCGGCAAGTACTTC
The DNA here is from genome assembly GCF_001575195.1 of Tsukamurella pseudospumae. Lineage (NCBI taxonomy): Bacteria > Bacillati > Actinomycetota > Actinomycetes > Mycobacteriales > Tsukamurellaceae > Tsukamurella > Tsukamurella pseudospumae. The sequence goes on from NZ_LSRF01000058.1 coordinate 1,067,329, forward strand.
TGCCACGACGTGCGCGTGGTGCGCCTGCCGCGGCACGGTGCGTCGCTGCCCGTCGCGATCGCCGTATCCTGCTCGGCGGACCGGCAGGCGCTCGGCAAGATCACCGCGGACGGCGTCTTCCTCGAGCAGCTCGAGACCGATCCCGCGCAGTACATGCCGGATGCCGGTGTGGCGGAGGACATCGAGGGCGGCGCGGTCGTCGAGATCGACCTCAACCGACCGATGCCCGAGATCCTCGCCGAGCTGTCGAAGTACCCGGTCAAGACCAGGCTGTCGCTGACCGGGCCGCTGGTCGTGGCACGCGACATCGCACACGCCAAGATCAAGGACCTGCTGGATTCGGGCGCGCCGATGCCGCAGTACCTCAAGGACCACCCCGTCTACTACGCGGGACCCGCGAAGACGCCGGAGGGCATGGCGTCCGGCTCCTTCGGCCCCACCACCGCGGGCCGCATGGACAGCTACGTCGACCAGTTCCAGGCCGCGGGCGGCTCGATGATCATGTTGGCCAAGGGGAACCGGTCCAAACAGGTCACGCAGGCCTGCGATGCGCACGGCGGCTTCTACCTCGGCTCCATCGGCGGGCCCGCGGCGCGTCTGGCGCTGGACTGCATCAAGTCGCAGGAGGTCATCGAGTACCCGGAGCTCGGCATGGAGGCGGTGTGGAAGATCGAGGTCGAGAACTTCCCCGCGTTCATCGTCGTCGACGACAAGGGCAACGACTTCTTCACCGACCCGTCGGGTGAGGTCGCCCTGCCGCTCAGCGGTATTCGGGTGCGCTCCAAGGAGCGGTAGACCCGGTCCCGGTCAGGCCGGGCGCAGGATCGTCACCGCGAAGTCGGCGTCGTCGTGCCACGGCCTGACGTCCCAGGTCGCCAGGCGCAGGTCGGTGCGCAGGCCGGCGTCCTTCGCGTGGGTGTCGAACCGCTCCGGCGTGAGCCCGCGGTTCGTGTGGAAGCCCACCACGGCGAAGCCGTCGTCCGCGAGGTGCGCGCGGAAGTTCCGCAGCACCGTCGTCTCCGTGCCCTCCGCCACGAAGACCATGACGTTCCCCGCGCAGACGATGGCGTCGAAGACGCCGTCGAGGTCCAGCCCTGCCAGGTCCTGGACCAGCCAGCGCGGACCCGGGTGATCCTGCTCGGCCGCGGCGATGAGGACCGGATCGACGTCGACGCCGGTCACGTCGTGGCCCACGGAATGCAGGTAGCCGCCGATGCGCCCCGGTCCGCAACCGGCGTCCAGGATCCGCGACCCGCGGCCCACCATCGCGTCCACCAGCCGCGCCTCGCCGGCCAGGTCCGCGCCCTCGCGCGCCATCGTCCGGAAGCGCTCGACGTACCACTCGCTGTGGCCGTCCTTGGTGTCGGTGAACCAGCGGGGTGTACTCATACCCTCGAACTTACTTGCACGGGTTCGCGGCCTCTCCCGTGCCGGTGCTGTTGCGGAGGACGCGAACGTAGACACCGCGGTGTTGCAGTCCGTTACACGCAGCCACGCTCGACGTGCCGTAGTCGATGTAGGGAGTGTAGAAGGCCTCGCCGTTGTCGTCGGCGGAGCGGATCGAGCCGCAATTCAGGGCCCGGCTGTAGAAGTACTCGGCGCCGGGATTCGATGACAACTGGTCGTTCACGAGGCTCTTGACCGCGGGGTTCGACTGCTCGATCGAACCCAGGATCAGGATGAACCTCCCGTCGCACGGCGGCCGGCTCACCGCTCGGGTGAGGCCGAGGTCGCCGGCGCCGCGCGATGGCGCGGTCGGCGCCGGGGCGACCGTGGGCGCCGGCGCGGTCGCGGGCACGGTCATGGTCGGCGGGGCAACCACGACGGTCGCCGGAACAGTGCTCGATTCGATGGCAGGAGAGGCTCCGGTGGAATCGGAGCGGCCGAGCATCGCGGCTGTGCCCGCTACGAGGGCGCCGACCACGAGGGCAGCTGCGACCGCGGTGGGAAGGACCCACGTGCGCCGGGACTTCCGCTCGGGAGGCCGTGACGGCGCCGGAGTCGGCGCGATCATCGTCGGGACGTCGTGCGCCCCCGCCGCGGGCGGCACGGCGCGGATGACCGTCGGCTCCGCCGGTGCCGCAGCGAGTTCAGCTGCGAATTCTCCGGCGCTCCGAGGGCGATCGGCGGGGGAGCCGGCCATGCCACGGGCGATCGTACTGTCGACGGACGGAGGGATATCGGGGCGCCTGGTGGTCACCGGAACGACGGCGCCGTCGAGTGCTGCCGCGATCACGGCCGCGGGACTACTCCTGTCGAACGGCCGGGAGCCCGTGAGGAGGGCATAGGCGGTCGTAGCGAGTGAGTAGATATCTGCGCGCGAATCGATCTCGTCGCCCCGGAGCTGCTCCGGCGCGGCGTAGGCGACGGAACCGATGGTCGTCCCGGTGGCGGTCAGATCGGACGTGTCGCCCGCCGCCCGAGCGATCCCGAAGTCGGACAGCAACGCACGCGAGCCGTCGAGCATGATGTTCGCGGGCTTGACATCCCGATGGAGGATGCCCCGTTGGTGCGCGAAGTCGAGTGCTGCAGCGGTGTCGCGGACGATCGCGACGACCGCGTCGAACGGCAGGCCGCCCGGAGACTGCGCTATGTGCGCCGCAGCGTCGATCCCGTCGATGTACGGCATCGACAACCACAGCCGACCGCCCTCCTCGCCCCTGTCGAGAACTCCGACGATGTTGGGGTGATTGAGGGTGGCGGCGAGATCGGCCTCGCGGAGGAAGCGTAGCCGGAAGGCCTCATCCGTCGCGAGATGCGGTGGGAGGACTTTGATCGCGTCGTGGCGAGGCAGGCGAGGATGCTGCGCGAGGTACACCTCGCCCATGCCTCCCGCGCCGAGACGACGCACGATCGTGTACCCCGCGAAGACCTCACCCGGCGAAAAGGACATCTCGCACCTCCCGGGAGGAATCTACTACCCGAGCTGAGCGCACCAACGTCGGGCTCAGCGGCGCGGAGGGATCGGTGACCTGTGGAAACGCGGATCGTTCGCCGCCTGGGGCGACGTTCGTGCAGGCATCGCGCGTACTTCGATCGGAACCACAGAACTACTACGCGCGGTAGTGGGTACTGTCGAGGCATGACGAACATCATCGATCGCATCGGAACGGCGCCGATCGCGGCGGCGGGGCTCGTGGGCGGCTACTACGTGGCGCGGGAGACGGGGATCCGTCCGCTGGGTGGCGTCGTGCTGGCGGCGGCGGGCGCCGCGGCCGCGCAGGGCTGGTACGCGAAGGGCGGTGCGACCACCGCCGCCGCTCTCGGTGCGGTCTACCTGGGCGGATTCGGCGCTTCGCATCCGCTGGCGAAGAAGTTCGGCGCGTGGCCGTCCGCCCTGGGCGTGGCGGCGGCGGCCGCCGGGGCGTCGTACGTTCTCGTCGATCGCCGCTGAGCGGGACCCGAACATCGCCCTACGGGCTACGCTCGCAGAGTGAGATTGAGAACAAGTTTCACCTTTGTCCTCTGTGCGTCGGGGCTCGCGCTCGCCGCGTGCGGCGGACCGGCGGCGTCGTCGAACGAGGCGCACCCCGGCGGCCTCAGCGTGGATACCAAGGCCGCCGCGGTCGCGCCCGCGGAGCAGTCCAGCGCGACGCCCACCGGCACCCCGCTCTACACTCGGCTGGCCACGTCCAGCGCGGTCGGCGGGACGGGGCAGGCGCTGACGGCAAGCCTCGCCGGCATCACCTACCGCAGTGCGACCGGCGTCTGGATCGGCTGTGAGGGCACGGCCTCGACGGCCGTCTACCGGCTGAACGGCGAGTTCTCGAAGCTCACTGGCGTCCTCGGACTGCAGCCGCACACCCCGAGCGACCTGCAGGTGCGCATCTCCTTCATCGTGGACGGCGACTCCCGCCTCTCGGCCGTGCTCACCCGCAACGGTCAACCGGAGAAGATCTCGGTCTCCGTCGCGGGGGCCCGGTCGGTCACCGTCTCGGCGCTCGCCATCGACGGGGAATGCGCGCCGGCACCGGCGCCCTACGGCGCGATCGGTGCCGCGTCGCTCACCTGAGCGCGATCAGCGCTGGCGGTCGACGTTCGCCATGGCCAGCACGTCGAGCCGCCGGTCCAGTTCCTCGAGCGTGAGCTCGTCGCCGATCAGGCCGCGGTCGATGACCGTCTGGCGGATGGTCTTCTTCTCCTTGAGCGCCTGCTTCGCGACGGTCGCGGCCTCCTCGTAACCGATGAGCGAGTTCAGCGGCGTCACGATCGACGGAGACGATTCCGCGAGCGTCCGCAGCCGGTCCTCGTGGGCCACGAGCCCGTCGATGCAGCGGTCCGCGAACAGCCGGGACACGTTCGCCAGCAGGGCGATCGACTCCAGCACGTTGCGGGCCATCATCGGGATGTAGACGTTGAGCTCGAAGGCGCCGTTGCCGCCGCCCCACGCCACCGCGGCGTCGTTGCCGATCACCTGCGCGGCCACCTGCGTGACCGCCTCCGGGAGCACCGGGTTCACCTTGCCGGGCATGATCGAGCTGCCGGGCTGCAGATCGGGCAGGGCGATCTCGCCGAGGCCCGTCAGCGGCCCGGAACCCATCCAGCGCACGTCGTTGGCGATCTTGGTCAGCGAGATCGCGACGGTACGCAGTGCCCCCGACAGCTCGACGAGCCCGTCGCGCGCGGCCTGCGCCTCGAAATTGTCCTTCGCCAGCCGGATCTCGTCGACGCCCGTCAGCTTGACCAGCTCGGCCACGACCAGCGAGCCGAATCGCTCCGGCGCGTTGAGCCCGGTGCCGACGGCGGTGCCGCCGATCGGGACCTCGCCGACGCGGGGGAGCGTGGCGCGTACGCGCTCGACGCCCGCCTCGACCTGCCGGGCGTAGCCGCCGAACTCCTGGCCCAGCGTCACGGGTACCGCGTCCATCAGGTGCGTGCGGCCGGACTTGACCACCGATCGCCACGCCACCGACTTGGCGGCGAGCGCCGCCTGCAGGTGCTCGAGCGCCGGGATCAGCGAGGTCACCGCCGCTTCGGTCGCGGCCACATGAGTGGCCGTCGGAAAGGTGTCGTTGGAGGACTGCGACATGTTCACGTCGTCGTTCGGGTGCACCTGCACCCCGGCACGGGCCGCGAGCGACGCGATGACCTCGTTGGCGTTCATGTTGGAGCTCGTACCCGAGCCGGTCTGGAACACGTCGATGGGGAACTGGTCGTCGTGCAGGCCGTCGGCCACCTCGCGCGCCGCGGCGATGATCGCGGAGGCCTTGTCGGGCGCGAGCAGCCCCAGGTCCTGATTGACCTGTGCCGCGGCGGCTTTGAGCAGACCCATCGCCCGGATCTGCGCTCGCTCGAGCGGGCGGAAGCTGATCGGGAAGTTCTCGACGGCGCGCTGCGTCTGCGCGCGCCACAGTGCGTCCACCGGCACCCGGACCTCGCCCATGGTGTCGTGCTCGATGCGGTACTCGGTCTCCGGGGTATCAGCGGTGTTAGCCATACCTTAGAAAAGTACTCGGGCCCCGGGATCATTCCCAGGGCCCGAGGAGAAGATCACTCTCAGTCGAAGATCTGCGCGTAGGTCTTGAGCTTCGTCAGGCGGTGGGTCGCGTCCACGATCCGGACCGTGCCGGAGCGGCTGCGCATGACGATCGACTGGGTGGTGGCGCCGTCGGCGCGGTAGCGGACGCCGCGGAGCAGGTCGCCGTCGGTGACGCCGGTGGCGGCGAAGTAGACGTGTTCGCCGCGGACGAGGTCGGTGGTGCCGAGCACGATGCTGGGGTCGATGCCCAGGTCCGCGAGGCGTTGGTGTTCGGCGTCGTTCGACGGTGCGAGGGTGGCTTGGATCTCGCCGCCCATGCAGCGCAGTGCGGCGGCGGCGATGATGCCCTCGGGGGTGCCGCCGATGCCGACGAGGATGTCGGTCTTGGCTTCGGGGCGGGCGGCGGCGATGGCGCCGGCGACGTCGCCGTCGGAGATGAGGCGGACGATGGCGCCGGTGGCGCGGATGTCGGCGATGAGTTGGTCGTGGCGGGGGCGGTCGAGCACGGTGAGGGTGACGTCGGTGACTTTGATGCCCTTGGCTTTGGCGACCTTGGCGATGTTGTCGGCGATGGGGGCGTTGATGTCGATGACGCCGGCGGCTTCGGGGCCGACGGCGATCTTGTTCATGTAGAAGACGGCGGAGGGGTCGTACATGGCGCCGCGTTCGGAGACGGCGAGTACGGCGATGGAGCCGGGCATGCCTTTGGCCATGAGGGTGGTGCCGTCGACGGGGTCGACGGCGACGTCGGTGGAGGGGCCGAAGCCGTTGCCGACTTCTTCGCCGTTGTAGAGCATGGGGGCTTCGTCTTTTTCGCCTTCGCCGATGACGACGACGCCGCTCATGGAGACGGTGGAGACGAGTTGGCGCATGGCGTCGACGGCGGCGCCGTCGCCGGATTCCTTCTGGCCGCGGCCGACCCAGCGGCCGGCGGCGAGGGCGCCGGCCTCGGTGACGCGCACCAGTTCCATGGCGAGGTTCCGGTCCGGGGCGATGGGATTCGCGTCGGTGTTGCTGTCGGACATGGGTGATCCTCCATTGATCTCGATGCGCGCGGCGGGCGCGGCGGGGCCTCGACGCAGATTCTTCCATGCCGGGCCCGGTCCGGGTTCGGCTATGCCGCCTCCGACGGTGCCCGACGCTTTCGGGATACTGGACGGCGTGGCTGAGAAACCCCGCATCCTGCAGAGCCGTCGCGACCTCGTCTTCACGATGGTCCCGTTGCTGGTGCTGTGCCTGATCGCGCTGATCGCGTCCGGCAACTTCAGGCTCGGCTTCGGTGCCGACCCGAAGGACGAGACGGTCCCGGCCATCAACCCGCGGGGAGTCTTCGAGGTTTCGGCGCAGACGCTCGGTTTCCCGGTCCGGATGCCGGGCGGCGCGGGCGTGGTCGACGGGGTTCCCGACGGTTGGAAGGCGACGGCCACCCGCGATGACGACGTCACCGGCGGCAAGGTCTTCTCCGTCAATTACGTGACGCCCGAGAAGAACTCGCTGCAGCTCTCACAGTCCGGCGCGCCCGTCGAGAAGGTCGTGGAATCGGTCTTCGGCTCCACGGGCAAGGCCTCGGGCACGGTCCCCGTCGGGGATCGGACCTGGGAGGTCTACGGCCCGAACGACAAGAATCGCAGCGCCTGGGTGCTCCAGCTCGACGGTGCCGTGATCGTCGTCTTCGGCAGCGGCACGGTGCCGCGATTCACCGATCTCGCGTCCGCGGTCCAGTCGCAGGCGCCGCTGCCCCGCACCGCGGAGCAGGCTCCCTCGGCGCCGTCGGCCGGGCCGAAGTAGGTCACTGCTCGCCGTCGGCGATGGCCTTCTCGATCCGGGCCCGCGCGCCGGCGAGGTGCTCCTCGCAGCGCTTGGCCAACGCCTCGCCGCGCTCCCACAGCTGTAGCGACTCGTCGAGGTCGATCCCGCCCTGTTCGAGCAGCTTCACCACGACGGTCAGCTCGTCGCGGGCCTGCTCGTAGCCGAGCTCGGCCACCGGTGTCTCGTCGCTCATCCCTCATCCTCGGTTCGTACGGAGATCTTCGTCACGCTGCGTTCCCGGGCCACGTCATGGCGAACCAGGGGGCCCGGGCCCAGTCGTTCGACGCCCATCACCGCCGCTTTGGCCGCGCCGTCGGGCACCCGGACCCGCAGCTGCGAGCCCGGCGCGAGGTCGTCGATGCTGCGCACGACGGGGTTCTCGCCGTCGGGCGTGACCTTCTGGACCACGGCGTAGCCGCGGGCCATGGTCGCCGCGGGGCCGAGGGTCGTCAGGCGCGCGGCCAGATGCCGAACCCCGTCGGATTCCCGGTCGACGGTGCGCCGCACGTCCCGCCGGGCATCGCGCAGCAGGCGCTCGATCTCGGTGGCCCGGTCGTCGACGAGCCGCATCGGGTGCGCGAACACCGGCCGCGAGCGCAGCGCCTCGAGGGTGTGCGCCTCGCGCGAGACCCAGCCGCGCAGGGCCGCGGCCGCGCGGGACCGCAGCTCGGCGATCCGCGCGAGCTCGGACACGACATCGGGCACGACGCGCTTCGCGGCGTCGGTGGGGGTCGCGGCGCGCACGTCGGCGGCGAAATCGCAGAGCGGGTTGTCGGGCTCGTGGCCGATCGCGGAGACGATCGGGGTCCGGGCCGCGTGCACGGCCCGGCAGAGGGCCTCGTCGGAGAAGGGCAGCAGGTCCTCCACGCTGCCGCCGCCGCGGGCCATGATGATGACATCGACCTCGGGGTCGGCGTCCAGCGCGCGCAGCGCCGTGACCAGCTGCGGGACCGCGGTCGGACCCTGCACCGTGGCGTACTCGGCGCGGATCCGCACATCCGGCCAGCGGCCCTCGGCGATCGACCGCACGTCGCGCTCGGCCGCGCTGGCCCGTGCGGTGACCAGGCCGACGGTGCGCGGCAGGAAGGGCAGGGGCCGCTTGAGCCGCGGGTCGAACAGGCCCTCGGCGTGCAGCAGTTGCCGCAGCCGCTCGATGCGGGCGAGGAGTTCGCCCACGCCGACGGCACGGATCTCCGTGATCCGCAGTGAGAGGCTGCCACGTCCGGCCCAGTAGGTGAACTTGCCGCGCACGATCACCTGCGTGCCCTCGTTCAGGGGCACGTCGGACCGGTCCAACACGGCCGGCAGGCAGGTGACCTGCACGGACACGTTCGCCGACGGGTCGCGCAGGGTGAGGAACGCGGTGCCGCCGCCGCGGCGGTTGAGCTGCGTGATCTGCCCCTCGACCCAGACCTCGCCGAGCCGGTCGATCCACTGCCCGATCTTCATCGAGACCACGCGGACGGGCCACGGGTGTTCGGCGCTCGACGGCCCGCCGGAGGAGGGACCGGCCGCCGCGCCGGTTCCGGGTGCGGTCACCGAGTGATGCGGTTCTCGAGCATCGTCAGGAAGGGGGCCCGGTCCTTGTGGTCGCGCTCGTATGCGACGAGCGACTCGACCTCGGCCGTGGTGAGCCCGGGCAGGCGGCCGCGCAGCTGCGCGAGCGTCAGCTCGGGGTAGTCGATGCGCAGGGCCGCCGCCGGTAGGTCGTCCGGCGTCTCCGCGACGGTCGCGGTGCCCGACGGTGCCGGGGCGGGCGAGCTGTACAGGGCGTACCGTCCGGCGCCCGACGGTGCCTGCTCGGCCCCGGCGGGCTCCGTGCCCGGGTGCTCGGCGGTGGGCGCCGGAGCTGCGGCGGGCGTACCGGCGGGCTCCGTGGCGGCGGGCTGCTCCGCGGCGGTGGGCTGCTCCGCGGCGGGGGCCGCGGGCTCGGAGGCGGGGCGGACCTCGCCGTACGCGGCCCGGGCCGGTGCGGGCAGGTCCACGTCGACGTCCTCGTCGTCGTCGAACGTGGCCCAGGCGGCCTGCTCCTCCTCCTTGGCGGGGAAGACGGTCTCGATCGCGCGGTCGCCACGGACGGCCAGGTCGGCGAGGTCCTGCTGCACGGCGATGAAGGCCTGCGCGGACTTGCTGCCCAGCGTGAGCGGCGCGCTGACGGCGCCCGTCACGATCTCCTGGCCCTTCTCGGCGGCCAGCGACACGGCCCCGAGGGCGACGCGGACCACGAACGGTAAACGGCTCATGCGTCCAGGGTGCCTCATCGCGGCCGCGGAGTCTCCGTCAGGTGCCGTAGCCTGGGGGCATGAGTTCTGGCAAGCGAGTCCTGCTGGCCGAGCCGCGCGGCTACTGCGCGGGCGTCGACCGTGCGGTGGAGACCGTCGAGAAGGCCCTCGAGAAGCACGGCGCGCCCGTGTACGTCCGCAAGGAGATCGTGCACAACCGGCACGTCGTCGAGACGCTGCAGGACAAGGGCGTGATCTTCGTGGACGAGACCGACGAGGTGCCCGAGGGCTCCCTCCTGGTGTTCTCCGCGCACGGCGTCTCACCCGCGGTGCACGAGGGCGCGGCGCAGCGCAGTCTGCGCACCATCGACGCGACGTGCCCGCTGGTCACCAAGGTGCACCAGGAGGCCAAGCGCTTCGCGCGCGACGATTACGACATCCTGTTGATCGGCCACGAGGGTCATGAGGAGGTCGAGGGAACGGCCGGTGAGGCGCCGCAGCACGTGCAGCTGGTCGACGGCCCGGATGCCGTCGAGAAGGTCGTCGTCCGGGACGAGGAGAAGCTCGTCTGGCTCTCGCAGACCACGCTCTCGGTCGACGAGACGATGGAGACGGTGCGTCGCCTACGGGAGAAGTTCCCCAAGCTGCAGGACCCGCCGAGCGACGACATCTGCTACGCGACGCAGAACCGTCAGGTCGCGGTGAAGGCGATGGCGCCCGAGTGCGATCTGGTGATCGTCGTGGGCTCGCGGAACTCGTCGAACTCGGTGCGCCTGGTGGAGGTCGCGCTGCAGGCCGGTGCCCGCGCCGCGCACCTCATCGACTTCGCCCGCGAGATCGACCCGGCGTGGCTCGACGGCGTGAGCACCGTCGGCATCACCTCCGGCGCGTCGGTGCCGGAGATCCTCGTCAAGGGAGTCGTCGAGTACCTCGACGGCGAGGGCTTCGAGGACGTCCAGTCCGTCACCACCGCGAACGAGACGCTGGTCTTCGCTCTCCCGCGCGAGCTGCGGCCCCGCGCCAAGGCCTGAGGGCCGACACCCGTTCCACGAAGAAACCCGCGGCCGATGGCCGCGGGTTTCTTTCGCCGGTGGTGAGCGCCGATCAATCCTTGTAGCGGTGCCGTCGGATCTGCCGAGGCTCCTCCGCGGGCTCGGCGAAGTCGTCGCGGAAGTTCGTCTCGACGGCCGTGTCCTCGCTCTGGGGTCGGTAGCGGGGCGCCCGGTAGTGCTCGTAGCGACCCGGGCTCGACGGTGCCTCCGCCCGCCGGGAGGGACGCTCGGCGTCCCGGGAGAGGCTCGGCAGATCGGGCTGGGCCGAGCGGTCACCCGAGAGGCGGGGGAGTGAGGCGAAATCGTCGCGGGGGATCCGAGGCCGCTCGCGCTCGGGTCGCGGGGCGGCGGGCTCCGCGACGCCGCGGGCGCGGTCGATGTCGCGCGCCTCACGCCGGTAGTCGCGGGAGTCCGCACGTGCGGCGGCGCGGTGCGGGCCCGACGGTGCGTCCGGCCGCGAGGCCGTCTCGGGGGTGCCGCGCCACCGGGGCTGCGGGTCGAGGGACCGCCGCTCGCCGTCGCGGCGCAGCTCCCGGGAGTCGTGCACGCCGGGCCGCGGGCGGTCGCCCTGGGCGACCGCGGGCCGGGGCCGGGCCCCTCGCGGCAGGTCGCGACGATCCCCGTCGACGGGGCGTCGGATCGGCTCGGGCCGACGGATCGGCGCGGAGTCGGGACGCACCACGCGGTTGACCTGGGTGGCCGGGGCGCCGGCGTCGCGGGCGGCGATCTCCTCGCGGCGGGTGCGCTCGCGGCGCGGGTCCTCGCGGCGGGCACCCTCGCGACGGGGCTCCGCGCGCCCGAGGTCGTCGCGCCGGGCGGCGGAGCTGCGGCCACGGGCCGCCGACTCGGTGGCCGCGGTCTCCGAGCGCTCGCGGCGCTCCGCGCGGTCCCGGACGGCACGACTGGACCGGTGCGACGAGCGGCCCTGGTGGCGCTCGGACCGCGCGGCGCCGTCGGCGACGAGGGCGGCAGCACCCGCCGCTGCGGGGGCCGCGGCCGGGTCGGGACGCATGCGGGTGAACGCTGCACGGAGTCGCTCGCCGAGGGGAGGGCCGGAGGACCCGGCCCGCTTCTTCGCGGCCCCGGCCTTCGTGGCGGTGCCGGACTTCGTGGTGGTGCCGGACTTCGCGACGGTGGCGGACTTCGCGCTGGTCGAACCGGCCCGCTGCACGCTGCGCGCGGTCGCGGTGAGCCGCCGGTACAGCATGAACCGGGCACCGCCGATCGCGATGACGACCACCGAGATCCAGAACATCCACGGGAAGAGTGAGATGAGCGGGAAGAGCACGTCCGTGAGGATCTTGCTGGTGCTGCGGGGGCTGGGGAGGGAGAACCACTTGTACACCGGGATCGCGGTGGCGATCACCAGTGGTGGCTGCACGATCGCGGTGAACAGCGCCCGATTGCGCACGGCGAGCACGGCGACGATCGCACCGACCGCCATCGCGAGGACCCCGGCGTTGCTGCCCGTGTACTCGCCCGCCGCTACGGCACCGACTCCGGTGAACACCAGCAGGGTCAGGACGGCACCCCACCAGGGCAGTCCGGGGACGGTCGCGAGCACGGACCGCTCGTCGACCGGCACCTGCGAGCGGGACGGTTGGAACTTCGACACAGGTGAACCGTACCGGTTAAGGCTGTGAGAACCGAGAATCCGACCCGGTGGGGACTGTTCGCGGCGTGAGCGTGAGTTCCAGGGGCTCCTCGCGCGCACCGTCGGGCATGGACGCCAGATCGGACAGCCGCCGCGCCGTGACCCCGACGCGCGCGTTGTACGACCCGACCGTGGTGTTGAACGCCTCCACCGTTCTACCCAGGGCGGACCCGAGTGTGGCGAAGTGACTGTTCAGGACGTCGAACCGCTCGTTCAGTTCCCGGCCGAGTGCCTGGATCCGGCCCGCGTCCTCGCCGAGGGCGTGCTGCCGCCACGCGAGAGCGACCGCCCGCAGCATCGCGACGAGCGTGGTGGGTGTGGCGAGCACCACATTCCGATCGAGCGCGAACTCCAGGAGATCGGGGTCGGCCTGGAGCGCTGCGTCGAGGAAGGCCTCCGCCGGCACGAACATCACCACGAGCTCCGGGGAGCCCACCGCCTCCCAGTACCGCTTGCCCGCCAACTGCACGACATGGGAGCGGAACCGTCGGGCGTGGTCGGACAGGAGCGCCGCGTGCTCCGACGGCGGGGACTCCAGCAGCTGGAGGTACGCGTCGAGCGGCACCTTCGCGTCCACCGCCAGATTCCGGCCGCCGGCCAGGTGCACGACGAGATCCGGGCGGACGCGAGCCTCGCCGACGGCGGCCCCGTACTGCGTGGAGAAGTCGCAGTGCCTACTGAGCCCCGCCAGCTCGACGACCCGCTCGAGCTGGAGCTCACCCCATCGGCCGCGTACGGTGGACGACTTCATCGCCGAGCGCAGGGTCGCGGTCTCGGCGCGCAGCGCCTCGCTGGTGCGGGCGACGGTGCCGATCTGCTCGCGCAGCCCGGCGAACGCGGCCACCCGGCTGCGCTCGGCGACGGCGAATTCGTGTCCCAGCGCGTCGAGGGTCTGCCGCAGCGGCGCCAGCAGCGCGTTGACCGGACCGGCGACGGCGTCCGGGCCCGGGGCGGCACCGTCGGGCGACGCGGGCCGGGCGGGCACGACCCTGGCGAGGATCACCCCGCCGGCGACGCCGACCACCAGCGCGAGCAGCGCGACGATCAGGTGCGAGAGGTCCATGCCGACAGCATGGACGAACCCCCTGACAAGTTTCGTCAGACGGCGTCGGCGGGTGCCTCGTCGGCGGGCTCGGGTGCGGGCTTGCGACGGAGCCGGTCCCAGAGACTCGGCTTGGACGGCTCGTCGTCGGGGGGAGGCGTCTCGCCCGTCTTCTCGTCGACCAGTTCGCCGAGATAGCGGAACAGCACTGCGATGGCGGCCGCGACGGGGACCGCCAGGAACGCGCCGATGATGCCGAACTGCGTGCTGCCGAACGCGATGGCGAGCAGCACGATCGCGGGGTGCAGCTGCATCGAGCGGGACTGCAGGATCGGCGAGAGCACGTTGCCCTCGAGCTGCTGTACGGCGATGACCACGACCAGCACGGCCAGCGCGGTGCCGAAGCCGTTGGTGACCAGGGCGACGATGACGGCGAGCGCGCCCGCGACGAACGCACCGACGATCGGAACGAAGCCACCGAGGAAGGTGATCACCGCGAGCGCGCCGGCGAGCGGCACTTGCAGGATCACGAGGCCGAGGCCGATGAACAGCGCGTCGATCAGGCTGACTAGAGCCTGCGTGCGGATGAACCCGCCCAGTGTGCCCCAGACCCGGGTGAGCAGCTCCGCGAAGTGCTCGGCGACGGGCGTGCCCGAGTGCCGCCGCAGCCACGGCATGAACTTGTCGCCGTCCTTGAGGAAGAAGAAGGTGAGCATCGCCACCATGACGAGCGCGATGACGAACGACCCCGCGGCGCTCACGCCGGTGAACACGCCCGAGGCGATGGTCTCAGCGCTCTCCTGCAGCTTCTTGGTGATCGACGTGACGAACTTGCTGATCTGCTCGTCCTGCAGGTTCAGGGGCGGGCCCTGAGCCCACTTCTGGACCTTGCCCACGCCCTCGACGGCCTTGTCGGCGATCTGCTTGGACTGCCCGCCGATCGACGGGGCGATGAGCCCGATCACGCCGCCCAGCAGGCCGAGCGACAGCAGCAGCGTCACGGCCGTGGCGAGTGCCGGCGGTAGCCCCTTGCCGCGGAGCCAGCGCACGGGTGGCCACAGCACGGTGCACAGCAGGATCGCCAGGAGGACGGGCAGCAGGATCGACCAGAACTCGGCGATCACCCAAGTCAGCACGTAGAACATCGCCGCGATGGCGATGATCCGGAGGCTCCACAGCGCCAGCCAGGTGCCCGCGGCGCCGTACACCTCGCTGCGGGTCCGCGTGCCCGGCGGGTTCGTCATCTCATCGCTCACGCCGCGATCGTATGTGCCTCGTGCGTCAACAGCCACTCCTTGACGGCGAGTCCCCACCGGAATCCGCCGAGGGAGCCGTCCAGTCGCAGGACCCGGTGGCAGGGCACGAACAGCGCGGCGGCGTTGCGGGCGCAGGCCATCGCCGCGGCCCGCACGGCCGCGGGCCGCCCGGACAGGTCGGCGTACTCCGTGTAGGTCACGGGCCTTCCGGGTTCGACGGTGCGCAGCACGTCCCAGGCGTGCTCGACGAACGCGCCGGAACGCTGGCGGACGACGATGTCGTCGATCGCGGTCACCTCGCCGGCGTGGAAGGCCGCGACGGCGCGGGTCACCGCACCGAGGTCGGTGCGTTCGTCGACGGCGGTGGGCCGCAACGCGGAGTGGATCACGGGGAGCAAGGTGGAGAGGTCGGCGGTCCAGCCGGAGGCGAGGACGGCACCGTCGGTGTCGACGACGGCGGTGAACGGGCCGATGGGGGTCTCGGTGGTCGAGCTGTACGCGGTCACGGGGTGATCCTCCGGTCGGTGGTGAGGGCGTGGTTCCACAGGTGCAGCGAGACGTAGCTGCCCCACGGGCTCCAGCGGTTCGTGGTGATGTCGAGGTCGAGGTGCTTCGCGCCCTTCGCGACCACGAGGTCGGATGAGAGCAGTGTGTCGGGGTCGGCGAGCAGGCGCATCGCGACGTAGTCGGCGGTCCACGGGCCGATTCCCTTGAGCCGGAGCAGTTCCGCGCGGGTCTCGGCGCGGGTCATGCCGGAGTGCAGCTCGAGCCGCCCGTCGGCGAGTTCCGCTGCCACCCCGAGGATCGCGGCGATCCGCGCTCGCGGGCCGGTGAGCACGTCGCCCCCGCGTTCGGCCACCGCGGCCGGGGTGGGGAAGGCCCGCGTGACCCGCCCCCCGGGGTCGTCGACCTCCGCGCCCAGCGCGTCGACGAGCCGTGCCTGATGGGTCGCCGCCGCCGCGATGGATATCTGCTGCCCGATCATGGTGCGCAGCAGCAGCTCCGCCGGGTCCACGCAGCCGAACAAGCGGATGCCCGGCGTGGCCTCGACGAGGGGCGCGAGTCGTGCATCGGCGGCCAGCGCCTCGTCCACGGCCAGTGGATCCGCGTCCAGGTCGAGCAGGTGTCGCAGCCGGGCGACCGCCGCGCCGAGGTCGCTCATCGCGGTCAGCGACAGGGTGGCACGGACGTACCTGTCCGTCGCGGTACTCAGGTCGACGGTGACGATCCCGTTCCCGCCCGGCAGGTTCAGGACGCGCGTGTAGCGGTCACCGTCGGCGTGCTCGAGGCCCGGGACGGCGTGCGCGGTGAGGAACCACCGCACCCACCCGGTGGCGTAGGGCCCGCGCAGCGCGAGGCGGAGGGTGATCTCCCCGGTGGCGCCGGTGCGGTCGGGGCTCCGCTGTGCCCGTAGTTCCGACGGTGTGCGGGCGAAGACCTCGCGGACGGTGTCGTTGAACTGCCGGATGGAGGTGAAGCCCGCGGCGTAGGCGATGTCCGAGAAGGGCATCGGGGTGCTCGTGATGAGGATCCGTGCCGTGGTGGCGCGGTGGGCGCGGGCCAGGGCGAGCGGGCCGGCGCCGAGCTCCGCGGTGAGGACGCGGGTGAGCTGCCGCGGGCTGTACCCGAGTCGCTCGGCGAGGCCGGACACCCCGTCGCGGTCGACGACGCCGTCGGCGATGAGGCGCATGGCCCGCGCCGCGAGGTCGGATTCGAGGTTCCACCGGGGCGAGCCGGGCACGGCGTCGGGGAGGCACCGTCGGCACGCCCGGTACCCGGCGGCCTGGGCGGCGGCGGCCGTGATGTGGAAGCTCACGTTCTGCGGCTTCGGGGTCGTGGCGGGGCAGGACGGCCGGCAGTAGATGCCGGTGGTCGCGACGGCCGTGTAGAACTGCCCGTCGAACCGCGCGTCCCGGCCGGCGATCGCCCGGTAGCACCGGTCGAAGTCGAGGAGTGCTGATCCGTTGGTCACGTCCTCGACTCTCGCACCGCCGGAGCGATCGCGCTAGCGGGTTTCGGACACCGTCGTCGGTGCGCCGTTCAGCAGCAGCGGACCTGGACGGTCGCGCCGTCGTGGCGCGCCTTCCAGTACTCCCGCTCGGTCATGACCGGCTCGTCCGGGTGGGTGGCCCGACGGTGCTCGACGTACCGCTGGTAGTGGTTGTCGCCCATCACCGATCCCACGTACCAGCGGACCGCCTTCAGTGCCCGGATGATCGGGTCACTCCCGTTGCGTCCCATTGCTCCTGCACCTTCCTCTCCGCCGCTGTGGGGATGAGTCCCTTCGGGGCGAACAGCGTGCTGGGCACCGGCTCCTCCTCGGTGAGCGGGCGGCCGTTGCCGGACACGGTGCGGTAGATCGTCCAGACGCCCATGATCACCACGATCAGGACCATGACGGCGAACACGATCGACAGCGTGCCCTGGATGAAGGTGTTGCGCACCACCGCGTCGATCGCCTCGGGCGTCTTCGCGGATCCGTACTTCTGCAGGCCTGCCTCGGCTGCGGCCTTGAAGTTGCTGTGCTGCTTCCAGTATCCCACGGCGGGGTCGGCGCTGAAGATCTTCTGCCACGACGCCACCATGGTGATGATCAGGTCCCAGACGAGCGGGATCGCCGGTATCCAGACCCACTTGTAGTAGCCTTTCTTGACCACCACCACGACCACCACGGTCAGCGCCATCGCGGCGAGGAGCTGGTTGGCGATGCCGAAGAGCGGGAACAGCGTGTTGATGCCGCCGAGCGGATCGGTGACGCCCATCAGCAGGATGCTGCCCCAGGCCGCGACGACGAGCAGCGAAGCGCCCCAGGCGCCGACGCGCCAGCTGGGGTCCTTGAGCCGCTGGAACGGGCCGCCCAGATTGCTCAGGGCGTCGGAGACGAGGAAGCGGGCGACGCGCGTGCCGGCGTCGACGGTGGTGAGGATGAACAGCGCCTCGAACATGATCGCGAAGTGGTACCAGAAGGACTTCATCGACGATCCGCCGAACACCTGGTGCAGCACCTCCGACATGCCGAGCGCCAGCGTCGGGGCGCCACCGGTGCGGGAGACGATGCTCTCCTCGCCGACGTCCTTGGCGGCCTGCGCGATCTCCTGCCCGGTGATCGGATCACCGCTCAGACCCAGGGAATTGACGTAGGTGGCCGCGGTCTCGGCGGTGCCGCCGGTCTTCGCGAGCGGTGCGTTCATCGCGAAGTAGAAGTGCTGGTTGATGATCGACGCGGTGATCAGCGCCATGATCGCCACGAACGACTCGGTGAGCATTCCGCCGTAGCCGATCAGCCGCATCTGCCCCTCCTTCTCCAGCAGCTTCGGCGTGGTGCCGGAGCTCACCAGGGCGTGGAAGCCCGAGAGCGCGCCGCAGGCGATGGTGATGAAGAGGAAGGGGAACAGGGAGCCGGCGAAGACGGGGCCGTCGCCGCGGGTGGCGAAGTCGGAGACCGCCGGGGCCTCCATGAGCGGGCGGGCGATGATGATGCCCACGGCCAGCAGCACGATGGTGCCGACTTTCATGAAGGTCGAGAGGTAGTCGCGGGGCGCCAGCAGCAGCCACACCGGCAGCACCGACGCCGCGAAGCCGTAGATGATGATCGCCCAGCTCAGCTGGACCGGTGTCAGGGTGAACAGCTCCTTGCCCCAGCCGCTCTCGCCGACGTAGCGGCCGCCGATCACCGCCGCCAGCAGCAGCACGCAGCCGATCAGCGAGACCTCGGACACCCGGCCCGGTCGCAGGTAGCGCAGGTACACACCCATGAACAGGGCGATGGGAATGGTCGCCGCGATGGAGAACACGCCCCACGGGCTGTGGCCCAGCGCCTGCACGACGACCAGCGCGAGCACCGCGATGAGGATCGTCATGATCGCGGCGATGCCGATGATCGCCGCGGCGCCGCCGACGGCGCCGAGCTCGTCGCGGATCATCTGGCCCAGCGAGCGGCCGCGGCGCCGGGTAGCGATCCACAGCACGAGGTAATCCTGGACGCAGCCCGCGACCAGGGCGCCGACGATGATCCAGATCGTGCCGGGCAGGTAACCCATCTGCGCGGCGAGGACGGGGCCGACGAGCGGCCCGGCGCCGGCGATCGCCGCGAAGTGGTGGCCAAACAGGACCCTGCGGTCCGTCGGCATGTAGTCCGTGCCGTTGTCGAGGATCTCCGCCGGAGTGGCGTGGTCGTCGCGCGGGCGCACGACCTTGAGCTCGATGAGCCGTGCGTAGAAGCGGTAGCCCACGACGTAGGTGCACACGGCCGCCAGCACGAACCACACCGCGTTGACGGTCTCGCCGCGGGCGAGGGCGATCATCGCCCAGGCCACGGCGCCGATGATCGCGATGACGCCGAAGATCACCTTGTGCTTCGTCGTGATCGGCGAACGGTCGATGATCGCCACGGGTGGCAGGGACGGGTCGGTGCGGACGTAGGTGATGTCGCCGTCCGTCTCCGTGTTCGACGGTGCGGTGGGAGCTGACACGCTGCCTCCTCGAAGGTCGGGAATCACGGTGGTGATTCGCAAGGGTCATCGTGTCACCCGCGGGGCTCGGGCGCGGGGGATTCGCGCCGGATCCGGGCACGTAGAATGAGGCCCCGTGAGCCTTACCCTCGGAATCGTCGGACTGCCCAACGTCGGCAAGTCCACCCTGTTCAACGCCCTCACCAACAGTGAGGTGGAGGCGGCGAACTACCCGTTCGCCACCATCGAGCCGAATGTCGGCGTGGTCAACCTGCCCGACCCGCGGTTGAACCGTCTCGCGGAGATCTTCGGGTCCGAGCGGATCCTCCCGGCGACGGTGTCCTTCGTCGACATCGCCGGCATCGTCAAGGGCGCGTCCGAGGGCGAGGGCATGGGCAACCAGTTCCTCTCCAACATCCGCGAGGCCGACGCGATCTGCCAGGTGGTGCGCGTCTTCTCCGACGAGGACGTCGTGCACGTGGCCGGCAAGGTCGACCCGCTCGCCGACATCGACACCGTCGCCACCGAGCTGATCCTCGCGGATCTGCAGACCATCGAGAAGGCCCTGCCGCGCCTGGAGAAGGACGCGCGCAAGAACAAGGACCTCGCCGAGACCGTGGAAGCGGTCAAGGCCGCCGAGGCGGTCCTCACCGACGGTAAGACGCTGTTCGCGGCCGGCTTCGACACCGCGCCGATCCGCGAGCTGCACCTCATGACCGCCAAGCCCTTCCTCTACGTCTTCAACGCCGACGAGGGCGTGCTCACCGACGCGGACAAGCGGGCCGAGCTCGCTGCCGCTGTGGCCCCGGCGGATTCCGTCTTCCTGGACGCGAAGATCGAGTCCGAGCTGCTGGAGCTCGACCCCGAGGACCAGGCGGAGATGCTCGAGTCCATCGGCCAGGACGAGCCGGGTCTCGACTCGCTCGCCCGCGCCGGCTTCCAC
The DNA here is from genome assembly GCF_001575195.1 of Tsukamurella pseudospumae. Lineage (NCBI taxonomy): Bacteria > Bacillati > Actinomycetota > Actinomycetes > Mycobacteriales > Tsukamurellaceae > Tsukamurella > Tsukamurella pseudospumae. Next base: position 1,087,237 of record NZ_LSRF01000058.1, read on the forward strand.
ACCCTGGGCCTGCAGACCTACCTCACCGCGGGCCCCAAGGAGTCGCGCGCCTGGACGATCCGCAAGGGCGACACCGCGCCCAAGGCCGCCGGCGTGATCCACACCGATTTCGAGAAGGGCTTCATCAAGGCCGAGATCGTCTCCTTCGCCGACCTCGACGCCAACGGCACGATGGCTGCGGCGAAGGCAGCGGGCAAGGTCCGCATGGAGGGCAAGGACTACGTCATGAACGACGGTGACGTGGTCGAGTTCCGCTTCAATGTCTGACGCACTGCCGGCGTGCCCGGAGTGCGGTGAGGCCTACACGTACGAGCAGGGCGCACTCCTGGTCTGTCCGATGTGCGGCCACGAGTGGACCGGGGCCGCCGGCGCACCGTCGGACTCCCCGGGCGCGACGGACGGCATCAAGGACTCCGTCGGGAACCTGCTCGCGGACGGCGACATCGTGTCCGTTACCAAGACCGTGAAGGTCAAGGGCGGCGGCGGTGGTGTCATCAAGGTGGGGACCAAGGTACGGGGCATCAGGCTCATCGCCGACGGTGTCGGTGACCACGACATCGACGCGAACGTCCCGGGTTTCGGTCGGATGCAGCTCACGTCGAGCGTCGTCAAGAAGGTCGCTCCCTGACGTCGATCACGGCAGTGGATGCTCGCCCTTGATGACGAAGTAGCTGCCTCGGATCTCCCCGGCGAGCTTGGAACGCTGGCGGACCCACTTGAACGCGGCGAGCTCCTCCGGTGGGTTCATTCCCACGCTGAGTTTGAAGCCGACGGCCCGCTTGCCGCCGTCGGCCTTCGTCCACAGCACGTTGACGGCGAGACCGTCCTGGAAGTAGAGGGTGGGCCAGTAGAGTTCGTCGTCCTCGTAGACGAAGACCTCGACGATGGGGGAGGCGAACTCGATGTCGCGTTCGGTGCGCAGAATCTCCTCGACCCACGCCACCACGTCGGCCCGATCCGACGGTGCGGTGGTGTTGTAGTCGGACTTGTACTTGGTGGCGAAGTAGCGTGCCTCGTGCGCACGCAACCCGGCCAACGCCCGCGCCACCGGTGAGGACTCCAGTCCGGCCTGGTCGATCTCGGTGTAGCTGACGATGGTCACGGGCTCGCTCCTCTGCCTGTCGATCTGCGTTGATCCGAGCCTACGCACACCGGTGGTGGCGGCACTTCTCGATTCCTGACCGATACGAGCCCGGAATTGTGGTGCGCTGCTCGACGTGGCCTCGATCAACGTCTAACTGGATCGGGTGCGGCAGCTGATTCCGTGAGCGCGGCGGCGTAGGCGCGAATTGACCGCTGATAACGGGGCAGTGCGTCGACCTGCGCTTCGATGGCCACTCGCAGGGCCTCGTCCGTGCGCCCCGCGCTGTGCAGAGCGAGAGCCAGCAGCACGCGTGGCGCGGAGCCCGTCGACTCGTGAGTCGGGGCGGCTCGAAGGACGGCTATCGCCTCGTCGATGCGGCCGAGGTTGCGCAAGGTCGATCCGTACTGAACGGCGAGCTGCGCGTGCCTCGACTCGTCGAGACCGAGCGTTAGCGCCCGTTCGTATTCTGCGCCGGCTTCGGCCTCGAAACCCATCGAGTCGTACATGCCGGCGAGTTCGAACGCAGCCCGGCCGTCCGTCGCCGGGCACGCCTCGGACAGGTCGCGCATCGCGGCCACACCGTCGTCACGGTCGAGCGAATCGATACGCGTCCATAGCTCGGCGACCGATGCCTCCCACTGCGCGAGTGTCGTTGCCATGATCGGAATCATCTCAGGTAGTGATCGAGCGTTCGGTCAGTGCACTTCGGTTCGTGCCCCGCACGAGGGGCAGAACCTGGCCGCTCCCGGGTGCTGGCACCCGCCGCTGCGGAGGTGGTCGCGCACGGTCCGGACGATCAGCGCGAGGTGTTCGACCGCGGAGTCACCCAGCTGGGAATCGACCCCCTCGGCGATGACCTCGCCCGATTCGAGCTCCACCGGCTCGGTGATGAACTCGCCGTCCTCGGTCCCCACCACCCGTTCGGCGAAGGTACCGTTCGGCGCGAGATCCAGTTCGATGCGCCAATCGCCGTGTCGCTCACGGAAGTAGAATGAGTGTCCGTCGATTCGTCCCTCCCAGACCTCCGGGCAGGCCATGACGGTACGGGACGCCTCCACGTCGGGTTCCGTGGATAGCCACTCGGCGACCGCGGCCATTTCGGCCTCCTCGTGACGTCGGATGGCTTCTGATTCAGGGGAATTCGCCCACCTGTCCCATGCGGCTCGGCGGGAGGCTCTCTCGGTCTCGCGGCGGTCCGCGTCCCACGTACACGGGCAGTCGAAACCCGCATCATGGTCATGGTCATCGGGTAGTTGTGGATGGCTGTTCCGAATGCACGGGTTCCCGTCGTCGTCCGCGTGATCGAACAGGAGGGCCATCACCAGGTCGGCGGTCAGCTCGTCCAGCCCCGCCCGACGTTCGAGCATCTGCGCGTAGCGGGCTCGCACCGCTGCTCGGCGTTCGGCACGCTCCTGCCGGCGGCGCTCCCACTCCTCGGAGCCGCCGCCAGGGCGGAACACGTACATATCGGCCATGCAGTCAAGAGTATTCGCGCTCGCAACCTGATTCTTCCGCCGTCGATCTCTCGATCCGTCGTAACCTCGCTCACCGTCGTCGGCCAGGTCATATGTGCCCGAAAGCGGTCGTTTCCGCCGTAAGGTTCGCACCGTGGGCGACTGAATCACTGGAAGGAGGCACACGTGGACACCGATCGCGAGCCTCGGCAGGCACCAGAACTCCGCGTGGACGAGTGGATCGGGCCGGACGGCCAGCCGCTCGACCGGCCGGTGCGGCTGGGCGACCTCGGCAGCGGATTCAGGATCATCTTCTGCTTCCAGCACTGGTGCCCGGGGTGCCATTCGCACGGGTTTCCTACGCTGCGCTACCTGTACGACCGACTCGCGGACTCGGACATCGGCATCGCGGTCATTCAGACGGTCTTCGAGGGCGCTGAGGAGAACACGTCCGACAAGCTGCGGATCGATCAGGAGAAGTACGGCCTGGCAGTGCCGTTCGGCCAGGATGTGCCGCCGGAGGGGCGCGACCTGCCCACCTTCATGGAGGACTACCGAACTGGTGGCACCCCGTGGTTCACGATCATCGACCCGGAGGGGGCGATCGTCTATGCGGGATTCCAGCTCGATCCTGACGCCCTACTCGAGGTCCTCGGCGTCGGTCGGTAGCGCCGATGTTCGGAGCTGTCGGGGGCTCAGGTAGGGCGCCGGGTCTCGGCCGTAGGCCACGGCGAGGTTGACCGCGGTACGTTGCGCCCCGGTCATCGGGACGGCCCGCCACGGACTCTTCTCGAGATAGAACTGCGGCTGTCTGTCCAACCGGAAGGGTCCCTTGTCGGTGCGCGCGAAGATCTCCTCGCGGGCTAGGCGGTCGAATTCATCGAGGCTGATGCTGGCGGGGTCGACGTGGACCTCGACGACCTCGTCGCCGTCGATCCACCCGGCGTTCGTGGTGATCACACCCGGGAACTGCGCGAGGCTGGTCTCGCCGGACCAGAAGCACGGCGTCTCGACGTGTACGCGCGTCGCCAGTCCGGCCTCGATGAGCAGATCACCGCGCACCACGGCGAACCATTCCGGGACCGCCGATCCCGACGTCTCGAGTGCAGTAGTGACCCTGTCGTGCAAGGCGATCGGGGCGACCACGTCCGAGGACTTCGACGCAGCGCGGGCATCACGAACCGCACTCGCGAGATCGCGCGATTCGATCATCTCGGCGAGCAGGGAATGCGCCTGGGCGGCGTGGTCGGAATGTGTGGTGAAGTCAGGAACTCGTCGCACTATTCGCCTCCGATTCTCACCTTCCCCACGCAGAACCGCGCAGGCCCGGCGCGTATTCCGACCTCAGCCCGTCGCCCGACCGACGGAGCCGGCCGGGCCGGCAATCGTCTATGGTGGAGGCAGGTGGCACGGCCACCGACTGCGCTTCCACGTGATCGTCACGTGAATCATCGCGGAGAGGCCTGATCCACTCAGGACATGTCCAGATGGGGTGCGGCGCCCACGCGCGCCGACTTCACCGCGCCGATGCTCGGCATCGGCCGACGAGAGGACATGACATGGCATCGAAGGACGAGAAGAACCTCGCGCAGGTCGTCGAGAAGATCGCGAAGATGGACGAGCCGCGGCGCTCGATCATGCAGCGCGTCCACGAGATCATCGTGGCTGCGGCCCCCGAATTGAAGCCGCGGATCTGGTACGGCATGCCCGCTTACGCGGCATCGGCGAGCACGCCCGCGCTCGTCACGCTGCGCAACGACGACCGGATGAACCTCGCCATCACGGAGAAGGCAGGCTTCCGGCCGGCCGGCGGCATCGACGGTGCGCTGATGCCCGCAGCCTGGTTCTTCGAGACCGTGGACGCGGACACGGAGCAGCGCATCGCGCAGATCGTCCGCTCGGTGCTCGACTGAGCGCGGGTTGCGCCCGCCGGCAGCATAAGGTTCCGTCATGGCGATCCCCGATTCCGAGACGCTGCTGAGCCGCCTCGTCGGCGTCCGGATGTACGCGGTGACCTTCGTCAACGACTACATCCAGCTGCAGTTCGACGGGGAACCCACTGGGTCGCCCGTGCTGTTCAACGTGGAGGTCTGGCCGTCCATCGAGTACGGCGGGCGGGTCTGGCGCGAGCCCGACCTCGGGTACGCGGATGCCCTGCGCCGACTGACGCCCGGCATCGTCCGGTCGATCGTCGAGCGCGCCGGCGTCGGGATCCGCGTCGAGCTGGATACGGGTGCGTTCGTGATCGATCCGAAGATCGAGGAGGTGCACGTCGAGATCGGATACCTCCGTGGATTTCCGGACGGCGCGTGGGAGGTCTGGACACCGGGCACAGGAAGCTTCGCGCACGTCGTGAGCGCGCGGCCTACGCGTAGAACGCCGCCGCGTTGTTCCAGAGCACGGCGTCGACCTCGGCCGGGTCGAGGGCGTCCTCGATGAGCCGCAGGTCGTCGTCGTGGAACGGCCGGCGGGCGCGGGTAGATGGGAGGTCGGTGCCCACCATGAGTGCGGTCGGATCGACATCCACGATCGCGCGGATCACCGCCGACGGATCCAGCTCCACTCGCCCGAATCCCGTGGCCTTCACCTTGACTCCGCGCTCCACGAGCCGCAGGAGATTCGGCAGGCCGTCGGAGTGCATGCCGAGGTGGTCGATGCTCACGGCGGGCAGTGCCGCGAGCCGCGCGGACAGCGCACCGTCGATCGTGCGGGCGTCGATGTACAGCTCGCTGTGCCATCCGGCGACGTCGTGTACCCGTCGCGCGAGGCGGTCCAGGTCGTCGAGATCGGCGGAACCGCCGCGCGCGACGTTGAACCGCACCGCTCGCACACCGGCGTCGTGCAGCTCGCGGATCCGGGTGTCCGGCGTGTCGACGGGAATCTGCGTGACGCCCGCATAGGTGGGCCCGAGGGCACGGAGTGCATCGATCAGATACCCCTGGTCGAAGGCCTGGAAAGATCCGGACACCACTGCGCCACCGGCGATTCCGAGGCCCTCGATGCGGCTCCGGTAGTCGGCGGCGGTGAACGCTTCGGGGAGGTATCCGTTGTTCTCCACCAGCGGATGCGCGGGATCGATGATGTGCAGGTGCGCGTCGAAGATCCGCCGGGTCATCGCGCGGCCCCGTCCCGCTGTGCCAGTCGCGCCTCGAAGCGGTCCCGCACGATCACGCCCCGACGGTGCCGGCCCGTGCTTATCACGGCGTGCTCGTCGCGCGCCTCGATCTCGAAGGTGACCGATCGTCCCTCGACGGAGACCACCGTTGCGGCGACGGCCACCGTCGAACCCGGAACGGTGGGGGAGTCGTGTGAGACGTCCACGTGCGTGCCGAGGGTGAGCTCGCCGTCGTCGAGGTGTCCGTGCAGGGTCTCGATGCACGCCCACTCGATGATGCCGACCAGGTAGCCCGTCGCGAGAACCTCCGGCATGGAGGCGAAGTCGGGGGATTCGGGCAGCAGGTTCGGCACCGTCCGGTTCTCGGGCACGGCGTAGTGCATCGTGTGCGTGATGCCGGGGATCAGCGTGTCCTTCATGAATCCTCCTGTGTCGTGCAGCTGTTGGTAGTCAGAGCCGCGATCATCGCCGCGGCGGTGCGTCGAGCGTCGGTGATGGCCGTGGTGTCTCCGGTGGTGATGATGCGGGCGTTCGCGCCGTCGATGAGAAGCATCAGCGCCGAGCCCCACCACTGCGGGTCGGGGAGGCCGTCGGACGCGGCGAGGTCGGCGAGCATCCCGCGCATCCAGGTCTTGTACGCCGCGATCACCGCGCGGGCGGGGTGCGCGGGGTCGGGGAGCTCCGCGGCGGCGTTCGTGAACGGGCACCCGCGGAAGCCTGGTTTCGCGTGGCCGATCGCGAGGTGGTCGAACAGGGCGAGCACGCGACTCCCGGTGGTCGCGGGCAGCGCGTCGACGTACTCCGTCGTCGCCCGGACCCGTCCCTCGCGGCGTCGTTCCAGGACAGCCGCGACCAGGCCGGCCTTGGACCCGAACTGCGCGTACAGCGTCGGTTTGGAGACGCCCGACTCGTCGACGACGCGGTCGACACCGATGGCACCGACGCCCTCCGCGTAGAAGAGGGCCGCCGCGGCGTCGAGGATGCGTTCGCCGCCGGCGGAGTAGGTCATGATGTTAACTTACAGGTCTGTAAACACGTCGGTCAACGCTGATCGTGCGCGGCGACCTGCGTGGCTCCTCAGCGCGGGGTGAGGACGAACACGCGTGCGCCCCCGTCGAAGGCCCGCTGGAGGTCGTCGGGAGCGGGGGAGCCGTCGGCGGTGAAGCCGATGTGGTTGAACGAGGCGAAGTTCTTGTTGTCCGCCGCGATCACGCCGTAGAGCGTGATGACCCCGGCCTCGTCGGACACCACCCGGACGTCCGCGGTCCGACGACGCCCAGCGAGTTGGACATCGATCGGCTCGCCGGTGCGCAGGTTCTTGCCCCACGCGAACGGTGAGCCGACCAGCAGGTCCCCGTCGTGTTTCGTGTAGGCGACGGGCACCTCGAAGACCTTTCCCGATGTGCGACCTACGACGTACAGCGTGAGCAGTCGCTCGCCGAGGAACTTCGACACTCCGGGAGCGCGCAGCAGCGTGCGCATCACCGCGTTCATGACGCCTTGCAGTGGCATGGTGCTGGCGGTTCCCGCTTGGCGGCTCATATCTCGACGGTAGACCCGCCCGCTGACCGCGGCCAGCGCCCCGGTGGTCGTGAAATCAGCGGAATCCGGGCACACGAGGCCATATCCGGCTTCCTGCGCCCGCGGAACGCCGGATTCACGAACGAACCCGCCCGACGGTGTCGAAAAACCTGTCAGCGGTTCGTCGTATACATGACGGCGACGAACGGCTGTCGTCGGAAAACGACTATGAGGAAGCCACCATGGCCACGCACACTGAACAGATGGACCACCTACCGACCGACCTGACGACGCCCGCGAACGAGCGGACGGAGAAGGCCGGCCGCACGCCGCTGGTGATCAAACTGCTGGTCGCGGCGACCTTCGTCGTGATCCTCAACGAGACGATCATGATCAACGCCATCCCGCGACTCATGACCGACTTCCACGTCGACGCCCGCGCCGCGCAATGGCTGTCCACGGTCTTCATGCTCACGATGGCCGCGGTGATCCCGGTGACCGGATGGTTCCTGCAGCGGGTGAGCACCCGCACGGCGTACGCCGTCGCCATGATCACCTTCAGCGTCGGCACCGCGATCGCGGCAGCGGCACCGTCGTTCGAGATCCTGCTGGCCGGTCGGGTCGTCCAGGCGGGCGGCACTGCGGTGATGATGCCGCTGCTCATGACCACCCTCATGACCGTCGTGCCGGAGAGCGACCGCGGTCGCGTGATGGGGCAGGTCACCCTCGCCATGTCGTGCGCCCCCGCGCTCGGCCCGGCGGTGTCCGGTGTGATCCTGCACCTCGGCTCGTGGCGCCTGATCTTCGTCTTCGTCCTCCCGATCGCGGTACTCGTGGGCGTGGCGGGGATGCGGCAGCTCGAGAACGTCGGCGAGACCGAGAGCACGCCGGTCAGCTGGCTCAGCGTGCTGCTCGCAGCCGGCGGTTTCGGCAGCCTGGTCTACGGGCTCAGTGAGATCGGCACCGGCGACTGGACCGGCCCCGTCCTCACCGTGATCGCGGGCGTTCTGCTCATCGCCGCGTTCGCCGCCTACCAGGTACGCCTCCAGCAACGCGAGATGCCGCTGCTGGACCTGCGCACCCTCCGCCATCGCACGTTCGCCGTGTCACTGCTCCTCATGACCGCCGCGTTCATGGCCTTCCTCGGCTCGATGATCCTGCTCCCGCTGTACCTGCAGGATCTCCGCGGCCTGTCCGAGCTGCAGACCGGCCTGCTCGTGATGCCCGGCGGTCTGGCGATGGGCCTGCTCGGTCCGCAGGTCGGCAGGCTCTACGACCGCGTGGGCGCGCGGCCGCTGGTCGTTCCGGGCTCGATCGGCATCGTCATCGCCCTCGCGGCGCTGAGTCGAATCGGTGCGAGCACCCCGTACCCGCTCATCGTCGCGATCCATGTCGCGCTCATGGTGTGCCTCGCCGCCGTCTTCACGCCGATCTTCACCGTCGGTCTCGGCGATCTGCCCGAGCACCTCTACTCGCACGGCTCGTCGCTGCTCGGCACGTTGCAGCAGGTCGCCGGCGCGATCGGAACCGCGGCGCTCATCGTCGTCATGTCGAACCGCTCGGCGCACCTCGCCGAGGCCGGTGCATCGCAGCCGCAGTCCTTCGTCGGCGGGCTGCAGTGGGCGTTCGCCGCCGCCGCGCTCATGGGAGTCGTGGTCGTCGCCGCATCCCTGCTCCTGCCCTCGAAGGCCGACGGTGCGCCCTCGTCCGGCCCGGCGCACCACTGACCGGCGGCGCGACGATGGATTTGTTCGCGCGCCTCGCCGTGACCGATCTACCGCGGGCCATCGCCTGGGGCGAGAAGCTCTTCGGGGCAGTGGAGTCGTTCGCGCCCAACGACACTGAGCACGTGTGGACGTTGGGGGAGCACGTCCACCTCTACGCCGAGCTGCTCCCACAGCACGCGGGGCATTGCGCGGTCACCCTGTTCCTCGACGACCTCGAGGGCTTCCTCGCCGCCGCGGCGGACCGTGGCCTGCGGCCGGATTCGCAGGAGGTCTACGAGAACGGCGTCCGCAAGGTGATCTTCCTCGATCCCGACGGGAACGAGGTCGGGATCGGCGGCGCGCCCGCGTGAGCCGCCGTCGCGGTGGTCGCTACGCGCCCGTGCCGGGATGGAACCGCTTCACGCGGCGCAGCGTGTTCTGATCCGTGTGGTGCATCTCGGCACCGGTGGCGGCCAGGCGGAGGAGCAGATCCGAGGTGTAGCTGATCGTCTCGTCGTCGATGACCGTGAACGTGCTGGTGAAGTCGCGGATCTCGGCGCGCTGCATGAGGTACTTGTTCTGCAGGATGCCGTACGACGGGTCGCCCGGCTTCGCGTCGAAGTGCAGCTCGGTGTCGTTCTCGCCGGCGCTGCTGCCGGCCAGGATGGCGATGCCGCGGCCGAAGACCACGTTGCGGATGATCTGCCCGTTCGCCTTGTCCCACAGCAGGAATCCGATCTCGTCGTGGAACGGGTCCATCGCCTCCTCGCCGTGCCGCCACGCGGTCATGGAGTAGTTCAGGCCCCACAGCGTCTGCTGCCCGTTCTCCTGGATCGGGATCGGCGTGAAGGTGGCCTTCTCGAAGTACGAGGTGTGGCCGGTGATGTCGTCGGTGTTGTGGTACGAGAGGTCGATCCCGACATCGCCCTCCCAATCACCCACGAGCGGCGTGAGCGGGCCCAGTTTGCGCGGGCCACGAATCTCGCTGATGGCGGGGGTCTCGACCGGTGTGCTCATGACGTCTCCATTCCACGGTGTTGCTTCACGCAAGTCTTGCATAAAGCAAGTCCGATACGTGTGGATTCGAGTGGAACGGTTCCAAACAACACTGCCGGCTACATCGGCAGGTGGCGTCGCGCGTCCGCGGACGCGGCGGAGCCGAGAGTCCGGTGAAGAGCCTCCAATGCCTCCGTCGCCGCCATGCGCAGGGCCGGGTCCAGGTGGCCCAGGGCCTCCCGGAGCTCCCGACGACGGTGCTCGGTCACCCGCCGGACCACCTCGCGACCGGCGTCGGTGAGCTCGAGCTCCACCATGCTCCGGTTGGTCGGATCGTCGCGCCTGATCAGGTGTCCCGAGCGGTGCAGCCGATCGGCGAGGCGGGTCACCGTCGACGCCACGACCCCGAGCATTCCCGCGCAGCGGGAGGGGCTCGACGGCCCGAGCTCGTCGAGGACCTGGAGGAGCCGGAACTGCGGCAGGGAGACGTCGATCCGCTCCACACTGCGCAGTGCGAGCCCCACGAGGTCCCGCGTCGCCGCTTCGAACGCGAGCACGTCGCCGGTGGACACCGTCGATCCGCTGCGTTCGGTCATTCCCGCAGTCTTCCACGCGCGCCGCGGATCGGGGACGATGGAGCCATGTCCCTCCGTGTTCGCAGCACCCTCGAGCCGACCGGTCCCGCCACCGCGATCGAACTGACCGACGCGCAGGTCGAGGAACTCGGCGGAGGGAAGCGCGCCGCGGTGCGGGTCACCATCGGCGAACGATCCGCGCGGTTGCGGCTCGCGGGCATGGGCGGCCGCAACCTCATCGGCTTGTCGAAGGCCGCGCGCGCGGAGTTGGGGGTCGAGATCGGGGACGTCGTCGACGCCCTCATCGAGCTCGACGGTGCCGAGCGCACCGTCGACCTGCCCGACGATCTGGCCGCGGCGCTAGCAGAGCACGGCCTGCGGGCCGCCTTCGACGCGCTCAGCTACACGCACCGCAAGGAGGCCGCGCGCGGTGTCGCGGACGCCAAGCGCGCTGACACCCGCGAGCGCCGCATCGCCGCGGTGATCGCCTCCCTCTAGGATCGCGAGAGACCGCCGAGATCCTAGGAGACGCACGATGACCCAGTACCGGGCGCTGATCGCCGAGACCGCCGACGATGCGGTGACCTCCCGCGCGGAGACCCGCGACCCCGCGGCGCTGGAGCCCGGGCAGCTGCGCATCGCCGTCGAGTACTCCGGCGTGAACTTCAAGGACGCGTTGGCGTTCACGCCCGGCGGCGGCGTGGTGCGTCAATACCCGATCGTCCCCGGCATCGACATCGCCGGCACCGTCGTCGAGACCTCGTCCGACGACTTCGCCGTGGAGGACCGGATCATCGCGCACGGCTACGAGATCGGCACCGCCCGCGACGGCGGGTACGCCGAACAGGCCGTCGTGCCCGCCGAGTGGGCGGTCCGCCTGAACGCGCTCACCACCCGCGAGGCCGCCGCCATCGGCACCGCCGGATTCACCGCTGCCATGAGCGTCGCCGCGATCGTCGACGCCGGGATCGCCCCCGGCGACGGCCCCGTCGTCGTCACCGGCGCGACCGGCGGAGTCGGGTCCACGAGCATCGACCTGCTCGCGGGTCTCGGTTACGAGGTCGTCGCCTCGTCGGGCAAGCCCGCCGCCGCCGACCACCTGCGCGAGCTCGGCGCGGCCGAGGTCATCGGGCGGCTCCCGCTCGACCCCGACGCCAAGCCTCGCCCCTTGGGCAGGAGCCGTTGGGCCGCAGCCGTCGACTGCGTGGGCGGTGCCGCGCTCGCCGACGTCATCAGCACCCTGAACTACGGCGGCGTCGTCGCCGCGAGCGGCCTGACCGGCGGGGCCGGGCTGAAGACGACGGTCCTGCCGTTCATCCTGCGCGGCGTCACCCTCGCCGGCATCGACTCGGTGCTCATGCCGATCGCGCCGCGCCGGGCCCTGTGGTCCCGCATCGAGTCGGACCTGCGCCCGCGGCACCTCGAGCGGGTCGCCAACGAGATCGGGATCGACGGTGTCGGCGCCGTCGTCGACGCCCTCCGCGCGGGCGAGTACACGGGCCGCGCCGTCGTGGACGTGCGGCGCGGCTGGTGAATCAGGTCGCGAACTGACCGCAGCGCTGGCTACGGTGACCCCATGACTGTCCGGCAGATCCAGGTCACCTTCGATTGCGCCGACCCCCAGCGCGTCGCCCTCTTCTGGTGCGAGGTATTGGGATACGTCGTGCCGCCGCCCCCACCGGGCTTCGCGGACTGGGACGCCTTCGAGCAGTCCCTCCCGCCCGAGGCCCACGGCTCGGCGTTCGCCTGTGTCGACCCGAACGGCGTCGGGCCGCGCTTGTTCTTCCAGCGGGTGCCCGAGGGGAAGACCGTCAAGAACCGGGTGCACCTCGACGTCCGCGTCGGACTCGGCATGGTCGGCGCGGAACGGCTCGCGGCGCTGGAGGCGGAGTGCGCACGGCTCGAGAAGTTGGGCGGCACGCGGCTGTACCTGCAGGAGGCCGACGGCGCGAACGAGTCGTGCCTCACCATGGCCGATGTCGAGGGCAACGAGTTCTGTCTGGACTGATCGTGTTACCTCGCAGGTAATCGCCACGTGTACCCCTGCCCTCCTACGGTCGAAAGACATCGGAGGAAGGGAGTCGACATGTTCGAGCAGACACGGGGTGGCCGGTGCCGGGCGCTGTGGTTCGCGGTTCACGCCGACAAGGTGCTGACCAATGCCTACATCGTCTACGCACTCACCGTCGCGCCCATCGTCCTGGTGTTCACCGACGACCCGCAGGTGCACCGCCTGATGTGGTGGTCGCTGATCCTGGGCGCGATCGCGCTCGCACTCCTCGGGATCGTCATGGCCGTCGGGATGTCGCTTCTCGTCAGTCGCGGTGACTCGCTGGAGTTCGACTGGTTCCTCAGCCAGTTCGACCCCACGGTGCGGGTCCCCGGTGGATCCCGTCCCGATCGGTATCGCAACGGGGGATGACAGCACCGTCGACCGCGTGGACACTGGAGACAGGTGGGTACCGACGGCCCGAGGAGTCGACGATGGCAGGTAACGAGAATCCGTTCGGATTCGGTCCGGGTGAGTTCGACGATCTCGCGCGCGAGGCGAGGGACATGCTCGGCAAGCTCGTCGGTGGCGCCGCCGGGCGCGATGCGTTCTCCCGGGTCTTCGACGATGCCGGCCGCCGCCCGAAGCGCGAGCCCGAGACGGCCGGCGAGAGCGGCGACGGGGTGTGGGCGGTCATCGCCACCACCGACGACGGCAGCGCCCACGTCGAGCAGGTCTTCGCCACGGAGATCGACGCGCTCCGTGCCAACCAGCACAACGTCGACGCCACCCGGAAGGTGCGTTTCCTCCCGTACGGCATCGCCGTGAGCGCTCTCGACGACTGACGCAGCTGCGGCGCTCAGGCGTCGCCGTGCTCGACCAGCCAGTCCAGCAGCGCGGACGTCTCGCGCCAGTGCTTGCGGATCTGCGGGACGAGCTTCGGCGTGTGGATGATCTCCTCGAAGCCGTAGTCCCGCATCACCGTGAGCGACTTGTGCCGCAGCAGGTCGATGCGCGGGTGGTCGGGGTCCCAGCCACGCGGCGAGGTCTTGAGCGTTTCGCCGCCGATCTCCCAGCCCCGACGCCGCAGCTTCGCGATCACCTGCTCCAGCGCCGGTCCGTACAGGTCGTTGTCGATGGCCTTCCGGAACGCCGCGAGGCGGGTGGAGCTCGCTTCGTAGAACCCGGCGCCGACCCGGACGCCGGGCGCCCCGATCTGCAGGTAGTAGCCCGTCGCCGGACCCACGCCGACGAACGCTCCCTGGTGGGTCTTGTAGGGCGTCTTGTCCTTGGAGAAGCGCACGTCCCGGTACGGGCGGAAGATCTTCGCGGTGCCGAACTCGTCGGCCAGCTCGTCGGTGAGTGCGGCCATCGGGGCGGCGACGGAGGTCTTGTAGACCTCCTTGTGCGCCTCCCAGAAGACCTTCGAGTTGTCGGCCTCGAGGTCGTCGTAGAAGTCCAGTGCGGCCTCGGGGAATCCGGTGAAGCTCATGCGGCCAGGCTAACCTGGACCGCATGAAACCCGGTGACATCGCGCCCGACTTCGAACTCCCCGACCAGGACGGCGCCCCGCGGAAGCTCAGTGACCTGCTCGCGAACGGCCCCGTCGCCCTGTTCTTCTACCCGGCCGCGTTCACGCCGGGCTGTACCAAGGAGGCCTGCCACTTCCGCGACCTCGCCGCCGAGTTCTCGGACGCGGGCGTCCAGCGCGTGGGCATCAGCCGCGACGCGGTCGCCAAGCAGCAGGACTGGACGGCCAAGCACGGTCTCGACTACCCCCTGCTCTCGGACGTCGACGGGGCCGTGGCCACGGCGTACGGCGTCAAGCGTGACGGCCTGCTCAAGCTGGCCGGCATGCCCACCAAACGCACCACGTTCGCGATCCGCGCCGACGGCACCGTCGCCGATGTGATCGCCTCCGAGGTCAACATGCAGGCCCACGCGGACCGGGCGCTCGCCGCCCTGCGTGCATGACCGGCCCGGTGCTGCGCGACTGCCGGGGCCCGGAGGAGTTCGCGGACCTGGTCACGGTCTGGCGCAGCTCGGTCGATGCGACGCACGACTTCCTCGCCGACGCCGACCGCGACGCCATCGAGGGCAGGCTCGCGAGTGACTACTTCCCACAGGTCCGGCTCACCGTCGCGGAGGTCGACGGTGCGCCCGTCGGATTCGCGGGGACGGCGGGGGAGGACCTCGCGATGCTGTTCGTGCACGCCGACGCCCGAGGGCGGGGCATCGGTCGCGCGCTCCTCGACCACGTGGTCCGCGAGCAGGGCGTCCGCACCGTCGACGTCAACGAGCAGAACGGGCAGGCCGTCGGCTTCTACGCACACAGCGGTTTCGTGGTGACGGGCCGCAGCGAGACCGACGGCGACGGGCTGCCGTACCCGCTGCTGCACCTCGCTCTACCGCAGGGCTGAGCCGGGTGGAGGGCTAACCCGCGCAGCCGTCGCGCGAGGTCCGGGCGACGATCGCGACGGCGCGCCGCAGGACCGCGGCGTCGTCGGGGGAGAGCGGCTCCAGCAGCTCCGCTTCCGCGACCGCGACCGCATCGCGCACCTCACGCAGCGTTGTCAGGCCCGCGTCGGTGGGCACGACCCTCCGCGCCCGGCGATCCGTCGGCGACGGTTCGCGGCGAACCAGCCCACCGTCGACGAGGTCGTCGACCACGTAGGGCATCACCGACTTGTCGATGAGCAGGTACTCGGCGAGGGCGAGCTGCGTCGGCAGGTCGTAGGTGGCGGCCGCGTACAGCGTCTGATAGCCGCGGATCCCGCGGGGGATCCGGTCGAGGATCGGCGCGACCGCCTCGGCGTAGGCCTTGTTCAGGACCCCCACGGACCAACCGAAGTCGCAGGTCTCCTCATGTACTGCCATGTCTCCAGCCTAACAGGTCTCACATATCAGTTGATAGACATATCAGTTGTGATACGGTTCAGTTGTTGAGCAAATCAATTCTGATCGGAGAGTCACGATGAGCACCATCCTGGTCGTTACCACCAGCGTTCCGTCCTACGAGGTCAGCGGTCGTCGCACCGGCCTGTGGCTGGGCGAGCTGACGCATTTCGTGGACGTCGTCGAGGCGGCGGGCCACGCCACTGTCATCGCGAGCATCGACGGCGGCTTCGTCCCGATCGATCCCGAGTCGCTCAGCCACGAGGTGCTCGCCCAGGGCGGCACCCGCGCCCGCTACGACGATCCCGCCTTCATGGATCGCGTGCGGAACACGGTGTCCCTCAAGGACGTCGACGTCGCGGACTTCGACGCGATCTACCTGACCGGTGGGCACGGCGTGATGTTCGACTTCCCGACCGACGAGCGTCTCGCCGTGCTGCTGCGCGAGTTCGACGGGGCCGGGAAGATCGTCTCCGCCGTCTGCCACGGCACCGCGGGCCTGCTCGGCGCGACCAGGGCCGACGGTGCGCCGCTCATCGCGGGCCGCCGCATCGCGGGGTTCTCGTGGAACGAGGAGGTCCTCGCAGGACTCGACGCCATCGTTCCGTTCAACCTCGAGGAGCGCATCGCCGCGCTCGGAGCGACGTATGTGCAGGCCGACGAGGCCTGGGCCCCCTTCGCTGTTACCGACGGCACCGTCGTGACCGGCCAGAATCCCGCCAGCGCACATCCCGTCGCCGAGGGCGTCGTGGCGCTGCTCGCGGCCCGGTAGGAGACTTCTCGGAGCAACTGTCGATTTCGGTCCGCCTCGATCGTCATCACTGTGCCCCGCCCCTGGGGCACAGTGGACATCAGGAGGAATCATGCATTACGCACTGCTGCTCAACAACGCCGAGCCCGCCGAGGGCGACGTTCCGATGGAGGCCATGCTGCAGATGCAGCGGGCGATGGCGGACTACACCGCCGCGCTGCAGGCCGCGGGCGTGCTGATCGGCGCGGAGATCCTGGAACCGCAGGCGCAGACGGTCACCGTCACGCGTCGCGACGGTGACCTCCGGGTCCAGGACGGCCCGTTCGCCGACACGCGTGAGGCGCTCGCCGGCGTCTTCCTCCTGGACGTGCCGGATCAGGACGCCGCGATCGCCTGGGCGGAGAAGCATCCGGCCACCCAGTACGCCGTCATCGAGGTCCGGAGGGTGGCCGCGGCCTGCGACGAGGGCATTTGGAACGCCAACGCCTGCACGGACTGATGAACGTCGACGCCGGGGTGCGGGCGGAGACCGCCGCCCGCACCTCGTACGGCAGGTTGCTGGCGCTGCTCGCAGCCCGTACGCACGACCTGGCCGCCGCCGAGGACGCGCTCGCCGACGCCTTCGAGCGGGCCCTGACCCGGTGGCCCGTCGACGGCGTCCCCGACGACCCGGATGCCTGGCTGCTGACGGTGGCGCGAAACCGTCAGCGGGATCGGTGGCGCTCGGCGGCCGAGCGCACGTCCGTCCCGTTCGACGATGCCGCGCACGACCTTCCGGAGCTCGGCGCCGCGGCGGACCGTCGCCTCGAGCTCCTGCTGGTCTGCGCGCACCCCGACCTCGGCGCGGCGGGCGTGCCCCTGATGCTCAACACGGTCCTCGGGTTCACCGCCGCGCAGATCGGTGCGGCCTTCCTGGTGCCCACGGCGACCATGGCCGCCCGGCTCACCCGGGCGAAGAAGCGCATCGCGCAGGACCGGATCCCGTTCGCGGTTCCCGACGACGCGTCGCTCGCGGCCCGGCTCGACCCCGTTCTCGAAGCGATCTACGCCTCGTACGCCATCGAGTGGCCCACCCCGCCCCGTGAGCGGCACGCCCTGCTCCTCGGGCTCGTGGGCACCGTCGTCGAGGCGGCGCCGTCGGTCGCGGAGGCGCACGGACTGGCCGCGCTCATGTACCTCTCGAGCGCGCGGCTGCCCGCCCGCGTCGACGAGGACGGACGGTACGTCCCTCTGGCCCAGCAGGATCCGGGCCGCTGGGATCGCGACCTCATCGCCGCCGGACACCGCCGGCTGCGCGCCGCGCACGCGCTCGGCACCGTTGGACGGTTCCAACTGGAGGCGTCGATCGGGGCGGTGCACTGCGCCCGCTCGCCCGGCGAACCACCGGACTGGCCCGTCCTGCTGCGTCTCTACGACGCCCTCGCCGTCATCGCACCGACCCGCGGGGCGAGCGTCGCGCGCGCCGCCGTCGTCGCCGAGACCGACGGTGCGCGTGCCGGTCTCGCAGCACTCGACGCCGTCGACGGTGCCGAGCGCCTGCAATCGGTCTGGGCGCTGCGCGCACACCTGCTGGACCGGGTCGGCGACCACGCGGCGGAATCCGCGTACGCCAAGGCGGTGTCCCTGACGACCGACCCGGCCGAGCGCGAGTACCTCGCGGGCCGCGCCCGTCGAATCCGGCCTCACCGGTGACGCGGCGCGCTACGGTGAGCGGGACGAAGGAGTTTCATGTCCGATGTCTGGCAGCTGGTCCACGCGGAGCGCCGCGCTCTGATCGCCTTCCTGGAGGGCGTCGACGACGCGCGCTGGGACACCCCGTCGCTGTGCCCGGGGTGGCGCGTGCGGGACGTCGTGGCGCATCAGATCTCCACGGCGGACACCACACGTCTCGGCTTCGTCAGGGGAATGATCCTCGCGCGCTTCGACTTCGACCGTGACAATCAGAACGGCATCGACCGCGAGATCGGGCCCGCACCGCGAATGCTCGACCGTTTCCGCGCACTCGTCGATCGCACGTCGGGTCCGCCGGCGCCGCTGGACACGCGACTCGTCGAGGTCGTGGTGCACGGCGAGGACATCCGTCGCCCGCTCGGTGCGGTGGGGGATTACCCCGTCGAGGCCGTCGAACGCGCGCTGCGGCTGCAGGCGCGGACCGGAAAGGGCATGGGCGGCGCCAAGGAGCACGTCGTCGGCCTGCGGTTGCGTGCCACCGACGCGGACGTCACCATCGGCGATGGCCCGGAGGTCGCCGGACCGTTGTTGGCCCTGCTCCTGGCGGTGAGCGGCCGCACCGTCGCCCTGCCCGAACTGGCCGGCGCAGGCCTCGCGACCCTGAGTGAGCGGCTCGGCTGAACGGTCAGCGGGGCGCCGTGATCGTGATCCGCGCGTCGATGCGGGTGATCAGGCACGTGCTGCGGGGGATGCGGAAGTCCTCGTCGGTGGGCGCGTCGACGATGCGCTGCCCGGCGATGCGCACGGGCACGATGAACCGGTAGTGGAGCAGGTCCGCGTCGCCGCCTGGCGCGACGGTACGCGCGGTGACCTTCGGCGCATCCATGATCGAGTACTGCAGGTGGCGGTCCAGATCACCACGCAGCTGCTCGCCGGAGAAGCCGGTCTGCAGGCCGTTCTCGAACCGGACGGCGTTGGGGGCGAAGGGCACCGCGCCCGCCTTCGTGCGATCGCCGAGCGCCGCGATGTACGCGTCGGCGGCGGCCAGTTGGCGTGCGGGGGTGCAGGCCGCGGCCGTGGCGGGCGCGGCGATCGTGGTGGCGACGACGGCGGTGATCACGGCGGGAACGACACGGGCGAGGGCGGCCATGCACTCACAGTAGCGGCGGGACCCGCGTCATTCCGCTGTGTACGTCGAAAGGATCTCGCGCACGGCGACGTCGATCTGCGCGTGGTCCACGCCGAGCTCGGCGAGGATCGTGGCACCCGGACCGGTTCCCTCGGCGAGGACGCCGAGCAGGACGTGCTCCGTGCCGACGTAGTTGTGGCCCAGGCGCAGAGCTTCCCGGAGGATCATCTCGATGGTCTTCTTGCCCGCAGTGGAGAACGGGACGAGCTCCGGCACGTCGGTGTCGTCCGCGACGGGAATCCGCGTCCGCACGGCGGCCTCGGTCACGCCGCGTCCGACGAGCAGCCGCGCCGCGATGCCCTCGGGCTCGCGGAAGAGCCCCAGCAGGACGTGGTCCGTGTCGATCACCGGGCTCCCCGCGGCGCGCGCCTCATCCTGCGCCGCGACCACCACGCTGCGGGCTCGGGGTGTGAAGCGCGAGTACGGCGAACCCGACGCCTCGATCAGGGCGGCCGGGTCGATGCTGGGGGGAGCGGAGCGCTGCTGCGCGGCCTGCTTCGTCATCCCCATGGACTCGCCGATCGACGTCCAGGTGGCGCCGCTGCGCCGCGCCTGGTCGACGAAGTGGCCGACGAGGTGGTCGGCCGTCTCGCCGAGGTGGGAGGCGATGGCGACGGCGTCGCCGAGGTGCTCGAGCGCGCTGCCCTCGGGGTGCAGCGCGTGCACGGTGCGGATGAGTTGGTCGAGGCTGACGGGGTTGTTCTCGGGCATGCGTCAAGAATGAATTGACGTCCCAGTTTTGTCAACTGTTGATTGACGAGCTGCAGGGGTTCCCCTCGCCGGTGGACGGGGTTACGGTCGAAGACATGGGTGCGATCGTCATCGTCGGAGCGGGACTGGCGGCCGCGAAAGCGGCCGAGGCGCTGCGGGATCTGGGCCACGACGGCTCGATCACGCTGATCGGCGCGGAACCGCACCCCCCGTACGAGCGACCTCCACTGTCCAAGGACTACCTGCAGGGGAAGGCCGATCGAGACAGCGTCTTCACCTTCGACGATGCCTGGTACGCGGGCCACGACGTCACCGTGCGTGTCGGCGTCCGGGCCGCCTCGCTCGACCGCGCCGCGCGCACCGTCGGGCTGGACACCGGTGAGTCCGTGCCCTACGACGAACTGCTCCTGGCCACGGGCTCCCGTGCGCGCCCGCTCCCGGGCGCCGACGGTGTCTACTACCTGCGCACGCTCGACGACAGCGACGCGCTGCGCGCGGTCTTCGACAAGGGCGGCCGGCTCGGCGTGGTCGGTGGAGGATGGATCGGGCTGGAAGCCGCGGCGGCCGCGCGCGGGGCAGGGCTGGAGGTCACGGTCGTCGAGCCCGCCGAGCAACCGCTGCTCGGGGCGCTCGGACCCGAATTGGGGAAGGTCTTCGCCGACCTGCACCGTTCGCACGGCGTGGATCTGCGGACCGGTGTCGGCGTGCGGGCCGTCGAGCCCGGCGGTCGGGGACTTGTCCTCGAAGACGGCACGACCGTCGAGACGGACGCGGTTCTCGTGGGGATCGGCGCGATGCCGAACATCGAGCTCGCCGAGGCGGCGGGCCTGGCGATGGCGGAGGGTGGGGTGGCCGTCGACGCGGGCATGCGCACCTCCGACGCGCACGTCTACGCCGTGGGCGACATCGCCGCCGCCGAGAACCCGACGGTGGGCCGTCGCGTGCGGGTGGAACACTGGGCCAACGCCTTGAACCAGCCGCGCGTCGCCGCTGCGAACATGCTCGGCGGATCCGAGGTCTACGACCGACTTCCGTACTTCTTCACCGACCAGTACCAGCTGGGCATGGAGTATCTCGGCCTGTCCACCGGGTACGACGACGTGGTGATCCGCGGCGACCTGGAGTCGCTGGAGTTCGTAGCCTTCTGGCGCGCGGACGGGCGTGTCCTCGCGGGGATGAACGTGAACGTGTGGGACGTGGGCGATGATGTGCGTGCGCTGATCACGTCCCGCCGGGTGGTCGACGCGGCTCGGCTCGCAGATCCCGGCGTACCGCTCGCGGAGGTCTAGTACGCATGATGTCCCGGTGGTCGGCGCGGGTCGCCGGCACGGTCGCCGCTGCGGTGATAGCGGTCTCGCTCGTGTCCGCTCCGTCGGGTGCGGCACCGTCGGCCTACTGCGGCACTGCACTGACTCCCGCGGAGAACAAGCGCATCGTCGAACTGTCCGACCCGGCGGCCCTGCCGACGGCCCCGACCTTCGCGAGCCTCGACGACCTCACCGTCCGGCAGCGGGGCATCGCCGACATCCTTGCCGCGCACAGGGACCGGCGGGGGCTGTTCGGTGTGGGGATGGATGGCGTGATTCGCGACGCCGTGACGCCGACGCAGCGCAACGAGGCCGGTCTCGACGATCCGCGGTACGCGAAGTCGCTGTCCATCGGTCTGGTCAGTCGGTACCTGCGCGCGATGCACGCGCAGTGGACCGGCGGACCCGTACCGCAGTGGTGGGGCAACTACTTCCGGCTGGCCTCGCGCTGCGAGCTACCGCCGGGCCGCGTCGCGATGGCCGGCTACAACGCGCACATCACCGTCGACCTGGCCTACACCGTCGAGCAGGCGCACAGCACGCCGGCGAACGCGCTCGACTTCTACCGCATCGTCGACTCGATCGCGAAGAACGGCAACGTGATCCCCGAGCGCAGTAAGCGGATCTACAACGCCGACCTGTGGGGCCTGTGGACCTTCTACTTCTTCGGGCAGGGGCTCGACCGGATCGTCGGTGCCGGCGTCGCGTCCAACCTCATGCTGCGCGCCGCCGACGACGGCTACAACACCCTCACCTTCGCCAACGGTCTCGCCCTGCAGAACCCCGGCGTCCGGCCCGCCACAGAGGGCGCGATCCTCGCCCTGTGGCAGACGGGCGAGATCGCCTTCGACGTGCTCTCCGGACTGGGTGGCCTCGGCACCCCCGTCGCCCCGGCCCCCGCGCCGAGACCGACTCCGGCGCCGGCGCCCACGCCACGCCCGACCCCTGCCCCGGTTCTCGCCGCTGCCGGTCGCTGATCAGCCGGGTGCGATAGTGCACGAGTGACTTTTCAGGAACTCGTCGACTACAACGCCTCGCTGCCCTTCAACAGGTGGGCGGGGATCGAGGTGCTCAGTGCGGACCGTGAGGAGGTCGTGCTCCGCCTCGAGCGCCGAGACGATCTCTGCCAGAACGTCGGCGGCCTGCACGCCGCGCTCATCGCCGGCGTCCTGGAGAACGCCTGCGGCTACGCGCTCGCCATGCACCCCGGCGCGGGCGGCCTCGTCACCCAGATGGACACACAGTTCCTGCGCCCCGCCCAGGGCGAGGCCTTCCTGGCCGTCGGTCGGGTGATCAAGCCCGGCAGCAAGCAGAGTTTCTCGGAGGCCGACTTCTTCGTGGAGGTCGACGGTGCGCGCGGGCCGCGGTTCGCCACGGCCCGCGCGCTCATCGTCCCGTCCTAGCCGCCGCAAGGGCTGAATCAACGCCCAGTCGCCCCGAGTATCGGCAGCGCGCTGCCGAAACCGTTGGCCGGGAAGGGGCGTCAGGACCGGCGCCGGAAGTGGCGCACCCCTCGGTAGACCCCGTAGAGCACCAGGAGCACCGCTGCCCACGGCAGCACCGCGCCGGTGATCACGAGCAGCCACCGTCCGGCCCCGAGCAGCGCGTCCCAGCCGTCCTGCAGCCCCCCGGTGAATCCGGACCGGTCCACGGTCACCGTCGGCATCGAGACCGTCACGGTCACCGTCGAGAGCGACACCTGGTCGCCGATCGACGCGCGCCGCGACTGGAGGGTCTCGAGCTCCTGCTGACGGGTGGTGAGAGCGGACTCGGCCGCGATCACCTCGGCGGTGGTGTCGGCGCGCGCGAGGATCGCGGTGAGCCGGTCGACGGAGACCTGGGTCGCGCGGATCCGCGCGTCGAGGTCGACGACGGTGCCGGTCACGTCCTCGTGCTCCAGTCGAACGGTGCCGACCTCGCCGAGTCCGCCGACCTTCTCGACCAGCTCGTTCACCTTGTCGTTGGGTACGCGCAGGGTCAGGCTCGCACGGGCGTCGTCGCCGCCGGACTCGGTGCGGGCGTCGACCCGTCCCCCGAGGCGTTCGGCGGCGGCAGCGAGCTCGCGGGCCACGGCGGCCGGGTCCGCGTTCGTCACGGTCACTGATCCGGTGGTGATCACCTGACGGTTGTTCTGGACCGGCGCAGGGGTCGACGGTGCCGTCGGCGTCCCGTTCGGTGCCGTGGTCGGGGCCGCCGCAGCCGCCGGCCCCGCGCGGGTGGGTGTGGGTTCCGCAGTGCGCGTGGGCGTGCCGGCGTACTGGGTGGGCGCCGCGCCTCGCGCGGCCTCGGGCGCCGACGAGGAGGTCTGCGATCCCTGGGTACCGACGAGGACGCCGCCGCCCACGGCGACGACCGCCACCGCGGCGGCGGCCGAGATGCCGATGGTCCGGTGCCTACGGCTGCGGCGCACCCGGTCCAGGTCGGCGCCGACCTCGGCCATCACCGCGCCGCGCATCCGCGCGATCCGGTCGTCGGTGAGGATGTCGTCGAGTCGGTTGGGCGTGGTCATGACTGCTCCCTCAGGGTGCTCAGGTCGGCGCGCAGGCGACCGCGCAGCCGGGAGACGCGGTTGCGCACGGCGGCGTGGGTGACACCCAGTTCGGCCGCGGCCCGCTCGTAGGTCTGCTCGCCCTCCACGCAGAGGCGGTACAGGCGCTGGTCGGTGGGGGACAGGTCGTGCACGGCGTCCGCGATCAGATCGCGGATCTCGCCGGCGAGGACCTCGTCCTCGGGGGACGGCGCGGCGCCGGGCGGGTCCTCTCCGGCCCCGTCGAGCGGTGCCGATCTGTCCCGGACCGCGGTGAGCCTGCGCCCCGCATTGAGCGCGGTGAACCGCGCCGTCGTGAGCAGCCACGGCAGCACCGACTCGTCGACGATGCGCACCGAATCGATGCGCCGCCAGAGCGTGAGGAAGGTGTCCTGGGCGGTCTCCTGCGCGGCGTCGGCGTCGCGCAGCACGGCGTAGGCCTGCCAGTAGACGGGCCGCACGTGCCGGTCGTAGATCTCCGCGAACGCCGTTCCGTCGCCGCCCGCGGCGCGGGTCAGCAGGGTCCGGTCCGCGGACTCGTCGGTTCTCATCGTGGACGTCACACCCCCTTATGTCGCCGGGGCGCCCGACCGTCTCACCCTTGCCGACGGTGCCGGTCAGGCCGTCAGGTGGATGCCCTCGTCGTCGACGGTGACCGTCACCCCCGTCAGGTCGTCGACCTGGACGTCGGGGGAGAACCGGGCCGCGCCCGGACCGACGCCGACGACGCGCATCCCCGCGGCCCGCGCCGCGGCGATCCCCGCCTCGGAGTCCTCGAAGACGATGCAGTCGGCGGGAGCGACGCCGAGGAGTTCCGCGCCGCGGAGGAAACCCTCGGGGTCGGGCTTGCTGGCGCGCACGTCCTCCGCGGTCACCCGTACGGCCGGCAGCGGCAGCCCCGCAGCGCCCATGCGCGCCGTCGACAGCGCGACGTCCGCGGAGGTGACCAGCGCGTGCGGGGCACCGTCGAGCGCGGACAGGAAGGCGGCGGCCCCACCGATGGGGAGGATGCCGTCGGTGTCGGCCGTCTCCTCCGCGAGGAGGACGCGGTTCTCGGCGAGGTTGACCTCCATCGGCCGGTCGGGGAGCAGGGCGGCCATCGTCGCGTGGCCCTGCCGGCCGTGCGCCACCTCGAGCACCTCGGCGGGGTTCAGCCCATTGCCCAGGGCCCACCGGCTCCAGCACCGTTCGACCACGGCGCGCGAGTCGACGAGCGTGCCGTCCATGTCCAGCAGCAGTGCGCGACCGGTGAGCATGCGATTCCTCCTCGAGTGGACTACCGCCGTCAACCCTACGGTCCGGCGGTGCCAGACAGGCCGTGTCCGCGGCCCCGGCCGGTCAGCGTTCGACGACCAGGTCCCGGGTCAGCTCCGCGATCCGCGTCGCCCCGGCGAGCCCCATGGCGTGCCGCAGTTCCTCCCAGAGCCCCGACAGCATCGCGCCGACGCCGTCCGCTCCGCCGTCGGCGAGGGCCCACAGCGCCGGCCGGCCCACGAACACCGCGTCCGCGCCCAGGGCGAGCGCAGCAAGGGCGTCGAGGCCGCACCGGACGTCGCCGTCGACCAGAACGGGCACGGCGCCACGGACAGCGCCGGCGACCTCCGGGAGGGCGTGCGCCGGCGGCACCGTCCGGCCCAGCTGCCGGCCGCCGTGATCGCTCACCCAGATCCCCGCCGCGCCCGCATCGATGCAGTGCAGGGCCTCGTCGGGCCGCAGCACGCCCTTGACGATCACCGGCAGTCCGGTGAGGTCGCCGAGCCGGCGGATGTCGCCGAGCACGGCGCCGGCGTCCTGCTCGATCTCCGCCCACGGATCCGACCCGGGCCGCACGTGCTGGGCGACGTTGACCAGCGCCAGCCGATCATCGAGCGGCGGCAGCCCGCGTCCCCCGGAGCGGCCCACGTACGGGGTGTCGCCGGTGAGGACGAGGGCCGTGGCGCCCGCCGCTGCGGCCCGCTGGACCAGGGCGTCGGTGATGCCGCGGTCGCGCATCAGGTACACCTGCTGCCACCAGGGTCCGGCGGCCGTCGCGCCGACCTCCTCGATCCGGGTGGTCGCGCGCATCGACAGGACGAAGGGCGAACCGCAGGCCGCCGCGGCGCGGGCGACCGCGGTCTCGCCGTCCGGGTGGACGAGGCGGTGGAAGGCCGTCGGCGCGATGCCGATGGGGGAGCGCCACTCGCCGAAGAGGGGCGTCGTCGTGTCGACGGTCCGCACGTCGCGGAGCACCCGGGGCGCGAACCGCCAGCGCTCCCAGGCCGACTCGCCGATGCTTGCCCCGCGCATCAGGTAGGCCCACACGTCGGGGGGAAGCAGCCGCTCCGCGCGCTGTGCGAGCTCGATCATGTGCGGTGGACTCCCTGACTCGTGGCGCGTTCCCCGTGCGGGACCTTCACGATCTCACAGGTCGTCGGGGAGGGACTCTGTGAATCCACGGCTGAGGTCGACTGGAGGCCGGATCCGACCTCCCGTGCGCCTCGGGCGTGGATTCACGGAGGAAGGTCCGCGCCACCCCCGCGGCAGGACTAGGCTCGTGGGCATGACGAGGTTCAGCCCCCTCGAATGGCCCGTGGTGCGGCAGCTCCGCTCAGGGGACGTGTTCGGCCGCGGCCCGGCCGTCGAGTCCCCGCGTACCCGAGCGCTCGAGCCGCGCACGAAGACCGCCGATCGGGTGGTGCAGAGCGTGTGCCCGTTCTGTGCCGTCGGTTGTGGCCAGAAGGTCTACGTCAAAGACGAGAAGGTCATCCAGATCGAGGGCGATCCGGATTCGCCGATCTCGCGCGGGCGGCTCTGCCCCAAGGGTTCGTCCAGCGAGCAGCTGGTCAACAACCCGTTGCGGCAGACCAAGATCCGCTACCGCGCACCCCACGCCACCGAATGGCAGGACCTCGACCGGGACACGGCTATCGACATGATCGCCGACCGGTTCGTCGAGGCGCGGCGGCACGGCTGGCAGGACTTCGACGAGCACGGTCGCCCGCTGCGGCGCACCATGGGCATCGCCTCGCTCGGCGGCGCGACGCTCGACAATGAGGAGAACTACCTCATCAAGAAGCTGTTCACCGCTGCGGGCGCCATCCAGATCGAGAACCAGGCCCGCATATGACACTCCGCCACGGTTCCCGGTCTGGGAGCCTCGTTCGGGCGCGGCGGCGCCACCCAGTCCCTGCAGGACATGGCCAACGCGGATTGCATCGTGCTCATGGGCGGAAACATGGCCGAGGCGCACCCCGTCGGATTCCAGTGGGTCTCTGAGGCGAAGGCGCGCGGCGCGCGGGTGATCCACGTCGATCCCCGCTTCACGCGGACCTCCGCCGTTGCGGACCGGCACGTGCCGATCCGTGCGGGCTCGGACATCGTGCTGCTCGGCGGGCTCATCAACCACGTGCTGAGCACCGAGAAGTACTTCCACGACTACGCGGTCGCGTACACGAACGCGTCCGAGATGGTCGGCGAGGACTTCCGCGACACGGAGGATCTCCACGGCCTGTTCTCCGGGTTCGACCCGGAGACGGGCACCTACGACCCGTCCACGTGGCGGTTCGTGGCGGGTCGCGATGAGACGCTGCAGGATCCGCGCACCGTCTTCCAGGTGTTGCGCCGGCACTACTCCCGGTACACCCCGGAGGTGGTGGCCGACATGTGCGGCGTCTCGGAGGCCGAGTTCCGCTACCTCGCGGACGCGATCACGAGCAACTCCGGTCGTGAGCGCACGACCTGCTTCGGGTACGCCACGGGCTGGACGCAGCACACGATGGGCGCGCAGTTCATCCGCACCGCGGCCATCCTGCAGCTGCTGCTGGGCAATGTCGGGCGCCCGGGCAGCGGCATCATGGCGCTGCGCGGGCACGCCAGCATCCAGGGCTCCACCGACATTCCGACGCTGTTCAACCTGCTGCCGGGCTATCTGCCGATGCCCTCGGTCGGCAAGCACGACACTCTGGCCGACTACATCGCATCGGTCCGGCCGGAGACGGGCAAGGGGTACTGGCAGTACGCCGACACCTACATGATCAGCCTGCTCAAGGCCTGGTGGGGCGATGCGGCCACGGCCGAGAACGACTGGGCCTACGGCTATCTGCCGATGCTCAACGGGCCGGCGGGCACGTACCAGACCGCCGTCGACATGCTCGACGGGAAGGTCGACGGGTACTTCGTGCTCGGCCAGAACCCCGCCGTGGGCTCCGCGAACGGGCGGCAGCAGCGCATGGGCATGGCGAAGCTCAAGTGGATGGTGGTCCGCGATCTGAACATGATCGAGACCGCGACGTGGTGGAAGGACGGGCCGGAGATCGAGTCCGGCGAACTCCGTACCGAGGACATCGGCACCGAGGTCTTCTTCATGCCCGCGGCCACGCACGTCGAGAAGGCGGGCTCGTTCACGCAGACCCAGCGGATGGTGCAGTGGCGGCACCAGGCCGTGCAGCCGCCCGGGCAGGCGCAGAGCGAGCTCGACTTCTTCTACGAGCTCGGCGTCCGGATCCGCGAGCGGCTCGCCGGTTCGACCGACGACCGTGACCGCCCGTTGCTGGACCTCACCTGGGACTACCCGATGGACGAGCACGGCAATCCGGATCCCGAGGCGGTGCTCTCGGAGATCAACGGCCGCTTCGTCTCCGGACCTGACGCGGGGCGCAACCTCACGTCGTACTCCCAGCTGAAGGCCGACGGTTCGACCATCGCGGGCTGTTGGATCTACACGGGCGTCTACGCGGAGGGCAGCAACCACGCAGCCCGGCGGGTGCCCCAGGGCGGAAGTGGGATCACCCAATCCGAGTGGGGCTGGGTGTGGCCCGCGGACCGTCGGATGCTCTACAACCGGGCCTCGGCCGACCCGCAGGGCCGGCCCTGGAGCGAGCGCAAGAGGTACATGTGGTGGGACGAGGCAGCGGGCCGCTGGACCGGGCCCGACGTGCCCGACTTCCCCGCGACCCTCGCGCCCGGCACGGTGCCCGAGCCCGGGGCCACGGGGGCCGACGCCCTCGCGGGCGACGACCCGTTCATCATGCAGGCGGACGGCAAGGGCTGGTTGTTCGCGCCGACGGGGCTGGTCGACGGTCCGCTGCCGACGCACTACGAGGCGCAGGAATCGCCGGTGCGCAACGCGATCTACCCGCAGCAGCAGGCGCCTGCGCGCGTGATGTTCCCGCGCGAGGACAACCTCGACGCGCCGAGTGCGGGCGACCCCGGGGCGGACGTGTACCCGTACGTGTTCACCACCTACCGGCTCACGGAACACCACACCGCCGGCGGCATGAGCCGGTGGTCGCCCTACCTGGCGGAGCTGCAGCCCGAGATGTTCTGCGAGGTCTCGCCGGGGCTGGCCGCGGAGTGCGGACTGGAGAACGAGGGGTGGGCCACGATCGTCTCGCCGCGTGCCGCGATCGAGTGCCGGGTGCTGGTCACCGAGCGGATGCGCCCGCTCGTCGTGGGCGGCCGGACGGTGCATCAAGTGGGACTGCCGTACCACTGGGGCGTGGGCTCCGACGCCGTGGTGACGGGCGACGCCGCGAACGACCTGATCGGCGTCACGTTGGACCCGAACACCCAGATCCAGGAGTCGAAGGTGGGTTCCTGCACCGTGATCGCGGGCCGCCGGCCACGCGGCGCGGCGCTCGAGGATCTGGTGCAGAGCTACCGGGACCGGGCGGGGGTCACCGTCGACACCGACAACGTGCGCCTGACCGACCCACGGCCCGAGGACATCTTCCCCGACCCGGAGCGAGACGATCCCGAGCAGGAGGGGTTCACTCGATGGTGACGAGCACACGACGACGAGGAGGTGGCAGGCGATGGGACAGCTGACCGGCCCCACCGACCCGAGTGTCGACGCACACTGGCACGTGCACGAGGCCCGGCGTGGCTTCTTCACCGACACGTCGATCTGCATCGGCTGCAAGGCCTGTGAGGTCGCGTGCAAGGAGTGGAACCGCAATCCGCGCGACGGTGACCTCGAGCTCACGGGCATGTCGTACGACAACACCGTCGCGCTCGGAGCCAGCACCTGGCGGCACGTGGCCTTCATCGAGCAGGACCGCGAGAGCATCGAGCGCGCCCGCGAATCCGGCCGGGAGCTGGTCGGTCTGGGCATGCCCGCGATCCGCGACACCGCCCCGGTGAGGGGGGAGGCGTCGGCGGGCGAAGCGATGCCGGCGTGGGGCGAGGCCGACGTGACGCCGCCCGACACCCCCGAGTTCCGCTGGCTCATGTCCTCCGACGTGTGCAAGCACTGCACCCACGCCGGCTGTCTCGACGTGTGCCCCACCGGCGCGATGATGCGCACCGAGTTCGGCACCGTCGTGGTGCAGAACGACATCTGCAACGGCTGCGGCACCTGTGTCGCGGGCTGCCCGTTCGGGGTGGTCGAGCGGCGCAGCGACGGCACCGTCGCCCCGACCACACGGGAGGGTCATCGCAAGGGCGAGCAGCCGCCCGTCGACAACCGTGGGATCGCGCAGAAGTGCACGCTCTGCTACGACCGGCTCCGTGACGACGAGACGCCGGCGTGCGCCAAGACCTGCCCCACCACGTCGATCAAGTTCGGCGAGCGCGAGGCGATGGTGGCCACGGCCCGCGAGCGCGTCGCGCAGCTGCACGCGCAGGGCATGACCGAGGCCCGCCTGTACGGCGCCAACGAGAACGACGGGGTCGGCGGCACCGGCTCGGTGTTCCTGCTGCTCGACGAGCCCGAGGTCTACGGCCTCCCGCCCGACCCGCGGGTCTGCACCGCCGACCTGATGACGATGTACAAGCGCGCCGGCACCGCCGCCGCGGGGATGATCGCGGCCGCCGCGGTCTCGTTCCTGTCGGCGCGGAAGCGGGGCCGGTAGATGACGAGCTCGGAGTTCGACCAGTTCCGTCCGCCCCGGCCCGAGCGGAGGGGTAAGCGCGGCGACGGCTCCCGCAAGCCCGGGAAGTCCAGGCGTCCCGATGATCTCATGGTTCCCGAGGCGGTCATCGAGCACGTCGACGGCTACTACGGCCACCCGATCGTGAAGCCGCCGCCGTGGGAGGCGCCCGTCGGCGCCTACCTCTTCCTCGGTGGCGTGGCAGGCGGCTCGGGGCTGCTCGCCGCGGGCGCGCAGCTGTCCGGCTACCCGGTGCTGCGCCGCAACGCCCGCCTCGCGGGACTCGGTGCCGCCGGCGTGGGCGCGCTCGCGCTGGTCGCGGATCTCGGCCGCCCCGAACGCTTCCTGCACATGATGCGCACCTTCAAGGTGACCTCGCCGATGAGCGTGGGCTCGTGGATCCTCTCCGGGTACAGCGGCCTGATCGGCGTGGCCGCCGTGGCGGAAGTGGACCGGATCCTCGGCGAGCGCCTTCCGCTCGGCCCGCTGCGGAAGGTCCTGCGGTTCGCGGAGGCGCCCGCGGGCCTGGGCGCCGCGGTGTTCGCGACGCCGCTCGCGGCGTACACGGCGGTGCTCCTGGCGGACACGGCGATGCCCACCTGGAACGCGGCGTACAAGGACCTGCCCTTCGTCTTCGTCAGCTCGGCGAGCCTCGCCGCGAGCGGTCTGGCGCTGATCGTCACACCCGCGGAGGAGGCCGCGCCGGCGCGGAACTTCGCCGTGCTCGGCGTGATCGGCGACGTGGCCGCGACCCGGATCATGGAGTCCCGCATGGACCCTGTCGCCGCGGAGCCGCTGCACCACGGCACGCCCGGGAAGCTGATGCGGTGGGCCGAGCGGCTCGCGGTCGCCGGGGGCGTGGGCGCGCTGCTCACGGGCGGTCGCCGAGGAGTGGTTCGACGGTGCCTCGCCGCCCTGTCCGGCGGCGCGCTCCTCGCGGCGTCCGCATGCACCCGCTTCGGTGTCTTCGAGGCGGGCCTGGAGTCCGCGAAGGACCCGCGCTACACGATCGAGCCGCAGAAGCGGCGCCTCGCCGCCCGCCGCGCGGCGGGGGAGACCGGGGACTCGATCACCGGATGACGATGCGCCCCGGCGCATCCGGCGCGGCGACGGTCCGCCCGATCACCGGATAGCCGGGCACCTCGCCCACCACGAGCAGGCCGCCCGAGGTCTGCGCGTCGGCGAGGAAGAGCAGATCGTCCTCGCTCGCGCCGTCCACCTGCAGCTGCGGCGCGACCCAATCGAGGTTGCGCCGGGTGCCGCCGGAGACGAACCCGTCCCGCAGGGCCTCGCGGGCACCGTCGACCAGCGGGACCGCGGCGGCGTCGATCTCGGCCCCGATGCCCGAGGCGCGGCACATCTTGAACAGGTGGCCGAGCAGACCGAACCCGGTGACATCGGTGGCGGCGCGCGCCCCCGCGGCGAGTGCGGCGGCGGCTGCGTCTCGGTTGAGCGTGGTCATGGTCGCGATGGCGGCCTCGAAGACCTCGCCCGTGCGCTTGTGCCGGTTGTTGAGCAGTCCGACACCGATCGGCTTGGTCAGTGTGAGTGGCAGGCCGGCGGCGGCGGAGTCGTTGCGGAGCAGTCGGTCCGGGTGCGCGACACCGGTCACGGCCATGCCGTACTTGGGTTCGGGATCGTCGATGCTGTGTCCGCCGATCACCGGGCACGCGGCCTCCTGCGCCACGGCCAGGCCGCCGCGCAGCACCTCGGTCATGAGCTCCATCGGCAGCTGCTCGCGGGGCCAACCGACGAGATTGATGGCCATCACCGGCCGACCGCCCATCGCGTAGACGTCCGAGAGGGCGTTGGCGGCGGCGATCCGTCCCCAGTCGAAGGCGCTGTCCACCACGGGGGTGAAGAAATCCGCGGTCGAGAGCACGGCCAGATCGTCGGAGAGCCGGACCGCCGCGGCGTCGTCACCGTCGTCCAACCCGACCAGGACGTCGGGCGCGACCTGTCCCGTCAGTCCCCGCACCGCGTCCTCGAGCTCACCCGGCGGAATCTTGCAGGCGCAACCGCCGCCGTGCGCGAAGGACGTGAGCCGGGCGAGGTCTGCGGTCATGTCACCACGCTAGCGCGCCCACCGGACCCCGGAGGTGGGCATCGGGGTCTATGTTGGTCGGCGGAGGTGTCCGGGTTCCTGGTGGGCCCCCCGGTCTTCAAAACCGGTGAGGTCGAGTATCTCGGCCTGGCGGGTTCGATTCCCGTCCACCTCCGCCAACGTCCGACAGACGGACGAGCAGAGGAGGGCGAATGACGGATCCCCGCAGGCGGATTCCCCGCACCGATCGTCTGCTCGCCGAGCCCGTTCTCGTCGCGGCGGCCGCGCGGCTGGGCGAGCGCCGTGTCCGCGCCGCGATCACGCAGGCCCAGGACGCGGCGCGCCGGGGCGACCTGGCGCCCGAGGAGGTCGCCGCCGCCGTCGACCGCGAGCTCGCCGCGACGGCACCGTCGTCGCTGCGCCCGGTGCTCAACGTGACCGGCGTCGTGGTGCACACCAACCTCGGCCGCGCCCCGCTCTCGGCGGCCGCTGTTGCTGCGCTGGTGGACGCCGCCGGCTACGTCGACGTGGAACTCGATCTCGCGACCGGCGCGCGGAGCAAGCGCGGCGTCGCGGCCCGGGGGGCGCTGCTCGCGGCGTGCCCCGCCGCGGAGGAGGCCCTCGTGGTCAACAACGGGGCGGCGGCACTCGTGCTCGCGACCACCGCGCTCGCCGCGGGCCGCGAGGTGGTGATCAGCCGCGGTGAGCTCATCGAGATCGGCGCGGGCTTCCGCCTGCCGGATCTCATCGCCTCCACCGGCGCCCGGCTGCGGGAGGTGGGCACCACGAACCGCACGCACGCCGGCGATTACGCCGACGCGATCGGCCCCGACACCGGATGCGTCCTCAAGGTGCACCCTAGCAACTTCCGCGTCGAGGGCTTCACCGCCGAGGTCGGCCTCTCCGAACTCCGCGAGGTGTGCGGCGACGTCCCGCTCGTCATGGACCTGGGCAGCGGCCTGCTCGCCGCGGATCCCGCGTTGCCGGGCGAGCCCGACGCCGCGTCCGCGCTCGCCGCGGGCGCCGACCTGGTGACCGCGAGCGGCGACAAACTCCTCGGCGGCCCGCAGGCAGGAATCCTCCTAGGCCGTGCCGATCTCGTGCAGCGCCTCGCGCGGCACCCGCTCGCCCGCGCGGTCCGCGCCGACAAACTGGTGCTCGCGGCGCTGGAGGCCACCGTGGGCGGGCCGCAGGCGCCGGTGATCGCGTACCTGCACGCCGATCCCGACGGACTGCGCCGCCGCGCTGAGCGACTCGCCGGACGGGTCGGCGGCACCGTCGTCCCACACGACGGCAGGGTCGGTGGCGGAGGCGCGCCGGGAGTCCCGTTGCCGGGCTGGGCGGTCCGGCTGCCGGAGGCGCTCGCGGCGCCGCTCCGCACCGGTGATCCCGCCGTGCTGCCGCGTGTCACCGACGGGGCCTGCCTGATCGACCTGCGATGCGTGCCGGAGGACTCCGATGCGGCCGTTGCCGATGCCGTTCAGCGGGCGCTGGCGTGTACGTCGTAGCCACCGCGGGGCACGTCGATCACGGCAAGTCCACGCTCGTTCGCGCGCTCACGGGGATCGAACCCGACCGCTGGGCGGAGGAGCAACGGCGCGGACTGACCATCGACCTCGGATTCGCCTGGACCGCACTGCCGTCCGGGCAGGAGACGGCCTTCGTCGACGTGCCCGGGCACGAGCGCTTCCTCGGGAACATGCTCGCCGGACTCGGGCCGGTTCCGGTCGTCTGCTTCGTGGTCGCCGCCGACGAGGGGTGGAGCGCGCAGTCCGACGACCACCGGGACGCCGTGGCGGCCCTGGGCATCCGACACGGACTGGTCGTGATCACCAAGGCCGACCGCGCCCCCGACCGCGTCGACGCGGTGCGTGAGCAGGCGCGGGCGCGGCTCGCCGGCACCGGGCTCGCGGACGCGCCGACCGTCGCGGTCTCGGCGGTCACGGGGGAGGGCCTCGACGTGCTGCGCTCAGCGCTCGACGGTGTCCTCGCGGGCGTTCCCACGCCTGATCCCGCGGCCCGTGTGCGGATCTGGATCGACCGGGCGTTCAGCGTCGTGGGTGCGGGCACCGTCGTCACCGGCACGCTCGCCGCGGGCACGGTGCGGGTGGGAGACGATTTCGAGCTTGCGGGCACGGGTGGGAGCCGCCGCGTCGCG
Organism: Tsukamurella pseudospumae; assembly: GCF_001575195.1. Taxonomy (NCBI): domain Bacteria; kingdom Bacillati; phylum Actinomycetota; class Actinomycetes; order Mycobacteriales; family Tsukamurellaceae; genus Tsukamurella; species Tsukamurella pseudospumae. The sequence continues at coordinate 1,121,779 of NZ_LSRF01000058.1, forward strand.
GTGCGTGGCCTGCAGCGCCACGGTGCGACTCGGGACGAGGTCGGCCCGGTCTCGCGCATCGCGGTCAACCTTCGCGGCGTCGCGGTCGAGGACATCAGCCGGGGGGACGCACTGCTCGCGCCGGGTCTGTGGCCGGTGACGGACGTCGTGGACGTGCGGCTCGCGCTCACGGACGCCGAGGCGCGCGTCCCGGAATGGCTCACCGTCCACGCCGGTACCGCCGCCGTCCCCGCCCGGGTACGGCCCTTCGACGGGGAGCACGCGCGCCTGACGCTGGCCCGGCCCCTGCCGCTGGTGCTCGGTGACACGGTGGTCCTCCGCGACCCGGGCGCCAAGCGGATCGTCGGGGGCGCGACGGTGCTCGACGCGGATCCGCCCGCGCTGCTCCGGCGCGGCGACGGTGCGCGCCGCGCGGGTGCCCTCGCCGGCAGGGGCTCCGACGGGGACCTGCTCGCCGAGGTGGCCCGCCGCGGCGCGGTCCGGCGCGACCGCCTCGTCGACCTGGGCTACGGCACGGAGGTCCCGGACGGTGTGCGGGTGGCCGGGGACTGGTGGATCCACGAGGCGGCCCTCGATGCGTGGCAGGCGCGGCTGCGCGGGGCGGTGGCGGACCTGCACGAGCGGGATCCGCTCGCGGCCGGCCTATCGCTCGGTGCGGCGCGGGAGGCGCTCGCGCTGCCGGACCCGTCGCTGCTGCCGACGGTGCTCGACGGTGCCGGGCTGGAGAACGAAGCCGGCCGGCTCGCGTTGCCCGGGCACCGCGCCGACCTGGGCCCCGCCGAGCGGGCCGTCGCGGAGGTCGAGCGCCGGCTCACGGCGTCCCCCTTCGTCGCGCCCGAGGCCGACGACCTGGCGGCCCTGCGGCTCGGAGCTCGGGAGCTCGCCGCGGCTGAGCGCGCGGGCCGCCTGCTCCGGATCGCCGACGGGGTGGTGTTGTCGCCGCGCGCGCCCGCGCTGGCGATGCGGGAGTTGGCGGGGCTGCCGCAGCCCTTCACGACCTCGGAGGCGCGACGGGCGCTCGGTACCAGCCGACGGGTCGCGGTCCCGTTGCTCGAGCACCTCGACGCGAAGGGCTGGACCCGCCGGATCGATGCGGGGCACCGCGAAGTCGCCCGCTGACCGCGCGAACTGGGCTTTCGTCCGCGAACGCCGATTCGAGATGTGTTCCAGCACACAGTGTCCGCGGTCACACTTTAGCTCATCACTTAAAGAATGGCGTCCCTCCCGCGCATCGCGGAGAGTATTGGTCATGACCAACTACCGTGACTTCAAGAGCCTCACCGCCGATCCCACCGCCGGCACCGTCTACGCCCGCCTCGCGGATGTCCACGAGGACGCCGCGCTACCGACCGCCGCGCCCCGCTCCGGATTCTCCGCCGCCGGGATCCGCGCCGCACTGCAGCGTTTCGTGTCGGCCAACCCCGAGTACACCGGCCCCGCCGCACTCCGCTTCTGATCGATCAGGGGCGGTGGCCGCGCGCCAACCGCTCACCGTCGGGTGTCCTGCGATAGAGCACCTCGCGCCCGCTCCGGGCCCGGTCGATGAGGCCGTTCTCGTAGAGCACGCGCAGGCTCTGGGACACCGCCGACGGCGAGATCTCCAGGCGCCGTGCCAGTTCGCTGACCGCCACCGGCTCGACGAGTGCGTGCAGCACATCGGCTTTCGCTCCGCCGATCAGGCGTCGCAGCGCCCCGGGCGGTACTACCCGCGTCGACTCCGTGAGAGTCGCGCTGCCGCGCGCCGGGTAACCGACGTGCGGCGCCGCCGTCTCGGGGGAGTAGGCACTCACCAGGCGGGTGACGAAGACGCTCGGCATCAGCGTCAGACCCCTTCCGGCCGCTGCGAATTCACCCTCCTCGCCGACGTACGCCGTGTCCAGCCGCAGTCGGCCGTCGCGGTCCCACTCGAGTTGAGGGGCGAGTGAGTCGAACAACTGGGTCGGCCCACCCATCGCGAGTTCTCGGCCGCGGAACGTGATGTCCGCCTCGAGGATCCGGTTCACCACCGCCCACACCGGGGCGATCGCCACGCGGTGGTAGCGCTCCATCGCACCCGCGATCCGGGGCCCCGCGCGCTCACCGTCGTCCAGGAGCCGCTTGAGCGGGGGCGACGGCTCACCACCCTCGCGAAGCTGGTCCAGTTGAGCGTGAATCAGCTCGGGATCGGTCGTCGCGATCGCCGTGAGGCCGTCGTCGAGCGAGGGCCGCGTGACGCCCGGCCTGGGAAGCGGGGTCAGGAAGTCCGGGATCGCCGGGCCCGGCGCGATCAGCGCGCTGATCAGCCGGTGGTCGTAGCGATCGCGTTGCGCCTGTGCGTTGTCCTGCCACCGCTGCAGATGCGCCGGCGTGCTGATCGTCCCGTTCAGGTGGAACAGGCTCAGCGCGGTCTCGGTCATCGGAGCGAGCACGAAGCGCACGTCCGACAGATCGCGGACGTCGAGCACGTAGGTCAACATGAGACCGCCAGTGTATTCGTGACCTGCGAAGATCGTGGCCCGATCGGACCGTTCCCTCGGCCGGCCACGAATCGCCGCGCGTCAGTTCGCGGAGCCGTCACCATCCACGAAGTACGGCGTCTGGCCCTGTGCCAGCTTCCATCGAGTCCAGACGTGCATGTTCACGACGACCGCCGCGACATCCTTGATCTGGTCGATCGTGAAGTGCTGTGTCATCGCCTCGTGGAAGTCGTGGAATTCGTCCACGTTCGGCAGGGTCAGGGCGTCGCAGTACCGCAGGGCGGTCTTCTCCGGCTCGGTGAACAGGTCGGAGATCGGGTACGCGGTCAGGTCATCGATCTTGGCCTGCGGGATCTCGCGATCCCGGGCGGACTCGCCGTGCAGGACCGCGCAGAACGCGCAGCGATTCACCTGGGCCACGCGGAGACGCAGCAACTGGGCCAACTGCGGGTCGATCGAGAGATCGGCGGTGTAGCCGACGGCCTGCGCGAGCGGGACCGCGAGTTCGTTGAACGGGTGTCCCTCGGGATCGAAGCGGATGTTCTTGAACGCGACCTCGGGCATCGGATTCTCCTTCGTGTGACGGGAACCCTTCCACGCTATTTGCGATCGCCTCGGCGGGCAACGGACCTGTTCTTACCGTTCCATGACGCGATGCAGCCCACGCATCAGCAGCCCGCCGACGACCGGAGCCGTCAACGCGCGAATCATCAGGTCCTGCACGTGGACGTGGAACCGACTCGGGGGAGCGAACCTGGCCATGCCCGCGCGAGCCTGCCGCTGCCGGGTACGGACTTCCTCGCGCAGCCCGGTTTCCCACTCCCGCGCAGCGTCGCTGAGCTCGCCGGGGTGGTCGAGGAGGGCGGCGCCCAACCGGTCGGCCCCGGCCAGGGCGAGCCCCGCGCCGTGGCCGGCGAACAGGGAGACGCACCACGCGGCGTCGCCGAGCAGCACGACGCGGCCGCGCGACCACGCGTCCATCACCACCTGGCTGACGGAGTCGACGTACGCGTCGTCGGTGTCGGCGCTCCAGCGCGCCGCCTCGTGCACGGGGCCGGAGAGGTCTCCGAAATGTTCCGCCAGGGCTTCGACGGGGCCGCGTGGCGTTTCGTCGGTCCGGTACGTGAAGAAGGCCGACGGTGCGCCGCCCCGCGGCCGGAACACCGCCGCGGTCCGGCCGACGTCGATGAAGGTGCTCGCTGTCTGCTCCGGGAGCCCCTCGGGCGCCGCCTCCATGGGGAACGCGATTACCGCGTGGCCGAGGTCGCGGACGTACTGGGCCTTGGGTCCGAAGACCAGCTCGCGGACCCCCGAGTGCAGCCCGTCCGCACCGATCAGCAGGTCCGCTTCGTGCTCGCTGCCGTCGCTGAGCGTGACCTGGAGGGGGCCGGCGGCACCGTCGGTCACCGCGGTGACCGACGTGCCGAACCGGACCTCGGCGGCACCGCCGAGCGCCTCGAACAGGACCGCCTCGAGGTCCCCGCGGAACACCGTCAGCGCCCGCGATCCGAGGGACTGTTCGGCGAGCGCGGCGGGCATCGTCGTCTTGGTGGAGCCGTCGGCGCGGACGAGGAGCGAGGTGAAGATCCCCTGGTCGCGCTCGCGCAGTGCGGGGACGAGGCCGAGCGCGTCCGCTGCGTCGAAGCCCGGGCCGAGGAGGTTCACCAGGTAGCCGCCGGTGCGGCGTTCGGCGGCGCGCTCCACGACGAGCACCCGGTGCCCATCGCGCTGCAGCCGCAGTGCCGCAGCGAGTCCGGCGATCCCGGCCCCCGCGATGACGATGCGCAGTTCGTGGTCGGCCATGCGTCCTCCTGGTTTGAGCAAGTGTTCAAACCAGTATGAGCGACTGTTCACCATCGATGCAAGGTGGGCTAGGATCGGTGCCGTGCCCAGGGGAATCGCGATCGACGGTGCCCGGCAGCGCCTGTTCGAGGCCGCCGAAGCGGTGATCCTGCGTGCCGGCGTGGACGGGCTCACGGGTCGCGCGGTCACGGTGCAGGCCGGCGTCGCGACCGGACTCCTGCACGCGCACTTCGGCGACTTCGAGGGCTTCCTCGCCGCCTATGCGGTCGATCGCAGCTTCCTGCTCGGCACGGAGGCGGGGAACGCCGTCGGCGGCACGGGGGATGTCGCGGAGGAAGTGTGTTCGGCGTTGGCGGGGCTGCCGCAGCCCCCGGCCACGGCCCTGGCTCGGCTGCTCGCCGCGCGGCCGGGGCTGCGCGGCGCCGCGGCCGAGGTCCTCGGCGACGATGCCGCCGGGTTCGAGGGGGTCACCGCTGTGGTGGCGAACCTTCTGGTCATGGGCTCGATCCGCCCCGGCGTCGACGCCGGGGCGATGGCCTACGGCATCGTCGGCGCGGCGCTGCGGGCCTGGTGCGCAGGTGATTCCGAGGCTCGATGGCGGTCCGCGGTCGCCGCGATGCTCGCCCCCGCGTCCAGGCGCTGAACGAGTGCGGCGGCGACCCGGAATCCGGATCGCCGCCGCAGCGGGAGTGCTCTCGTCAGGACTCGCGGAACTCCGCGGAGGTCAGGCCCTGCTCCTCGGCCTTGCGCAGCTCCACCCGGCGGATCTTGCCGCTGATCGTCTTCGGGAGATCGGCGAAGGCGATACGGCGCACGCGCTTGTAGGGCGCGAGGTGCTCACGGCTGTAATCGAAGATCGACCGCGCGGTCGTCTCGTCGGGGGAGAAGCCCTCGGCGAGCACGATGTACGCCTTCGGTACCGCGAGGCGCAGCTCGTCGGGCGCGGGGACGACGGCGGCCTCGGCCACCGCGTCATGCTCCAGGAGAACGGATTCCAGCTCGAACGGGCTGATCTTGTAGTCGCTGGACTTGAAGACGTCGTCGGTGCGGCCGACGTAGGTCAGGTAGCCCTCCGCATCTCTCGAGGCCACGTCGCCGGTGTGGTAGACGCCGCCGTCCATCACCTTGGCCGTCTTCTCGGGATCGCCGTGGTAGCCGACCATGAGGCCGAGTGGCCGCGGGTCCAGGCGCAGGCAGATCTCGCCCTCGTCGACCCCCTGCTCGCCGGTCGCGGGGTCGACGAGCACCACGTCGTAGCCCGGGCACGGGCGCCCCATCGAGCCGTCCTTGAGGGGCTGTCCCGGCGTGTTCGCGACCTGCACCGTGGTCTCAGTCTGGCCGAAGCCGTCGCGGATCGTGACGCCCCACGCGTCGCGCACCCGGGAGATCACCTCGGGGTTGAGCGGCTCGCCCGCGCCGACGACGACGCGCGGCGGCGTCGTCAGCGCGCTGAGGTCGGCCTGGATCAGCATGCGCCACACCGTGGGCGGTGCGCAGAAGCTGGTGACGCCCGCCCGCTCCATCTGCCCCATCAGAGCGGCGGCGTCGAACCGGTTGTAGTTGTAGATGAAGACGCAGGCCTGCGCGATCCACGGCGTGAAGACATTGCTCCACGCGTGCTTCGCCCAGCCGGGCGAGCTGACGTTGAGGTGCACGTCGCCGGGGCGCAGCCCGATCCAGTACATCGTCGACAGGTGACCCACGGGGTAGCTCGCGTGGGTGTGCTCGACCAGCTTGGGGGCGCTGGTGGTTCCGGAGGTGAAGTAGAGCAGCAGGGTGTCGTCCGCGTGCGTGACGTGCGAGGGGGTGAAGTCCGACGGTGCCGTGTACGCCGCGGCGAAGGCCTCCCAGTCCGGCACGGGATCGCCGACGGCGATCCGGGTGACCTGCGCCTCCGCGGGGACGCGCTCGGCGAGCTCGCTCCGGACGATGACGTGCTTGGCGCCGCCGCGCGCGATGCGGTCCGCGATGTCGCCCTCGGCGAGCAGCGTGGTCGCGGGGATGACGACGGCGCCGAGCTTGATCGCGGCGAGCATGATGTCCCACAGCTCGACCTGGTTGCTGAGCATCAGCAGGATCCGGTCGCCCGGCTGCACGCCCCGCTCGCGGAGCCAGTTCGCGACGCGATTGCTGCGGGCGCTCATCTCGGCGTAGCTGAACTTCGACTCGGAGCCGTCCTCTTCGACGATCCAGAGCGCGGGGGAGTCGTTGTTCTCGGCCACGGCGTCGAACCAGTCGAGGGCGAAGTTCCACTCGTCGAGCTGGGGCCAGGCGAACCGCTCCCGGGCGGCGTCGTAGTCGTCGGCGAGCTCGACCAGCAGGTCGCGCGCGGCGAGGAAGTCTCGATACCCCTGTGTGCTAGCCACTTTCAGATCCTCCGGTTGATTACTTGGATATCCAAGTATATAGTGATGGGCAACACATCGCGCAAGGGATTCGCGATGGACCTCGATCGAGAGAAGGACACACCATGGCTGACGTGCGCACCATTCCGCATTTCATCGACGGTCGCCGGGTGGAGGGCACCGGCCGCACCGCCGATGTCTTCGACCCGAGCACGGGGCGGGTCCAGGCGACGGTTCCGCTGGCGAGTACCGCCGAGGTCGACGATGTGGTGGCCCGCGCGAAGAAGGCGCAGGTCCAGTGGGCCGCGTTCAACCCGCAGCGCCGCGCCCGCGTGTTCATGAAGTTCATCGAGCTGGTCAACCAGAACGTCGATGAGCTGGCCTCGCTGCTCTCCAGTGAGCACGGCAAGACCGTCGCGGACGCCAAGGGCGACATCCAGCGCGGCATCGAGGTCATCGAATTCTCGATCGGCATCCCGCACCTGCTCAAGGGCGAGTACACCGAGGGCGCCGGTACCGGCATCGACGTCTACTCGATGCGTCAGCCGCTCGGCGTCGTCGCCGGGATCACGCCCTTCAACTTCCCGGCCATGATCCCGCTGTGGAAGGCGGGTCCCGCGCTGGCCTGCGGCAACGCGTTCATCCTCAAGCCCTCCGAGCGCGACCCCTCCGTGCCGGTGCGCCTGGCCGAGCTGTTCGTCGAGGCGGGCCTGCCCGAGGGCGTGTTCCAGGTCGTCCACGGCGACAAGGAGTCGGTCGACGCGCTGCTGAACAACCCGGACGTGAAGGCCGTCGGGTTCGTCGGCAGCTCGGACATCGCGCAGTACATCTACGAGACCTGCGCCAAGAACGGCAAGCGCAGCCAGGCTTTCGGCGGCGCCAAGAACCACATGGTGATCCTCCCGGACGCCGACCTGGACCAGGCCGTCGACGCACTCATCGGTGCCGGCTACGGCTCGGCCGGCGAGCGGTGCATGGCGATCTCCGTCGCCGTCCCGGTCGGCGAGGACACGGCGAACCGTCTCCGTGAGCGCCTCGTCGAGCGCGTGCAGCAGCTGCGCGTGGGCCACAGTCACGACCCCAAGGCCGACTACGGGCCGCTGATCACCCCGGCCGCGGTCGAGCGCACCAAGAACTACATCCAGCAGGGTGTGGACGCCGGAGCCGAGATCGTCATCGACGGGCGGGAGCGCACCAGCGACGAGCTGACCTTCGGCGATGCCGATCTCTCGGGCGGAAACTACCTCGGCCCGACGCTGTTCGACCACGTCACCAAGGACATGTCGATCTACACCGACGAGATCTTCGGCCCCGTGCTCTGCATCGTCCGTGCGAACAACTACGAGGAGGCCCTCGCGCTGCCCACCGAGCACGAGTACGGCAACGGCGTGGCGATCTTCACCCGTGACGGCGACGCCGCCCGCAACTTCGTCTCGCGCGTCGAGGTCGGCATGGTCGGCGTGAACGTGCCGATCCCGGTGCCGGTGGCGTACCACACCTTCGGCGGCTGGAAGCGGTCCGGCTTCGGCGACCTGAACCAGCACGGCCCGCACTCGATCCTGTTCTACACCAAGACCAAGACGGTGACCTCGCGCTGGCCCTCGGGCATCAAGGACGGTGCCGAGTTCTCCATCCCGACGATGCACTAGGAGCTGTACGTGCCTTACCCGATTCTGACGGGCGACGACCTCGCCATCGTCGAGATGGCGCGCGACTTCTCCCGCAAGCGCCTCGCGCCCTACGCCCTCGAATGGGACGCCACCAAGCACTTCCCGGTGGAGGAGATGAAGGAGGCGGGCAGCCTCGGCATGGCCGCCATCTACACCCGCGAGGACGTGGGCGGGTCCGGCCTGCGCCGGCTCGACGGCGTCCGCATCTTCGAGGAGCTCGCCAAGGGCGACCCGGTGACCGCGGCGTTCGTCTCCATTCACAACATGTGCACGTGGATGGTCGACACCTACGGCTCCGAGGAGCAGCGGCAGGAGTGGATCCCCAAGCTCGCGCCGATGGACGTCATGGCCAGCTACTGCCTCACCGAGCCGGGCGCCGGTTCGGACGCGGCGTCGCTGTCCACCAAGGCCGACCGTGACGGCGATGACTTCGTGCTCAACGGCACGAAACAGTTCATCTCCGGCGGCGGCGCCTCCGACCTGTACGTGGTCATGGCGCGTAGCGAGGGCGAGGGCGCCCGCGGCATCTCGACCTTCCTGGTGGACAAGGGAACCCCGGGCCTGTCCTTCGGGCCGCCCGAGGTGAAGATGGGTTGGCACAGCCAGCCCACCACGCAGGTGATCTTCGAGAACGTGCGGATCCCCGCATCGCGCATGCTCGGCGGGACCGACGGTGCCGGCAAGGGCTTCGGCATCGCCATGAACGGCCTCAACGGCGGCCGCCTCAACATCGCGGCGTGCTCGCTGGGCGGTGCGCAGGCCGCGTACGACCTCGCGCTGCGTTACATGACCGAGCGGGAGACCTTCGGTCGCAAGCTGATCGACGAGCCGACCATCCGGTTCGCGCTCGCCGACATGGCCACCTCGCTCGAGGCCTCCCGCCTGATCCTGTGGCGCGCGGCCACGGCGCTCGACGAGAACGACCCCGACAAGGTCGAGCTCTGTGCCATGGCCAAGAAGTTCGTCACCGAGACCTGCTTCCAGGTCGCCGACCAGGCGCTGCAGTTGCACGGCGGATACGGCTACCTGCACGAGACCGGCGTCGAGAAGATCGTCCGCGACCTGCGGGTGAACCGGATCCTCGAGGGCACCAACGAGATCATGCGGATGGTGATCGGCCGCGCCGAAGCCGCCCGCATCCAGGGCAAGTAGGGAAGGCACCTTCATGAGCACGATCGCATTCCTCGGCCTCGGCCACATGGGCGGCCCGATGGCCAAGAACCTGGTGGCCGCCGGTCACACCGTCCGAGGTTTCGACCTCGTCCCCGCGGCACAGGACGCGGCCCGCGCCGCCGGCGTCACCGTGATCGACACGGCCGAGGAGGCCGTGGCCGGTGCGGACGCCGTGGTCACGATGCTGCCCAGCGGCGCCATTGTGAAGGCGGTGTACGACTCCGTTCTCCCACACGCCGTGCGCGGCACGCTGTTCATCGACAGCTCCACCATCTCCGTCGACGATGCCCGTGCTGTGCACGCGCAGGCCGAGGCGGCGGGGATGCTGCAGGTCGACGCGCCCGTGTCCGGCGGCGTCAAGGGCGCCGACGCGGGCACCCTCGCCTTCATGGTGGGCGGCGACGACGCCGCCTTCGCCGCGGCCCATCCGGTGTTGGACCCCATGGCGGGCAAGGTGATCCACTGCGGCGGCTCCGGCAACGGGCAGGCCGCGAAGGTGTGCAACAACATGATCCTCGCGGTCCAGCAGATCGTCGTGGGCGAGGCCTTCGTCCTCGCCGAGAAGCTGGGCCTCGCGGATCAGGCGCTGTACGACGTGGTCACCGGCGCCACCGGCAATTGCTGGTCGCTGCACACCAACTGCCCCGTGCCGGGGCCGGTGGCGGGGGCACCGTCGGGCAACGAGTTCAAGCCCGGCTTCGCGACGGCCCTGATGAACAAGGACCTCGGGCTGGCCATGGACGCGGTCTCGTCCACCGGCTCGAGCGCGCCGCTCGGCACGCACGCCGCGGAGCTGTACTCTGCGTTCGCGCAGGACAACGGTGGCCTGGACTTCAGTGCGATCATTCAGACGCTGAGGTAGCGATTCACAACGAGGAAGGCGGGCGCGATGACTGAGCCGGACCCCCGGGACCCGATCGCCCGTGCCCGCCGCAACTGGGAGGACGCGGGCTGGAGCGGCGAGATCGCCTCCGGCATGGAGGCGGTGACCTCCGTGATGCGGGCGCACCAGATCCTGCTCGCGCGGATCGAGGCGGCGCTCAAGCCCTTCCGTCTGTCGTTCTCCCGGTTCGAGCTGCTGCGGCTGCTCGCCTTCACCAAGCGCGGCGAACTGCCGATCTCGAAGGCGAGCACCCGGCTGCAGGTCCACGTGTCGTCGGTGACCCACGCGATCGACCGGCTCGGCGAGGCCGGGCTGGTCGAGCGCAAGCCCCATCCCACCGACGGTCGCACCACCCTCGTCGCCATCACCCCGGACGGCAGGGAGCTGGTGGAGAAGGCGACCGTGGTGCTCAACGACGTCTTCGCCGACATCGGCATGCCCGACGACGAGTCCGCCGCACTCGTGGGTGCGATCCGCTCGCTGCGCCGCTTCAACGGCGACTTCTGACGGCCGCGACCCGAACTCGGGCCTCCGCGCCGCCGGTCGACGGTGCGCGGTGCAGGCTCCGCGCACACACCGCGAAGGCGGCGGCGAGTCCCGCGTGCACCAGGAGGATCAGTGCGAAGGCGTGCTGCGCGGGCATGCCGCCGGCCAGCGCCGTGTAGCCCGTCCCGAGCGTCGCGACGCCGAGTGCGAACGCGGCCTGCTGTGCGGTGGAGATCAGCCCGCCGGTGAGCCCGGCGATCCGGTCCGGGACGGCACCCATGATCGTGGAGACCAGCGGGCCGAACTGCATCGCCTGGGCCGCGCCCACGAGGATCAGGGCGGGCTGGACGGCCCACGCCCAGCCCTGCGGGGCCGCGAGGCCGCTCGCCGCGAGAGCCAGCAGGCCGATCGCGTTGAGTGTCGCGCCCACCGGCATCGTCCTCGCTCCGAGGCGGCGGTGGATCGCCGGTTGCCCCAGTGAGACGGCCACGAAGGCGACGCCGTACGGAACCAGGGCCACGCCCGACGCGACGGGGCTCATGCCGAGGGCGTGCTCGCTCACCAGCGCGTACTCGAAGACCAGTGCGCCGTAGCCGGAGAAGAACAGCAGCGCCAAGAGGAGGCCGACCCCGATCGGCCGGTGCGCGAACACCGACGGCGGCAGCATCGGCGCGCCGCCCGCCGCCTCCGCCCGGCGCTGGGCCGTCCAGAACGCCGCCGCGGCCCCGACCGCGACGACGAGCAGCACCCACGAGACCGCGGGCCGGCCCAGCGTGCCGCCGACCGAGAGCCCGACGAGCAGCGCGAGCAGCGCCACCGTCAGCAGCGCCGTGCCCCGGTAGTCCAGCGGGAGCCGGCGCTCCGCCCGGGTGTCGGGCACCGCACCGGTGGAGGCTGCGGCGATCAGGGCGACGCCGGCCGCCGACCACCACACGGCCCGCCACCCGAGGCCCGCCGGGTCCCACGCCAGCAGCGCGCCGCCGATGACCTGGCCGCCGCAGAAGCCGAGTCCCGCCGTGGCTGCGATGACCGCTATCGCCCGGCCCCGGGCTCCGTCCGTGGTGGTCGCCTGCACCGTCGAGAGCACCTGCGGGGTGAACGCCGCCGCGCCGACGCCCTGCGCCGCCCGCAGCACGATGAACGAGGTCACGTCGGGGGCGAAACCCGCAGCTATGGAAGCGATCCCGACCGCGATGAGGCCCGCGACGAAGACGCGGCTGCGGCCGCGGTTGTCGCCGAGGCGGCCGAACAGAATCAGGGCCGTCGCGAAGGTCGCCGAGAACGCCGCCAGGATCAATGTCTGCTGTGCCGGCGACGCCGACAGGCGCCGCGCGACCTCGGGGACGGCCACGTTCGCCGAGGCGAACAAGAAGGTCGTGAGGAAGTAGGCGACGCCGAGGACGGCGAGTCCGGGACCGGTCAGGCGGGGGAGGGAATCTGAGGTCATGGCGTCGACGGTGCCGCGTCCACATCCGGGTATCCAGACCGTGCGGATCCTGGTACTGGGACCACTGGGCTGGCGGCGGTCCGCGCGCGCGAACGGGGGGATACTCGATGCATGGGCACTCGCAACAACGCCGAGCTGGCGCGCTTCCTGCGCACCCGGCGCGAGCAGGTGACGCCACAGCAGGTGGGGCTGGCGGCCGGCGGCCGGCGACGCACCCCGGGGCTGCGCCGCGAGGAGGTCGCGGCGCGCGCCAACGTGGGCGCCACCTGGTACACCTGGGTCGAGCAGGGCCGCGACGTCAATCCCAGCCCGGAAGTGCTGTGCGCGGTCGCCGATGCGCTCCTGCTGGATCATGGGGAGCGGGACCACGTCCTCCGCCTGGCAGGACATCAGCCCGGGCCCCCGGCGGGGGACACCGTGGCGGACACAGTCCGGCCCGTCCTCGATGCGCTCCTGCCGAATCCTGCTGTGGTGCTCAACCCGCGCGGCGACATGATCCGCTACAACCGTGCCTTCCGCTTCCTCATCACCGACGTCGAGGAGTTCGCCCCCGAGGACCGGAACTGTCTCTGGCTCGACTTCACCGACCAGCTCTGGCTCGGCGCCTACGTCGCCGACCGGCAGGAGCTGGAGGCCGTCGTGGCGCGGACCCGGGCGATCTACGCCGACAGCCATGCCGACCCCGCGTGGAAGCCGCTGCTCGACCGGCTGCAGGCGGCCTCGCCGCTGTTCGCGCAGCTGTGGCACGCGGGCCTGGTGCTCGACGCCGCCGACTGGGAGAAGACGATCCGCAATCCGCGGGTGGGGGAGCTGCGCCTGCAGGTGAGCACCTTCAACCTGCGCGACCGGCCCTCGCTGCGGATGCTGACCTACCTGCCGCGCGATGAGCAGACGCGGGAGCGGCTCACGCGGATCGTGCCCACGGAGTACGCCAGGGATTTCTGAGCTATGTCCACGTTCGTCCCCGGATCTCGCTGCTCCGCGGACGCGAGAGGGGCTCCGCGGGTGTGATCGTGTGCTGGCTCGTGATCCACTTCGGTTTCGTGGCCACCACCGCTCTCAAGGGCAAGTACCCGACGGCGCTGATCGCACTGTTCGTCGGCCCCGTCGCCTTCGTCGCGGCACTGCGGCTCGCGCGCCCGACCTCGCCCTGGGCGCGGCACCGGTACTCACCGGAGAAGCTCGAGCGCGCTCGCGAGCGCGCCGAGCGGTTCGACGCGCGGTGGGGGCGGTACCGGGCGCGCTGGGACGACGCCGTCGGGGGCACGCCGACAGGATAGTGAGTCAGTCGGTCCCGGAGCCGGAGAGCATGCCGGACAGGTGTTCCCGGCTGAGCGCCGCGGCCGCCGCGGCATCGTGCCGTTCGATCGCCGCGAGCAGATCTGCGTGCGAGTCCTGATCGCCGTCGTCACCGAACCCGCCCGATCGGGACCGCAGCATGTCGATCATCGCCCGACGCAGGTGCGCGGCGATCCCGTCGAACATCTCCAGCAGGACCGGATTGTGCGCGGCGGCGATCACGGCGCGGTGGAAGTCGGTGTCCGTCTCGACGTGCCGGACCAGGTCGCCCCGGTGTGCGGCGCGGATCGCCAGCGCGGCGCGGACCGCGTCCAGGTCCTCCTCGGTCCGCCGCCGGGCCGCCAGTGCGGCGGCCTCCACCTCGATCGCGATCCGCGCCTCGATCACCGCGTCGATCGCGGCCCCGTCGAGCAGGGTGTCCATGCCCGACGGTGCTTCGAGCCGGGTCACGAACACCCCGGCGCCCTGCCGGGTCGCGAGCACTCCGATGCCGGCGAGTCTGCGGATCGCCTCGCGCACCGTCGACCGGCCGACGCCCAGTTGGGGCGCGAGCGTGGTCTCGCCCGGGAGCCTGTCTCCCAGCTCCCACTCGCCGGACCGGATGCGCGCGAGCAGGGCGTCGGCGGCCTGGTCGGCGAGGGAGGCGCGGCGGATCGGGGGCATGTGCCGAGAATACTTCTCTACTTGTCTGAGGAGTTGTGTTAGGGTCGTCGGCATGACGCAGCACGGCCGCCTCCTTCTCCTTCCGCGCCACGGCGGGGCCTGATTCCGGGCCGGCTCCCGCCGTGGGAAGCGCGCCGGCCACCGAGGAATCCCACGAAGGAACCGTCATGACCTTTCCCACGATCGATACGCCCCGCGGCCCCGTCCCCGCCGCCGCTCCCGCCTGGAACCGACAGCGCGCCTCGCAGATGCCGCACCACCGCTATCGCGATGTGCACGCCCGCGTCGAAGTCCCGCTGACCGACCGCACCTGGCCGTCCCGGCGCCTGACCGCGGCGCCGCTGTGGGTCCCCGTCGACCTGCGCGACGGCAACCAGGCCCTGCCCGAGCCCATGGATCCCGCGCGCAAGCGCCGGTTCTTCGAGCTCATGGTGGCCATGGGGTACAAGGAGATCGAGGTCGGCTACCCGTCCGCCTCCCAGACGGACTACGACTTCGTCCGGCTCATCGCGGCGACGGAGATCGCGCCCGAGGACGTCACCGTCGTCGTCTTCACGCCGGCCCGTCGTGACCTGATCGAGCGGACCGTCGAGTCCGTCCGTGGCATCCGCAACGAGGTCGTGATCCACATGTACACCGCCACCGCGCCCACCTGGCGCGACGTGGTGCTCGGCCGCGACCGCACCGAGCTGAAGGAGCTGATCCTGACCGGGGGCCGCGACCTGCTGGCCGCCGCGGGCGACCTGGACGGTGTGCGGTTCGAGTTCTCGCCCGAGGTCTTCAACCTGACCGAGCCCGACTACGTGCTCGAGGTGTGCGACGCGATGACGGAGCTGTGGGACGCCACGGGGGAGCGGCCGGTCATCCTCAACCTGCCCGCCACCGTCGAGGTCGCGACGCCGAACGTCTACGCCGATCAGATCGAGTACATGCACCGGAACCTGGCCCGGCGCGACGCCGTGATCCTCTCGGTGCACCCGCACAACGACCGCGGCACCGGGATCGCGTGCGCCGAGCTGGCCGTGCTCGCCGGCGCGCAGCGCGTCGAGGGCTGCCTGTTCGGCAACGGGGAGCGGACCGGCAACGTCGACCTGGCGACCCTGGCGCTCAACATGTTCGCGCAGGGGATCGACCCGATGGTCGACTTCTCCGACATCGACGAGGTGCGGCGCACCGTCGAGGCGTGCAACGGGATCGGCGTGCACGAGCGGCATCCGTATGTCGGCGATCTGGTGCACACGGCGTTCAGCGGCACGCACCAGGACGCCATCAGGAAGGGCTTCGACGAGCACCGCTCGCGCGCCGTCGCCGAGGGGCGGCCCGAACGCGAGATCGAATGGCGGGTGCCGTATCTGCCCGTCGATCCCGCCGACATCGGCCGGACCTACGACGCTGTCATCCGCGTCAACTCGCAGTCCGGCAAGGGCGGTATGGCGTACCTGCTGGAGCGGGACCTGGGCCTGGAGCTGCCGCGCCGCCTGCAGATCGAGTTCGCCCGGCACGTGCAGGAGCACGCCGACGAGCACGGCACCGAGATGGACACCGCAGCGCTGTGGGAGGTCTTCGCGGACGCCTTCGGGCCACGGCCCGGGCGGTTCGAGCTCACGGAGTGCGTCGTCGAGGAGATCGCCGACGGCAGCCGGGTCACCGTCGGACTCCGGGTCGACGGTGCGCCGTTCCGCACGGTGATCGACGGGAACGGCCCCGTCGAGGCGCTCGTCCTGGCGCTCGCCGAGCACGGCGCGAAGGTCGACGTGCTGTCCCTGCACCAGACCTCGCTGGGTCGCGGCGAGGACGCGCAGGCGCTGTCGTTGCTCGAACACCGCCACGACGGTGAGGTGCGCTGGACCCTGGGGCGGCACCGCTCCGTGCTGGCCGCCACCGCCGCCGCCGTGATCGGCGCGGCGCAGACCACGTGACCCGCCGGTAACCTCGCGGGGCGCGCGGGCAACCAATAGGGTCGGTAGTCGTGCACGCAGAAGGAACCTTCACCGTCGAGCCCGTCTACCCGGAGTCGCTCGCCCCGCTCGCCGACCTCGCGCTCAACCTGCGCTGGGTGTGGCACGGACCCACACAGGACCTGTTCTCCGCCCTCGCCCCCGAGGTGTGGGCGGTCACCCGCGACCCGCTCGAGGCGCTCCGCGGCGCCGACCAGGCCCGGGTGGCAGCACTCGCGGCGGACGAGGAGTACGTCGCGCGGGTGCGGGCGCTCCACGCCGACCTGAACGACTACCTGACCCGGCCGGCCTGGGCGGACGAGCTCAAGGACGGCGCGAAGGGGGTCGCGTACTTCTCGATGGAGTTCGGTGTCAGCCAGACGCTGCCCAACTACTCGGGTGGGCTCGGCGTCCTGGCGGGCGACCACCTCAAGGCGGCCTCGGACCTCGGCCTGCCGCTGATCGCGCTGGGCCTGATGTACCGGCACGGCTACTTCCAGCAGTCGCTCTCAGCCGACGGCTGGCAGCTCGAGCAGTACCCCGAGCTGGACCCGGAGCAGCTGCCGCTGCGCCCCGTGACCCTCTCGAGCGGACAGCAGCTCGTGGTCTCCGTGCCGCTCGAGGGACGCGTGCTCAACGCGGCCGTGTGGCGGGCGGAGGTCGGCCGGATCCCGTTGCTGCTGCTGGACACCGACATTGAGAACAACGACTCGGACCTGCGCGGGATCACCGACCGGCTGTACGGCGGCGACGCGGAACACCGCCTGCGCCAGGAGATCCTGCTCGGCATCGGCGGGGTCCGCGCGGCCCGCGCGTTCTGCGACCTGACCGGACACCCCGGCGTCGAGGTCTTCCACGCCAACGAGGGGCACGCCGGATTCCTGGGCCTGGAACGGATCCGCGAGCTCATGGCGACCGAGGACCTGTCCTACGCGCAGGCCAGGACACTCGCCCGCACCGCCACCGTCTTCACCACCCACACCCCGGTGCCCGCCGGTATCGATCGCTTCCCGGTCGATCTCGTACGGCGGTACTTCGGCGACGGCGGACAGATGTGCACGATGCTGCCCACCGTGCCGCTCGACGAGGTCATCGCGCTCGGCGCGGAGGCCGACCCCGGCGTGTTCAACATGGCGCACATGGGATTCCGTCTCGCTCAGCGCGCCAATGGGGTGTCGAAGCTGCACGGCGCCGTGAGCCGCGAGATGTTCGCCGACCTGTGGCCCGGCTTCGAGCCCTCCGAGATCCCGATCGGCTCGGTGACCAACGGCGTCCACCGCGGCACGTGGGCCGACCGTCTGGTCACCGAGCGCGCCACCGACCCGCTCTCGATGCCCGACGAGGCCCTGTGGCGCCTGCGAACCACCCTGCGGCACCGCCTCGTCGACGAGGTGCGTTCCCGCACCCGCGCCGCCTGGATCGAGCGGGGCGCCGTCGACGCCGAACTCGGTTGGACGGACCGGATGTTCGACCCCGAGGTGCTCACCATCGGCTTCGCACGCCGGGTGTCCACGTACAAGCGGCTCACCCTCATGCTGCGTGATCCCGAGCGACTGCGCGCCCTCCTGCTCGACCCCGACCGGCCCGTCCAGGTGGTGATCGCCGGCAAGAGTCATCCCCACGACGACGAGGGCAAGCGGCTCCTGCAGCAGCTGCTCCACTTCACCGACGACCGCACGCTGCGGCACCGGATCGCCTTCCTGCCCAACTACTCCATCGGCATGGCCGGGTACCTGTACCACGGCTGCGACGTGTGGCTCAACAACCCGCTGCGGCCCCTGGAGGCCTGCGGCACCTCGGGCATGAAGAGCGCGATGAACGGCGGCCTCAACCTGTCGGTACTGGACGGGTGGTGGGACGAGCTGTACGACGGCAACAACGGCTGGGCGATCCCGTCGGCGGTCGGCGTGGACCCGGGACGGCGCGACGACATCGAGTCCGACGCCCTGTACGACCTGCTCGAACACGACGTGGTGCCGGCCTTCTACGACCGGCGCGATGCCGATGACGCCCCGCCGCGGTGGCTCTCCAAGGTGCGGCACACGCTGTCGGCGACGGCGCCCGAGGTGTCCGCCGAGCGCATGGTCCGCGAGTACGCGACCGACTACTACCGGCCCGCGGCGCGGTCCGCCCGCGCGACGCGGCCGGCGATCGAAGAGCTGGTCGAGTACATCGCGAAGGTCCGGGCGGGCTGGGACGCGGTGCGCGTCGGCCCGTCGACGGTGGCGGTGGTCCCCGAGGGCGTCGACCTCGCCGCCGAGATCGACCTGGGACCACTGGAGGACGGCGACGTGCGCGTCGAGGCGGTGATCGGCGGCGTCAGCGAGGGCGGGGACATCGTGGGCGGCAAGCCCGTCCGACTCCACTTCGACGGTGAGCGATACCGCGCCGTGCTGCCCGCGCAGGTGGGCAGGTTCGGATACGCGGTACGCGTCCTGCCGCAGAACCGCCTGCTCGCCGGGCCCGCCGAGCTCGGTCTGGTGCGGTACGCGCGATGACGGTGCTCGCGGTGGACCTCGGCGGTACGAAGGTGGCGGCGGCGCTCGTCGAGCCCGACGGCACCGTCGTCGAGGCATCGCGACACCGCGCGGCGACCGGCGAGCGGGCGTCCACCGCGGACCTGGAGGCGGCGATCGCGGGTGTCGTCCGCGATGCGCTCGCCGCCGCGGAGGGTCCGGTCACCGGGGTCGGGCTCGCCGCGGCGGGTCCGGTCGACGAGGCCGCCGGGACCGCCTCGCCGATCAACCTCGAAGCCCTGCACGGATTTCCGCTCCGCGACCTGGTCGCCGACGCGGCCGGCGGCCTACCCGTGGAGTTCCGCCGCGACGGCGTCGCGATCGTGCTGGGCGAGCACTGGCTCGGAGCGGCCCGCGGGTACGACGACGCGCTCGGGATGGTGGTGTCCACCGGCGTCGGCGGTGGCTTCGTCGTGGGTGGAGGAGCCCTCGGTGGCAACGCCGGGCACATCGGGCAGATCGAGGTGTCCGGGTACACGGGCAGTGCCTCGTTGGGCCGGACGACGATGCTCGAATCCGTCGCCTCCGGCCCGCACACCGTCGACTGGGCGCGCGCGCAGGGATTCCCGGGCTCGACGGGCGAGGAACTGGGTGCCGCGTACCGGTCGGGTGACCAGATCGCGGTCGCCGCAGTCCGACGGTGCGCCGCCGCCGTCGGGCAGGGGATCGGCAGCGCCGTCGCGTTGGTGCCGGTGTCGATCGTCGTCCTCGGCGGCGGATTCACACGCGTCGCCGATGATTTCGTGCCGCTCGTGCAGGCCGCCGTCGCCGCGCACCCGCTGCCCTACGTGGCCGCCGCGCGGGTGGTGCCGGCCGGTCTCGGCGGCGACGCCCCGCTCGTGGGCGCCGCTGCGCTGATGTACCGCCGGGACCTGTTGCCGTGACGGGTGGGTTGCTCTCCGCGCGTGATGCCCGCACCCATTGGGCCTCCCTGATGATGCCGAGCGACCAGTTCCTGCTCTACTGCTTCGATCACGGCGCCGCCCGCGGGCCCTCCGCGGCCGAGGTGGCGGATCTGGTCATGGAGCGCGCTCCGTCGATCACGGACCTGCGGCTGCGGATCGCTCCGGCGCCCGGCGATCTCGAGCACCCGGCCTGGGCGCCGAACACCGTCGTCGATGTCCGCGAGGGCGTCGCCCGCACCTGGGCCGAGGTGCCAGCCGCGGTCGCGCGGCTGTTCGCGCGTCAGGTGGATGCGACGGTGTCGCCCTGGCGCTTGCACGTCCTCCCGCACGTCGCCGGCGCCCCACGGTGCACGGGGACGGCCACCGTCGTGGTGCTGCAGGTCGCGCACGCCCTCGCGGACGGGCGCCGTGCGTCCGCCATCGCGCGGGCCCTGTTCGACGGTGCGCCGGCCGCAGCGGTCCCGGTGTTCCGCCCCTTGCCGCGCGCGGTCCGGGCCGGGCGTGGCGTCATCGGGCTGCCCGTCGCGCTGGCGCGGACGGTGGCGCTCGGCCTGCTGAGCTCGCCCGCCCGGGCGGAGATCGACCGGCGCACCCGCGCGGAGAACCTGCCCGCGCCCGTCCCGGGCTCCCCGCTGACAGTGCTCAACGCCTCGCCCGATGCTTCGCGGGACGTGCGGATGGTCGTGCGCGACAACGCCTCGCTCCGTTCCGAGCACACCGTGACGGTGAACGCACTCGCCGCGGTCTCGCTGGCGGTCGAGCGGTATCTGCGTCGGCGCGGGGTCGCGGCGCCCGACGCCCTCGCCGCCGAGGTCATGGTCGCTCGGGAACGCCGGCGCGGAGAGCGCAACGCCTTCGGGAACGTCTCGGTGCCGCTGTATCCGGACGTGCCGCCCGCGGAGCGCCCTGCGCTCATCGCCGGCGCGCTCGACCGTGCGCGGGTGCGGGCGGCGAGCCACCTGTGGCGCACCGTCGGCGCGGCGGAGGAGGCGGCACCGTCGGTCCTGGCGAGCATGGGCGTGCGGGCCTTCGATCCCTCCGTGCGGCCCGAGACGATGGCGGGTGCGACCGTTCTGTCGAGCGTCCACCGCGGACCGTCGGACCTGGTGCTGCTGGGTGGGAGATCGGTGTTCACCGCGGGATTCCCGGCGCTCTCGCCCGCGATGGGGCTCACGCACGGCGTGCACGGCCTGGGCGATGCGGTGACCGTGTCGGTGACCAGTAGTCGTACGGCGGTACCGGACCCGGACGACTACGCGGAACTGCTCGAGGCGGCGCTCGACGAGGTCGCTCAGCTCCGCGCCTGAGGCGCGGGCCCGGTCGTATCGCCGACGACGAGCTCGACCTCCATCGCGAGCGTGGGTAGCGGCGCACCGTCGTGCGCGGCGAGGACCGCCTGCGCCGCGAGACGGCCCATCTCGACGATCGGCTGTCGGATCGTGGTGAGGGTGCGGGCGAAACCGTCCACCCGCACACCGTCGAAGCCCACCACTGAGAGGTCCTCGGGAACGCGGAGCCCCCGGGCCTCGGCCGCCCGGATCACGCCCACGGCCAACAGGTCCGACTGCGCGATGATCGCGGTGAGGCCGTGGTCGAGCAGCTCGGCGCCGGCGCGGAAGCCCTCGTCGATGGTGCTGTCGGAGGTGACCGCGACGGGCGCGTCCGGGAACGCCGCGCGGGCGGCGTCGGTGCGTGCGCGCTCCACATCGCCGTGGCGCAGCCGGAGGATGCCGACATCGCGGTGGCCGAGCGCCTGCAGGTGGTGGGTGAGTCGTCGGGTGGCGGAACGGTTCTCGACCCCGACGCTGCCGATCTCGTCGACCTGGTTCCCGGCGGTGACGACGGGGACGGATCGTTTGGCCATCGCGGCCCGGAGCTGGGGGAGCGTGGGGGAGCATCCGGCGGCGACGATCCCGTCGACGGGGAGTGTGCGCAGGCGCTCCTCGGGCACCGAATCGGGGATGAGCAGGACCGACGTGGGGCTCGAGGCGAGCGCGGCGGACACCCCGTCGAGGATCCCGATGATGACCGGATCGCGGAACGCTCGCCCGGCCTCGTCGTCGACCTGGACGCCGATGATGTCGGTGCGGCCGCTGCGCAGGGAGCGCGCCCGTGGGTCCGGGCCCTCGTAGCCGAGCGCGGCCGCGGCGGCGAGGACGCGGGCGCGCGTGGCGTCGCTGATCGGCTTGTCGACGCCGAAGGCGTGCGAGGCCGTCGACAGCGAGACGCCCGCCGTCTCGGCGACGTGCACCAGCGTTATCCGGTTTGACCCGCGTGTCATGGGGACCTAGCCTAGCAAGCAACAATCGAAACGTTTCGAAGGGTTGATCGGTGAGCGTGGACTTCCAGCAGCAGAAGACGGACGCGGTAGGGGGCTCGGTGCTCGCCTGGCGCAATGCCGTCGCGGTGATCTTCGCGCTCAGCGGGCTCACCTTCGCGAGTTACCTGGGCCGTCTGCCGCAGGTCCGCGACGACCTCGGCGCCACGACTTTGCAGGTGAGCCTGCTCACCTTCGGGCTCGCGGTCGGGTCCGTGGTGGGCCTGGTCGGGTCGGGCGCGCTGGCCGCGCGGTACGGGGCGCGGCGGGTTATCGCGGTGACGCTCCCGGCGCTCGGCGTGACGATGATCGCGGCCGCGGCGGGCGCGCAGTCCGGCAACTACGCCCTCACGCTGCTGCCGCTCGTGCTCGTGGGGCTCTCGCACGGCATCACCGACGTGTGCATGAACCTCTCCGGCGCGGAGAACGAGCGGGCACTGGGGCGCACCGTGATGCCGGCCTTCCACGCGGCCTTCTCGATGGGCACCGTCGCGGGCGCGCTCACGGCCGCCGCGGCGCAGGCTGCGCACATGCCGTTGCTGCCGCACTTGATCGCGGTGAACGGCGTACTACTCGTCGCCGGGTGGTTCGCGCTGCGGCACGTCCCCTTCCAGGCGCACGACGCCGACGACCACGCGCCCGTCTCCCGTCGCGAGCGGCTCGCCGTGTGGCGGGAGCCTCGCACCCTGCTCATCGGCCTCATGGTGCTCGGCATGGCGCTGACCGAGGGCAGCGCGAACGACTGGCTGGCGCTCGCCATGGTCGACGACCACGGCACGTCGAAGACCGTCGGCACGCTGACCTTCGCGGTCTTCGTGACCTTCATGACCATCGGCCGGCTCGCGGGCACCGGGGTGCTGGACCGGTTCGGGCGGGTGCGGACGCTGCGGGCGTGCGGCGCGTTGGCCTTCGTCGGGCTGTCGCTCGTGATCTTCGGACCCACCTGGGCGGCGTACGCGGGAGTCGCACTCTGGGGCCTCGGCGCCTCGCTCGGCTTCCCCGTGGGCATGTCCGCCGCGGCCGACGAGCCCCGCATGGCGGCGGCGCGCGTGTCGGTGGTCTCGACCGTCGGCTACCTCTCGTTCCTCGCCGGGCCGCCGATCATCGGAGCCCTGGGCCAGTACGTGACGCTGCTCTACGCGCTGATCCTCGTACTCGTCGCGGTCGCGGTCGCGGTGTTCGTCGCGCCGGCGGCGCGGGAGCCGAGCGCACCGTCGACCTCCTGATGGGGCGCGCGTCGGCGGTCCGGCACCGTCGGCGCTCCCTAGCGGGATGAACGGCCATCGGGGGGCGACCCGTGCGTGCGGCTCCCTAGCGGGACGTGCTGCGCCCTCGCGTGTCGTGCAGTCCCTACGTCCATGGACCTAGGGAGATTGCCGCCCCGCTAGGGAATGCGCCCCGAGCGAAGCGAGGCCAGCGGGCCGATCCTGCGCTGGTCAGTGCGTACGTCAGAGGTGGACGGTGGGCGGCACATCGTGCGAGGTCGCGCAAGACCCCTGTGGACAGCGGGGATCCTGTGGACGACGGGCGCAATCGCGAGAATCGACGGCGTGGTGGCGGAGACCGGCCCCGGCACGATGGCAGCCATGGGGGAGTTGATGACTCGCGAGCTGCTACTCGCGCAGGGGTGGACGCGCAACGGGATCCGGCAGGCCATCCGTGTCAAGAAGCTGAGGATGCTGTGGCCCACGATCTACACCGACGTGCCGGTCGGGGAGGTGTGTGTCAGTTTCAGAAGACGGCGGCACTTTTTGCTGGCGATTTGTGGGTAAATGCAGTGGTCTTCTGACATTCTGATGTCAGAAGTGCGCTGCACGATCGCGCTCGGCTCTCGGTGACAGGGGAGGCTTGTGGTGGACCCGGGCAAGCTCGCCATCGTAGAGACCGGTGTGCTGACGGCGTCGGGGGAGCGGTGGGCGCAGGCAGAGACCCGATTCGCCGTGTTGGCTCCTATGTTGGAGATGCATCCGGTGCGTTTGGAAGCGGTCGATGATGCGGCCGAACGACTGGGGTTGTCGCGGCGTCGGGTCTATGCGTTGCTCGGCAAACTCAGGGATGGGACGGGTACGGTCACCGACCTTCTGACGAAGGTCTCGTCGGGAGGGCGTGGCCGCAGCCGAGTAACGGCTGAGGTCGAAGAAGTGATCAGCGACCATCTCACCCGATACTTTCTTCACCGCCAGAAACTCAGTGTCGCTGCGCTGCACCGACGTATAGCACTGGCCTGCCACCGCGCAGGTCTGCCAGTGCCGGCCAGAAACACCGTCACCGCACGAGTCGACGCCCTCCATCCGGCATCGGTGGCCAGGTCACGCGGAGGATCCGATGCCGCCCGCCCACGTCAGTCCGCCGGCGACAGTCCACCGACAGTTGCGGGGATTCTCGATCAGGTCCAGATCGACCACACCGTCGTCGATCTGATGATCGTCGACGAGTACGAGCGGCAACCGATCGGCCGCCCCTACCTGACGATCGCCATCGATGTCCTCAGCCGTTCCGTACTCGGGTTCGTCGTCACTCTGGAGCCGCCGTCGTCGATATCGGTCGGGTTGTGCCTGGGCCGCGTGTGCTGCGAGAAGCAGACATGGCTGGAGGCATGCGAGCTCGCGGAGCAGGTGCAGTGGCCGATGGCAGGGAAGCCGAAACAGTTGTATCTCGACAACGCCTCCGAGTTCAAAAGCGAAGCGCTGCGCCGCGGATGCGCCCAGCACGCCATCACACTCGAATACCGTCCTCCGGGCCGACCGCACTACGGCGGGATCGTCGAACGCATCATCGGAACGGCGATGACGGCGGTGCACGAGCTACCTGGGACCACCTTCTCGAACCCAGCGGATCGCGGAAGTTACGACTCGGACAAGCACGCGGCGCTGACATTGCGTGAGTTGGAGCGCTGGCTGGTCCTGGCCATAGCCTCGTATCACGCGAGCGTTCACACAGGGATTGGGAACACTCCGGCCGCCGTGTGGGCCGGCGAGGTAGCCGCAGTTGGTCACGCCCCTCGTGTGGTGCTCGGCGAAACCGCGTTCCTGGTGGACTTTCTTCCCGTCATCCGGCGACGTCTGACGCGCACGGGCTTCGTTCTGGATCACGTGCACTACTTCTCGAACGCGCTCAAACCGTGGGTTGCGCGGCGAGAGGACCTGGGGCGGTTCGTGATACGACGTGACCCACGCGATCTGAGCAGAATCTGGGTCCTCGAACCAGACGGTGCCGGCTATGTCGAGGTGCCGTACCGGACGATGTCACATCCCGCGGTGACACTGTGGGAGCACAGAGCTGCTATCGCCCGTCTCCGCGAACAAGGTCGGTCGAACGTCGATGAGAGCGCACTGTTTTCGATGATCGAGCAGATGCGCGAGGTCACCGACCGCTCGCAGAAAGCCACCCGCAAAGCCCGGCGCAACCGCGCCCGCCGCACGCATCTCACCGGCGACGCCGCGTCTGCACCGATCCCGGCGATCCACCCGCCGGAGGAGCCTCGAGCGGACGGCGGCACCGCAACGCCGGTCTTCAGCGACATCGAGGAATGGTGAGCCGATGACCGCATCGACAGGAAGCAGCGACGAACCCACCGAGTCGTCCATCGAGGATATGGGGCACCTGCGGGAGTCGGTTCGACCGCTCACCGCACTCGACGACGCGGAGCGGATCCGGTTGATCCGGTCGGAGAGGTGGATCGGGTATCCGCAGGCCCGTACGGTCATCGACCATCTGGAGACGTTGCTGACGTGGCCGGACCGGCAGCGTATGCCGAACCTGCTGTTGCTCGGTCCGACGAACAACGGCAAGTCGATGATCATCGAAAAGTTCCGGCGCACTCATCCGCCGATCAGCTTGTCCGACCGCGAGCAGATACCGGTGTTGTGCATGCAGATGCCCCCGGACCCGTCACCCGGCCGGTTCTACCTCGCACTGCTCACAGCGTTGGGAACACCGACCAGGCCCCGCAATCGGGTCCACGAACTCGAACAGCAAGCATTGATGCTGCTCCGCGCCACCGGCGTGAAGATGTTGATCATCGACGAGCTCCACAATGTTCTCGCCGGCCGCGACAACGTCCGCAGCGAATTCTTGAACGTGCTGCGATTCCTGGGCAACGAACTACGCATTCCTCTTGTCGCCGTCGGAACCCGCGACGCCTACCTCGCCATCCGGACCGATCCCCAGCTGGAGAACCGATTCCACCCCATGACTTTGCCGGTCTGGACCAACACTGCCGACACCAGATCACTGCTGGCCAGCTTCACCACGAGCTTCCCCCTCCGCAAACCTTCGCACCTGACATCACCGGAGATGACCGACTACCTCCTCACTCGCTCCGAGGGCACCATCGGTGAACTGACAACGCTGCTCACTGCCGCAGCAGTGACCGCCGTCGACAGCAGAGAGGAAGCGATCACCTCATCGGTGCTCACGCGCACTCCGTACGTCGGCCCCACGGAGCGACGCCGCCAGTTCGAGCGCCACCTCGCATGAACGCGCGGCTCGCACCGATGCCCGATGATGCGTACGTTCGCCCGTGGCCGCTGCACCCGCAGCCACTGCCAGGTGAGGCCCTCTCGTCCTGGTTGGCCCGGATATGCGAGCTGTATCCGCACATCAGGCCCTCGGACCTGCTCGCAGACCTCGAAATCGATTGTGCTGTCGAGGATCATCTCGACCGCTACACACCGGAGCCGATACTTGCCGAGCTGGCCGTTCGCGGCGCAGTCCCGGTAGAGAGGGTACGGATGATGACGTTGGCGGGGTGGACACCGTGGCTGCTCGACAGCACCGACCCCGCCGACTGCGACTTCGACACCTACGTCCACCAATTCTCGATCCTGCTACCGGCCGACCTCGCGAGGGAGGATCGACGACGCCGCACACCCACGAGCGAGGCATGGTTGCCGTGGGCTAGCACTCCGCGCAGTCGGGCATGCCCGGCATGTGTCGACAGCCTCGAATCCACTGCTGATATCAACATGACTCTGCTGCAGCAATATCCGGTGCTGAGCAGCTGCCTCGACCACCGTTGTCGACTCGAACCCTGCTCTGCTTTCCCTGGTCATGCAATCTTTTGGGATCAGGTCCGGTTCGGTTCGGACGAACGGGTCTCGCCCGTTCCGGTTCCCTCGGCGGTCACGGACCTCGATCGGCGCACCGCCGAGGCTCTGACGACGGGATGGGTGGAACTCGGCCCAGGCCGGGTGCATGCCGCAGTGTGGTTCCGGCTTCTGCGCACCGTCGTCGACGAAGTGTCCTCGCCACTGGTTCGCACCGGACGGTGGGCGACGAGACTCGTTGCGATCTGGAGGGCCGCCGGTCGTTCTCGCCCGTTGCGGACCGCGTGGGTTCCGTTCGAGGACCTGCACTGGGACGAGCAGGCGAAAGTCCTCGAGGCCGCAGCGATCGGCATCGCGATGGTCGAGAGCGGTGAGATCGATGCCGGCGGTGCGCACGTATCTCTGCTGCGCCCACGACCCTATGAGCCGGTCGATCCCGGGACACCTCCGACGCGCTCGTCCTATCCCGCACCCGAGCGCGATTTATGGGCTGACGCGCACGCTGCAGCCGAGGCCGCCATCGAGGCAGCGCGCGTCGATCCCGCATCCGCCAGTTCGTTGTACAACTTCCTGCGCTGGGGGTGCCGCACCGCAGCGGAGCTGGATGAGACGGTGCAACTGTTCGTCGACCACGGGATCCCGCTGCAACATCCGCCGACGTAGTTCTCGCCCGATGGAGCGGGGTCGTCCGCGACGCACACGCGGCGATGGCCGACAAGGCCCGTTTTGGCGGCGGTGTCACAGTCACCAACGTTATTTGTGCGGTGACCGACGAGAATTTTCCTTCCCGCACCATCTAGTGCGAAACGCCTGCTCACCGTGTTCTCGACTCAAAAAGTGTGTCGGAGGTGCTCGCTACAGTTCTTGTCATGGCGGAACGGCAGCTCGATGAGGTCCTGGACGCGGATCCGATCGTCCCGGTCCGTGGTGCGGCGGTATTTCCGGACCTGACGACCGACGTCGCCGCGCGTATCGAACGGTCGATGGCGTCGGCGCGGTCAGCGGGGACCCGCCGCGCCTACTCCTCGGCGTGGCGACGCTTCGAGAGCTGGTGCGCACGCGCCGGCCACCGTTCACTGCCGGCGCACCCCGCCACCGTCGCGGCGTACCTCGTCGACGCCGCCGACATGATCACCGCGGACGGAACGCGCGTGTACGCGCCCGCGACGCTGGGGAAGTGGGTCGCCGCGATCGCCGATCGGCACCGAAGCGCCGGATGCGATAGCCCGTGCGGCCACGAGATGGTGCGGGCCACCCTCGCCGGGATCCGACGTGACTACGCCGCGGCGGGGGATCGACCCCGGAACCCGCGCGCACCGCTGGTGACCGCGGACATCACCGTCATCGTCGATCACGCCCGCCGCAGCGCGGACGGGTGGGCCTCGGAGGTGTTGGAGCGACGCGACTCCGCGCTGCTGTTGATGGGCTACGCCGGGGCGTTCCGGCGCAGCGAACTCGTCGCCCTCGAATGCCGCGATGTTCGGCGTGACCGCCTCGACGGCACCCATGTGCGGATCAGGCGCTCGAAGACCGACCAGGAGGGGTCGGGGGTGGTGAAGGCGTTGCCGTTCACCGACCACCACCGCACGTGCCCGGTGTGCGCGTGGCTCCGGTGGCTGCAGGTCGTTGCCGTGTTCGATGCGGGTGGACGGGTGGCTCTCATTCGATTGCTCACCCGCGCAACCGGATTCGACGAGCACATGTGCCGAGGTCCGTTGCCCACCCCGAATGGTCGAGCGCCGCTGTTCCGGTCCATCCGCAAGAACGGCAACCTCTCGGCGACGGCGCTGTCCGGCGCCGCGGTCCACGCTGCGATCCGGCGGCGCGCCGCCGACGCCGGCTACGACGAACACGCGGTCGCCCAATTGGGTGGGCACTCGCTGCGCGCGGGATTCGTCACCCAGGCGTTCCGCAACGGGGCCGATGCCCACGCCATTATGCGCCAGACCGGTCACGCCACCCCCGGCATGGTCGAGATTTACGCCCGGGAGAACGCACCCCTGATCGGCAACGCCGTGACCAGGCTGGGCTTGTGAGCGCCGAGGGCGGAACAGCGGAAGACGCGCCCGACAGGGCGGGTCGCGACCTGTCCGGATCGCCGACGTGGGCGTTGTTCCGCGACTGGTGTGCCGCCACCGAGCATTCGGCCCTGCCGGCCGATCCGGCCACGCTCACCGAGTTCCTCGACGCCCACCCGTCCACGTTGTCCACGCAACGCCGCCGAGTCGCCGACATCGACAGCGTCCACCGACGCAGCGGGTTGGCCGAACCCGGGCACACGGTGACGACGCGGCTCGCGGTGAACGAGCGACGCCGCGACCGCACAGCGCATGTCCGTGGGGCGGCAACGTCGATCATCGAGACCATTCCGACTCACGGGTGGCCCCACGGGATGTTCGGACGCCGAGACGCGATGATATTGACTCTTCTCGCGTCCGGGATGACGCCCACCGAGATGACAGCCTTGCGGCGCGGCGATATTGGCGTGGAGAACTCGGACCTCGTCGTCTCCGGCGACCACCGCATTGCGGCACACCTCTTCGGCGATCGACCCGGACACGACCCGGTCGCGATCCATCGGCGGTGGGCGCAGGTCCAGTCGCTCCTCGACGCAGCTGCGACCACGCGCATGGTGGCCGCCGCCCTCGCCCCGAACCGCACGCCTGCCTCGTCGAGCAGCAGCAACTCGAACGACGCAGTCCCGGCGGCGCACGCGAACGACCCGCTCCTGGTGCGCATCGACCGCTGGGGCCACACCCCCTGGGCGCCGGACTCGCTGACCCGCAGGTCGGCGTCCGCGCTGACGCGAGCGCACCTGACAGGACAGTCGCCCACTCACCCCGGACGCATCACCGAACCGGGCGCTGACCGCGACACCACGGTCGTCCCTTCGGCGTGGGACGACGTTGTTCTCGACCACGGCTACTACGTCCGGGGAACCGCGGCCCGCCGGGACGCCCACCAGCGACTGTCGGACATGGGTGCTCGACTCGACGAGGTCGAGGACCGCATCGATGATCTGCTGCGCCGGCTCGTCGACATCGACGTGGCCGCGCCGCACCCCCGCTAGGCGTACCCGGACGTGAGCCGGGTTCGGTTCCGCAGTGAGCCGCTGGAGTTGCCGGGCGAACAGACGTCGGTCATGACGAGGCGACGATGAGCCGGCCGAGGACACCGGATTCGAGCAGGATGATCGCACCCAGGACGATGAACACCACGGGTACGAGCCAGTGCTCGACCCGTTCGAGAGTGTCGACGACCTTTCTTCGAGTGCCCAACAGTCTGCCTGCGTAGCACCAGATTCCGACGCAGATCAGGAACACGGCGATGGTGACCGCGGTCTGTGGCGCACCGAGCGTGCGGAAGACCGGGGTATAGACGGCGATGTTGTCGGCTCCGTTGGCGATGGTGATGGCGGCGACACCGACCATTCCTGTTGCCACCACCGGGGGCTCGTCCTCGTCGCCGCTGCGCAGGCCGCGGATCAGGCCCCAGACACCCAACGACAGGGGCAGCAACCCCAGTAACCCGACCCAGTCCTCCGGGACGATCACCAATCCCAGAGCAGCGACGACACTGATCGCGACGAGGGTGATCAGGCCGAGGTACTGGCCGGTGACAATCTGCCATCCCCGCGGCCGCCCCTGGCTGGCGGAGGCGACGAACAGCACGGTCAACACGACGATGTCGTCGATGTTGGTGCCGGCGAACATCGCGACCGCCGCGGCGATGGTGGTGATCACTCCCGCACCGAGCGGCCACGGCGGTGCGGCCGAACGTCGTGTCCGGAGGGCTGGACCGCGGTAGAGGTGGATTGGCTGCGAGGCCGCGAGGCGGTCATCCGGATTTTTCCTGCGCGTGTGCGGTACGAGTGTGGGTCGCTTCCTCCCAGAGCATGGAGCCGATGACCAGTACGACACCACAGGTGAGGTAGGTGTCGGCGAGATTGAAGGTGGGCCACCAGCCGGTGTGGAAGTAGTCCGTGACGCGACCGTCGACAGTGCGGTCGATGACGTTGGCGGCGGCGCCGGCGACAATCGCCGACAGTCCCACAGTCCCCGCCAGTGAGCCGGTGGGGACAGTGCGCCACGCGTACACGGCAATGGCGGCGGTGATGGTGGCGGTCACCGCGATGAGCACCCACGGCGGCAGCCCGTTCCCGACGCTGAAGGCGACACCACTGTTGTAGGCCAACTTCAGTTGCAGCACGCCTAGCTCGACGATGCGGCCGTCTGAGAGTGCGCGGCGGGCGACGGGGTCGCCCGCAAGTGCGACGCCGATGAGTACGACGGCGACGATCGACAGGGTCCGCCGGGACCGTGGCGCCGAGATGCCCAGGGCTGCGTCGGCGCTCATATGCGGGCCTCGGCTGCCGTCGGGGCCGATGCGGGTGCCGGTCCGGTGGACAGGGGGTGGGCGCGGCCTGCCCGGACTCCGTTGGCGATGACCACGATCTCGGCAAGTTCGTGCACCAGGACCACTGCTGCCAGTCCCAGAATCCCGAACAGGGCGAGCGGCATCAGCACGGTGATGATCGCCAGAGACAGCCCGACGTTCTGCAGCATGATGCGCCGAGATCGGCGGGCGTGGGCCAAGGCGTGTGGCAGATGACGGAGGTCCTCGCCCATCAGGGCGACGTCGGCGGTCTCGATGGCCACGTCGGTTCCCATGGCGCCCATGGCGATACCGAGGTCGGCGGTGGCCAGTGCGGGGGCGTCGTTGACACCGTCGCCGACCATCGCGGTCGACCGTCGGACCTTCAGGTCGCCGATGATGGCTGCCTTGTCCTCCGGTCGCAGGTCCGCATGGACCTCGTCGATGCCGACATCGGCGGCCAACGCTCGGGCGGTGCGTTCGTTGTCCCCGGTC
Organism: Tsukamurella pseudospumae; assembly: GCF_001575195.1. Lineage (NCBI taxonomy): Bacteria > Bacillati > Actinomycetota > Actinomycetes > Mycobacteriales > Tsukamurellaceae > Tsukamurella > Tsukamurella pseudospumae. The sequence goes on from NZ_LSRF01000058.1 coordinate 1,153,596, forward strand.
AGCATCGCGACGTGGTATCCGTCACGGCGGAGACCGGCGACGACCTCTGCGGCTTCGGGTCGCAGTTCGTCGCGGACCGCGATCGCGCCGAGGGTTCGGCCGTCCTGCTCGATGAGCACAGCGGTGGCTCCTGCGTGCTGCATCCGTGTTACCTCCGCCGCCAGAGGGCCGGGCTCGATCCAGCCCGGCCGTCCAAGCCGGATGTCGGAACCGCGCAGGCGGCCGGTGAGGCCGGCGCCGGTGATGGACTCGACGTCCTCGGCAGGGGTGTGGTCGTCGACGGCGGCGAGGATCGCGGCGGCCAGGGGGTGCTCGCTGCGCACCTCGAGCGCTGCGGCCACCGCGAGGACCTGTTCGCGGGTCGCGCCGTTCACGGTGGCAACGTCGGTGACGACCGGCTTGTTGCGGGTCAGGGTGCCGGTCTTGTCCAGCGCGATGCCTCGGACCCGGCCCAGAGCTTCGAGCGCTGCGCCGCCTTTGACCAGTACTCCGAGTTTGCTGGCGGCACCGATCGCAGCGACGACGGTGACCGGGACGGCGATGGCCAAAGCGCACGGTGAGGCGGCGACGAGGACGACCAGTGCGCGTTCGATCCATATCCGTGGGTCGCCGAGCAGGCTGCCCACAGCGGCGATGAGGGCAGCGGCGACCATGATCGCGGGCACCAGGGGTTTGGCGATCGTGTCGGCCAGTCGCTGCGCCTCGCCCTTGCGGGACTGCTCGGCCTCGACGATCCGGACGATCTTGGCGAGCGAGTTGTCCTCGGCGCTCGCGGAGACCTCGACTTCGAGTACGCCGGTCCCGTTGATGGACCCGGCGAACACTCCGTCGCCGGGCCCTGCCTCGACGGGCACCGATTCGCCGGTGATCGCCGAGGTGTCGAGCGCGGTGGTGCCGGTGCAGATGGTGCCGTCGGTGGCGATGCGCTCGCCGGGCTTGACGATCATGATCTCGCCGAGCATCAACTCGGTCGGCGACACCACCTGTTCTCGACCATCTCGTCGGACTGTGGCGGTGTCGGGTACCAGGGACAGCAGCGCCCGCAGACCGCGCCGGGTGCGGGCGACCGCGTACTCCTCGAGGCCCTCGCTGATCGCGAACAAGAACGCGAGCATCGCGGCCTCGCCGACCTCACCAAGGATCACGGCACCGACCGCCGCGATGGTCATCAGGGTGCCGACGCCGATCTTGCCGCGGGCGAGACGCTGAAGGGTCGACGGGACGAAGGTGTAGCCGGCGACGATCAACGCGACCGACTCGAGCACCACGGCCACAGACTCGGGACCGTCGATCCAACCGACGATCAGCCCTGCCGCCAGCAATACACCGGCCAGTGCGGCGGCCCGGATCTCGGTGATCTGCCACAAACTGTCGGGTTCCTGCTCGTCGTCGTCGCCCGGGCGGGGCTCGTCGTGGCCGCAGCCGCATGCGTCGCTCATCCGGTCACCGCCGCGTCGGCGGAATCGGTACCGTAAACCGGGCAGAGTGCCACCGCGTTCCCCGTGACGGCGAGGAGGGTCTCGGCCGAAGCGAGCAGGTCCAACAGTTCCGGCCGGACGAGGGAGTAGAACACCTGCCGGCCCTGGGGGCGACCGACGACCAATCCGCAGTCCCGTAGGCACGCCATGTGCGCCGATACCGTCGACTGGGCCAGCCCCAGCTCGCTCACCAGGTCTGCTACACGTGATTCCCCGCCGGCGAGACGGCGCACGATAGCCAACCGTGTCGCATCGGAAAGGCTGTGGAACAACGCCACTGCCGCATCGAGAGCCGACGTGGTACCGCCGAGCAGGCACCCATCCCTATTGATCGTCATGCACCGATGATAGCACTTTGTGGCATTATGATCGTTTGTGGACGATTTGGCCGACAGGGGCGGGATGAAGGTGACACGTCCTGCGGCGAACGGGCCCGATGCCCAACTACTATGGGTCGTAGTATTTCTACTTCAGGCTCACGCCTACGCTTCACGCATCGTCCGGTGAAATGGGTGGGCCGGTCCGTCAAGGTCTCGATTGTTCTGTTCGCTGCTCTCGCGGTAGCCCTCGTGTCGTTCGTTTTCTGGATCTCGAACAATTCCGGGGCATCGGCGGCGACCGAGGAAGACGCTGGGGACCCGGCGGTGGAACAACTGCGCGAGACCCGGAACGAATCGAGAAGGTACCTGCATGAGCCGAGCGTTGAAGATTTCCTTGTCCCTGGTGGTCGTGTTCGCCGCCGCGTTGGTCGTATTTCTGGTGGTGGACCGATCGGGCACGCCAGATGCTGCCGCCGCGGAGCAGGCCGCCGCCGACCCTGCCTCGATCGCGGTGCGTGAGAACAGTCATCGGTTGAACTCGGTGCCCGATGGCCGGGTCACGTTCGTGGAGTTCCTCGACTTCGAGTGCGAGGCCTGCCGGTCTGCCTACCCGGCGATCGAACAATTGCGTGAAGAGTACGGCGACCGGGTGAGCTTCGTGGCCCGCTACTTTCCCATCGCCTCGCACTTCAATGCCGAACGCGCCGCACGCGCCGTCGAAGCCGCAGCTCAGCAGGGCGGCTTCGAGGACATGTATCAGCGCATGTACGAGACGCAGGCGCAGTGGGGCGAACAGCAGGTTCCGCAGGACGAGTTGTTCCGGAGCTTCGCCGTCGAGCAAGGGCTCGACATGAGCGCCTTCGATGCCGCCTACACCGACCCTGCGACGCTCGAACGCATCGACGCCGACGTCGCCGACGGGATCGCGCTCGGCGTCCAGGGCACCCCGACGTTCTTCCTCAACGGCACCAAGATCGAACCCACCACCTACGGAGACCTCACCGATGCCCTCGACGCTGCACTCGGCTGACCGCGCAGCCGCTCTCACCCGACGCAGCGGACCGTTCGCCCGAAGCCTGCCCTGGCTGCTGCTGGTAGGAGGCGTGATCGGACTTGCCGCCGCGTTCGTACTCACGGTAGAGAAGTTCGCCCTTGCGCTCGATCCCGCCTACGCCCCGACCTGCAGTATCAATCCAGTACTCAACTGCGGATCGGTGATGGACACCCCGCAGGCGTCTGCGTTCGGATTTCCCAATTCCCTTCTCGGGATCGCGGGCTTCGCCGTCGTGGCGGCAGTGGGTGCCGCCCTGCTCGCCGGAGCCGTGTTCGCGCAGTGGTTCTGGAGTGCACTGCAGGTCGGTGTCACTGCTGCCGCGGGCTTCGTGCACTGGCTGATCGTGCAGAGCCTCTACGACATCGGCGCGCTGTGCCCGTACTGCATGGCGGTGTGGGCGGTCACCGTCCCGATATTCTGGTATGTCACGCTGCGCAACCTCGACCGCGCCAGGTCGAAACCCGCTCTTCGGCAAGGGTTTCGGCTATGGCTTGATTCGGTGATTCGCAATCACTCGATTCCGCTGACCGTGTGGTTTCTCGTCCTCATCGCCCTGATCGCACAGCGTTTCTGGTCGTACTGGTCCACGCTCCTATGAACCGCGACGTACCGGTCGCCCCTCTGCCGATCTCTCGAGAAAGAAGGTCACGGCGATGACGCGCGGCTGGTCGATCGTCATGCTTGTCGTTGTCGTTGCATCGATCGTCGCACTGTGGCCCCGCACCGGTGGCGTCGAAGGCGGCCCGTCCGAGGCCATCGCCAACAATGTCGCGCCGGTCGGACCCGAACCCACACTGTCCCGCCCGCCGGATGACGCGGCACGAGCAACAGCACTACCGCTGTGTCCGCAGCCGGTACCAGACGAAGGCGGGCCGCTGGCAAGAGTGATGGCGCGCTGCATCGGCAGTGCCGACGATGTCGATCTCGCCGACGTTCTCGGCAGCGAGGTGACGCTGATCAACCTGTGGGCATCCTGGTGCGGCCCGTGCCGCACCGAGATGCCCGTAGTCGATGCCTACGCCGCAGAACCCGACGCGATCCCAGTCATCGGAATCAACGTCGAGGACCGACCCTCGGACGCGGCCGCGCTGGTCACGCAACTGGGCCTGAGCTATCCGAACTACATCGACGGCGGTCGCGTCCAGGACGCGCTCTCGGCACCGCCGGTCCTTCCCCTGAGCTTTCTCGTCCGCCCGGACGGAACGATCGAGCGCGTCACCGACCCCGCGGTGTTCGAGACGACAGACCAGATCCGCATTGCAATAAAGGATTTCACCTCATGACACGTTTCCTACCCGTGTGGGTCGGTACTCGACGACAAGGCGGCACGCCCACCGCGGCAATCGGATCGATTCTTGCCGTCCTACTGATCTCCGGATGCTCCGCTGGTGCCGACGCTGCACCGTCCGGCGGGAGCTTCGACTTCGTCGCGCCCGGTGGCCGAACCGACATTGTCTACGACCCTCCCGAAACACGCGGAACCATAGGCGAGCTCGCCGGCCCCGATCTGATGGAGGAGGGCAAGACGACCGCTCTGGCGGACTACGACGGAAAGGTCGTCGTGATCAATCTCTGGGGTCAATGGTGTGGCCCCTGCCGCGGCGAAGCCGACGACCTCGAAGAGGCCTACGAGGCCACCCGCGAGCGCGGTGTGCAGTTCCTCGGTATCAATGTCCGAGATCCGCAGAAGGACAAAGCGCAGGACTTCATGGTCGACAACAACGTCACTTACCCTTCGATCTACGACCCCTCGATGCGGACGCTGATCGCCCTCGGCGGGAACTATCCGACCAGCGTCATTCCCTCGACGCTGGTACTCGATCGCCAGCACCGGGTGGCCGCGGTCTTCATGCGAGCCCTGCTCACCGAAGACCTCCTTCCCGTCGTCGAACGGGTAGCCGCGGAATGACGACTCTTCTCGCCCAAGACATCGGGTCGACGTTCCAGAACGCGGCATCGAGCGGGCCCCTACTGCTGGCGATCGCGGCATGCATGCTCGCCGGGTTGGTCTCGTTCGCCTCCCCGTGCGTGGTGCCGTTGGTGCCGGGATACCTGTCCTACCTGGCAGGCATCGCCGGCGCCGACGCCCAATCAGCCCGCGGCACCCAATCGGCCTGCGAGGCTCAGTCAGCCGATGCCCGGGCACCCAGCACCGCGACCGCCGGCACGTCGTCGACGGGGCTCGTGAATCGCTGGCGTGTGGCCGGTGCAGCGTCGTTGTTCGTCGCCGGGTTCACCATCGTCTTCGTCCTCGCCACAGCCTCGGTCTTCGGAGTCATCGGCACCTTGCGCATCAACGAGCAAGTACTCCAACGCGTCGGCGGGGTCATCACGATCATCATGGGTGCGGCGTTCATCGGGTTGATACCCGCACTGCAACGCGACACCCGATTCGCACCCCGGCAGATCTCGTCCCTCGCTGGAGCGCCGCTGCTCGGTGGGGTGTTCGCGCTCGGCTGGACGCCGTGCCTGGGTCCGACCCTTGCCGGCGTGCTGTCCGTGGCGGCAGGCACCGAAGGTGCAACCGCAGCCCGCGGGGTCACTCTCATCGTCGCGTACTGCCTGGGACTCGGCCTACCGTTCGTCGTTCTTGCGTTCGGTTCGAGTTCGGCGATGCGCGGTGTGGGGTGGCTTCGGAGGAACTCTCAGAGGATCAAGGTGGCGGGCGGTGTCATCATGATCGCCGTCGGCGTGGCGCTGCTGACCGGGGTGTGGGGGTTGTTCATCGCCTGGATCCGCAACGAATTCGTCAGTGCAGTGGTCCTGCCCATCTGATCGAGATGTCGCCGAACCGCCACGCCGCATTGCATTGTTCGGGTGTCCGAACTATATTTTCAGGGTTCTGACATATTGTTGGTGCCGGAGGGTGTGGTCATGTCTGTGCTGCACCGCCGATCGTCTCGGCCGCCCTCGAGGTTTCGGTCTGGCCTCGTTCTGCTCGGACCCGCTTTCGTCGCCGCGATCGCCTACGTCGACCCCGGCAATGTCGCCTCCAACGTCAGCGCCGGCGCGCAGTTCGGGTACCTGCTGGTCTGGGTGATCGTCGCCGCGAACGTGATGGCCGGTCTCGTGCAGTTCCTCTCCGCCAAACTCGGCATCGTCACCGGAATGACACTGCCCGAAGTGGTCCGCGAGAAGTCGAGCAAGAGGGTGCGACTGGCATATTGGGGGCAAGCAGAAGTGGTCGCCATGGCGACCGACCTCGCAGAGATCGTCGGCGGTGCGATCGCCCTCTACTTGCTCTTCGACCTGCCGCTCCTGATCGGCGGCCTCATCACCGGAGCCGTATCGATGATCTTGCTGATGGTTCAGGATCGACGCGGACAGCGCCCGTTCGAGTTCGTGATTCTCGGGCTACTCGGTGTCATCGCCATCGGATTTCTTGCCAGCGTCGTCGTGGAACCGCCATCGTTCACCGAGGCCGCCGCCGGGTTGATTCCGCGGTTCGACGGCGCGGAAAGCGTGTTAATAGCCGCCGCGATGCTCGGTGCGACGATCATGCCGCACGCGGTCTATCTGCACTCCGGCCTTGCACGTGACCGGCACGGACACCCCGAGGCAGGGCCTGTCCGGCAGCGGTTGTTGCGGATCACCCGGATCGATGTCGGGTTGGTGATGCTGCTGGCCGGTGCAGTGAACATGTCGATGCTGCTGTTGGCGGCCTCGACGCTGGGGGGCCGCGAGGGCGTCGATTCCATCGAAGGAGCCCATACAGCAGTAGGAGACACTCTGGGGCCGGTGGTAGCGCTGCTGTTCGCGGTGGGCCTGCTGGCCTCGGGCCTTGCATCGACATCGGTCGGGGCATACGCCGGCGCGATGATCATGGACGGCCTACTACGTAAGCGCATTCCGATTCTGGTGCGACGACTGGTGACACTTGTTCCCGCACTGGCAATTCTGGCCGCGGGGGTCGACCCCAGTCGGGCACTGGTCGTCTCACAGGTCGTGCTGTCGTTCGGTATTCCGTTCGCGTTGATTCCCTTGGTGCGGTTCACCTCGGACCGCATCCTGATGGGCAGTGATGTCAATCACCGGATCACGGCATACGCGGCATGGCTCATCGCGGGAATCGTCGTCGCACTCCATGTCGCGTTGATCTATCTGACCGTCGCCTGACTGCGCGCGGGTGGACGTGTCCAGCATGCGCTTATTTCAGGACGATGACCACGCGTAGCGCGTCGACGGACGTCCGGGTCATCGAGTTTCTGCTCGTGTCGCACGAGGCGTCGTTGCCGATTCTCTTCCATGTAGGAGGCGGTGAAGAACAGCGAGAGCAGGACCGCTAGGAGCACCATGGCGCCACGCAACCACAGTTCACCCGGAAAGAACATGAACACGGCGTAGATGGGAAGAAACGGAACCTGGCCGCGGATCAGGTGCCGAGCCACGGCGTGATCGCCCGTAATGTCGTTGGCCACCCAGTCCGTCATGGTCGAGGGCAGAGTGCGGCCGAAGGCGTAGCCGACTCACTGCCACGGCGCAGGGCGGGTCCTGTTGCGGTTCACCGGGTCGGGGTCACTGCGCTCTGACGCATCCCCAGCCGCTTCATCAACACGCTGGCCGGGCACCATCCGACTGCGGAATACAGCAGCAGATTCCCGCCGACGAATGCTGTCAGGACATGCCAGCGGCGGTCGTGAAGGGAACCGGCGGCGAGGCTGGCAAGGACCATGGTGCCCGCCAGCGCGGGGACTGCGCGTTCGATACTCGGTCCGCCGGGGCCGGTGAGGGTGTCGGTGCATGACATGCGGTAGATCCTCGCTTCTCTGCGTGTGGTGCGGTCGTCCGTACATACCCTAGGGGGTAGATGCGATGATACCAGCATACCCCTGGGGGTACTGTGTTACGGTTCCTCCATCTTCCCGACCAGTAAGGACATGATGTGAGTTCCACGGACGTTCGAACCGACGAGAGTTCCGGCGGGCCGTTGGCGCGCTTCGGTGCGCACATGGCAGGCAACTTCAAGTGGGTGGTCACCGCGTGGCTCGTGGTCATCATCGGATTGGGAGCGTTCGCCCCGTCGGTGTTCGGCTCCCTCGCCGGTGCCGGGTGGCAATCCAACGGATCGGAGTCGGTCCAGGTTCGCGAACTCGCACAGGAGCACTTCGGCGGGAACTCCTCGGCCGCGATACAGGTGGTCGTGCACTCGGACACCGAGCAGGTGACCGATCCCGCAGTCGCGGCTGTCATTTCCGAAGTCACCGACATTCTGGCCGCCGATTCGCGGATTTCCGAGGTCATCCCCCCGCAACCGGGAATGTCGATCAGCCCCGACGGACACACCGGTATCCTCATCGGTGGAGCGAACGGGACGACCGACGAGATGGTCAAAGCGGTCGACGATCTCAAAGGTGAGCTGACCGCAGCGTCCACGGACTCGATCGAGGTCTACCCGACCGGAGCATCGGCACTGTGGAGTGACTTCAACAAGGCCAACCACGACGCGATGATCAAGGCCGAAATCATCTCCTGGCCGGTCACATTGGCGATCATGGTGCTCGCGTTCGGATCGCTCGTCGCGGCAGGTCTGCCCTTGCTGTTGACTCTGGCCGGTCTCGTGGCATCCGCGGGTGGTCTGGTTCTGCTGAACGAAATCACGCCGATCTCGGTGTGGGCCATGAACTTTGCGATGATGTTCGCCCTGGCACTCGGTATCGACTACGCGCTCTTCCTCGTCGTCCGATTCCGGGATGCGCTCCGCAAGACCATCGACGCCGGACGGATCGACCCGCAGCGTGCAGTGGCAGAAACGATGGACACGGCAGGCAAAGCAGTCCTGCTGTCCGGCCTGACCGTGCTGATCAGCCTGTCCGCCGTACTGCTCGTACCTGCACCTGCGGTACGCACGATGGCCGTGGGCATCATGCTCGCGGTGGTGTTCGTTCTCGCTGCCACCCTCACACTGCTCCCCGCAGTGCTGGGCAAGCTCGGACCGAAGGTCAATGCCGGCTCCCTCCCGTACGCGAAGCGACAGGTGCACCGCTCGCCGAAATTCGCGACCTGGGGTCAGTTGCTGCACAAGCATCCGTGGCCGTTCGCCATCGGCTCCCTGCTGATTCTGGTAGCGCTGTCGATTCCGGCACTGGGTCTCAAGGTCTCCATGCCGTCCATTTCGGTTGTCCCCGAGGACGCTCCGGTCCGCCAAGGCTACGAACTGGTGCAGGCACAGATGGGCGAAGGCGCACCAGGCATGCTGCAGATCATCGCCCCCACATCGGAGGCGGAGCAGACCGCACAGATCGCAGCGAGCGTCGACGGCGTATCGATGGTGACGCCGCCCATGCCCGCCATGGACGGATCCGATTACGTCATGCTGCAGGCCATCCCGAACGTGGACCCGTCGGACCCCGCACTCGAGACCACACTCGACGCCTTGCGCGCCGAGCTGCCCGAGGGAGCGATCGTCGGCGGTGCACCCGCGGAGAACCTGGACCTACAGACCGCGTTGAACGAGTACCTGCCGATCGTGGTGTCGGTGATCCTCGTGCTCGGATTCCTGCTGCTGCTGATCGCGCTCCAGGCACCGCTGATCGCCCTGCTGGGGACCGTGGTCAGCCTGCTGTCCACCGGCGCAGCATTCGGTGTGGCGAAGCTGATCTTCCAAGACGGTCACGGGGCGTCGCTGCTCGGATTCACCCCGCAGGGATTCCTGAACGGTTGGGGCCCGGTGTTCTTCTTCGCGATGATCTTCGCAATCGCGATGGACTACACGGTGTTTCTGCTGTCGAGCGTCAAGGAACACTACGAGAACACCGGTGATCCGCACGGTTCTCAGGTCGACGGAATGGCGCATTCGGGTCGGGTGATCTTCGCGGCGGCAGCGGTGATGATCGCGGTGTTCTTCTCGTTCGCGCTCGCCGAACCACTGCCACCCAAGGAGATGGGAATCATTCTGGGTGTCGCCGTACTGCTGGACGCCGTACTCATCCGCTTGGTGCTGCTGCCGGTGCTCCTGCGCCTGACCGGCCACGCCGCATGGTGGTCACCCACGTGGCTACGAGCAGTACTACCCAAGATCGGCTTCTCGCACAGCTGAGTGTCACCGATCTCGAGTAACACTGTGGTGGCCGATACCGTCCGGCGTCGGCCACCACGACCACCGTTACCCCTAGGGGTAACCTGGAGTTTCATCGAACGAAGGACTGAACGACATGACCGGTGACACCGAAAGCATCGCGTTGGTACTGAACCGTCTGCGGCGTGCGCAGGGTCAGCTCGCAGGAGTGATCTCGATGATCGAGAGCGGCCGTGACTGCAAGGACGTCGTCACCCAGCTGGCCGCGGTGTCGAAGGCTCTCGACCGGGCAGGCTTCAAGATCGTCGCCACCGGACTTCGTGAGTGCATCACCGGGGCGGAAACAGGGGAGAAGATGAGCGAAGCGGAGCTCGAGAAGCTCTTTCTCGCCCTCGCCTGACAACGGTCCGACCACCCCCGCATCGATGCACGGGGGTGATCGGACCGAGACAGGACAGCCGGTTCGAGATGGGGTGATCGGGCCCGCGACGTGTCAGCTCCTGCGCGCTGGACCGGGCTGCTCGGGTGGGCGGGTGAACACCACACGAGCCCAGAGAACGGTGGACAGCAGGGCTGCCACCGCGCCCAGATACAGGCCGATCGATGGACCCGCCACCGTCGCGGTCGGTGCCAGTGACTGCCGAGCCCAGATCGCGAGCACACCGAACACCGTGGTGACACCGTTGCCCGCCAAAGCCAGAGCGGCCCACCGAAAACGCCGAACCAGACGCGCGATCGAGGCCACCACGACGGTGAACGTGAGAGTGAATGCGGTGAACAGTGTCGCCAACACGCCCGCTGATTCCGCGTCGGCGCTTTCGGTGCGCAGAAGAACGTCGTACCCGTGTGCGCCGCCGGTGTGCGGAAGCACCACTCCGAGCACGGCCGCCGACACCAGAACGAGCAGATACGGGGTGAGCCGGGTGATCACCACCTCCGGTATCACGCGTCGTTCGATGGCCTCGAACACCGACCGATAGTGGCTCAGCTCGCCCTCGCGGTCGTAACTGTGCGGCGGTCGACCGGTCACGCTCGGCCGGTGAGAATGGCGTTCCAGTACAACGCCGGCAGTCCGCGTCTCTTGAGGAACCACATGTCGCGGCGTTCGTGTGTGGTGTCGATCAGCGGTATCGAGGGAGCCGGCTGCATCGTGTAGTCGAATTCGGCCAGAAGCATCGTCTTGCGAGAGGTGGTCAAGGGGCAGGAGGCGTACCCGCCGTACTGTGCGGTCAGTGGACGGCCGGCGATGCTCGCCTGCAGGTTCTCGGCGACCACGGGTGCTTGCTTGCGGATGGCGGCACCGGTCTTGGAATTCGGTGACGATCCGGCGTCACCGAGGGCGAAGATGTTGTCGAATCTGTTGTGCCGCAGTGTGTTCTTGTCGATCTGGACGTATCCGGCGGGATTGTCGGGGTCCGCTATGGGGCTGGCCTTGATCCAGTCCGGTGCGGATTGGCGCGGTACGACGTGGAGCAGGTCGTAGGGTAGCTCGTCGGTGGTACCTGCACTGTTGTCGGTGATCGTCACCGATCGACCGTCCGGATCGACAGCGGTGACTTCGCTGTTCTTGCGCACCTCGATGCCGTAACGCGCCACGACTCGTTCGAGCTCCTCGGCGAACACCGGTACCCCGAACATTCCGGGTGTGGGAAGGACGAGGACAACTCGGATGGCATCGAGCACGCCCTGCTCTCGCCAGTAGTCGGCGGCGAGGTACGCGATCTTCTGCGGGGCACCCGCGCATTTGATGGGGCCGGAGGGCATCGTGAACACGGCGGTGCCGGACCGCATCTTCTGAATCATCTGCCACGTCTTGGGTGCGAGATCGTAGCGGTAGTTGCTCGAGACCTGCGGGGTGTCGATCGATTCGGCCATGCCGGGCACCGAATCCCAGTCGAGCTGGATGCCGGGGCACACCACCAGGTGGTCGTAATGGATCGTAGTTCCCGAGGAGGTGCTGACCGTCTGGGCATCGGGGTCGACTCCCTCGGCGCGATCCTTGATCCAGCCGACGCCCTGGGGCATCACCGACGCCTCGCTGCGCGCACTCTCCGAGGCCGGGGCGCGGCCTCCACCGACGAGCGTCCACAAAGGTTGGTAATAGTGGGTCTCTGCCGGCTCGATGATGCCGATGTCGGTCATTCCTGCTCGCCGCAGACGTGCCGCGAGCGAAATACCGGCGTTGCCTCCGCCGATGATCGCGACTTTGTGGTCGATGGTGTGCGCGGACATGTGGTCCTCCTGTTCGAGACACGAGCTCGGTGAGCGCGGTCTCGATTTCGGTTGGTGCCGGGGTGCTTCAGCTCGACGTCGGTGTGGGCGCGAGCCGTGTGGTCACGACATTGGTGGTCATTGAGGCCAGGTGCACTGCATCCACAGCAGTCGTGCTGGAAGGTCATTCCGGCGTTCGAGCAGGTGGTGCAAGGACACGTGCCGAGGTGTACGTCGCCCTCTCCTTGATTGCTCGTACGGATGTACGTACATTATGAGTGAGGCTAGTCGCCGATACCGACAAACGCCACACTCGGGACGAATGAAATTTCCTCGTCCGCCCCGAGTCGGCGAGTGCCGGACGGCTGAGGAGGACGTGATGATCGGCAACCACTGCGATGTCGCTGTGAGTCGTTGCGCCTCGCTGGATCAGTCGGTTGCGATGCCCCTGGTCGCCCAGTGGAACGCCGCCTCCACCCCGCAGGAATCGGAACCGTGCACCTCGCCGTACAGAACCTCCTGAAAATACCCCACGGGGTACCATGAATTCTGAGACCTGTACGAACGCCACCACGATCGACAAGGAGATTTCGATGCTTCTCGAACGCATCTACGACGAAGACCTCGCCCAAGCCGGATACTTCATCGGCTGCCAGGCCAAGGGAGAGGCAGTGGTGGTCGACGCCCGCCGCGACATCGGTGTGTACCTCGACCTGGCCGATCGACATGGCATGACCATCACCGCCGTCACCGAGACCCACATCCATGCCGACTACCTGTCCGGCACCCGCGAGCTGGCCAAGGCCACCGGCGCGACCACCTACGTCTCAGGAGAGGGCGGCGACGACTGGCAGTACGGCTTCGAGGCCGAACGCCTCCACGATGGCGACACGCTGGCTCTGGGCAACATCACGGTGCAAGCCGTTCACACGCCCGGTCATACCCCGGAGCACCTCTCGTTCCTGGTGACCGACGGCGCCTTCGCCGATGCTCCGGGATACATGTTGACGGGCGACTTCGTCTTCGCCGGCGATCTCGGCCGCCCGGACCTACTCGACGAAGCTGCCGACGGTGTCGACACCCGTTTCGAGGGTGCCAAACAGATCTTCCGCAGTCTGAAGCGGTCGTTCGTCACGCAGCCGGATCATATCCAGGTCTTTCCCGGTCACGGTTCGGGCAGTGCCTGCGGAAAAGCTCTCGGCGCGCTTCCGTCGACCAGCGTCGGCTACGAACGCCGTTTCGCTTGGTGGGCCGGGTATGTCGAGCGCGACGACGAGCAGGGCTTCGTCGACGAGATGCTCGACGGCCAACCGGATGCACACGCCTACTTCGGCCGGATGAAGCGTCAGAACAAGCAGGGCCCGGTCGTTCTCGGGCCACTCTCTCCCTTGCGCGAGTACGACTCCGCAGAATTGGCACGCGCCCTCGACTCCGACGAGGTCGTCCTCCTCGACACCCGCGGCCAAGATGAGGTGCACGCCGGCGCTGTCCCCGGAGCGCTCAACATCCCCGGCATCGACAAGGCAGCCTCGTTCGGTGCCTGGGTCTACGACCCCGAACGAGAGGACACTCCACTGGTGGTGCTCGCCGAGGACCACGCCGTCGCCGACGAGCTACGTGATCACCTGCTGCGGGTCGGCATCGATACGGTGACCGGGTACGTCACGAGTCTACGAGGACTCCCTATGACGACACCCGAGACGATCGGTGCGGACGAGCTGGATTCGTTCGACCCGGCAATGGTGCTGGACGTGCGCAACAAAACCGAACACGCCGACGGCCACATACCTGGCTCCGAACAGCTCAGCGGTGGCCGAGTGCTGTGGAACCTCGACGGACTGCCCACGAGCGGTCCGATCGTGACCTATTGCCAGAGCGGCGTCCGTAACGCGGTCGCAGCCAGCGCCCTGCGCCGCGCCGGCTACCGAGTTGTCGAACTCGAGGGCAGCTACGCCGCCTGGGCCGCGCGCAACCTCGAAACAGTCTGATCGAACCCGCCCGAATCGGAGGCGGTCGTGCAGTCCGCCCCCGGTTCGGTCCGGTGCTCGCCCTGTCGGCTCGCCGCGCCACCGACGGTAAAGCAGACCCAGGGCGAGAAAGCCCCCGCGCGACACTCCTGATCCGGCACCGACTGGCCTGATCCGGGACCGACTCGCCGCGATCTTCACCAGGCGCTCGTTCGTGGTGGGAAACAAATTTTCTCGATGCGAGCGTTGTCTCGTTGTGTGTCGGCGACGCCGACGGATGGTTTCTCGGGGACGGGGAGCTGCGGTCCCCGAGATCCTCGGTCGACATCGCATCGACTTGCACAGAGCACCACTGCGTCCGTACGGATGTACGTACATTTGTTGTACAGTGGCCCCGAGGGTCAGCAGCCGGCGGCTCGAATTCGGATTCCGACACAGATCGACAGGAGGGCCTCTGATGGTTGAACCCGATCGCAGCGCCGCGCTCGACCGCTCCAGTGCGATGCCGCTGTGGGCGCAACTGCATGCCGATCTGGTCCGCCGAATCGGTGACGACGAATTCGCCGGCTCCGAGTTCCCGGGCGAGCATGCGTTGACGACGAGCTACGGGGTGAGCCGTCACACCACCCGCGAGGCCCTGCGGCACCTGCGGAACGAAGGAATCTTGATTGCAGAGCGTGGCCGGCCTTCTCGTTTGGCGGCTCCGCCGGTGATCGAGCAACCACTCGGTGCGCTCTACAGTCTCTTCGCTGCCGTGGAAGCCACGGGTGTTGCCCAGCACAGCGTGGTGCGTGCACTCGAACTGCGGACCGACCCCGCGGTGGCCGCTACCTTGCAAATCGGTCCCAAGGCTCCGCTGCTCTACCTGGAGCGCATCCGCATGGCAGGGACCATGCCGTTGGCGCTCGACCATGCCTGGTTGCCGGGGGATCTGGCACGCGACCTCCTGGATGCGGACTTCACTCACACGGCTCTCTACATCGAGCTCGAGAAACGCTGCGGCATCCGCCTGACCGGTGGCCGCGAGGACGTCACTGCCGTCGTCCCGGATCCGGAGGATGCGGCAGCACTCGAACTCGACTCGAAGACCGCCGCGCTGTCGATCCGCCGCTTGGGTTGCATGAATTCCCGGCCGGTGGAGTTGCGGCACACAGTGATTCGAGGAGATCGGTTCACCGTCTCGGCCACGTTCTCACCGAGCGACGGCTATCGCTTCGTGCCGGCCACGCCGCTGCACGCCCTGTAAGCACCCACTGATCCAAGGAGCGTTCTTCATGACTGAAGCACCACCGGAAGCCGATCCGGCCGCCGCACACGCACTGATCGCCGAATCGGGAGCCACCCTGATCGATGTCCGCGAGGACGACGAATGGGCAGCCGGACACGCCCCGGACGCCGTCCATGTACGCCTCGGCGATCTCGATCCTGCTGCCTACCCTCCTGAGCAGAAATTGGTCGTGGTGTGCCGCTCGGGCGCTCGGTCGAGCAAAGCTGTCGCGGCCCTCACCGATGCCGGTCGCACAGCGCACAATCTGTCGGGCGGAATGAAAGCGTGGCACGAAGACGGCCGCCCTGTGGTCCGTGATGACGGCACCCCCGGCGCAGTGATCTGACATGGTCGCCACCCTGGCGAGCGCAGTTGCCGCAGGGATTCTCATCGGTCTTTCCCTCGGCGCGCTCGGTGGTGGGGGATCGATACTGACTGTTCCTGCCCTGGTGTATCTCCTGGCGGTCGAACCGCAATCGGCAACGAGCGCCTCGCTGATCATCGTCGGAATCACCTCGATCATCGCGGCCATCAGCCATGCGCGAGCACGGCACGTTCGGTGGCGGGCAGCGGCAGTGTTCGGAATTCTGGGCTCGGGCGCCGCCTTCGGTGGATCGATCCTCAACCGATCGGTCGACCCGCAGATCTTGCTGCTCGCGTTCGCGGCACTGATGATCGTCGCCGCCGGTGCGATGCTGCGCCGCACCCGGCGCGGACACGATGTCGACCTACCGACACCGAACCCGGCCGAGACCGCGGGAACACGCCCGGGTGCCGTCGCGGTCGCCACCAAGCCCACGAAAGTGAAGATCACCACTTCCCAGGTAGTCAAGCTGGTCGCCTCCGCGCTCGTCGTCGGCTTCCTCACCGGGTTTCTGGGAGTGGGCGGCGGATTCCTCATCGTCCCCGCCCTGGTTCTGGCACTGGGTTACTCGATGCCCGTCGCGGTCGGAACGTCACTGGTGATCATCTCCATCACCAGCGCGGGAGCCTTCACCGAACGCCTCGGCACGGGTGCCACCATCCCGTGGGAGATCGTCGTACCGTTCACCCTCGCGGCAATTGCAGGCTCGTTCGCAGGAAAAGTCATCAGCGACAGAGTCTCTGCCACCACACTCACCCGTAGCTTCGCAGCCCTGTTGCTCGTCGTGGCCGTCTACGTCACCGTCCAGGCCTCCATGGCCCTGTAATACATCGTTGCCACTCCAGGGTCGGAGACGTCGATCACGACCTCCCACCGCTGCCCGCCGGACGGCTGGCTGTGCCGGTGATCGACGTGAGTGTGCCTGCGCGACATCGATTTTCCCGCGACGAAGCCCAGCTTGCCGGCGATGGCAAGTGTGGTCGTGCTGTTGCACCTGATCGGGTGGGGGCTGTTCGTTCACTACGATGCGGACCTGCGCATGCGCGGTCTGACCGGTCGACGCCGCGACGGGCGAGACCGCGACACCGAGATCGCGAAGAACTACGACTCGTGTCGCAGCCCTTGCAGGACCAGGGCTGCGGACCGCGATCTACTTCTTGGAGAACATGCGGGAGAGCAATCCCGGTGACTTCGGATCGGAGTCGTGCCCCTTGCAGCGATTGGACGCCGGAA
This sequence comes from Tsukamurella pseudospumae, assembly GCF_001575195.1. Lineage (NCBI taxonomy): Bacteria > Bacillati > Actinomycetota > Actinomycetes > Mycobacteriales > Tsukamurellaceae > Tsukamurella > Tsukamurella pseudospumae. The sequence continues at coordinate 1,170,505 of NZ_LSRF01000058.1, forward strand.
CGCCCCGCATCACCTGATCGACGTGTTGACCACATCCCGCCCACGTCGTTTTTCCGCACTTCTTGCACGTGACAGCCCTGCACATGAGTCTCTCCCTCGGTCGACGAATTACTCCCCAATATACCCTATGGGGTATCCGATTCCGGGTGTCGGGGATGACCGGTCATCGCGGCGGGCGGGGGTCCGCCCAAGTGGGCGACGTCGTACACGAACTGTTCGGGTACCGCGCTGGTCCACGGCCGCAGGCCGAGTGCGGTCTTGATACCGATCAGGGCCTGTGCGATGGGTGGGCAGCGGCGACACTGCCGCAGGTGCGTATCGATGCGGGCCGACGCGTCGACATCGAGACGCCCGTCCAGGTAGTCCGATGCCGCGGCGAGTGTGCGCCGGCACGCCTGGGAGTCGCTTCGCGGGTGTGTGGGACCGTCGTCGAGGGCGTGTAGCAGCTTCACCCGTGCACGGTGGATGCGCTTGTACACCGCTGCGGTGGTGAGCGCGCCGACCGCACCGATCTGTGTCGCCGTCCAGCCCTCGCCGTCGTGTAATGCCAGGACCATTCGATCCTCGACGGTCAACGTCGCCAGCGCCGCTCGCACCGTGGATCGATCGCTGAGCGCCTGCGCGACCGTCTCGGGGTGCTCGAGGTCGCTGATCGGTACATCGATGTCGCCCGTGCCCGATGGTTCTGTGCGCTGAGTCTCCGCGCGTGCGGCCACATCGCGGGCACGGTTGATCGTGATCCGGTAGAGCCACGTCGTGAGCGCCGATTCGGATCGAAACGTTCTTCGGTTGCGCCACGCGCGTTCGAGGACGTCCTGCACCAGATCGTCGGTATCGGCCGGTGATCGTGTCATCGCGGCTGCGAAGCGGCGAAGAGTCGTGCCCTGGTCGATCAGATCGCGCGCGAAGCGCTCGTCGTATGCCGCGCTGTCGAGGTCGAGGTCGAGGTCGAGGTTGGGGTTGGGGTTGGGGTTGGGCTGTTCGCGCGAGGAGCCGTGGATCGGTCCACTTCGGCGTTCTCGCCCGTCCAACAGTGAAAGTCCCTCTACAGAACTGGAATCATCATGTCGTTCGTCGAATTCATGCGCAGTACTGCCGGACGCGCACTGCGCATCGTGGTGGGAATCGCTCTGATCGTGGTCGCCGTCGTGCTCGGCGGTGTCGGGGGCATCGTGGTGGGAGTGATCGGCGGTGTCTTCGTGCTGACCGGGGTGGTCAACGTGTGTCTGCTCGGCCCGTTGTTCTCCGTCGATCTTCGAGGTCGGCCCAAGACGTCCTGAACGGGGTGTGCGGGCGGGCAGCTCAGAAATGGGGGATCACCTTGAACGCGGTGTACCCGTCGCTGCTCTGGGCCAATGCGACACCGTTCGAGGTCACTGCTGTCGGTGCGGCACTCGGTGATGTGCCGGTGACGCGGCCGGAGGTCGCATCGATGGCAGTCACCCCCGAGTCCGACGCGCCGTAGACGATGCCGCCGACCAGAGCGAAGCGGTCGGCACCGGGAAATTGATCGGCGGTGAAACCTCGGGTGCCGTACTGCTCGAACAGGACAGCGATTCCGTCGTCGGTGAGGTCTGCGGTGGTGATCATCGTCGCCCCGCTACTGCTGTCGGCGGTCATCACCATCGGACTGCGGCTACCGCTGATCCATCGGAGCTCGGCATCGGAGAGTCGATAGACCGCCTGGATCGGTTCGGGACGGGTCGGGATCGTCCATGCCACGACCACTGCATTGCCGGCGGTGGCGACGAATCGTGCGGTCCCGGGGATCGCTGCGGGGGGCGGGGTGAGGGTGTCGGTGGACCAGGCGGTGTTGCCGGTGTCGGCGGTCACGATGCGCGCTGTGTCGCCGTCGACGGTGACCGCGTATCCACCGAATTCGGAGATCGCACCCGTCAGGTCGGTGCGGTGTCCGTCGGTTGCCGAGATGGCGGCCACGGCTGCGGGCCTTGCTGTCTGCGAGCAGTCGGCGTCGATCAGCAGTCCGGACCCGGTCAGGCAGCCTGCAGCAGAGACCGGACCCCATACGAGGTCGCCGGTGCGGGTATCGCGGGCGGTCATCGTGGCCGGTGCACCCGAACCGGGATCATCGATGTCCTCGGTGATCAACAGCTCACGGTTGTGTGTGCTGGTCACCGCGAACTCGTCGCGATCGGCGGGTACGTCCACGCCGAATCGTGGTGTGCCGGTGTCGTCGAGTACCTGCACCCGGTGCGAACCGGATGCGTCCGAGGAGTCGACGACTCCGACGAACCCGTCCTCGACGATGTGCGGCTGCGACAGGAACGGGATGGACCACAGGGCCGTGTCTCCGAAGCCCGGCGGCGGCGCGGCCGGCGACAACGGATGTGCCGCCGGATCGGTGCCCGTGGTGTCGGGAGCAGGTGAGGAACTGCATCCCGACGCCAGCGCGACGGCGCACAGTGCAACGGTGCCGATCACTGCCGCCGCTCTGCCGATACGGTGCGCACCCATCTATGTGGTGGTGCTGTCTCCGCCGAGTGCCATGATCGCGCTCTGCAGCAGTGCGGTGGCCCGGTCGGCGACCTCGGCCAGGCCCGCTGCATCCGAGAGTCCCACCATCACTTGGGGGTTCATCGCTTCGACGATCGTGCTGCTGCCATCGGCTCGCACCACCACGTTGCACGGCAGCAGCAACCCCACCTGCCGATCGGTGTCGATCGCAGCCTTCGCCAGCTGCGGATTGCATGCTCCGAGGATGACGTAGCGTTCGATGTCGGCGTCGATCTTGCTCTTCAACGTCGACTGCATGTCGATCTCGGTGAGTACTCCGAATCCCTGTTCGGCGAGTGCCTCACGGGTTGCGTCCACGGTTTCCTCGAACGGCATGTCCACGCGGGTGCCGATGGCCAGTTCGGTCATAGTTCGTTCGGTTCCTTTCGATCGGTTCGGGTGTCGGTCACTCGATGGTCGGTGCACGGGTGAGCAGGCGTCGCCCGGTCATGCTGCGCAGGACGCGGAGGTGCAGTCGCGTTTGCGCCATCGCACCATCACCGCTGCTGTCAGCATTGCCAGGGACACCCCGGCAAGGATGGGTTGTATCGGTGCCCACAACCCCAGTGCACCCGAGGTGCCGAGCGCAAGAAGTACCAGCTTGTTGCACACCGGACATCCGACGGCGAAGAAGGTCAGGACCACACCGAGAGCGGCGGGTGTGCCGGTCCGCTCGACCCGCGCGGGTTTGTCGATCCCGAACCACAGTGCGGTCAACAGGGCCGTGGCCAGCAGAACCGGAAGCTCCCACGCCCGCACCGGCACCTCACGGCCGAAGACCGGCGTGTCGATGATGTCGGTGGGAATGCCCACCACCAACACCGTGACCACACCGGCGACGGTGCCGCGCAGTACCCGCGCCCCCCAACCCCGGAAACGATCGGACTCGGCGATCACCCCGTCACCGGAACGGCCGGCAGCATCGACGTCGAGACGGTCGGAGGTGGCGGGCTCTGTCATCGGCTGGGATCTCCTACGGGGTGTAGTTGTGTGAGTAGGGTGACACTGTGAGGCTATACCCAGATGGGTATCGCTGCCAGTATCCGACTGCCGAAAGGTATTGCATGACTTCGACATCTCGCTCCACTCGCCGCCGCGACATCGTGCTCCTGGCCATCGCCGTGGTGGTGGCGGCCGTGCTCGTGGGAGCTCTCGTGCTCGGAACGACCGGTGGCGGCGAGCAGTCGGAGGCGGCACCGGCCGCCGGGTCGAGCAGCGCGAGCGGACCGCCGGTGATGGGACCGCTCGGCGATCTGGCACACCGTGTGACCGATGATCCGATGGCCCTCGGCGACGTCGACGCCCCGGTGGTGATGATCGCCTTCTCGGACTTCCGGTGTCCGTTCTGCGCCCAGTTCAGCCGGGACACCGAGCCGCAGCTGATCGATCGATACGTCGATACCGGCACCCTGCGCATCGAATGGCGAGACCTACCCATTTTCGGGCAACAATCATTCGATGCTGCCCGGGCCGGACGCGCCGCCGCCGCCCAGGGCAAGTTCTGGGAGTTCACCCGCGCCGTCTACGCCGATGCTCCCGAGACCGGTCACGCGGACCTGACACTGGAGTCGCTGCAGAGCTACGCGCAACAGGCCGGGGTACCGGATATGGCTCGGTTCACCGCCGACGCCACCGGCATGGCATTCGACGCCGCGATCACCGCCGACTCCACCGAAGCGCAGTCGCTGGGTATCCCGGCCACTCCGGCGTTCTCGGTCAACGGTGATCCGGTTCTGGGCGCGCAACCGTTCTCGGAGTTCGTCGATCTGATCGACGCGGCAGCCGGCGCGTAGGGCGGCCCGCGATGTCGCAGATCGGACTTCTCGGAGCATTTCTCGGCGGGCTGCTGGCACTTCTCAGTCCATGCTCGGCCCTGCTACTTCCTTCCTTCTTCGCGTACGCCTTCGACGGGGCCGGCAAGCTCGCCGGCCGCACCGGGATCTTCTACCTCGGGCTGGCAGCGGTCTTGGTGCCCCTCGGTGCTGGAGTCGGGGCCATCGGCTCGGCGATCACCCGGTATCGCGAGGTCACCACGATGATCGGCGGCGTGGTCATCATCGCCCTCGGAGTGATGATCATCGTCGGTCGCGGCTTCGCGCTGGGGTCCGCTCAGAGAGCAGCCGCGCGCATCGACGTCTCCTCCACCGGATCGGTGTTCGCCCTCGGCGCGGTCTACGGGCTCGCAGGGTTCTGCTCGGGACCCCTGCTCGGCGCGGTCCTGACCGTTGCCGTCGCCGGCGGTCAGGCCGTATACGGCGGAGTGCTCATGGCACTCTACGCAGCGGGGATGGTGATACCCCTGTTCGTGCTGGCGCTGGTCTGGGACCGATTCTCGCTCGGATCACGAACGTGGCTGCGCGGCAAGGAAATCAGCATAGGACCGCTGAAAACGCACACGACGTCTCTGATATCGGGGGTGCTTTTCATCGGTATCGGAGTGCTGTTCCTGCTCACGGAGGGCACAGCGAACCTCGGCGGCGTCATGGGGGTCGACAGTCAGTACTCGCTGCAGGTCTGGATCAGCGACGTGGCCGACGCGGTACCGAACACCGCAGTGCTCCTGATCGCAGTGCTGGTGATCATCGCAGTGCTGACGGTGCGCATCGTCCGTGGTCGAGACCGCGACACCGCAGCCGAGTCCTCCGAGCTCGGTGAACGCGAGGACCGAACTCTCTGAGACGGTGTGCCTACGACACTGGAGCGGGGATGTGACGTCAGGTGTAGAGCTGTGACCATCCATCTCGCTGACGTCGAGCGAGATGGAGCACTGCAGCGGGAACCATTTCGACACCCATCAGCAGATCGTCGTCACCGAGCCCTCTGCCCTCCAGACTGTTGCGGCATGCTTTCACCGTGATGGAGGCAGAGTCGATCAACGCCCGCATCTCCAGGGAGATATCCGAACAGCGCAAGGCCGCATCGAGGCCCGGTCCGAAGCACACGACTTCGATCGTCACCGGCTCTGTCGCAGCATCGAGAAGGTTGTGGATCGCTCGCACCACGGCGGTGGGTGTGGTGTTCACCGCGAACACCACGCGCAGGGGAGTGGGATGATCGGTCACGTGAAGGTTCCGTTCTTCAGATCGCGGTGAGCTGCGGTGCCCCAGGGCTGTGCGTGGAGAAGGACATCGATGGCCCGACCCTCGCCGACCGGGCGGACCAGGTGTCCCAGTTCGCGGACCTGCAGTCCGCTCGCGGCGCGGGCGAGGTCGTCGATGGCGGGCAGGATCGACGGATCGGGTGGGCCCCCGACGCCGTGAGTGAAGTTCTCGAGCGCATGGCCGAGATACAGCAACCGTCCGCTCGGTGCGAGCCAACTCGCTGCACCGGCAATGACGGCGACCAACTCGTCGACCGGTAGATGCAGGAAGCCGATGGCCACCAGATCCACCGGTTCGGATGGTTCCCAGGTCCGGGCGTCGGCGACGGTGTAGTCGATCGCCCGATCCTCGCCGCCGCTGCGTGCCAATTCGATTGCCACAGAAGAAAAGTCGACAGCGCGCACTGTCCAGCCCGCGTCGGCCAACCATCGAGCGTGGCGGCCGTCTCCACAGCCCAGGTCGATCGCCCGGCCCGGCGTCAGCTCCGCGAACCGCGCAGACAGGGCAGCCGCCGGGGCCGAGCCCCACGGATGCTCGACGCTGCTGTAACGCGCATCCCACTCAGATGAATCCATCTACGCACATTCCTCCAAAACACGGACCGGGTAGTACTCGAATCCGCCAGAGTACCCCCAGGGGTAATTGGATGGTGCGCAATTTCTGAAATGACCGTGACTATGTCGGACCTGAGGGTAGAAAAAGGTCCGCGCACAAAACCATCGCAGTGTACGAGCCCGGAATCGAATGTCCTGAACTTGGGCTCTGACAGAGTACGTTGAACCGCATCAGTGCAGTGCACTCTCGAAATCGTGCTGCTCTCTTCTGAAACTGACAGTGTGGGTGGAGTACGCGCGCATGGTGCGCGCCGCCGGCACCGTCGGAGGCTGGGGTGTGATCAGCCATCAGAGCGCTGCGGTCCTGTGGGGCCTGCCCATGCTCAGGCCGGACTACTCCCGCGTGCACACCACGATCGACGACAGGCACAAGGGCGGGCTGGTCAGTGGCAAGCGGCATGTGCATCCGAGGCCGCTGCCACCCGAGGACATCGTTCTGTTGGACGCGATTCGGGTCACGTCGCTCGCTCGGACCGCGATCGACGGTGCGATGGCCGGTGACTACGAGCAGGCGCTCGCCCTGCTCGACGGTGCGCGCCTGGTTCCGCGCGTCCCGAAGCCCACAGACCGGCCGACGGTGCCGCTCGCGGAGCTGGTGCGGGTCGTCTCCGGCCTCGGCAGACGAACCGGGAGTGAGATGGTGCTGCGTGCCCTCGGGGATTCCGTGGAGTGCAGCGAATCGGTGGGCGAGTCGTGGTCACGGGCACGGATGATCCAGTGGAAGCTGCCGCACCCGGAACTGCAGCGCATCTTTCGGATCAGGGGGCGGACGTACTACGTCGACTTCTTCTGGGGGCGGCTCGTCGGGGAGTTCGACGGCGAGGACAAGTACCGGTCCGGCGCCGACCGTCGGCGGTACGAGCAGCGGCGGGACAGTGACTTCGCCACCATCGGCATCACCGTCTGTCACTGGAAGTGGGAGGACTTGCTGGACCGGAGGCGGTTCCACACCATCCTGACCACGCAGATGTTCAACACGGGCGTGATCGCCTCTATCCCGCGATTCCCGGGCTGAGAGGCGTGACCCGACGCGCGGTCATCGTCGGGACTCCCCGGGGACGAACGGGCTCAGGCCGGCCAGGCACCGTCGGCGCGCCCTAGCGGGACGTGCTGCGCCACCGCGTGTCGTGCATTCCCCATGTCCATGGACCTGGGGAGGTGGCCGCCCCGCTAGGGAGCGAGCCCCGAGCGAAGCGAGGACGGCCGGGGATCAGCGCAGGAGCTGCCAGGCGAAGGCGGCGGCCAGCGCGCCCGCGCCGTTGAGGCACCAGTGCAGCGCGATGGGGGCGATGAGGGAGCCGCTGCGGGAGCGGAGCCAGGTGAACACCCACCCGGCGAACGCGGTGGCCAGCACGGCACCGGCGATGCCGAGGAACTGCGCCAGCGCGCCGGCGCCGAGCAGCTTCGTCAGGCCCGCGTTGCCGCTGGTCAGCCCCAGCGACGAGGCGATGTGCCAGAAGCCGAAGAGCAGCGAACCCGTGACCACGACCCAGCGGAAGTGCATCGCCCGCGACAGCGTGCCGTGCAGCGCGCCGCGGAAGGCCAGCTCCTCGGGGATCACGGTCTGCAGCGGGATGATCACCATCGAGGCGATGATCGCCGTCGAGAAGGTGGCGTAGCGGTCGTTGAGGAACAGCCCGCGGGTCACCGGCAGCAGGGCGCCGATCACGATCACCGCCGCTACCACGAACACCGCCGCTGCTGCGTACTTCGCGCCCGACCGCCAGTGCTCGCGCCCCAGCCCCAGTTCGTGCCAGTCCAGCCCGCGGTGCCGGGCGATGCCGATGAGCAGTACCGCGGACAGGGGAACGGCCAGCAGCGCGGCCCAGCTCCCGGTGAAGTGCGCGATGAGATTGGTGGCGACGAGTACCGCCACGACCACGCCCACGTCGACGATCGCGCGCGCCCCGGACACCGCCGAACGGAGGGCGGAGTGATCGGGAACGCTCGTCTGTGCGGTGGTCACTCGCTCCATGGTCCAGAAGTGCGGCGGTTCGCGCAACGGGTGTGAGCATCGCTAAGGTGTCCACCCGTGACCAAGGACCGCATCGCGCAGGCCGACGGCGGTCTCGCCGGCGGGCTGCGCCGGGCGGCGCTCCCGCTCTTCCTCGCGGCGGTCGGGGCCCGCATCGTGTGGATCCTCGCGGGCAGGCACAACTTCAATTTCGTGGACCTGCGGGTCTACTACGAGGCGGCGCGGCGCGTCTCGGAGGGCGGGCTCTACGACTTCGCCCTCCGCGACTACACGCCCGACCAGCCGCTGCCCTTCACGTACCCGCCGTTCGCGGGCCTGTTCTTCTTCCCGCTGCGCTTCCTGCCCTTCCCGGTGGTCGCGGTCGGCTGGGTGGCGCTCACCGCCGGGCTGCTGTTCCTGGTCATCCGCATGTGCCTGGCCATCCTGGCCGCGGGGAGGGGCGCACCGTCGCGTCTGGGCGACGTGCCGCGCGAACTGCCCCTGCTCTGGACGGCCGGCGCGCTCTGGATCGACCCGGTCCGCACCAACCTGGACTACGGCCAGATCAACGTGGTCCTCATGACCTTCGGCGTGTGGGCCGCCTACCTCGTGGCCCGGAACGCCCCCGGGCCGGTGCTCGCGCTCAGGCCGGGGACGGTCGACGGTGCCTCCGGCCTCCTGATCGGCATCGCGGCCGGCATCAAGCTCACCCCCGCGGTGGGCGGGCTGTTCCTGCTCGCCCGTGGCCGGGTGTGGGCCGCCGTCTTCTCCGGTGTGACCTTCGGCGCGACCGTCGGGATCAGCTACCTGCTCCTGCCCAGCGAGACGCGCCGCTACTTCACGGTGCTGCTCGGCGACACCGGGCCGATCGGCGATCCCGCCAAGCCCGATAATCAGGCGTTGCGCGGCGCGGTGTCGCGGTTCGTGGGCCACGACGTGGGGACCGGCGTCGCCTGGCTCGTCGCGGTGGCCGTCGCGGCCGCACTGCTGTTCGCCGCGTGGTGGGTCGTGCGTCGTGGCGACGCCCTCATCGCGCTGGTCCTGGTCCAGCTGCTGGGGCTGCTCGGCTCGCCGATCTCGTGGATCCACCACTTCGTCTGGGTCGTGCCGCTGCTCATCTGGGTGGTGCACGGTCCCCTCGGCCGCGCCGGTGGCGAGGGTTTCACGAGCCCCGGCGCCGCGTACACCCGCTGGTCGACGGTGCTCGCCGTCGCGCTCGCCGCGATGTACTACCTCGGGGTGCACTTCACCGACGACCTGCTCAAGCTGGCGGGGCTGCACGACGGGGTCGTGCGTGCCGTTCTTCTCGCCGAGGGGGTGCTCGCCGCCCTCGGCCTGGTCGCGCTGATCCTCGCGCAGCGTGGGCGCCTGCGGGCCGTACTCTGAGCGGATGAACAACCTCGGCCGGTTCGGCCTTGCGATCCTGAGCGCTGCGACTCTGGCGACCAGTGCCTGCGCGACGTCCACGGCCCCGTCGGGCTCGAGCGACGCACCGTCGGCCACCGGAACCGTGACCCTCGTGACCCACTCGAGCTTCCACCTGCCCGAGAACGTGCTCGCCGACTTCACCAAGCAGACCGGCCTGAAGATCAAGACCGTCGAGCTCGGCGACGGCGGCGAGCTGGCCACGAAGCTCTCGCTGACCCCGGGGAACCCGCCCGGCGACGTCGCCTTCGGCGTGGACAACACGTACGCCGCGCGGCCCGTGCGCGCCGGGGTGTTCGACGAGTACGTCTCGCCCGCTGCGGCGAACGGCGCGCAGGAGTACGCGCTCGCCGGCATGCCGCAGCTGACGGCCGTCGACTTCGGGGACGTGTGCGTGAACATCGACACCCGGTACTTCAAGGACAAGAACCTGCCCGAGCCCGTCACCTACCAGGACCTCGCGAAGCCCGAGTACCGCGGGCTCACCGTGGTCGAGAACCCGGAACTCGCATCGCCCGGCATGGCCTTCCTGGCGGGCTCCGTCGCGACCCTCGGCGAGGGCTGGCAGGACTACTGGCGCTCGCTGCGCGCGAACGACGTGGCTGTCGCGCCGAACTGGAGTACCGCCTACTCCACCGACTTCTCCGGATCGTCGGGCAAGGGCCCGAAGCCGATCGTCGTCTCGTACGCCAGCTCGCCCGCGGCCGAGGTCGGCAAGGACGGCTCCGCCCCGCCGACCAAGGCGCTGCTCGACACCTGCTTCCGGCAGGTCGAGTACGCGGGCGTGCTGCGCGGCACCAAGAACCCCGACGGTGCCCGCAAGCTGATCGACTTCCTGCTCTCGCCCGCGGCGCAGGCCACGATCCCCGACGAGATGTACGTCTACCCCGTGACCCGCGGCGTCGCGCTGCCGGAGGCGTGGGCCAAGTACGCGCCCGTCCCGCCGAAGGCCGCGACGCTGTCCGCCGAGCGGCTCGCCGACGAGCGCGACGGCTGGGTGCGGCAGTGGCGCCAGCTGATGGGGCGGTGACCTTCCGGGTGCTGCGCGGCGTCGCGCCCTCGGCCTCCCTCGGGCGGCTCGCCCTGCTGGCGGCGCCGCTGCTGTTCGTCGCGGTCTTCTTCGTCTGGCCCGTCGCCGCGATCATCGGGCGCGGGCTCTCGTCCGACGGTGTCTCCCTCTGGGAGGGCTTCACCGGCGCGGGCGGGCTGGGCCTGGTCTGGTTCACCGTCTGGCAGGCTGCGGCGTCGACGCTGCTCACCGTGATCCTCGGGCTACCGCTCGCGTGGCTGACCGCGCGCGTGAAGTTCCGCGGGCAGTGGTTGGTCCGGGTACTGGTGACGGTGCCCTTCGTGCTCCCGACCGTCGTCGTCGGCGTCGCCTTCCGGACGATGTTCGCGCCCGGCGGAGGTCTCGGCTTCCTCGGGCTCTCGGAGACGGTGTGGGCGGTGCTGCTCGCGCACGCCTACTTCAACGTCTCGGTGGTGGCGCGGATCGTCGGAGGCGTCTGGTCGGCCGTCGACCCGCGCGCCGAGCAGGCCGCGCGCACGCTCGGCGCCGGGCCGGCGCGTGCCTTCCTCACCGCCACGGCGCCCGCGCTGCTCCCGGCGATCGCGTCCGCGGCGGCGGTGGTCTTCCTGTTCTGCGCCACCAGCTTCGGTATCGTCCTCGTGGTCGGCGGCAGCCGCCTGCGCACGCTCGAGACGGCGATGTACCAGGAGGTCGTCGGGGCCTTCGACCTGCGGACCGCGGCCCTGCTCGCGCTGGTGCAGATCGTGGTCGTGATCCTCGCCGTGACCCTCAGCGGCGCGCTGCGCGTGCGGGCCTCGCGCCCCTCCTCGGCGGCGCGCCCGCAGCCCGCCCGGCCGAGCGGCGCGGCGCGGATCGGCGTGCTCGTCGGCGTGCCGACGGCCGTGGTCGCGCTGCTCTTCCCCCTGGTCGCGCTGCTGCTCCGGTCGCTGCATCCCGACCCGTCGGGGGCACTGAGCCTGGACGCCTACCGCCGCCTGACGGAGGACTTCGGCGGGGTCGTGCCGACGAAGGCGATGGTCATGTCGCTGGTGACCGCCGCGCAGGCGGGCGCGATCGCGCTCGTCGTGGGAACGCTGGCCGCGCTGGCCATCTCGCGCTCGCGCGGTCTGCTGAGCCGGTTCGCCGACGCGGTGGTGATGCTGCCGCTCGGCGTGAGCGCTGTGACGCTGGGCTTCGGCTATCTCCTTGCGCTGCAATCCCTCCCGACGGTGCGCGAATCGCCCGCGGTGCTGCCCTTCGTGCAGGCGCTCGTCGCGCTGCCGCTGGTGGTGCGTGTGCTGGTGCCCGCGCTCGCCGCGGTCGACCCTCGGCAGCGGCAGGCAGCGGCCGTGCTCGGCGCCTCTCCGCTGCGCGTGTTCACCTCGGTCGACCTTCCCGTCGTCGGGCGGTCCGTGGCCGTCGCCGCGGGCTTCGCGTACGTGGTTACGCTGGGGGAGTTCGGGGCGGCCAGCTTCCTGGTCCGGCCCGAGCAGATGACTCTGCCGGTGCTGATCGGCCGCATCTCCGGCCGCCCGGGGTGGGACAACGCCGCGCTGGCGGCGTCGTGCTCCGTGCTGCTCATCGTGGCGACGGTGCTGGTGATCGGGCTCGTCGAGGTGCTCCGCCGGGACGACACCGCGAGGGCAGAGTTCTGACCGGGCGCACCGGGTGCGGTCGGGGATCCGGGAGAGGGGACACGTGCTGACGCTCGACCGCGTGAGCGTGCGGTACGGCGCCGAGACGGCGGTGCGCGACGTGTCGCTCACCGTCGGGCATGACGCGACGGGAGCCGGGGCTCCGGACGTCCTGTCCGGTGAATCCTCGTCGGTGACCGCGCTGCTCGGCCCGTCGGGCTGCGGCAAGTCCACGCTGTTGCGCGCAGTCGCCGGCCTCGAGCCGCTGGCCTCCGGCCGCATCCTGTGGGACGGCGCCGACCTGGCCCGGGTGCCCACGCACAAGCGCGGCTTCGGCATGGTCTTCCAGGACGGCCAGCTCTTCGGGCACCGCGACGTGGCCGGGAACATCCGCTACGGCCTGCAGCGCCGGCACGTCCCGCGGGCCGAGGCCGACGCCCGGGTCGAGGAGTTGCTCGAGCTCGTCGGGCTGCCGGGCCTGGGGGCGCGCCCCGTCGGGGAGCTGTCCGGCGGCCAGCAGCAGCGCGTCGCCCTGGCCCGTGCGTTGGCCCCGCGCCCGCGCCTCCTGCTGCTGGACGAGCCGCTCTCGGCGCTGGACCGCCGGCTGCGCGACCGCCTCGTCGGCGACCTGCGCCGGATCCTCCGCGAGACCGCCACGCCCGCGCTGGTCGTGACCCACGACCACGACGAGGCGGTGGAGCTCGCCGACACCGTCGCCGTGCTCGACGCCGGCGAGATCGCCCAGATCGATCGGCCCGCCCGGCTGTGGCGGCGCCCCCGCACGCCCGAGGTCGCGCGGTTCCTCGGCTACACGGTGCTGCTCGACGCGCAGGTCGAGCGCCAGCAGGCGACGTGCGCGCTGGGGCAGGTCATCGTCGACTGCCCGGACGGGAGGTTCCAGCTGGGGCTGCGACCCGGATCCGTCGTGCTCCAGGCGCACGGGGTCCCGGCCCGGGTGGTCGGCTCGGTCCCCACCGCCGACGGGGTGCGGATCACCGTGGGCGTCGACACCGACGACGGCGAGCTGCTCGTCGAGGCGCTCGGCGACGCCGCGCCCGCGGACGGCGAGATCGTGCGCGTCGCGCTCAACCCGCGGCGGGTCGCCGTGATCGGATGAGGCCGTGACGACCGACGTGTTCAGCCCGCGCCAGGCCCGTGCCCTCATCGCCATCGCCGACACGCTCGTCCCGGGGTGGGACGGTGTGCCGGGCGCGCGCGACATCGACATCGTCGCGTCGGTCTCCCGCACCGCCGCGCACAAGATGCTGCCGCGAGAGCTGCGCGAGCTGAAGATCTTCCTCGACCTGTGGGACACCCGCGGGATGGGCGTGGTCAACAAGATGGGGCCTCGCCGGTTCTCCGCGCAGTCGCAGGCGCGGCGCGAGGAGACGCTGTTCGGTTGGGGCGAGTCACCCGCGCCCGCAGCGCGCTCCGTGTTCCAGGGGCTGCGGTCGCTGCTCATCGGGTCGTACTACATCGCTCCGGGCGCCACCGCAGCCCGCGCCGCGATCGGCTATCCGGAGGCGCCCGGGCCGCTGCCGGACGCCCCGGCACCGTCGTTGCACCCGATCGACCTGCCGGCCGGACGGGCCCTGTCCGCCGACGTCGTGGTCGTCGGCTCGGGTGCCGGGGGTGGGACCGCGGCCGCGGTGCTGGCCGCGGCGGGACTGGACGTGCTGGTGCTGGAGAAGGGCGGCTACCACGACGACCGCGATTTCGGTTCTGGCGAACTCGACACCCTGACCACCCTGTACGCGGGCGCCCCCGCGATCTCGGCCGAGGGACAGTTCTCCTCGTTCATGGCCGGCGGCACGCTGGGCGGCGGCACGGTGGTCAACTGGTCCACCTCCTTCACCACGCCCGAGCACGTGCGCGCCGAGTGGGCCGCGCACGGCGCGCGCCAGTTCGCGGGCGACGAGTTCACCCGCTCGCTCGACGCGGTGCAGCGCCGCCTGGGTGTGAACACCGATCACGGCCGCGCGTCCTCGCGCGACGCGATCCTCGAGCGGGGCCTGACCACCCTCGGCTGGCACTGCGAGGCCATGCCGCGCAACGTGCTCGGCTGCGACCAGGGCATCGAGTGCGGGCGCTGCGGCTACGGCTGCCGGATCGGCGCCAAGCAGTCCACCGTCAAGACCTGGCTGCAGGACGCCGCCGCCGACGGTGCCCGGATCGCCGTGGGCGTCGAGGTGCGGCGGGTGATCGTCGAGCGGGGGCGTGCGACCGGCGTCGAGGCGATCGGGCCCGACGGTGCCTCGGTCACCGTCGCCGCGAAGGCGGTCGTGGTCGCGGCCGGCTCGCTCCAGACCCCGCCGCTGCTGCGGCGCTCCGGCCTGCGCAACAAGCGGATCGGGGAGAACCTGCGGCTGCACCCCGTGACCGCGGTCGCCGGGGTCTTCGACGAGGACGTCCGCCCCTGGGAGGGCGGCCTGCAGACCCGCTACTCCACCGAGCACGCGGATCTCGACGGCGACGGCTACGGCGTCATCTACGAGACCGGGCCGGCGAGCCCCGGCGCGATCACCCTGTTCCAGCCCTGGCAGTCCGCCGCGCAGCACGCGGCCGACATGCGCGCGCTGCGCAACACGGTGCAGGTGGGCGTGATCGTCCGGGACACCGGAAGTGGGCGGGTCACCGTCGGGCGGGACGGCGAGCCCGTCGTGCGGTACCGCCTCAGCGACCACGACGCCGCGCACATGCACCGCGGCGTGGTGGGTGCGGCCGAGATCCTCGCCGCCGCGGGCGCGCGGTCGGTGCGCAGCTCGCACCAGAACCGGGTCGATGCGCGGCTGCCGGGGTCGCTCGACGGGTTCGCCGCCGCCGCGCAGCGCGAGGGCTACGGTCCTGCGCGATGCATGATGATCGCGCTGCACATCATGGGTTCCGCCGCGATGGGTGGCAGCCGGGAGACCTCGGCGACCGACCCCGACGGCGCGACCTGGGAGGTGCCGAATCTCGTGGTCGCGGACGCCTCGTGCTTCCCGACGCCCAGCGGCGTGAACCCGATGATCTCCATCGAGGCCATCGCCCACATGAACGCCTCGCGGCTGGCAGCCCACCTGGCGTAGGTCACCTCGTCGGGGTGTCCAGGACTACGCCCGGGTGCTCAGTCGATCGGTGAGACGCGGATGAGGTTGCCGTCTGGATCGGCGATCACGAAGGTGCGCCCGAAGACATCGTCATGGATGTCCTCGACGATCCTGTGGCCGTTCGTCGTCCATCTGCCGTAGAGCTCGTCGATCGCCGCGGCTGAACCCGGAACCATGAGTCCCACCTCGGACAGGCGCGGAGTTTCCGGCGTCACCGCCTCTCGGCGGCGACTCCACAGGGCGAAGAGGACGCCCTCCGCGACCTCGAAAGCGACGTAGAACGGCGAACGGAACACCGGTTCGATCTCGAGCAGGTCGGCATAGAAATGCGTCGAACGCTCGGTATCGGTGACGTAGATCAGGAACAGGTTGGGCGCACTCATCGGAAGCCTTCTGGTCGTTGGGATCTGTGCCAGGTCAACGCTGTCAGCGAAAGACGACACCAAGCGTCATGTTTCTTTCGCGGCCGGGCCGCTGCGGCGTCGAATCAGAGATTCGCAATTGCGGATAGCTGGCTACGCTGGTGCCATGTCCAGATTGCGTAAAACCACAAGCCGAAAGGCGTCGTCCACCCGTGCGTGGGCGGTGGTCGTGAAGCTGCGCGACGGATGCACCCTCTACCACTCCGACGGCGAGGGGGATCGGCCGTGGGGACCGTGGGAGAACCGGGCGCGGAGATTCTCTACACGAGAGGAAGCGCAGCGTTACGCGGACCACTGCACCTCGGGTGCGGTCGGCGGCACCAGCTACTTCGTGGTGGATCTACCATCACTCTGAGCTTCAGCGGGAGTGAGTTCCGAGTCGACGCTCCGGTCGAGGATCAGGGCCGGGGTGCGCTGCCGGGGAGGTACCAGTCGGGCAGGGGACCGGGGCGCAGGGTCGTCGCGTCGCCGGGCCGGGTGAGGGTGAAGACGGCGCGCTGGATGCGCGGGATGCGATCCATGTCGTCCGCGATCGTGGCGAGCCGCGCCGCGACCTGGGACTCCGGCAGGTCGCCCTCAAGGTCGACGGCGGCGACGAGGAACAGTCGATCGGCACCGACCCACTCCATGTGCAGGAAACTCACCTGCTTGATGTCCGGGTGCGCGAGCAGAGCCTCCAGCATCCGGTTGCGGGCGAGCGGCGTCGCCTCCTCGCCGGTGAGGAAGTCCATGTTGCGCCGGATCAGGAAGATCGCGACGAAGCCGAGCAGGATCCCGACGGCGATCGACCCGATCGCGTCCCACACCGCGTTCCCGGTGATCTGGTGCAGGGCAAGCGCACTGGCGGCGATCACGATGCCGATCAGCGCGCTGAGGTCCTCCGCGAACACTGAGCGCAGCACCGGGTTGGACGTGATCCGCACGTAGCGCAACGGATGCATCATGCGCTCCTCCGCGCCGGCCCTGGTCTGCCGCAGCGCCTGTAGGAACGACGTGCCCTCGAGGACGAACGCGATGGCGAGCACCGTGTAGGCCCAGCCGTAGTCCGAGGTCTCCTCGGGCGCGGCCATGGCGGAGATGCCGTGCCACACCGACACCGCCGCGCCGACACTGAACAGGCCGAACGCCGCGAACATCGACCACACGTAGCCGGAGCGGCCGTACCCGAACGGGTGGGTCGGGTCCGCCGGCTTCGCGGCGCGCCGCGCGCCGATGAGCAGGAAGACCTCGTTGCCCGTATCGGCCCACGAGTGCGCGGCCTCGGCGACCATCGCCGCCGACCCGGTGACCACCGCCGCGACCGACTTCGCCACCGCGATCAGCACGTTGGCGCCGAACGCGATGAGCACCGTCAGCAGGCTCTCGTCCTGGGACTCGCCCTGCGGAGCCGGCCCGTCCTGCGCGTCGTCACTCATGCTGCCGATCGTAGGCCCGCGGGCGACGCGCGCCGGGCATGATGGTGGTCATGGGTGCATTCGATCCGTACGTCGCCGCCGACCGCCGTTACGAGGGCGTTCCGTACCGTCGCGTGGGGGAGTCCGGGCTCAAGCTCCCGGCGGTCTCGCTCGGCCTGTGGCACAACTTCGGCGACGACAAGCCGCTGCAGACCCAGCGCGACATCCTGCGCCGGGCGTTCGACCTCGGCGTGAACCACTTCGACCTGGCGAACAACTACGGGCCGCCGCCCGGCAGCGCCGAGCGGAACTTCGGCACCCTGCTCGCCGAGGACTTCCGCCCCTACCGCGACGAGCTGATCATCTCGTCGAAGGCGGGCTGGGACATGTGGCCGGGACCGTACGGCTTCGGCGGATCGCGCAAGTACCTACTCGCCTCGCTGGACCAGTCGCTGCAGCGCATGGGGCTCGACTACGTGGACGTCTTCTACAGTCACCGGCCGGATCCCGAGACGCCGCTCGAGGAGATCATGGGCGCACTGCACCACGCCGTGACCTCGGGAAGGGCGCTGTACGTGGGCATCTCGTCGTACGGCGCGTCGCTCACCGCCCGCGCGCAGGAGATCATGCGCGACCTCGGCACACCGCTGCTCATCCACCAGCCGTCCTACTCGATGCTCAATCGCTGGGTCGAGCGCGGCGAGGAGACGCCGCAGGGCACTGCGAGCCGGTCGCTGCTCGAGACCACCGCCGCCGAGGGGATGGGCGTGATCGCCTTCTCCCCGCTCGCGCAGGGCCTCCTCACGAATCGCTACCTCGGTGGCGTGCCGGAGGACTCGCGCGCAGCCGCCGGAAAGAGCCTCTCCGGTGGGATGCTGTCGGAGGAGAACCTCGCGCGGGTGCGCGGCCTCGCCGAGCTCGCGGCCGCGCGTGGGCAGACGCTGGCGCAGATGGCGATCGCGTGGGTGCTGCGCGCGCCGGCCGTGACCTCCGCGCTCATCGGTGCGTCCAGTGTGGCGCAGCTCGAGGACAGCGTCGGTGCGGTGGCGAACCTCGACTTCTCCGATGCGGAGCTCGCCGCGATCGACGAGTTCGCCGTGGACGGTGGCGTGAACATCTGGTGGGGCGCCACCGAATCGACACCGTGACCGGGGCGGCATCGGGCTCGGGAACGGGCACCGTCGGGCGGGTGTACGCGGGTGCCGACGCGCGGACGCGGCACGCCGAGCGGCTCGCGCGCCTGGAGGACGCGGGGCTGGAGCTCTTCGCGACCGCGGGCTATCAGCAGACGACGGTGGCCGCGATCTGCGAGCTCGCCAGGGTCTCGCGCCGGCACTTCTACGAGCAGTTCGGCGATCGGGAGGCGCTGCTGCGACACCTGTACGACGGCGTGCAGGCGCGGGGACGCGCAGCCGTCGCGGCTGCGTTGGTCGACGGTGCCTCCGGCGCCGGCCCCGAGGCCGTGCGGGACCTGGTGTCCCGCGGTCTGGCCGCGTACATCGACGCGGTGCTCGCCGATCCCCGCGGCCTGCGGGTCGCGTTCGTCGAGGTGGTGAGTGTGAGCGCGGAGCTCGAGCGGTTCCGGATGGACAATCGCGCGGGGTGGGCCGCGATGGTGCGGGCCGCAGCCGAGGAGGCCGGCGTGCACGCGGCCGCGCCGTGGGCGTACGCCGCGTTCATCCCGTCGGTCAACGAGTTCCTCATGGCCTGGTGGCAGCACTCCGACGACCATTCCGACCCCGCCGAACTGGTGAACGTCCTGACGTCCGTCCTGACGGACCTGCTGGTGGGCGCACCGTCGGACAGGAATTGACGGCGGTCCTCGCCGGCTGGGCTGCGCACCTGCGCTCGAAAACGCCCTTCTCGGTGCGAACGGGACGGAGGCGGGCTTTACTTGAGGCGCCCGCCCACCATCCGGAGGAACCATGACCGTTGCACCGTGGCCCGCGCAGTCCGGAAACCGCCGACGACAGCACGTCGTCATCGTCGGATCCGGATTCGGAGGCCTGACGGCCGCCCAATCGCTCAAGAACGTCGACGTCGACGTCACCCTGATCGCGAAGACCACGAGCCATCTGTTCCAGCCTCTCCTGTACCAGGTGGCCACCGGCATCCTGTCCGAGGGCGAGATCGCGCCGAGCACGCGCCTCGTCCTGCGTGACCAGGACAACGTCCGGGTGGTGCTGGGCGAGGTCGAGGATGTGAACCTCGCGGCGAAGACCGTGACCTCGAAGCTGATGACGATGGAGACGGTCACTCCGTTCGACAGCGTGATCGTGGCGGCGGGCGCGCAGCAGTCCTACTTCGGGAACGATCATTTCGCGATGTTCGCGCCCGGCATGAAGACCATCGACGACGCACTCGAGCTGCGCGGTCGCATCCTGGGCGCGTTCGAGGCCGCGGAGGTGTCGACGGACGAGGCCGAGCGCCGTCGGCGACTGACCTTCGTGGTCGTCGGTGCCGGACCGACGGGCGTCGAGCTCGCGGGGCAGATCGCCGAGCTGGCGCAGCGCACCCTCGTGGGCGCGTTCCGCACGATCAATCCGTCGGACTGCCGGGTGATCCTGCTCGATGCGGCGCCCGCCGTGCTTCCGCCGATGGGGCCGAAGCTCGGGAAGAAGGTGCAGGCCAGCCTCGAGGAGCTCGGGGTGGAGGTGCAGCTGAACGCCATGGTCTCGGAGGTCGACTACCAGGGGCTGACCGTCAAGGAGAAGGACGGCACCGAGCGGAGGATCGAGAGCGCGTGCAAGGTGTGGTCGGCGGGCGTGCAGGGCAACCCGCTGGGGAAGCTGATCGCGGATCAGGTGGACGGTGTCGAGGTCGATCGCGCGGGCCGTGTCGTCGTCGAGCCCGACCTGACGGTCAAGGGGCACCCGTACGCCTTCGTCATCGGCGACCTGATGTTCGTCAAGGGCGTCCCGGGCATGGCGCAGGGCGCGATCCAGGGCGCCAAGTACGTGACGAAGCTCATCAAGGAGTCACTCGAGGGCCGCGACGACCCGGCGAACCGGAAGCCTTTCAAGTACTTCGACAAGGGCAGCATGGCCACGGTGTCGCGGTTCGACGCCGTGGTCAAGGTCGGGAGGATCGAGTTCGGCGGGTTCATCGCCTGGCTGATGTGGCTCGCGCTGCACCTGGTGTACCTCGTCGGCTTCAAGAACCGGTTCAGCACGCTCCTCACCTGGCTCATCACCTTCTCCAGCCACAGCCGCGGCCAGATGGCGATCACCAGCCAGATGGTCTACGCGCGGTTGGCCATGCACCAGCTCCAGGCGAAGCAGGGAGAGCTGGCCGCCGTCGAGGAGGCGGAGCGGGCCGAGCGCGCCGAGGATTCGGCGTAGCTATGCCGCGCGGGTGCGATTCGGGTTGTCGCGCACGGTCTTCAGGGACTTCTTGAGGTCCTTCTTGGAGGCGCCGTCCGCGGCCAGGCGGTTGAGCTTGTGGATGACCACGGGGCACTTCATGCACCGCGTCTTCTTGCGGCAGCACTTCTTCTTGGGCTTGCTGCCCACGAGTTCGTGCGCCTTGGTCTTACTCACCTCAATAGGTTAGCGCAACCTAATGAGGAGTTGTCAATCGTCACACCGCCCGCGCACGATTCGGGCCGGACCGCCTGTTCCCCCTAAACTGGTATCGACCAGGCGTGTCCGCACGTCCCTTTTTCGTGTCCGCGAGACGCGTTCCGTCACGACGGAGCCGCCCGTGTGCGCGGACGCCAACCGCAGGAGAACCCTTGTGAGCCAGCCCAGCTTCCGCAACGTCGCCATCGTCGCGCACGTCGACCACGGGAAGACCACCCTCGTCGATGCCATGCTGCGGCAGTCCGGCGCCTTCGGTGAGCGCGCCGAGCTCGTCGACCGCGTGATGGACTCGGGCGACCTCGAGAAGGAGAAGGGCATCACGATCCTGGCGAAGAACACGGCCGTGCACCGTGTGAACGCCGACGGCACCACCACCGTCATCAACGTGATCGACACCCCCGGCCACGCCGACTTCGGCGGCGAGGTCGAGCGCGGCCTGTCGATGGTCGACGGCGTCGTCCTGCTCGTGGACGCCTCCGAGGGCCCGCTGCCCCAGACCCGCTTCGTGCTGCGCAAGGCGCTCGCCGCCTCGCTGCCCGTGATCCTGGTGGTCAACAAGACCGACCGTCCGGACGCCCGCATCGAGGAGGTCGTCACCGAGGCGCAGGACCTGCTGCTCGACCTCGCGTCCGATCTGTCCGACGAGGCGGCCGAGGCTGCCGAGCTGGCGCTCGGGCTCCCCGTGATCTACGCCTCGGGCCGCGAGGGCAAGGCGTCGACCACCGCGCCCGCCAACGGCGAGGTGCCGGACGCGGAGAACCTCGACGAGCTGTTCGAGATCCTGCACGACCACATCCCCGCCCCCAAGGGCGATGCCGCCGCGCCGCTGCAGGCCCACGTGACCAACCTCGACGCGTCGGCCTTCCTCGGTCGCCTCGCCCTGGTCCGCATCCACAACGGCACCCTGCGCAAGGGCCAGAACGTCGCCTGGATGCGCGAGGTCGACGGCGAGCCCGTCGTCACGACCGCCAAGGTCACCGAGCTGCTGGCCACCGATGGCGTCGAGCGCAAGCCCGCCGAGGAGGCCGTCGCCGGCGACATCGTGGCCGTCGCGGGCTTCCCCGAGATCATGATCGGCGACACCCTCGCCGACCTCGACAACCCCGTCGCGCTGCCGCGCATCACCGTCGACCAGCCGGCCATCTCGGTCACCATCGGCACCAACACGTCGCCGCTGGTCGGCAAGGTTTCCGGCCACAAGCTGACCGCCCGCATGGTCAAGTCGCGCCTCGACTCCGAGCTCATCGGCAACGTCTCGCTCAAGGTCCTCGACATCGGCCGGCCCGACGCGTGGGAGGTGCAGGGCCGTGGCGAGCTGGCGCTGGCGATCCTCGTCGAGCAGATGCGGCGCGAGGGCTTCGAGCTGACCGTCGGCAAGCCGCAGGTGGTCACGCAGAAGATCGACGGCAAGGTCCACGAGCCCTACGAGCACCTCACCGTCGACGTGCCCGAGGAGTACCTCGGCTCGGTCACCCAGCTGCTCGCGAACCGTCGCGGCCGCATGGAGACCATGGCCAACCAGGGCACCGGCTGGGTCCGCATGGAGTTCGTCGTGCCCTCGCGCGGCCTCATCGGCTTCCGCACGGACTTCCTCACCGAGACCCGCGGTACCGGCATCGCCAACGCCGTCTTCCACGAGTACGCGCCGTGGGCCGGCGAGATCCGCGCCCGCCACACCGGCTCGCTCGTCTCGGACCGCCAGGGCAGCGTGACCCCGTTCGCCATGATCCAGCTGGCCGACCGCGGCACCTTCTTCGTCGAGCCCGGCGCCGAGACCTACGAGGGCATGGTCGTGGGCATCAACCCGCGCGCCGAGGACCTCGACATCAACGTCACCAAGGAGAAGAAGCTGACCAACATGCGTCAGTCCTCCGCCGACGTGATGGAGACCCTCGCCAAGCCCATCAAGCTCGAGCTCGAGGCGGCGATGGAGTTCTGCGCCGGCGACGAGTGCGTCGAGGTCACGCCCGAGGTCGTCCGGGTGCGTAAGGTGCACCTGAACGCCACCGAGCGCGCCCGCGAGCGGTCGCGCGCCAAGTCGCGGGACCAGTCCGCGGGCTAGGCCCGAGGGCCGACGCCCCGGAGCGGATCCGGGGCGGGTGGCGGTGACACGGCCCGACGGTGACCGGTCGGGCGGGAACGACAGCGAGCGGTAGGAGGCGCGGTGCGGCGGAGGTCCCTGGGGCTGGCGGTGTCGTCGGCCGTCCTGGCGGCGACCCTCACCGCGTGCGTCGCGGACCCGCCGCCGGCGGTCCCCGGTTCGGAGACCTCCGCGCCGCCGCAGGTGCCCACCACGACCGGCGCCACCGTGCAGGTCGCGATCGACGGTCTGGGGGCCGGGTTCAACCCGCATCTGGCGTCGAACTCGTCCGCCGCGGCGCGGGCGCTCGCGGCGATGACGCTGCCCAGCGTGTTCCGCGAGGCCAAGGCCCCGGACGGGCGGGTCGTGCTGGCGCAGAACACCGATCTCATCCCGACCATCGAGCACCCGGCGCCGCTCCAGATCGCCTACACCATCCGGCAGGACGCCCAGTGGTCCGACGGTGCGCCGATCGCGGCCGAGGACTTCGTCTACCTGTGGCAGTCGATGATCACCGCCCCGGACACCGTCGGCTCGGCGCCCTACCGGCAGATCGAATCGGTGGCGTCCGGCGCCGGCGGCAAGCGGGTGATCGTCACGCTCAAGGCGCCCCTGCCGGGGTGGCGCACGCTGTTCCAGAACCTCCTCCCCAGCCACCTCATCAAGGGCTCACCAGGCGGCTTCAACGGCGCGATGCGCGAGAAGATCCCGGCGTCCGGCGCGGGCTATCTGGTCAAGAAGGTCGACGTCGCGCGGGACGAGGTGACCCTCGAGCGGAACGACCGCTACTGGATGAAGCCCGCCCTGGTGGACCGCATCGTGCTGCGCAAGGGCGGCAGCGACACGCAGCTCGCCAACTCGGTGCGCACCGGCGACGTCCAGGTCGTCTCGGTCCACGGCGGACCGTCGCTGCTGGCCCAGCTGACCTCGATCTACCAGGTCCGCGCGGTCGAACAGGTCGACCCGCGCGTGCTGTCCCTGACACTGAACACCCGCTCGAAGTTCCTCACCGATGTCGCGGTGCGGCGCGCCCTGCTCGATGCGGTCAACGTCGACCTGCTCACCACGGTCGGCTCCGGTGGCGACACGGTCCGGCCCGCCCGCGCGCAGGTGCTGGCACCGTCGGACCCGGGATACGCGCCGACGATGCCGACCCGGCCCCCGGCGGCCGAGGCCAAGGCCAAGCTGGAGACGGCGCTCGCGGCGGCGGGCTATTCGCTGCAGACCGCGCCCATCCCGCCGAGCCAGAGCGTGCCGCCCACGCCGCCCCCGCCCGCGAACACCACGGCGCCGTCCACGAGCACGGATCCGTCGGCGTTGCCGGTGCCGCCGTCCCCGTCGCCGGGGGAGAGCGTGCAGCAGTACGTGCGCGACGGGGTGCCGATGTTCCTGCGGATCGGCGTGCCGCAGGGCAATGTCCCCGCGTTCGCGGTGGCCAGCAATGCCACCGATCAGTTGCGCGCGATGGGCGTCTTCGCGTCCGTCGTCGCGCTCGACCCGCAGGTGGTGGCCGGGACGGCACTGCTCGACGGGGCCGTCGACGCGGTCGTCGGCTGGTCGGGGACCGGCCCGACGCCCGTCGAGCGGTTCGCGGCCCGGGTCGCGTGCCCCGCGCCGCCCTCGGAGGATTCCGGGCGGACCGGTACCACGACTCCCGCCGCGCCGAATCCGGAGAACGACCCCGCCGCGACCACTGTCGGCGGCAACCTGGCCGGCCTGTGCGACGCCGAGCTGCAGGGCGAGGCGCAGGTGGGCCTGCGCGGCGGCACCGTCGACCTCGGCGCGATCGACGCCGACCTGTGGTCCCGGGCCACGGTCCTGCCGATCCTGCAGGACGTCACGCTCTCGGCCGTGGGCCCGACGGTGCAGGGGGTCACCCTCGAGGGGCCGCCGCAGGACGGCGTGTTCAGCGGCGTCGAAGGGTGGGCCCGGAAGTGACGGCACCCGACGCGGTACCGCGCCGGCTGCTGCTGGTGCATGCGCATCCCGACGACGAGACCATCACCACCGGCGGCACGATCGCCCGCTACCTGGCGCAAGGAACCGAGGTCACGGTGGTGACCTGCACGTTGGGCGACGAGGGCGAGGTCATGGAGCCCCGGTTCGCGGAGCTGACGTCCGACAACGCCGACCAGCTGGGCGGGTACCGGATCGGCGAGCTGACCGCGGCGCTCGCGGCGCTCAGCGACCCGGCCGGGCCCGTGCTGCGGCCGCTGTTCCTGGGCGGCATGGGGCGCTGGCGCGACTCCGGCATGGCGGGGACCCCGGCGGCGGAGCACCCGCGCGCCTTCGCGACCGCCGTCGCGTCCGGGCGGCCCGACGGTGGGCCGGTGGCGGCGCTCGTGCGGATCCTCCGGGACCGGCGTCCGCAGGTCGTGGTGACCTATGACGAGGTCGGCGGCTACGGCCACCCCGACCACATCGCCGCGCACGCCGTGACGCACGCGGCGATCGAGGTGGCGGCGGACCCGTCCCTGCCGGGCGAACCGTGGCGGGTCGCGAAGCTGTACTGGACCGTGACGGCGCGCGGAGACCTGGACGCCGGGCTCGATGCTCTGCGCGGCGCGGAGCTACCCGCGGACTGGCGCGTGGCCGCCGCAAATGAGTTGCCCGCCCACGACGACGCCGCGGTCACCGCCCGGATCGACGTGTCCGCCGTCGCGGAGCGTAAGGCGGCCGCGCTCCGGGCGCACGAGACGCAACTGGCGGTGGACCCGACGGGGGCCGCGTTCGCCCTCACCAACCGGATCGCGCAGCCCGTGTTCCGCGAGGAGGCCTTCGTGCTCGCCCGCGGCGTCGCGGCGCCGGGGCCGGACGGTGTCGAGCGCGACCTGTTCGCGGGGATCGCCTGATGGCACCGCTGGACCGCGCGCTGCTCGGCGTGGCGGTGCTCGGCGGCGCCGTCTGCGCAGTGGGGGCCACGATGTACCTGTACGCCTACGCGGGGTCTGTGCCGCTGCCCCTGTCGGCGGTGGTGTTCGGTGCGTTCCTGTCGCTGATCTCGGTCGCGGCGCGCCGACTCGGGGGAGAGTCCTTCCACGCTGCGCTTCCCGTGATCGCATTCCTGGTGGTGATCGTCGCGTTCCTGCTGGGTGGGCCCGGGAACAGCACCGTCTTCTACGACTGGCGGCTGCTGCTCGTCGTGGTTTGTGGAATCGGGATGCCGGTCGCTGCGGGATACCTGGCATCATCGAAAGAGTGACGGACGCTTCTGAGCAGACCCCCGCTCTCCTCCCGGTGCCCTCGGTGCCGAAACGAGCGGCGGAGCCGTACGTGCCGACGGCGTCGGCGATGCGCCGCGCCCTGCGCCGGGCACGCGACGGCGCCGTGCTCAACGTCGACGAGGCCCAGGTCCTCCTCGCCGCCCGCGGCGACGACCTGGACGACCTCTGCCGCTCCGCCGCGCGGGTGCGCGATGCGGGTCTGCTCGAGGCCGGGCTGACGGGGGCCGACGGTACGCCGCAGGTCACCTACAGCAAGAAGGTCTTCATCCCGATCACGCGGCTGTGCCGCGACAAGTGCCACTACTGCACCTTCGTGACGGTGCCGGGCAAGCTGGCTGCCGAGGGCCACGGCGCCTACATGGAGCCCGACGAGATCCTCGAGGTGGCGCGCCGCGGTGCCGAGCTCGGCTGCCACGAGGCCCTGTTCACCCTGGGCGACCGGCCGGAGGACCGCTGGGAGGCGGCGCGGACCTGGCTCGACGAACGCGGCTACGACTCCACCCTGGACTACGTGCGCGCCATGGCGATCCGCGTGCTGGAGGAGACGGGCCTGCTCCCGCACCTCAACCCGGGCGTCATGAGCTGGGAGGAGCTCTCGCGGCTCAAGCCCGTCGCACCGTCGATGGGGATGATGCTCGAGACCACCTCCGAGCGGCTGTTCACCGAGAAGGGACAGCCGCACTACGGCTCGCCCGACAAGGACCCCGCGGTGCGGCTGCGCACGCTGACGGACGCCGGCCGGCTGTCGGTGCCGTTCACGACGGGGCTGCTCATCGGCATCGGCGAGAACGAGCGCGAGCGCGCCGAATCGATCATGGCCATCCGCAAGGTGCACAAGGCCTTCGGCCACGTGCAGGAGGTCATCATCCAGAACTTCCGCGCCAAGCCCGATACCGCGATGCGGTCGGCCCTGGATGCGGACCTCGAGGTCTACCGCGCGGCGATCGCCGTGACCCGGATGGTGCTGGGCCCCGCGATGCGCGTGCAGGCACCGCCGAACCTCGTCTCCGCGGACGAGTGCCGGCTGTTGCTCGAGGCGGGTGTGGACGACTGGGGCGGCGTTTCGCCGGTCACCCCGGACCACGTCAATCCCGAGCGCCCGTGGCCCGACCTCGACGCGCTGGCGCAGATCACGGCGGATGCGGGATTCGAACTGCGGCAGCGGCTCACGGCGCAGCCCAAGTACGTGCGCGCGGGCAACCCGTGGATCGACCCCCGGGTCGCGCCCCACGTCGCCGCACTCGCGGACCCGGGCACCGGCCTCGCCGACGCGGGCGCGATCCCCGTCGGGCTGCCCTGGCAGGAGCCGGACGAGGAGTGGGCGTCGTCGGGCCGCACCGATCTCAACACCGCGATCGACATCGACGGCCGGAACACCGACACCCGTTCCGACCTCGGTTCGGCGTTCGGCGACTGGGAGTCGGTGCGCGAGCAGGTGCTGTCGCTGTCGGCGCCGGAGAAGGTCGAGTCCGATGTGCTCTCGGCCCTGCGTGCGGCCGAGAAGGATCCCGGCGGCCTGTCCGACGACCAGTACCGGGCGCTCGCGTACGCCGATGACGCCGGCCTGGAAGCCCTGGTGGCGCTGGCGGATCAGCTCCGCAAGGACGCCGTCGGTGACGTGGTGACCTACGTGGTCAACCGGAACATCAACTTCACCAACATCTGTTACACCGGCTGCCGGTTCTGCGCCTTCGCGCAGCGCAAGGGCGACGCCGACGCCTTCACGTTGTCGATGAAGGAGGTCGCCGACCGCGCCGAGGAGGCGTGGCAGGTGGGCGCCACCGAGGTCTGCATGCAGGGCGGCATCGACCCGGACCTGCCCGCCACGGGCTACGCCGACCTGGTGCGTGCCGTCAAGGATCGGGTGCCCGGGATGCACGTGCACGCCTTCAGTCCGATGGAGATCGTCAACGGTGCCGCCCACTCGGGGGAGTCGGTGCGGGACTGGCTGATCGGGCTCCGTGAGGCGGGCCTGGACACGATCCCCGGTACCGCCGCGGAGATCCTCGACGACGAGGTGCGGTGGGTGCTCACCAAGGGCAAGCTGCCCACCTCCGCGTGGATCGACGTGGTCACCACGGCGCACGAGGTGGGCATCCGCTCCAGCTCGACGATGATGTACGGCCACGTCGACAACCCGTCGCACTGGGTCACGCACCTGAACGTCTTGCGTGACATCCAGGACCGCACAGGCGGTTTCACCGAATTCGTGCCGCTGCCCTTCGTGCACCAGAGCGCCCCGCTGTATCTCGCGGGCGCGGCGCGGCCGGGGCCGACCAAGCGCGACAACCGCGCCGTGCACGCGCTGGCGCGGGTCATGCTGCACGGCCGGATCGACCACGTCCAGACCTCGTGGGTGAAGCTGGGCACGGCGGGCACGCAGGCGATGCTGCAGGGCGGCGCGAACGACCTGGGTGGCACGCTGATGGAGGAGACGATCTCGCGGATGGCGGGCTCGGCGCACGGATCGGAGAAGACGGTGGCGGAGTTGCACGCGATCGCGAACGGGATCGGGCGTCCGGCGCGGGAACGCACCACCACCCATGCGCAGCGGGGTGCCGCGTGAACGCGCTGGAGCCGCGCGGCGGTGCCGTGACGGGCGAGGTGACCGACCTGGAGCTCGCGCGCACCGTCGGGGTGTTCGTGGCGGTGGCCCGTCCGGCGGTGGCCGGGGCGCGGTTCGTCTCGACGCTCGCCGGCCTGACGCCGATCCCGGTGGTCAACGACTATTTCAAGCGCGATGCGAACGGTCGCTCCCGGTGGTGGGTGATCCCCGTCGGCGCGGTGTCGACGGTGGCGGTGGCCTGGCCGGGCGCGCTCGGCATCGTCGCGCGCCTGCTGCCGGTGCAGACCTACCTGGGGTTCGCCAACCAGACCGTCGTGGTCGTCGGCGTCGCGGGGGAGCACGGCGTCGATCAGGTGCCGGAGCAGATCGACCTCGTCGCGCGGGTGCTCTCGCGCCGGCAGATCGACTCCCGCGCGCTGCTGGGCGACCGGCCCGGCTTCCAGGACCTCGTTCCCGTGCGGGCGACCGCCGACAAGGCGCGCAGCGGCGTCTTCTCCGCGTTCGGCGCGGTCCGCGACGTGCTGCACACCGTGAAGTCCGCGCGCTCGGCGCTGGAATCCCGCCCGCGTCCCGGCGGCGTCTTCGACACGATGAGCAAGCTGCCCGTCGTCGGCGCGGTGGCCGGGTACCTGGGCGAGTTCGCGACGCTGCGCGTCGTCGAGGCCCGCGCGTCCGACGGTGCCAAGATCCTCGGTCTGGAGGCCGTGTTCGCCGGCACCGCCGTGACCGGCGACAAGCCGGACCCCGACCGGGAGAACTGACCCCAGCGCGTGTCTTGGTGGTAGTGCGGGACCGTCCAGGTGATGAGGTCGCTGCCGACGAGGTGATCATCGTGGTGGAGATCCTCGCGCCCGGCACGCGGCTGCTCGATCGCGTCACCAAGCGGAGCGAGTACGCGACTGCGGGCATCCCGCACTACTGGATCGTCGACCTCGACGCCGGCCCGAGCATCGAGCCCTCACCCTCCGCGACGGGTCCTACGAAGGCTCAATCTACACAAGTGAATTCGAGGCCACGGCGCCGTTCAATCTCACGATGGACCCGACCGCACTGACCTGACGAGGGACGGGCGAGAGCCGACTGACGAGGGACGGGCGAGGGCAACGCCGTCGAGCGCATCGGAGTCCGCGAGCCGCCAGGCGAGTGGACGAGGTCTAAGCGAGCGGCGATGCCCTCGCCCGGCCCGGCGCACCCCGGAGCCCACTCGGCCCACCCGGCCCGGCGCGCACCGTCGGGAAACTACGAGATAAGGCCGACGACGGTGGCGGAGATGAACGAGACCAGGGTCGCGCCGTAGAGCAGCTTGAGGCCGAACTTGGCGATCTGGTCGCCCTGTTCGGGCGCCAGGGATTTCGCGGCACCGGCGATGATGCCGATCGAGCTGAAGTTGGCGAAGGAGACCAGGAAGGTCTGCACGATCGCGGTGGCGCGATCGCTCATCACCACGGCACCGCCGGGGTTCTGCGGGGTGAAGGACAGCATGGCCACGAACTCGTTGCTCACGAGCTTGGTGGCCATGATCTGGCCGGCGGTGGACGCCTCGCTCCAGGGCACGCCGGTGAGCCAGGCCAGGGGCGCGAAGACGTGCCCCAGGACCTCCTGGAAGGTGATGCCGAAGATCCCGTCGAAGATTCCGTTGATGAGGGCCAGGAGCGCGACGAAGCCGATCAGCATGGCGGCCACCGTGAGCGCGACCTTCGCGCCGTCCATGATGTACTCGCCGAGCATCTCGAAGAAGGACTGCTTCTTCTGCTCGGGGGCGGCGAAGACGTCGTCCTCGGGCGCGACCTCGTAGGGGTTGAGGAGCGAGACGACGATGAACGCGCCGAACAGGTTCAGCACGATCGCGGCGACGACGTACTTCGGCTGGATCATCACCATGTACGAGCCGACGATCGACATCGACACCGTCGACATCGCCGAGGCGGACAGCGTGTAGAGCCGGTTCGGCGGCAGCGTCGGCAGGATCTTCTTGATCGCGATGAAGTTCTCGGACTGGCCGATGATCGCGGAGCTCACCGAGTTGAAGGACTCCAGCTTCGGCATGCCCGTGATCTTCGACAGCGCGAGGCCGAGGTACTTGATGATCAGCGGCAGCAGCTTGATGAACTGCAGGATGCCGATGAGCGAGGAGATCACGATGATCGGCAGCAGCACGTTCATGAAGAACGGGCCGGCGCCGTCGGGGTTCGCCTTGAAGTCGACCAGGCCGCCGAAGACGAACGAGGTGCCCTCGTGCGCGTACCCGAGCAGGTTCTTGAAGCCCCGTGAGAGCCAGTCGATCACGGACTTGCCGACGGGCGTCTTCAGCATGATCAGCCCCAGCACGAACTGGATGGCGAGCATGCCCAGGATGTAGGGCGCCTTCTTCTTCAGAAGGGCTGTGTTCCGCGTGGGCAGGTACGCGAGGAACAGGAAGACGAGCAATCCGAACACACCGACGATTACGTGCACGAGTGAATGAAATCACACCCCGGCAAGTTAGGCGACACTTCTTTGTGACACGTTCCCGCCGACCGGAATACTGTGCAGTGGAAGCAGTCGGTGCGAAGGAGATGACAGGTGACGTACACCATCGCAGAGCCCTGTGTGGATGTGCTCGACAAGGCATGTATCGAGGAGTGCCCCGTCGACTGTATCTACGAGGGCAACCGGATGCTGTACATCCAGCCCGACGAGTGCGTGGACTGCGGTGCCTGCGAGCCGGTGTGCCCGGTCGAGGCGATCTTCTACGAGGACGACGTGCCGGACGAGTGGGCCGAGTACGTGAGCGCGAACATCGATTTCTTCAACGAGATCGGTTCGCCCGGCGGCGCCGCCAAGCAGGGGAAGATCGATTACGACCACCCCTTCATCAAGGCGCTTCCGCCCATGAACACCGAGCACTGACGGGACTGAGCGCATGAGTCGTCCGTCGCTCGCCTCGCGGCTGCCGGACTTCCCGTGGGACACCCTCGCGGACGCGAAGGCCAAGGCCGCGGCGCATCCGGGGGGCATCGTCGACCTGTCGGTGGGCACGCCCGTCGACCCGGTCGCCGAGCCGATCCGCCGGGCCCTGTACGAAGGTTCCGCGTTCCCCGGCTACCCGGCCACGATCGGCACCGTCGGGCTGCGGGAGGCTGCCGCGGCGGCGCTGAGCCGCAGGTACGGGACCGTCGACCTGCCGGAGAACGCGATCCTGCCCGTGATCGGGACCAAGGAGGCGATCGCGCAGCTGCCGACGCAGCTGGCGCTCGGCGCGGGCGACGTGGTCGTCATCCCGGAGGTCGCCTACCCCACCTACGAGGTGGGTGCCCTGCTGGCCGGGGCGCGGCCGGTGCGGGCCGACGGTACCGCCCAGCTCGGCCCGGAGCGGCCCGCGCTGGTGTTCGTGAACTCGCCGTCGAACCCGACCGGCAAGGTCCTGGGTGTCGACCACCTGCGCAAGGTGGTGCAGTGGGCGCGCGAGCGCGGCGCGATCGTCGCCTCCGACGAGTGCTACCTGGGCCTGGCCTGGGAGGCCGAGCCGGTCTCGATCCTCGATCCGCGGGTGTCCGACGGCGACCTCACCGGGCTCATCGCGATCCACTCGCTGTCGAAGACCTCGAACCTGGCCTCGTACCGCGCGGGATTCCTCGCGGGCGACCCGGCGCTCGTCGCCGACCTCGCGGCCGTGCGCAAGCACGCGGGCGCGATCCTGCCTTTCCCGGTGCAGGCCGCGATGACCTACGCGCTGTCGGTCGACGAGCACGAGGCGGAGCAGCGCGCCCGCTACGCCGCCCGCCGAGCGGTGCTGCTGGACGCGGTCCGCGGCGCGGGATTCACCGTGGACCACTCCGAGGCCGGCCTGTACCTGTGGTCGACCCGCGGCGAGCCCTGCCGCGACACCGTCGACTGGCTCGCCGCGCGCGGCATCCTGGCCGCGCCCGGTGAGTTCTACGGCCCGCAGGGCGCGCAGCACGTCCGCATCGCGATGACCGCGACCGACGAGCGGATCGCCGCCGCCGCCGAGCGCCTGGCCTGACGGGGCTCAGCCGTCCCGGAGGAGGGCGAGCAGGAGCGCGTCGAAGAGGTCGGGCGTCTCCAGCGACGGACTGTGTCCCGTGCTCGGGAGCACGTGCAGGTCGACGGTGCCGAGCGCGGCGGCGAGCCCCGCGCCCAGGACGCCGCCGTCGAAGACGTCCTCCGCACCCACCACGACGCACGCGGCCCCCTCGAACGCACCGGCGACCGCGGTGAGATCACGCCGCCCGGCCCGCCCGCGCAGGGCGGCGGCGGCCCCGAAGGACGGCGCCGCGGCGATCATGGCGCGCGCGGCGTCGCACACCGCGGGCCGCGTCGCGACCGTCGTCGGCCCGAGGACGGCCGGCAGGAACTCCTCCCCGTAGGCGACGGTGCCCTCGGCCTCCAGCCGGTCGGCGAGCGCGAGCCGTCCGACGCGGACGTCAGGGGTGTCGAGGCCGGCGAAGGTGTCGCTGAGCAGGAGGTGCGAGAGCCGCGGGCCGGCGCGGTCGGCGATCTCCAGCGCCACTTGCCCGCCCATCGAGTACCCGAGGGCCGCGAACCGGTCGACGTCGAGCGCGTCGAGCACGTCGAGGGCGGACTCGGCGTGGTGATGCAGCGGGATCTCGCCGCCGGCCCGTGCGGGCGCGCTGTCACCGAACCCGAGGAGGTCGACCGCGACGCCCCGGAATCCGGCGCCCGCGAGCGTCGCGAGCTGGGGCGCCCACATGTCCCGGGAGAGCAGGAAGCCGTGCAGCAGCAGCACCGTCGGGCCGTCGCCCGCCGTCGTGACGCCGACGGGTCCGTGCCGCGTCCCGAGGATCCGCTCAGCCACCGAACGCGACGTCCGACGGGTGGCCGGCGAGAGGAGTGACGTCCACGGTCATCCACTTGAACAGCGGAAGGCCCCAGAGGATCTCGTGCAGCCGCTCGTTGTCGGCGACGTCGAAGACGGAGATGTTGGAGTACTGGCCCACGATGCGCCAGATGTGCACCCACTCGCCGCCGCGTTGCAGCGCCTGGCTGTAGGCCTTCTCGGTCGCGATGGTCTCGGCGCGGACTGCCGGGTCCACGTCGTCGGGGATGGCGACGTCCATGCGCACCGCGTACAGCGCCATCAGCGGGTCTCCGGGTCGAGCACGAAGTCGTAGACCACGGTCTCGCCGTTGCCGTCCGCGGCGGGCTGCGGATCGAGCACCAGCTCGGGCTTGACGGCCGAGGCGATGTCGTCGTCGTTGTGCGCATCGCCGGGGAAGTAGAGCTGAGCGGTCAGCAGGTCCTTCCCGGGGGCGGACACTTTGAGGTGCAGGTGGGCGGGACGCCAGGCGTGCCAGCCGGCCGCGGAGATGAGCTTGCCGCAGGAGCCGTCGGTCGGGATCATGTACGGCGCCGGCCGGACGGTGTTGATCTCGAACCGGCCCTCGTCGTCGGCGATGACGGTGCCGCGCAGGTTCCACTCCGGGAGCCCCGGAGCGTACTGCGAGTAGAAGCCGTGCGCGTCGGCGTGCCAGATCTCGACCGCGGCGCCGGGCAGGGGCGCACCGTCGAGATCGCGGACCTGGCCCGTGAACAGCAGCGGCGTGCCCGCCTCGTCGTCGCGCTGCGGCAGAGTGCCCTTGCCGTTCTCGCTGACCACGGGCGCGTCGGGCACGTAGTACGGGCCCTCGATGGTCCCCTTGTTGCCCTTGTGGTGTGCATTGTTGACGTCCTCGACGACGTGCTCGATCCACACGTCCAGGAACAGTGGCCATTCCCCGTCCTGGCCGACCCCGATCATCCACGACTTGAGGGCGTCGTACTCGGGGTAGGTCACCTTGTGGCGCCGGATCACGTCGTGCACGGCGGTGAGCACCTCGGTCGCGAGCTGCGAGACGCGCTCCGGCGGGGTGCCGGCCGCGCCGCCCTGCTTGTTCATGAACGCGGCGGTGGCTCCGGCTCCGGAATCGGCGGCCTTGGCATCGAATTCGGTGGTGGTCATGATGTTCTCCTCGGGTGGGCTGATACTGCGGTTCGGCTGATCGGGGTGGTGCGGGGCGTGGACGGGGTCATCCGTCGAGCCGGTAGTGCGCGAGCTTGTCGGGGTCGACGGTGACCCCGATGCCCGGTCCGGCCGGGACGGCCAGCTCGCCGTCGACGATGCGCAGCGGCTCGGTGAGCAGGTCGTCGGCCATGTCCAGGAAGTTGGACAGCTCGCCGGCCCGGGCGCTGGTGGCGGCGTGGGCGGCGCCGAACGCAACGGTGCAGGCGGTGCCGAGCTGGCCGTCGATCTGGTTGCCCATCACGACCTCCACGCCGAGGCCGGTGGCGAGGTGCAGGATCTCCTGCGAGCCGGTGAATCCCGTGCGGGCGGTCTTGATGGAGACGGCGGTGGCGCCGCCGCCGAGCAACTCGCGGGTGACCTCCGCGGGGGTGGTGACGGATTCGTCGCCGACGAACGGGATGCGGCAGTTCGCCACCAGCCGCCGCCGGCCGAGCACGTCGTCGGCGGGGCAGAGTTCCTCGGCGAGGGTGAGGCCCGCGTCGGCGAGCATGTCGAGGGCGCGCAGCGACTCCGACGGCGTCCAGCCGCGGTTGCCGTCGATGTACAGCTCGGCCTTGTCGCCCAAGGTGTTCCGTAGGGCGCGGACCACGTCGACGTCGAGGTCGACGGGGCGGCGCCCGACCTTCACCTTGAACGTGGTGATGCCGTAGCGGTCCCGGATGGCGGAGGCCTCCTGTGCCATCGCGGCGGGGGCGTCGAAGCCGAGCATGTGGCACACCCGCATCCGGTCGGTGAAGCCGCCGAGGGCGCGACTGACGGACGTGCCCCACGCCTGCGCGAGCACGTCCCACACCGCCATGTCCACGGCCGCCTTCGCCGCGGGATTGCCGACGGTGCGGTGCATCCGGACGTGCAGGACCGAGCGCCGGTCCGCGTCGAGCCCGACGAGGTGCGGGGCGAAGATCCCGTCGATCACGGCGACGATCCCGGCCTGGGTCTCGCCGTAGGTGAAGGGCCGCGGCGGGGCGTCGGCGTGGCCGACGAGGCCGCCCGCGGTGCGTACTCGGACCAGCACGTGATCGGCGTGGCTGACCTCGCCGGAGGCGAATTTCAGCGGTTTGACGTAGGGGATCCGGTACGGGATCGCCTCGATGGCGGTGATGCGCAGGTCGGTCATGCCGCGGTCTCCCGATCGTCGGTGAGGTCGGTCCCGCCCAGTGCCTCGAGGACGCGGGCGAGCAGAGGCGAGTCGTCGGCGGCGCGCCACGCGAGGGCGAGCTCGACGCTCTCTGTGGCGGGCAGGTCGACGAAGTGCACGCCCGGGAGCTGGATGGAGCTTGCGGTGCGGGGGACCAGGGCGATCCCGAGCCCCGCCGCGACGAGCGCGAGCAGGGTGGAGGTCTGCGACACCTGGTGCGCGCGGCGCGGGGTGAAGCCCGCGGCGGCGCAGGTCCGGACCACGGCACCGTCGACGACGGAACCGGTGTCGGCCGGGTAGGTCACGAAGGCCTCGTCCTGGAGGTCGGCGACGGTGACCTCGGGGTCGCCGTCGAAGCGGTGCCCCTGGGGGAGGGCGAGGATCAGCGGCTCCGCGAAGAGGACGCGGTGCGCGATGCCCTCGACGGCGACGGGGGTGCGCAGGAGCGCCAGGTCGAGCCGGCCGTCGGTGAGGGCGGCGGCCTGCAGCGGCGTGAGCATCTCGGTGTCGATGGTGAGCTCGACGTCCGGGAGTGCCGCCTTCACGCGGCGCACCACCCGGGGGAGTACGCCGTACGAGGCGGAGCCGGTGACGCCGACGCGCAGGACGCCGCTCGCGCCCTGCCCGATCAGGCGGGCGCGGCCGACGGCGCCGTCGAGCTCGGCGAGGATGCGCCGGACCTCGCCGGCGAAGACCCGGCCGGCTTCGGTGAGCTCCACCTGCCGGGTGGTGCGTGCGAAGAGCGGGGTGCCGACGGAGTCCTCGAGCTGCCGGACGGTGCGCGACAGGGCCGGTCCGGCGATGTGCAGCCCGTCCGCGGCGCGGCCGAAGTGCTCGGTCTGCGCGACGGCGAGGAACTGGCGGAGGTGCCGCAGCTCCATGATGTCCTCCTGCCGATGTCGATGTGATCTGCATCTCACGGTAAGGGGATCGATTGGGAAAGACCAGGACCTATTTCAACCTGATTAGTGCCCAGGATGCGAGAAAGACACCCTAGTGGGTTGCTAGCGATATGCCCGGCGCGCGGAAGGCGTGCCGCGCGCGACGGTGATGGGGATCACAGCCAGCCAGCCGACCGGAGGTCCCCGATGACCGTCACCGACCCCTCGCCCACCCCGTCCGCGGACGTGCTCGACCGCGCGATCGACGAGCGCCCCGCGGACGGCGTCTACCGGGTGAACCGCAACATCTTCACCGACGAGGAGACCTTCGAACTGGAGATGAAATACATCTTCGAGGGCAACTGGGTGTACCTCGCGCACGAGAGTCAGGTGCCCGAGCCGGGCGACTACTACACCACGTACATCGGCCGGCAGCCCGTGGTGATCACGCGCGGCGCCGACGGCGAGCTGAACCTCCTCATCAACGCCTGCGCGCATCGCGGCGCCATGCTGTGCCGCAAGAAGACCGACAACCGCAAGACCCTGACCTGCCCGTTCCACGACTGGACCTTCCGCAACGACGGCAGGCTGCTCAAAGTCAAGGACCCCGACGGTGCCGGCTACCCCGCCCAGTTCGACCAGGAGGGCAGCCACGATCTGACGAAGGTGGCGAAGTTCGGGAACTACCGAGGCTTCCTGTTCGGCTCGCTGAACCCGGACGTGCTCTCGTTGGAGGATCACCTCGGCGACACCACGACGATCATCGACATGCTGGTGGATCAGTCGCCCGACGGGCTCGAGGTGCTCCGCGGCGCGTCCACCTACACCTATGACGGCAACTGGAAGGTGCAGGCGGAGAACGGCGCCGACGGCTACCACGTGACCGCGACCCACTGGAACTACGCGGCCACCACCAGCCGCCGCAACACGGGCGACTCGGGCAACACCACCAAGACCCTGGACGCCGGGCAGTGGGGCAAATCGGGCGGCGGCTACTGGTCGTACCCGAACGGGCATCTGTGCCTGTGGACCTGGGCCGGCAACCCGCAGGACCGCCCGCTCTGGGACCGGATGGACTCCCTCAAGAAGCAGTTCGGGGAGGCCAAGGGCGACTTCATGGTCCGCGGCTCCCGCAACCTGTGCCTGTATCCGAACGTGTACCTGATGGACCAGTTCTCCACGCAGATCCGGCACTTCCGCCCCATCAGCGTGGACAAGACCGAGGTCACCATCTACTGCATCGCCCCGAAGGGGGAGTCGAAGGAGAACCGCTCCTGGCGGATCCGCCAGTACGAGGACTTCTTCAACGCCTCGGGCATGGCGACGCCGGACGACCTCGAGGAGTTCCGCAGCTGCCAGAAGACCTTCCTCGCGACCGCGTCCCAGTGGAA
The DNA here is from genome assembly GCF_001575195.1 of Tsukamurella pseudospumae. Lineage (NCBI taxonomy): Bacteria > Bacillati > Actinomycetota > Actinomycetes > Mycobacteriales > Tsukamurellaceae > Tsukamurella > Tsukamurella pseudospumae. Next base: position 1,208,544 of record NZ_LSRF01000058.1, read on the forward strand.
CGACATGAGCCGCGGCGCGGAGCACTGGCTCACCGGACCGGACGAGGTGGCGAACGTGCTCGGCATGACCGGGGTCGTCTCCTCGGGCGTGAAGAACGAGGACGAGGGCCTGTATCCCGTGCAGCACAAGTACTGGCAGGAAGCCCTCCAGACCGGCCTCGCCGCCGACGCCGCGAAGGGGATCGTGCGATGAGCGCCCCGACCGTCCCGACCGTCCCGACCGCCCCGTCGACCTCCGCCGCCGTGACCGGATCGCGCGCCGTCGACCAGCACGTCATCGAGCAGTTCCTGTACCGCGAGGCGCGCCACCTCGACGACCGCGAGTTCGAGAAGTGGCTCGACTGTTACGCCGACGACTGCGAGTTCTGGATGCCCGCCTGGGCGGACGACGACAGGCTCACAGAGGACCCGCAGACCGAGATCTCGCTGGTGTACTACCCGGACAAGGGCGGCCTCACGGACCGCGTCTTCCGGATCCGCACCGAGCGCTCCTCCGCCACCTCGCTGCCGGAGCCGCGCACCAGCCACAACATCACCAACGTCGAGGTGATCGAGCGCCGCGGCGACCTGGTGGACGTCCGGTTCAACTGGCACACCATGTACTTCCGGTACGACACCGTCGACCCGTACTACGGCACCACCCTGGCGACGCTCGACTTCTCGGGGGAGCAACCGCTGTTCCGCCGGAAGACGGTGGTGCTCAAGAACGATTACATCCACCACGTCGTCGACATCTACCACGTCTGAACGGGCGGAAGGGATCTCATCATGGCGCATCAGGTGGCACTGGCCTTCGAGGACGGGGTGACCCGGTTCATCTCGGTCGACCCGGGCCAGACGGTGGCGGACGCCTCGTACCGACAGCGGATCAACATCCCGCTCGACTGCCGCGACGGGGCCTGCGGAACGTGCAAGGCCCGCTGCGAATCCGGGAGCTACGACGGCGGGACCTATGTCGAGGACGCGCTCACCGCCGCCGAGGCGGAGCAGGGCTACTGCCTGCCGTGCTCCATGTCGCCGACCTCGGACCTGGTGCTGCAGATCGCCAGCACCTCGGCGGTGGCGAAGACGCAGGTGGGCGAGTTCGCCGCGACGGTGACCGGCCTGGATCGCCTCACCCCGAGCACCGTCGGGCTGCGGCTGCGCGCCGACGAGCGGGACCGCCTGGCCTTTCTACCCGGGCAGTACGTCAACATCGCCGTCCCCGGATCGGGGGTCGACGGTGCGCCCGACGCCGAGCGGTCCTACTCCTTCGCCTCGCACCCCGACGACGAGGGACTGGAGTTCCTGGTCAAGCTCATCCCCGGCGGCGGCGCGATGTCGGACTGGCTCACCGGCCGGGCGGCCGTCGGCGACCGGGTGACCTTCCGGGGGCCGCTCGGCTCGTTCTTCCTCCGCGAGGCCGATCGCCCGGCTCTGTTGGTCGCCGGCGGCACGGGGCTCGCCCCGATGCTGTCGATGCTGCGGTCCATGCGCACCCGCGACCCGGGGCGCACCGTCCAACTGCTCTACGGTGTCTCGCAGGACCGGGATGTCACGCAGCTCGACGTGCTGGCCCAGCTCCGGGAGGACCTGTCCGCCTTCGATTTCGAGCACTGCGTCTCCGCCGCCGACAGCACCGCCGCGCATCGCGGGCACGTGACCGACATCCTCCGTACCGCGCACCTGCACGGCGGTGATGTCGCCGTGTACCTGTGCGGTCCGCCGCCCATGATCGAGGGTTTCCGCGCGGAACTGGACCGCCTCGGCATCACGCCGACGGGGTTCTACTACGAGAAGTTCCTGCCCGCCGTCGCCGCGGCACCCGCACCCGTCGCGGAGGCTCCCGCCGCCGAAGTGCCTGCCCCCGCACCCCCGCCCGCCGCGCCGGTCCGCGAGGAGGTCGTCGTCTCGGCACCGACCTCGGGCGTGCTGTCCTTCGACGGCCTGCTCGTCGACGCCGGGGGCTCCCTCGTGGAGAACCCGGACGCTCGCGGTCTCGCCGGACAACCGCTGCTGGCCGCACGCGACCTGCAGCCGGTCACGGCGCCGCCCGAGCGCGATGTCGCGGACGGCTACGAGATCGGCGAGGAGCACCCCGACATCCGTAAGTCGGACGCCGTGTTCGAGGCCCGCAAGGCGTTGGAGCTGGGCGCGCTGGAACTGATCCTGGGGCGGCTGAGCTCGCCCCAGCTCGCCGGTTACCGTCTGCTCGCGGAGGCGACGGTGCCCTACCTCGACGGCGACCGGCTCACCGACTCCGCCGGCTACACCGAGGCCAACGCCGCCTTCCACGACTACCTGTTCACCCTCACCGGCAACGAGCACCTCCTCGCCGCGTACCAGCGCCTCGGCGTCCGCAACCACATGGACGCGACCCTGCGCAGCGCGACGTGGATCCACCCGCGGTGCGCGCAGGACCACCTCGACATCGTCGAGGCGATCGCCGCCGGCGACAGGGAGACGGCGCGGACCCTGGTCGCCGACCATGCCGAGCGGTCCATGGAGACCACCCGCCGAGCGATGCACGAGCAGGAGGTGGCCCGCACGCCGGCGTTCGTGCATCCCGGCCGGTTCGCCGGGAAGGTCGTCGTGGTGACGGGGGCCGCGCAGGGGATCGGCGAGCGCGTCGCCCGCCGGGTGCACGCGGAGGGCGGTGCGGTGCTGCTCGTCGACCGCTCCGACCTGGTCAGGGAGCTCGCGGACGAGCTCACGCGGCACGGGGCGGAGGCGCTCGCCGCCGTGGCCGACCTCGAATCGCTCACCGGCGCACAGGACGTCGCCGCGCAGGCGCTCGAGCGCTTCGGCCGGATCGACGTGCTGGTCAACAACGTGGGCGGGGCGATGTGGTTCAAGCCCTTCACCGAGTTCACCGAGGCCCAGATCGGCGCGGAGGTCACCCGCTCGTTGCTGACCACGCTGTTCTCCTGCCGCGCCGTGCTGCCGTCGATGCAGCGCCGCGGGCACGGCGTCATCGTCAACGTCTCGTCCGTCGCGACCCGAGGCGTGCACCGCGTGCCCTACTCGGCGGCGAAGGGCGGCGTCAACGCCCTCACCGCCTCACTCGCGATGGAGTACGCCGACAGCGGGATCCGCGTGGTGGCGTCCGCGCCCGGCGGCACGGAGGCGCCGCCGCGGCGCATCCCGCGGGACGGCGACGTCCCCGAGACCGATGCCGAGCGGGCCTGGTTCCAGGCGCACATCGACCAGACGCTGGAGTCGAGCCTGATGCACCGGTACGGGACGCTCGACGAGCAGGCCGCCGTGATCTGCTTCCTCGCCAGCGACGAGGCCGGCTACCTCACCGGCTCGGTGCTCCCCGTCGGCGGCGGGGATCTCGGCTGAACCGCCGCCTCGCGGCCCCGCCGCCCGCCTATCGTGGGGCGATGGACCCCTGGTCGGTGCGGCGGATCCGCGGAGCCCGGTTGGCCGTGGTCGGCGACCCGTCCGGCCGCGGCGCGCGGGCGCTCGCGACGCTGGCGCACCCGGGCGCACCCATCGTGCAGGCGCTCGGCGGGCTCGGAACGAACGACGGTGCCCGGGTACGGGAGGCGCTCGCCGCCGGCACCGTCGTGGTCGCCGACGCGCAGCGGCTCGCGCCTGCCGATCTCGGCGAGCTCGCCGCCGCGGCGCAGCGCGGGACCCGGGTCGTCCTGGCCCGGGCGACCTCTGAGCGGCCCGTCGCCGACCTCTGGACGGATGACGCCCGCGCTCTCGGCGCCGACGTCCACCTCGCGCTGGACGTCCTCACCGCGGACGAGGTCGGCGTGCTCGCCCGCAGCCTCGGGCTCGAGCTCTCCGGCGCCACCGCGGCGCGCCTGCATCGTCGGACCGGAGGCGCGATCGCGGCGACGCTGGCCGCGCTCGACGAGGCCGCGCGGTCCGGCGGGCACCTTCCGGACGCGGTGCCCGCCGGCGAGCGGCAGCGGGTGGCCGCGGCATTGGCCGAGGTCGGCGAGCCCGCGGCGAGCATCGCGCTCGCGACGGCGGTCCTCGGCGGCGGTGTTCCGGCGGATCTCACCGCCGTGGCCGGCGCCGAGGTGACCGCAGAGGTACTCGACGCGCTCGCGGCCCGTGGTCTGGTGACCGCCCGCCGCGACCGGGACGGGGTGCGGCTCCTGCCGCCGGCCCCGATCGTCGCCCTCGCGATCGAGGAGGCCTCCTCGTGGGCCGATCGGGCACGCCTGCACACCGCGGCGGCCGACGTGGTCGATCCGCATCGCGCCCTCCGTCACCGCGCGGCGGCGGCGCTGGGGACCGACGCCGCGCTCGCGTCGGCCCTGGCGGACGACGGCTCGGCCCTGGCGGCCCGCGGCGAATGGTCCTCGGCCGCCACCGCGTTCGCCGCCGCCACGGGCGTCGCGGCCGACACCGAGACAGCCCGCGGGCTGCGGATCGCGGCCGTCGACGCCTATGTCAGCGCGGGCGACCTCGATGCTGCCCGCGAGCTGGTGCCCGCCATCGAGGCGCTCCCGGCCAGCCCCGAACGGGACTCGGTGCTGGGCTACGTCGCGATCCAATCGGGACGGCCGGCGGAGGCGCAGGATCGGCTGGAGCGGGCCTGGAACGCGGTGAACCCGCGGCTCAGCCCGCTGACCGCCGCGCGGATCGCGCACCGGCGGGGCCTGGACGCGCTGGTGCGCTGGGACGGTCCCGCGCTCATCGCCTGGGCGGACAGGGCGATCGAACTCGGCGGGAATGCACCGCCCGCCATCGAATCCAGGGCGTTCCGCGGGCTCGGAGCCGCCGCAGCAGGCGACCTCGTCGGCGCTGTCCGCGCCGTGGACGCGGGGCTCGCCGAGACGGGGCTACCGGTGGCCGTGTCCCAACGGCTCATGCTCGGCGTGGGTTGGATCCAGTACGGGCTCGGCGATCTCGACCGGGCTCGGACCGCGCTCACCGCCGCCCGCGAGGCCGTCGGGGGCGCTCACCGGGTCTCGCTGTGGGCCCTCGGCTGGCTGGCGCGGGTGCAGTTCGAGATCGGCGACTGGGACGCCGCACTGGAGAGTGCTCGCGAGGCGGTGGAGCTCGGCGACGGCACCGGGATCGTGCTCTGCTCCCCACTCGCGCACTGGACCGCGGCGGAGGTCCTCGCGCTCCGACGCGACTCCGACGGCGCGGATCGGCACGCCGCCGCTGCGCGTGTCGCCCCGACCGGCTATCTCACGCAACGGATCCCGGCCGCGCTGGCGCAGGCCGCAGCGGCGACCGGTGGTCCGCGGGCGGTGCTCGCGGCGGTGCAGCCCCTCCTTGCGGATCCCGCCGCGCGGGCGGTGGGGCCGGACTTCTGGCCGTGGCACTCCGTCGCGGCCCGTGCGCTCGTGGACGCGGGGCGGAGCGACGAAGCGGTCGTCCTGCTCGACGGTGCGCCCGCCCCGCAGAGTGCGCCCGCCCGGATCCGGATGGCCGCCGCTCGGGCGGCCGCGCAGCCGGATGCGGAGGCCGCGGCGAGAACCCTGCGGGCCTGCCTGGAGGACGCCGAGCCCTTTCCCGTGGCGACGGCTCGCCTGCACCTGGACTTGGGGATGCTGTTGCGGCGCAGCGGCCATCGCCGCGACGCCGCGCACCATCTCGGCGAGGCGGCCTCAGCCTTCGAGTCGTTGGGCGCGTTGGCCGCTCTGCGGACGATCGACCGGGAGCGCGGCACCACGGGCGACCCGACGGACGCGGATGTGGGGGTCCTGACGCCGCACGAACTCAACGTCGCCCGCCTCGTGGTGGCCGGCGGCACCAATCGGCGAGTGGCGGAACAGCTCTACCTGTCACCGAAGACGGTGCAGTTCCACCTCACCCGGATCTTCGCCAAGCTCGGCGTGACGACGCGCGGCGAGCTCGCCGCGCGGTACGGCGGCGAGCTCGCGGCGGAGTCGGACGGGGTGTCTCAGCGGTAGATCGTCTGCAGGTTCGTGTACGCGGCGAGGCCCTCGGGGCCCAGCTCCCGCCCCATGCCGCTCGACTTCACGCCGCCGAACGGCGCGACGGGATCGGGGATGTACCGGTTCACGCCGATCGTGCCGGTCTGCACCCGCCGGGCGACCGCCGCGCCACGGTCCGGGTCGGAGGTCCAGACGGTGCCGCCCAGGCCGTACTCGGACGAGTTGGCGAGCGCGATCGCGTCGTCCACGTCGTCGTAGGCGATGACCGAGAGCACCGGACCGAAGATCTCCTCGTGCGAGGTCACCGCCACGTTCTCGGAGTCCGCGAAGACGGTCGGCTCGACGAACCAGCCGCGGTCGCGTCCGGGGCGCCCGCCCCCGACGGTGAGCCGCGCACCGTCGGCGATGCCCCGCGCGATGTAGCCCTCGACGCGCTCGCGCTGGTTGCGGGTGGCGAGCGGACCGATCTGCGTGCTCTCGTCGGCGGCGTCGCCGACCTGCAGCGACTGCGCGAACGCGGTGAAGGTGTCGACCACCTCGGTGTACCGCGAGCGTGGCGCGAGGACCCGGGTGCCGAGGAAGCAGGTCTGCCCGTTGTTGAGCATGGTCGAGGTGAACAGGCCCTCGCCGATGGTGCCGAGATCGAGGTCGGCGTCGTCGAGCACGATCGCCGCGGACTTGCCGCCCAGTTCCAGCGTGACGGGACGCAGCAGGCGGCCGCAGGTCTCGGCGATCGATCGGCCGGCGGCGGTCGAGCCGGTGAAGGCGACCTTGTCGATGCCGGGATGGGACACCAGGTACGCACCGACCTCCCGGCCGGCGGGCACGATGTTGAGTACGCCAGCGGGCAGTCCGGCGGCGACGGCGGCCTCGGCCAGGAGGAAGGCGTCGAGCACCGTCTCCGGCGAGGGCTTCATCACCATCGTGCAGCCCGCGGCGAGGGCGGGGGCGAGCTTGAACATCGCGAGCGCCTGCGGGAAGTTCCACGGCACGATCGCGGCGACGACGCCGATCGGGGAGCGGCGTACCTCCACGGTCCCGCCGAACACGCCCTCGCGCAGGTCCTGTGCCGCCGGCTGCCGGATCAGGCCGGCGTAGTAGCGCAGCAGGAGCGCCGGGTAGGCGCCCTCGAGCTGGGTGGCGACGGCGATCGGCATGCCGTTCTGCAGGCTCACCCGGGACGCGAACTCCGCGGAGCGGGCCTCGATCTCGTCGGCGAAGCGCTCCATCGCGGCGGCACGACGGTCGGGCTCCCAAGTGGCCCAGCCGTCCGGTGCGGCGAAGGCGGCCCGTGCCGCGGCCACGGCCCGGTCGACGTCGGCCTCCGCGGCCTCGGGGACGGAGCCCAGTGGCTCCTCGGTGCTCGCGTTGATCGGCACGATGGTGCGCGCGGTGCTGGGAATGATCCACTCGCCGCCCACGTACAGGCGGTCGTAGGCGGTGGTGGCGGTGCTGGTGGTCATGGCGATCCCTTCATCGGACGTGATGACCATCACGGTAGGAACCGCCGGGCGGGACGGACTGTTCAAAAGTTGGACACTTCTCGTCGCGGCGGCCCGCGGTTCCGTGGCCCGCGGCTCAGCCGATCCGCAGGCTCCGCAACCGGGAGTAGAGCGTCGTGCGGCTGATGCCGAGCGCGGCGGCGGCTCGCGCCTTGTTCCCGCCCGCCGCATGCAGGGCCACGACGATGGCGTCGTGCTCGGCGCGCTCGAGCGGGCCCAGATCGCGCCGCTGCGGGCTCACTCGGTAGCGCTCCGGGAGGTCGCTCACGGTCAGATCGCCCGCGGACCGGGACCGCAGCGTCGAGCTGAGCACGGAGCGCAACTCGTGCAGCTCGCCCGGCCAGTCCTGCGCGGAGAGCGCCGCCAGCGCGGACGGGGTCAGCCGGACCCGGTCCCCGCCGGGCAGTCGGCGGAGCATGCCGGTCGCGAGATCGGCGAACTCCGTGCGGCGGTCGGCGAGCGGCAGCAGGTCCACGTGCCGCTCGCACGCCGCGGCGAGCGCCGCTGCGGCGCCCTCCAGGACCGACGCCACGGGCCCGGTCAGCACCAGTCCGGCGGGCCGGTCGACGACGCCGAGCAGTCGGGTCGCGCAGTCGGTGGGCAGTCTGTCGATGTCCTCGACGAGGAGCGGCCGGGCGGGGTCGGCGAGCGCGAGTGCGCGCAGCCACGCCTGCGGGTCGGCCGCGGCGGCGGCACCGTCGAACTCGGTGACCGGCGCGGACAGTGCCGTCCGGGCCGCCGTGGTCCGGCCCGTGCCGGGTCCGCCGCCGATGTACACCGGTCCGGTCCCGGCGGTCCCCGCAGCACGGGACGGCACGTCGATCCGCCGGAACTCGTAGACGGTGCCATCTGCGCCATCGCCGACGCGGCGCGCCAGGACGGACACCTCCGACCCCGACTGCAGGGTGAGGCGAACGGGCCCGGCTCCGGCGGTCAGCTGCGCGAGGAGGTGGTGATCCGCTGGCGCCACGAGGTCGGCCGCGGCGGAGTTCGACAGCACCAGGTCGCCCGCGAGGGCGAGGACCGCACGGTCGTGCCCCGTCGTGGCCAGGGTGAAGGCCTCGAACACCCGCCGACGGCTGCGCGGCGAGTCGGCCAGGGCGCGCTCCTCGATGTCGCGGACCGCGCGCTGCACCAGGGCGGCGAGCAACGGGGAGTCGTCGGCGGTCCGGCAGGTGATGTCGACGACGCCGAGCAGCCTGCGGGTGATCGGGTGGAAGATCGGGTGGCCGTAGCAGCTCAGGTGCTTGAACCGGTCGAGGTAGTGCTCCTCCCCGCGCACCGCGACCCCGCTACGCAGTTCGTGCGCGGTGGCGATCGAATTGGTCCCGGTCGTCTCCTCGAGGAACACCCCACCGAAAACGGCTCCGAGCCCGTCGAACTCGCGGTGCAGGGGCCGTGCGCGCGCCTGGATGTCCACCACGCGCGAGTCGCGGTCGGAGAGGATCACGCCGTACGGGGCGTCGCCGATCCGCTCTGTCAGGTCGGTGAGGACCGGTGCCGCCGCGCGGAGCAGTGCGGACCTGCGGTCGACGGCCTGTTCGTCGACCGGGACGGCGGTGTTCGCCGGCGCGAGTCCTGACATCCGGGACCTGCGCCACGACAGTTCGATCTCCGGGCGCACCTGCTCAGGATAACGACGGCGGCGTGGTCACCGCGCCGTTCTCGCCTCTTCTGCACGTTCTGCGATTGCGTGATACGCTATCGCAAAGCATATCGAGGTTCGGTTGTGGTCGGGAGGTGAAGATGAGATTCACGCGAATACGGTTCACCGTGGTGTCGGCGCTGTGCCTCGCCGTCGTGCTGTGCGGCGTGGGGCTGTGGGTCGTAGAATCGCGCCTGGTCTCGAAGGATTCGGACTGCGGCGGCGCGGGCTCGCCCCGCGCGGTGCCCGGCGTGCTCGTCACGGTCGACGATCGCGCCACGCTCGGTGTCCTCGACACCATGCTGTCGCGACTGGGCTGCGGAGCGCCTGCCCCGGCGCGCGTCTCCGTGAAATAGTATTCACTGAGGACGGGCGAAGAACGGCGGCCGACGAGCGTCGGCCGCCGCTCTCGCTGTCGAGCGTCAGTTCTTGTGCAGGGCGGCGTTGAGTTCCACGCCCTCGCTCTTCCACGGCACGACCTCGACGGCGCCGGTCACGGAATTGCGGCGGAACAGCAGGTTGCTCCGGCCGGCCAGCTCGCGGGCCTTGACCTGGGTGCCGTCGGGGCCGGTGACCTTGGTGCCGGCGGTCAGGTAGAGGCCAGCCTCGAGCACGCAGTCGTCGCCGAGCGGGATGCCCAGCCCCGAGTTCGCGCCCAGCAGGCACCGCTCGCCGAGCGCGATGATCTCTTTGCCGCCGCCCGACAGGGTGCCCATGGTCGACGCGCCGCCGCCCACGTCCGAGTGGTCGCCGATGACGACGCCCGCGGAGATGCGGCCCTCGACCATCGCGGTGCCGAGCGTGCCGGCGTTGAAGTTCACGAAACCCTCGTGCATCACGGTGGTGCCCTCGGCGAGGTGCGCGCCCAGGCGCACGCGGTCCGCGTCGCCGATCCGGACGCCGGTGGGCAGCACGTAGTCGACCATGCGCGGGAACTTGTCCAGGGAGAGCACGGTGACGGTGCCCCGCTTGCGCAGCGCCGCGCGGACCACCTCGAAGCCGGCGGGGGAGCAGGGCCCGAAGTTGGTCCACACCACGTTCGCGAGCAGGCCGAACTGGCCGTCCAGGCTCAGGCCGTGCGGCTGCACCAGGCGGTGGCTCAGCAGATGCAGGCGCAGGTACACGTCGTGCGCGTCGACGGGCGCGGCCGCGAGGTCGGCGATCGTGGTCTCCACGACGACGGTGCGCACCTTGCGGTCCGCGTCCGGGCCCGCGAGGGCGGTCAGCTCGGCGGGCACGCCGGCCGGGTCCTGGACCGACCCGACGGTGCCGCCACCGTCCGTCAGCGCCGGCGCGGGGTACCAGGTGTCGAGCACCGTCCCGTCGTCGGTGAGGGTGGCCAGTCCGTACGCCTTCGCTCCACGATTCGTCACGTCGACAAGGGTACCGTCGGCCGGTTCCGCCGAGTGAACAGGAACAGTGCCAGCAGGAGTGCGCCCTCGATCACGTGCACCCAGCTGCCGAAGACGTCGACGCCGAGCGCGTCCCGAACCTCGTCACCGACCGGGAGCATCGAGACTCCCCAGAACGCGTAGTAGAGACCGCCGAAGATCGCGTAGAGACGTGCATGAGTCGCGTCCATCACCAGGATCAGCCCGACGGCCCCGCTGATGAGGTGCATCAGCGCGTGGACCGCATTGACCGTGACCGGGATGAATCCGAACACCGTGACGGTGCAGGTCTGCAGCGGGGAGAACAGCATCTGTGGGCACAGGAGGTAGGCGCCGGGGCCGTTCGACGTGAGCCAGGCCGCGAGGAGGAAGACGCCGAACTGGAGCGGGGACGCGGTGATCCGGGTGACGTAGTCGATCGCGAGCGCGCGGACCCTCGCGAGGCCGTCATCGTCTGTGTCGTTGCTCATCGCATCTTCCTATGACAGTCGTTATAGAACGGGTCGGACGCTACGCTATGACAAGCGTAATAACAACCCGTGACGAGATCAGGAGGTCGACGATGCCCCGCTCAGGATCGGATGCGCGTGCCAAGCTCGTCATCGGCGCTGCGGACATGCTCCGCCGTCGCGGGTTCGCCGCGGCCTCGGTGCGGGAGGTGGCGAAGCGATCGGGTGCACCGCTCGGCTCGACCTACCACTACTTCCCCGAGGGCAAGGCGGAACTCGCCGCGGAGGCGGTGCGCCTCGCCGACCGGATCACGGTGCAGATGCTCACGGACAGCCTTGCGGAGGGGCCGGTGCGAGGGCTGGCCGCGTTCGTGGATACGTGGCGGATGATCCTGGTGGACAGTGACTTCGAGGCGGGATGTCCGGTCGTCGCGGTGGCCGTCGACGCGTCGCCGGATGCGGCCGCTCCGCGCGCCGCGGCGGCGACGGCGTTCGAAGGGTGGGCAGGCCGGATCGCCGACGCTCTGGCCGACGCGGGTGTGGCGGCGACCGAGGCCCGCACCCTCGCCGCACTCATCGTCACCTCCGTGGAAGGGGCGGTGGTCGTGTGCCGGGCCACACGCTCGACGGCGACGCTCGACGACGTCGGCGTGGCGCTCGACCGGGTGGTGGCGGCCGCGCTCCGCGACAGCCCGAACGAGTGATTCTGGACGGTACTCGACTAGGAGTCGTAGGGCGGGCTCGGTTGCGGCACCGGGTGGTCGCTCACTAGACGCACGATCGGCCGGTAGTGGCGGGCACGGGTCGCGGTTCCGGGAACGAGCCGGACCACCGCCGTCACCCAACCGCCGTCCGGCGGCAGCGCAGGGGTTCCTGCGACCTCGATGTCGATCGGACGCGCGTCCGCGACGCAGCACCAGATCATGACCCGCGCGAGGAAGGGGCGCCCGTCGATGTGGGTGACGTAGGCCGTCATCGACACGTCCCGGTCGAGGGTTCCCGCCGTGTCCGACACGGCGCGGTTCTGGAAGTCGTTGAGAGCGATGTGAGGGGCGACTCCCGGAGGCAGCGGTGGATAGGCGCGCCCGGACTCGTCGGTCGTCGCAGCCACGACGACGGTGCGCTGCGCGGCCCCGGGATCGAGGGCCGGCGGCGCGCAGAACAGCAGGAGCAGTACCGGCACGAGCAGGACCCATCCGACGCGGCCGGAACCGTGCGCGTGCCCGTGAGCGTCGTCGTGGGGACGGTGCGCGACGGGCGTGAGCGTGCCGGCGAACCCGATGTCGTCCTCGAAGTCCTCGTCCGCACGCGCCTCGCCGATGTCGGCCGCCATCCCGCTGACGGCGAGGACCACGATCACCACGGCCGAGGCCGCCAGGAACCAGAACATCACCGGTCGCACGTAGTTGAGATAGGTACCGGTCGCGGTAGCGATCGCGACGGCGCTGCCGAACAGCAGCAGGAGCAGGTTCCGGGCGGGTCGGTTCATCTCACCGCCACCCGACGAACAGCGCGCCCGCTGCGGTGCCGCACCCGACGGCGACGACGAGACACAGGGGCGCGAACCGGGCGACGAACCGCCGGCCGAAGACGCCGGTCTGCATCGCCATGAGCTTCAGATCGACGGCGGGCCCGACGACGAGGAAGACCAGGCGCGGGAGCAGCGGCAGCGCGTTGAGCGACGCCGCGACGAAGGCGTCGGCCTCGCTGCACAGCGCCATGATCACGGCCAGAGCCGCCATGACCCCGATCGTGAGCACCATGTTCCCGGAGAGGTGGTCGATCCACGACGCGGGCACCAGCACGTGCAGCGCCGCCGCGAGCGCCGCACCCGCCGCGAGGTAGGCGGCCGACTCCACGAGGTCGTGCCGGGCCGTCTCGCCCGCGAGGGCCAGTTTCCCGCGCACGCCCGCAGGAAGCGCCCCGGCCAACGCGGCGTCCGGGGGCCGCCGGATCCACTCCGGCCTGCCGACCAGGAGCCAGAACCAGCCCACGATCAGCGCGGTCGTCAGCGATCCGGCGAGCCGCGCGGCGGCCATGATCGGCGCCTGCGGGAAGGCGACCGCCGTGGCGATGATCACCACGGGGTTCACGGCCGGGGCGGCGAGCAGGAAGGTGAGGGCGACCCCGTCGGGCACTCCGCGGTCGCGCAGCCGCCCCGCGACCGGGACCGCGGAGCACTCGCACCCGGGCAGCGCCGCGCTCGAGACCCCGGCGACCACGACGGCTGCGGCGCGTCGCCGCGGCAGCACCCGCCGCAGGGCGTCGGCCGAGACGAAACCGGTGATGGCGCCGCTCACCAGCACGCCGAGGACGAGGAACGGCGTGGCCTGGACGAAGATCCCGACGAACACCGTCGCCGCTGTGCGCAGTTCGGGGCGGGCGTCGATCCCCGCCGCGAGCGGTCGGGCCGCCACGATCGTCGCGCACACGACCACGACGAGCACCGTCACCGCGGGGAACGAACGCTTCGCGAGGAGTTCGGGCACGCGTCCAGTGTGCCGCGCGGGCGCCCGACGTGCCGATAGCCTGGGGGTGTGACTCTGGACATCGCATCGGACCCGATCGACCTCACCGCCGCGCTGGTGGACATCCCCAGCGTGAGCCACGACGAGGAGCGCATCGCGAACGAGGTGGAGGCGGCGCTGCGCGACCTCGGCCGGTTCGAGGTGCTCCGGGTGGGCAACAACGTGCTCGCGCGGACGAATCGTGGACTGCCGCAACGCGTGATGCTCGCCGGCCACGTCGACACGGTGCCGATCGCCGACAACGTGCCCAGCCGCCGCGAGGGCGGGATCCTGCACGGGTGCGGCACCGTCGACATGAAGAGCGGCGACGCGGTCTTCCTGCACCTGGCCGCCACGATGGCCGAGCCCGCCTACGACCTGACCCTCATCTTCTACGAGTGCGAGGAGATCGCCTCGCAGTTCAACGGACTCGGCCGGATCGAGCGCGAGCTCCCGGACTGGCTGGCCGCCGACGTCGCGATCCTCGGGGAGCCCTCCGGCGGGCTCATCGAGGCGGGCTGCCAGGGGACGATCCGCGTGCGGATCACCGCGAGCGGCGTGCGCGCGCACAGCGCCCGGTCGTGGCTGGGCGACAACGCGATCCACAAGCTCGGCCCGGTGCTGACCGCGCTCCAGGCGTACGAGGCGCGCACCGTCGACATCGACGGCTGCGAGTACCGCGAGGGCCTCTCCGCGGTCAAGATCGAGGGCGGCGTGGCCGGGAACGTGGTGCCCGACGAGGCCTTCATGGACGTCAACTTCCGGTTCGCGCCGGACCGCACCGTCGACGATGCGGTCGCGCACGTCCGCGAGGTCCTCGCCGGCCCGCTGGCCGACGGTGCCCTCGCCTTCGAGGTGACCGACGCGGCGCCCGGCGCGCTCCCGGGCCTGGGGGCGCCCGCTGCGGCGAAGCTCGTGGAGGCCGCCGGTGGCCGGTTCCGCGCCAAGTACGGGTGGACCGACGTCTCGCGGTTCGCGGCCCTGGGTATCCCCGCGGTGAATTTCGGCCCCGGCGACCCGAATTACGCCCACAAGCGCGACGAACAGGTCGAGACGGCGCAGATCACCGAGGTGGCCGCCGTGCTGCGGGCCTTCCTCGCCGGATAGCGTGTGCGTCATGGCAGCGGATAAGAACCCTCAGGATCTCTACCTGCGCTACCGCGGGCCCGTGCGCGTGCAGGGCGCGGCGGCCGGGGAGTCGTCGACCACCGACCAGCGGCTGCTCGCGAACGCGGACGATGCGGACTGGCTGCACCGCGACCCGTGGCGCGTCATGCGGATCCAGGCGGAGTTCGTCGAGGGCTTCGGTGCCCTCGCCGAGCTGCCGCCGGCGGTCACCGTGTTCGGTTCCGCTCGGATCAAAGAGGATTCGCCCGAGTACGCCACCGGGCGCGAGCTCGGTGCGGGCCTCGTGCGTGCGGGCTACGCGGTGATCACGGGCGGTGGCCCGGGCGCGATGGAGGCCGCGAACCGCGGCGCGAAGGACGCCGACGGGCTGTCGGTGGGCCTCGGGATCGAGTTGCCCTTCGAGCAGGGCCTCAACGACTGGGTCGATCTCGGCATCAACTTCCGCTACTTCTTCGTGCGCAAGACGATGTTCGTCAAGTACGCGCAGGCCTTCGTCTGCCTACCCGGCGGTTTCGGCACGCTCGACGAGCTGTTCGAGGCGCTGACGCTGGTGCAGACGCGCAAGGTGACCCGCTTCCCGATCGTGCTGCTCGGCTCCGCGTACTGGGGCGGGCTGGTGGATTGGATCCGCGGCACGCTCACCGAACAGGGAATGGTCTCGCCCGGCGACGCCGACCTGATCACGGTCACCGACTCGGTGGACGACGCGATCAAGATCATCGCGGACGCCGATGCCGCTCGCGAGATCGATCCGAGCGCGGTGGACCCGTCGTGACGGCGATCGCGGTGTTCTGCGCGTCTCGGCCCGTGCCCGAGGAGTACATCGCTCTCGCCACCGAGGTGGGCAGGGGCATCGCGGCGGGCGGCGACACCCTCGTCTGGGGCGGCGGCCACGTCTCCATGATGGGTGCGGTCGCGCAGGCCGCTCGTGACGGCGGTGCCCACACCCTGGGCGTGATCCCGCGGGCACTGGTCGACCGCGAGGTCGCGGACCACGGCGCCGACGAGCTCCTCGTGGTGGACACCATGCGCGAGCGCAAGCAGCTCATGGACGACAACGCCGAGGCCTTCCTGGTGCTCCCGGGCGGCGTGGGCACCCTCGAGGAGTTCTTCGAGGCGTGGACCGCGGGCTACCTGTCCATGCACGACAAGCCGGTGGTGGTGCTGGACCACGACGGCTTCTACGCGCCGCTGCTGGACTGGATCGTCGGCCTCAAGGCGCGGGGGTTCGTCGGTGACGCGGCTCTCGGCCGGCTGCAGCGGGCGACCGACGTCACGGCCGCCCTCGACGCGTGCCGTGGTACGGCGGCCCCACGGTAGGCTCGCCGCTGTGAGCTCTACGCATAAGAACACCACCGTCGGCATCGCGGACCTGGCCAGGGGCGTCGGCAAGCTGCTGCCCGACCTGCCCCTCCTGATCAAGGAGGGCCCGTCGATCCTGCTGCGCACGCAGAACAGCAAGGAGACGATCGGCACGGTGTTCCAGAAGCGGGCCGCGCAGCACCCGTCGCGCGACTTCCTCCGCTTCCACGGCGAGGGCATCAGTTACGGCGAGGCCAACGCCACCGTCAACACCTACGCGCGCGTGCTGCTCCAGCGCGGCGTGAAGGTGGGCGACGTGGTCGGCGTCGTCATGCACAACCACCCGCAGATGGTCCTGGTGATGCTGGCGATCGTCAAGGTGGGCGCCACTGCGGGCCTGGTGAACTACAACCAGCGCGGTGCCGTCCTCGCACACAGTCTCGGCATCCTCGAGACCGGCACCATCGTCACGGACGAGGAGGATCTCGAGGCCTTCGACTCGCTCGACGCCGCGGACCGCCCCGCCGACGGGGTGCTGCTCACGATCGACGAGCTGGCGGCGCAGGCCCGCGAGGTGCGGGCGCAGGACCCCCGCGCCACCGACAACCTCCCGGTGACCGCCGCGCTGCCGTCGAGCACCCGGGCCTTCTACGTGTTCACCTCGGGCACGACGGGCATGCCGAAGGCGTCGATCATGACGCATTACCGGTGGCTCAAGGGCATGTCCGGGTTCGGTGCGACGGCCGTCCGGATGCGCGGCGACGACGTCATGTACTGCCCGCTTCCGCTGTACCACAACAACGCTGCGCTGGTGGCGCTCGGCTCCGTGCTGGTCTCCGGCGCCACGCTGGCCGTGGGTCGCAAGTTCTCGGCGTCGAAGTTCTGGGACGAGGCGAACGAGAACTCGGCCACGATGTTCATCTACATCGGCGAGATCTGCCGGTACCTGCTCAATCAGCCGCCCAGGCCGAGTGACAGGTCCAACACGATCCGCGTGGCGGCGGGCAACGGCATGCGGCCGGAGATCTGGCGGGAGTTCCAGGAGCGCTTCGGGATCGACCGGATCATGGAGTTCTACGCGGCCAGCGAGACGAACATCGCCTTCGTCAACGTCTTCGACATCGAGGGCACCGTCGGGCTGTGCCCCCTGCCGCACGCGGTCGTCGAGTACGACCTGGACACCGCTGGGCCCCTGCGTGACTCGCGCGGACGGATGAAGCAGGTCAAGCGCGGGCAGAACGGCCTGCTGCTCACCAAGATCACGAAGGCCGCGCCCTTCGACGGCTACACGGACGGTAGGGCGGGCGACGCCAAGCTGATCCGCGACGGCTTCAAGGACGGCGACGTCTGGTTCAACACCGGTGACGTCGTCACCAAGCAGGGCTTCGACCACATCGCCTTCGTCGACCGGCTCGGCGACACCTTCCGCTGGAAGGGCGAGAACGTGGCCACCACCGAGGTCGAGGGAGCGCTCGACGAGGCGGACCAGGTGGAGGGCTCGATCGTGTACGGCGTCGCGATCCCCGGCGCGGACGGCAAGGCCGGCATGGCCGCTGTGAAGCTTTCCGAGGGCCGGGAGTTCGACGGTGCCGCCCTCGCCACGGTGCTGCGGAACGAGCTGCCCGCGTACGCGATCCCGCTGTACGCGCGGGTCGTGCCCAGCCTCGAGGTCACCTCCACGTTCAAGAGCCTCAAGGGCGAGCTGCGCAAGCAGGGCTTCGCGGACACGGGCGCCGACCCGCTCTACGTCTTCGTCGGCGGCGCGGACGGCTACGTCCCGGCCTACGACGGATACGCGGCGGACGTCGCGGCCGCCAAGGTCCCGGACCTGCGTTCCTAGGATGACCGCCCCCGGCGCGAATCCCGAGACACCCCCGGGTCGGCCTCCGGCCTCCCGCCCGCCGGTGCGCCCCACCCTGTGCGGCCGCCCGGTCCCGACGGACCGGGCCTTGGTGATGGCGATCATCAACCGCACGCCGGACTCGTTCTACGACCGCGGCAGCTACTTCGCCGTCGACGCCGCGCTGGAGAGGGTCGCCACGGCGGTCGCCGAGGGCGCCGACGTCGTGGACGTGGGGGGCGTGAAGGCCGGCCCCGGCCAGACCGTGGACGCCACCGAGGAGATCGCCCGCACTGTGCCCTTCATCGCGCAGGTGCGTGACCGGCATCCCGACCTGCTGATCAGTGTGGACACCTGGCGCGCCTCCGTCGCGGAGGCCGCGGTGGACGCGGGTGCCGATCTCATCAACGACACGTGGGCGGGCGCCGACCCGGACCTGCCGCGCGTCGCCGCCGCCACCGGTGCGGGCCTGGTGTGTTCCCACACGGGCGGCGCCGTGCCCCGGTCTCGTCCCTACCGCGTGCGGTACCCCGACGTGGTGGCGGACGTGCGCGAGAAGCTCACCGCTGCTGCGGAGGCGGCGTTCGCGGCCGGCGTCCGCGAGGATGGCATCGTCATCGACCCGACCCACGACTTCGGCAAGAACACCCACCACGGCCTCGCGCTGCTGCGCGACCTGGACGTGCTCGTGGACACCGGGTGGCCGGTGCTGATGGCCCTGTCCAACAAGGATTTCATCGGCGAGACGCTCGACGCGGGGCTGGAGGAGCGGGTCGCCGGGACCCTGGCGGCCACGGCCCTCGCCGCGCACGCGGGGGCGCGGATGTTCCGCGTGCACCAGGTGGCCGAGACACTGCGCGTGGTCCAGATGGTGGCGTCCATCGACGGCGCCCGTCCGCCCGCTCGCGTGGTCCGAGGGCTGGCGTGAGCGGCGAGGCGCCGCAGGCGCATTCGAGCGAGCGGTTCTTCGCCGAACCGGCGTGGACCGTCGAGGAGCTGGTGGCCGCCAAGCGGGGCCGGACGGTGTCCGTGGTGCTGCCCGCTCTCAATGAGGAGGCCACCGTCGGCGGCGTGGTGGCGACGATCGCGCCCCTGGTGGGCACCCTGGTGGACGAGCTGATCGTGCTGGACTCCGGGTCGACCGACGCCACGGCGGAGCGGGCTCGCGCCGCGGGGGCGACGGTGATCAGCCGGGAGGAGGCGGTTCCCGGGCTGCCGCCGGTGCCCGGCAAGGGCGAGGCGCTGTGGCGCGGGGTCGCCGCATCGTCGGGCGACCTGATCGCCTTCATCGACTCCGACCTCATCGAGCCGGATCCGCGGTACGTGCCGCGCCTGTTGGGGCCCATGCTGTTCCATCCCGAGGTGCACCTCGTCAAGGCCTACTACCGGCGGCCGCTGCGCGTGTTCAAACAGGGCGAGGATCCGACCGGCGGGGGCCGCGTCACCGAGCTGGTCGCGCGGCCCCTGCTGGCCGCGCTCCGGCCGCCGCTGCGCGCCGTGCTGCAGCCGCTCGGCGGCGAGTACGCGGGCACCCGTGCGTTCCTCGCTTCGGTGCCCTTCGCGCCCGGGTACGGCGTGGAGATCGGACTGCTGCTCGACGCGGAGGAGCGCTACGGGCTCGCCGGGATCGCACAGGTGAACCTCTCGGTCCGCAAGCACCGCAACCGCGACCTGCGCGACCTGGGCGTGATGAGCCGCCAGATCATGGGCACCGCGTTGCGGCGCTGCGGCATCGAGGACTCGGGTGCGGGCATCACGCAGTACCTGGTCGATCCCGGGCCCGACGACGCCTTCACCGAGGTCACGACGGATCTGTACCTGGAGGATCGCCCGCCCGTCGACTCGCTGGGAACGTGACCGAAACTACTTGACGATTCGGAAAGTACTTTCTAAGGTTGCGTCATCGACCGTGGAAGGGGATCCGTCATGACCGAGCAGTTCTCGAACCCGACGCCCGACGAGGCGCGCCGTGCGCTCGCCCACGCGGCGGGCGCCTCCGTCGCGACGTCCGCCGACCGTACGCGCCTCGAGCGCGGCCTCATCGCGATCGGCCTGGCGGTGGCGGCGCTGGTCCTGGCGCTGCGGCTCACCGTCGGGAATCTCGATGCGCCCGGCTGGATCCGGTTCGGCGGTTTCGGCGTGGTCATGGCCGTCTACGTGGTGGCGATCACCGTCGCGGTTCTCGCGATGCGGCGCGCGGCGGCGTCTCCTCGAGGCTTCACCCTCCGGTACAACCTCGGGCTCGGGCTCACGATGCTGCTCTACGCCGGCTACGTCGTCGCCCAGTCCGTCCGGGTCGACGATGCGGTGCCGTGGATGTGGACGGTGCTCGCAGCACTCGTGACGATGATCCCCGCCCTGCTTGCGGCACACTCGATCTCGCGGCTGGCGCTGCGGTGACTGCGACGGAGGGCGGCCACGCCCGGCACCGCCTCGACGAGGTGATCCACGCCCCGGTGCGGTTCTCCATCGTCGCGGCGCTCGCGAAGGTCGAGAACGCCGAGTTCGCGGCCGTCCGCGACGCCGTCGAGCTCTCGGACTCGGTGCTCTCCAAGCAGGCCGCGCAGCTCGAAGCCGCCGGCTACGTGAAGATCAAGAAGGGCTACGTGGGCAAGCGTCCCCGCACCTGGCTGTCGCTGACGGCACAGGGCCGCACCGCTTTCCAGTCCCACCTCGCCGCGCTGCGGGCGATCGCGGAGGGCTGAGCTCCGGGGGTTCAGCAGGATTCCGGTCGCGTTTACGCGGTCGATCGCCGCCTCGACATCGGCGGATGTCACGAGGGCAGCAGCGAATCCAGCGCCGCGGCACCGGAGACGAGGGCGTGGCCCCGTCGGGTCAGGGACGCCTGCCAGCCGTCCAGAGTCTCGCGCAAGGGCCCCACGCCGCCCGCGGAACGCACCTGCTCGGTGAGCTCGGCGATGCGCGCGAGGCCGAAGCCGCCGCGGCGGAGCTGCTCCGCCATCCGCGCGTCGCGGACGTCGGCGGGGGAGTAGATGCGGTAGCCCGTCCCCCGATCCCGCCGCGGTTCGACGATGCCCGCTCGCTCCCACGCGCGCAGGGTCGCGGGGACCACGCCGAGCAGCCGCGCCACGTCGCCGACGAACAGCGCGGAACCCGGATCGTCGTCGGGATCGTGCAGGCCGTCGAGCGCGGCGCGCACCCGCCGGAGGGTGTCGCGGTCGCCGGCCAGTTCGCCGTGCGCCTCGTCGAGCAGCGTGAAGGCGGCCTCGAGGTCGCCGCGGTGCACCGCGCGCAGGACCGACCCGGCCCGCGCATGCCCACATCCGGGGATCAGGGCCAAGAACGCGCCCAGGGCCAGACGGTGCGTCGGCGTGTACGCCCGGTAGCCCGACGGGGTCCGCTCCGCGGGCGGCAGGATCCCCTGGTCCTCGTAGTTGCGGACCGCCTGAGCGGAGAGCCCGTGCGGGCGCGCGAGGTCGACGGGGCGAAGAACTGATTGAGGGTTCACGGCACCTCTCCCAGCTCAATCGGTGAAAAGTTTCAATAGAGCTTTCAACGATATCGTGAAAGGAATGGATCAGCACCCCGTAGACCTCGTCGCCCTCCTCGATGCCCTGCCCACTCCGGTCCGCCTCCTCGGCCTCGGCGAGCCGATGCACGGCTCGGAGGAGATCGCGCGTGCCCGCAACGCCGTCGTCGTCGATCTGGTGCTGCGCGGCGGCTTCCGGTCGATCGCGGTGGAGTCCGACTTCCACCGGGCGCCGCTGGTGAACGACTACCTGGTGGGCGCCGACCTCGATCCGGACACGGTGCTCGACGACGGATTCACGCACCCGTACGTCCACCGGCTCGCGGCGACCCGGGAACTGCTCGACCGCCTCCGCGAGATCAACCGGACACTGGACACCCCCGTGCGGTTCTACGGCTTCGACGGCCCGATGGAGATGGCGGCGGCCCCGAGCCCGCGGGAGCACCTGCTGCCGCTGAGGGCCGCGCTCGCCGACCACGCCGAGAACATCGTCGGGGAGGCGGATCTCGTCGACCTGCTCGGTGAGGACTCCCGCTGGACCGACGAGCGGGCGATGTACGAGGCGGACCGGGGCGTGGGGCGCACCGTCGGCGCTGAGAAGCTGCGTCTGCTGACCGACGACTTGTGCGCCGTTCTCGATGCGTGCGCGCCGGCCCTCGCGGAGGACGAGGCGTGGCGGCTGCAGTCCGACGCCCGCACCGCCGTCGGACTGCTGCGCTACCACGCGATCATGGCGACGGACACGCCCGACCGGTTCGGCCGGCTCAGTGCGCAGCGCGACGTGATGATGGGGCACAACCTGCTGGCGATCGCGGACCGGGAGGCCGCGCGGGGAGGCACCGTCGTGCTCTCGCACAACCTGCACCTGCAGCGCGGCGCGAGTGAGATGCGGATGGGCCCGCACCCGGTGCGCTGGTTCAGCGCGGGGGCACAGGCGGCGGCCCGGCTCGGCGACGCGTACCGGTTCGTGGCCACGGCGATCGGCGGTGCCCCGGCGCACGGCCTGGCAGTGCCGGAACCGGGCACCGTCGAGGGCGAGCTGTACCGCACCCAGGGCGCCCCGGCCGGCCTGTACGCCGGCGCCGAACTCGTGCGGCGCCTCGGCGACGCGACCGCGCGGCAGGACCGCGACGAGCGCGGGGCCTACTTCCCGCTGGAACCGGTGCGCCTGTCGGAGACCGACGGTGTGCTCTTCCTCCGCGAGGTTCGGGCATGATGGCCCCATGGTGATCGTGCTGTACGCCCTGGGACTGCTGGCCGTGGCCGCGGTCCTGTACGGCGTCGCCGCGCTCGTGTTCGGGCGCGGCGACGAGACTCCGCCGCTGGAGACCGGCGCCACGCCGACGGTGCTCCCCGCGGAAGACGTGGCGGGCGCCGATGTCCGCGCACTCCGATTCCAACAGGTGGTACGCGGGTACAAGCCCGCCGAGGTGGACTGGGCCCTCGAACGTCTCGCGCGCGAGATCGACGTCCTGCGGGCGCGTCTCGCAGCGGAGCCGGAGTCGCGAGCGGCCGTCCCGGAGGACTCCGAGGGACGCGAGTAGCAGGGCCGTCGCCCTAGTCCGCGCCGATCGCCGCAGCGCACAGGCTAGAATGTACTGCGGACCCGGTTCGGGCGTGCTCGGGGCGGGTGAAGGATCTGAAGGGAGCAACGGATGGCGGCGATGAAGCCACGTACGGGGGACGGCCCCTTGGAAGCGACCAAGGAGGGGCGCGGGATCGTGATGCGCGTACCTCTGGAGGGTGGTGGACGACTCGTGGTGGAGCTCACGCCGGACGAGGCTGCGGCTCTCGGCGAGGAGCTGCGCGGCGTCACGTCGTAATGTCGGTGGAACTGCTTTCTCCGTAGATCCCGCGCGGTGCGAACCGCGCGGGATCTCCGCTTTTTCGGGGGTGTTCGGTGGTGCAAGTCCCGCCCGGTCTGGCCGCGGTGCTGCCGGCGCTGGCCTGTCCGCACTGCGGCGGCGAGCTGGAGGCCGACGGCGGAACCCTGCTGTGCCCGCGCGGACACGGCTTCGACATCGCCCGCCAGGGCTACGTCTCGCTGCTCGCCGGTGACGCGAGCGGCCTCATCGCGGACGACGCCGACATGATCTCCGCCCGCGAGCGCTTCTTCGCCACCGGGCACTACGAGCAGTTCCACGCGGCGGTCGCAGCCGCGGCCGTCGACGCCCCGGCGGGCCCGGTCCTGGACTGCGGCGCGGGGGAGGGCGAGTACCTGGCCAGGGCGGTGGAGGCGCGCGGTGGCACCGGCATCGGCCTCGACCTGTCCAAGCCCGCTGCCCGGCGCACGGCCCGGCGCGGGCCGGGGATCGGCGCGGTGGTCGCCAACGGCTGGGCGCGCCTGCCCGTCGCCGACGGTGCCGTCGCCGTGGTCCTGTCGGTGTTCGCGCCGCGCAACGCCGCGGAGTTCGCACGGGTGCTCGCGCCCGGCGGGCGACTCGTCGTGCTCACCCCGGGCCCGAATCACCTACGGCAGCTGGTCGAGCCGCTCGGGATGATCTCCGTCGAGGAGGGCAAGGTCGCCAGGCTCGACGGTGCGCTGCACGACTTCGAACTGCTCTCCCGCGAGAAGCACGAGTGGATCATGGAGCTGACGGCCGCAGCCGCGACCGACCTGGTCGCGATGGGACCCAGCGCGCATCACGGTTCGCCGGGGGATCGCGCCGCGGCGATCGAGAGGCTCACCGCGTCCGGCGCCGCCGCCGTGACGGCATCGGGCACCGTCAGCGTCTACGGCCTGCGGTAGCGGGGCACCTGTCGGGCCTGGGGCACCGTCGGGCCCGGGAACCGCGCTAGGAGCGGGCCGCGAGTGCGTGCCGGTAGACGTCCAGGGTCTGCGCGGCGATGGACTCCCAGCTGAAGTCGGCGACCGCCCTGGCACGCCCCGCCGCACCGTACGCCGCCGCGCGAGCCGGATCCGCGCAGAGCGCGTTGACCGCGGAGGCGAGGTCCGCCTCGAAGGTGGCGGTGTCGGCCTCGTCGTAGTGCACCAGCGTGCCGGTCTCGCCGTCGACGACCACCTCGGGGATGCCGCCCACGTCCGAGGCGACGACGGCGGTGCCGCACGCCATGGCCTCGAGGTTGACGATGCCCAGCGGCTCGTACACGGACGGGCAGACGAACACCGAGGCGGCGCTGAGGATCTCACGCACCTTCGGGGTGGGCAGCATGTCCTGGACCCAGTGCACGCCGTCGCGCGACTCGGCGAGCGCGGCAACCGCATCGGCCGTCTCCGCAGCGATCTCCGGGGTGTCGGGGGCGCCGGCGCAGAGCACCAGCTGGACGTCCGGATCGAACCGGTGCGCGGCCGCGATCAGGTGCTTCACACCCTTCTGTCGCGTGATGCGGCCGACGAAGGCGACGATCGGCCGGTCGGGGTCGATGTGCCGCTCGACGAGCGGTGAGTCCTCGCCGAAAGTGGGAGCCGGATGCCAGACCTGCGAGTCGATCCCGTTGAGCACCACGTGGACCCGGCTCGGATCCAGATTCGGGTAGGCCTCCAGGACGTCCTTCGCCATGCCCCGGCTGACGGCGATCACCGCGTCGGCGTACTCGACCGCGTTGCGCTCGGACCAGCTGGAGAGGCGGTAGCCGCCGGCGAGCTGCTCGGCCTTCCACGGGCGGTGCGGCTCCAGCGAGTGCGCGGTGAGGATGTGCGGCACGCCGTAGAGCTGCCCGGCGACGTGCCCGGCGAGGCCCGTGTACCAGGTGTGGCTGTGCACGACCTCGGCCTCGGCGGCGAGGTTCGCCATGCGCAGCTGCGTGGAGAACATCTCAAGGGCGGTGTTGGCACCGGCCAGCGCGGGATCGGGGTCGGAGACGGTCACGTCGTCCATGTCGGGCCGGGGAACGCCCATGCAGTGCACGTCGACCTCGCACAGGTCGCGCAGCCGGCTGACGAGCTCCGTCACGTGCACGCCCGCCCCGCCGTAGACCTCCGGCGGGTACTCCCTCGTCATCATCGCTACGCGCATGGCGTCCACGCTAGAGCCTGCGGTGCCGGTCCGTGGGCGGTTCCGTGCAGCGCGGATGCTGCGGTTCGCCTGTGGTTGTCCGCCCGTACGTCTGTGCTTAGCAGTGCGTTCGGATGCACTGTCGCAGAACACTGCACGCGCGCCCGGATTGGGGTTAGCGTGGACCCGTGAGCAACCAGCCTCGTGTTTTGGGAATCGTCCTCGCCGGCGGCGAGGGCAAGCGCCTGTATCCGCTGACCGCGGACCGCGCGAAGCCCGCAGTGCCCTTCGGCGGCTCGTACCGCCTCATCGACTTCGTGCTGTCGAACCTGGTCAACGCCGGGTACCAGCGCCTGTGCGTGCTGACGCAGTACAAGTCGCACTCGCTGGATCGGCACATCAGCCAGACGTGGCGCATGTTCGGCTTCCGTGGCGAGTACATCACCCCGGTTCCCGCGCAGCAGCGCGTCGGCAAGCGGTGGTTCACCGGCAGTGCCGACGCGATCTACCAGTCGATGAACCTCATCACCGATGACGACCCGGACTACATCGTGGTCTTCGGTGCCGACCACGTGTACCGCATGGACCCGTCGCAGATGGTGCAGGCGCACATCGAATCCGGCGCCGGCGTCACGGTTGCGGGCATCCGTGTGCCGCGGGCCGAGGCGAAGGCCTTCGGCTGCATCGAATCCGACGACGCGGGGAAGATCACGCAGTTCCTCGAGAAGCCCGCGGATCCGCCCGGCACGCCCGACGATCCGGAGGTCACCTTCGCGTCGATGGGCAACTACGTGTTCAGTCGCAAGGCCCTCGTCGACGCGATCATCGCCGACGCGGAGAACCCGGACTCCGACCACGACATGGGTGGCGACATCATCCCCGCATTCGTGGCTCGTGGCGAGGCGGCGGTCTACGACTTCAGCGACAACAAGGTGCCCGGCGCCACCGAACGCGACGCGGGCTACTGGCGCGACGTCGGCACCATCGACGCCTTCTACGAGGCGCACATGGATCTGGTATCGGTGTACCCGATCTTCAACCTCTACAACCGGCAGTGGCCCATCCGTTGCGAGAACGACAACCTGCCCCCGGCGAAGTTCGCCCGCGGCGGGCTCGCGCAGGAGTCCATGGTCGGCGCCGGCAGCATCATCTCGGGTGCCACGGTGCGCAACTCCGTCATCGGCGCGAACGTCACCATCGGCGACGGTGCCACCGTCGAGGGGTCGGTGCTCATGCCGGGCGTGAAGATCGAGCCGGGCGCCGTGGTGCGGCGCGCGATCCTCGACAAGAACGTCGTGGTCGGTCGCGGCGAGATCCTGGGCGTGAACCTCGAGCGCGAGCGCGAGCGCTTCAACGTCTCCGCGGGCGGTGTGGTCACCGTCGGAAAGGGCCTCCGGATCGGCTGACGCCGCCGAAACCTTCACACGCAGCAGATATCTCCGCTCGCCCCGAGAATCCACGGGGCAAGCGGAGATATCTGCGGGGGCGGGGGAGTTCTGCTGGATCAGGGCTTGCGTTCGAGCGCGCTCGAAGTCCTACCGTTGCGGCCATGAACATGAGCAACGGATTGAACTGGCTGGTCACGGGCGCGTCGCAGGGATTCGGGCGGTGCCTCGCGGAGGACGCGCTGGGGCGCGGTGACTCGGTGACCGTGGTGGTCCGCGACGGGGCGAGTGTCGCCGACCTCGTCGCCGCGCACCCGCGGAGAGTGGACCTGATCGAGGCCGACCTGCGCGACGCCGACGCGGTCGACCGGGTGACGTCGATGATCGAGCGCACCTCGATCGATGTCCTGGTGAACAACGCGGGCCGCGCGATCGCCGGTGCCGCAGAGGAACTGTCGATGGAGCGGCTTCGGGAGCAACTCGAGCTGAACTTCTTCGCCGCCGCCGCGCTGACCAGGGCTGCGCTGCCGGGGATGCGGGAGCGCGGGACGGGCACCGTCGTGCAGATGAGCAGCCAGGGCGGGCGCCTGTCCTTCCCCGCGGTCGGCGCCTACTCGGCGAGCAAGTTCGCGCTGGAGGGCTGGTCCGAGGCACTCGCGGCCGAGGTCGCGGAGTTCGGGGTGCGGGTGCTCATCGTCGAGCCGTCGCGATTTCGCACCGGCTTCAACACCGGTCGTTCGTTGGCGGTGACGGCGCCGTCGGAGGTGTACGGCCGGACCGTAGGAGCCGTGCAGCGCGACCTGACCGGCTCGGACGGCGCGCAGGAGGGCGATCCGGCCCGGGCCGCGCGGATCATCGGTGACCTGGTCCGTTCGGACGACGTGCCCCTCCGGTTGCCGCTCGGCGCCGAGGCCGTCGAGCGGCTCACCGCCGCGTACGCGTCGGGCCTCGACGGCGTGCGCAGGTGGGCCGATCTCGCCCGGTCCGCCGACTTCCCCGGAGCGGACGGCGCGCCCCGACCGGTGTGAGCTAGTGGATGTGGATCAGTCCGACCAACTCGGCGAGGGCGAGCGCGACGATACCGATCGACAAGTACTGCATCGGAATCCAGAACACTGTGTGCTGATTGCGCATCGCGCGCTCAACCTCGACCTGCTCCGCGATGACCTGGCGTTCGGCCAGCTCATGAGCCTCCGCCGTCGAGCCGGGCTGATAGCCGGGCGTCGGCTGATAGTTGCCGGAGGCGATGTAGCCCGCAAGCTCCGCGGTGCGTTGCTGGGCGTACTTCGCCGCCCTGTCTCGCGGACGGACGATGTTGAGCCAGTAGCCCAGTGCTGCGCAGCCGCCGGCGGCGAGCAGCAACCCGCCGGCGATGCTGAAGTTCGTTCGGCCTAATCCGAACCCGACGAAGATCCCCACAGGAATGAGGAGAACGCCGAGAATGCCCCAACCGCGCCAGATGATCACTAAGGCATACTAGCATTGGGTAAGTTTGCTGAGAAGTATCGCTTATTTGGACTACGTGATCGTCGTCACAATCAGGCCGCGTCGTCGGCGCGGGCGAGGAGGCCGCCGGCTGAGCCGCGCAGGAGGATCTCGACGACCGCGTCGGCATCGTCGGACATGGGGACGTGACCGCTGCCCGGGAGCCAGACGTGCTCGGCCCGCGGAAGCCGCTGCCGCGCGCGCCGGCCCTGGTAGGGGAGCAGGACGCGGTCGCGGGTGCCCCACGCGACGGTGACGGGGATGTCGGCGGCGATGTCGTCCTCGAACGGGAACGCGCCGCCGATGATGTCGGCGAGCGTGTGTCGCGAGTCGACCATGTTCGTCAGATCGCCGAGCACGCGCTCCGGAGTGAGACGCTCGCCGTGCGTCATCAGTGAGGCCAGCATCAGGCGACGGCCGATTCCGCTCCGGGTGAGCAGCGGTGCCAGCGGTGCGGCGGCCCGGCCCGCGGCGATCAGCGCGATGAAGTGCGCGCGGATGAGGAGGAAGTCCTTGTCGTCGCGCCAGAAGCCGGCGGGCGAGAGCCCTGTCGCGCTGCTGACGATGCCGCTCGCCGCGGCCTCGAGCGCGATCCGTCCGCCCAGCGAGTTGCCGGCGATGTGCGGCCGTACGAGGTCCAGCTCGTCGAACAGGTCCACCAGGTGCTGATGCAGCGCCTCCTGGACCGTGCGGCCGGCGAGGTCCAGAGCGGGGGACTCGCCGTGGCCGGGGAGGTCGAACAGGATGACCTCGCGGTGCTCCGCGAGCCGCTCCGCCACCGGGTACCAGGCCTGCCGACGGTGCGCGATCCCGTGGACCAGCACCAGTGGCTCACCCGAGCCGAATCGTTCGTACGCCAACATCTCGTGCCACCTCGTCGTGGTCGGGGCGGGCGGGCCCGCAGGAGTCCGACGGTGCGCCGGACGATTGTTGGGAGCGTACGGATTGATAGAACAGTGCGCAATACCTCTCAGAAGAGTCGCTGGTGATGGTTCTCGGCGCCGCTGCTCACCTCGGCACCCATGCGGTCGTAGTCCGTGAGGCTCCGTCGTCAATCCCGGGCCAGGGCGGCGCGCACCTGGTGGGCCACGGTGGTGCGCTCGGCGGAGTCGGGGAGGGCGTCGACGGGCCACCAGCGCAGGTCGTTCGACTCCTCGCTGATCGCGAGTTCAGGGGTCCCGGGGCCCACCGCGAAGGCGCGGAAACGGAGGTCCAGGTGGCGGGTCGGCACCCCCAGCGAACAGCGGATGGGGTGGGTGTGCAGCGTGAGCAGGTCCGCGTCGAAGACGAGATCGGCGAGGCCGGACTCCTCGTGCCCCTCGCGGAGGGCGGCGGCGGGCACCGTCGAATCCGCGTCCTCGCAGTGCCCGCCCAACTGCAGCCACTCGCCGACTCGCGGGTGGTGCGTGAGCACCACGTGCGTGCGGTCCTGATTGAGGATCACCACGGAAGCCGTGATGTGGCCCGGCACGTTCGCGCGGGCGCACGCGTTCGGTTGCGCGTCGAGGAAGGCGAGCACGGTGTGCCGCAGGGCGTCGTCGGCGTCGGTGCGGGCGTCGAAGCGCGCGAGGAGGTCGACGGCGGAGGCGTGCAGGGACGCGAAAGACACTGGGCTACCTTTCGATCAGCATGTCGCCGGGCGGGAGCGGCGGCCGGGGCGCGGACAGCACGGACGGATCGGCCGGGTACCCGACGGCGATCGCGCCGGCCGGCCGGTAGTCCTCGGGCAGTGCGAGAACCGCACGCACGGTCTCGGCGGCGAAGATCGTCGAACCCACCCAACAGCTTCCGATCCCACGCACGGCGAGCGCGACGAGCAGCGACTGGACCGCGGCGCCGACGGCCACGGTGAACATCGTCTCCTCGGCGGCGGTGCGACGGGCGTCGGGGTAGGCGTGGGCACCGTCGGGAACCATGAACGGGAGGATGAGTTCCGGGGCGTCGTAGAGCAACTGGCCGCGCCGGACCCGCTTCGCGACGGACTCGTCCGTGCGTCCGTCGCCCGAGAGGTCCGCCGCCCATTGCTCCTTCATGGCGTCCAGGAGCGCCGTGCGGCGCTGCGGGTCGCGCACCCACACGAACCGCACGGGATGGGTGTGATGCGGCGCAGGGGCCGTCAGGGCCTCCGCAACGGCCTCTCGGACGTCGTCCTCGGGGACCGGCTCGGCGGCGAACGCCCGGACGGACCGCCGGACCAGGAGCGCCTGCCGTCGAGCGGCTTCCACGCCCGTGTGGAACAGGTCGTCCTCGCCGGGCCGGACCAGGCCGCGGGCGGTGGCGAGCGGTGAGCCCGCCGCCGGCGGCCGGACGGCGAAGCCCCGGACCACGGCCACGGGGACGCCGCCGAGCTTGCCCTTCACGAGATCCGCTGCGGCGGCGAGCTCGTCGGCGACCGCGATCTCCGTGACCACCAGGTCGTTGCCGTAGGCGTCCACCGCACCCGCGTAGCCGTGCAGCACCTCCACGCCCGCCGCGCCGATCGCGGCATCGGTCTGGCCGGTGCGCCACGCGCGGCCCATGGTGTCCGTGACGAGCACGGCGACGTCGACGCCGAGCCGCTCCCGCAGACCCGCGCGGGTCGCGGCGGCGCTGCCGTCCGGGTCCTCGGGGAGCAGGGCGACGGTGTCCGACGCGACGTTCGACGCGTCCACCCCGGACGCGGCCTGGACGATCCCCAGCCGGTTCTCGGTGATCCAGGTACGCCCCTTCGTGGCCAGCACCCGCACCGACTCCTCGGCGATCAGCCTGCGCCGGAACGCGTCCCGCTCGTCCGGGTCCGACGGCGCCGCCAGCACCCGACCCTCCGCCTTGGAGAAGACCTTCGAGGTGACCACCACGACATCGCCGTCCGCGAGCCACGGCGCGGCATCGGCGAGCAGGGCGGCGATGTCGTCGCCCTCGGTCACCTCCGGGACGCCGAAGACGGGCAGGATCTCCAACGACGGTGCGCCGTGGTCGCGCTCGGGTCGCGACGGTGCGTCACGCGCGGGCCGGGCGCTCACAGGCCCACCAGCTCGAGGCCGGCGTCGATCATGGCGGCGGTCGCCTGCGGCGAGCTCATGAGCAGCGGCACCGCGGCGACGGGAAGCCCGGGGATGTCGACGGCCGCGTCCGCCCCGTTGTCGTTCGAGACCAGCCAGCCGTCGAGGATGCCGTTGCCGCTGCGCGCACCGAAGTGCTCGCCGATCGCCTGCGCACTCGTCTCGATCCCGAGGACCTCCAGGCAGCGATCGGCCATGCCGCGCAACGGCGCTCCGCCGATCACGGGGGACACGCCCACCACCTTGGCCCGGGTCGTGCGCAGCGCGGCTCGGATGCCGCCCACCGACAGGATCGCGCCGATCGAGACGATCGGGTTCGAGGGGGCGAGGAAGACGACGTCGGCGTCCTCGATCGCGGCGATCGCGGTCCGTGACGCCTGCGCCTTGCCGGACCCCGTACCGTCGGCCCCGCCGACCTGCGCGAAGCCGAAGGTCTCGATGTCCGCGCGGTAGCGCACCCACCACTCCTGGAAGTGGATGGCCTTCTTCGCGCCGTCGTCCGACGCGGGGTCCGCGACCACGACGTGCGTCTCGTGCCGCCCGTCCGTGGCGGGCAACAGCCGCACGCCGGGCTGCCAGCGGTTGCACAGCGCGGCGGTGACATCGGTGAGGGGATAGCCGGAGCTGAGCATCTGTGTGCGGATCAGGTGCGTGGCCAGGTCGCGATCGCCGAGGCCGAACCAATCGGGATCGGCCCCGTACTTCGCGAGTTCCTCCTTGGCGTGCCAGGTCTCGTTCCGGTGTCCCCAGCCGCGCTCGGTGTCGATGCCGCCGCCGAGGGTGTACATACACGTGTCCAGATCGGGGCAGATCCGCACGCCGTGCATCCACGCGTCGTCGCCCACGTTCACCACGGCCGTCACCGTGTGCTCACCGGTCGCGGAGGCGCCGTCGACGGGGGGTGCGCCGTCTCGATCGGGAAAGGGCGTGACCCCGAACCGTTCCCGCGCGCCCTCGAGGAATCGCGCTCCGCCGACACCGCCCACCAGCACCGTCACCTTCACCTCACCGAGGGTAGTGGGCGCGGCGCGGTCGGGCCGCCGACGGGGTCGCGGGGCAGCGCCGGCGGCCCCGCGAGCGATGACCTCGGATGTTGGGAATCGGGGTGCTCGGAGTGGCATGATCGATGGCGCGGGGCGACTCGGTCGCCGAGCGGATCGCCGCTGCGAAGTGTGACGCGGAACACATCTCAACCACGTGTCGAGCCCTGCGTTCGGGGCGTCCAGGTGGTATTAGCTAATTTTCCGGTTCAGCTTGACGTGGCGGCTTTGCGCGTGTGTAATCACAACCGTGTCATTCAGTGCGGCGTGATCGCTCGCGGCGGGCACATCAAGAGAACGACCATCGAACACCACGAAAGCAACGAGGGAGGCGGGCCGATGACGATCGACGCTCATCGTGAACCGTTCGGAAGCTTCTCCGGTGGGTCCAGCCGTGCGCACCTGAGCCTGGTGCCCACGGGTTTCGAGGAGCTCTACGAGGCCGTCGAGGATCAGTGGCAGGACCGCGCGCTGTGCTCGCAGACGGATCCGGAGGCGTTCTTCCCCGAGAAGGGCGGCTCCACCCGCGAGGCCAAGCGCATCTGCCTGGGCTGCGAGGTGCGCAACGAGTGCCTCGAGTACGCGTTGTCCAAGGATGAGCGTTTCGGCATCTGGGGCGGCCTGTCCGAGCGTGAGCGCCGCAAGCTCAAGCGCGGCATCATCTGACCCGTCGGGTCAGAGTGCGTCGGGGCCCGCGAGCAGAGTCTCCTCGGTCACACCGAGATACCCGCTGATCTGGTGAACCAGGATCGCGAGGATCTCGTCCAACAGATCGGCCTCCGATTTGGCCCGCCGTTGGAGCGGGCGTCGGAACACGATCAACCGTGCGCGCGTGCGATTGCCCCGCCGATCGATGCCGGCAGGCACCATGCGCGCGAGCGGGATCGGCCCGTCGGCCTCCACCTCCTCGGGCCACGACACCGAATCCGGGTCGTGCGGCAGGATGCCGGGGACGTCGTCGACCGCGATGTCGAGATCCGCCAAGCGATCGTGCCAGAGCCCGTCGATCTCGGCGAAGGCGTCGAGGACGACCTCGTCGAAGCCCTGTGACCGGCTGCGGTGCGCCGGGAGTCCGCGTGGCACCAGCGGGCCGCGCAGGCCGTGTCCACGCCGGTCCCTCGAGACCCGGCGGCGCAGCTGCGCGCCGCTGTCCGGCGCCGTTCTCCTCGCTCTCATGATGTTCTCAGTGTAGGCGGAGGTCGCCGATCGAGGCCGCCGCGCGCGGTCGTGCGGTGTGTCGGGAGCGCGTCGAACCGGCCACGGGTTAACCTTCCTACTGTGAACTCCGTCCGTCAGTGCTGCCGCCCCGGCTGCAGGAACCACGCCGTGGCGACGCTGACGTTCGACTACCGCCAGTCGATCGCCGTGCTGGGCCCCCTGGGAACCACCGCCGAGCCGCACGCATGGGACCTCTGCGAGTTCCATGCCGGCCGGACGACCGCGCCCCGCGGCTGGGAGATGCTGCGCAACCTTCCGACCTACAGCGCCGCCTCGGTGGGCAACACCGCCCTGGACGACGACCTGACCGCGCTGGCGGACACCGTGCACGAGCGCGCCGCCCGCGATCGCGGCCGGATCGACCCGGCACCGTCGGACGGCCCGCTCCGGTCCCTCCCGCCGATCGGCGCGATGCGCCCCGTGCACGACGCGCCGCCCGCCCCGCGGGCGACCCCGTCGGCTCAGCCCAGTAGCGGTGGCCCCAAGCACGCGGCCCCGACCGGTCGCCGTGGCCACCTCCGGGTGCTGCCGGACCCCGTCGACTGAGAGTCGACCACCGCGCCGTCACGTCCCCCGCGCCGGATGCCGGCGCGCGGCCCGATTGCCGATAGGGTGGGGCGTCCGTTACGGGGGCCCGCAGGGTTTCCGCACGCCGTTTCACAGGAGGTCGTCGAGCGTGGTTCGAACGCTGGAGTCCGTGCAGGCCGTCATCAAGGCGTACGACGTCCGAGGCATCGTCGGTGAACAGATCGACGAGGCCTTCGTGCGCGACGTGGGTGCCGCGTTCGGCGCGCTGGTCCGTGGCGAGGGTGCGACTGCCGCCGTGGTCGGCCACGACATGCGCGACTCGTCGCCGGCGCTGTCGGCCGCGTTCGCGGAGGGCCTCCTCGCCCAGGGCGTCGACGTCACCCTCATCGGCCTCGCCTCCACGGACGAGCTGTACTTCGCCTCGGGCCTCCTCGACCGGCCCGGCGCGATGTTCACCGCGTCGCACAACCCCGCGGCCTACAACGGCATCAAGCTGTGCCGCGCGGGCGCCAAGCCCGTGGGGCAGGAGACCGGGTTGCGCGTCATCACCGAGCAGGTCGCGAACGGCGTACCGTCGTACGACGGTGCCGCCGGCCGCCTCGCGGAGCGTGACGTGCTCGACGAGTACGGCGAGTACCTGCGGAAGCTGGTCGACCTGTCGGGCTCGCGACCGCTGCGCGTCGCCGTCGACGCCGGCAACGGGATGGGCGGGTTCACCGTGCCGTCCGTGCTGGGCCCCGTCGAGGCGCTCGACGTGCGCGCCCTGTTCTTCGAGCTGGACGGGAACTTCCCCAACCACGAGGCGAACCCGCTGGACCCGAAGAACCTCGTCGACCTGCAGCGGTTCGTGGTCGAGCAGGGTGCCGACATCGGCCTCGCCTTCGACGGTGACGCCGACCGCTGCTTCGTCGTCGACGAGAAGGGCGAGCCGGTCTCGCCGTCGGCCGTCACCGCGCTGGTCGCCGAGCGGGAGCTGGCCCGGCACCCCGGTTCGACGGTGATCCACAACCTGATCACGTCCAAGGCGGTGCCGGAGATCATCGTCGAGAACGGCGGCACGCCGGTCCGTACCCGCGTGGGCCACTCGTTCATCAAGGCGCAGATGGCGGAGACCG
This sequence comes from Tsukamurella pseudospumae, assembly GCF_001575195.1. Classification (NCBI taxonomy): domain Bacteria; kingdom Bacillati; phylum Actinomycetota; class Actinomycetes; order Mycobacteriales; family Tsukamurellaceae; genus Tsukamurella; species Tsukamurella pseudospumae. The sequence continues at coordinate 1,243,421 of NZ_LSRF01000058.1, forward strand.
GTGCCGTGTTCGGCGGAGAGCACTCCGCGCACTACTACTTCCGCGACTTCTGGGGCGCCGACTCCGGGATGCTCGCGGCGATGCACGTCCTGGCCGCGCTCGGCGAGCAGAGCAAGCCGCTCTCGGAGGTGATGGGGGTCTACGACCGGTACGCCGCGTCGGGCGAGATCAACTCGACGGTGGCCGACCAGGCGGAGCGCACGCGCGCCGTACTCGATGCTTTCGCAGACGAAATCCAGAGCACCGATGAACTGGACGGCGTGACGGTACAGTTGGTTTCGGGCGCCTGGTTCAACCTTCGCGCCTCCAACACGGAGCCGCTGCTCCGGCTGAACGTCGAAGCCGCGACACCGGACGAGGTGCGCGCGCTGACCGAGCGGATCCTGGCGATCGTACGTGCCTGATCGCGCTTTCGCGCTGATGTGGGACGGGAGGAAGCCGTGACCGAGATCATCGGCGCCGGAAGCGGACCGAGCGGGCCGCAGGTCACCGATCTCGACGATCCGGCGGGTCTGATCGCGGCCGACGTGGGCGGCCATCTTCGAGCCGCGGCCCTGGCGGGCGCGCAGGCGCGCGCCGTGGCCGCCTCCGTCGACGAGGGGGCCCTGGAGCAACTCGACGGCATCGCTCCGCGCGCCGTCGTCGTGGTCTGCGGGGCCGGCCCGGCCGCCGCGGCCGCCGGATTCGTCGAGGCGCTGACCGCCGGCCGGTTCGACGTGCCGCTCGTGCGCTCGACGGAGCTGCCGCCCTGGGTGGGCGCACTCGACGTGGTCGTCGTCTGCGGTTTCGACGCGGGCGACCTGGTGCTGGCGCGGGCGATCGCCGTGGCCTCGCGCCGCGGCGCGACCGTCGTCGTCGCGGTTCCGCTCGAGGGCCCGGTCGCCGAGGCGGCGGCGGGGCGCACCGTCGACCTGTCACCGCGCCTGCGCGTGCCGGAGCGCTTCGGCTTCATCGGCGTCGCCGCCGCCCTGCTCGCGGTGCTCGGCCGGATCGCCGGTACCGACAGGGCGGCCGCACCCGGCGAGGGCTTCCTGTTCGCACTCGCCGAGGCGCTCGACGACGAAGCACTGCGCGGCGCGCCCGATCGGGACGTCGAATCCAACCCGGCGAAGCGGCTCGCGGCCCGGATGGCGGGCCGTCGGGTCGCACTGACGGCGGACACGGCGGCGGGGCTCGCGGTAGCCGAACACGCGGCCTCCCAGGCGCTGACCCTGGGCGGCCAGGTGGTCGCCGCCGTCGGCCTCGCCGACGTCGAGCTGGCCGTGCCGGAGCTGGCCGCGGCACCGCGGGGCGGCGCGTTGAGCGGGTCGGACGCACTGTTCCACGACCCGTTCCTGGACGGTCCGGCCGCGCAGACTCCGCTGCGGGTCCTGGTGCTCACCACCGAGGAGCGTGCACCCCTGGTGCAGGCCCGGCTCCGAGCCCTGCCCGATGTGGAGCCGCTGCCGGTGGACGAGGGGGCGCGGCGTGCGCCCGACGCGGCGGGTCCGCGCGCCGATGCGCAGGAGCTGCTGGCGCTCGCGGTACGGTTCGATCTCGCGTCGGTCTACCGGCGCCTGACCGGGGAGGCGTGATGGAGCGGATCGAGGGCGTCATCCGCCCCTACGCATGGGGCTCGCGCACCGTCCTGGCGACCATGCAGGGCCGGTCCGTTCCGTCGAACCACCCCGAGGCGGAGCTGTGGTTCGGGGCGCACCCCGCGGACCCGGCCAAGCTGTACGACGGTGCCGACGACGCGCCCGACGGCGATCTGCTGTCCGCGATCGGTGCCGACCTGACCGGACAGCTCGGGTCCGTGTGCCGTGGCGAGTTCGGGGACCGGCTGCCCTACCTGGTGAAGGTCCTCGCCGCGGACGAGCCGCTCTCGCTCCAGGCGCACCCGTCGCGGGAGCAGGCCGAGGAGGGCTTCGCCCGGGAGAACGCCGCGGGCATTCCGCTGGACGCACCTGAGCGCAACTACCGCGACGCCGCGCACAAGCCCGAGGTCGTCATCGCGCTCAGCCGGTTCGAGGCGCTGGCCGGCTTCCGGGACCCGGCGGTCACCGTCGAACTGCTGCGCGTGCTGGCCGTCCCGGAGCTGGACAGCTACCTGGGCCTGCTCGCGGGGCAGCCGGACTCGCAGGGCCTGCGGGCCCTGGTGACCACCTGGATCACGCTGCCGCAGCCCGCCCTCGCGGTGCTGGTGCCCGCGGTGCTCGCCGGATGCGTGCGCTACCTGGAGAGCGGCGCGACTGCGTTCAAGGGCGAGGCGAAACTCGCACTGACGCTGGGGGAGCGGTACCCCGACGATGCCGGCGTCCTGGCCGCACTGCTGCTCAACCGGATCGTGCTGGAGCCGGGGCAGGCGTTGTACCTCGCGGCCGGGAACCTGCACGCGTACATCAACGGCGCCGCCGTCGAGGTGATGGCGAACTCGGACAACGTGCTGCGCGGCGGACTCACGCCCAAGCACGTCGACGTGCCGGAACTGCTGCGCGTGCTGGACTTCACGCCCCGCGCACCGTCGGATCTGGCACCGCGCACCTCGACCGTGGGGCCCGAGGTGATCTTCTCGACACCCGCGCCCGAGTTCCGGGTCTCGCGGGTGCGGCTCGACGGGACGGCCTTGAAGCGCGCCGCGTCGGTGGAGCTGGACGCACGCGGCCCGCAGCTGCTGGTCGTCACGTCGGGGACGGTGACGGTGCGCAGTGCGGGCCGGGCGATCGATGTTCCGGCGGGCAGCGGCCTGTGGATGGCCGCGTCCGATCCGGGCGTCGTGGTCAGTGCGCACTCACCGGCGGCGGAGTTCTTCCGGACGCTGGTGGGCGGGCACTGAGAACGGGCTAGACGCCGCCGAGGTTCTCGTAGAAGGTCTCGGGGATGTCGAAGGTCTGCATGTTCGACACCGCGACGGCCTCCGGCTGGGCCTTGCTGAGCACGGCGAGCGGCTTGCCGTCGCGCGTGAGCAGCACATCGTCTCCACCCTCGACGATGCTGAGGAGCTGAGCGACGGTCTGGTCCGTGGTATGCGCGAAAGTCTTGGTCATAGGGCCGACGGTAAGCGTTACTCGTCGGTACGCCAACAGTTTTCGACTACCAACGAGTAACACTCGTCGGTAACTTTCGTCGGTGGCATGCGCATTGCCAAGCGTTTACCAGGTTCACGGCAGAGTGCGTCCAGGCCGAAACGCCAGAGTGGTCCTTGCACAACGGAAACAGGCCGCGAGGCCGCGACGCAAGGAGATGAACACATGGCAGCACCGGGACAGGGCAACGGTCAGGGACAGCGACCGGGAGCGCCGAAGCCGCAGCAGCCGCAGCGTCGTCGGGTGCGCCGCTGGAACGCGCAGGCGCGCCGCTGGGACTGGGTCTGGCAGTGACCCGAGGAAACCTATGACGTCCACGAGCCTCCTTCGGCTGCTGTGGACCTTCACGCCGGGCCACCGACGATCCCTCGTCGGTGGCCTGGCCGCGTTGGTCGCAGCGGCGCTCGTCGAGGTGGCGGCGGTGCTGGTCATGGCCGATGTCCTCACCGCGGTCCTCGAGTCGGACTCGCTCTCGTCCGCCGCCCGCGGCGTCGCCGCCTGGGTGGCGGTCACACTGCTCAGCGCGCTCCTCACGTACGCCGGAACGCTCGCGACCTGTCGCGCCGCCGAGGGCACCGTCCTCGCCCTGCGCGACGAGGTGTTCGGACGGCTGTTGGACCTGCCGCTCGACGACGTGCACCGGCTCTCCACGGGAGACGTCGTGGTCCGGCTCACCGAGGACGTGGTGGTGCTCGAGACCGCGCTGTCGGTGTCCGTGATCCAGGCGGTGGTCGCGCTCCTGACGACGGGTGGCCTGATCGCCGTGGCGTGCTGGCTGAGCTGGCAGCTGACGCTGGTCGCGCTGGTCGCCGTGCCGGTGCTCATGGGTCTGTCCCGCGCGTTCCGCGGCGCGCAGGAACGCGCGACCGAGCGTGAGCGCGCAGCGCATTCGGGGCTCGGGACCGCGATCGGCGAGATCGCGGGCACCGTCGAGCACGTGCGCCTGCACACGATGGAGTGGGCCGAACGCGCCGAGGTCCATCGCCGCGGCGCCGCACTGTTCGCCGCCCGCATGCGGGAGGCGAACGTGCACGCCGCGTTCGGCGGGGTGCTCGGCTCGGCACAGGCTCTGACGCTGATCGCCGTCTCGGTGGCCGGGGTGGTCCTCGTCCGCACGGGCGACCTCACCTACGGCGCGCTGATCGCGCTCACCGGTTACCTCGGCTACCTGTATCCCCGCGTCCAGGACATCGCCGAGAGCCGGCTCGCGCTGGTGGGCGCCAGGATCAGCGCGGACCGCCTGGTCGAGATCGCGGGGCCGTTGGCGGCGCCTGTGCGGGTCCTGTCGGTCGACGGTGCGCCGGTCCCGGACAGCCGGTCCGACGATGCCGGCACCCGGCTCGTCCGTCCGGCGGTACCGGTGCGCATGACCGGCGTCCGGGTGCGGCGGGGCGACTTCGTCCTCGACTGCCCCGAGTTCACCGCCGAGCCCGGAACCGTGACCGCCCTCGTCGGCCCGTCCGGGGCGGGGAAGTCGACGATCGGGTCCGCCTTGGCGGGCACGGTGGACGTCGACGGCACCGTCGAACTCGGGGACCGCGCGGGCCGGGGCGGCGCGGCACTGCGCGAATTCGTGACGCTGGTGCCGCAGCACGCGGTGATCCGGACGGGGACGCTCGCGTCCAACGTCGGCTACGGCAGCGGGGCGGATCCGTGTGTCGCGGGGGACCTCGCGGGCGCCGACGAGTTCGTGCGCCGGCTGCCCGACGGCTACGCGACCCCGACCAGCTCGGGCGGCCCGGAACTCTCGGGCGGGCAGCGCCGGCGGATCGCGCTGGCGCGGGGGTTCGCGCGGCAGACCCCGGTGCTGATCCTCGACGAGCCGAGTACCGGCCTGGACCGGGCGAACACCGAGCGGCTGGCGCGGGTCCTGCGATCGATCGCCGTGCATCGCACCGTCATCGTGATCACCCACGATCCGGTGCTGCGCGACGCCGCCGACCGGTGCTACCGAGTGGTCGAGGGGAAGGTGGCGCTCGCAGTGGGTGCAGACGCCTGAAATGCCCCGCGGTGGTGGCCCTGTGGTGTTTGATGAATCGTCACACACAGACGAACACAGGAGCATCGGATGGCAAACCCACTGTTGCGTACGAAATCGGTGGAGCAGTCCATCGCCGATACCGAAGTGGTCGGTACCCGGCTGAAGAAGCAGCTGACCGCATGGGATCTCACGATCTTCGGCGTCGCCGTCGTCGTGGGCGCCGGCATCTTCACGATCGGTGCCTCGACCGCCGGTGACTACTCGGGCCCGGCGGTCACGGTCTCGTTCATCATCGCCGCGATCGCCTGTGGTCTGGCCGCCCTCTGCTACGCGGAGTTCGCGTCGACGGTGCCCGTCGCCGGCTCGGCGTACACCTTCTCCTACGCCACGTTCGGCGAATTCGTCGCCTGGATCATCGGTTGGGACCTGGTGCTGGAGTTCTCCATCGCCGCCGCGGCCGTGGCCAGCGGATGGTCGAGCTACCTCGGCACCGTCTTCGGGACCGGGCCCGCAGCGTTCGAGATCGGCAGCTTCAAGGTCGACTGGGGCGCCATGCTCATCGTCGCCGTCCTCACGGGCCTGCTCACCTTCGGCGCGAAGGTCTCCTCGCGCGTCTCAGCCGTCATCACCGCGATCAAGGTCGCCGTCGTGCTTCTCGTGATCGTGGTCGGTGCGTTCTACATCAAGGGCTCGAACTACAGCCCGTTCATCCCCGAGTCCGTCCCGGGGAAGAGCGAGGGGGTGAGCTGGACGTCCACGCTGTTCCAGGCCATCGCCGGCAGCAGCTCGTCCTACGGCTGGTACGGCGTGCTCGCCGGCGCCGGCATCGTGTTCTTCGCGTTCATCGGCTTCGACATCGTCGCCACCTCCGCGGAGGAGACGGTGAATCCGCAGCGCGACGTGCCCCGCGGCATCATGGGCTCGCTCGCGGTCGTCACCGTGCTCTACATCGCCGTCACCGTGGTCGTGACCGGCATGGCCAGCTACAAGGACCTCGCGACCAGCGCGGGAGACGGTTCCGGGAAGAACCTGGCGTACGCGTTCAAGCTCAACGGTGTCGACTGGGCCGCCACGATCATCTCCATCGGCGCTCTCGCCGGCCTGACCACCGTGGTCATGGTGTTGCTCATGGGCCAGAACCGCGTGCTCTTCGCGATGGCCCGCGACGGCCTGCTGCCCCGTCAGCTCGCCAAGACCTCCGACCGGGGTGTGCCGGTGCGGATCTCGGTGGGTGTCGGCGTGGTCGTCGCGATCTTCGCCGGGCTGATTCCGCTGAGCGAGCTCGCCGAACTGATCAACATCGGCACGCTGTTCGCCTTCGTGCTGGTGTCGGTGGGTGTGGTCGTCCTACGGAAGAAGCGCCCGGACCTCAAGCGCGGCTTCCGCGCGCCGCTGGTGCCGTTGGTCCCGATCCTCTCGGTGGTCGCCTGCGGGTGGCTGATGCTCAACCTGTCGCTCGAGACCTGGTTCCGGTTCCTGTGCTGGATGCTGCTCGGCGTGGTCGTGTACTTCCTCTACTCGATGAACCACTCGCTGGTCGGTAAGCGGGCGCGTGGCGAGGTCATCGAGTCGCTCGCCGACTGATCATCTCCTCTCGGACCGGGGTCGACGCTTCGTGCGTCGGCCCCGGTTCCGTGTTCGTGGACGTTCACGCCCGTGCGGGTGCGCGGCGCGGGGCATGGGCTCGAACGAGCGAATGCCGGGGTGACTCGGCAGGCACTCTCTCCGATTCCGTCCATCTTGGACAGGGGCGGCGTAGGATTTAGAATCGTGAACACCGACGTGGGGGTAGCACGCTGGCGGGAGCTGATCGACGCGTTCGTGGTACAGCAGGAACGGCTCGTCCGGATCCATCCGGACCTGTACGAGATGACCCGGCCGAATCCCGGTGCGACGGAGGAGCAGCTGCTGGCCGCGGAGGAGCGGCTCGGCCAGCCGATACCTAACCAGTACCGCGAGTTCCTCACCGTGGCGAACGGCTGGAAGGACTGGAGTCAGAGCAACACACTGCTGTCCTGTGACGAGATCGGAGCGGGGGTCCTCAGCGCGGACGAGTTCTCTGTGATGATCGCTGGCGATCCGCGAGAATGGCACGGTTACGACGAGTGGACCCAAATCACCAGGGCGCAGGATTCGTACTGGACCGCCTATCTGTTGATGCGGGACAGTCAGGGCGAGCCGGCCGGGTCGGTACACCTCTGGCCAGGGGACGCGATCACCGGCTCGTTCGAGAACTATCTCGTAGACGAGTTGGCGACGTTGACGGAGTGGCTCGACCGTGAGGAGCTCGGTCCGTGGGGGCGAGTATGGGGCGGCGACTCAACTCCGCCGACGATGCAGGCTATCGTCGCGAAGTATGCCGAGTTGAGGCGAGAAATCGAGGCGATGGCAGTGGACGGCACCATCGCGGGTCAGCCGAATCCGCCCGCTACACAGGAGTCGATCGACGCCCTCGAGAGCCGGCTGGGGCATCCACTCCATCCGGAGCACGCCGAGCTGCTGCTGACCGCCGACGGGTGGCCCGGGATTCCGTACCTCCTCAGCACACATGAAATCATCGACGGCTCGCGCTGGCGTGCGTCGCTCGTTGAGCGCGACAACCGAGATCGACAGGCGCTTAGCGAGAAGGAAAGAGCGTTCGCGCAGTTCGGCGTATCCGTGCCGCCGGCTCCGGACCGTCCCTCCGCTGGTGAAGTGGCGGCGGCGAGTGGTGTGACTCCCTTCGCGGCGTGGGGGCCGTGCGCAATCGGCGTGGACCCCGTCGACGGATTCGTCCGGTGGCTACCGTTCGACAGCAAGTACGGCGACGATCCGAGTGACATCACAACACGATCAGCCGGAACGGTGAGGGCCTACCTGTTGGATGAGATCGATCAGCTGAACACCCGTGTCGAAGGGTTGCGCTCCGTTCGCGGAGGACCCTCGGACACCTGACCCGCCACGCCGCGCAATGCGACTGCAAACGAGGTCGCCGACGTGCGAATGCACAGGTCGCGATAGCCTGGAGCGCGTGACTTCTACGTTGACCGCCGATACGGCGAACGGAATCGATTTCAAGGTCGCGGACCTCTCGCTCGCCGAGTCCGGCCGCAAGCAGCTGAGCCTGGCGGAGCACGAGATGCCCGGCCTGATGGCGCTGCGTCGCGAGTACGCCGACGTGCAGCCGCTCAAGGGTGCGAGGATCTCGGGCTCGCTGCACATGACGGTGCAGACCGCGGTGCTCATCGAGACCCTCGTCGACCTCGGCGCCGAGGTGCGGTGGGCGTCCTGCAACATCTTCTCCACCCAGGACGAGGCGGCCGCGGCCGTTGTCGTGGGGCCGCACGGCACCGTCGAAGCCCCGCAGGGCGTACCGGTGTTCGCGTGGAAGGGCGAGACCCTCGAAGAGTACTGGTGGGCCGCCGAGCAGATGCTGACCTGGCCGGGTGAGCCCGCCAACATGATCCTCGACGACGGCGGCGACGCCACGATGCTCGTGCTTCGCGGCGCGCAGTTCGAGGCCGCCGGCGTGGTTCCGCCCACCGACGAGGACGCCGACAGCGCCGAGTACCAGGTGTTCCTGGCCCTGCTGCGCGCGTCGCTGGCCGAGGACGCGACCAAGTGGTCGACGATCGCGGAGTCGGTCAAGGGTGTCACCGAGGAGACGACCACCGGCGTGCTGCGTCTGTACCAGTTCGCCGCCGCCGGCGAGCTGGCGTTCCCGGCGATCAACGTCAACGACTCGGTCACCAAGAGCAAGTTCGACAACAAGTACGGCACCCGCCACAGCCTCATCGACGGCATCAACCGCGGCACCGACGTGCTGATCGGCGGCAAGAAGGTCCTGATCACCGGCTACGGCGACGTGGGCAAGGGCTGCGCCGAGTCGCTGGCCGGCCAGGGCGCGCGCGTCCAGGTCACCGAGATCGACCCGATCAACGCGCTGCAGGCACTCATGGACGGCTACGACGTGGTCACCGTCGAGGACGCGATCGGCGACGCCGACATCGTCATCACCTCCACGGGCAACAAGGACATCATCCTGCTCGAGCACATGAAGCAGATGAAGGACCACGCGATCCTCGGCAACATCGGCCACTTCGACAACGAGATCGACATGGCCGGCCTCGAGAAGTCGGGCGCCGTGCGGCTGAACATCAAGCCGCAGGTCGACCAGTGGACCTTCGGCGACACCGGCAAGTCGATCGTCGTGCTGTCCGAGGGGCGCCTGCTGAACCTGGGCAACGCGACGGGCCACCCGTCGTTCGTCATGTCCAACAGCTTCAGCAACCAGGTGATCGCGCAGATCGAGCTGTGGACCAAGCCCGACGAGTACGACAACGAGGTCTACCGCCTCCCGAAGCACCTCGACGAGAAGGTCGCGCGGATCCACGTCGAGGCCCTGGGCGGCAACCTCACCAAGCTCACCAAGGAGCAGGCCGAGTACATCGGCGTCGACGTCGAGGGCCCGTACAAGCCCGAGCACTACCGCTACTGAGCGGCACCGTCGCGACCGTAGCCGATCGGCACCGTCGGACAGCTAACGCACGCTCGACGAACTGACGCACACCTTCCACCCTCCGGACTCCTTCCGGAGGGTGGCGGTGTCTGTGATGGTCTGCGCGACGATCGACGCCGAGCCGATCGGCACCGTGGTCTCCTCGGCGGTCGCGGTGCCCGCGTCGGCGTCGATGCGCACCTGTCCGACGGTCACCTTCCAGCGTCCGCTCGGCCCGAGCGTCGAGTCGATCTCGGCGGCGAAGGTCTGCGCGGTGAACTGCTGCTGCAGCAGGAGTGCGTCGGCGGAACAGCGAGTTCCGATGAGCGCCGCCAGGTCCCGGTTGTTGAGTGCCGTCGTCTCGGCGGCGACGACATCGCGGATCTGCTGCTCGTCGTCGCTGCCGCGGTTCGCGAGGATGTACCACGTGGCGCCGATGATGATCGCGATGATCAGCGCCGTCGCGCCCATCACGATCGCCACGGACCGGTCGCGCCGCGGAGGTCCCGACGGTGCGGCCGGCCAGGTCGGCGCGGACGGCACGGGCGCGGACGGCGGGGTCGGCACGGGCGCGGACGCTACCGTCGGAAGGGGTGGGGACGGCAGCGGATTCGGGACCACTCCAGTGACCGCGCGCCCCGTCACGAAGGGCGTACCCGCCGACGAGACGGGCCCGCCCGGGGCGAACTGCTGCGGCGGCCGCGGCGGCGCGATCCCGAGCCGACGGTAGGTCTCCGCAGGCAGGACGGGGTGCAGGAGCTCGCGGGGATCAGTCGGGCGCATCGGTGCGCTCCTCGGAGACCGTCGGCGCGTGGCTGCGATGTTCGAGAGTCTGCAGCAGCGCGGTCAGCGCGTCCAGCTTCTCGTGCACCTCGTCGAGTTCGCGGCGCATGTAATCGCGACTCGCGGCCTCGCCGACGGCCAGGCGCACCGACGCCAGCTCGCGCGCGAGGAACTCGGTGTCGGCCTTGGTCTGCGCGGCGCGGGAACGGTCCTCGTCGAGCGAGACGCGGTCCCGACTCTCCTGCCGGTTCTGCGCGAGCAGGATGAGCGGCGCCGCGTACGCGGCCTGCGTGGAGAAGGCCAGGTTGAGCAGGATGAACGGGTACGGGTCGAAGCGCAGCGCGATCCAGCTGATGTTGATGATCACCCAGACGATCACGATCACCGTCTGGATGGCCAGGTAGCGGCCGGTGCCCAGGAACCGCGCCACCCGCTCGGCGCCCTGGCCGATCATGTCATCGCCCAGGTTCAGGTGGAAACTGCGGCCGAGCCGCGGCGTATCGAGCCGGGAGCGGTCCTTCATCCGGTGACCTCCACGGTGTTGTCGTCGTCCTCGTCGCGCCAGTCGTCGGGCAGGAGGTGGTCGAGCACGTCGTCGACCGATACGGCGCCCAGCAGGTGGTTCTCGGCGTCGATCACCGGTCCGGTGACCAGGTTGTACGCCGCGAAGTACCGGGTAACGGCGCCGAGCGGATCGTCTGGACCGAGCCGCGGCAGGTCGGTGTCGACGATGCCGCCCACCAGATCCGCGGGCGGCTCGCGCAGGAGTTGCTGCAGGTGCACCGCGCCGAGGTAGCGGCCCGTCGGGGTCGCGGTCGGGGGCCGGACGACGAACACCATGCTGGCCAGCGCGGGGGTGATGTCCTGGTTGCGCGCCCTGGCCAGGGCCTCGGCCACGGTGGTCGACGGGGTGACCACGATCGGCTCGGGCGTCATCATGCCGCCCGCGGTGTACGGCGAGAAGGTGAGCAGTCGACGGACCGTTCCCGAGTCCTCCGGGTCCATCACGGCCAACAGCTCCTCGCGCTGGCTGTCGGGGAGCTCGCCGAGGAGGTCGGCGGCGTCGTCGGGGTCCATGGCCTCGAGGACGTCGGCGGCGCGGGCCTTGGACAGGTGCGCGATCACCTCGGCCTGGTCGTCGTCGCCGAGTTCCTGGAGCACGTCCGCGAGCCGCTCGTCGTCGAACGCCGCCGCGAGGGCCAGACGCCGCTGGGTGGGCAGCTCGCGCAGGGCCTGCGCGACGTCGGTGGCGCGCATGTCCTCGAACACGGTCAGCGCCTCGGCGATGTCGTGATCGGCACCCGTGAGCGCGGTGGTGGTGAAGCCGGAGACGTGGGGGAGGTCGACCACCTGGACGCCACCCCGTCGGCTCCACCCCGTCGCGCGGATCTTGACGGCCAGGCGGTGCACCACCCAGTCCCGGGTGCGGGTCTGCTCGATCCCCACGTCCACGACGGAGGCGTCGGCACCGTCGTACTGCTCCCCGGGCTCCTCGATCCGGACCTTGGTCCCCAGGAGCTGTCCGAGGGCGAGGGCCTCACCGGGCCGGATGTGCAGGCGGCGCAGGCTCACCGAGCCGGTGTTGAGCGTGATGGCGGCCGGTTCGACGCTGGTCACGCGCAGCATCGGAACGAAGATGCGGCGGCGGTTGGCCAGTTCGACGGCGAGGCCGAGGACTCGTGGAGCCTTCCGATCCGCGCGCAGGCCGATCACCGCGTCACGGACGCGGCCGACCGACTCCCCGTCCGGACCCACGACGGGCAGGCCGGACAGTCGAGCGACGAATACTCTGGAGACAGCCGACATGGTGTTCAGGGTAGTTTCGTTCTACGTATCGCATGTGAGGGAGGGCGTCGAATGTCGCAACCGTTACCCGGTCCCGGGTCGCAGAATCGCCCCGGAGGGCCCGCCGGGCAGCCCTTCCGCGGGCTGCCGACGCCGCCGAAGGGCTGGCCGATCGGTTCGTTCGCCACGTACGCAGAGGCGCAGCGCGCCGTCGACTACCTCTCCGACCAGGAGTTCCCGGTCCAGAACGTCACGATCGTGGGCGTGGACCTCATGCAGGTCGAGCGGATCACGGGGCGCCTGACCTGGGGGCGGGTGCTCAGCGCGGGTGCCGCGTCCGGCGCGTGGCTGGGCCTTTTCCTCGGTCTGCTGGTAGGTCTGTTCGTGGGTGGCGGTGCGAACGTGCTGCCCACCGTGATCGCCGGCATCGTCGGTGGTGTGGTTTTCGGCCTGATCAGCGCGGCGGTGCCGTACTGGGCCTCGCGGGGCACGCGCGACTTCTCGTCGACGATGCAGCTGGTCGCCGGCCGGTACGACGTGCTGTGTGATCCCCAGGTCGCCGAGCAGGCGCGCGACATGCTGGCTCGGTTGAACATTCAGTAGGGGCTTTCTCGCCACGCCGCTGGGGAGTTTCGACGGTGAGCTGTGAGCGACCCTGTCGTGAGGGGTTGCGTTCGAGGTCGGCGCGGGATGTGGTGCTCGCGAAAGCTATGCGTCCGGTGCATACCCTCATCTGCGCAGGTAGCAGGCATCTTTCTGAGTTCGGTTATGCGTTTCTTGCATGGCGCGGCGATGATCGCGGACGCCAGAAGGCATCGGCGCGGCGGGCGGGTCGTCTGGAGACGAATCGCCGCGGGCTCGGCTTGCCCGGGCGCCTGTGACTCCTGCTATCGGTTTTCATTCTTCATAACGCTGCAGCGCTATGAAGAATGAGGACTGATCTGTGGACCGCGGTCCGGTGGCTTGGCCGGCAGTGATCGTTGCCGCGATGGAAACGGTCGGATATCGTTGCCGGTATGGAAACGAACTCCGACGCGGCGCGTTCTCTGGCTGATGTCGATGCGGTGGCGCGCAAGTTCCGCCGCATCGCCTCGCCGTGGTGGGTGTCGGTTGCGTGGGCCGTGAACTTCGGGGTGTTCTGGTCGATCGCCTACGGAGGGACGAACGGCTGGCGAGACATCGTGATCGCCCTTGGTGTGTTCGGGATCGGTACGGCGGTTCTGTTCGGCGAGGCGAAGGTGCGCGGAGCACGGTCCACCACGTATGAACGGGGGAGTTGGGCGAGCGGCGTGAGCTTCTGGTCCATGATGGCAGGACTGTTCACGGTGCAGGTCGTGTCCATCTTCTTGGAATCCGGTACGTGGACGACGTATGTGGTGCTCGCCGGATTGTCGGCGGTCGTATATCTGCTCGGCCAATTGCTGGCGCGGTACATCGCCGTGCGCTCCGAGCGTTGACCGGCGGTAGGTACGGGCCGCCGGCGTTCAACGATCTGATCCACCCGCGGCAACGGCTGATGATCTGCGCGGCGCTGGATCAGGCGCGCGACATGCGGTTCGACGTGCTCGCGAAGGCGCTGGACATGAGTGCGCCCACGTTGAGCAAGCATCTGGCGAAGCTGGAGGAGGCGCAGTACGTCGCTACCCGTCGGGACTCGGCGGACTCGCGGCGGCAGTGGGTGGAACTGACGATCACGGGGCGGTCGGCCTTCGCGCGACACGTCGCAGCCCTGCGTGAGCTCACGACCTGACCTGCGGCGCAGCAGGTCGCTCCGCTCCCCGCAGATATCCCCGGGCGCCCCGTGTATCCGCGCGGGGAGCGGAGGAATCTGCTGTGTCCGGTGATTTCTGGTGCGCGCCGGGTTGAGCGCGCCCGAAAGTCCACCGCCGGGACCACGGCCACGCGAAACACGTGTCCCCGCGGCTGTTCGCGCCCTCCGGACTCGACACGCCGGGGTGGGCGGCGCACCGTCGGACCTGGGGGAACGGGAGGGACGCGCAAGAGTCTCCCGAACCTGTTTACCGAGACGCCAAGTCCTGCTAAATTGCGAGAAGGTGATAGTTATCATAAGGAGGACTCTCATGGCTGACATCCAGGGGCGCGTGCGGCGGGACCCGTTCGACCAGGGCTACCTCGATGTCCTGGAGGATCTGTCCGACGGTTCCGTGCATCGCCGGTTCGACCCGTACCTCGACATCGACTGGGACTCGCCCGAGCTGGCGCTGGACCCGAACGATCCGCGCTGGGTGCTGCCGGCGACGCTCGATTCGCTCGGCGCCACGCAGTGGTACCGCGACCTGCCGTTGGAGAAGCGGATCGAGATCGGGAAGTGGCGGATGGCCAACACGATCAAGGTTGGCGCGGCCTTCGAATCCATCCTGATCCGCGGGATGATGCAGTACATCATGAAGCTCCCGAACAAGTCTCCGGAGTTCCGCTACTGCCTCCACGAGATGACGGAGGAGTGCAACCACATCCAGATGTTCCAGGAACTGGTGAACCGCATCGACGTGGACGTGCCCGGCATGCGCAAGCGGTTCCGCCGGGCGTCGCCGATGATCGGCGTGCTGGGGGGCTACGCGCACGTCATCCTCTTCATGGGCATCCTGGGCGGCGAGGAGCCGATCGACCACTACCAGAAGGCGATCATGCGCCACGGCGGCCAGGTCCCGCCGCTGGTGTTGCGCACCATGGAGATCCACGTCGCCGAGGAGGCGCGGCACATCTCCTTCGCGCACGAGTTCCTGCACGCTCACCTGCAGGGGATGACGAAGCGGCAGAAGCGGATCTGCGCGTTCGCGTTCCCGCTGGCCATGCGCTGGCTGGTCGGCGAGATCTTCACCCCGCCCAAGGAGTTCTTCGAGCGCTTCGAGGTGCCGCGCGAGGTCAAGCGCGAGGCCTTCTGGCGCGGGCCCGCGGCGCGTGCGCTGCTGAACGACTACTTCGCCGAGATGCGTGCGCTCGCCGACGATCTGGGGCTCATGACCCCGTTCGGCAAGCTCATGTGGAAGGTGCTCAAGATCGACGGTCACAAGGCCCGCTATCGCGGCGAGCCGACCCGCAGGGCGCAGGCCGCGGCCTGACGGAGGTTCTCGCCCGGGGCGTAGCATCACGAGCCATGACCTCGGCGGGACGGCCGGACTCCGGCTATCGACTGCGGTGGCGCGAGCACAATTCGCAGCGCCGCGATCTGATCCTGCGGGCCGCAGCCGAACTGGTGGAGGAGTCCGCGCCGGGTGCCCCGATCTCGGTGCGGCACATCGCGGAGCGGGCCGGGCTCGTGAAATCCGTGGTGTACCGCCAGTTCAAGAGCAAGGACGACCTGGTGCGCGGCCTGCGCGGCTATGTCGTGGAATCCTTCGCCGTCGAGCTGGAGGCCGACCTCGACGTCTCGGCCGGCACGCTCCGCGGGATCCTGCGCCGCGCCATCACCAGCGCCGCCGTCTGGATGGAGGACAACCCGCGCCTCGTCGACCTCCTGCGGTCCGGTCCGTCCGACACGGATCCCGACGCCCCCGACGCCGTCGCCGAGCTCCGCCATCGCGTGGTGACCCGGGCGCACGAGACCGTCGACGGCGTCGCCGCCGTCACCGGCCTCGACCCCGCGCCCTTCGCCCGCATCCCGTTCGTGCTGTTCACGATGGTGGAGGCGACGCTCACCAGCTGGGTCCGCGGCGAGGAGGCGATCCGCGGCAGCTCGCGCGCCGAGGTGGTCGAATCGCTCACGGACATCACGTGGTTCGTGCTCGACGGTGCCGCCCGCGGCATGGGCGTGACGGTCGATCCGGATGCCGAGTTCGCCACGGTCCTCACGACCCTCGTGCCCGACGGTGCCGCGCGCACCGTCGAGCCCACCTGACGGTCGTGCCCGCCGAAGGGCGGGCAGGTCCGCGGATGCCGTCCGCATCTGGCACGATTATCCCGAATGTGGGTCAAGTCACCGGCGGAGTCGACTAGTTTTTCGAAGCGACGCAACCGGTCGGTAGCGGGGATAGGAGCGGCGCGTGACGGGCAGAACGAGTCGAACGCGTAGGAGCCGGGCCACCCGGCTCGGCGCGATGGGATTGACGTCCGCGCTGGGCGCCACCCTCCTCGCGGGGTGCGGCACCGGAGGGTCCGGCACCGAGATCAGCGTCTACGTCGGCGCGGACAGCGCCGCGACCGTGCAGCGCGTGGCGGCGAAGTGCTCGACGTCCGACTACAAGGTGGTCGGCTACGCCCTCCCCAAGTCCGCCGACGACGCGCGGCTGCAGCTGGCGCGCCGCATCACCGGTGGCGACAAGTCGCTCGACGTGATGGCGCTCGACGTGACGTGGACCGCGGAGTTCGCGCAGGCAGGCTGGGCGGAGAAGGTGCCGGCCGAGGTGGCGGCGCGCACCGAGAAGCGGGTCCTGGCGGGGCCGCTGAAGACGGCGAAGTTCAACGACGAACTCTACGGCGTTCCGGGGTGGACCAACACGCAGCTGCTCTGGTACCGCAAGGACCTGGTCTCCCAGCTGACGGGTAAGCCCGTCACCTCGCCGCCCAAGTTCACCTGGGCGCAGATGCTCGAGCTCACCGGGCAGTCGCTCGCCAAGGGCGGCCCCGCGCAGATCGGCGTCACCGCGGCGCAGTACGAGGGCCTGACGGTGTGGTTCAACTCGCTCCTCGAAACGGCCGGCGGCAAGGTGGTCGATGAGACCGGCAAGAAGGTCGTGCTCGGCGAGGGCAAGAACCGCGAGGCCGCGCTGACGGCACTCAAGACGATGAAGGCCGTGGCGACCGCGCCCGGGCGGGATCCGAGCTTCACGCAGACGATGGAGACGGAGATCCGGCTGAGCATGGAGCGCGGCAACGCGTTGTTCGAGGTGAACTGGCCCTTCGTGCTCTCGGCGATGCAGCAGAACGCGGCCGCCGGAACCGTGCCCTTCCTCAAGGACATGACCAAGTTCGCCGACGTGGTGAAGAAGCCGACGAACGACCAGCTCAAGCAGATGAACGCGGTGATCCAGAAGAAGTTCGACTTCACCACCTTCCCGCGCATCGCGCCCGGCGTGCCGGCCCGCCCGACGATCGGTGGCGCGAACTACGCCGTCTCGCCGACGTCGGTGAAGAAGGAACAGGCGTGGAAGGCCATCGAGTGCCTGACCAACGACGAAGCGGAGAAGGCGTACGGACTCGACGCGGGCACGCCGCCCGTGCTGCCGTCGCTCTACGACGACCCGGAGTACCTGGCCGTGTACCCGATGGCGAAGCTGATCCGGGACCAGTTGCAGGAGAACACCTCCTCGGTGCGGCCGGTGACGCCGGTGTACCAGGCCATGTCGACCCTGCTGCAGGCCAAGCTCAGCCCCGTCGGCACGTGGGACCCGGACACCCTCGTCGACGAGTTGGTGGACGCCGCCAATAAGGCGATCGATCAGAAGGGGCTGGTCCCGTGACCGCTGCGACGACGAGTGGGGGCGCTGCGCCCGCTCCCGCGAAGAAGAAGGCCGTCCTGTCCCAGGGGCAGCGCGAGGAGCGCAGGCTGGGCCTGTACCTGATTGCGCCCGCCGCCCTTGTGATGCTGCTCGTGACGGCCTATCCGATCGTGTACGCGTTCTGGCTCAGCCTGCACAAGTCGTCGCTCGCGGCGCCGGGGCAGGACGAGTTCATCGGCTTCGGCAACTACGGCACGGTGCTGCAGGATTCGTACTGGTGGCAGGCGCTGGGCGTGACGGCGTTCATCACCGTGATCTCGGTGATCATCGAGTTCGTGCTGGGTCTCGCGATCGCGCTGGTGATGCACCGGACCATCGTCGGGCGGGGCATCGTGCGCACCGTCGTCCTCATCCCGTACGGCATCGTGACGGTGGCGGCATCGTTCTCCTGGTTCTACGCCTGGACGCCCGGCACCGGCTACCTCGCCAACCTGCTGCCCGACGGCAGTGCGCCGCTGACGCAGCAGATCCCGTCGCTGTTCATCATCATCCTGGCGGAGGTGTGGAAGACCACCCCGTTCATGGCGCTGCTGCTGCTCTCGGGCCTGGCTCTGGTGCCGGACGACCTGATCAAGGCCGCCGCGATGGACGGCGCCGGTCCGTGGACGCGCCTGACCAAGATCATCATCCCGCTGATGAAGCCCGCGATCCTCGTGGCGCTGCTGTTCCGCACGCTGGACGCGTTCCGAATCTTCGACAACATCTACGTGCTCACCAAGGGCGCCAACGGGACCGGGTCGGTGTCGATCCTCGGTTACGACAACCTGTTCAAGGCGTTCAACCTGGGTGTCGGCTCCGCCATCTCGGTGTTGATCTTCCTGTGCGTGGCGATCATCGCGTTCATCTTCGTCAAGGCGTTCGGCACCGCGGTGCCGGGAGCCGACCAGGACCAGAGGTAGGGGCCGGGGCATGGCATCGAATACCGCAGGGCGCAAGGTCGCCTGGAGTGTCATCGACGTCTTCGTCGTGTGTTACGCACTGATCCCGGTGTTGTGGATCGTCTCGCTCTCCCTCAAGTCCCCGGCGACGGTGACCGACGGCAGCTTCATCCCCAAGGCCCTCACGATGGACAACTACACGGCGATCTTCGAGGGCAGCGGCTTCATCCGCCCGCTGATCAACTCCATCGGTGTCGCGCTGATCTCCACGGTGATCGCGGTGATCATCGGCATGTTCGCCGCGTACGCCGTGGCGCGCTTGAACTTCCCGGGCAAGAAGCTGTTCATCGGGGCGGCGCTGCTCATCGCGATGTTCCCGCAGATCTCGCTGATCACGCCGCTGTTCAACATCGAGCGGGCCGTCGGCCTCTTCGACACGTGGCCCGGCCTGATCCTGCCGAACGTGACCTTCGCGCTCCCGCTGTGCGTCTACACGCTGTCCGCCTTCTTCCGCGAGATCCCCTGGGAGCTGGAGAAGGCCGCGAAGATGGACGGCGCCACGCCGGCGCAGGCCTTCCGTCAGGTGATCGCGCCGCTGGCCGTGCCGGGCGTGGTGACCGCGGCGATCCTGGTGTTCATCGCCGCGTGGAACGACCTGCTGTTCGGCGTCTCGCTGACGGCCACGGAGCGGTCGATCACGGCACCGGTCGCGATCGTGAACTTCACGGGCAGTTCGCAGTTCGAGGAGCCCACCGGGTCCATCGCCGCCGCGGCGGTCATCATCACCATCCCCATCATCATCTTCGTCCTGATCTTCCAACGACGGATCGTCGCCGGGCTCACGTCCGGTGCGGTCAAGGGCTGACGCCGGAAAGTACTCGAGGAGCAATCACATGGCCGACATCGTCCTGGACCACGTCAAGAAGACCTACCCCGACGGCTCCACCGCCGTCAGCGACATCAACCTGCAGATCGCCGACGGGGAGTTCCTCATCCTGGTGGGCCCGTCGGGCTGCGGGAAGTCCACCACGCTCAACATGATCGCCGGTCTGGAGGACATCTCCTCCGGGGAGCTGCGGATCGCCGGAGAGCGGGTCAACGAGAAGGCGCCCAAGGACCGCGACATCGCGATGGTGTTTCAGTCCTACGCCCTCTACCCGCACATGACGGTGCGCGAGAACATCGCGTTCCCGCTCAAGCTGGCCAAGCTGAGCAAGGACGAGATCAACGCCAAGGTCGAGGACGCCGCGCGCACCCTGGACCTCACCCAGCACCTCGACCGCCGCCCCTCGCAGCTCTCGGGCGGCCAGCGCCAGCGCGTCGCGATGGGCCGCGCGATCGTCCGCAGCCCCAAGGCCTTCCTCATGGACGAGCCCCTGTCGAACCTCGACGCCAAGCTGCGCGTGCAGATGCGCACCGAGGTGTCCCGGCTGCAGAAGCGCCTGGGCACCACGATGGTCTACGTCACGCACGACCAGACGGAGGCCATGACGCTCGGCGACCGCGTCGTCGTGCTCAAGAGCGGCGACGTCCAGCAGGTCGGCGCTCCGCAGGAGCTCTACGACCGCCCGAACAACCTGTTCGTCGCCGGTTTCATCGGCTCGCCCGCGATGAACTTCGTGCCCGGCCGACTCACCTCGGTGGGCATCCAGACCGCGCTCGGCGAGATCCTGCTGCTCGACGCGCCGCGCCTGGCCGAGCGTGCCGCGGCAGCCGGGAACCGTACCGGCGACGTGGTGGTCGGCATCCGTCCCGAGCACTTCGAGGACGCTCGCCTGCTCGACCCGAACCAGCGTGTGGGCGGCCTGACCTTCACCGCGAAGGTCGACGTCCTCGAGTCGATGGGTTCCGACAAGTTCGTGCACTTCGCCGTCCCCGCGGGCGCCGGCCGCACCGATGCCCTCGCCGACCTCGACGCCGCGCAGCAGCAGCCGCTCGCGGGTGTGGACGAGGTCGTCGCGCGACTGTCGGCGGACTCGACGGCCGCCCGCGGCGCCGAGGTGGACCTGTTCTACGACCCCACGAAGATCGCGGTGTTCGACGCCGCGACCGGACTGAACCTGGCCCAGTAGCAACCGGGCGCCGGAAGAGCCGTCGCCGTGCGGGTGCTCGCCGTCAGCGACGAGGAGGTGCCGGGCCTGGCCCTGGCATCGTCGACCCTGCGCCCGGACCTGATCCTGGGCGCGGGCGACCTGTCGGGCGAGTACCTCGAGGGGCTCATGGACCGGTACGGCGTGCCGTGCGTGTTCGTCCCCGGCAACCACGATCCCGACTACGCGGGGTACCGCAGCACCCGCGGCGGGTACGTGCGCGGGGGCATGCCCTCCGAGCCTCCGGGGCCGCGCGGGGGCGTCAACGCGGACGGCCGGGTCGTCAGGGTGGGCGGTCTGACGGTGGCCGGTCTCGGCGGGTCGATCCGCTACCGGTCCGGTCCGAATCAGTGGACGCAGGCGCAGGCCACGCGCCGTGCCTGGCGGGTGCGGCTCGCGGCGCGGCGGCGTACCGTCGACCTCGTGCTCGCGCATTCGCCCGCGCTCGGCGTGGGGGACGGTGACGACGGGCCGCACCGCGGTCTCGCCGCGCTGGGCGCGCTGGTGGCGGGGATCCGCCCGCAGGCGTTCGTGCACGGGCACGTGCACCCGTTCGGCGCGCCGGGGCCGGATCGCGAGATCGACGGTGTGCCGGTGCTCAACACCGTCGGGTACACCTACTTCGACATCACTCCCGGACGCCCGGCGGGCGCCGAGGGCCTCGACATCCTGGAGCGGCGACGTGGCGCGTGACACCGGTTTCCCCGACGAGGACGCCCGGACGGACTTCGAGCGGTCCCGGCGGCGTGCGAACGTCGCGCGGCTGGCGGCCTGGGTCCGGGGCCAACCGGATGACGTCACCGAGGTGCTCCCGTACGACGAGGTGGTCGCGGCGCTGGGACTCGTCTCGGAGCGGAATCTCGGGCTGCAGGTGGTCCCGGTCGCGCAGATCGTCGGCAGCGTGGACCGCACCCGGGACTTCGATCGCTACTTCCGGCCGCGCTCGCCGGCCCTGCGGGCACGCTGGCAGCGACTGGCTGCGGCGCAGCGGCGCGGCGAGTCGATGCCGCCGATCGAGGTGAAGAAGGTCGGCGACCTGTACTTCGTGGTCGACGGGCACCACCGCGTGTCCATTGCCTTCGCACGGGGTTTCGCGACGATCGACGCCTATGTCACGGAGGTGATCACGCGGATCGGCGCCGGCGGTATCGCGGTCCGCTCGGACCTGCTGATGAAGGACCACCGGCGGCTGTTCCTGGACCGGGTGCCGGTGTCCGGGGAGGCGCGGGAGCGCATCGCGTTCGCCAACGCCTGGGACTACTCGCGGCTCGCGGAATCGGTGGAGGCGTGGGGATTCCGGCTCGGCCAGGAGCTGGAGGAGTTCCTCCCCCGGGAGGAGGTCGCGCGCCGCTGGTACGAGGAGGAGTTCACGCCGGTCGTCGCGATGGCGCGCGACGCGGGGATCATGGCGTCGTCGAGCGATGCCGAGGTGTACCTGTTCGTGGCGTGCGAGCGGTACCGGTTGGTGCGCAAGCACGTCTGGAGTCCGGAGATCATCGACGAGGTGTCGGAGCGGCACCGGCCCTGGCAGCCGGGCAGGTTCTTCTAGGCCGGACGGTGCGGGGCCGGCGTCGCACACTCCGGCCCCGCACGGTTCGGTCGATCAGCGCATCCACACCGTCGCGTTGCCGGGCAGTCGACCATCCGCGGAATCCGTACTCGCGAGCAGGATCTCGCCCTCGGGGAGGTCCACCGGCTCGGAGCCGAAGTTGGTGAACGAGCGCCAGCCGCCGGGCCGCTCGAAGGCCAGCACCGACGCGGATGGGTGCTCGATCCACGTCAACGTCTCCGCGGTCTGCAGCTCGCCGCGCAGTGCCAGCGCCCGGCGGTAGAGGTTCAGCGTCGACGCGGCATCGTCGGCCTCGACGGCCACCGCGTAGTCCGCGAACCATGCGGGCTGCGGCAGGTGCGCACCGTCGGACCCGAATCCGAAGGACGACCCGGTACCGGACCACGGGAGCGGGACGCGGCAGCCGTCGCGGCCGACCTCCTTGCCCTCGGTGCGGAAGAAGGTGGGGTCCTGGCGCGACTGCGCGGGGATGTCGCCGACCTCGTGCAGGCCCAGCTCCTCGCCCTGGTAGAGGTAGGTGGAGCCGGGGAGGGCCAGCAGGAGCATCGTCGCCGCCCGGGCGCGGGCCTCGCCCACCGCCGTGTCGACCTCGTCGTGCGCGCCGCCGGCGAGCGTCCACGCCGCCGCGTGGTGCCCGAGGCCCGCGGGCAGGCCGTAGCGGGTGGCGTGCCGGGTCACGTCGTGGTTCGACAGCACCCAGGTGCTCGACGAGCCGGTCTCGGCGGAGCGCTCGAGGTTCTCCTCGATGATCTCGCGGAACTGCGAGGCCTCGAACTCGGAGACGAGCAGGTCGAAGTTGAACGCCTGCCCGAGCCCTTCGGCGCTCGCGTAGGGCGCGAGCCTGGTCTTGTGCACCCACGCCTCGGCGACAGCCGTGCGGGGCGGGGTGTACTCGTCGAAGACCTTGCGCCAGGCGCGGTAGATCTCGTGCACCTCGTCGCGATCCGAGAACGGGTGATCCGGGTTGAGCGTGAGCTCGCCCAGCCCCACCACGGCGAAGGGGGCGAAGGGCTCGCTCAGGTCTTTGCGCAGGTAGTGGGCGACGTCGATGCGGAATCCGTCCACGCCGCGGTCCGACCAGAAGCGCAGCGTGTGCTCGAAGTCCGCGCGCACGTCGTCGCGCTCCCAGTTCAGGTCGGGCTGCTCGCGGGCGAACATGTGCAGGTACCACTGGCCGGGCGTCCCGTCGGGTTCGTCGACCCGGTGCCAGGCGGGGCCGCCGAAGTGCGACTGCCAGTCGTTCGGCGGCTCGTCGCCGTTCTCGCCCTTGCCCTCGAAGAAGTGGTAGCGGTCGCGCTCGTCGGAGCCGCGGCCCGCGGCGAGCGCGGCCTGGAACCACTCGTGCTGATCGGAGGTGTGGTTGGGCACGATGTCGACGATCAGTTTGATGCCGGCCGCGTGCAGTGCGGCGCTCATGGCGTCGAAGTCGTCGAGCGTGCCGAGGCGCGGGTCCACGTTCCGGTAGTCGGCCACGTCGTACCCGCCGTCCGCCAGCTCGGACGGGTAGAACGGGCTCAGCCACACCGCGTCGACCCCCAGGTCGCGCAGGTAGGGCACGCGCGAGGTGATGCCGGGAAGGTCGCCGATCCCGTCGCCGTCGGAGTCGGAGAAGCTGCGCGGATAGATCTGGTACACCACCGCCTGGCGCCACCAATCGGCCGTTCCGAGGTCCTTGAGAACCACAACACTCCCTTCGAAGGCATCTGCATTCCGACGATCGTCGACGCGCGTCGATGACGCTGGATCCAGCGTAACCGATCCGTAGGATCAGGAGCGTTGCTTTCGCCGACGAGGAGGTGCAGGGTGGCGACGATGGCCGAGGTCGCGCGGCTCGCGGGGGTGTCGCGGAGCACCGTCTCCTACGTCCTCAGCGGCACGCGTCCGATCTCCGCGGAGACGCGGGATCGCGTCTACGCCGCGATGGCCTCCCTGGACTACGCGCCCAACGCCCTCGCGCAGGCGCTCGCCGGCCGGCGGACCGGATTGCTGGGACTGTTGCTGACCACCGACGCGCTCGGTCAGGGGCTCGACACCGCGGGCTACCTCACGGCCGCGGCCGACGAGGCCCGGGCGCTCGGCTCGCACCTGATGCTCCTGCCGGGCCCGGCGGACGACGCGGATTCGGTGCGCGAGACCGCGCGCCAGGGACTGGTCGACGGGTTCGTGGTGATGGAGGTGTACAACCGCGACGCGCGCGTGGACTACCTGCGCGAGGCGGGCGTCCCGTTCGTCCTCGTCGGCAGGACCGACGACAACACCGCGACGGCGTTCTGCGACGCGGACTTCGACGCCGCGGCGGAGGAGGCCTTCGCCCATCTCGGGGGCCTCGGGCACCGCGACGTCGCGGTGCTGGTCCGGGAGATCCCCGACGGGGCGCACGCCCCCGGCGTGGACGTCCGGTCGCGGGCCGCCGTCGACGGTGCCGTCGCGCGGCACGGTGTCCGGGCGCACGTGCTCGCCGTGCCGTCGACCTTCGCCGCCGGGTGGGACGCCTTCGCCGGCCTGGCCGACGGCCCGGTCACCGCCGTCGTCGTGTGCAACGAACCCGCGGGCCTGGGGCTGATCTCCGCGGCGGCAGCTGGGGGAGTGACCGTCCCGCACGACCTCTCCGTGCTGTCGTTGTTCTCCGGCACCGAGACCGGCGAGCTCACGCGGCCCCGCCTCACCAGCGTCGGACCCGACCCCGGAGCGATGGCCCGGCGCGCGGTCCAGTTCCTCGTCCGTCGCGTGGCCGGCGAGTCGGCCGCGGATCTGCAGGCCCTCAGCGGGCCGATGTTCCTCGACCGCGGCAGCACCGGGCGGGTCGTCGGCCGGTCGGGCTCGTAGGATGGACCCCCGTGAGTTCCGTCGTCGATGCCGCCCGTGAGCACCTCGCTGCGCACTACGAGAAGCGCGGCTTCGCGCCGCCCGCATCGGCGTCGGTGACCTTCCTCGGCCTCGAGCCGATGACGGTGCAGCGCTGGGTGGGCGACCGCGTGGTGGCTTTCGCCAGCGTCGGATGCTCGCGGCACGCGATGACGGACCCGAACGCGCTGGTCACCGTCGACGACGGACCGCGCGCCGAGGTGGTGCTGGAGCTCCGGCCCGCCACCGACGGGCCGGGCGCCGCGCTCGACGGCGTGCACCGTTCGCTCGCGATCCTCGCCGCGACGCCGGCCGTCGAGGGCCTCGTGCTCGCGCCCGACGCGCTCGTCGACCTCGGTGCGCCGCTGTGGGCGGGGGCGTCGTTCACGGCGGTCCTGCTGGGGGAGTCGACGGTGCCGGACCTGCACCGCGAGGACGGCGAACCCGTCCGGTTCCTGCGCGCCGACCCGATCACCGCGAACGAGGCGGCCTGGGTGCGGCTCAAGGGCGCAGAGGCGCTGCGTGAGGCGTGGGCCGAGGCGGGCATCGACCCCGCCGATCCGGGCCGACCCGCGGCCCGCGCGGTGTAGCTCATGAACACGGATCGACGCGTCGGCCTACAGCCACTTGATCTTCCGGAAGGTGATGAACAGGACGATACACGCGACGATCATGATCGCGACGACCGCGTAGTACGAGTAGTGCCAATGCAGTTCGGGCATGTTGTCGAAGTTCATGCCGTAGATGCCCGCGATCATGGTGGGCACCGCGACGAGGCCGATGATCGCCGACATCTTGCGCATGTCCTCGTTCTGCTGCATCCCGATCTTGGCGACGGCCGCGTCGATGAGCGAGCTGAGCACGTCGTTGTAGGTCTCCACGTGGTCGGCGACCATCGACTG
Organism: Tsukamurella pseudospumae; assembly: GCF_001575195.1. Lineage (NCBI taxonomy): Bacteria > Bacillati > Actinomycetota > Actinomycetes > Mycobacteriales > Tsukamurellaceae > Tsukamurella > Tsukamurella pseudospumae. The sequence goes on from NZ_LSRF01000058.1 coordinate 1,269,255, forward strand.
GTGATCGAGCACGTCCGAGAAGTAGCGCTGGATCTCGCCGGGGATGAGATCGGTGAAGTCGCAGGTCAGCCGCTTGATCGCATGGGAGAGCGGGTGGATGCCGCGACGCAGCTCGACGATGTCGCGCTTGAGCTGATAGATCTCGTCGACCTTGGTGCGTGAGCGGGCCCGGAAGACCTCCTCCTCGACGTGATCGATGTCGTCCTCGAGCAGGTCGGACACGGCGACGTAGGTGTCGACCACGTGGTCGGCCACGGCGTGCATCACCGCCGACGGCCCCAGCTTGAGCAGCTCGGGATTGCCCTCGAGGTTGCGCCGCACGCGCCGCAGGCTGCCGTGGTCGCCGTGCCGGACGGTGATCACGTGGTCCGGCCCGACGAGCACCATGACCTCGCCGGTCTCGACGATGCGGGCCATGGGGTCGGTGCGGTCGTGGCCCACGTAGTTCACCGTCTTGAGGATGAGGAACAGCGTGTCGTCGAACCGGTCGACCTTCGGCCGGTTGTGCGTGACCAGGGTGTCCTCGACGGTCAGCGGGTGCAGCCCGAAGACGCGGGCCACTTCGTCCATCTGATGCTGGTCGGGATCGAGCAGCCCCACCCACACGTAGCCCTCGCCGCGGCGCCGGACCTCCTCGATGGCCTCGACGTACCCGAACCGGCCGGGCAGGCGCTCACCGTCGACGTAAACACCGCAGTCGACGACGGCACGCGCCACGGGCACGCGGGGGACGTCGACCTCGGGGACCTCACGGCGGGTCGCACCAGGCCGGGGCATGGACGGCATGGAGGGCATGCAGGAGATGGTAGTCGGGCGGAACGACGGTCGGCGGCGCGCGGGCGGGCCGGTGTCCGGCTCGCACGGCGGCCGGGTAGAAAGTAGGCGTGAGATCTCGCAAGGTCGGTGCCGCGGTCGTGACCCTCGTCGCGCTCGGTGCCGCGGGCTGCTCGGACGCGGGGGACCTGTCCGATCTCGGTCCGCGGACCGCGCCGGGCACCGTCACCGTCGGGTCGTCCGACGGTGCCGCCTCCCGGATCGGGGCGCTCCTCTACGCGAACGCGCTGCGCGCCGCGGGGACGCCCGTGCAGACGAAGCTGGGGCTGGGGCCCGGCGACGCCGCGGTGGCGGCGGTCGAGCGTGGCGACATCACGATCGCGCCCGCGCTGACCGGCGAGCTCTGGGAGCGCTACCGACCCGGCGTCGCGCAGCCGACGAAGGCGAAGGAATCGGAGTCCGAGAACCCGCGGGAGCAGTGGGACGCGCAGTTCGTGGCCCTGAGCGCAGTGCTGCCCGAGGGGCTGGGCCTGGGCGACCCGACACTGGCGCTCGACCAGCCCATGCTCTTCGTGTCGAAGGACGCCCCCGCGGCCACGCTGCGCGGGTGCGAGGGGCTGTCGGGGAGCGTCGCGATCCCGTCGGGGTCACCGTCGGACCTGAAGGCCCGCTACGGGTGCCCGACGGGGCCGGTCGTCGTCGTGCCCGACGAGGCCGCCGCCGCGCGCGCCGTGACCGAGGGACGGGCGGCCGTCGCGCAGCTCGGGACGCTCTCGCCGTCGGCCCGGGACCTGACGCAGGTCGCGGACCCCGACGGTGCCGTCCCCTCCCGCGCCGTCGTCCCGCTGGTGCGCCGCGACGGTCTGACGGTGGCCCAGACGAAGCGGCTGTCCGCCATCGCCGGTGAGCTCACCACCGCCGACCTCGCGCAGATGGTCGCGAAGGTCGAATCGGGGGAGCGGACCGCCGAGCAGGCCACCGACGACTGGGCCAAGGAGCACCCGCTGCACTGAGGCCGTCCAGCTACGAGGACGGCCCCCGGCCCGCGCTGGGTCCGGGGGCCGCCGTCGCGGAGCGGGATCTCTCAGAGGCGCTTGTTGACCTGCTTGTCGACGAAGGCGTTGACGCGCTCGTAGGCCGAACCGCCGGCGCGGACCAGGACGTCGATGATCTTGGCGTCCATGCCCACGAGCACGCGGCCGCGGTTGCGCTTGACACCGTTGAGAATCGTGCGTGCGGCGTCGGAGGCCTCGGTGCGGGCCAGGTACTTGTCGAAGAGCTCGGCGGTGCCTGCCTGATCCTTGCCCTCGGCGACGGTGGCGTTGCGCGCGATGGCGGTCTTGATGCCGCCCGGGTGCACGCAGGACACGCCCACGTTGTGGCCGCTCGAGAGCATCTCGATCCGCAGCGCCTCGGTGAAGCCGCGCACGCCGAACTTCGAGGCGTTGTAGGCGCTCTGGCCGCCGACGGCGAGCAGGCCGAACAGCGAGCTGGTGTTGACGATGTGCGCGTCGCCGGAGGCGATCAGCGCCGGCAGGAACGCCTTGGTGCCGTTGACGACGCCCCAGAAGTTGATGTCCATGACGCGGTCGTAGTCCTTGAACGACGTCGTCTCGATCGGCTCGTGGTGCGCGATGCCGGCGTTGTTGAACAGCAGGTTGACGGTGCCGTAGTGCTCGACGACCTCGTCGGCGTAGGCCAGCAGCTGCTCGCGCTCGCCCACGTTGACGACCTTGGTGTGCACCTCGGCGCCCAGGGCGCGGGCCTTCTCGGCGGTGGCGTCGAGGCCAGTGGGGTCGTAGTCGCAGAGCGAGAGCTTCGCGCCCTCCTCGGCGAGCTGGAGGGCCAGCTCGCGCCCCATGCCGGAGGCGGCGCCGGTGATGACGGCGACCTTGCCGCGGAAACTCTTCATGATGTGATCCTCACGCTCTGCAGGCTGAACTGCTCGGATGCGCCGCTGCGCGGCGTTCTTACTCGACAGTAGGGTTGGGAACCGGCGTCTGTCAACGACCTATTGAGTATGATTCAGTAGGTGACCAGAAAGTCCGTCGCCGCAGCGGTGGGGCGCAAGCGTACCCGGCTCAGCCCCCAGGCCCGGCGCCAGCAGTTCATCGACCTGGGCCTACTCAGCCTCAAACATCAGGCGCTCGAGCAGGTGTCCATCGAGGACATCGCGAGCCAGGCGGGGGTGTCGGCCGGCCTGCTGTTCCACTACTTCGACTCGAAGCTCGACTTCCAGGTCGCGCTCGTCGAGGAACAGGCCCGGATCGTCGGCGAGATCGCCACCCCGGAGCGGGAGCCCGAGGACCTCGCCGAGGTGATGCCGATCCTGAGTGCCACGCTGGGCACCTACGTCGATCACATCATGGAGAACCGGCAGTCCCTGCTCCCCATGCTCGCGGGCGTGAGCTGGTCGGAGCCCCGGATCCGCACGGCCGTCAAGACCGTCCGGGAGCAGATCGTCCGGCACTTCGTGGACCAGGCCGGCAACATCGGCGTCCAGCCCTCGCCGCAGTTCGTCCTCGCCGTGCACGGCTGGATCGCCGTGGTCGAGGAGACCCTCGTGCAGTGGCTCGACGAGAACGCCGGCTTCGCCGCGATGACCCGCGACGAGGTGGTGGACCATCTCGCCACGATGTTCGTGGGGATGGCGGGGGCGGTCGGGCTCGATCTCACTGTGGGGTAGGTCCGACGGTGCGCCGTGGTCCGGGCGGGTGCGGCCGGGCCGGGTGCGCAGGGCCGGGCCGGATGGCAGCACCGCCGCTCGCTTAAACCTCGCTCTCTCGCCTAACGGCTCGCTCGCTCCGATGCGCTCGACGACGGTGCCGCCACCCGTCCCTGCTTTGGTGCCGTGCCCGACTTCTCGCTGGGGTTCCGTTCCCGCCGTTCGGGCGGCACTCGGATTCTGACCGGTGTGGACAGCGTGTCCGGAGTGGACACGATCCGAGAGTCGACGGGACGAGGGGAGCCGTAGATCCGGGCGCGGCAGGTGTGTCTGGGCTCCGCAACGAGCAGGGCCGGTCCTCCCGAAGGAGAACCGGCCCTGCTGGTGACCGAGTCGATCTAGACGAGGAAGGCCTCGTCGATGATCTGGGCCTGCTCGACGGCGTGCACCTTCGACGAGCCCGAGCACGGCGCCGACATGGCGCGGCGCGAGACGCGCTTGATGCCGATCAGGCGACCGTCGAGCTCCGGGAGGGCGAGGCCGAAGAACGGCCACGCGCCCTGGTTCGCGGGCTCCTCCTGGACCCACCGGATGTCGGTGGCGTTCGGGTACTTGTCCAGCGTCGCGGGCAGGCGCCGCGAGGGCAGCGGGTACAGCTGCTCCATGCGGATGATCGCCACGTCGTCGCGGCCGTCCTTCTTCCGACGCGCCTCCAGCTCCCAGTAGAGCTTGCCGGAGACCATCAGCAGCTTGGTGACCTTGCTGCGGTCGCCACCGTCGATCTCGAAGGCCGGGTCGTCGATGACCGAGCGGAACTTGCCCGTCGTGAAGTCCTCGACGGGGCTGACGGCGGCCTTGTTGCGCAGCATCGACTTCGGGGTCGCGACCACCATCGGGCGGCGCACGCCGTCGAGGGCGTGGCGACGCAGGAGGTGGAAGTACGACGCCGGGGTCGACGGCATCGCGACCGTCATCGAGCCCTCGGCGCACAGCTGCAGGAAGCGCTCGATGCGGGCCGACGTGTGGTCCGGTCCCTGGCCCTCGTGGCCGTGGGGGAGCAGCAGTGTGACGCCGGAGGTCTGGCCCCACTTGGCCTCACCCGAGCTGATGAACTCGTCGATGATCGACTGCGCGCCGTTGACGAAGTCGCCGAACTGCGCCTCCCAGCACACCAGCGCCGACTCGTCGGCGACGGAGTAGCCGTACTCGAAGCCCAGGCCGGCGTACTCGGTGAGCGCCGAGTCGTAGACCATGAAGCGCCCGGGGGACGGCGTACCGTCGGGGCCCAGGTTGTCCAGCGGGGTGTACTCCGCACCGGTCTGCCGGTCGATGAGCACCGCGTGACGCTGCGTGAACGTGCCGCGACGGCTGTCCTGGCCCGCCAGGCGGACCGTCCGGCCCTCCTCGAGCAGCGTGCCGAACGCGAGCAGCTCGCCGAAGGCCCAGTCGATGCCGCCCTCGCGGGACATCTCGAAGCGGCGCTTGACCACGGGGGCCACGCGCGGGTGCACGGTGAAGCCCTCGGGGACGTTGGCGTACGCGTCGCCCACCCGCTGGATCTGCTCCAGCGGCACCGCGGTCACGAGCGAGCTCGGGAGCGGCTGATCGGCGATGATCGACGGCGCGGGCTCGGCCTGGAACTTCTCGAGTTCCTTGACCTCGTTGAACACCCGCTCCAACTGGCCCTGGTAGTCGCGCAGCGCGTCCTCGGCCTCCTTGGTCGAGATGTCGCCACGACCGATGAGGGCCTCGGTGTAGGACTTGCGGACACCGCGCTTGGTGTCGATCACGTCGTACATGCCGGGCTGGGTCATCGACGGGTCGTCGCCCTCGTTGTGGCCGCGGCGGCGGTAGCAGACGAGGTCGATGACGACGTCCTTGTCGAACTTCTCGCGGAAGTCCACCGCGAGCTTCGCGACCCACACGCACGCCTCGGGATCGTCGCCGTTGACGTGGAAGATCGGCGCACCGATCATCTTCGCCACGTCGGTGCAGTACTGCGAGCTGCGCGAGTGCTCCGGCGAGGTGGTGAAGCCCACCTGGTTGTTGACGACGATGTGGATGGTGCCGCCGTTGGAGAAGCCGGGCAGCTTCGCCATGTTCAGCGTCTCCGCCACGACGCCCTGGCCGGCGAAGGCCGCGTCGCCGTGCAGCATCAGCGGCATGATCGGGTGCTCGCCCTCGGGCGGGTTCGCCATGTCCTGCTTGGCGTGCACGATGCCCTCGAGCACCGGGTCGACCGCCTCGAGGTGCGACGGGTTGGCGACCAGCGAGACGGTGATCTCGTTCTCGCCGAACATCTGGTAGTACTTGCCCTCGGCTCCGAGGTGGTACTTCACGTCGCCCGAGCCGTGTGCCTGCGACGGGTTCAGGTTGCCCTCGAACTCGGTGAAGATCTTGCTGTAGGGCTTGCCGACGATGTTCGCCAGCACGTTCAGCCGGCCGCGGTGCGGCATGCCGATGACGACCTCGTCGAGCTCGTGCTCGGCGGCCTGGTCCAGCACCGCGTCCATCATCGGGATGACCGACTCGGCGCCCTCGAGCGAGAAGCGCTTCTGGCCGACGTACTTGGTCTGCAGGAATGTCTCGAAGGCCTCGGCCGCGTTGAGCTTGCTGAGGATGTACTTCTGCTCGGCGACGGTGGGCTTGATGTCCTTCGTCTCGACGCGCTCCTGCAGCCACTTCTGCTGCTCGGGCTCGAGGATGTGCGTGTATTCGATGCCCACGTGCCGGCAGTAGGCGTCGCGTAGCACGGAGAGCACCTTGCGCAGCTTGAGCCGCTCGGCGCCGTGGAAGCCGCCGACGTTGAACGTGCGGTCGAGATCCCACAGGGTGAGCTCGTAGGTGAGCACGTTCAGGTCGGGGTGCGACTCGAGGCTGTCGTTGTTGTAGCGCAGCGGGTCGACGTCGGCCATGAGGTGGCCGCGCGCCCGGTACGCCGCGATGAGGGCGAGGACCCGCGCGTCCTTGTCGATGCCGTGGGCGGGGATGTCCTGCCGCCAGCGGATCGGCTCGTAGGGCACGTGCATCGTGCGGAAGATGTCGTCCCAGAAGTCATCGCTCAGCGTGAGCTCGTGGACGTACCGCAGGAAGTCGCCGGACTCGGCGCCCTGGATGATGCGGTGGTCGTAGGTCGAGGTCAGCGTGGTGAGCTTGCCGACCGCGAGCTCGGCGATCTTCTCGTCGCTCGCGCCCTGGAACTCGGCCGGGTACTCCATCGCACCGACACCGATGATCGCGCCCTGACCCACCATGAGGCGGGGCACCGAGTGCACGGTGCCGATGCCGCCGGGGTTGGTCAGCGAGATGGTGACGCCCGCGAAGTCCTCGGCACCGAGCTTGCCCTGGCGGGCGCGGCGGACGATGTCCTCGTACGCGGCCACGAACTGGCCGAAGTCCATCGCCTCGGCGCCCTTGACGCCCGCGACCACGAGGCTGCGGCTGCCGTTCTTGCCGACCAGGTCGATCGCGATGCCCAGGTTGACGTGGGGCGGCGTGACGGCGTTGGGCTTACCGTCGATCTCGGCGAAGTGCCGGTTCATGTTGGGGAAGGCCTTGACGCCCTGCACCAGGGCGTAGCCCAGGATGTGGGTGAAGCTGATCTTGCCGCCGCGGGTGCGCGCGAGGTGGTTGTTGATCACCACGCGGTTGTCGAACATGACCTTGACCGGCATCGAGCGCACCGACGTGGCCGTCGGTACCTCGCGGCTGGCGTTCATGTTCTTGACCACGGCGTTCGCCGCGCCGCGGAGCACGGTGCGCTCCTCCTCGGCGGGGAACTCGGTCTGCGCGGGGGCCTTGGGCGCCGGGGCGGGCTTGGCGGGGGACGACGGTGCCGGCGTGACCGGAGCGGCGGGCGCCGGGGTCAGCGTGGTGTCGGTGGTCTTCGCCTGCTTCGGCGCGGGGGTGGCGGCCGGTTGTGCCACGGGCTGGGTGGCGGGCGCCGCGGCCGCGGTGGGGGCTGCGGCGCTCGGGGACGCCTCGTTGTTCGACGCCGCACCCGGCGTGTAGTTCGAGAGGAATTCGTGCCAGCTCGGGTCGACCGACTTGGGGTCGGCCTTGAACCGCTCGTACATCTCCTCGACCAGCCACTCGTTTTGGCCGAAATCCGATACAGAACTGCTGCTCACGGCAGGTCCTCGCCTCGATTCATCATCGTCGTCTTGGGCGCGCGCCGCACTGGATCGCAGACGGCGCAAGTCCGCTCGGTTCAGGGTAGTCCACCACTGTGAAGGCGGGACGGGTTACTCCGGTAACGCGGTCCCGGTCACATTCGTCGCCGTCCCCTCGATCACCCGCAGGTGTGGCGTGGGCCACGCGGTGGGGACCGGTCCGAAGGCCGCGCGGGCGTTCTTGATCACGCCCTTGCCGAGCACCCGGTTACCGCCCGCTCCGACGACGAGGCCGATGCCCGCGGGCAGGAGCTTGCCGAGCATGAAGGGTGCCTTCTTCGCCATGAAGCGGCGCGTGAACATCTTCATCAGCTGCTTGTTCAGGTTGCCCAGGCCGGGGAGCGCGGGGTTCTTCTTGAGGTTGAGCAGGGTCGCGTTCTTGGCCCCGACGGTGGCGCGGAGCGCTCCGAGCCCGGCATCGCCGAGCACCGCGGTGAGCACCAGCGCCCTGCGCAGCTCCCGGTCGTCGATCGGGATCCCGTAGACCTCCGCGACCGCGAGCGCGTACAGCGCGGACGCCTCCATGAACACGACGGTCTCCGCGCCGACGGCGCCGAGCGCGGCGACGGTGCCGACGCCGGGCACCGCGGCCGTGGCGCCGACCGCCCCGCCGCTGCCGGTCACCGCCAGCAGGTACCGCTTCTCGAGGCGGTCGATGATCTGTGCCGGGGAGTCGTCGGGGTTGTCGGCCCGCAGGCCCGCCACGTACTTGGCCACCGCCGGACCCTGCAGCCGGGCCGCACGGTCGACGACGGAGCCCACGACGCCGCCACCGTCGTGCTGCACGGCGGGAAGGCGGGGCTGCTCGGGAGAGATGGGGGCGGGCTTGTTCGCCATGATGACCTCCGTGGGACGCGAGCCGGTTGTGGAACCTTGCACCCCATCTAACCCCCGACGGCCCCCGGAAAGTTCCCACCGGTGGGCCTGCCGGACCGGTGGGCGGCGTACCGTCGGGCGGCATGCCGACGATCGATGAGCAGCCCTACACCCTGGTGGTTCCCACGCGGTGGAAGGACAACGACGTGTACGGGCACGTCAACAACGTCGAGTACTACAGCTTCTTCGACACGGTCATCAACACGTACCTGATCCGCGAGGGCGGTCTCGACATCCATCACGGGCCCGTGATCGGCCTCTGTGTGGAATCTCACTGCCGCTACGACGCCCCGCTCGCCTTCCCGGAGCCCGTCACCGCCGGCCTGGCCGTGACGAAGCTGGGCCGGTCCAGCGTCCGGTACGCGGTCACGCTGTTCGGGGCCGACGGTGCCCCCGCCGCGGAGGGGTGGTTCGTGCACGTCTTCGTCGACCGCGAGACCCGGCGTCCCGCGGGCGCCCCGGACGGCCTGCGCGCGGCGCTCGAACGGCTGCTTGTCACCCCCGCCGCGTAGCCTGCGACGCATGACCTTCCTCTCGCCCCTGGAACCCGTCACGCTGGCGGGCCACCTGGTCACGCTCGCGCCGCTCTCGCACGACCAGTACGACGGGCTGGTCGAGGCCCTCGAGGACGGCCAGCTGTGGGACCGCTGGTACACCTCCGTTCCCTCGCCCGACGGACTGCGTGCGGAGATCGACCGCCGGCTCGGGCTGCAGGAGAAGGGCGAGATGATCCCCTTCACGGCCATCGACGCGGCCGGCCGGGTGCTCGGGATGACCACCTACTACGACATCGATCCCGCGGTTCCGCGCATGGAGATCGGCTTCACCTGGAACCGTGCGTCGGCCCACGGCACGGGCACGAACGCGGAGTCCAAGCTGCTGCTGCTCGAGCACGCCTTCGACGTGCTGGGCTGCGAGTGCATCGGGCTGCGCACCCAGTGGGTCAACACCCAGTCGCGCGAGGCGATCGCCCGCCTCGGGGCGAAGCAGGACGGGGTGCTGCGCAGCTACCGCCGGTACCGCAACGGCGCGCTGCAGGACGCGGTGCTGTTCTCGATCCTGCGTCACGAGTGGCCCTCGGTCCGCGCGCACCTGCGGCACCGTCTGCGCCACCGGCACGAGGCGTACCGGGCGACTCCGGAGTAGGCCGACGTCCATGCCCAGACCGCAACCGACGGCACACGGACTGTGGCGCCCCGGCCTGGGCCTCGCGCTGTGGTTCACCGACGAGGTCGGCGAACCCACCGCCGAGCCCGACCCGGCGGCGCTCCCCGCGCCGATCGCCGAGATCCTCGGTGACCGGAGGCCCCGGCGCACCGTCGCGCTGACGGGGCCGAGCGGGCGTCTCGTGGCACCCGCCCTCACTCTCGGGCCCACCCGCGCCCTGGACCTGCTGGACCGGCTCGAGCCGTCCGACGGTGCCGGTGACCTGCGGTTCCTGCGCTGGGTCGCGCGGTCGGTCGAGCGCTTCGTCGCGGCGGGTGCGGTGAGTCCCGCGCTGCGCAGCGACGACGGCGACTGGACCGTGCGGTGGGCGCCGATCGAGTCGGTGCAGTGGCGCACCTGGGTGCAGACCGCCGCGGCCGCGATGCCGCCGGTGCTGCGCCGCACCGGCGACCTTGCCGCCGTCCTCGACATGGGCGCGGAGCTCGCCGATGGCTATGCGCGCCGGCGCCTCGGCGAGGGCCCGTGGTCCTGGGTCGCCGCCCCCGCGCTGCGCGCCCTGGTCGACGGTGCGCCCCTCCCGCCCGCCGCCGTCGCCGATGCGGGGGCCGCTGCGGCGTGGACCGAGTGGTCGGGCAGCGTCCGGTCGGCGGAGACGCTGTTGGTGCTGCGTCTGGTCGAGCCCGACGGCCGCGCACCGGGGGAGAACCCACTCGACCCGCGATCCACGCCGTCCGACACACCGTGGCGGCTCGAGGTCTGCCGCCGCGTCCCCGGCGCCGCGCCGGTCCGGGCGGATCCGGCACGGATGAGCCCCGTCGACCTGGACGACCTGGCGGGCGAGCTGGCCCGGGCCCTGGCGGTGTATCCGCCGCTCAAGCGGGCCCGGCAGGACGGGACCTCGCTGGACTTCCTGCTCACCACCACCGAGGCCGAATCGCTGTTCCTGGAGGGCGCTCCGGGGTTGACCAAAGCCGGGTACGAGGTGCTGCTGCCGGCGTCGATCGCGACGGTGCGGCCCGCGCTGCGCCTCGTCGGGCGGGAGCAGCCGGGGCGCACGGCGCTCACCGTGCAGGCCGGGCTCGCCGAGATCAAGGACTTCGCGTGGCAGCTCGCGGTGGGCGACGTGGTGCTCACCGCGAGTGAACTCGCGGGCCTGGCGAACGCCGCGTCGGGGCTGGTCGAGGTGCGCGGCAAGTGGGTCCGCGCGGACCGTCGCACCCTGGCGCAGGCCGCGCGGTTCGTGGCCGAGCAGCGGTCGGCGGCGGAGTCCGGCACGGATCTGCAGGACCTCCTGGGCATGATCGCCGACCCGGCCGCGCTGCCCGCCCCGCTGGCCGCCGTCGACGGGCTCGGCTGGCTCGACTCGGTGTACCGGGGCGGCACCATCGCGCCCGCCGTCGTGGAGGCCCCGTCGACGCTCAAGGCGCAGCTGAGGCCCTACCAGCTCCGGGGGCTCGAATGGCTGGTGAGCCTGTGGCGCGCCGGCATCGGCGCGGTCCTCGCCGACGACATGGGTCTGGGCAAGACGATCCAGGTGCTCGCGCTGCTGTGCCACGAGCGGCTCGACTCGCCCGACGATGACGGGGTGCGCCCGACGCTGCTGGTCTGCCCCATGTCGGTGGTCGGAAACTGGGTCGCGGAGGCCCAGCGCTTCACCCCCGATCTGCGGATTCACGTGCACCACGGCAGCGATAGGCCCACCGGCGAGGAGTTCGGGCGGATCGCGCGGGAGTCCGACGTGGTCCTGACGACCTTCGCCCTCGCCGCCCGCGACCGGGAGCTGCTCGCCGGGCACCACTGGGCGCGCATCGTGGTGGACGAGGCGCAGCACGTGAAGAACGCCAACACCGCCGCCGCCAAGGCGCTGCGGTCGATCCCTGCGGGGCACCGGGTGGCGCTCACCGGCACGCCGGTGGAGAACCGTCTGGAGGACCTGCGGGCGGTGATCGACCTGGTCAACCCGGGTCTGCTGGGCTCGGCGCGCACCTTCCGGAACCGGTTCGCGATGCCCATCGAGCGGGAGCAGGACCGCGCCGCGGTGCGCCGGTTGAACACGCTGACCTCGCCGTTCATCCTGCGGCGCGAGAAGACCGACCCGAACATCGCCCCGGAGCTGCCGGAGAAGGCCGAGTTCACGGTCCGCGCGTCGCTCACGCCGGAGCAGGCGGGGCTGTACCAGGCGGTGCTCAACGAGCTGGTGCGGGAGCTGCGCGAGTCGAAGGGCATGGGCAGGCGGGGCCTGGTCCTGGCCTCGCTGACCCGGCTCAAGCAGATCTGCAACCACCCGGCGCATTACCTCGGCGACGGTTCGCCGCTGCTGCGCCGCGGGCAGCACCGCTCCGGCAAGCTGGAACTGCTCGCGGACGTCCTGGAGACCATCGCGGCCGAGGGGGAGCGCGCCCTCGTCTTCACCCAGTACGCCGAATTCGCCCGGATGCTGCAGCCCTGGCTCACGGGCCTGCTCGGCGCGGAGGTCCCGGTGCTCGACGGTGCCGTGCCCCGGCGTGACCGGGACGCGATGGTGGCCCGGTTCCAGTCCGGTGATGGCCCTCCGGCACTGGTGGCGACGGTGCAGTCGGGCGGAACGGGGCTCAATCTCACGGCGGCGAATCATGTGGTGCACGTGGACCGCTGGTGGAACCCCGCGGTGGAGAACCAGGCCACCGACCGGGCCTTCCGCATCGGCCAGACCCGCGCCGTGCAGGTCCGCAAGTTCGTCTGCGCGGGCACGCTCGAGGAGCGGATCGACGGCGTGATCGCCGCGAAGAAGGAGCTCTCGTCCATGACGGTGCAGGTCGGCGAGGCGTGGCTGACGGAACTCAACAACGACGAGCTGTACGAGTTGATCGCCCTGCGCGACGAGGCGGTGACGTAGATGGCGCGCACGGCCAGGGAGAGGCGGTGATCGGCGTGGCCCGCAAGGCTAGGGATTCTGCGCGGCCGATGGGCGGAACGTGGTTCTCGCGCAGGCTGATCCAGCAGCGCGAGGAGGTCACGGAGCGGCGCAAGGTCCAGTACGCGCGTCGCCTGTACTCCGAGCACCAGGTGTACGCGATGGCCGTGGTGCCGGGGTCGGTCACCGCGACGGTCCAGGGCAGCCAGCTCGATCCCTTCGCTGTCGCGCTCTCGCGGGTGCCGGGCGACGCGGCCGCGGTGGTCTCGCTGCTGGTGGGGCAGGGCGCGTCCGGCGAGCTGCTGGGGGTCACTCGCGGGGAGTTGGGCCGCGCGTTGGGGGAGTTGGTGCTGCCCGAGTCGGCGTCCGATGTGGTCGTCGAGTGCGCGTGCCCCGATGAGTCGGGTGCCTGCGTGCACGCACTCGCGCTGACCTACGAGTTCTGCGCCGCCGCGGACACCGATCCCTCGCTGGTCCTGGACTTCGCGGGGGTGCCCCTGGCCGGTCTGCTCGCGCGGGTGTCCACCGATTCCGCGCCGGGGCCGGGCGGTGCGGCATCGTCGGGCGACGGTGCCCGGGACGCCTGGGATCCCGGGGCTTGGGACGCGGGTCCGGCGGCCTTCTACGGCGACGGCCTCGACCTCCCGCCGTTGCCCGAGCCCGCGCCGATCGACGCGATGACGCTGCTCGACCCGGCGCTGCTGCGCATGGCCCTGCGCCGCACCGGCACCAAACCCGCCGACGTGGCGGAGGCCTCCGACGAGCTGGCCGAGCTCTACGACCGCCTCTGCGACCCGCGGTGACCTGCGAAATGTTGATGATGTTGGTAGTCTATGTACAGATCCCACAAGGAGGGGGTACATGGCAGTCACTCAGATCGATCTTGACGACGAAGCTCTCGACGGTGTGATGCGCGTCGCCGGCGTGCGGACCAAGAAGGAAGCGGTCAATCTGGCGTTACGCGAGTACCTCGCGCAGCACCGAAGGGTCGAGGCGTTCGCGCGGTTACGTGAGCAGGCGAAGGGCTGGGACTACGAGGGCTGGCGCGCTCTCCGTGAGGAAGAGAAGTCGGGCCGCGCGTGATCCGCTACCTCGTCGATTCGTCGGCGATATGGCGGATCACCCGTGATGACGCTCTCGCAGATCGGTGGTTCGGGATGCTGACCGCGGGGGCGGTGGGTTCGTGTGCGCCGCAGCGAGCCGAGTTCCGGAGGTCGGCCCGGAATTCGGTTGAGTACGACCAGATCAATGAATTGTTCTTCGAGATGTACCCCGACGTGCCCGTGCCCAAGGCGGTCTGGTCCTGGATTGAGTCTGCGCAGCATCGACTCGTCGGGGTAGGAGCGGTGCGGGCGCTGTCGACGGTGGATCTGCTCATCTGCGCGACTGCGGCAGCCCGCGGCCTGGTCATCCTGCACGACGACGCCGACTTCGAGCTCGCCGAGTGGAACCTGCCGGATGTGCGAGCGCAGCGTGTCGTGAGCCCGGCGGGGGACTGAGGATCGGGGGCGGGCCGCGTCGGTGGCGGAACTTGTCGGTGGGGGTCACTACCCTGAGAGGACACGACTTCAGGGGGTGAGAGATGCGGTTCCTGCACACGGCCGATTGGCAGCTGGGGATGACGCGGCACTTCCTCGACGCGGATGCGCAGGCCCGGTTCACCGATGCCCGGTTGGACGCGATCTCCCGGCTCGGGGCGGTCGCGGCGGAGCAGGAGGCGGAGTTCGTCGTCGTGTGCGGTGACGTCTTCGAGGACAACCGCCTCGCGCCCGCCGTCATCGCCCGCAGCCTGGACCGGATCGCCGGCATCGGCTGCCCGGTCTACCTGCTGCCCGGTAACCACGATCCGCTCGACGCGGCGTCGATCTACACCTCCGAGGTGTTCGCGCGGCACCGTCCGGCCAACGTGATCGTGCTGGACGCGCCGGGCGTGCACGAGGTGCGCCCGGGCGTCGAACTGCTCGCGGCGCCGTGGTTCTCCAAGCACCCGGCGGGGGATCCGCTCACGGAGGCGGTCGCCGCGGTCGCGCCGCCCGCCGCGGGCGTGATCCGCATCGCCGTCGGCCACGGCGGCACGCTCCCGGTCGGCGCGCAGGATCAGCGGCTCATCGACGTGGCCGCGCTGTCCGGCCGAATCGCCGCGGGAGAGCTGCGGTACGTGGCGCTGGGGGATCGGCACTCGGTCACCGAAGTGGCGCAGGACATCTGGTACTCCGGCGCCCCCGAGGTCACCAACTTCGACCACAAGGAGACGGGGTCCGGCTCGGTCCTCGTCGTGGACGTCCCGGAGTCGGGCGGCGCGACGGTGACCCCGGTCCGGGTCGGCACGTGGCGCTTCGCGTCGCGGGAGTTCCCGCTGTCCTCGGAGCGCGACGTCGCCGCGGCTGTCGGCTCCTTGTCTGCGTTGCCGGACAAGGACCGCACCGTGGTCAAGGTGGGGTTCACGGGCACCGTCGGGCTGTCGGCGAAGGCCGAGCTGGATGCGGAGATCGAGGCCCTGCGGGCGAGGTTCGCCGCGGTCGAGCTGTGGGAGCGCAAGACGGATCTCGCGGTGCTGCCGGGGGAATCGGAGCTGGAGTCGCTCGAGCTCACGGGCCCGGCCGCCGATGCGGCGGAGGAGCTGCTGGGCGTCGCTCGCAGCGGCGGTGACCGCGCGGCCGATGCCTCGGGCGCGCTCGCCCTGCTCTACCGCCTCACCCGCCAGGAGGTCGGCGCATGAGGCTGCACCGCCTGGCCATCAAGGACTTCCGCGGCGTCGCGGAGCGGGAGATCTCCTTCGCCGATACGGGCGTCACGCTCCTGCACGGCCCCAACGAGGCCGGCAAGTCCTCGATGGTCGAGGCGTTGCAGCTCCTGCTCGACGTCAAGGCCACCTCGAAGTCGCAGCGCGTGGAGGCCGTGTGCCCCGCTCATCGCGACGCGGGGCCGTTCGTCGAGGCGGAGCTCACCGTCGGGCCGTACCGGTTCGTCTACGCCAAGCAGTACCACCGGCGCCCCGGCACCGTGCTGACGGTGCTCGAGCCGGCGCCGCAGCAACTCACGGGCGGCAGCGCGGAGTCCTGGGTGGCGGAGCAGATGCGCACGTACGTCGACGGCGACCTGCTCAAAGCGCTGACGGTGCTGCAGGGCCCCGGCCCGGGCCAGCCCTCGCTGCGCGACAGCGCCGCGTTCGCGAAGGCGCTCGACGCGGCGTCCGGCGGCGCGGGAGACGATGAGCCGGGCGCCGAGCGCCTGGCCGAGGCCGTCGCCGCCGAGCGGGCGCGCTACTTCACGCCCACCGGCCGCCCCACCAACGAGCTGTCGGCCGCGCGCGCCCGGGAGGCCGCGGCGCGTGCGGCCCTCGATGCCGCCCGGGCCGCGCTGCTCGAGGTCGACCGGGTCGCGGACCAGCACGTCCTCGCCTCCGCACGTCTGTCCGCCCTGGTGGACCGACGGTCCGCCGCCGCCGCGGCGCTGCAGGCGGTCGGCGCCGATCAGGAGCGGATCACCCGCCTGCAGTCGCAGGTCGCCCAGTCCCGCGCCGTGCTCGAATCCGCCACGCTGCGGGAGCAGCACGCGGGTGAGGCCGCGAATCGCCGCCGCCGGCTCGTGGAGCAGCAGGCCCTCGCCACGGAGCGTGCTGCGCAGGTGCGCGTGCTGCGCGACCGGGCGCTCGCGGACCGCGAGGTCCTCACCGCCGAGGCGTCGTGGTTGGAGACCACGGTGCACGAACTGTCGGCGGTCGCCGCGGACCGGCGGGAGCGGAAGGCGCAGGCGCAGTACGCCGTCGACTACGCCAGGGAATCCGTGGGCTACCAGCGGCTCGGCAAGCGGATCGAGCAGGCGCAGCTGCTGGGCAAGGACGTCGAGGATGCGCGGAACCGGCTGGCGCTGAACCCGATCGACCGCCGCGCCCTGCAGACCATCGCCGTCGCGGAGCAGCGCCACGAGAAGGCGCAGGCCCGGTTCTCCGCGCTCGCGGCCACGCTGCAGCTGGAGCGGTTGGGATTCTCCGATGTCCTCGTGGACGGCCGGAACATCGGCGAGGAGCCGGTGGAGGTCGTCGCCGGCAACGGCATGGTCATCGAGGTGCCCGGCGCGGTCCGGATCGAGGTGGTCCAGCGCGGCGAGAGCGCCGACGCGGCGGCGGAGGTCAAGGCGGCGCACGGCGCTCTGCTGGCGGCGTGCCGCGACGCCGGCGCCGCGAGCGTCGAGGAGGCCCGGGAGCTGCACGAGCTGCGCGAGGCGATCGAGATCGAGCTGCAGGAGGCGCGGATCGCGCTGGCGCACGCCCTCGGCGAGCACACCCTCGACGAGCTGCGGCGGCTCGCGGAGGAGTCGGCCGAGCGGATCGTCGCGCTGGAGGCGGCGGTCGATCCGGAGCTGCTCGCCGTGGATCCCGAGTGTGCCAAGGCCAACCTCATGGAGGCCACGCAGGCCGAGGTGTCCTCGCGGGGCGAGGAGAAGCAGACCCGCGAGCAGTTGGGGCAGAAGCACCAGGAGCTGCACCGCGCCACGACCGATGCGCAGGTCGCGGCGGATCGGCTGCAGCACTTCGACAGCCGGGCCTCCGAGCTGACGGCCGAGTTGGAACGGGCGCGCGCCGAGGCGGCCGACGATGCGCTGGGTATCGCCGCGGATGCCGCCGTCGCGGCCCGGGAGTCGGCTGCGACGGAGGCCGCCGCGCATGATCGTGCTGCCCAGGAGGCCGATGTCGCGGGCTTCGCCGCCCGGCTCGGCGCGGCTCGCGCGCAGGCCGAGCAGGCGCAGGCGGCGGAGGCTGCGGCCCGCGACGAGCTGTCCGCGCTGAACGGCCAGCTGCAGCTGTTCCAGGCCGACGGCCGTCGCGACCGGCTCGACGCGGCCGCGGCCGAGCACGTCCACGCCGAGCGGGCCCTCACCTCGGTCGAGGAGCGTGCGCGGGCGGCGGCGCTGCTGCACGACACGCTCACCGCGCACCGCGACGCCCGCCGCGCCCGGGTGCAGGCGCCGTATCAGCGGGCGCTCGAGGGCCTGGGCCGCACCGTCTTCGGTGATCCGCTCACCATCACCGTCGGCGACGACCTCACGATCGCCTCGCGCACCGTGGACGGGGTCACAGTGCCCTTCGAGTCCCTGTCGGGCGGTGCACAGGAGCAGCTCGGCGTGCTCAGCAGGCTGGCGTGCGCCCGTCTGGTCGACGGTGCCGACGGCGCCCCCGTCATCTTCGACGACGCCCTCGGCCACAGCGACCCGACCCGCCTCGGCGCGATGGCCGACGCCCTCGTCGAGGCCGGCCGCGGCGCCCAGGTGATCGTCTTCAGTTGCGTCCCCGGCCGGTTCGACGCCCTCCGCGGCCGCGACGGCGTCACCGAAGTGGCACTCGGGGGCGCCTGATCGTTGACCGGATCGCGTCGGCGATCGGGCATGCACACCGCGAACCGACAGAATCACTGCCGACACTGCGGCTGCGATCAGACCTGTTCGCGCAGCTTGAACTTGAGCACCTTGCCCGCGGGATTGCGGGGTAGGGCGTCCACGACGTGCAGGGCCAGGGGCAGCTTGTACGGCGCGAGGGAGTCCTTGGCGAACTCGCGGACCTCCTCGAGCGTCAGCGTGGCCTCGGGCTTGAGAGCGACGACCGCGACGACCGCTTCGCCCCACTTCTCATGCGGCGCACCGATGATCGCGACCTCGGCGATCGACGGGTGCCGGTAGAGCACGGATTCGACCTCGGCGGGGTAGACGTTCTCGCCGCCGGAGATCACCATGTCCTTCACGCGGTCCACGACGGTGACGTAGCCGTCCGCGTCCTGCTCGCCGACATCGCCCGTGTGGAACCAGCCGTCGGCGTCGATCGCGGCGCTGGTCGCCGCCGGGTTCTGCCAGTAGCCCGGCGTCACCTGCGGCCCGCGCACGCAGACCTCGCCGCGCTCGCCGTCGGGGACGGGCGCACCGTCGGGCCCGAGGAGCGCGACCTCGGAGAGGGGAAGGATGTGGTGGCCGGCAGCGCCGATCTTGCGGGCGGTGTCGTAGACGTCCATGACCAGGGCGAGCGGCGCGGTCTCGGTGAGCCCGTAGCCCTGGCAGAACGGGATGTTCCGGCCGTTGTACAGCGCGATGAGCGGCTCCGGGACGGGCGCACCGCCGCAGATGAACTGGCGGACGGTGCTGAGGTCGGTCGTCTCGAAGCTCGGCACCTGGCTCATGAACAGGAACATCGCGGGGACGCCGAACATGCTGGTGACGCGATGCTTCTCGATGAGGGCGAGTGCCGCGGTGGGGTCGAAGGCGGGCAGAATCACGAGCTGCCCGCCCTTCTGCAGGGTGATCAGGGTGGTCACGTTCAGGCCGCCGATGTGGAAGAGCGGAGCCGCTACGAGGCTGATGTCCGCCGACACGGTGTCCAGGCTCAGCAGCGCGTTCATGTTGTTCCAGAACATGTTCCCGTGCGTGAGCATCGCGCCCTTGGGACGCCCCGTGGTGCCGGAGGTGTACATGATCAGCGCGAGATCGTCCTCCCCGGGCGACTGCGGCTCGGCGATGGGCGCGCGCCCCGCGAGCAACCCGTCGAGCTGCTCCCAGCCCTCCACGGCCTCGAGCGCGATCGCCCGCGTCAGCCCGGACGACGCCCGGACCGGCTCCACGACCGCCGCGCGGTCGGCGTCGGCGATCAGCGTGTGGACGCCCGCGTCCGTGAGGATGTACTCCAGCTCAGCTGAGGTGAGGCGGAAGTTCAGCGGCACGAACACCGCGCCCGCGCGGGACGCGGCGAACATCGTGGTGAGGAAGTCGGGGTGGTTGAAGCCCACGTAGCCGACGCGATCGCCGGTCCCGACGCCTCCCGCCACGAGCTCCGCCGCCAGCCGGTCGACGCGGTCGGCGAACTCCCGGTAGCTCCACGTCGCGTCGCCGTAGGTGATCGCGGGGCGGTCCCCGCTCACCGCGGCGCGCCGCGCGATCCAGGATCCGAGGTCGACAGCGGGACGTGCGGGCATGGTGCCTCCTTGCGGGCGGGGACGACGGCGTTGTACGCACGTGCATCGTGACCGGCCCCGCGCAGGCCCGGGGGCGATTCGCCGGATTCTCAGGTCCGACGGTGCGCCGCCCGCCGGCGGGCAGCGCTATCGGTTCTCGGCGCGGGACTTCAGGGCGGAGAGGCCCTTCTCGAAGTCCTTGCCGGCGAACTTGTCCATCGGCACGATCCTGCCGATGAGCGAGAACAGCCCGGTGGTCACGCCGGTCATGGTCCAGGTGACGCGCACACCGTCGCCCGTGGGGACGATGTCGAAGCGCACGTGGTTGTTCGCGGCCATCGGTTTGCGGAACTCGAGGTCGACGTCCACGGACCGCCCGGGCTCCGTCGCCGAGATGGACATCCGGCCCTCGCCCGCCTTGCGGTTCCCGCGCCACTCGTACGCGGCGCCCGGGCCCTCGGGCGGGCCGCTGTACTCGCGGTGCAGCTGGGGGTCGAGGCCCTCCCAGGGTGACCAGTGCCGCCACTCGTGGAAATCGTCGATGAGGCCGAAGACGGTGTCGGCGGGCGCGGCGATCTCGATGGATCGGGCCACGGTGAAGGCGGTCATGGCGGTCATGGCGGTCATGGCGGTCATGGCGGTCAGCGTACGACCTCGACGCCGCCCGAGCGCGGCGAGCGAGCGTGGCGAGCGAGCGCCGACCGGCGAAGCCGTCATTACACTCGCGTGCATGACTGCTGCACCCGACACGACATCCGGCCTTCCCGCGTCGGGCCTCACCGCCGCGCAGGTCGCCGAGCGGGTGCGCGACGGCCGGGTCAACGCCCTGCCGAACCGGTCGGGCCGGAGCGCGTGGGACATCGTCCGCGCCAACGTGTTCACCCGCATCAACGCCATGCTCGGTGTGCTGTTCCTGCTGGTGCTGTTCACGGGCTCGCTGATCAACGGGCTGTTCGGCCTGCTCATCGTGTTCAACTCCGGCATCGGCATCATCCAGGAGCTGCGCGCGAAGAAGACCCTGGACTCGCTGGCCATCGTCGGGCAGGCCCACCCGGTGGTGCGGCGCGACGGTGCCGCCATCGAGGTCGCGCAGTCCGAGGTCGTGCTCGACGACGTGATCGAGATCGGCCCCGGCGACCAGATCGTCGTCGACGGCGAAACGATCGAGTTCGAGGCCCTCGAGGTCGACGAGTCGTTGCTCACGGGCGAGGCGGACCCCGTCGACAAGCAATTCGGCGACGAGATCTTCTCCGGCAGCTTCGTGGTCTCGGGCTCGGGCGCCTACCGGGCGACGAAGGTCGGCGCCGACGCCTACGCCGCGCAGCTCGCGGACGAGGCCAGCAAGTTCACCCTCGTCAACTCCGAGCTCCGGTCGGGCATCGACAAGATCCTGCAGGTGATCACCTGGCTGCTGATCCCGGCCGGCATCCTCACCGTGTTCAACCAGCTGGTCATCTCCAAGCAGGAGCTCAACCAGGCGATCCTCGGCATGGTCGCGGCCCTGGTGCCGATGGTCCCCGAGGGCCTCGTCCTCATGACCTCGATCGCGTTCGCGGTGGGCGTCGTGCGCCTCGGCCAGCGCAAGTGCCTGGTGCAGGAGCTGCCCGCGATCGAGGGCTTGGCCCGCGTCAACGTGGTCTGCGCCGACAAGACCGGCACCCTCACCGAGAACGGCATGCGCCTCTCGGAGCTCGACGTCCTCGACGGCGACCGCGCCGACATCGAGCGCGCCCTCGCCGCGATCGCCCACCTGGACCCCCGCCCGAACGCCAGCGTCCAGGCGATCGGCGAGGCGTACCCGGACGCGCCGGGCTGGCGCGCCGCCGCCGTCGCGCCCTTCAGCTCCGCCAAGAAGTGGTCCGGCATTTCCCTCGCGGACGGCGATGCGCCGCAGGGCAACTGGATCCTCGGTGCCGCGGACGTCCTCCTCGATCCGGAGTCCGACGGTGCCCGCCGCGCCACGGAGCTCGGGTCGACGGGGCTGCGGGTGCTGCTGGTGGCCTCGACCGATGTGCCCGTGGATACGGAGGTGGACGGGCTCGAAGCGCCGGGGAACCTGGTGCCCCGTGCGCTGATCGCGCTGGAGCAGCGGGTGCGGCCCGATGCGCAGGGCACGATCGACTACTTCGACTCGCAGGGTGTGGCCGTCAAGGTGATCTCCGGCGACAACGCGGTCTCCGTCGGTGCGGTGGCGCACTCGCTGGGGCTCGGTTCGGCGGACTCGTCCGTGGATGCCCGGAAGTTGCCCGCAGACAACGACGAGCTGGCGCAGGTGGTCACCGATAACGTGACCTTCGGCCGGGTGCGCCCCGACCAGAAGCGGGCCATGGTCACGGCGCTGCAGTCCCGCGGCGACACCGTTGCAATGACCGGCGACGGCGTCAACGACGTGCTCGCGCTCAAGGACGCCGACATCGGCGTCGCGATGGGTTCCGGTAGTTCCGCCGCGCGGTCGGTCGCGCAGATCGTGCTGCTGGACAACAAGTTCGCCACCCTCCCGTACGTCGTCGGGGAGGGGCGCCGGGTGATCGGCAACATCGAGCGCGTCGCGAACCTGTTCCTCACCAAGACCGTGTACGCGGTGTTGCTCGCGTGGCTCGTGGGCCTGGCGGGCCTGGGCGCCAAGATCTTCGGCTTCGCGCCCATCTCGTACCCGTTCCAGCCGATCCACGTGACGATCGCCGCGTGGTTCACCATCGGTATCCCCGCCTTCGTGATGTCCTTGGCGCCCAACAACGAGCGCGCCCAGACCGGCTTCGTCTCCCGCGTACTGAAGTTGGCGGCACCGTCGGGCATCGCGGTCGGCCTGGCGACCTTCCTGTGCTACCTCGTGGTGAACCCGGGCGGCTCCGGGGCCTCGATCGGTGCGAAGGCCGCCACGCTGAGCCCGGAGCAGATCAAGGCGTCGACGGCGGCGCTGATCACGCTGCTCGTCGGGTCGTTGTGGGTGCTGGGGATCGTGGCGCGGCCGTACACGTGGTGGAAGGTGCTGCTCGTCGGCGTGTCCGTGGCCTTCTACGTGGTGCTGTTCTCGATCCCGCTGGCACAGGAGAAGTTCTTCCTCGACATCAGCGACCCCGAGATGGTGGGCATCGGCTTCGCCTTCGGCGGGGTGGCGATCGTGCTGGTCGAGGTGCTCCGTCGGCTCGCGCCGCGGATCTTCCACAGCTACGCGAAGAAGCGCTGAACGGTTCGGTTCCTCGGGTCCGGACCATGCAGGGCTGTCATCGCGCGGGCAGCGGCGTTCCCCACCAGTGGATGTCGTTCTCGTCCCCGACGAGGTGATCGCGGACGGTCCCGAGGGGTTCGCCGATGCAGAACGCAGCGGCGTCTCGGCCGACGGTGGCCGGATCGTCGGGGGAGCCGTACAGCGGTGAGATCGTCGCCTCCGTGGCGAAGCCCAGTGTGAGGGGCACGCTCCACCAGCGGTACACGACGTAGAACAATTCACCCCGGGAACCCGCGTCGATCACGCCGACGGACCACTCCTCGGTGATCCGGCCGTCCCGGAGCGCTTGGAGGCATGCGAGCAGCGCCGTCTCCGCAGGTGTACCCGGAGCGCGGTAGCTCTCGATCAGCGCGCGGTGGTGCGTGGTGAACCTGCGTTGCGTCTCCGAGTACACGGCGGCGGCTTCGGCGTCGCCGAAGAAGTCCTCGTCGTGATCGCCCCGGATCACTGCGGCACCCCGTCGTCCCGTACGCGCAGCGTCGTACCGCCGGGACTCCTTCCGGTGCTATCGGCATTCACATGTTCATGATCACACGATCACTGCGGCCTGGTCGTTGACGGGTTGTTAGGTAGACCTAATTTCGATACGGTCGGAACATGGACAAGCTCGCACCGTCGCCGCTGGATCCGCTCGCCGCCGCCGTGGCCGACCGGCTGCACGCGCAGAGCAAGAAGCAGCTCGTCGCGAACGTGCCGGCGATCGCGGGGCGCATGGCGGTCTCGCTGCTGCGGGATCGGACCGCGGACTTCACCCAGGGCGAGGAGGGGAAGCGGTTCGTCGCCGACAAGCTCGTCGCGATCGCACCGGCGAAGGCGGCGCTGATCCACATGCTGTGCCGCTCGATCGGTGCGACGCGGATCGTGGAGGCGGGCACGTCCTTCGGGGTGTCGACGATCTACCTGGCAGCCGCGGTCCGTGACAACCTCGCCGAGCGCGATGACGGCGGTGAAGGGCTCGTCATCGGTACCGAGCACGAGCCGGCGAAGGTGCAGCGCGCACTGCGGAATCTGCGCGAGGCCGGCGTCGAGGAGTTCGTCGAGATCCGCGAGGGCGACCTGCGCGAGACCCTCGTCGATCTGACCGGGCCGATCGACTTCATGCTCGTCGACATCTGGGTGCCGATGGCGCTGCCCGCGCTGCGTCTCGTGACGCCGCACCTCCGACCCGGCGCTCTCGTGGTGTGCGACAACGTGGTCGGGGCTGCAAAGGAGTACCGCGAGTACCTCGAGTTCGTTCGCGACCCCGACGGCCCGTTCACCTCCGTCACCGTGCCAGGCAACGGCGGCATGGAGATCTCCAGGAAACGATAGCGGCGCTACTCCCGGGGACCGCTGAAATGTCGCTCCCTGCGGCGGGGCCCCGGCGTGCCG
This sequence comes from Tsukamurella pseudospumae, assembly GCF_001575195.1. Taxonomy (NCBI): domain Bacteria; kingdom Bacillati; phylum Actinomycetota; class Actinomycetes; order Mycobacteriales; family Tsukamurellaceae; genus Tsukamurella; species Tsukamurella pseudospumae. The sequence continues at coordinate 1,293,337 of NZ_LSRF01000058.1, forward strand.
CGGGGTCGGCGCCGCAGGGAGCGACATCTCAGCGCCCGTGCCCGCTACCGGGCACCGCGACTACTCGAAACGTCGACGCAGGGAGCTCGTGTCACCGAGGGGCAGCTCGGGCGGGGTGGTCCAGAACGCGGAGGCGAGGTCGTAGCCGTCGTGGACCAGGGCCGCTCGGTCGGGCCACCGTTCCGCGGTCCACGCGGGTTCGTTGTGCATCGAGTCGATGCCCGCGCGCACGCCGCCCTCCAGCTCGAAGTGCAGATCCCGTGCAGCTGCTCGGGCCTCCGCAGCGCCGACGGGCATCGCGGTCGCGACGTCGATGAGGTGCAGCGCTGCGTCCCGGACTCGCCGTTCGGTCCAGGCGAACGTCCGACGGTGGGCGTTCGGCGCTAGTAGGTACATCACCACGAGCGCCACGATCACGCCGACGACGGTCTCGAGCAGGCGATCCCGCATCACCGGACCCGCAGAACCGGTGACGGCGCCGGCGCCGCTCGCCATCAGCGCGACGGGCGTGATCACGACGACCGCGGCGGCGTAGTTCCGGACGATGAGCATCTCAATACTGAACTGCAGCACGCCGATCACCGCGATGAGCGCGTACCCCTGCGGCGACAGCGCGTGCAGGCCCGCGAACAGCATCAGGCCGACGGCGGTCCCCAGGAACCGGTGCAGTGCCCGCACGGTTCCTCGGACGCGGTCGAACCCGGTCTGCAACACCACGAGTGCGCCGATCGCCGCCCAGTGCGGTCGATCGAAACCGAGTGCGATGCTCACCGCGCCCGCTGCGACGCAGGCGATCCCGACGCGAGTGGCGGTGATCGTCGCGTGCGAGCAGCGGTTCAGTGAACGGCGCAGCCGGTGCCCGACCGCCGGTCGCAGCCGCGACGTGGTGATCTGCCGCGTGGGATCGACCTCGGCGTCGGGGGAGTCGTCCGAGTCGGCGGCGAAGCGGCGATTGGCCTCCCGCAACGCGATCAGCAGGTCCGCGTCGGCGGGGCGGGATGCCGAGCGGGCGTCGTCGAGAGTGGTCCAGGCGGCGAGGAGTGCGGCGCCCGCGGCGTGCCGTTGCTCCGCGGATCGCGGACCGTCCGGCGCGAGAAGGCCGTTCACGGCACCGATCGCGCGGCCGACCGCCTCGCGCTGCGGGCGGGACGAGTCGACGGTGGCGCCCGCCATGGACACGACGACCGCCGAGACGGCGCCGCATGCGGCCGCGAACACGAGCATCCCGGGTGATGCGCCCGACTCCACCGCGATCAGCCCGCCGGAGCCGACGAGGGCGAAGAACAGCGCGCCGGGCGGCCCGAGGCGCAGCGCGTCGACGACGTACACGGCGAGCACCGCGGGCGCCGCGACCAGGAGCACCGCGCCGATCTTGAGCGCCGTCCCGCCCGCCGGCACCGCGGCGCCGATCAGCGCGCCGATGACGACCGCGAGCAGCAACGCCGCACCCGCCGTGGCGACCACCTGCGCCCGGATCCGGTACGGCCGTCCCTCGCCGTAGAGCACAGCGAACGCCCCGAAGGTCACGAACAGTGCCGCGTGCGCCTGTCCCGCCGCGACCATCGCGGCGCCCGGGATCACGACCGCCGCCGCGGCCCGCAGCCCCGCCTGCCATCGCCAGACGGGCGCACCGTCGGCGAAGACGAGCGAGCGCACGCGCGCGACGCGGGGCAGGGGATCGGGAACCGGTTCGCTCACCTACCCATTCCACCACCGAGGTGTCGCCCCGTCAGGAGACCCCGGTCGGAGGACCACCCTCCACCGGCCGGATCCGGGTGCCGGATGTCCGATAGGTCCTGTCGTACTCCGCATTCCAGCGCGCCCAGTCCAGGTAGGGGGTTGCACCGAGTTTGCGCCGGTACCGGCGGTACTGCCCCCGTGCGGTGCGGAGCGAGTTGCGGGACTCGCGCGCAGCGCGCCGAGCCTCGTACCGCGCGTCCCACTCCTGTCGCTCCGTGAGCGGGCGCGGTGGGTCCTCGAAGATCTGTCGGTTCAGCACGTGCGGTCCACGCGATGGGGGTGGTTCATTGCGAGTGTCCGGCTGCCGGCTGCGGTACTCATCGACGTCGTCACAGCAGCCTGACGCCGTCGAATCCCGGCATGGCCGCGAAGGTTCGTATCAGCTCGGCGATCGGGACCGCGAGCGATCCGGTGCCCGCTGAGATCCCGACGAGGCGCCCCTTGGTGCTGAAGACGGATGCGCCCGAACGTCCGAACGGCGAGGAGAATCCGTCGAGCAGAAGGAGTCCGCGTGCATCGATCGATACGCGGAATGTCTCGCCGGTGTTGTGGACACCCACGTCGTCACCGGACCGGACCACGGCGGGCGGGCTCATCAACATGAAGCCGGCGCCGTCGTCGAGGCGCACCGCCACCGCCGACCAGGCACCGTCCTTCCCCGTGACGGTGGCTGCGACGGTTCCGAGCGTGTCCTCCTTGTGATCCACGTCCTGGATCCGGGTTCCGACCGGCGCCGCGCAGTCCTTGCCCACGACGGCGTAGCGGACCTGATCAGCGCCATTTCCTCGCGCGAGGATGGCGCCGAGCTGGCACATCGCCGCTGAACCCGCGGGCTGGACGATCATTCCGTAGGTCGCCGTCGTGAGGCGGGTGAGGCCAGGAGGGAGCGAGGCGGCGGGAGAGGATGACGGCGGCGACGGCAGCAGCGTCGGCCCGTACGTCACCGGCCCCTCGTCGCCGGCCGCACATCCCGAGGCCGCAGCGATGGCTACGAGCCCGGCTGCCAGCCATCGCGGCGCGGTATTCATGATGGGAAAGATAACATCATTATTGGTGCTGACTGCTGTTATCGTTCCCGAGCATGACCGATCTGCACGCGCTGGCGCTGGCCAGATCCATCCGATCCGCGGCCTGGATCGTCGGCACCTGCATGATTCTGCTGGGGCTGATGATCTGGCAACCGTGGGCGGACGTGAAGGAGAAGGACGTCACGCGAGGTAACGGCGGCTACACATCGAAATGCTTGGTGTACAAGGACACATTCGCTTGCTGATATGAGGCAGAAGAGAGAGTGCCCCCGGCAGGATTCGAACCTGCGGCCTTTCGCTCCGGAGGCGAACGCTCTATCCCCTGAGCTACGGGGGCGCAGGGCGTAGCAAGGTTAGCGCATAGGGCGGGCCCGGCGGAAACCGGGCGGTCAGGCGCCCCCTAGGATGGTCTGGTGACTCCCGCTGACCTTTCGGAACTCCTGCATGCCACCGCGACGACCGTGCTCACCGAGCGCGGCCTCGACGCCTCCGTGCTGCCCGAACGCGTTCTCGTCGAGCGGCCGCGCAACCCCGAGCACGGCGACTACGCGACCAACCTCGCGATGCAGGTCGCCAAGAAGGCGGGCGTGAACCCGCGCGACCTCGCGACCTGGCTCGCCGAGGCGCTCGGTGCCGCCGACGGCGTCGACGAGGCCACCGTCGCCGGACCCGGCTTCCTCAACATCCGCCTCGCCGCGGACGCGCAGAACCAGCTGATCGCGACCGTCCTCGAGCAGGCCGGTGTGTTCGGGCACGGGACCGCGCTCGACGGTGCGCTGATCAACCTCGAGTTCGTCTCCGCCAACCCGACGGGGCCCGTCCACCTGGGCGGCGCGCGCTGGGCCGCGGTCGGCGACAGCCTCGGTCGCGTCCTCGAGAATCAGGGCGCCGAGGTCACCCGCGAGTACTACTTCAACGACCACGGCGCGCAGATCGACCGGTTCGCGCGCTCGCTGGACGCCGCCGCCCTGGGCCAGCCCACCCCCGAGGACGGCTACGCCGGCGACTACATCGACGACATCGCGGCCACCGTCGTCAAGGGCCACGAGGGCATCCTCGAGCTCCCGGAGGCCGACCGGGTCGAGGCCTTCCGGGCCGACGGTGTCGAGCTCATGTTCGAGCACATCAAGCGGACCCTGCACGAGTTCGGCACCGACTTCGCCGTGTTCACCCATGAGGACGAGATGTTCACCTCGGGCCTGGTGGAGAGCAGCGTCCAGCAGCTCAAGGACAACGGCAACCTGTACGAGAAGGACGGCGCCTGGTGGCTCAAGGCCACCGACTACGGCGACGACAAGGATCGCGTCGTCATCAAGTCCGACGGCAACGCCGCCTACATCGCGGGCGACATCGCCTACATCAAGCACAAGTTCGATCGCGGTTTCAACCTCGCGATCTACATGCTGGGCGCCGACCACCACGGCTACATCGGTCGACTCAAGGCGGCCGCCGCGGCGCTGGGCTACGACCCGGCGCAGATCGAGGTCCTCATCGGGCAGCTGGTCAACCTCGTCAAGGACGGCAAGCCCGTCCGGATGAGCAAGCGGGCCGGCACCGTCATCACCCTGGACGACCTCGTCGAGGCCGTGGGCGTCGACGCCGCGCGCTACTCGCTGGTGCGCAGCTCGGTGGACACCTCCATCGATCTCGACCTCGACCTCCTCGCGCAGGCGAGCAACGAGAATCCGGTCTACTACGTGCAGTACGCCCACGCCCGCCTCTCGGCGATCGCGCGGTCGGCCCAGGAGCTCGGCATCGAGCCCTCGACGGAGCACCTCGGACTCCTCGACCACGCGCGCGAGGGCGACCTCGTGCGCACCCTCGGGGAGTTCCCCGCCGTGGCCGCAGGCGCCGCGAATCTCCGTGAGCCGCACCGCATCGCTCGCTACCTCGAGGAACTGGCGGGGGCCTACCACCGGTTCTACGGCGAGTGCCGCGTGCTACCGATGGGCGACGAGCAGCCGACCGATCTGCATCGTGCCCGCGTGGCGCTGTGCGCCGCCACCCGCCAGGTGCTCGCCAACGGCCTGGCCCTCGTGGGCGTCTCGGCCCCGGACCGGATGTGAGGACGTCGTGAGCGAACTGGATCGGGCCGTCTGGCCCGCGCACGCCCGGAGGGAGGCCGACGGTGCCGTCTCCGTCGCCGGCGTGTCCGCCACCGAGCTCGCCGCCGACTTCGGAACGCCGCTGCTGGTGATCGACGAGGACGACTTCCGGGCGCGGTGCCGCGGTATGCGGGAGGCCTTCGGCGAGGACGCCGCGGTGCACTACGCGTCGAAGGCGTTCCTGTCCCTCGAGATCGCGCGCTGGGTGCGCGATGAGGGCCTGAACCTGGACGTGTGCAGCGGCGGCGAGCTGGCAGTGGCCCTGCGCGCGGGCTTCCCCGCAGAGCGGATCGCGCTGCACGGCAACAACAAGTCCGCCGCCGAGCTGGGCATCGCGGTGGAGTCCCGTATCGGCCACGTCGTCATCGACTCGCTGTCCGAGATCGCGCGCCTCGATGCGATCGCGGGGGAGCGGAAGGTCGTGCAGGAGGTGCTGATCCGGCTCACCCCCGGTGTCGAGGCGCACACGCACGAGTTCATCTCCACCGCGCACGAGGACCAGAAGTTCGGCTTCTCGCTGGCCGCGACCAGCGGAGCGGACTCGCCTGCGATGCAGGCCGTCACGGCCGTGTTCGAGGCGCCGAACCTGCGCCTCGTGGGCCTGCACAGCCACATCGGCTCGCAGATCTTCGACGTCAACGGCTTCGAGATCGCCGCGCGCCGCGTGCTCGAGCTGCTGCGCGACGTGGTCGCCCGCTTCGGCGCGGAGAAGACCGCGCAGCTGAGCACCATCGACCTCGGTGGCGGCCTGGGCATCTCGTACACCGCGCACGACGACCCGCCGCCGCTGGCGGACCTCGCGGCCAAGCTACGACACATCGTCGAGACCGAGTCGGTCGCGCTGGGACTGAAGACCCCGCACATCGCGGTCGAGCCCGGCCGTGCGATCGCCGGGCCTCCCGGCATCACGCTCTACGAGGTCGGCACGATCAAGGACGTCGCGGTGGATGCCGAGGACGTGGCGGCGCAGGGCTTCCGCCGCTACGTCTCCGTCGACGGCGGCATGTCCGACAACATCCGCACCGCCCTGTACGGCGCGGAGTACACCGCCGTGGTCGCGAGCCGGGATCCGCAGGGTGAGCCCGTGCGGTCGCGGATCGTCGGCAAGCACTGCGAGACCGGCGACATCGTGGTCCGCGACACGCTCACTCCCGGCGATCTGGCGGAGGGCGACCTCATGGCCGTCGCCGCCACGGGGGCGTACTGCTATTCGATGTCCAGCCGCTACAACATGCAGCCGCGACCGGCTGTCGTGGCGGTGAAAGACGGCGCGGCGCGGTTGATCCTGCGCCGGGAGACCGTGGACGACCTGGTGAGCCTGGAGGTGCTCTGATGACTGAAAACACTGATCAGGCCAAGGAACTGGGCGTCGCCCTGCTCGGCATGGGCACGGTGGGCACCGAGGTGGCGCGCATCCTCGTGGAGAACGCGGACGATCTCGCGGCACGCGTCGGCGCGAACCTCGTGATCCGCGGGATCGCGGTGCGCGACACCGGCAAGGACCGCGGCCTCAAGGAACTCGGCCTGAAGAAGAGCCTGCTCACCGACGACGCGGAGGCCCTCGTCGGCCGTGACGACGTCGACATCGTGGTCGAGGTGATGGGCGGCATCGAGCCCACCCGCACGCTGATGCTCAGCGCGTTCAAGGCCGGCAAGTCCGTGGTCACCGCCAACAAGGCGCTGCTCGCGGAGTACACCGGCCAGCTCGCCGACGCCGCCAACAAGGCCCGCGCCGACCTCTACTTCGAAGCCGCGGTGGCCGGCGCGATCCCGGTGATCCGCCCGCTGCAGCAGTCCCTGGCCGGTGACTCGGTGGAGCTCGTGGCCGGAATCGTCAACGGCACCACCAACTTCATCCTCTCCAACATGGCGGAGAAGGGCGAGGCGTACGAGACGGTGCTCGCCGAGGCCGGCCGCCTGGGCTACGCCGAGGCCGACCCGACCGCCGACGTCGAGGGCTACGACGCCGCGTCCAAGGCCGCGATCCTCGCCTCCATCGCGTTCCACACCCGCGTCAAGGCCGACGACGTGTACCGCGAGGGCATCACGGGCGTCACCGCGGCCGACATCGAGGCGGCGAAGGCCTTCGACTGCACCATCAAGCTGCTCGCGATCTGCGAGAAGTTCACCGACAAGAAGGGCTCCCAGCGGGTCTCGGCCCGCGTGTACCCGGCCCTGGTGCCCCTCAAGCATCCGCTCGCGAGCGTCGACGGGGCCTACAACGCCGTCTTCGTGGAGGCCGAGAACGCGGGCCGCCTGATGTTCTACGGCGCCGGAGCGGGCGGCGCCCCGACCGCCTCCGCGGTGATGGGCGACCTCGTCGCCGCTGCCCGCAACAAGGTCGTCTCCGGCCGCGGACCGCGCGACTCGGCCTACGCCAAGCTGCCCATCGCGCCGATCGGCGAGGTGCTCACCCGCTACTACGTGGCGATGGAGGTCGCGGACCGGCCGGGTGTGCTCAGCGCGGTCGCCAACGAGTTCACTGCGCGGGACGTGTCCATCAGCACCGTCCGTCAGCAGGCCGACACCCCCGAGCGCGGCGCGCGTCTGGTGATCCTCACGCACCAGGCGCCGGACGCGGCCCTGTCGGCCACCGTCGAAGCCCTGAAGAACCTGGACGTGGTGACCGCCGTGTCCTCCGTGCTCCGTGTGGAGGGAACCAATGACTAGCACCCCCGTGCACCAGCCCTGGCCCGGCCTGATCCAGGCGTACCGGAACCGTCTGCCCGTGTGCGACACGTGGGAGCCGGGCTGGGAGCCCGTCACCCTGCGCGAGGGAGCGACCCCGCTGCTGCCCGCGCGGGCGCTCTCGGAGCTCACCGGCTGCGAGGTGTACCTCAAGGTGGAGGGCCTGAACCCCACCGGCTCGTTCAAGGATCGCGGCATGACGATGGCCGTGACCGAGGCGAAGGCCACCGGCAAGAAGGGCGTGCTGTGCGCGTCCACCGGCAACACCTCGGCGTCGGCCGCCGCGTACGCCGCGATCGCCGGCCTCGAATGCGCCGTCCTCGTGCCCGCGGGGAAGATCGCGATGGGCAAGCTCGCCCAGGCCGTCATGTACGGCGCGCGGATCATCGAGGTCGACGGCAACTTCGACGACTGCCTCGAGCTGGCGCGCAAGACCACCGCCACGTTCGACACCATCTCCCTGGTGAATTCGGTCAACCCGGTGCGCATCGAGGGGCAGAAGACCGCAGCCTTCGAGATCGTCGACGCGCTCGGCAAGGCCCCCGACGTGCACGCGCTGCCCGTGGGCAACGCCGGCAACATCACCGCGTACTGGCGCGGCTACCGCGAATACCACGCCGACGGCATCATCGGCAGCCTGCCGCGCATGCTCGGCGTGCAGGCCGCGGGCGCCGCGCCGCTGGTCAACGGGGCCCCGGTCAAGGATCCCGAGACCATCGCGACCGCGATCCGCATCGGCAGCCCGGCGTCCTGGAACCAGGCCGTCGCCGCCAAGGACGAGTCGAACGGCGAGTTCCGCGCCGCCACCGACGAGAAGCTGCTCGAGGCGTACCGTCTGGTCGCCAAGACGGAGGGCGTCTTCGTCGAGCCCGCGTCCGCCGCATCCGTGGCGGGCCTGCTCGCCGCCAGCGCGGACGGCTGGATCGAGAAGGGCTCGACCGTGGTCTGCACCGTGACGGGCAACGGTCTCAAGGACCCCGACACCGCGCTGAGCAGCCTGCCCGAGATCGCCCGCGTGGGCATCGACCCCGTCGCCGTGGCCGCCGCCATGGGTCTGACGGAGTAAGCGCGGCCGTGTCACCCGCTTCGAACGCCCCGCTCGTGCTCCCGGTCGGCCTCAAGGCCACCGTGACGGTCCCCGCGTCCAGTGCCAACCTCGGCCCGGGGTTCGACACCCTCGGCCTGGCGCTGGGGCTCTACGACGACGTCACCGTCGAGACCGTCGACCCCGAGGTCGACGGCGACCTGACGATCACGATCACGGGGGAGGGCGCCGATGAGGTGCCCACCGACGACCGTCACCTCGTGGTGGTCGCGCTCCGCCGCACCCTGGGATACCTCGGTGTCTCCGCCGCGGGGCTGCGCCTGACCTGCGTGAACCGGATTCCGCATTCGCGCGGACTGGGCTCTTCGGCCGCCGCCGCCGTCGCCGGGATCGCGGCCGCCGCGGCGCTGGCGACCGACGCCGACGCGCCCCGCGCCCTCACCACCGACGAGATGGTGCAGCTCGCCTCCGAGTTCGAAGGGCACCCCGACAACGCCTCCGCCTGCGTCCTCGGCGGCGGCGTCGTCTCCTGGACGGTGCCGGCGATCCCGGTGCCCGACGTGGCCGGCTACCGCGATCACGCCGCGGCGAGTGCGGCACCGTCGGCCCCCGTGCACTACGGGGCCCGACGGATGGACGTGCACCCCGACATCCGGGCGTACGTGTTCGTGCCGGACGTGCAGTCCTCGACCTCGGTCACCCGGGGTCTCCTGCCGCGGCTGGTGCCGCACGCCGACGCCGCGTTCAACGCCTCCCGCGCCGCGCTCATGGTGCTCGCGCTGACCGAGCACCCCGACCTGCTGCTCGACGCCTCCGACGACCGGCTGCACCAGCGGTACCGCGCGGCGTCGATGAAGGAGTCGGCGGGACTCGTCGAGCGGCTGCGCGCCGCCGGCGTCGCCGCGGCCGTCTCCGGAGCGGGCCCGACGGTGCTCGCGCTGACCCCGCAGGTCCTGCCCACGAGGCTGTCGGACGCAGCGACGGAGGCGGGCTTCACCGTCCACGAACTCGCGATCGCCGACGGGGTGTCCAGGTCCTGACCGGGACTCGCCGGGAACCAGTGATTGCCGGGCGTTGACAGGGCGGCTATCATGGCAGACGTGTCCGACGAATGCGCGGACGCTGTTTCGGCACCTTGCCACCTCATGTCTGACGACCAGTCCCGGACGTGTTGGCGCGCCGGTACCCGCTCCAGGCCGAGAGACACCATCCCCGCCCCACATCGCGGTTCCGGCAGCCGAAGCGCAGACAAGCACCTTCAGATGACGTGCGTCGCCCCGCGGAAAACGCCTGTGTACCAACGCAGGTGGGCCCGGCGAAGCACGGTAGGCCCCCTCCGACGCACAGCGCGGGCGGGGAAGTGAAAGGAACTCCGTGACTGAAACGGACGTGACCACCAGCCCGGAGGCGGGCACCGCCACGGTCAGCTCCGCGCGCGCCGACGAGCGGCGCCGCTCCGGCCTGAACGGCATGGTGCTGGCCGAGCTCCGCGGCATCGCGAGCGAGCTGGGGATCAAGGGCATCTCCGGCCTGCGCAAGGGAGATCTGATCGCCGCCATCACGGCCCAGCAGGGCGGCGGGGCCGCACCGGCCAAGTCCGCGGCGAAGACCACCAAGGCCGCGTCGAAGGCCGACGCCCCGAAGGCCGACGCCCCGAAGGCCGACGCTCCCAAGACCGACGCCCCGAAGGCCGACGCGCCCAAGGCCGAGACGCCGAAGAACGACACCCCGAAGGCCGAGACGCCGAAGAACGACGCCCCCAAGGCGGACGCCGACAAGGCGGAGGCGCCCCAGGCGGACCGGGCACCGTCGGACGCCCCGAAGAAGGACGCGCCCCAGGGCGATGCCCCGAAGAACGACGGGGAGCAGGGCCAGCAGCGCGAGGGCGGCCAGCGCCGCGAGCGCAACCAGCGCCGCAACCAGAACCAGGACGGCGAGAACCGCCAGCAGGGTGACCGTCAGCAGGGCGAGAACCGCCAGGACCGCCAGCAGGGCGACCGGCAGCAGGGCGAGAACCGCCAGCGGAACCAGGGCAACAACCAGGGTGGCCAGGGCAACAACCAGGGCAACCGGAACCAGAACAACGGCCCGGAGGACGACGGCGACGGGACCGGGCGCCGTGGGCGCCGCTTCCGCGAGCGTCGCCGCGGTCGTGACCGGGGCCAGAACGACGGTGAGCCGCAGGTCAGCGAGGACGACGTCCTGCAGCCCGTGGCCGGCATCCTGGACGTGCTCGACAACTACGCCTTCGTGCGCACGTCCGGCTACATCGCCGGGCCGAACGACGTCTACGTGTCGATGAACATGATCCGCCGCAACGGCCTGCGCCGCGGCGATGCGATCACCGGCGCCGTGAAGATGCCCCGCGAGGGCGAGAGCAACAACAACGACGGCGGCGGCAACCAGGGTGGCGGCGGCGGTGGCCGCGGTAACCAGAACAACCGACAGAAGTTCAACCCGCTGGTGCGCCTGGACAGCGTCAACGGTCAGGACGTCGATTCGGCGAAGAACCGGCCCGAGTTCAACAAGCTCACGCCGCTCTACCCGAACCAGCGGTTGCGCCTCGAGACCGCGCAGAACATCCTCACCACCCGCGTCATCGATCTGATCATGCCCATCGGCAAGGGCCAGCGCGCGCTGATCTCAGCCCCGCCGAAGGCCGGTAAGACCACGGTGCTGCAGGACATCGCGAACGCGATCGCCACCAACAACCCCGAGTGCTACCTCATGGTCGTGCTGGTGGACGAGCGTCCCGAAGAGGTCACCGACATGCAGCGCAGCGTGCGCGGCGAGGTCATCAGCTCCACCTTCGACCGGCCCCCGTCAGACCACACCTCGGTCGCCGAGCTCGCCATCGAGCGCGCCAAGCGCCTCGTCGAGGGCGGCAAGGACGTGGTCGTGCTGCTCGACTCGATCACCCGCCTCGGTCGCGCCTACAACAACTCGAGCCCCGCGTCGGGCCGCATCCTCTCGGGCGGTATCGATTCGACGGCCCTGTACCCGCCGAAGCGGTTCCTCGGCGCGGCGCGCAACATCGAGAACGGCGGCTCGCTGACGATCATCGCCACCGCGCTGGTCGAGACCGGTTCCACCGGCGACACCGTGATCTTCGAGGAGTTCAAGGGCACCGGCAACGCCGAGCTCAAGCTCGATCGCAAGATCTCGGAGCGGCGCGTCTTCCCGGCCGTCGACGTCGCGGCGTCGAACACCCGTAAGGACGAGCTCATCATGGCCCCCGACGAGGCGGCCGTGGTCAACAAGCTGCGCCGGCTGCTCGCCGCGCTCGACGGCCAGCAGGCCATCGACCTGTTGATCAGCCAGCTCAAGAAGACGCAGAACAACATCGAGTTCCTCATGACGGTGCAGAAGAACAGCGGCTTCGCCGACAACGACTGATCGCCCGCCCGTCAGGACGCGAACGGCGCCCCACTCCGCTGGAGTGGGGCGCCGTCGTGCGTTCAGGGGAGCCGGCACGGCCACCGATGCACCTTCCCGCGGGGAGTTCTCACAAACACCCGGGTTGCAACCCGATGATCGGCGAGAAACACCCGCGGGAACGGAGACGACGCGTCGGAAACCCACTGTGGAGCCGGCAACACCCGCGCGAGCGCCGCCGCACTGCGGGAGCGGCGGCACCGTCGGGCGGGCCGACGGTGCCCGGGCATCCTATTGGGGCAGGTAGGGCGTGATCGCGGTGGCGATCTCCGTACCGCGGCTGCAGTCCCGGTTGCCGACCTTCTGCAGGCCCACGTACAGCACGCCGTTGGTCAGGGACTTGTAGGCGGTCACGCAGTAGTCGGGCGTGCTCGTGTTGATGCTCGGCACGGTGAACGTGCGCCACTTGGTGGTGCCGGGCACCGTGACCGGCGTGCCGGACTCCCACGCGTTCGAGTCGGTGAAGGTCGCGAACCGCACGTCGGCGTTGCTCGCCTTCGAGTCCGAGCCCTTGCACGCGAACTTCACGCCGGTGGCGGAGCGCTGACCGGGATCGTCGACGAGCGCGCTGATGCCCAGCGTCGAGATCGTGGCCGCGGGCAGGCGGCACGGGTCGATGTAGCCGTCGCGCAGCGTGGAGGTGTTGTTCACGGGCACGGGCGTGGTGGTGGAGACCGGGGCGGCGCTGCTCGAACTGCTCGGCGCTGCCACCGCGGCGTCGTCGGATCCGGACAGGCGCAGCGCCAGTACGGAGATCCCCGCCACCGCCACGACCGCGACCGCCGCCACCGCGCCGATGAGGACGCCGCGCTTGGGACCCGAACCGGCCTGCTGCTGCCCCTGCGCGGCCAGCCCGACGGGCGCACCCTGCCAGGTGCCGTTGCCCTGCGGCACGGGGCCCGGGATCGGGCCGGACGGGCGCTGGAAGGGCTGCGACGGTGCGCCCTGGAAGAGCTGGGCCGTCTGCGGGGGCGTCGGGGGACGGAGCGCGGGGCCCGGCGGGGGCGTCGGCACCCGGTGCGGGTTCGACGGTGCCTGCCCCTGCGCGTAGGTGCCGTACGCGGCGGCGCGCAGCGCGTGCGCGAACTCGCGGCACGTGGCGAACCGTTGCTGCGGCTGCTTCGCCATCGCGCGGGCGATCACGGCGTCGATGGCGGGCGGTAGCTCCGGGCGCAACCGCGAGGGCACGGGCGGCGGCGCCATGAGGTGGTCGCGGATCACCGCGGTGCCGCTGCTGACGCCGTAGGGTTTGGCGCCCGTCAGCAGCTGCACCGTCGTCCCGGCCAGGCTGTACTCGTCGCTGCGGCCGTCCACCGGATCCCCGGCGAGCTGCTCGGGGGAGGCGTAGTCGAGGGTGCCGACGACCATCCCCACCTGCGTGAGGTCGCTGTGCTCCTGCTGCTGCCGCGCGATGCCGAAGTCGCCGAGCATGATCCGCGGCGTCGCACCGGTCGTGTCGATCATGATGTTGCCCGGCTTGACGTCCCGGTGCAGCAGCCCGGCGTCGTGCGCGTAGTCCAGCGCCGCGGCGACCCCGTCGACGATCGTGAGGACCTGGTCGACGGGAAGGCCGCGCGGATTGCTCGCGAGGAGCCCCGACGCGTCCTGGCCGGGGACCAGCTTCATCGACATCCACAGCCGGCCCTCGTCGTTGCCGCGGTCGTAGACGGGCACGATGTTCGGATGGTCGAGGCCGGCGGCCATGTCGGCCTCGCGCTCGAAGCGCGCGCGGTAGACCGGATCGTCGGAGAAGGCGGCGGGCAGCACCTTGAGCGCGTCCACGCGCGGCAGTCGCGGGTGCCGGGCCGCGTACACCGCGCCCATGCCGCCCGCGCCCAGTAGGCGCTCGACCACGTACCCGCCGATCACGGTGCCGGGGGGCTCGGTGCCCGCCGATCCACTCCCTGACTCGCTCACGTCTTGTACTCCCGCTCCATGACTGTCCGGCCCGCTCGCACCGGCGTGGATTCCTGCTGGAAGCTAACACCGGGCGACTTGCGGCGCGCCAGTCAACCACCAAAGAGGGGACCGACGGGTCGCGCCTCGCGGGCGTCGGCCGCGTACCGTCCCCGGATCCGTCCGGGAATTTCTCGACGGCCAGGGCGTTCTGGCATACTGGAACGTCGGTATGGGTTCCGGTTCACGGTCCTGGCGCAGCCAGGGTCGACCCGGCGACCACTGAACTGAGAAGGAACGGCAAACATGAAGCAGGGTATTCACCCCGAGTACGTGGCCACCACCGTCGTCTGCGGTTGCGGCAACACGTTCGAGACGCACAGCACCAAGGCCGACGGCCGGATCAACGTCGAGGTCTGCTCGCAGTGCCACCCGTTCTACACGGGCAAGCAGAAGATCCTCGACACCGGCGGCCGCGTCGCCCGGTTCGAGAAGCGCTACGGCAAGCGCGCGGGCAAGGCCACCGAGGCTGCGGCCTCCGAGTAGTCGCCCCACCGACGCCCGTCCTGCCCAGCAGGCCGGGCGTCGGCGCGTTTCACGGCCCGTTCACCCCTCACGGAAAGTCCCCTCATGAGCGCCTCGTCCCCCTCCGCCATCGACGACATCCTCGCCGAGTACTCCGGTCTCGAGCAGCAGATGTCCGACCCGGCGCTGCACAACGACGCCGGGGCGGCGCGCAGGGTGGGCAAGCGGTTCGCGGAACTCGCGCCGATCATGGCCGCCCACCGCAAGCTGGAGGCGGCCCGGGAGGACCGTGTCGCGGCCCAGGAGCTGGCCGCCGACGACGCGTCCTTCGCCGACGAGGTCACCGCGCTGACCGAGCAGATCGACGTCCTCGAGCAGCAGCTCACCGACCTGCTGGCCCCGCGCGACCCGCACGACTCCGACGACGTGGTGCTCGAGGTCAAGTCCGGTGAGGGCGGCGAGGAGTCGGCCCTGTTCGCCGGCGACCTGGCCCGCATGTACCTGCGCTACGCGGAGCGGCGCGGCTGGAAGGTCGAGACCCTCGGCGCCACCTACTCCGACCTCGGCGGCTTCAAGGACGCCACCTTCGCGATCAAGTCCCGCGGCCCCGGCGCCGACGGCTCGATCGACGGCGTCTGGGCCCGGATGAAGTTCGAGGGCGGCGTGCACCGCGTGCAGCGCGTCCCGGCGACCGAGAGCCAGGGCCGCATCCACACCTCGGCCGCCGGGGTGCTCGTCTACCCCGAGCCCGACGAGGTCGAGGAGGTGCAGATCGACGAGGGCGACCTGCGCATCGACGTCTACCGGTCCTCCGGCAAGGGCGGCCAGGGCGTCAACACCACCGACTCGGCCGTGCGCATCACCCACCTCCCCACGAACATCGTCGTGACCTGCCAGAACGAGCGCTCGCAGCTGCAGAACAAGGCCCGCGCCATGCAGGTGCTCGCCGCGCGCCTGCAGGCCCTCAAGGAGGAGGAGGCCGAGGCCGCCGCGTCCGACTCCCGGGCCGCACAGATCCGCACCGTCGACCGGTCCGAGCGGATCCGGACCTACAACTTCCCGGAGAACCGGATCGCGGACCACCGCATCGGCTACAAGTCGCACAACCTCGACCAGGTCCTCGACGGCGAACTCGACGGGCTGCTCGACGCCCTGCAGGTCGCCGACCGGCAGGCCCGCCTCGAGGCCGAGTAGGTCCCCCGTGAGCAGGCCCACCCGACTCGCCGCGGTCGCGACGGCTCGCCTCGCGGAGGCCGGCGTACCGTCCGCCCGGGTCGACGCGGAGATCCTGCTCGCCGAGGCCCTTGGCATCGACCGGGGCCGCATCCCGGTCGCCGACGACGCGACCGCCGCGCAGGAGGCCGCGTACGAGGCCCTCATCGCCCGCAGGGCGGCGCGCGAGCCGCTCCAGCACATCCTGGGCCGCGCGTACTTCGGTCCGCTCACGCTGGCCGTGGGGCCCGGAGTCTTCGTCCCGCGCCCCGAGACCGAGCTGCTCGCCGTCCGGGCCGCCCGGCAGGCGGGCCGCGGAGCCGGCATCGTCGACCTCTGCGCCGGCTCCGGCGCCCTGGGGCTGTACCTCGCGGCGACGGTGCCCGACTCCCGCGTCGTGCTCGTCGAACGCGACCCCGCTGCCCTGGCCTACCTCCGGCGCAACGCCGCGGGAACGGGGGCGACGGTGCTCGCCGCCGACGTCCGCGACCCGGGACTTCCGGCGCGCCTGACCGAGCTACTCGGCACCGTGAATCTGGTCGTGAGCAACCCGCCCTACGTTCCCGACGACGCGCCGCTCGACGTGGAGGCCGCGGCCGACCCCGCTCTCGCGCTGTTCTCCGGTCCCGACGGCCTCGACCTCATCCGCGATCTCGCACCGCTCGCCGCCCGTCTGCTGGCGGGCGGGGGAGAGGTCGGGATCGAGCACGACGACACCAACGGCGCCGGGACCGCGGAGCTGCTGCGCCGGGCGGGCTTCTCCGACGTCGCGGAGCACCGGGACCTCGCGGGGAGGCCGCGCTACGTCACTGGCAGGATGGACGCGTGAGCATCGCGTACGACTGCACCGATCCCGACTCCCGCGCCGCGGGCATCAGCGCGGCCCGCGCCGCGCTGAAGGGGGGCCGCCTCGTCGTCATGCCGACGGACACCCTCTACGGCATCGGCTGCGACGCCTTCGACAGCCGCGCCGTGGCCGATGTGCTCGCCGCGAAGCACCGGGGGCCCGACATGCCCATCGGCGTGCTCGTCGGCTCCTGGAACACCATCGACGGGCTCGTGAGCCGCGTCAGCGACCAGGCGCGCGAGCTGACCCGCGCGTTCTGGCCCGGAGCCGTCTCGCTCGTCGTCGAACAGGCGCCCAGCCTCGCCTGGGACCTCGGCGACACCCGCGGCACCGTCATGCTGCGGATGCCGCTGCACCCCGTCGCGATCGAACTCCTCCGCGAGGTCGGGCCGATGGCCGTGTCCAGCGCGAACGTCTCCGGCAGGCCGCCCGCGGCCACCATGAACGAGGCGCGGGACCAGCTCGGCGACTCGGTCGAGGTCTACCTCGACGGCGGCCCGTCCGAGCACGCCGTCGCGTCCAGCATCGTCGACCTGTCCGGCCCGCAGCCGCGGGTCCTGCGCGAGGGCGCGGTCACGAAGGCCCGGATCGCCGAGGTCCTCGGCGTCACCGTCGAATCCCTGGGCTGAGCTACTTTCCGGGCGCGACCCCGCCGACGTCGGTGATCTGCCAGTCCTTCGCACTGTCGAGCGTGATGGTGTAGACCGTGATGATCTCCCGGCCCGCCGTGGCCTGAGAGTTCGTGGAGGAGACCTTCACGTACGAGTTGACCTTGTAGACCGAGCCGGACTGCGAGTTCACCACCGAGTCCTGCACGGTGCCCCTGGACACCCACTGCAACGGCTTGAGGAGGTCGTTCATCGCGGCCGCCGTGGCCTCGAGCTTGGTCTTGAGCTCGGGTGAGACGCCCTTGACGAGTGCGGTGCGCCAGGGAGCCAGGTCGCGGTAGTCGAAGGTGGAGGCACCGGCCGCGTAGTCGGCGGCGACCTTCTCCGCGCGGGCCGTGTCGGAGGCGGTCTGCTTGAGGGCATCGCGCTGGGCGGTGGCGGCGTGCTGCTTCTGCTCGGCCTCGTCCGCGCGGCCGTTCGCACCCGACCAGAGGACGGCGAAGGTCACCGTCGACACGAGGAGCGCGACGGCCAGGACCGAGGCGACCACCAGCCCGACGACGAGCCCGGCGGAGCGGCGCGGTGGGGGAGTGGGGTTCCCGTACCCGGCGGGGACGAAGCCTGGCGGCGGGGGCTGTGGCTGGTTCACGATCAGATAGTCGCACATGCTCACCGACGACGCCTTCCGGCAACGACAAAGCGCCGAGGCCCGGGAGGGGCCTCGGCGCTTCGCCGGGGAACGTCGGTCCGTCAGTTGCCGGGTGCCGGCGTCGCCGCGGGTGCCGCACCGGGCGTGGTCGGGGTTCCCGGAGTGGGGTCCGCCGACTCGGCCGCGGCACTGGCGGGCACACCACCGCCCACGCCGCCCACATCGGTGACCTGCCAGTCCTTGCTCTTGTCCAGCGTCACGTTGTAGACGGTGATCACCTCTCGGCCGCTCGCCGCCTGGACGTTGGTGGCCTCGACCTTGACGTACGCGCTGACCTTGTAGACCGGTCCGGACTCCGAGTTGACCACCGCGTCCAGGACGGTGCCCTTGGACACCCACTGCAGCGGCTGCAACAGCTGGTTCATCGCACCGACGGTGGCCTCGAGCTTGGTCTTGAGCTCCGGGGAGACGCCCTTGGTGAGGGCGGTGCGCCAGGGTCCGAGATCGTGGAAGTCGAAGGTCGACGCGCCCGCGGCGTAGTCCGAGGCCACCTTCTCGGCCTGCGCCCTGTCCGCCGCGGCGGTCTTGAGGTCGTTGAGCTCGCCGCGCTTGCTGTTCCAGAGCAGGCCGAACACGATCGTGCCGGCGAGCAGCGCGATCACCACGACGGTGGCCACCACAGTCATGACCGTCGCACCGGCGGCGAGGCCTGCGCCCTGCCGTGCCGCGGCGGCGCGAGGAGCGGGACGGCTCCGGCGCACCGGGACGGTTTCCGCCTCGTCGTCGTCCTCATCCACCGGGGAAGCGGGGCGCTTCTTGACAGCCGAGCCGACGACGTCCGCCTTCTTGGCGGTGGAGACCTTCTCGGTGGGCGCGTCGGCCTCGTCCTCCGCTGTGGTGGCCGCGTCCACGGCCTCCGCAGCGGCGTCCTGCACGATCTCCTCGGTCGTCGCGGCCTCGTCGCCGAGGTTCTTGTCGTCCGGGTTGGAATCAGTCACTTGTCGCGTTGCCAATCGTGTCGTGGTTCGTCTCGGCCGCCGGGGCGGCCATTGCGGGCGGTCGGGCCGGTCGCTACTTCCGCGGCGGGATGACCACCGTGAGGTTCGCTGCACCGTCTGAACCGACAGTGTTCAACGCCTGCGAGAGTAGCGCGGCCATGTCGATCTGCGGCAGGACGTCGGTCAGGGCCTGCACCACCGGAACCAGCGGTTCCGTGATCGGGCCCAGGTTCGCGAGCAGCTTGCTGGTGTTCGGAGCGATCTTGAACAGGTTCGGATTCACCGTCTGGGCCAGCATGTTCGGGCCGTCGATGCCCTTCATGAGGGTGTCGAGTGCCTTGAGCACACCAATGTCCTTCATGACGAAGGTCCGAGTCGACGGGCCGAACTCGTCGATCGCGCCGGGGAGCCAGCTCATGTCGGATTGGTAGTTCTGGGTGTTCTCGAACATCCGGCGGAGGTTCGGCATCCGCGACGTGATCGTGGCCGCCAGGAGGTCGCCTGCCTGAGACAGGTTCGGCAGCGATGCCTGCGTGTTGCTGGTCGCATCGGAGAGCGTCTCGGTGATGCCGCCGAGATCGGTCGAGTTGATGCTCGTGGTCAGCTGGGAGATCAACTTGAACGTCTCCGGTAGCGATAGCGGCTGCTTGACCTTGGCGATGTCGATCGTCGACCCATCGGCAAGGTACGGACCCGACAGAGTGTCCGGCCGGAAGTCCACGTAGGGCTCACCGACGGCCGACAGCTGCTCGATCCGAAGCTTGGTGTCCGCGGGGATCTTGTACTTGCTGTCATACCGGAACTTCACCACGACCTTGCCGTCGGCGCGGCCGATGGACTCGATGTCGCCGATCTTGACGCCGCGCACCAGCACGGAGGAGCCGGGCAGCAATTGGTTGGCGTCATCGAGCTTCATCGTGACCGAGCGGTAGTCCGTCAGGGGACGCCACTGCACCACGGAGAAGGCGAGATATGCGGTACCCAGCACCATGACCACTGCGAAGGTCAGGAGGCTGAAGAAGGTGCTCTTTTTCACGGAACTGCTCCCACCATCCGGAGGTTGTTGACCGCCTGCCGGGCGGCCTCGGCGGTGGGCACGTTCCCGTTGGTGCCCAGCTCCTTGACATTGACCTTGGCGCCGCTGCTCAGGAACGGCAGGATCTTGTTTTTGAGCAGATCCTCGAGGTTCGCCAGGTTGGCCTGGCGCCCGTTCATATTGGGCCAGCCGGGGAACATCAGCGGCTTGATTACGGTCGCCACCACCGCAGTCGCCGAGTCGAGCAGCGGCGCGGTGAAGACAAGCGGCGACAGCGTGTCCGACAGGCGGCTGAGCACCTTGATCGCACCGGTCGTCAGGTTGAGGGCATCCGGGAGCCAATCATCCTGGGGCTTCAACAGGGCCACCAGGACATCGTCGTTCGAGTTGACGGTGTTCACCAGATTGCCGACCGACGTGATCGCCTGGCTGACGTTGTCGCTCTGCTTGCCGAGGTCGACGACTGTCTGCGAGACCGTCTTCACGAGGCCGGACAGCTTCTGCGGGTCGGCCGGGAGGTTGTTGTTGATCCGGCTGAACGTGTCCTGGAGTTGCATCAGGCTTCCGCTGCCCAGGAAGTTCGCCAGGTCGCTGAGGATGTCCTCGATCTGCGTCGGCGGCTTGGTCTGGGTGGTGGGTAGCGTATCGCCACCCTTGAGCGGCGTGCCGGGCTTGCCGGGCGAGGTCTTGAGGGCCACGTAGGTGTCACCGAGGATCGTGTCCTGCTGCAGGGTCGCGGTCACCGTGTTGGGAACCTTGACGCCGTCGAGGATCTTGATGTCGACGACGGCCTTGTTGTCCTCGAGCGTGACTTTGTCGAGCCGGCCGGACACGACGCCGTCGAAGACGACCCGCGCGCGGTCCGGGAGGTTCAGCACGTTCGTGAAGTCGAGATGCACGATGTAACCCGAGCCGCCGCCCGGCTGCCCCGGTGCGGGGATCGCCGAGGGGTTGATCAGGGATGTCGAGCACCCCGCGAGCGTGACGGTCGCCGCGATCGCAACGCCCATCTTCATTGATCGTGTGGTGAATGGCTTGCGCATCAGTAGGCCGCTCCCGTCGCGCGCAGGACCGTGGAGATGAGCTCCACGTTGACGTGGCCCGCGTCGGCGACCTTGCACTGGCCCGGTGCGAACCGGTTCAGGTTGTTGCAGGTCTGGGCGGGGTTGTTGGACGGCACCAGCGCTGACGGCGGCCGGTACGTGATCTTGGTGGCAAGGGTCTTCTTGTCGACGCTGACCTGGAAGGCGTGGATCAGCGGTGGCAGGATGTTGAGCAGGTCACCGAACTGCTTGGAGGTCGCCGCGAGCAGGGTCGTCGCGGGCACCGTCACCTCGAGCAGGGGAGCGATGAAGGCACCGTACTTGTCGAGCACCTTGGCCAGCACCTGAACCAGCGGGACCAGCTTCGGGAAGGCGTTGATTCCGACGTCCATCAGCGGCTCGCCGACGTTCTTGATGCGGAAGGCGTACTTGGTCAGGAAGTCCCGCATCTCGCCCCAGTTCTGCACCAGGCCGTCCGAAGCCGGCGCGAACGCGTCGAGGATGGCCGCGACGTCACCCATGCCGGGGCCGGGGTTGCGCATGAGCTCTCCGAGCTTGTTGGTCAGCTCCGAGATCTGCGGGCCGGTGCCCGCAGTGGCCTTGTTCAGCGCGGGGATGGACGCCATCGCCCTGCGGAACTCGTCGTCGCCCCCCGCGGTCGTCAGGTCGTCCACGACCTTGGACACCGCCTGCAGTGACTCCGTGATCGACAGCGGGGTCTTGGTGTTGGTGATGCACTTGCTCGGCTGCCAGGTGGGGCCGCCCTTGTAGGTCTCAAGGAGCTCGAGGCGACGCTGGGCGACCAGCGAATCCGCGATCGCAACGAGACCCACATTGGTGGGCAACTTGCGGTCGGACGGAAGATCGAAGTCGATCCGGGTCGTAGCACCGTTCGGAGTGATCTTGGTGATCTCACCGACCGGATAGCCGAACTGGGCGACCTTGCTACCGTTGTACAGGCCCACGGCGTTGTCGAGCTCGGCGCAGTACGCCGTTGTCTTCTCGGTCAGGCCCTTGAAGGCGACGCCGCCCAAGACCAGCGCCACGGCCACGAGGACCACGAACGCGGACATGGCGCCGCGCGAAGCGAGGAACTTACGCATCAGCAGGTCACCCCCGGAGACGGAATGCAGACATTGGTGGCGAGGAAGGTCTTCTCGGACTGGTTGAGCTGGATCGTGCCGTCCGGCGCGATCGTCTTCTGCAGCCCGGCAAGCATTTCCTTGGCGTTGGCGATCGCCGGCTCGATCTGCTTGACGACGTCTTTGGCCTTGGCGACCAGGGCGTCGAACCGGCTGGCCAGCGGATCGATGTTATTGAGGTACACGTTCAGCACCGGTTCTAGGCGGGAAGTGAGCTCGGTGAGCCCGGAGAGGTAGGTCTTGAAGCCGGACAGGTTCACTTCGGCCGCCGAGAAGAACGTCGCCATGTTCCGCATCAGCGAGAGCAGGAGGTCACCGTTCTTATTGACAGTCGTCGAGTACTCGCCCATCACCTTCACGAAGTCGCCGGCCTGATCCTGCTGGCGCAGAATGTTGTCGAACATCCGGTTGAAGGTACCGACCGTGTTCCGGATCGACTCGGGCTGACTCTCAAGTGCATCGTTGAGTTGGCTCATCGATTGCCGAATGGGGGTCGACGTGATCTTGTCGATCTTCGGTGTCGCCTGCTGGAAGGTCTCGAGGAGGCTGTACGGCATGTTCACGCGCTCCGGCGGGATCGGCTTATCACCGAGATCCGTGGTGCCCATCGGGGTCAGCGCCATGTAGTAGCCGCCGACCGTCGTGAGCATCTTCATCGAGACCGTGGTCGCATCGCCGAGGAAGATGTCGTTGTCGACGCGGAACTTCACCCGCACGCGGTCGTCGAGCAGTTTGACGTCGGACACCGATCCGACGCTGATGCCGGCGACGCGGACGTCTACGCCCGTCCGCACTGCCTGCGCTTCTGTGAAGTCGGCCGAGTACTCCTTGGTGCCCGGTTGGAAGATGAACAGGTAACCGCAGATCGTCAGGACGATCACGCCGATCAAGGCGCCCACGATGCCCCAGTTCAACTGATAGCGACGGTCCTGGGCCGCCGTCGGCATCGGACGGTTGAACAAACTCACTTTTGATTGCATACCGTCACCTTCTGGCCTGCGACGAACAGGTTCATCATGCCGGGCAGCTTGGCCTGGCCGTTCGAACAAGTAAGGGAAACTGCACCGTTTGCTTGCGGCTTGGTGCCCTCATTGAGGAGCTGGACGATGCCGGGGAGCGTCGCAAGTGCGTTGACCAGTTGCTCTGCGATCGGCATCGCGTTGGCGACGATCGCGTCGAGCGGCGGGTTCTCGTTCTGCGTCAATCCCAATGCTGCAAGCAGCGCATTGACGCGGCTCACGACTCCCGACGTGTTGTCCGACCAGTCGCGCAGCGAATCCACGTTGCTCGCCAGGGTTCGGGCGAACAGGTCGAGCTGCTGCAACACCTTGGTCAACCCGGGGGAAGCACCGCCGATGGACTGAGACACGGATCCCAGGTTCGTGATCAGCTGAGTGAGTACCTTCTGCCGATCGTTGGAGACCGCCATCAGCTTGTCGAGCGACCCCAGCAGCGGACCGAGACCCTGTCCGTTGCCCTGGATGACGCCGAGCACCGACTGGGTCAAGTGGTTGATGTCATCGGCGTTCAGTGTCGACAGCACCGGCTTCAGGCCGACGAACACGGTGGTGATGTCGAACGACGCCTGGGTGTGCTTCTCGTCGATGGTCGCGCCCGGCTTGACATTCGATCCCGTGCTCTTCGGGTTCTGTTGCACCTCGAGAAAGCGCGAGCCCGTGAGGTTCTGGTACCTGATCGCGAGCGTGTCATCCACGCGCACCTTGCGATTGTCCTGCAGGGTGAACGAGACAGCCGCGTTCGAGATGCGGTGATCGGACGACTGCGCGACCTCGATGTCCGTAACTTTGCCGACCTGTACGCCGAGCATGCGGACGTCGTCGCCGACCTTGAGTCCTGAGACGTCCTTGAACTTGGCGTGATACGTCTCCAGGTTGCCCCCGGGCGGGCGCGTGAGCGCCTGCATCACCATTACCAGCATCAAGATCATGATCACGGCGAACACCGCGATCTTCACAATGGTCCTGGACATTGCTTTCATCGTGACTAGCTCCCTGGCTTCGGGGTCGGGGTGCTCGACGGAGCCGGCTTCGCGGACGACGGTGCTCCGCTCGGCGTGGCCGGCTTGTCGCCCGGTTTCGGCGGGATGTACTGGAAGGTCGGTGCGGGCGGCAGCATCGCGCCGATGGCGGGGTAGTCGACCGACAAACGCAGGTTCAGCACAGGGCCGTTCGGGGTGTTCGGCATGGCCTTGCGCACGTTGTCCATGAGCTGGCCGAGCTGGATGCCGACGCCGGTGGCGCTCCCGTTGGGGAAGGACGTCAGGATCGGCTGCATGAGGTTCACCAGCATCGGCGTCGCGGTCTTGAGTCCGCCGAGCGCCTGAGGCGACAGGATCTTCTGCAGGGCCGCCGTGAGGCTGTTCTTCTCGTCGGTGATCGCATTCATCGTTGCATTGCCGCGGTTGACCCAGCCCTTGTCGTGCACGTTCCCGTAGTCGTACAGCGACTTGATCGCCGGGATCACCGCGGTGACCGCACTATCGGCGTTCTGGATCGACTGCGTGATGGTCGGGAAGGTCTGCGCGGTAGACAGCTTCTGGGTGTCCTGGACCGCCTGGGCGACGCTGCCGAGTGCGGTGAACAGCGGCAGCATGGCCTTCGACGAGGCGTCGAAGTTGAGCAGGATCTGACTCATGTGCGGTCGCAATGCGTCCCGGTTGACGTCACCGATCGTGGCAATCATGTTGGACACGGTGTTGTCGGTGATCGCCTTGGTCGGCGTGATCTGCGCGCCTTCACGCAGCGCTCCGCCCCCGTCGTGCGGGGTCAGGATGACCTCGGTGATACCGAACAGGTTGCCGGCCGAGTATGCGGCCTCCAGGTTGTTGGTCAGGGATGCGGCCTCGGCCTTGGTCAGCGTGACCGTGACGCCCTGCTGGCCGTTACCCAGCGCAGACACGCCGGTGACATGGCCCACCTGGACACCCTGGATTCGAACCGGCGCGCCGTCTTTGACGCCGGCGGCAACCGCCGCCGATCGAAGAGTGAACGAGAACTCGTCCTTCGGCAGAAGCGATTTGATCAGCCACCCGACGAGGACCAGCACGAGGATTACCGCCACGACGATCAATCCTCGGCGCCGAAGCACCGATCGATCGATCGACATACCGGGTACGGAGACGACTCCCATTTCTTACCCCTTGAAGTAGACGGGAGCGGTGATGCCCCACAGCACGATCGTCATGATGAGATTCAGCGCGACGACAGCCACGAGACTGGCGCGGATGGCACGCCCCGAGGCGGTGCCCACACCCTCAGGGCCACCGGAGGCGAAGAAGCCCTGGTAGCAGTGGATGATGATGACCGCGGTGAGGAAGACCGCCACCTTGATCACGGAGAACGTGATGTCAGAGGCACTGACGAATTGATTGAAGTAGTGGTCGTACGTGCCGGACGGCATGCCGTAGACGGACTTGACTACCCACGCGCAGGACGCCCAGGACAGGATCAGTGTGATGAGGTACACCGGGACCACGGCGATGAGCCCGGCGATCACACGCGTCGTCACGACGAAGGAGACGGAGCGCAGGCCGAGGGACTCGAGCGCGTCGATCTCCTCGTTGATGCGCATGGCGCCGATCTCGGCCGTCATACGGCAGCCGGCCTGCGCTGCGAAGCCGACGCCCGCGAGCATCGGGGCGAACTCGCGGGTGTTGGCGAAACTCGCGATGACGGCTGTGAGCGGACCCATACCCAGCATGTTGAGGATCGCGAATCCCTGCACGGCGACGATGCCGCCGACCGTGATACCGAGCACCGCGAGAACCGGGGCGGTACCGCCGCCGACCACGAGAGCGCCACGGCCCCAGGTGATGTCGGTGAGGATGAACATGATCTGGGAGCGGTAGTGCTTGATCGCGTGGGGAATCGTCCGGATGACCTCGGCGATGAACGACATCACATGGCCGATTGTGTCGAAGACACTCCATGCGGAGCCGGAGGTTCCGAACAGGTTGAAGAACCAGCGTGTGCCCCGCGGGCGGTAAACGGTTGCCATGTCTCTCCTAGCCAACCTGCATGGGGAAGAACATCGTCGCGATCTGCGTGATCAGCAGGTTCAGAGCGAAGATGACGACGAACGAGAGGACGACGGTCGCGTTCACGGCGTCGGCGACACCACGGGAACCGCCGCGGGCCTCAAGGCCTCGCTGGCAGCCGACCAACGCGATGACCGTGCCGAAGATGAACGACTTGAAGATGGAGATCCACACGTCGACGGGGTGCGCGAAGGACCCGAAGGACAGCCAGTACGCACCGGGCGTCACACCCTGTGCGCCGACGGCCACGAGGTAGCCGGCCACGGTGCCGACGGTGATCACGAGAATGCTCAGCAAGGGCGCGACGATCCACGCGGCCAGCATGCGGGGCACCACCAGGCGGTTGATGGGGTTGATTCCCATCACTCGCATCGCGTCCGTCTCCTCGCGGATGGTGCGGGCGCCAAGATCGGCGGCGATGGCGGATGCACCGGCGCCGGCGAGCAGCAGGCCGGTCGCGATCGGGGCGCCCTGGGAGATCACCGCGATGCCGCCGGCCGCGCCTTGGAGGGAATCGGCACCGAGCTGCGCGATGATGTTGCCGACCTGGATCGCGATGACGATGCCGAACGGGATGGCGATCAGGATGCCAGGGAAGGTAGTGACGCCGATCATGTACCAGACCTGATTCAGCGTCTCCTTCCACTGGAGCTTCCCGCGGACGGTGTCGGTGACCATCGCCACCAGGGTCATGATCAGCATCCGGACGTTCCGGCCGATGGTGCGGAACGAGTCCACCACGGTACTGGAGAAGTTCTTGCTGATGATCGACCAATAGGTTGGCCGCTTAGCGCTTCCTGCGCCCTGCACAACGGATTCCGTCACCGCGAACGTCTCCTCTCGACTGTGGCCACGCTGTGACCCACATACTGCGTTCTCAGGTGTATGACCGAGGACACTATAACGGCCCGACGGGTGATGTGCGTCATTGGCGTGCTTCGCGACCGCAGGGTGAGCGACTCGTCAGTAACATTTCGATGGATCGGCGGTGATCGTCCATCGTCTCAGGTCAGAACGTGTTCCGCTGAGATGAAATCGCAACGCCGAGCCGGGGGGATCGGCGCGCGACGGGGGTGCGAGTAGATTCGCACGCGTGCACATCGAGGCGTCGGGCGGGGCGGTCATCGGGGCCGGGTCTGCCGGGGTACCGATGCGAGAATTGCTGGTAGTGGGACTGACAGCTGCGGTTGTCACATTCTTCGCCACGTCCCTGGTCAGGGTCGTGGCCACCCGGTTCGGCGCCGTCGCCGTGCCCCGCGCGCGCGACGTGCACGTCGTTCCCACTCCCCGGCTCGGCGGCGTCGGCATCTACACGGGGATGGTCGCCGGGATCTTCCTGGCGGCCCAGCTGCCGGCTCTGACAAGAGGCTTCGCCTACTCCAAGGATGCGGTCGCGGTGCTCGTCGCCGGAGCGGTGATCGTGGTGGTCGGGATCATCGACGACAGATGGGGCGTCGACGCACTGACCAAGCTCGTGGGCCAGATCTTCGCCGCGGCGCTCCTGGTGGTGCTGGGGGTGGCCTGGAACGTCGTCTACGTCCCGGGGATCAATACGACGGTGGTCCTCGACCAACTGCAGGCCGGGCTCCTGACCGTGGTGGTCGCGGTGGCGACCGTCAACGCCATGAACTTCATCGACGGGCTCGACGGCCTCCTCGCCGGTGTCGCGGCGCTCGCGGCGCTGGCCATCCTCATCTTCTCCGTGGGGCTGATGTTCGACTCGGGCGGCGATGCGCCGTCGTACCCTCCCGCACTCATCTCCGCGGCGTTGTTCGGCGCCTGCGTCGGCTTCCTGCCGCACAACTTCCAGCCGGCACGCATCTTCATGGGGGATTCGGGGTCGATGCTGCTCGGCCTGACGCTGGCCGCGGCGTCCACGTCCGCCTCGGGCCGGATCTCGCAGAACGCCTACGGCAGCACGGACATCTTCGCGTTGCTGCTCCCGCTGCTGCTCGCCGTCGCCGTGATGTTCGTACCGATGCTCGACCTGCTGCTCGCGGTGGTCCGGCGGACCCGTGCCGGGGTCCATCCCTTCACGGCCGACAAGATGCATCTGCACCACCGGCTGCTGGGCCTCGGTCACAGTCAGCGCCGCGTGGTCGTGGTCATCTACCTGTGGGTCGGTGTGCTGGGCCTGAGTGCCGCGGCCTCGACGATGCTGCGGCCGGCACTGATCGCTCCGCTGTTCGGAGCGGGCCTGCTGTGCGCGCTCGTGTTCACCGTCGTGCCGCGGATCCTGCCGCGCCTGCGGGAGCGCTACTCCGAAAGCGCGAGGTCACATGCGTCGTCGAACAATCGAACCCGGTAACGCATAACGCCCGTCCTGTTGTACTATCGTGTGTAGTTGATAGGCGGGATACAGGCGGAGCCCCGATGTGGGGAGCGCCCCTACTTCTTGGTAGAGTCTCAGCTAATCACAAAGAATCCGTGATGTGACCCACGCTACGGATTCGGCAGACGCCGCCCGGTCGCCGCGAACCCATCGCAGTGCGACCCCGACCCTGAGGAGGGGCCTTGACGACGCCAGCCCCTGAGGTCGATGGTGCCGCCGCGCGCGGCGTCGTGACGTTCACCAACCCGTTCGTGATCCTCGCGGGCATCTCCGTCGTCGTGGCCGGCATCGCCGCGTCCTTCGGCCAGGTCTGGTTCGCCGCGTGGTTCTTCCTCGGCGGGCTGCTGGCCCTGCTCAACGCCAAGCTGGTCGTCATCAAGGTCGCCAACGCGACCGCTGAGGACGAGCCGCGCAAGGCCCCCGTCGCCGTGAACTCGGTGGTCCGGCTCGCCGTGGTCTCCGTGATCGCGCTCGCGACGGCCTACTTCTTCCAGTCCATCGGTGGCCTGGGCATGATCTTCGGACTCGCGGTCGGACAGATCGTGCTCGTCCTCAACACCGTGATCCCTGTTCTGAAAGGACTACGTCAGCAGTCATGAGCACGAATCTCCTCGCCGAGGGCGCCATCTCGCCCGGACATCACCGCCAGGCCGAGTGGCTCGGGATGACCTTCAACACGGACACCATTCTGTCCACGGTCCTCGCCGCACTCGTCGTGATCGCTCTCGCGTTCGTGCTCAAGGCCAAGGTCACCTCGACCGGTGTGCCGTCGGGCGTGCAGCTGTTCTGGGAGACGATCACGATCCAGATGCGCCAGCAGATCGAGTCGTCGATCGGCATGCGCGTCGCGCCCTTCGTGCTGCCGCTGGCGGTCACGCTGTTCGTCTACATCCTCGTCGCCAACTGGCTCGCGGTGCTGCCGGTGCAGTACGGCAAGGGGGAGGGGTCGGGTGAGCTCTTCGCCCCCGCGGCCTCGGACATCAACTTCGTGCTCGCGCTCGTGGCCGTGGTCTTCGTCTGGATCCATGCCGCCGGCGTCAAGAAGCGCGGCATCATCGGCCACCCGGTCGCACTGGTGAAGGGTCACGCCATCGGCCTCGCCCCGATCAACATCATCGAGGAGATCGCGAAGCCGGTCTCGCTCACCCTCCGTCTCTTCGGCAACCTGTTCGCGGGCACCGTCATGGTGGCGCTCATCGCGCTCTTCCCGGCGTACATCCTGTGGCTGCCGAACGCGATCTGGAAGTCCTTCGACCTGTTCGTCGGTCTGATCCAGGCCTTCATCTTCTCGCTCCTGACCATCCTGTACTTCTCGCAGGCCATGGAGACGGAAGAGCACTAGAAACCTCGCCCGGCCGGCCCGGCCGACGCGACCACAGACCCTGGTAGGCGTACTACCAGAAACGAAAGGGAAAGTAACAATGGCAGCAGATCCGCAGATCGTTCAGGGTGCGCTCATCGGCGGCGGCCTGATCATGGGTGGCGGCGCCATCGGCGCCGGTGTCGGCGACGGCCTGGCCGGCGCTCAGCTGATCGCGGGCATCGCCCGCCAGCCCGAGGCGCAGGGTCGCCTCTTCACCCCGTTCTTCATCACCGTCGGCCTGGTCGAGGCCGCGTACTTCATCAACCTCGCGTTCATGGCTCTGTTCGTGTTCGCGACCCCGGGCGCGTCCTAAACCCTGACCGCCCTCGCTAGAAACGGGAACTGACGTCATGCAGCTCGCTGAGGCTGAAAAGCAGAGTAACTTCCTCGTCCCCAACGGCACCTTCTTCGTCGAGCTCATCATCTTCTTGGTGGTGCTCGGGATCATCTGGTTCTTCGTCGTCCCGTCCATCACCAAGGTGCTGGACGAGCGCGAGTCCATGATCGATCAGACGGTCAAGGACCAGCGGGGCGCCGCCAAGGGGTTCTCCGACGCCGAGTCGGAGTACAACGACGGTGTCCGCACCGCACGTGCCGAGGCCGGTTCCATTCGCGACGACGCCCGGGCGACCGGTCGCGCCGCGATGGAGGAGCAGAAGCAGCGAGCGACCGCCGACGCGGAGGCTCTCACTCGGCAGGAGACCGAGCAGCTGCGCGGCGAAGGCGAAGCCTCGGCCGCAGCGGCGCGAGGCGATCTCGCGCCGCTGTCGGCGACACTCGCCAGCCGCGTGCTGGGCTTCGACGTGACGCAGGACCCGAAGCTGAAGGCTGAACTCGACCAGATCAACCGCGACTCGGTGGTGAAGAACTAAATGGAAATCTTTATCGGACAGTTCGTCGGCTTCCTCCTGGTCCTGTTCATCCTGTGGAAGTGGGTCGTCCCCGTCGTCCGCAAGGCGATGCAGCAGCGTCAGGAGACGGTGCGCCTCGAGCTCGAGGCCTCCGCGGCCGCGCGCACGAAGCTCGCCGAGGCCGGCGCGGCGGGGGAGCGGGCGCGTGAGGACGCGGCCCGCGAGGGGAGCCGCATCCGCGACGAGGCCCGTGGCGACGCGGATTCGATCCGCGACGAGCTGCGTTCGCAGACCGAGCGCGAGGTCGTGCGCATCGGCGAGCACGGCGCGGGGCAGACGGCGCTCAACCGCAGCAACCTGATCCGCGGCCTCCGTGCGAGGCTGGGCGCCGAGGCGGTCGACGCCGCGGCGAAGCTGGTGCGCGGTCACCTGGCCGACCCGGCCAA
The DNA here is from genome assembly GCF_001575195.1 of Tsukamurella pseudospumae. Lineage (NCBI taxonomy): Bacteria > Bacillati > Actinomycetota > Actinomycetes > Mycobacteriales > Tsukamurellaceae > Tsukamurella > Tsukamurella pseudospumae. The sequence continues at coordinate 1,324,383 of NZ_LSRF01000058.1, forward strand.
CCAGAGCGCGTCCGTCGACCGCTCGCTCGACGAGCTCGAGCAGATGTCGCAGGGCGCCGACGATGCTCGGATCACCGAGGTCGACCGGATCGGATCGCGCTCCATGCGCGCCTCGAGCCGGGACTCGATCCGGGCCCTCTCCGCCGGATTCGACCAGCGCACCGCGTCGGTCGACGACGCGGCCCTGGCCCGTACGGCCGAGGACCTCGCGAACGTCGTGGGCGTCATCACCGAGCAGCCCACGCTGCGCAAGCACCTCGCCGAGTCCTCGGACGCGCCGGAGAGCAAGCGCAGCCTGGTCGCGAACCTGTTCGGCGGCAAGATCTCCGACGACGCCGTGGCGTTCGTCCAGGACGCGGCGGCGAGCAAGTGGTCGGCTCCGGCGGACTTCGCCACCGCGGTCGAGCGGCAGGCCCGCGTCGCGATCCTGCTCGGCGCCGAGCGCGCCGGCAAGCTCGACGAGACCGAGGACGAACTGTTCCGTGCCGGTCGCATCCTCGAAGCGGAGCCGAAGCTCACCGCGATGCTCTCCGACACGCGTGTTCCGGCCGCCGGCCGAGTCGCGCTGCTGGACAAGGTCTTCGGGGGCAAGGTGAACGAGTTCACCGCGGCCCTGCTCCGCCAGACGGTGCGCCTCATCCGCAGCGGTCGCGTCGACGCGGGCGTCGCCTCGATCGCGGATCTGGCCGCCGCCCGCCGCGGCGAGTCGGTCGCGATCGTCGAGTCGGCCGTCGCCCTGACGGACGCGCAGCAGACCCGCGCCGCGGACCTGCTGGCCCGTATCTACCAGCGCAAGATCACGGTGCAGACCGAGGTCGCGCCCGAGCTCCTGGGCGGACTGCGCATCACCGTCGGCAACGAGGTCATCGACGGTGACATCGCCTCCCGCCTCGACCGGGCCGCAGACCAGCTGCCCCGCTAATCACACACAAACTTCCACCCGGAACCACACAGAGGGAAACGAGTACTCATGGCTGAGTTGACGATCTCAACCGACGACGTCAAGGGCGCGATCGAACAGTACGTCTCGACGTTCGAGGCCGACGCCTCCCGCGAGGAGATCGGCACCGTCTCCGATACCGCCGACGGCATCGCCCACGTCACGGGCCTGCCCGGCGCGATGGCGAACGAGCTGCTCGAGTTCCCCGGTGGGGTGCTCGGCGTGGCACTGAACCTCGACGAGGACGAGATCGGCGCCGTCATCCTCGGTAACTACGAGGAGCTCGAGGAGGGCCAGCAGGTCCGCCGCACCGGCGACGTGCTGTCCGTGCCCGTCGGCGACAAGTTCCTCGGCCGCGTCGTGAACCCGCTCGGCCAGCCGATCGACGGCCTGGGCGACATCGAGGCCGAGGAGCAGCGCGTCCTCGAGCTGCAGGCCGCGTCGGTGCTCGAGCGCCAGCCGGTCGAGGAGTCCCTCGCCACCGGCATCAAGGCCATCGACGCCATGACCGCCATCGGCCGCGGCCAGCGCCAGCTGGTCATCGGCGACCGCAAGACCGGCAAGACCGCGGTCTGCATCGACACCATCCTCAACCAGAAGTCCAACTGGGAGACGGGCGATCCGACGAAGCAGGTCCGCTGCATCTACGTCGCCATCGGCCAGAAGGGCTCGACAATCGCCGGTGTGAAGGCCGCGCTCGACGAGGCCGGCGCCATGGAGTACACCACCATCGTCGCGGCCCCCGCGTCCGACTCGGCCGGCTTCAAGTGGCTCGCCCCCTACACGGGCTCGGCCATCGGCCAGCACTGGATGTACCAGGGCAAGCACGTCCTCATCGTGTTCGACGACCTGTCGAAGCAGGCCGAGGCCTACCGCGCGATCTCGCTGCTGCTGCGCCGCCCGCCGGGCCGCGAGGCGTACCCCGGCGACGTCTTCTACCTCCACTCCCGTCTGCTGGAGCGCTCGGCGAAGCTGTCCGACGCCCTCGGCGGCGGCTCGATGACGGCCCTGCCGATCATCGAGACCAAGGCGAACGACGTCTCGGCGTTCATTCCGACCAACGTCATCTCGATCACCGACGGCCAGGTCTTCCTCGAGTCCGACCTGTTCAACAAGGGTGTTCGTCCCGCGATCAACGTCGGCACCTCGGTGTCCCGCGTCGGTGGCGCCGCGCAGACCAAGGGCCTCAAGAAGGTCTCGGGCTCGCTGCGTCTGGAGCTCGCCCAGTTCCGCGAGCTGGAGGCCTTCTCGGCCTTCGCTTCGGACCTCGACGACGCCTCGAAGGCGCAGCTGGCGCGCGGCGCCCGCTGGGTCGAGCTGCTCAAGCAGGACCAGTACAGCCCGTCGTCGGTCGAGGACGAGATCGTCTCGATCTACCTCTGCGGCGAGGGCCACTACGACTCGGTGCCCGTCGAGGACGTACGCCGGTTCGACGGTGAGCTGCTGAGCCACCTGCACCACGCGGCGGCCGGTGTCTACGAGTCGATCGCGGGCGGCAAGGTCCTCGAGAAGGACCAGGCCGCAGCGCTCGTCGCGGAGACCAACCGCTTCAAGGAGAGCTTCCTGGCCTCCGACGGCTCGCGGGTCGTCAACGAGGCCGAGGCCGGCGCGCTGCCCGCCGAGGACGTGGAGCAGGAGACGATCAAGGTCAAGCGCAATGGCTAGTATCCGAGAGCTGCGCTCGCGGATCCGGTCGGTCAACTCGACCAAGAAGATCACCAAAGCGCAGGAACTGATCGCGACCTCGCGGATCACCAAGGCGCAGGCGCGGGTCGCCGCGGCCAAGCCCTACGCCGAGGAGATGACCTCGGTGCTCTCGGAGCTGGCCAGCAAGACCGGCTCGCTGGATCACCCGCTCCTCACCGAGCGGGAGAACCCGAAGCGCGCGGCCGTGCTCGTCGTGTCCTCGGACCGCGGCATGTGCGGTGGCTACAACTCCAACGTGCTGCGGGAGACGCGTGAGCTGCTCCAGCTGCTCAAGGACGAGGGCAAGGAGCCGGTGCTCTACGTGATGGGCCAGAAGGGGCTGGACTACTTCCGGTTCCGCGGCCAGGACGTTGCGGGGGCCTGGACCGGCTTCTCGCAGCTGCCGCATCACTCGGACGCCGCCGCTGCGACCGAGACGCTGGTGAAGCTGTTCGAGGCGGGCTCGCAGGAGTACGTGACGATCGACGGTGTCGAGACGCACGGCGTCGACGAGCTGCACATCGTGTACACCCGCTTCGTGTCGATGCTGGCCCAGAACCCCGAGGTGCGTCGCATGGCGCCGCTCGTGGTGGAGGAGTCGGACGAGGCATCGTCGGACGCCCCGGACCGCAACTTCACCTTCGAGCCGGGTGCGGACACGCTGCTGTCGGCCCTGCTCCCCAAGTACGTCGCCACCCGCGTCTTCGCGGCGCTGCTCGACTCGGCTGCGTCGGAGAACGCGGCCCGTCGTACGGCCATGAAGGCGGCCACCGACAACGCCAACGATCTGACCGTCTCGCTCTCCCGCGAGGCGAATCAGCTCCGTCAGGCGCAGATCACCCAGGAAATCAGCGAAATCGTCGGTGGCGCCGGCGCCCTCGCGAACTAGAAACCGGAAAGCAGACACATGACTACAGCAACGCAGCCCGCCTCGGCGGGCACCGCTGCGGCCACTGGTCGCGTGACGCGGGTCATCGGCCCGGTCGTCGACATCGAGTTCCCGCGCGGCGCCGTTCCCGACCTGTTCAACGCGCTGAAGGCGGAGATCACCCTCCCGTCCGTGGCCAAGACGCTGACCCTCGAGGTCGCGCAGCACCTGGGTGACAACCTGGTGCGCGCCATCTCGATGCAGCCCACCGACGGCCTCGTCCGCGGCACCGACGTGACCGACTCGGGCTTCCCGATCCGCGTCCCCGTCGGCGATGTCGTCAAGGGCCACGTCTTCAACGCCCTCGGCGATTGCCTGGACACCCCCGGACTCGGCCGCGACGGCGAGCAGTGGGGCATCCACCGCAAGCCCCCGGCCTTCGACCAGCTCGAGGGTAAGACCGAGATCCTGGAGACCGGCGTCAAGGTCATCGACCTGCTGACCCCGTACGTCAAGGGCGGCAAGATCGGTCTGTTCGGTGGTGCCGGCGTCGGCAAGACCGTCCTCATCCAGGAGATGATCACCCGTATCGCGCGCGAGTTCTCGGGCACCTCGGTGTTCGCGGGCGTCGGCGAGCGTACCCGTGAGGGCACCGACCTCCACCTCGAGATGGAGGAGATGGGCGTTCTGCAGGACACCGCCTTGGTCTTCGGCCAGATGGACGAGCCGCCGGGCACGCGTATGCGCGTCGCCCTCTCGGCCCTGACGATGGCCGAGTACTTCCGCGATGTCCAGCACCAGGACGTGCTGCTGTTCATCGACAACATCTTCCGCTTCACGCAGGCGGGCTCCGAGGTCTCGACCCTGCTGGGTCGTATGCCCTCCGCCGTGGGTTACCAGCCCACCCTGGCCGACGAGATGGGCGAGCTCCAGGAGCGCATCACGTCGACCAAGGGCCGGTCGATCACCTCGCTGCAGGCCATCTACGTGCCCGCCGACGACTACACCGACCCGGCGCCGGCCACCACGTTCGCGCACCTCGATGCGACCACCGAGCTCTCGCGCCCGATCTCGCAGCTGGGTATCTACCCCGCCGTGGATCCGCTGACCTCGACCTCGCGCATCCTCGAGGCCTCGATCGTCGGCGACGAGCACTTCCGCGTCGCCAACGAGGTCAAGCGCATCCTGCAGAAGTACCAGGAGCTGCAGGACATCATCGCCATCCTCGGTATGGACGAGCTCTCGGAAGAGGACAAGGTCACGGTGCAGCGCGCTCGCCGTCTCCAGAAGTTCCTCGGCCAGAACTTCATCGTCGCCGAGAAGTTCACGGGTGAGAAGGGCTCCGTCGTGCCGCTGGCTGACACCATCGAGGCCTTCGACCGCGTGTGCAAGGGCGAGTTCGATCACCTGCCCGAGCAGGCGTTCAACTCCTGCGGTGGTCTCGACGACGTCGAGGCGGCCGCGAAGAAGATCGCCGGAAAGTAGTTCTCTGTGGCTGACACGGCGTTTCAGGTAGAGGTCGTCTCCGTCGAGGAGCGGCTGTGGTCGGGCGAGGCGACCTTCGTCATCGCCCAGACCACGGAGGGTGAGCTGGGTGTCCTGGCGCACCACGAGCCGCTGTTCGGCCAGCTCATCTCCGGTGGCGCCGTCGCCATCGACACGGTGAGCGGCGAGCGACTCTCCGCGGCGATCCGCGGTGGGTTCCTGTCGGTGACCGGCGAGAAGGTGACGGTACTGGCGGACGGGGCCGAGTGGGCCTCGTCGCTGGTCGAGACCGATGTCCGGCGCGCACTCGAGAGTGCCGCGGACGGCTCGGACGAGCAGGCGGTCGCGCAGGGGCAACTGCGCGCGATCGAGTTCCTCGCGAACAAGTAGGCTGGAAGTAGCAGCGTGAAAGCCGGTGGCCCGGTGAAACGGGCCGCCGGCTTTCTGCTATTCGTACCCGAGACGGAGTGAGGGAGGATCGCGATGGCCGCCGTGGTGTTCGGCGTGACGGTCGTGGTCCTCGTGCTGGTCCTCGTCGGCGCGGTCGTCGTCCTGCGCCTGTACAGCCTGCGCGTGGCGGGTGTCCCGATCATCCTGCGGTACCTGCCCGCCCAGGACGAGCACGGCTGGCGGCACGGGACGCTCCGGTACGACGATCACGAACTGCGGTACTACCGGCTCTCCAGTGTGCGGCTCGGTCCCAGCTGGACGCTGCCGCGTAGCGAGACGGAGATCGTCGGACGTCGGGCACCGCACGGCACGGAGCTCGATGTGATCGATCCCGACATGGTGATCGTGCACGCGGTCACACCCGACGGGGAGACCGAGCTCGCCTTCGCCCGCGACGGCCTGACGGCGTTCCAGTCCTGGCTCGAGTCCAGGCCCAGCCCGCGCCGTCAGCGCTAGCGTTCGCCTCCGGGCACCCACAGCACGTCCCCGCCCGGGTTCGCGACCCGGGACAGGATGAACAGCAGATCCGAGAGCCGGTTGAGGTACTTCGCCGGCAGCACCGACACGGAGTCGCCGTGTTCGGCGACCGCATCCCACGCCGCACGCTCGGCCCGCCGGACGACGGTGCGCGCGACGTGCAGGTAGGCGGCCAGGGGAGTGCCGCCCGGGAGGATGAACGAGTCGAGCTTGGGCAGGTCGGCGTTGTACTCGTCGCACCAGGCCTCGAGCCGCTCGATGTAATCACCGGTCACGCGTAGGGGCGGGTACTGGGGATCGTCGACGATCGGGTTCGACAGATCGGCGCCCACGTCGAAGAGCTCGTTCTGGATCCGCACCAGCACGTCGCGCAGGCCGGGTTCGGCATTCCCGACGGTGACCGCCACCCCCAGTGCGGCATTGGCCTCGTCGCAGTCGGCGTAGGCGCGCAGGCGCGAGTCGGACTTGGGGACGCGGGAGAAGTCGCCCAGTCCGGTGGTCCCGTCGTCGCCGGTGCGGGTGTAGATGCGGGTGAGGTGGACAGCCATGGTCACAGGCTGTCACAGGGTGTGGCGCCGTGCCATAGGCTGACCCGTGTGGGTGAGAAGTTTCTGGTGCGCGGTGGAGCCCGACTGACGGGCGAGGTCACCGTGGGTGGCGCGAAGAACAGCGTCCTGAAGTTGATGGCGGCCACGTTGCTCGCCGAGGGCACCTCGGTGCTGACGAACTGTCCCGAGATCCTGGACGTGCCGCTGATGGCGGACGTGCTCCGGGGGCTCGGCGCCGAGGTGGAGCTCGAGGGGGACACGGCGCGCATCACGACGCCCGCGGTGCTGAACCACCGTGCGGACTTCGACGCGGTCAAGCAGTTCCGTGCCTCCGTCTGCGTGCTCGGCCCGTTGATGGCGCGCGAGCACCGGGCCGTGGTGGCTCTTCCGGGGGGTGACGCGATCGGCTCGCGCCCGCTGGACATGCACCAGTCCGGGCTGCGCGCGCTCGGCGCGACCAGCTCGATCGAGCACGGCTGTGTCGTCGCGCAGGCGGATTCACTGACCGGGGCGGAGATCACGCTCGAGTTCCCGTCGGTGGGCGCGACGGAGAACATCCTCATGGCCGCGGTCCTGGCGACGGGGCTGACCGTGATCAGCAACGTGGCGCGGGAGCCGGAGATCGTCGATCTGTGCTCGATGCTGGTGCAGATGGGTGCCGACATCGAGGGGATCGGGACCGACACGCTGATGGTGCGTGGGGTGGAGAAGCTGCATCCCACGGAGCACCGGGTGATCGGTGACCGCATCGTCGCGGCCACGTGGGGCTTCGCCGCGGTGATGACGCGGGGGGATATCACCGTCAACGGCATCGCGCCGGACACGCTCGGAGTCGTTCTGCAGAAGCTGCAGGACGCGGGGGCGACGGTGACCGAACGCGCGGACGGGTTCCGGATCGCGTCGCCGGAGCGTCCGCACGCCGTGAACGTGGCGACCCTGCCCTTCCCGGGGTTCCCGACGGATCTGCAGCCGATGGCCATCGGGATGGCCTGCGTCGCGGACGGCACGTCGATGATCACGGAGAACGTCTTCGAGGCGCGGTTCCGATTCGTCGAGGAGATGGTGCGCCTGGGTGCGGATGCCCGGACGGACGGGCATCACGCGGTGATCCGGGGAGTGGAGCAGCTCTCGAGTGCGCCGGTGTGGTCGACCGACATCCGCGCCGGCGTGGGCCTGGTCCTGGCCGGCCTCTGCGCCGACGGGGTGACCGAAGTGCACGACGTCTTCCACATCGACCGCGGCTACCCGAACTTCGTCGGCAACGTGACGGCGCTCGGCGGGCGGATCGAACGCGTTTCCTGACCGCGGATCGGTGGGACCACCTGCCGATTTGTGTTCGGAGTTCGACGTGTGTAACTTATATCGAGTCAGCAGCGCCCAGGCGCCGCCCGGCAAGGCCCACAGCAGTCCAATGAATCTGGATCTCGACGTGCCGCCGGAAGTTCGGAAACCGGGAAGATTCGCAAGGATCATCGCGCTGACCGCCACGGAAGAGAAACCTTCTCCTCGAACTCGCTGTGCGAGATCGTGTGGTTCCTCCATGTGGTGAGCGGTTCGGAATGCCGAAACGCGGCCCGCGAGAGCGAGTTGCGAACGAAATTCCGACCTGCTAGGCTAGAACGGTTGCTCCGAGCAGCCAGCCCCACGAAAGCAAGCCACTTTCGAGCGCCCAGCGCGGTCGAGAGGGCTCTGGCGTGGGACTGAGCGGTTCGAAGTGCTTCCGAGGGTGGCTCGCGAGAGCGAGTTGCACACGGAAATCCGATCTGCTAAGCTTGAACGGTTGCTCCGAGCGGGCCGGCCAGGGTTTTTGACTGGGTGGTTTGGAGAGAGTAACATGGACTGCCTGCGAAGGTGCGGTTCACACGATAGGCACGGGCTTCGGTTTGTGTGGTGTGGGCGGCCGCGTTTGGCGTGTTCTTTGAGAACTCAACAGTGTGTCGATGAAATTGTCAGTGCCAAAATTTTTTGGCACGCATGGACAATCAAATTTTTGGTTGTTTGTGTTGTGGCTTTTCTCGTTTATTTCTTTGCGAGATGTATTTCTGGAATCATTGATTTTTGTCAGTGGTTTCGTTTTGTTCAGGATTTCCTGGATTATGCTGAAACCTTGTGTTTCTAGTGTTTTTTATGGAGAGTTTGATCCTGGCTCAGGACGAACGCTGGCGGCGTGCTTAACACATGCAAGTCGAACGGTAAGGCCCTTCGGGGTACACGAGTGGCGAACGGGTGAGTAACACGTGGGTGACCTGCCCTGTACTTCGGGATAAGCCTGGGAAACTGGGTCTAATACCGGATATGACCTTTCCCTGCATGGGGTTTGGTGGAAAGCTTTT
>NZ_LSRF01000059.1:0-278 GCF_001575195.1 Tsukamurella pseudospumae
GGGTGTTCGCGACGTCCGCGGCCAGACGGGCCGAGGTCAGGGTGCGGATGTGCTGCTGGGTGGGGATGAGCACCTTGCCACCGAGGTGGCCGCACTTCTTCTCCGAGGCGAGCTGATCCTCCCAGTGGGTACCGGCGGCACCCGCGGCGATCATGGCCTTCTGCAGCTCGTAGACGTTGAGCGCGCCACCGAAGCCGGCCTCGCCGTCGGCGACGATCGGCACGACCCAGTTGTCGACGGCGTTGTCGCCCTCGACCTTGGCGATCTCGTCGGCACGG
>NZ_LSRF01000060.1:0-385 GCF_001575195.1 Tsukamurella pseudospumae
AGCGGTCCACCCGCGGGGTGAACCACGTCCCGGTCTCGCACCCGTTATCCGGAAGCGGCGCGAGCAGCGGGCGTTCGGTGGCGAACATCTGCCCGACCGTCTGCATCCGGTCCCCGATCCGACGCGCGTCATCAGCCTGGTCGTAGACATCGATCAGCGCGTTGAGCTCGTCGATCGAGTCCACTTCCGGGACGGGAACGAGGTGGTTCCGACGGAACCAACCGATATCCCCCTCGACGCCACCCTTCTCATGCGCGCCGGTGATTCCGGGCTGGCAGTAGAACGGCTCGACCCCGAAGTGCGATCTGAACCCGACCCACCGCTGAGCTTCGGTCCGGGCCCGAGAGAACCCGATCACGGTCGCGACCGCCGATTTGAGATTGTC
>NZ_LSRF01000061.1:0-225 GCF_001575195.1 Tsukamurella pseudospumae
CGCGAGCACACCGTGTACCTCGGCGACACGATCATGACCCGTTCCAACATCGGCCCTCGCGACGTCGAGGTGACCGGCGCCGCCCGCGCAGGGCTCCCCGACGACGCGCTCCAGGTGCGTAACGGGCAACGCTGGAACGTCCTAGGGCTGCGCGACAACGGCGACCTCTGGGCGCAGCGCACCACCGACGGTGCGCAGGCGTGGCTCCCCGCCGAGTACGCCAGC
>NZ_LSRF01000062.1:0-321 GCF_001575195.1 Tsukamurella pseudospumae
TGGACTTTCCGGCGGAGTGCAGGTCGTTGCACGCCTCCACCACCCGCTCAGCCATCGACGCCTCGGCCTTCTTCAAATACGCGCGAGGGTCATAGGTCTTCTTGTTCCCGACCTCCCCATCGACCTTGAGCACACCGTCGAAATTGCTGAACATGTGCCCGGCCACCGGACGGGTGAACGCGTACTGCGTATCGGTGTCGACATTCATCTTCACCACCCCGTACGACAGAGACTCCTCGATCTCCGACTTCAGCGAACCCGAACCACCATGGAAGACGAACGAGAACGGCTTGCTCCCCGCCGGCAACCCCAACTTCTCCG
>NZ_LSRF01000063.1:0-214 GCF_001575195.1 Tsukamurella pseudospumae
GATGCCGGCACCGGTGGGAGCAGGGCGGCTGCATCGCCTGCGCGTCGCGTGGCCGGACCTCGCGAGCGTCGTCGCCAAGGTTCCCGCGGATCGCGCCGTGCACCTCGCCGGCGCGGTCACGTCGCTCGCGGCGGTCGGCAGTGACGGCTCGGGGCCTGCGGTGCGGGACGAAGGCTCGTTGAAGATCCTGACGACGCTGGGGCAGGGCACCATG
>NZ_LSRF01000064.1:0-202 GCF_001575195.1 Tsukamurella pseudospumae
CAAATCCGGATCTCACATAGCCTGAGAGGTGATGCGTAGCCGTTGCGGTGAATTCCATGATCCTATGCTGCCGAGAAAAGCCTCTAGCGAGATCTGATGTGGCCCGTACCCCAAACCAACACAGGTGGTCAGGTAGAGAATACCAAGGAGATCGAGAGAACTGTGGTTAAGGAACTCGGCAAAATGCCCCCGTAACTTCGGG
>NZ_LSRF01000065.1:0-238 GCF_001575195.1 Tsukamurella pseudospumae
GTCGCAGCACAGGGAAAGGTAGCTGCCGCGTCAGCAACGTGGACGTCCAAGATCGCCGGACACCTTGCTGATATCTCGGCCTTTACGCAGATCGCCAACGGAGCTGGGGCCACATCCGCGGCCTCTGCGCCAGATGTAGCGCCTCCGACCACTAGCACCGATGGGTTCACGACACCCGTGGAACCTACAGCTGTGAACGTAGACGGGCCGCGACCAGATGTAACGTCACCTGAAGAGT
>NZ_LSRF01000066.1:0-230 GCF_001575195.1 Tsukamurella pseudospumae
CGGTGAAGCCGCGCGCGCCCTCGGCAGCGGCGCCGGCGGCGTGCTGGTGGTCAGCTTCGCCGTTGATCTTCTCGGTGAGGTAGAGGTGGTTAGATTCCTTGCCGCGGGTGAGCGCGGGGTAGAGCAGCTCGCGGCGTCCGGACTCGCTGGACATGACTGCATGGCAGGTGTCGGCGGTCGATCCTTGCGCGGAGTGCACGGTGCCGGCATAGCCGAGCACGACGTTCTTG
>NZ_LSRF01000067.1:0-209 GCF_001575195.1 Tsukamurella pseudospumae
ACGCGCCCCACCGTCGACGTCGACATGGTGCTGCACATCGAGACCGGGGCAGCGACCTGGTCGAGCGTGCGCGAGCAGCTCGAGGCATTGGGCTACGTCCTCCATGAGCCCGTCGGCGATGGCCCAGTGCATCGATTCAACCGCGGCAAACAGCAGGTCGACGTGATGGTCGCGGACCATGCAGCGCCGAGCCTGCAGCCCAGCGTTAT
>NZ_LSRF01000068.1:0-230 GCF_001575195.1 Tsukamurella pseudospumae
ATGAGAAACAGCACCGACGCAACAGTGAGCGCAAGTCCGAGGGGGCCGGACCGCAAGTCGGCGATGGTGGTGGGATCGAGGTAGGCGAAGACGAGGTTGATGACGAATTCGACCCCGACCAGTAGCGCCAACGCGGCGAGCTCCAGGTAGAAGAACGCTCGTCCGAGCTTGCCAAGTCGTGACTGGCATACCGCGAACATGCCGGTTACCAGTGCAATTGCGAAAACCTC
>NZ_LSRF01000069.1:0-331 GCF_001575195.1 Tsukamurella pseudospumae
ATGGCCCCGATTCTGTTCGCCACCGCCTACGCGGTGGCTCATCCGGAGGCACGACGCCGTCGAGACGCCCACCGGGCCCTGAGAACGCTCCTTGAGGCGCTCCCACGGCTTCCCTCAAGACGGAAGTGACGTGGACCGCGCTGATGGTCGCGTGAAAGACGATTGCGGGTGAGAATGCGGTAGTGACGCAGACACCCCCGCCGCCGTTGCCGTCGATGCCTCAATATGAGCAGCCGCGTCGGGGCTGGTTCACGCCCGTAGCTGCTGGGCTCGCCGTGGTCTTAGCCGCGGTCGCATTGGTGGTGTCAATCGTGTCTGCAACTCAAACCAA
>NZ_LSRF01000070.1:0-219 GCF_001575195.1 Tsukamurella pseudospumae
CCGCCACGCTGCTGACCACCGACGTGGACGACCGTGACAAGCCCTTCCTCGACGGCACCCGCACGTCCGAGGGCTTCTTCGGCATCAAGAACGGTGTCGAGCCCTGCATCGCCCGTGCCAAGGCCTACGCGCCCTACGCCGACATGATCTGGATGGAGACCGGCAAGCCCGATCTCGAGCTCGCCAAGAAGTTCGCCGAGGCCGTCAAGGCCGACTTCC
>NZ_LSRF01000071.1:0-312 GCF_001575195.1 Tsukamurella pseudospumae
GACGATCAGGTGGCCGTGCAGCTCGCCGCCACGTTATCGGCGGCCGCGATCGGGCCGCGGTGGGCGCGCCCGGGCGGCGCGAGCGACGAGCGGGTACTGCTGGCCTTCGCCGCGCTGTGCGAGCAGGCGCACGCGGTAACGATCAACGTCGACGTGCGGCGCCTCGCTGAGGCCGCGAACGTCGATGCCTCGACCGTCTCACGAAGCCTGCGGCGCCTCGCGGTCGAGGGCTGGGTGCGTCTGCAGGCCGTGTCGGAGGGCACCGCAGCGGCGTCGTGGACCCTTCTCGATCCGCCTGCATGTCCAGCTGCA
>NZ_LSRF01000072.1:0-219 GCF_001575195.1 Tsukamurella pseudospumae
TCGTCGAGATGACGTTCGCGGTCACGGTTATCCGACTTGTAGGCGGCGCCCTTGAGCACCAGGGCGCCGAGGACATCCGGGACGCTGACGACGATGCCGCCGTCAGCTGTCTCGATCTCGCAGTTGACGGTCTTGCGCAGCGCAGACGTGCCTCCGGGCACTGCGAACACCGGGCGCCGCATAACGCTGGGCTGCAGGCTCGGCGCTGCATGGTCCGCG
>NZ_LSRF01000073.1:0-488 GCF_001575195.1 Tsukamurella pseudospumae
GGCGACGATCGCTGCCGTGGCGGGGCTCGGGTCCGTCGGCGCGACGGGTGCCGGTACGGCCGCCGCGGTGAGGCCGGCGGTCACGGGGGCGTTCCAGCTGTCGACGCCACCGCTGGCTGCCGCGGGTTCGAGGTTGAGTTCGTCGCTCATGCGGTGAGTATCGCCCCGCGCGCAGTATCTCGTCCACCAACTCGACTTACAGGCCGAGGCCGCTTTCAAGGCCGCGGGCGGCCTCGCGCGCGCGTGCGGCCGCGATGGTGGCGGCGCGATGGCGCGCTGCGGTCTGGGCGCTGAGGTATTCGTGCAGCCGTTGGGCGCGGAGGGCGTCGCGGGTGCGGTGCGCGGCGATGACGTCAGCAGAGATGCCGCTGCCGGCCAGCGGTTGGCCTGTGTCGGTGCGCTCGAAGATGGCGTCCTCGGCGACGCGGTGCGCGGCGCGGTCGGCGGTGATGCGGTCGGCGACGGCGGCCATCAGCTGGCGGGCGCGG
>NZ_LSRF01000074.1:0-235 GCF_001575195.1 Tsukamurella pseudospumae
ATCAAGGGTTTCGCTGATGCCGGTAGTGACGGGATCATTCAGTTCTCCACCGGTGGTACGGAGTTCGGTTCGGGCCTGGGTGTCAAGGACATGGTCGTGGGCGCGGTGGCGTTGGCGGAGTTCGCGCATGTGGTGGCGGCGCAGTACGACGTGACGGTGGCCCTGCATACGGATCATTGCCCGAAGGACAAGCTCGATGGCCTGGTGCGGCCGCTGCTGGAGATCTCCGCCGAGC
>NZ_LSRF01000075.1:0-227 GCF_001575195.1 Tsukamurella pseudospumae
GGTCGAACGCCTCGAGCTGCGGCACCGGCGTCGCGCCCGCTGCGAGGACCGCATCCGCAATCTCAAGGACACCGGCCTGCGGAACCTCCCGCTGCACCAGTTCGCGAAGAACCAGATCTGGACCGCGATCGCCGCACTGGCTGCCGACCTCATCGCCTGGACCCAAATGCTCGCCCTGACCAGCCATGATGCCCGCCGGTGGGAACCCAAACGTCTACGTCACCGAC
>NZ_LSRF01000076.1:0-254 GCF_001575195.1 Tsukamurella pseudospumae
CGGTCGCTGGTAGCTACCGAACGGATGACGTCGGCCTGCTGGGCGGACATGTTCTCGGTGAGCGCCTGGTGCGTCTTCGGGCCGATCGCCATCCGCATCCGCATGTCCTGGCGGCCGGCCATCTCGAGTGCGGCGGCCTCCTCGACGACGACCTCCTCGCTCGTGAACCGCACGCTGCCTTCGCGCTGGTGTGGTGCGCGGTCGACGCTGCTCTGCCAGCACCGTGCGGCGGCCTCGTCGGTGAGCGCCTCGAT
>NZ_LSRF01000077.1:0-286 GCF_001575195.1 Tsukamurella pseudospumae
GCGCCTGGGCGGCGCTCGCGCTGCTCTCCGGAGAGACTGCGGACTGGCTCGAGCCTGCAGCGTTGTCACGACTGCGGGCGCGCCTTCGGCGTAGTTGCGCAGAGGACGTGGCCTGGATGGTCCGCCGACGCTCTCCGCGCATCGAACGGATGCAGGGATGGGGCGATGCAACAGGACTCATTCCCACCGGAGCGAGCGTGCTGACCGACCCGTACTGGAGCGACTACTTCGAGCTATCGGCGGTGGACCGCGGAACCCACGACGGGTATGTACCGCAGAAGAAGTA
>NZ_LSRF01000078.1:0-230 GCF_001575195.1 Tsukamurella pseudospumae
GCGCGGCCTGCGCGCAGCGTGTGAGGAGAACAACCGCGACATGGTGCTGCTCGCCCAGGCCGGTAAGGCGGTCGACGCCGCGGCCGCGGAGAACGTCGCGCCCCGCACCGCGACCGTCGACAAGGAGCTGCGCGCGGTCGCCAACAACACGCACGGCTGGAGCGATAAGAGTGTCGTCGTCGTCGACGAGGCCGCGATGGTCGGCAACCGGCAATTGACCGATCTCATGC
>NZ_LSRF01000079.1:0-252 GCF_001575195.1 Tsukamurella pseudospumae
GCCTACCCCGCCCCGTAACCATCGTGGTCCGTACCCGGTGTACGGGCCGCGGTACCAAGTCACGGCGCGGATTGATGAGGACGCAGCGGACGTGCTGCGGCGTCACGCGCGCCAGACGGGCGAGTCACTGAGCGCCCTGTGTGCCCGAATCTTGGAGCGGGAGGCACAGGCCATGTAAACGCGAAAACGGCCGTCGGGTTGCAGCCCGACGACCGTCTCCAAAGTTAGCCGGACGCCACATCCGGTTTCTGC
>NZ_LSRF01000080.1:0-876 GCF_001575195.1 Tsukamurella pseudospumae
TAGCGAGGGTCGGAGAAACCCGRCTAACCTCGGCCTTTCGCGGGTGAGGTCGTGTCGGACATGAAGAAAGGTGCTCTGAGCTGGAAGAATAGGGGTTACCACACCAACCTATTTCCAGTCTCGAAGGAGCACCTTTCTGGTGAGTCAGTCTACGTCCTGCTACCCGAAGGTGTCGGTCGACGCGGCCGGAACGAACCTCGTCTCGCATGCCGGGACAGTGCTGTTGCTTCGTACCGCCGAGACGATCGGTCTGATGGCGGCCCTGACCAGTGCGTTGACGCCGTGGCGCAAATTGAACGCGATTCATGATCCGGGGAAGACGGTGCTTGATCTGGCGGTGTCGATCGCGGCGGGTGGGGACTGCCTGGCTGATGTGGATCAGCTCCGCAACCAACCGCAGGTGATGGGGCAGGTGGCCTCGGATCCGACGGTCTCTCGGCTGATCACCGCGCTCGCCGACGACGTCGACGTGGCGTTGGCGGCGATCGCAGGAGCGTCCGCGCAGGCCCGGGCCCGGGCGTGGGAACTCGCCGGCGAGGACAGCCCCGATCATGCGATCTGCGCGGAGAATCCACTGGCGGTCGACCTCGACGCCTCCCTCGTGGCAGCGCATTCGGAGAAGGAGCAAGCGGCGCCGAACTTCAAGCGTGGTTTCGGGTTTCACCCTCTGCTGGCGTTCGTTGATCACGGCCAGGACGGGACCGGGGAACCGGTGGCGGTTCTGCTGCGGCCGGGGAACGCCGGCTCGAACACCGCCGCCGACCACATCACCGTCGTCCAACAGGCGCTCGCCCAGCTGCCCGATGCGGTGACCGGCGCCGGTCGGTACCGGGTCGGCCGCAAAGTCCTGATCCGTGCCGATGGTGGTGGCGGCAC
>NZ_LSRF01000081.1:0-267 GCF_001575195.1 Tsukamurella pseudospumae
GGAGGGGACTCCCGATAGGGAGGATCAACGAACCCGAACCCATTGTGGCGGTTGTGGTTCAAGTTCCATAGTACGGCTTTCGCCATGAACTTCAGGTGTTGCTCGGCGTGCTGCAGCACAGCGCACGCTTCGATGATTTCCTTTGTCGCCATGCCGTTTTGGTGAAGGCCTATCAACAGCAAACTGATTCCCGAATAGTCCCTGTAACACGCTGGAGGCGGTCCCGGGGTCACCGGCGGTGGATCCGGGGCCGGTTCGCTCAGGTAG
>NZ_LSRF01000082.1:0-204 GCF_001575195.1 Tsukamurella pseudospumae
GTTTTCAGCGACGGTTTCGCCTCCGTGTGAGCCAGTACCGCAGTGGTTTGACCTGACGACGGCGACGTCGGAGACGGCGGCGGAGGCGCTGCGGATGTGTGCTGGGTGTCCGTTTCTCGATGCGTGCGACAGGCTGCGCCTGGAGCTCAAACGCGATGGGAATCTCGCGTTCGCGATCTATGCCGGGCACATGCACGCCAAGGG
>NZ_LSRF01000083.1:0-215 GCF_001575195.1 Tsukamurella pseudospumae
GTCACGTGTTTCTTGCCGGAGGTAGAGCTACTGGATGGCCGATGGGCCCTCACAGGTTACTGACGTCAGCCAAACTCCGAATGCCGGTAAGTGAGAACGTGGCAGTGAGACTGCGGGGGATAAGCTTCGTAGTCGAGAGGGAAACAGCCCAGATCGCCGGCTAAGGCCCCTAAGCGTGTACTAAGTGGAAAAGGATGTCCGGTCGCGAAGACAAC
>NZ_LSRF01000084.1:0-205 GCF_001575195.1 Tsukamurella pseudospumae
CCACATGACCGACACGACTTCCTTGACAATCCGATCACGAAACACCCCCACGGGACAGTGGAACCCGACGCCACCCGACGCAACACCGGGCCGCATCACCATGCCCACGAACGAAACCCTCACTCGAGGACACCAATCCGAAACCGATCAGGAGGGGACGACCACCTCACGAAAGATCGAGGCTAGATCTKKGGAGACGGTTCAG
>NZ_LSRF01000085.1:0-294 GCF_001575195.1 Tsukamurella pseudospumae
GACGGATTGCGCACGCCGGGGCGTCAAGATGATCGACGACATCACTCCGCTGCTGGAGGCGCACTACCTTCGTCACGACTGACCGAGGGGGAGAGGTAGCCACAGCCTCGCTCAGCCGGGCATCATTGACGCATGTCCTCCTCGCCCAGCGACTTCGACCTCTACGGGAGCACTCCCGAGGCGCGGAGGATCAGCGCGCAGATCCTGGTCAAGCTGGCCCGGCAGGAGGGTCGAGAGCCCGATCAGTGGCTCCTCGACGTGGTCGCTGGCCGCCTGTCTGCTTGAACGCAGCGG
>NZ_LSRF01000086.1:0-297 GCF_001575195.1 Tsukamurella pseudospumae
CAAGTAATGGGCGGGGCCTCCCCGTGATGCTGGTGGTCTCTGACCACGCACCAGCCCTTCGAGGGAGGCCCCGCTCGTTCATGCTCACACAAGGAGAGACCGTGGAAGCACATGCTCTGCGCAAGCAGGGGTGGACGATCTCAGCGATCGCCCGTCATCTGGGACGGGACCGTAAGACCGTCCGCAACTATCTCAACGGGGTCACCGAGCCGGGTGTCCGCCACCGGGACGAGGACCCGTTCGAGCCGTTCGCCGAGTACGTCACCAGCCGCTTGCTCGAGGACCCGCATCTGTGGG
>NZ_LSRF01000087.1:0-2481 GCF_001575195.1 Tsukamurella pseudospumae
GTCCGTVCGGTGACTGCGCTCGTTGATTCTCCCCAGTTCTGCTAACTGAATCTCCCCACTTGTGTGCACCCGCCAAGTAATGGGCGGGGCCTCCCCGTGATGCTGGTGGTCTCTGACCACGCACCAGCCCTTCGAGGGAGGCCCCGCTCGTTCATGCTCACACAAGGAGAGACCGTGGAAGCACATGCTCTGCGCAAGCAGGGGTGGACGATCTCAGCGATCGCCCGTCATCTGGGACGGGACCGTAAGACCGTCCGCAACTATCTCAACGGGGTCACCGAGCCGGGTGTCCGCCACCGGGACGAGGACCCGTTCGAGCCGTTCGCCGAGTACGTCACCAGCCGCTTGCTCGAGGACCCGCATCTGTGGGCGCAGACCCTGTTCGACGAACTCGTCGAGATGCGGTTCAAGCAGTCGTATTCGTCGCTGACCCGGCAGATCCGGGACCGTGGCCTGCGCCCGGTGTGCCCGCAGTGCACGACCGCGGTGAACCGTCCGAACGCGGTGATCGAGCACCCGCCAGGCGAAGAGACGCAATGGGATTGGTTGGATCTACCCGATCCGCCAGCGGCGTGGGGGTGGGGCAAGACCGCGCACCTGTTGGTTGGAACGTTGTCGTGTTCAGGGCGGTGGCGAGGTTACCTCGCCCCGAATACGACACGCCCGCAGGTGATCGCCGGCCTGGACCGGATCACCCGCCGGCTCGGTGGGGTGACCCGCAACTGGCGGTTCGACCGGATGGCCACGGTCTGCCACCCCTCCAGCGGGGAGCTGAAGGCCGAATTCGCTGCGGTCGCCAAGTATTACGGTGTCTCGGTCAAGATCTGTCCACCACGTTCGGGGCACCGCAAAGGCGTTGTGGAGGGCGAGAACCGGAGCATCGCGCAACGCTGGTGGCGGACCCTGCCCGACGAGCTGACCGTGGAGCAGGCCCAAGCGTCCCTGGATGAGCACTGCCGAGTCCGCGTCGATACCCGGATGCGCGCCACCAAAGACGGCCGCAGCTCGGTGCTGACCGTCGCCGCCAGCGAACCCCTACGCCGGCCTCCTGCGGCGCCGTATCCCGCGGTCCTGTCGGAGCCGAGGAAGGTCTCACGGCAGGCCCTGGTGGCGTGGCGGGGCAACCAGTACTCGGTGCCGCCGGAGCTCGCGATGGGAGAGGTCACCGTCACCGAACGGCTCGGCGACAGTCATATCGACATCGCCACCGTTTCGGGGATCGTCATCGCCCGGCACCGCCTCGCCGCCCCGGGCACCGGGGCGCAGGTCCGTGACACGGTGCATGTGACCGCGCTCAACGCAGCGGCGATGGCAGCAGCAGCCAATTCCGGCGATGGGCGGCCGCACCGCAACAAGGAGCGGATCCCACCCGGTGAACGCTCCCGGGCAGCGGCGCAATGCCTGCGCGAGAACAACTCCCACACCCCCAGTCGACCAACCGCTCAACCGATAGCCGCATCCGATGATGCCGTCGTGATCGATCTCGCCGCCTATGAGGCGGCCGCACAGAACAGGAACACCCTCGGATGACCACCACCAGCAACCGCACCAGCAGCGCCGGCAGCAGGGGCTCTGCGGCGTCGTTGTATCAGCAGCTACGAGGGCACCTCGCGGTCCTCAAGCTCGACGCCGCCGCCGCGGCACTCCCCAGCGTGTTGGAGACCGCGACCGCCGAGAAGTGGACCATGACAGCAACATTGGAACATCTACTCAAAGTCGAAGTCGACGCCACCGAAGCCCGCCGACTGGCCGGCCGGATGCGATTCGCGTGCCTGCCGACCGGTGCGACCCTCGCTGATTTCGACTTCGATGCCGCCCCCGGCCTCGACCAAGCCCTGATCCGCGAGCTCGGGACCTGTGCCTACCTCGAATCCGCGACGAACGTGATGCTCGTCGGACCACCCGGCACCGGGAAAACCCACCTCGCGGTCGGGCTCGCGCATGCCGCAGTGCACGCCGGATACCGCACCTACGTCACCACCGCCGCCGACCTGGCCGCCCGCTGCCACAAAGCGGCGATCGAAGGCCGCTGGTCGACGACCATGCGGTTCTTCGCTGGCCCGACGCTGCTCGTCATCGACGAACTCGGCTACCTCCCCTTGCCCGCCGAAGCCGCATCAGCGTTGTTTCAGGTTGTCGCGCAACGGTATCTGAAAACATCGATCGTCATCACCACCAACCGATCGGTCTCCGAATGGGGCGAAGTCCTCGGCGACACCACCGTCGCCGCGGCCATGCTCGACAGGCTCCTACACCGCTCCGTCGTCCTCAAACTCGACGGCGACAGCTACCGACTACGAGACCACCACGCCCGCAACGAAACCCACCGCACAGCAATCGCACCCAGCCGCCGACCGCTATAATCCGACCGCACCCAGGTGAGGAATTTCAATGAGCATCACTGGGGACTTTCGATGAGCCTGATCACCGGCAMYCCAGCACGTCCTACGAGTGGTCCAACGCCGTTCATCGCGGCGTGGG
>NZ_LSRF01000088.1:0-1724 GCF_001575195.1 Tsukamurella pseudospumae
TGTTCGGTGTTAGCCTCGATCTTTCGTGAGGTGGTCGTCCCCTCCTGATCGGTTTCGGATTGGTGTCCTCGAGTGAGGGTTTCGTTCGTGGGCATGGTGATGCGGCCCGGTGTTGCGTCGGGTGGCGTCGGGTTCCACTGTCCCGTGGGGGTGTTTCGTGATCGGATTGTCAAGGAAGTCGTGTCGGTCATGTGGGTGCTCGCATCCGGTTCAGGCGCTGTAGGCCGGCGATCAGCAGGCCGGTGTCGGGGGCTGTCGCGGCGAGGTGCAGGCGGGTGCGGCGGGCGTGCCGGGCGATGGATCCGGCGATGCAGAAGAGTCGGTGGCGCAGTCGTTTGGGTTCCCACCGGCGGGCATCATGGCTGGTCAGGGCGAGCATTTGGGTCCAGGCTATGAGGTCGGCAGCCAGCGCGGCGATCGCGGTCCAGATCCGGTTCTTCGCGAACCGGTGCAGGGGGAGGTTCCGCAGGCCGGTGTCCTTCAATGCGCGGATGCGGTCCTCGCAGCGGGCGCGGCGCCGGTGCCGCAGCTCGAGGCGTTCGACCGGGCCGCGACTGTTGGTGACGAACGCGGTCAGCCGCAGTCCGTCCCGGTCGGTGAACGTCAGCTGCGCCCCGGGGTGCGGGCGTTCAGCACGCACGATCAGCCGCATCCCCGCAGGCCACGAGGTCAAGTCCACTATGTGTGTGAGCTCGGCGATCCAGGCCCCTTCCCGCAGTTCACCGCTGTCGTTATCGATCGCCGCGATCCACCCGGCGTCGGGGACCAGGTCGACGGCGGCTGCGAGCTTGTCGGTGAGAGCGAAGCCGATCGAGTAGGCCAGGTGCCGGCGAGTCAGATAGTCGAGGAACTCGTGGGTGCCGCCACCACCATCGGCACGGATCAGGACTTTGCGGCCGACCCGATACCGACCGCTGCCGGTCACCGCATCGGGGAGCTGCGCCAACGCCTGTTTGACGACGGTGATGTGGTCGGCGGCGGTGTTCGACCCGGCGTTCCCCGGCCGCAGCAGGACCGCCACCGGTTCCCCGGTCCCGGTCTGGCCGTGATCAACGAACGCCAGCAGTGGGTGAAACCCGAAGCCGCGTTTGAAGTTCGGCGCCGCCTGCTCCTTCTCACTGTGGGCGGTCACCAGTGAGGCATCGAGATCGACCGCGATCGGGTTCTCCGCACAGATCGCATGATCGGGACTGTCCTGGCCGGCGAGTTCCCACGCCCGGGCCCGGGCCTGCGCGGACGCCGCAGCGATCGCCGCCAACGCCGCGTCGACATCGCCTGCTAAGGCGGTGATCAGCCGCGACACCGTCGGATCGGAGGCGACCTGGCCCATCACCTGTGGTTGGGTGCGGAGCTGATCGAGGTCGGCCAGGCAGTCCCCGCCCGCCGCGATCGACACCGCCAGATCAAGCACCGTCTTCCCCGGATCGTGGATCGCGTTCGGCTTGCGCCACGGCATCAACGCACTGGTCAGAGCCGCGGTCAGACCGACCGTCTCGGCGGTACGAAGCAACAGCACTGTCCCGGCATGCGAGACGAGGTTCGTTCCGGCCGCGTCGACCGACACCTTCGGGTAGCAGGACGTAGACTGACTCACCAGAAAGGTGCTCCTTCGAGACTGGAAATAGGTTGGTGTGGTAACCCCTATTCTTCCAGCTCAGAGCACCTTTCTTCATGTCCGACACGACCTCACCCGCGAAAGGCCGAGGCTAGTCGTTGCCGCAATC
>NZ_LSRF01000089.1:0-1410 GCF_001575195.1 Tsukamurella pseudospumae
AVGTGAACCACCCCGGGTTTCCCGGAGGATCTCTCAGTTGGCTACCTGGACCAGCTGGTCAGGCAGGGTAGGCACCGTTTCGGTGGCCTGGTGTCGATCGTAGTAGATCCGCTCGGCGTGCACCGGGCTCAGGTCGTTGCAGTACCCGTTCGGGCGTTCGTGGTTGTACCAGTGCACCCATTCGGCGGTCGCCGCCTGCAGGTCGGCCAGGCCGGCCCACGGGGCTTCGCGGTAGACGAGCTCGGTCTTGTAGCTCGAGTTCACCGACTCGGCGAGCGCGTTGTCGTAGCTGTCGCCGATACTGCCGATCGACGGCCGCACACCGATGTCGGCCAACGACTGACTGTAGGTGATCGCGGTGTACTGCGACCCCGCATCACTGTGATGAATGAGCTGATCGAAAGTAACTGCACCCCAACGTTTCCTGTCACTGATAGCCTGGTCTACCGCAGCTTGCACCAGCGACTCGGTCATCGCGGTCGAGCATTTCCAGCCCACGATCCGGCGGGCGAACACATCGGTGACGAACGCCGTGTACACCCACCCTGACGCGGTCCTGCAGTACGTGAAATCGCACACCCACAGCCGGTCCGGAGCCGGCGCCCAGAACCGGCGCTGCACCAGGTCCGGAGCCCGGTCATGGGACGGGTTGCGGCGGGTGGTCCGCGGCGCGGTGCCCTTGATCTCGCCGTGCCAGCCCATCAGCCGCATCAGCCGCTCGATGGTGCACCGGGCGACGGTGAACCCACGCGAGTTGAACACCACCCACAGTTTCCGCGCCCCGAGCACCCCGGTGAACCGTTCCTTCGTCCTCGCATCATGAATCATGTTGATCACCAACGCATCCCGGTAGTCACGGGCAGAAGACCCGCGGGAGATCCAGTCGTAGTACGTCGACGGGGCGAACGGGCAGCCGTACTCAGTGAGCACGGCGCACATCGACTCGACACCCCACAGCAGGCCATCAGCTCCCACCCGGTCACCCAGGTGGGAGCTGATGAAGTCGACGATCAGCGGTGTGGCCGGTCGAGCTCGGCCGCGAAGAAACCCGCCGCGGCCTTCAAGATCCCGTTCGCCCGCTTCAGCTCCGCCACTTCACGTTTGAGTGCACGAACCTGCTCCGACTCGGCCGTGGACACCCCCGGCTTCGCGCCCCGGTCCACCTCCGCCTGCCGCACCCACTTACGCAGCGTCTCCGGTGTCGTGATGTTCAGCAACTGCGCGACATGCACGATCGCCGCGTACTCCGACGGATGCTCATCACGCGCATCCTCGACCATCTCCAACGCCCGAGCCTTCAGCTCCGGCGTGTACTTCGACGTTCCCATCGTTGGATCCTCTCTCAAGCAAACACAGAGAGTCTCCGGACACACCGGGGCGGATCACGRATRCGTCMWTCWGCACCCAGAG
>NZ_LSRF01000091.1:0-1159 GCF_001575195.1 Tsukamurella pseudospumae
CCGACGAACCCGTCGACGTCGTCGCCACCGCCACGACCGTGCCCTGCGGCACGTCGTGCCGCGCGTACTCGGTGATGATGTGGACCGGGTCCATCGCACCCGTCAACGCCGTCCGCGTGCCCTCGCTGACGCTGCTCAGCAGGTTCCGGGCCGTCGACGGTAAAAGCACACCCTGCGGGATGTAACTCGGCCCCATATTCGAGGTCACCAGCAATACCGGCTGCGCGTCCTCCGAAGGCCGGAACACCGCGACAGCCCAGTCCAGCAACGCCGCCGGCGCCGCCGCGACCAGCTCCAAGCACAGCTGCTCGGCCATCTTGCCTTCCCTCGACGGGCCCTGCGATGCCTTCGCTCCAGCCACCGCACGCCGCGTGCCCTCGCCCGCCGCGACCACCGTCGAACCCGGCGTCTGCGCGCCCGTCGACGGACTCGCCTGCTGAGCCGGCGCCGCCGGCGTCACAGCCGCGGGCGGCGTCGCCGCACCGTGCGTACCGCCCGCGCCCATCGAATACGGAGGCAGCATCGGCGTCATCGGCGCCGACGTACCGCCGGTCGCCGACACCGGAGAAGCCGACACCGTCGGGCCCGACGAAACAACCGGCGCCGACGGTGCCGGGGCGGGCGCCGACGCGGCCAACGGCGTCACCGCACGCGGTGCAGGCGGCGTCACAGCGCCCCCGCTACCGCCACCCGCGCTAGAACCCCCACCGCCTAGCGCCGACGCCGCCGCCGGACTCACCGCCGGCGGCATAGCACTCGGAAGACCCGCCAGCCCGAACCGCGACTGCGCCGCGCCCAGGCCGGCCGGATCCGCCGTGCCGGTCCCCAGCCCGCTACTCAGCGGCGACCCGCTACCAAGTCCCGACGTCGGCAACGACGGCGCCGACGGAGTGGACGGCATCGACGGAGTGGACGGCATCGAGGGAGTCGACGGCATCGAAGGCATACCGGACCCGGTAGAAGACACCGGTGACTGCGTGCCGACGCTAGGAGGCATTTGCTCTCCGACAGTTCCGTGTCCCTTGGGGGACGAAGTATCTGGTTTCTCTCCACCGCTCGTGTCGGGCGTGCTCTCGGTAGGAGCTTCGGTATCGGGCCTCTGCTCAACGCCGGTACCGGAATCGGCTCCAGTAGAGGACTCTTCAGGTGACGTTACATC
>NZ_LSRF01000092.1:0-1245 GCF_001575195.1 Tsukamurella pseudospumae
TCACTGCTGTCCAGCCAGGTAGAGCTGGAAAGATGAACCCCACAACACCACACACACAACCCCTACCCGGTATCACATGTGCATGGTTTAGCCTCATCCGCTTTCGCTCGCCACTACTCACGGAATCACTATTGTTTTCTCTTCCTGAGGGTACTGAGATGTTTCACTTCCCCTCGTTCCCTCCACACCGTCTATATATTCAACGGCGGGTAACACCACATGACTGGTGCTGGGTTTCCCCATTCGGAAATCCTCGGATCACAGCTCGGTTGACAGCTCCCCGAGGCATATCGCAGCCTCCCACGTCCTTCATCGGCTCCTTGCGCCAAGGCATCCACCGTGCGCCCTTAGACACTTACAACACACAAAACACACACCAAACCCGAGACAACCAAAAGCCATCACAAACCTGATGCGCCCTTCATGACGTCAAGCGCCAAAAAAACACAACAAAATGCTTACACAGAAACATGTAAAATTACAGAAACAAAAACACGACCACCACACCAAAACAGTGCAGCGTCATGTTGATGCTCGCGTCCACTATACAATTCTCAAACAACACACACCACCACACCGCCACCCACCCACACCCCCACAGGGACGCAGTACGCAGGCGCTGACGCGCAGCAGCAACAGAAAGGACGTGTCCTCTCAGACACCCAACAGTGTGCCGACGAAACCCCTCCGACCGGACAAGCCGGCCACCAGGCGATAAACAATTTACCGTGTCAGTGTTCCACCCAATTATATGAGCAACCGCATCAGCCACATTCGAGCCGATAAGCGGTACTAATGCTCCTTAGAAAGGAGGTGATCCAGCCGCACCTTCCGGTACGGCTACCTTGTTACGACTTCGTCCCAATCGCCAATCCCACCTTCGACAGCTCCCTCCCACAAGGGGTTAGGCCACCGGCTTCGGGTGTTACCGACTTTCATGACGTGACGGGCGGTGTGTACAAGGCCCGGGAACGTATTCACCGCAGCGTTGCTGATCTGCGATTACTAGCGACTCCGACTTCATGGGGTCGAGTTGCAGACCCCAATCCGAACTGAGACGCGCTTTAAGGGATTCGCTCCACCTCACGGTATTGCAGCCCTCTGTACGCGCCATTGTAGCATGTGTGAAGCCCTGGACATAAGGGGCATGATGACTTGACGTCATCCCCACCTTCCTCCGAGTTGACCCCGGCAGTCTCTCACGAGTCCCCACCATTACGTGCTGGCAACATGAGACAAGGGTTG
>NZ_LSRF01000093.1:0-1280 GCF_001575195.1 Tsukamurella pseudospumae
SWWCGGGACTGCTGCACCGATAGGTGACAGTTTCGGTGTCATGCCGCAAATGCGGCTGTGTTGATGATCGTCTCGTATTCGATCGGGGTCAACCGGCCGAGGCGGGCTTGCCGGCGTCGGCGGTGGTAGGTCCGTTCGATCCAGGTGACGATCGCGATCCGCAGTTGCTCGCGGGTGGCCCATCGTTGCCGGTCGAGGACGTTGCGCTGCAGTAGCGCGAAGAATGATTCCATCGCTGCGTTGTCGCCGGCTGCGCCGACTCGCCCCATGGACCCGACCAGATCGTGCCGGTTGAGCGTGGACACGAACTTCCGTGACCGAAATTGAGAGCCCCTGTCCGAGTGAACAATACAACCCGTAACATCGCCTTCTCGGCGGGCGACCGCACTGTTGAGCGCATTCACGGCGAGACGGGACTTCATCCTGGAGTCGATGCTGTAGCCGACGATCCGCCCCGAGCACACGTCCTTGATCGCGCAGAGGTAGAGCTTGCCCTCATCGGTCCAGTGCTCAGTGATATCCGTCAACCACAACTCGTTCGGGGACTCAGCGGTGAAGTCGCGTTCGACCAGATCATCGTGCACCGGCGGGCCAGGCTTCTTCCCATTCCGACCGCGTTTCTTCCCGAAGCTCGACCACCAGCCGTTGGCGCAGCAGATCCGCCACGCCGTGCGTGCACTCATGGGCTGACCTGCAGCTTCGGCCTCGTCGACAAGGAAACGGTAGCCGAACTCCGGATCATCACGGTGCGCATCGAACAGGGCGTTCGCGCGCTCCGCCGCGACCCGATCCGCATCGGTGACCGCGTCCTTGAGCCACCGGTAGTACGGCTGACGGGCGAGCTTGAGTACCCGACACGTCACCGTGACGGGGATCCCGTCCGCGGCAAGCTCCTTCACGAGCGGGTAGAACCTTTTCCCGGCAAATTCGCCTGCGACAAATACGCAGCAGCCCGCCGCAGGACTTCATTCTCCTGCTCCAACAACCGGATTCGCTTGTTGGCCTCCCGCAACTCCGCGGACTGCCCACTCGTCATGCCGGGCTTGCTGCCGTCGTCGATGTTGGCGCGGCGCAGCCACTTCGTCAGCGTCATCTCGTGGATCCCGAAGTCCTTCGCGACCTGCGCGAGCGTCACCCCCGGTTCACGGTCACGGGCAACCCGGACCACGTCGTCACGGAACTCCTGCGGATACGGCTTAGGCACGATGGCCATCCTTCCAGGCCCACCCTCCCGGGCAAGCCAGATCAGATGTCACCTATCAGTGCGGCAGTCCCAACCA
>NZ_LSRF01000094.1:0-1154 GCF_001575195.1 Tsukamurella pseudospumae
ATGATCCAATTAGGTTGCGCTGGTGGAAGACGCGATACCGATGCCGGAACGATGAGTGTGATCGGGCGACGTTCACTGACCGGATACGTGAGGTCCCGGCGCGGCGTCGGACCACCACCCGGTTACGCACCCAGATCGGGCGGGACATCGGAGAGAACGCTCGGTCGGTGGCCGAGGTCGCAGCCGCAGCGGGAGTGTCGTGGCCGACCGCGCATGCCGCGTTCGTCGAGCACGCCGAACAGGTGCTGACCGCACCGACACCCGTGCGAGTGCTGGGGATCGACGAGACCCGCCGCGGCAAGCCCCGCTGGGTCCGCGACGCAACCGGTCGGCGGTGGGTGCGGGTCGATCCGTGGGACACCGGATTCGTCGACATCAGCGGCGATCAGGGCTTGCTGGGGCAGGTCGAGGGCCGCACCACCGCCGCGGTGACCAGCTGGCTGACAACGCAGAGCGAGGCATTCCGGAACTCGATCACGCACGTCGCGATCGACCCCGCCGCGGCCTACGCCGCAGCGGCCACCGCGGTACTGCCGAACGCGCAGGTCGTAGTCGATCACTTCCATCTGGTCAAGCTCGCAGGCGACGCGGTCACCGCGGTGCGGCGGCGAGTCACCTTCGATGCCCGAGGCCGCCGCGGCCGCAAGCAGGACCCGGAATGGGCGAACCGACGCAGACTACTCACCAGCCGGGAACGTTTGTCGGACAAGTCCTTCGCGCGGATGTGGAACGATCTGATCGACCACGACACCACCGGCCAGATCCTCACCGCCTACATCGCGAAGGAACAGCTGCGACACCTGCTCGCCGCTGCCCGCGACAACGCCGACACGCACGAGGTCCGGGCCCGGCTCTACGCGTTCTACACCTGGTGCGCCGACGCCGACCTGCCCGAGCTCACCCGCCTCGCAACGACGATCGAGGCGTGGTGGCCGGCCATCTTGGCGTTCATCGACACCGGCATCACCAACGCCCGGACCGAAGGGCTCAACCGCCTGGTCAAGCAGGTCAAACGCGTCGCCTGCGGCTTCCGGAACACCGAAAACTCACGCCGCCGGATACGATTCCACTGCACCCGCACCCAGCGGGCCAGCATCCAGCAATTCCACTGCTAAGCAAGTTGCCCGCTCAACTTCGAAGAGCCTCGMAACAGA
>NZ_LSRF01000095.1:0-1019 GCF_001575195.1 Tsukamurella pseudospumae
GCCGGGCAGTACCTAGGGCGTGTCTCCCAATAGTCGTGACCATCGCAAGCATGCTTGGAGCACGACCCCGGCCCGGTAGGTGATGGCGAGTTTGTCGTAGCGGGTGGCCAGTCCGCGCCATTGCTTGGTGTCGTTGAATGATCTCTCAACTACGTTGCGGCCCTTGTAGGTATCGGTGTCGAATGTCGGTGGCCGACCACCCGCGGCGCCCTTGCGGCGGCGGGCGTCGATCTCGGTGACCTTCTGCGGAATGACTGCCTTGATACCCCGGCCGGCGAGCATCCGCCGGTTCACGCCACTGGTGTAGGCCCGGTCGGCGACGACCGCGTCCGGGCGAGTGCGGGGACGCCCAGCCCCGCATCTCGGTACCCGAATATCGGCGAGGACCTCGGTGAGCATGGCGCCGTCGTTGCGCTGTCCGCCGGTGACGACCACCGCGAGCGGACGCCCCTGACCGTCGACTGCTGCGTGGATCTTGGTGGTCAGGCCTCCCCGCGAACGGCCGATCCCGTGGCCGGCCGGTTCACGATCACCGCCGAGCGGACTCGCGACGAACCCGGGTGGAGGATTTGTGTGATTCGACCGGGCCCCCTGTGTCCTGATCAGGGCGAACAGTGTTCGTCGCGTGCTGATGCGCACGGTTGATCGTGGCGTCCACCGACACCGCCGTCCAATCGATCTTGCCCGCCGCATCGGCGTCGGCGAGGAGCGCGGCCAGAACCTTGTCCCAGGTTCCGTCCTGGGCGTAACGCCGGTGACGCTTCCAGGCCGTCTTCCACGAACCGAATGCCTCGACCGGCAGATCCCGCCACGGAATCCCGGTTCGATACCGGTAGATGATCGCCTCGACCACTCGCCGGTTGTTCTCGAACCGACGCCCAGGCCGACCAACACTCGAAGGCAACAACGGCTCGATCCGAGCCCACTGCTCATCCGAAATCGCTTCGTACCGAGATGAACTCACGGAACGATTATCCCCGATCAGCAGTCCATGATTGGGAGACACGCCCTAGYYGCTT
>NZ_LSRF01000096.1:0-1232 GCF_001575195.1 Tsukamurella pseudospumae
TACCGATGAGGCGGTCTGGGCGTGGTGGTAGTCGTTCTCGTACTCAACGGGGGCGAGGTAGCCGATTCCGGAGTGCCGGCGACGGGGGTTGTACCAGGCTTCGATCCAGTCGAAGATCGCCGAGGCGAGCTGCTCTTCGGTGTCCCACTCACGGGTGTCGAGTAGCTCGCGTTGCATGGTCGACCAGAACGATTCCATCATCGTGTTGTCCACACTGGACGCGACACGCCCCATCGACCCGAGCAGCCCCGCCGAACGGAGCCTGTCACCGAAAACCCAAGAGGTATATTGCGATCCGCGGTCGGAGTGCATGATCGTCCCCACATCCGGGTTGCGTCTCCACAACGCCATCTGCAACGCGTCGACGACGAGTTCCGTGCGCATGTGATCGGCGATCGACCACCCGACGATCCGCCGGGAGAAGGTGTCGAGAACGCCACAGCAGTAGACCTTGCCGGTCTTGGTCGGATGCTCGGTGATATCGGTGCACCAGATCTGATCCGGGCGTGCGGCGACGAATCGCCGTTCGACGAGATCGTCGTGCACCGCCGGTGCGGGCTTACGGTGCTTCTTACGACGTGACCCGATCCCAGCCACCCCGAGCATCCGCATCAACCGGGCGATTCGTTTGCGGCCGGTCCGTATCCCGCCGCCGAGCCGCAGGTCCGCGTGCACGCGAGGCGCGCCATAGCACCCACGGGATCCGGCATGAATATCACGGATCTTGTTGGCCAGGTGAGCATCTGACTCGTCCCGCGCAGAGGCGGGACGGCTCCGCCACTCGTAGAAGCCCGATGTCGAGACGTTCAGGACCCGGCAGGCCACCGCGACGGAGAACCCGTCGGCGGCGAGTTCACAGACCAGCCGGAATCCTATTTTGGGAGGATGTTCTCCCGCGCGAAGTACGCGCTGGCGCGTTTGAGGATCTCCACCTCCTGTTCCAGGCGCTTCTTATCGCGGCGCAGCTGGGCCAGCTCCGCGCGTTCGGTGGTGCTCAGGCCTTCTTTGCGGCCGGCATCGACATCGTCGATGCTCATCCACCTGCGCAAACACGACTCGGAGATACCGAGGTCCTTGGCGATCTGCGCGACGGAAGCACCGTCCTCACGGGTCAGGTTCACCGCGCGACGGCGGAACTCCTCAGGATGGGCAGCGGGCATGACTCGGACTCCTCTCCTGCAGCATCGACGCTACAGATCAGGTGTCCGGAGAACCGGGTCAAGCTCCMTCGG
>NZ_LSRF01000097.1:0-634 GCF_001575195.1 Tsukamurella pseudospumae
GTCCCGACTTTCGTCCCTGCTCGACCTGTCAGTCTCACAGTCAAGCTCCCTTGTGCACTTGCACTCAACACCTGATTGCCAACCAGGCTGAGGGAACCTTTGGGCGCCTCCGTTACATTTTGGGAGGCAACCGCCCCAGTTAAACTACCCACCAGGCACTGTCCCTGAACCAGATCATGGTCCGAGGTTGAGGTATCCAATACGATCAGAGTGGTATTTCAACAACGACTCCACGAACACTGGCGTGCCCGCTTCACAGTCTCCCACCTATCCTACACAAACCGAACCGAACACCAATACCAAGCTATAGTGAAGGTCCCGGGGTCTTTTCGTCCTGCCGCGCGTAACGAGCATCTTTACTCGTACTGCAATTTCGCCGAGTCTGTGGTTGAGACAGCAGAGAAGTCGTTACGCCATTCGTGCAGGTCGGAACTTACCCGACAAGGAATTTCGCTACCTTAGGATGGTTATAGTTACCACCGCCGTTTACTGGGGCTTAAATTCTCAGCTTCGCCTTACGGCTAACCGGTCCTCTTAACCTTCCAGCACCGGGCAGGCGTCAGTCCATATACATCGTCTTACGACTTCGCATGGACCTGTGTTTTTAGTAAACAGTCGCTTCTCTCTGGTCTCT
>NZ_LSRF01000098.1:0-1035 GCF_001575195.1 Tsukamurella pseudospumae
CCTCTTTGGCGCTGCCTAGACTGGGAGGCGATCCTTGTGCTTACCCTTGCCCTCGGCACCGTCATCGGCTTGGCGGCGATTGGCGCATCCACTGCGGCGATCGCGGCGAGCGAAGCCTTCGTCGTCGCGGTGCTGGGCATCTGGATAAAGATGCGCGGCACCAGCGGCTTGGCTGGCACTGGGACTGCACCTCCCGTCGGCGCATGACCCCAGAGTTAGTGCCGATACCGCCGCCCGTCGTCCTCCTGCTCTAGGGAGGCGGCGGGCGTTTTTGCGCCCACACGCCCCGCCCAAGATGCGGCACAGCCCACACGCTCGACGAGAACCTTTGCGCGACACGTCGGCGCCTCAGCCATGCGGTACCAAGCTGGTACTGCACAGGGTGGTCTGCAACCGATCCGCGATTCCATCGCTATAACCAGATACATTGCGGACCTTCCAGGCGAGTTGGAGCACCGCGCGCGAGATCGAGGTTTTTATGTCTACACGATATTTGGATCGGAACGGCAAGCTGACAACTTCCGGGCGGGCTGCCGCTGTCAGCTTCTACAACCCTGCGGTCGGCGCGATGATCGAGTGGTTCCGCGCCGGCAAAGCCGCGACGAAGGCGCAGTACGGGTCGCCGAGCCCTTACGTGATCGAACGAGCTCTCACCGACCACGAGCTGCGTACCGACATCGCGCTCGAAACCTACGTGAGCTCGCTGCGGCCGTTCTTCGAGCACGTCGACAATGGCGGCTTCGACCCCTCCGCAGGGGCAAGCCTCACCACCTACTTCATCGGGCACTGCCGCAACAACCTGACTGCCGTAATCAACAGGCACGACGACCGCAGGACCGGCACCCCGACTGACCCGTACGAGCTCACTAACGAGCTCTCCGAGCACCTGCGCAACGACACCGGTCCAGGAGCGGCCGAGGATACTGAGACCCAAGAGATCAGTGCCGAGCTCGCCGCCATCTTTCGCGCGGCACCTGCACCTCTGCAAGCGGTTCTACTCAGGATGACTTACCGTGGCGACACCCTGACAGAGGC
>NZ_LSRF01000099.1:0-1111 GCF_001575195.1 Tsukamurella pseudospumae
CCGGCCGCCATCGCTGCGAGCTCTTTATGGAGCCCGACTCGCGGGTACCCCACGACGGTGAACAGGTGCGGATGCTCAGCCGCACTGCGCGCGGCAGACCAATCGAGTGCCGTGCCCTGCGGGTCGGCGTCAACGAACAGGACTCGTCGGCCGAGGTCGTGAGCAAGGGAGCCGGCGAAGTTGATGGCGGTAGTCGACTTGCCGACGCCACCCTTCTGGTTAGTGAACGTGTAGGTGGTCACAGAAATAATGATATACGCCTTTCCTGATTACCGCAAATACAGAAACCATGTTTTCATCATCGGAAGCACCCAAGCGTGGTCTGCAACCGCATCTATCTGCGGAAACTGTGCTCTACTCCGCTGCGCACCTCGCTTCTCAGATTCATGATTTCTGTATTTCTGTACCACCTGCGTCCCAGATCAAGGACCTTCGCGTTAGGGCTGCTCCCGGTTTCGGCGGCGCAGCCTCAACTGCCGTGACCAGGATCCGGGCAAGGGTTCGCCGTAGGCCCGCGTAGCGGCCCTTGAGCGGATCCTGGTCACGGCAGTAGACCGTTAGGGCCGGAAGCGGGAGCAGCCCTGCGAAGATCCGCACCCCAACGCACCCGCCAGCCGAGAGCGATCCAGTTCCTGCTCCTGGAGAGGTGCGGGGGTTCGGGGGCGCCAGCCCCCGAGAAAACAATCTGGCCCTCCCCTGTGCGATAGGGGAGGGCCAGATGTTCTTCGTTCCTGGTGCCGCTACTACTTACCGCGGCCAGCGCCGTTGCGCGTCGGGTCGACGAGCACGTATCCCTGGCCGGGCTTCGGAGTCGGCGGCAGCGGCTCACCGCGGGTGACGGTGCGCTCCTGACCGGTAGACCCTCCGCGGGGTCCGACGATCTCGTACTGTCCGGAACGGCCGGCGGTCTGGCCGGGCTTCAACGGGGAAGAGGACATCGTCCATCTTCCTTCCCGCGCGTCCTGCCTCACAGGTGTGGACCGAGGCAGTCCTTGTAGCGCGTCGATTTGAGACGGGAAGCGTCGGCGGTTAGGGTTCGAATCCTCTGACAGATTTACCCGGGACCCCTTGGACGCTTCAAGCAGCCGAGGGGTCTCGGCGCTTTCTACAC
>NZ_LSRF01000100.1:0-1161 GCF_001575195.1 Tsukamurella pseudospumae
GGCGGTCGGCAGTGACGGCTCGGGGCCTGCGGTGCGGGACGAAGGCTCGTTGAAGATCCTGACGACGCTGGGGCAGGGCACCATGCCGTCGGATGCGGAGTGGACGGCGTTCCGGGACGCGGCCGCGTTGGCCGAGGGTGAGACGGGCGCGATGCGGCCGCCGCCGGGGCAGTTGCTTGATCGGCTGGAGCTGGACCGGTACATGAGCAGGTACCAGCTCGAGCGGATCCGGGAGATGCTGCTGCTGTGGCGGTGGTTGCCACCCTCGCTCGAGGACGTCGCGTACTGCGCGGCAGAGGCCGGGACGGACATCACTGCACTGACTCGCCTTCTCGAAGACGCGGAGTTCACCCGAGAGGCCCAAACGCTATGACCGACACCATCGCTGAACGGATCGCACGCACTGCGGAGCAGATCGGCTACAACGTCGATCAGGGGTCCGTGGCGGTGGCCTCTCTTGCCGAAAGGCACTTACGCGCAATCCATCCCAGCACGGTTCTCGAATCCAATGTCGGGGTATTTCATATCGAGGAGTTCCTCGGGATCCCGCCGTCCTACCTGAGCGAACCGGCCCCGGATCCACCGCCGGTGACCCCGGGACCGCCTCCAGCGTGTTACAGGGACTATTCGGGAATCAGTTTGCTGTTGATAGGCCTTCACCAAAACGGCATGGCGACAAAGGAAATCATCGAAGCGTGCGCTGTGCT
This sequence comes from Tsukamurella pseudospumae, assembly GCF_001575195.1. Taxonomy (NCBI): domain Bacteria; kingdom Bacillati; phylum Actinomycetota; class Actinomycetes; order Mycobacteriales; family Tsukamurellaceae; genus Tsukamurella; species Tsukamurella pseudospumae. Next base: position 708 of record NZ_LSRF01000100.1, read on the forward strand.
GCAGCACGCCGAGCAACACCTGAAGTTCATGGCGAAAGCCGTACTATGGAACTTGAACCACAACCGCCACAATGGGTTCGGGTTCGTTGATCCTCCCTATCGGGAGTCCCCTCCTGCGGATGGCACGTTTGCCGGTGTGGAGTGGGACCGCGTGGCCGCAGCCAGTCGAAAAGGCGTGGAAGAACTCCGCGAGCTGGGGAGCGGCCCGGCGGTCCTCGATCTGGCAAGCGGGGGCATTGAGCTTCGCGAGGAGCACCCAGGCGAGGAGGATCCCGGCGAGGCCGTCGACCAGGAGTGACTACGCTGCCGGCGTCGTCGGATCGGGCCGGAGACCGGTCGTCGACTGCGCCTCAGTGTCGACGATGGTGGCGATGCCAGCTTGCGCGGCCCCGCTGTACTGAGGCACCTTGGCGGCGATCGCGGCGATCGCGGCCTCAGCTGCGGACGATTGCTC
>NZ_LSRF01000101.1:0-862 GCF_001575195.1 Tsukamurella pseudospumae
CGCCGATCAGGCAGAGCGGTAGGCCTTTGCGGACCCAGTCGCATTTGGCGAGGGTGTGGATGGTGGCGGGGTCGATGTTCGGGTTGGCGTCGAAGTCGAACGTCCGCAACGACTTTTCCCGCGGAAAGCCGGCTGCCTTGATCCGTCGTTCGGAGCGACGGCGGGCACGGTCGTCGCATTCGGAGATCAGCAGCTCGGCGAGGAAGGCCCGGTAGGACATCTGATCGCGGGCGGCGTCGTCGGCGACGTCGGTGAAGTGCGAGCGGATCGTCGGCAGCCGCAGCATGCGGCACGCGGAGTCGATGGCGGCGTCAGCGGCTTGCTCGGTCAGTCCGGAACGGCGAGCGGTAGTCACGGCGGAATCTCCCAAGTGATGGTCTGTGCAGGTGGACTCGGCCTATTCGGCAGGCCGGTGGCGCAGGAGCTGGTCGTAGGCGGCGACGGACGGAAGCGGACGAGTATCCGGCGGGAGCGAGGCCAGGCGGTGCGCGGTCAGCGAGATGACACTGCGCTGGTCAGCAGTGGTGTCTAGATCGACGGCCGCTTCCGCCGCGGTGGGTTCAGTGTCGGCTTTGCGGGCCTCCAGAGCGACGGCGTCGGCGGTGAGCGCCCCAGCGGAGAGCGCGGCGGCGAGACCGGCGACGACCTGTTCGTGACGCATATGCCGATGCAGCAAGAGCACCTCGATCAATGCGCGGGTGCCGGCCTGGTCGCCGTGGGCTTTGCGGGCGGCGGCCCACCAGGCGTCGTGAATCGGCGTGAACTTCCCCGCAGCGCGGGCCTGCTCCAACGCCGTCGCACCCGGCAGCGCGCCCGGTTTGCGGAGCAGCCCTTCGAGGTAGTGGTCGAGCTCGAGGCGGGT
>NZ_LSRF01000102.1:0-833 GCF_001575195.1 Tsukamurella pseudospumae
GGGTAGGGGTGAAAGGCCAATCAAACTCCGTGATAGCTGGTTCTCCCCGAAATGCATTTAGGTGCAGCGTCACGTGTTTCTTGCCGGAGGTAGAGCTACTGGATGGCCGATGGGCCCTCACAGGTTACTGACGTCAGCCAAACTCCGAATGCCGGTAAGTGAGAACGTGGCAGTGAGACTGCGGGGGATAAGCTTCGTAGTCGAGAGGGAAACAGCCCAGATCGCCGGCTAAGGCCCCTAAGCGTGTACTAAGTGGAAAAGGATGTCCGGTCGCGAAGACAACCAGGAGGTTGGCTTAGAAGCAGCCACCCTTGAAAGAGTGCGTAATAGCTCACTGGTCTAGTGGCTGGGCGCCGACAATTTAGCGGGGCTCAAGTACACCGCCGAAGCCGCGGCACTCACATCTTTGGTGTGGGTGGGTAGGGGAGCGTCGTGCAGCCGTAGAAGCAGCAGGGTGACCTAGTTGTGGAGGCTGTGCGAGTGAGAATGCAGGCATGAGTAGCGAATGACACGTGAGAAACGTGTCCTCCGGATGACCAAGGGTTCCTGGGCTAGGTTAATCCTCCCAGGGTGAGTCGGGACCTAAGGCGAGGCCGACAGGCGTAGTCGATGGACAACGGGTTGATATTCCCGTACCCGTGTCAGATCGCCCCTGATGAATCAGTTGTACTAACCGTCCTGAAGCTCAGGTCATCACCTTCGGGTGAAGCCTAAGTGGATGCACGGGACCTCGGCTGGTAGTAGTCAAGCGATGGGGTGACGCAGGAAGGTAGTGGGGCCAGTCAGTGGTTGTACTGGTGTAAGCCTGTAGGGCGAGATCTAGGCAAATCCGG
>NZ_LSRF01000103.1:0-691 GCF_001575195.1 Tsukamurella pseudospumae
GCGGCGGGCGCTCGGGAGAACGCATCACTCGTTGTGCTGGTCGGTTCGCGCCCCGCGCCCGGGCCGGCTCTGCGTCCACGCGTCGATGGTCTCGACGCGCCAGCCGCGGTTGCGGCCGATGATCGCATCGGGCTCGGGGAGATAGCCGCGGGCGAGGTAGGTCTTCATCGTTGAGAGCGACACACCCGTGTGCTGTGCGACCTCGCCCAGCGACAGGTAGTACTCCACGCGGCACAGCTTAGATCGGCGCCTGCGGCGCGAGCGACCGCCTGCCCGCGTCGTGCGCCGCGCCTGCTGCGATCTGCTTACGCGGCCGCGCTATTGCGCCGCACGACGCGGCCGCGATGGCCGAAGCTGTCGACGCGATGGATCTCGCTTGCCGGCACCTCCACCCCGCCCTTGGCGTGCATGTGCCCGGCATAGATCGCGAACGCGAGATTCCCATCGCGTTTGAGCTCCAGGCGCAGCCTGTCGCACGCATCGAGAAACGGACACCCAGCACACATCCGCAGCGCCTCCGCCGCCGTCTCCGACGTCGCCGTCGTCAGGTCAAACCACTGCGGTACTGGCTCACACGGAGGCGAAACCGTCGCTGAAAACTCCATCCGTGACCTCCCTGTAAGTCCCTCTTGTCGTCGCCCCCCAGCAACAACATGACAGCTATAAGGATGTCATCCATAAGTACGTCACG
>NZ_LSRF01000104.1:0-537 GCF_001575195.1 Tsukamurella pseudospumae
GTGAGCCATCAGTGCTCGTTTTGGCGAATGTTATGTGTGTGGTAAGTCCTCGACCGATTAGTACCAGTCACCTGCACGCATTACTGCGCTTCCAGTTCTGGCCTATCAACCCCATAGTCTGTAGGGGGTCTTACCCACTCAAGGTGGTGAGAATCCTAATCTTGGAACAGGCTTCCCGCTTAGATGCTTTCAGCGGTTATCCCTTCCGAACGTAGCCAACCAGCCGTGCTCCTGGTGGAACAACTGGCACACCAGAGGTTCGTCCGTCCCGGTCCTCTCGTACTAGGGACAGCCTTCCTCAAGATTCTAACGCGCGCGGCGGATAGAGACCGAACTGTCTCACGACGTTCTAAACCCAGCTCGCGTGCCGCTTTAATGGGCGAACAGCCCAACCCTTGGGACCTACTCCAGCCCCAGGATGCGACGAGCCGACATCGAGGTGCCAAACCATCCCGTCGATATGGACTCTTGGGGAAGATCAGCCTGTTATCCCCGGGGTACCTTTTATCCGTTGAGCGACACCGCTTCCACTTGCCG
>NZ_LSRF01000105.1:0-527 GCF_001575195.1 Tsukamurella pseudospumae
GTAAGTCCCTCTTGTCGTCGCCCCCCAGCAACAACATGACAGCTATAAGGATGTCATCCATAAGTACGTCACGTCAAGAAATCCGTCAGCCCTCTCACCCTGCCAACGTCCCAATCGTCGCCCCTGCAGTTCCTCAGACCCCCACACGATGAGGAAACCTCACCGACCAAAGAAAGAGCTTGGCACATTGGCACAATGTGCAAGAATGAGCTGTCGCTGCGCTCCAGCTGCGTCGCTGCGCTCCGCTCGGCCCTGGTCGGGCCCGGGTCCCCCGGACGGTCGTCCGGCTGACAGAAGGGAGGTCAGGGCCGATGCTGACGATCGCGCGCCTGGGCTCCTGGGGCATCAACTACTACGAGAACACCGCGGACCGATCCGGTCCTGAGGGCGGCCTGACGGAGTACTACAGCGAGGCGGGCCGGCGTGCGCCGCGGATGGTGCTTGCCGGCGACCAGGACGCCGTTGCTGAGCGGATCGGATTGACGTCGGGGCACGTCATTTCGGAGGAGCAGATTCATGCGTGGTGG
>NZ_LSRF01000106.1:0-686 GCF_001575195.1 Tsukamurella pseudospumae
GCGACTGCGCGGCCGCGTCGGCGTGCCGCCTGCTGTCGGCGGCCCTCCGTGCTGACGACCGCAGCTGATACCCAGACGCTCGCGCAGTGGTGGCGGCGGTGGTCGCCCCGGCGCACTGTGCGGGTTGATCCGGACGCGGTGCATGAGTACCGATCGGCGCCGTGGCCGGCGCCCACGGATACACCGTTCGTGGCGCCGACCGCGTGCTATCTCGCCGGCCGCGATGGCCGGTATCGGCTTCTCGCGTTTGATCTCGATGCAGGTAGGTACGGCGCGGATGCGGTGGTCACCGATGCTGCGATCCTGGCGCGTGTGCTCGACGAGCTCGACGTGCCGCACCTCGTGGTGCGCTCGGGCCCGACGGGAGGCATGCACGTGTGGGTCCGCCTCGAGGACGCCGGTATCGAGGCGGCCGTCGTCGACGAGCTCGCGCGCGCGATCGCCGCGCACCTTCCGACCCTCGATCTGTCACCGCTGACCAACGCTGACACTGGCTGTGTACGCATCCCGGGATCTCCACACCGCGCCGGCGGCGCCGCCGTGCCCTCCGTGCTGGGCGACGAGCTGGCGGCCGTCCTGGCACGGATGGAGCGGCGGCCGGCGCCGGCGGAAGTGGTGGAGTGGTTGCATGCGCGGTTCCCGACGCGGGAGCGTCCGCTGCCGACCGCCGGYGCCGCCGCCGGCAC
>NZ_LSRF01000107.1:0-420 GCF_001575195.1 Tsukamurella pseudospumae
GACCTGGAACGGTCCGCCGGAGAGGGTGAGAGTCCTGTAACCGAAAACACGGTGCCTGTTGTGATGGATACCCGAGTAGCAGCGAGCCCGTGAAATTCGCTGTGAATCTGCCGAGACCACTCGGTAAGCCTAAATACTACCTTGCGACCGATAGCGGACAAGTACCGTGAGGGAAAGGTGAAAAGTACCCCGGGAGGGGAGTGAAATAGTACCTGAAACCGTGTGCTTACAATCCGTCAGAGCCCTCGTTGTGGGGTGATGGCGTGCCTTTTGAAGAATGAGCCTGCGAGTCAGTGCTCGGTGGCGAGGTTAACCCGTTGTGGGGTAGCCGTAGCGAAAGCGAGTCCGAATAGGGCGTTTGAGTCGCCGGGTCTGGACCCGAAGCGGAGTGATCTACCCATGGCCAGGGTGAAGCAGCAG
>NZ_LSRF01000108.1:0-899 GCF_001575195.1 Tsukamurella pseudospumae
TGGACCAAAACCTTCACCGACCCACGCCTCTGCGCCGCCATCGTCGACCGCCTCACCTTCGGCGGGAACATCATCGAAACCGGCACCGACTCCTACCGCCTCGCCCACACCCGCAACCGCCTCACCGACGGAGCAGCGGCACCCGCCGAGTGACGCTCAAATTCGTGAACATTCCGAGCCCGATCCCATCCTCAGTGACGCTCAAATTCGTGAACAAGTGACGCTCACATTCGCGCACAGAGCCACGCCATCGCGCTCCACCGAGCGTGGTGATCGTTTACGGCGTCCGCAGTTGCCGGTCCTACCGTCACCCGGGGGCCACGGCCATCTCGCCGCCACATCCGATCCTTGCGCTTTCCCATCGATCAGCTCCGCTGTAGCGATAGAGCAGTGAGGGCGTCATCGGCGGTGATTTCCCCGACGATCTGACGGGCGAGCACTTCCAGCTCGCACCGTGTCGGTTCTGAGTTCTCTAGCCACGACGAGTACGCAACGTCGAGCAAGATGCCAGCCTGCTCCGGATCGAGACGATCAACGATGTCGCAGAACTGTCCCGCCCACATCGGAAACGTAGTTTCAAGAGCCACCACGGGTCGATCCTCCCAGTCTTTCCGCTGCTCAAAGCTATTTTTATCGTACCGAACGGTTGCGATCGCGGCCACCGTATCTGCAGACCTAGGCGATCGTCTTGCGGATGCAGTTGAGTTGGTAGCCCGAATGAACCTCGTGCTGGCACCATGCCCGACGCAGGCGCGCGTCGAGCATCCTCGCGCACGCGGAAGCGGCGACAGGAATTGTGGGAATGCGGAATTTTGATAGCCAGGCGGCGCGCCTCCCTCAAGCGTGCATCAGTTTGATGCACGCTTCTCGTATGACTCAGCTCGCGATGGACGGATCGG
>NZ_LSRF01000109.1:0-339 GCF_001575195.1 Tsukamurella pseudospumae
GCATAGGAGACATCCGTCATGCCGTGCTCATCCATCAACCGAGTGTGGATCCGGCGGACGGTGTGCCGCTGCTTACGCGGCGCATCCAGGTCCGCGAGCAGGATCGCGTCGATCGCCGCGGCGTACTGATCGACCTTCGATTGCCGGCGCGGATACCGTTTGCGTTCACTCGGCCACGCCGACCCCGCCGCCTCATCGACCGTGTGCCAGCTGACCTGGTACTTCCCTTGAATCATCCGCCGCGAGACGCCGTCTCGCAGGTCACGTCGGATCGCCGCGAACAGCTCCACCTTCGACATCGACGACGATCCGGATCCAGGCATCAGCAGGCTCCCAGCC
>NZ_LSRF01000110.1:0-514 GCF_001575195.1 Tsukamurella pseudospumae
TTCGTGAACAAGTGACGCTCAGATTCGCGAACACAGCCAATGGCGGGCGTCTCCGGGCAGCAAGATGCGGAAGGGGAGACACTGGCTGCTGCGATCCGTGGGGATGCTCTCGGCAAAGCCGCGCTGGCGTCGCCCTCGCCGGAGTTCCGCGCAGAGTTCCTGTCGATGTTGCTCCGAGAAGACCCATTAGCGGCAGGGATAGCAGCGACTACGGCGCTGGCCGCACACTCCGACGGTAAAGCCGTCGGCATCGTGATCGCTGGGCCATCCTCGAAGATCCTCCCAAAGTTACTGCGCCAACTAGGTTTTGAGCTTGCGCTCAAGTACCTCGTGAACGCTGTGAAGATCGAACTGCTGGCTGTCGAGCCCGATTTCCGGCGGTCGGGCGCGGGATCGCGGCTGCTGGCCGAGACCATCGCGATCCACGCCGCGGCCGGTGCCCACGTGATGCATGGACAGTTCAACACGGATCGTCACGAGATCCTTGAGCCGTTCTACCGCAGCCACGGATTCG
>NZ_LSRF01000111.1:0-354 GCF_001575195.1 Tsukamurella pseudospumae
CACGAGCGTGAAGCCGGACTCGCGCTGCGCAACGGGTCGAAGGCCGGCCGACAGCACGCCGTCGACTGGTACGTCGAGCACGGGCGCGTACACGCCGGCAACGACGTCGCGATGGCGCACGACGCACTCCGCGGCTTCCTCGGCGACGTCGACGCCGGGAAGGACTCGCTTCTCATCAGCGATACGTGGGCGGTCTCCGACGCGCTCAACGCGCAAGTCCAGCACGCCCTCGGCCAACAGCGCGCCGGCGAGGACTACAAGCGCACGCTCCCGTCGACGACCGTCGCGCGCGAGCACACCGTGTACCTCGGCGACACGATCATGACCCGTTCCAACATCGGCCCTCGCGACGTC
>NZ_LSRF01000112.1:0-348 GCF_001575195.1 Tsukamurella pseudospumae
TCCGGAAATCTGGATGTTGCGACACATTCCGATTTCGGTGAGGAGTACCAGGGGCATGAGCGAGCCTACTTCGTTGTTGCTGGGCCTGGAAGGTCTGCAGGTCACGAGCGTTTCGGCATTGCCGGATAGGACGCGGCTGGTGGAGGTGATCACCTGCGATCCGGATGCTGCTGCGTGCCCGTCATGTGGTGTCGTCTCGACCTTCGTCAAGGATCATTCGGTCACGTATCCACGTGATGTGCGATACGGAGATGATCCAATTAGGTTGCGCTGGTGGAAGACGCGATACCGATGCCGGAACGATGAGTGTGATCGGGCGACGTTCACTGACCGGATACGTGAGGTCCC
>NZ_LSRF01000113.1:0-353 GCF_001575195.1 Tsukamurella pseudospumae
CGACTGGGCTTGGTTGAAGTACTCCCGGCGGGCGACAGCACTGCCATCATCTGCTAGTTCCGGACTCTTCAACGGTCGCTTGCTCATGTCTTCGACCCTATCACTATCACTCTCTTATAACATTCCGACAGGAATACTGAAAATAGTTCTTGAGCTGCATATATACGCCGCGCTAAGAGGTGTTGACTGTCGATCGATGTTCGTGGATCATCGGAGATGCCCCTCGGGGCAGGGAGGAGGTGAGACAACCATGACCCGTTACCGAATTCTGTTGGTGCGCTTGCCTCTTTGGCGCTGCCTAGACTGGGAGGCGATCCTTGTGCTTACCCTTGCCCTCGGCACCGTCATCGGCT
>NZ_LSRF01000114.1:0-450 GCF_001575195.1 Tsukamurella pseudospumae
GGTGGTGTCAATCGTGTCTGCAACTCAAACCAACCGAGACGCAGCGACTGGTGCACCGACCGCCGTGGCGACTACGTCGCTGCCTGGGGATGCCCCGTCAACGCCGTCAACTTCAACGCGCCTGCCACCGAACCAGCTCTGCACGGACTGGAAGGTCTTCTACGGCAGCATTGCCGATCAATGGTCCGCAACCATGCCTAAAATCGATGCGGCAGTACGCACGTCAGACCCGGACCGTCAGCAGGCACTTCGTGCCGAGCTTGCGGGGACTACCGCCGCGATGATGCTGCAGCTGAACTCGCTGCTTGAAAAGTCCGAGAATGGGAACGTGGCCGACACGCTGAGGCGATGGCGCGACGCGTATGTCGCCCTCTACGCCGAGGTTGGCGCCGGCTGGGTGAAGAGTCGGATCGACCCGCTGGTGATCAAAGCAAACGAAGCGAAGCACGC
>NZ_LSRF01000115.1:0-399 GCF_001575195.1 Tsukamurella pseudospumae
CCGCTCGGCCGTATGTGACGACAGATACTGAAGTGGCCGCACTCGCGCATCTTCGAAGCTTAACGCCTGAACAAACTGCCGAACTCAATGAGTTCGCGCGATGGCTCCAGTACCGTGATCGCGCCCACCGATGAACTGAACTGTGAGGGTGAACTGAACTGTGAGGGCTGAGGGACCACTCTCCAGTGCGGTGCGTCGAACTCTTTGTCAGCTTTGAACACGATCTCGTCACGGGGGCGATGAAAGCCGTGTCTGACAATTTGAGCGTCACCGACCAGATGGTGGGATGATGCTGGTGTCCTGGGGCTGAGATCGAGCGGCTGGGAGCCTGCTGATGCCTGGATCCGGATCGTCGTCGATGTCGAAGGTGGAGCTGTTCGCGGCGATCCGACGTGACCT
>NZ_LSRF01000116.1:0-370 GCF_001575195.1 Tsukamurella pseudospumae
CCGATTTGAGATTGTCGTAGCGGACATGCCTGGTCGGGACCCCGCCGAGCACGTTGAAGGCGTGCGTGTGGCCCTCGAAGAACGCCTCCTGCCCCGCACTGATCGAAACCCGGTGCACCGCCTTCCCTGAATACGACAGACGCAGCGAGAACAGGTAGCAGATCACCAGCTCCCCGCGGAGCTTGACGCTGACCTCGCCGAAGTCGACCTCCGCCTCCTCACCCGGCCGGTGCACCTGCGGAATGAACACCGTCGCCGGTGCCCGCCCGGCCTCGACGGCGATCTGCGGTTTCCGTTCGGCGACGTAGGCGCGGACCCGCGCATAGGAGACATCCGTCATGCCGTGCTCATCCATCAACCGAGTGTGGAT
>NZ_LSRF01000117.1:0-418 GCF_001575195.1 Tsukamurella pseudospumae
GTCCGCGAGCCGGCCGGGCGTGCGCACGACGGTGCACAGAGGCCCCGTCGAGCAGCAAAGCGCCACCTACACGCCGCGTCACGGTCAGCTCACCCGAGCGCGCAAGCCGCGCGACCTGGCGCGGCGTCACCTTGAGGTGCTGCGCCGCGGCCGATACGGACATCTCACTCATGCATAAATGGTCTCGCAGAAGACCTATTTGCGCAATAAGCGGTAGTAGGTGGCTATAGAAAGGAACCGCTGAGTTCAAGCAGGCAGGCGGCCAGCAACCACGTCGAGGAGCCACTGATCGGGCTCTCGACCCTCCTGCCGGGCCAGCTTGACCAGGATCTGCGCGCTGATCCTCCGCGCCTCGGGAGTGCTCCCGTAGAGGTCGAATCCRSYGAKCSTGCGASTGCTYCYGWCWAYGATGCGCTGC
>NZ_LSRF01000118.1:0-399 GCF_001575195.1 Tsukamurella pseudospumae
ATGCTCGCCCTGACCAGCCATGATGCCCGCCGGTGGGAACCCAAACGTCTACGTCACCGACTCTTCTGCATCGCCGGATCCCTCGCCCGGCACGCCCGCCGAACCCGCCTACACCTCGCCGCGACAGCCCCCGACACCCGCCTGCTGATCGCCGGCCTACAGCGCCTGAACCGGATGCGAGCACCCACATGACCGACACAACGTCCCTGACCATCCGATCACGAAACACCCAACGGGGCAGTGGAACCCGACGCCACCCGACGCAACACCGGGGCGATCACCTCCGCCCACAGGCCGGAAACCGGCCCGAAACCACCAATCCGAAACCGATCAGGAGGAGGTCGACCACCTCATGAAAGATCGAGGCTAGCGGCGTCGCCGCTTCCCACATGTCATCCG
>NZ_LSRF01000119.1:0-313 GCF_001575195.1 Tsukamurella pseudospumae
TTCCGCAGCTTTGTCTACCTGTGCATTCACGCCTTCGGCGAGTGGATACCAGTGCGCGAAACCGCGGTTGCTCCACATCACCGATCGGAGAGGTTTCAACGCAGCCTTGCCGCTATCGGCAGCCTGGACGAGCGCTAAGGCTTTTGCGCGAAAGGCAGCCGCTGCTGTTGCCGCCGCCGCCTCGCCGCCCGTTGGGTAGTGGTTACCGAGGATCACCGCCGCGTACTGCCCTCCAGGCGGCATCTCACTTCACCCCGCAAGCCGCTTCGGCCGCGTGCTTCGCTTCGTTTGCTTTGATCACCAGCGGGTCGAT
>NZ_LSRF01000120.1:0-373 GCF_001575195.1 Tsukamurella pseudospumae
CGGACCACGGCCGGAACCGAGTTGGCCGGGTACAGCGACTGGTCCGGGTAGGTGTGGCCCGCGAGGTTCGCGTCGCCGGCGACCTGCCAGCCGGAGAGGTAGATGGCCTTGAGGCCGGCGCGCACCTGCTGCACGGCCATGTTGCCGGTGAGGGCACCCAGGGCGTTGATGTACGAGCCGTCGCCCTTGGTCACGCCGTCCCAGAGGATCTCGGCGCCGCGCTTGGCGAGCGTGTTCTCCTCGACGACGGAGCCCTGGAGCTCCTCCACCTGAGCGGCGGTGTAGTCGCGCTTGATGCCGTTCCAGCGCGGGTTGGTGTCCCAATCCTGCTGGATCTCTGCGGCGGTCCTCGGCTGTCCGACGGTGCTCRTTG
>NZ_LSRF01000121.1:0-226 GCF_001575195.1 Tsukamurella pseudospumae
CGAGGCGTCTGCATTTAAGGAAAACCTGAAAATCGTATTTCTGGTTTCCAGGCGGGGAGTGGGCACTAACCTGGGGAAGTCGATCAAGACTTCGCTGGCTGGCCTGCCGTATCCGGTCCTCGATACGACGATCGCCAACAGGGTGGGCTACGCAGAAGCCCTCGTTGACGGATCTACCGTCATCGAGGTCGATCCAGAGGGGCAGGCTGCCGACGAGATCCGCAAC
>NZ_LSRF01000122.1:0-253 GCF_001575195.1 Tsukamurella pseudospumae
ATGGACAGTTCAACACGGATCGTCACGAGATCCTTGAGCCGTTCTACCGCAGCCACGGATTCGAGATCCTCAGGCCTGACACACCGCTGGATCTGGGCCCCTTCCTCGGGCTCGATGCACCGATCGGGGCGATGCCCGATGCCGGCGAAACGATGATGTACCGCCGTCTTCATTGACCGGAGGCGAAAGCGACTCGGTCAGTCCGGGTTGGCCGCCAGGACCTGTAGAGCTGCTCGGCCGCGCCGAGCCCACC
>NZ_LSRF01000123.1:0-264 GCF_001575195.1 Tsukamurella pseudospumae
GTTGCCGAACGTCGCCGCCAGCAGATAGCCCTCGGTGCCCAGCGCATCGACCGTCTTCGCGAAATCCTCATCCGAGGTGAACAGCTTGTCGTTGATCTCGTTCTCGACACCGTCCTCCTCACCACCGACCACACCGATCTCGATCTCCAGGACGATGTTCGCCGCCTTGCACTTCGCCAGCAGCTCCTGCGCGATCTCCAGGTTCTCCTCCAGCGGGATCGCCGAACCGTCCCACATGTGCGACTGGAACAACGGATTCTCGCC
>NZ_LSRF01000124.1:0-245 GCF_001575195.1 Tsukamurella pseudospumae
ATTATTACGATCTAGCAACATGCTGGAGGTTGAGTCAGGTGTCTGAACCGAAGAACGTCCTCGTCGACATCTGGCTGCTCGCATCGGTCGCCGACGCATTGGTCTCGGCCGGGCTGACCGACAGCCCGCTGTCAGTCGACGAGTTCGCCTTGTTCGGACTCGTTCACGACCTGAACCAGGTCACCGTTACGCGGCTGGCGGGCTGGACTGGGTTGCCCGTGACAACGGTGTCCGCCATCGTGCGT
>NZ_LSRF01000125.1:0-325 GCF_001575195.1 Tsukamurella pseudospumae
CGTCCGCTGCCGACCGCCGGCGCCGCCGCCGGCACAGGCAGGGGAGTGCCGGCGCGTGGCCTCACCGTTGTCGGTGCAGGTGCCGGCGCGCACGTCGACCGTGCGCGTACGGAGCTGACCACGGCCACCCGCACTCTGCTCACCACGCCGATCGCTGCTGCCGCGGATCGCTCGTCGATCGCATGGCGGGTGCTGCTCGGGATGGCCGCCTCGGGGTGGGCGTGGCGTGATGTGCTCGCGCAGCTGCAGCAACCCGGGCTGGTGCGGCTGCGCGAGGACTACGAGCGCGGTGAGGCTCATGCGATCAGCCAGTGGCAGAAGGCGC
>NZ_LSRF01000126.1:0-397 GCF_001575195.1 Tsukamurella pseudospumae
TCGACTTCGACGCCAACCCGAACATCGACCCCGCCACCATCCACACCCTCGCCAAATGCGACTGGGTCCGCAAAGGCCTACCGCTCTGCCTGATCGGCGACAGCGGCACCGGCAAGTCCCATCTGCTCATCGCCCTCGGAACCGAAGCAGCGATGGCCGGCTACCGCGTCCGCTACACCCTCGCCACCAAACTGGTCAACGAGCTGGTCGAGGCAGCCGACGACAAGCAACTGACCAAGACCATCAACCGCTACGGCCGCGTCGACCTCCTGCTCATCGACGAACTCGGCTACATGGAACTCGACCGCCGCGGCGCCGAGCTCCTCTTCCAGGTCCTCACCGAACGCGAAGAGAAGAACAGCGTCGCCATCGCCTCCAACGACAGCTTCGGCGCCTG